>JAQWRV010000017.1 GCA_029243545.1 Rhodospirillaceae bacterium
GTGAGTGCTCGGGCTATGGCCATGGCGGGCGCCTATGTGTTTGTAACGGGCCGCAATCCTGACACCGGCGCGGAAACGGTCGCCGAGATCGAAGCCGTTGGAGGTCAAACGTCTTTTCTCAAGCTGGACGTGACCGTCGAGAAGGACTGGGTCGAGGCGATGGCCGCTGTACGTCAGCAGTTTGGCCGGCTCGACATTCTGGTAAACAACGCCGGCAACCTTGCCATTGGCCCCATCGAGGAGATGCCGCTGGGCTCTGTTTGGTACATGGTTAACCTCAACATCGAAGGCGCGTTCCTAGGCACCTCATATGCGTGGCCTCTGATGAAAGACGCCGGTGGAGTTGTACTGGATATCAATTCAAGCGCGGGCCAGAGTGGATCGGTAGGCGGTACAGCGTACCCGAGCTCGAAAGGCGGTTTGTTGGGCTTGAGCAGAGCTGCTGCCATTGATGGGCGCCGTCATGGTATTCGAGTCATTTCCATCCATCCCGGTTTTACCTGGACCCCCGGCATGGAACGGGTGTTCAGCCGTGAAGGATATGATCAGGGCGCGCGCAACATTCCCCTCGGCCGTGGCGCAGAATCGGCCGACATTGCAGCGGCTGTTGTCTACCTCGCCTCGGACCAGGCGAAGCACATCACGGGTATTGAATACAATATTGATGGCGGCAGCAGCGCGCGGTAAGCGCTCGTTAACAAGTGGCTTATTAAAATAGCACCGGGTTACCGTTATGGCGGGTAAAAGAACCGGTTTTTTCCATCGTCAACCCATCGACCACCTTCATGAGAACGCGTTCACAGGGAGTATAATCTGTGTTCGCGCAACGTTACGCTGCGAATTAGTGGGTCACCACCGTTTGGTCGTACCGCTATTATCATATCATACAAGAACAACGGTTGAGACCATTGAGATGAATGAATTTGAAGGACAAGTCGCCTTTATCAGCGGCGCCGGCAGCGGCATCGGACGCGGCATGGCGGAAGCCTTTGTTGCGGCGGGCATGAAAGTGGTGCTTGGAGACGTGGACGGTGAGTCCGCACGCCAGGTCGCCGCTGACCTGACGGCGCAAGGGGGCGAGACTTTACCTCTGGACCTGGATGTTGCCGATCGCACCAGTTGGGACGCCGCAGCACAACAAGCCGAAGCAGCCTACGGGCCGATCGATATTCTGTGCAACAATGCCGGAGTCGCCGGGCTGTCACGCCCCGTTGAAGACATTCCCATTGAGGAATGGAAGTGGATGACCGACATCAACTTCTACGGCGTTGTCCACGGCCTGCAATGTTTCATTCCGCGGCTAAAGGCAAAAGGGGCTGGTCATATCGTCAACACCTCATCCATCGGCGGCATGGTGCCGCTGCCGAGATTCAGTGAGTACATGGCGGCGAAGTATGCGGTCGTCGGTTTGTCGGGGGCTGTACGGCAGGAGTTGAAGCCCTTCGGTATCGGTGTTTCGGTGCTCTGCCCGGGCGCCGTCCGCACCTCACTTGGGGAGACAACGGTGCGCCAGCGTCCAGGACGGGCGAACCTCGCGGCGGCGCGGGGTACTGTGGTCGGGCAACAAGAGTGGCGTTACATAGAACCTATTAAGGTCGGACGCATAGTGTTGCGCGGCATGGCGGAAGAATGGGCGTTCATTTTTACGCATCCGGAAAACCGCGCCGAAGTAGAGGCGCAATTCAATGCCATGCGCGCTGCTTTCGATGCGCTTCCGGACTAAGCTGTTAACGCATTGACCGGAGCATCTTATGTTCGGGATTTTTTTGATCGCCAAGGACTACCGGGGGTGGGCGGCATGGTGCTCGGCGCTCATCTAAACACTGAAACGGTGGACCGTAAGCATGACTGTAGCACGGGTCCCTAAAACTATTTTTTCTTATGAAGCTGAATGGAATCTGCCAGAATGGCTGAGGCTCCCTGGGTTAGAACACCTGGGTTAACACGGCGCAGGCCGCCCAGCCGAGACCGGCGGCGATGGGAGCGTGGTCACCCAGGCAGTGACGATGGTGCTGATGGTTTTCCATTTGGCTTGGCGGGAGACGGTGCCGATGCCGAACAACGCGCCGTAAAAAAGGGAGGGACGCATATGTCTTATAGATTTTCTTTAACATCGCTTGGTTCGTTTCTGGCTGCTGCTGCCCTGCTGACGGGCTGTGCATCCGGTGAAATGGACTTCGGTGGAATGGATGGGGTTGGCATGGCCTTCAAGGCGCCCGCTGGTGCTGAGTTGATGACCGATGAGGTTTTTCCATACTACGACATTCCGAATATTCCGCCGTCGGCTGAAGCCTACTTCGCGCCGGACAGTTATCATCTGATCGCTCAAACCAAAGATTCCAACGCGGCCAAGTCTTCCATGGGGACAATGGGTAATCTGACCTATACCTATTCCATCGACGGCACCGATTTACGGCGCGCTAATGACAAGGGCATGGATGCTTGTTCGTATTTTTTCCCCGATCAACAGCGGGTGGTGTTCACTTCAACCCGCGACCGCATGGATTTGCCGCCGGGTAATTGGTCCGACCAGAATGAGTACCCTGCCGGCGCTGAGCTTTACATCTCCGACCTTGATGGCAATGACCGCATTCGCCTCACCGATAACGAGTATTACGAAGCCGAAGTGTCTGTTTCGCCCAACAGCGAGTGGATCGTCTTCGGCCGGATGGTTAATGGTCAGATGGATTTGTGGCGCATGCGCTCTGATGGCTCTGACGAACAGCAGGTGTCGTTCACGGAAGATTGGCAAGAAGGTGCGCCGTTTTATCTGCCGGATAATGAAACCATCATGTTCCGCGCCTGGCGCCGGTCTGAATACGGCAAGGTCAGCCCAACGCCGATGACTGTGTTCACCATCAAGCATGACGGCTCCAACTGGCGCCGTTACACCTTCGATCGGGGCATGAATTGGGCGCCTTATCCGGCTCCCGATGGGCGGCACTATACGTTCGTGCGCATCAGGCCACCCAACAACTGGGATGTGTATATCGGTGACCTTGCAGGCGGTGAACCCCGCCGTATGACCGAATATGAAGGCTTTGACGGTCTGCCGTCATTATCCCCGGACGGCACCAAGCTGGCCTGGGCGCGATCCACCCAAGGCTTTATGCGCGGCATGCGCACTCATATTATGGATGTGTCTTCGCTAGGCATTGGGCCAGAAAATTACTTGCCGCTGAATCCTACCTGGGGTGAGGCCATGCAAAACGACTAGTATTGCAAGAATAAAAAATTAAATGCCCCTGTCAGATTTCTTATGCGGGCATTTTTCTTTTGCGTTCTGCCTATAGGGCTGCGCCTAGGCCGAGACTGAATAATACGAGCGACATGCCTTCGTCGCGTCATTCGAGCATGTTCCGCCCGCCGGGACCGTCGACCTGTATGCCGTATACGCGCCCCACAAAAATAAACGCCATCATCGTCGTCACCAGAGCCAGACCCCATTTGGTCGTCTCCCGTTTGATGGCGCAGAACAAACAGATAACGGCAATAGAAACGAGCTACCCGCCGGTCCCGGCCCGCACGGTGGAATAAGCGGCAGGCCCATTGAGGGCGAAGTCCAGAATTTCCATGCGTTCCGGGTTTGTCATGAATTAGATCCCGAGCGTTCCGCAAAAAGAGACCGCCACCAGAATCATAGCGGTGCTGAAATACTCGGCCGCTTTAAGTCCTAACATGATGCTCTCTCACATCGGTTCCACTCAGCAGAGTACTCTATTAAGGGTTTAAACGGGACTACGTTTCAAGGCCGGTACACGCCCTGTGTTCTCCTGGGCCATTCTCGGCTAGCATCTCCAAAAGCGTTTAAAGGGGGTTTGCATGATTACCGACCATACCGGCCTGCCTGTCACGGCTGCGTCACAAGAAGCGGCCGATGCATTTGACCGAACCCTCGTCGCCTACCTGCGATTCGGCAACGACATTGGTGATTTGTTGAAGGCGACCTATGCGCAAGACAGCGAAATGGTGCTGGCCAACGTATTGCGCGGTTACTTCATGCACATGATGGGGATGCGGGCCTTGGTGCCCAAAGCGCAGCAGTCTCTCGAAGCGGCGCAACGGGGTGCTGACGCGGCAACGCCGCGGGAGCAATTGCATGTCAAAGCGCTTGAAGCCTGGTGCCATCTCGACCTTGCAGGGGCAACGGCCGCATGGGAGCAATCCATCGAAGACAATCCTATGGATGTGCTGGCTGTGAAGATGCTGCATTACACTCACTTCTATATGGGCGACCCGGTCAACGTGCGCGACTCCGTCGGGCGGGTGTGGCATGCCTGGGAAGAGCGCGAAGACCTCGCCACCTATGGCTACATGTTGTCTATGCGCGCCTTTGGCCTGGAAGAGACGGGAGAATACGGCAAAGCGGAATCTCTCGGCCGGGCGGCGGTGAACCTCAATGAATCAGATGCCTGGGCCGTGCATACGGTGGCCCATGTCTGTGAAATGGAAGACCGGCGCACGGATGGTTTGAACTGGCTAGAGTCCAAGGGCAATCATGAGAACTGGAACAACTTCCGCTACCACTTGTGCTGGCACAAGGCGCTGATGCTGTTTGAAATGGAGCGCTTCGATGACGTGCTGGCGCTGTATGACGACGGCATTTTTAATCCCAAGTCCGATGAGTATCTTGATCTCACCAACGACATATCGGTTTTGGCACGCCTAGAAATTGCCGGCGTGGATGTGGGCGACCGCTGGGCCGTGCTAGGTGAAAAAGCAAAAGGGCGAGTAGATGACAAACTGCTTGCCTTTGTCGATGCCCATTTCATGCTGGCTCTTGGTGCGACTGACGAAGACGCAGCCAGCGCTTATGTAACGTCCATCGACGCTTATGCCGATGAACACGACGATACCTATGCACATATGGCACAGATGGTTGGTCATGAACTGTGCGCGGCTCTGGCTGCATACAAAGCCAAAGACTTCGACGGATGCATCGATTTGCTTGAGCCTGTGCGCTATCACGTCGGTGCCATCGGAGGATCCAACGCGCAGCGGGACTTGTTTGCTCAGATTCTCATTGATGCGACGATCCGCGGTGAACGATGGACCTTGGCGCGGAGTTTGCTATCGGAGCGCACCGCAGAGAAACCGAGAAATGTTCGGGCCTGGCGTCAATTGAATCATGTGCTTAAGGCTATAGGGGATGATAAGGGCGCCCAGCGGGCGTCCATTAAAGGCGATGTTCTGGAAATAGTTTAAACAGGTGCTGAAGAGGCCTAGAACTTCATCAACGCGCTTTGGAATGTCAATGCTTGGCAACCGCTGTCGCCCGGCTTTTAGAGGAAAGGCAACATTGTCGAACACACGTATGTGCGGCCACATAGCGCAAGACTGAAATACCATGACTAAGGGCCGGTCTTCTGGCTGCATAAACTTATCACTGTCCGCGTTCGACAGTTCTGTGCCGTCGATGGTGATGCTGCCTTCGACCGGCGTTGCCAGGCCGGCCAGGCAACGCAGAAGGGTCTTCTTGCCGCAGCCCGATGATCCAAGCAAAACAAAGACATGCTTCTCTTCAATGCTGAGGTCGACCCCATCCAGGGCGGCTATGGTTTCGCGGCCAAGCCGGTAGGTGGCGGTGAGGCCGCGTACGCTAATCATTGCAACAAGTCCTTTTTTATAAAGGCAATGCTGTCGGGCGGATCACCCTCGGAGCAATGGCGACTGTAAATATGTCAGCCTTGCGTCTGTCCCTTGACGGCCCCAGACTGCCCGCGCCCCGATTACTGACCGCGGCTGACTTAGGACAATTCATGACCCAGTTATCTTTGAAAGATTTCCTCACCCAAGTGCGCGGCTATCCGTTGTTGATCTTTTTCGTCTGTCTATTGGGTTGGACTCTGACGAATTTGGATCAGTCGTTATTTGGGTATGCGGTGCCTGGCATCCGTGCTGAGTTTGGCAAGGACCTGGACGACATCGGGTGGATACTGACGTTCTCTTTCATTCTGGCGTCCATCTCCGCTGTCATCATGGGTGGATTGGCAGATAGATACGGTCGCAAGCTGGTTTTTGTTTGCACTCTCGGAGCGTCGGCGTTTCTGGTTGGACTGCACTTCTGGGTACCTGATTTTATCACCTTGGCAGTCCTGCGTACTGTCGGCTTTGCTGTGTCCATCGGCCTGGCACCGATTGTGGTCACCTACACCTCTGAAGCGGCCCCGGCGCGGTACCGCGGGTTGATGACGGGTTTTCTACAGTGTGGTTATCCCATCGGCTGGTTTACCGCGGCCATGATTGCGGCTCCGATCATGGCCAATTATGGCTGGCGGGCGATCTTCCTACCGGCTTTGGTCGTAGTGCCCATCGCGATCATATTGTCGCGCTACTTGCCGGAGAGCCGGCGTTTTGAAGAAACTCGTCAGGCGCGAAAGGAAGACCCTCATTCCCAAGACTCGTTTGTACTTCGTGTAAAAGCCCTGTTAGCGCCCAACATGCGCAAGCGGACCATTGGATGCTTCACCATCTTTTTTATGTCGGGCGGCGCTTATGCGGGTACGGCCTATTATTTCCCGTCGTTCTTCAATGAAGTGCGTGGCTATAGCACTGAAACAGCGACGCTCGTCGTCGGCGTTTCCTATGGTATAGGCATTATCGGCTACGTCGGTTCTTCAGTTGTAGGAGAGTTTGTCACCACCCGGCGCAATACCATCGTGATCTGGACATGGTTGGGTGCGTTGGCCATGTGCGGCTTGATCTATATTCCGACCTCTTTGACTGGTGATATTGTGTGGTTCAGTTTAATGGCGGCGTTTTTCTATGGCTCCAACGCCGTCATGGGTACGTTTCTGACCGAGCAATTTCCCACCCATATGCGGGCTACGGGTGTTGCCATTGCCGGAACGCTCGGGCTAAACGCCGGGCATATTATATTTCCTCTTGCCGTGGCCTGGGCCGTGGAGCCGTTGGGCTGGGAGCTGGCCTTTGCATTGGCCACGGTGCCGCCCTTATTCATCGGTGGGTTGGTGGCGCTGTCTATGGATAACGTTCAGTCAGGTCAGGACATTGATGAAGCGCTGGAGTCCAGGACATGAGAGAGTCTCCTCTCAGCATGGCCGTGCTGGGTGTATCGTCGCTGGACGATGCTATGGCCTTTTACGGCGGTGTCATCGGCTTGACGGTAAGCCGAAGGGAAACCCTGCAGGGTGAGGGGTTTGAGAAACATTGGGCATTACCTTCTGGTTCGTCGGCAGCTGCAATTTTGTTTGCTGCGGAAGACTCCAAAGTTGGCCGTGTGCTGGCTATCAAATTTAACACCGAAGACCGCAAGACCATTCCCCAGCCCGGTGACCGCACCTATCGCGGCCTGTGGAACTTGAATTTCTATGTGGATGACATCCGTGCCACGACCAAAGACCTTCAAGCGAAGGGCCATACTTTTTGGTCAGAACCGGTGGGGTATGAGGTCAGTGCTGAAGCCGGGCAGCCGGTCGAAGTGTTATTCGATGGTCCCGATGGTTTAGCTATTAACCTGGTTGAGCTGACCGGTGATGAAAACACGGCTGTCGGCAAACTGCGCAAAGAAGTCGATGAAGAAGGTAAGACTTTAACCGGGTTTACACCGGTGTCTACCACTTCTCATTCTATCATCGACCATGACAAAGCGCTGGCCTTTTATCAGCAGGTGCTGGGGCTAACGGTGATGATTGATGACGTGCTCGACAAACCAGAGACCAACCACTTTCTCGACCGGCCCAAGGGGGCCCGCACACGGGCTACGTTCATGACCAGCCCACATCCTTTTGGCAAAATCGCTATGTCACATCCGCTCAATTACGAGGCGCCGAACAAAGGCGATCTCGCAGTAGCGCCGAACATTGGTTACCTGGCCCAGAGTTTCCTGGTGCCAGACTTGAATGCCACGTTGAACACCTGTGTTGACATTGGCGCGGCCCTGTACTCCCCATCCGTGGAAATTTCACTGCCCGGAATTGGAGCTCGTATGGCGGCCATTGTCCGCAACCCCGGTTCAGGCGCGCTCATGGAACTGATCGAAGAAGACCCAGCATGAAGCGCAACACATGAGGCAAACTATATGAGTCAGATGATGCGCGCGATCCAGATGGATGCATTTGGGGGCCCAGATGTGATGGAGATGCGTGAGGTTCCCGTTCCGGAGCCTGGCCCTGGGCAAGCAAGGATTCACGTCGCTTATGTGGGTATGAACCCGTTTGATGCGATGGCTCGGTCGGGCAAAATTGATTTCATGCCGATCACGTTTCCCTTCACCCCCGGATTGGAACACACCGGCATCGTCGATGCGGTTGGAGAAGGCGTGGATGACACGCTGGTTGGCAAGCGCGTGATTTCCCGTTCCAGCTTTGGCGCGTATGCGGATTACTCTATCGCTCATAACGTATCGCTGCTGTTGATGCTTGATGACCGGATTGATTTGAAAACCGGGTGTGTCTATCGCGGTTGTTCGTTCACCGCCTGGCACGCACTGTATGAGGCCTGCCGATTAAAGCCCGGTGAAACCTGCTTGCTGCATTCTGCAGCTGGGCCGATCGGCATTATGGGCGCACAGATCGCGAAGAGTGATGGCTGCGCCGTGATTGGTCTCGCCGGTGGACCTGACAAAGTCTCTTTTGCTAAAGGTTACGCCGCTGACCACGTATTTGATTATAACGCGGACGTTTGGGTGGAAGACGTTATGGCTGCCACCAACGGCCGCGGTGTCGATGTGATTGTTGACGGCAACGGTGGTCCGAACGCCGCTCACAATATTGATCTTCTCGCGCCCAAAGGGCGGGTGGTTTACATCGGCGCGACGGCGGGGCCAATGCCCGACCCGGTGGCAATTCCAACATTGATTTTTAAGAACATCAGTGTGGTTGGGATGAACCTGGCACCTATCGAAGACGCTCCGGGCAGCAACACTGACCGTACTATTATTGAGAATGTAGCGACCGGAGTTTGGCGTGTCCCCATCACCGAAGAAGTGGCGCTGGAAGATGTTGCTGACTTACATCGCCGTCTCGAATCACGCCAGGTACGTGGCCGGGCCGTGATCCGAGTGGGCGGTGATCCTTAAGGAGGTTGCAGCGCCTTAGAAGCTGCGAGCCTAATCATGCTCCTGGCCCGGACCACGCAGATCCGGCCCTATCCTTGGTTCAACCCGCCCGCATGTCTTAGCACCAATGTCGCTTGCGTCCCTGCCAGAATCCCGCTACCTGTCAAGGGAATAAAAAGTACGCTGTTCTATGGGGACGTTTTTTGACGCCTGAACTTCTGGTGTTAGCGGCAACAGCCGCCTCAATTGGCTTGGTGCACACGTTGCTTGGGCCTGATCACTATGTGCCGTTTATCGTTATGGCTAAGGCACGCGGTTGGTCATTAGGTAAAGCCATGGGGGTCACCGCTCTGTGCGGTCTCGGTCACGTGGCTAGTTCCATCACTATTGGTGTGATTGGCATCGCCTTAGCGATGTCCGTTGGCGGTCTCGAAATGCTTGAAGGCGTGCGTGGCAATTGGGCGGCCTGGGCGCTCATTGCCTTTGGACTGACCTATTTCGCCTGGGGTCTGAAGAAGGCTTACAAGGACCGGCCCCATAGCCACACCCACGATCATGGTGATGGCGTTCTGCACAACCACAAACACAATCACCACAGTGGACATGCGCACGTGCATCCAACCAAAACGGGACTGGGTATAACGCCGTGGGCTTTATTTATTGTCTTTGTTCTTGGGCCCTGTGAGCCGTTGATACCGGTTTTGATGTATCCGGCTGCGCAAACGGGCCTCGCAGGCATGGATAGCATGGCTGGTGTGATCGCAATCTCAGCGATTTTCGGAGTGACAACGTTGGTGACTATGATGGCGGTTGTGGCTGTTGGGGTGGTTGGATTACGGCGTATTACTATTGGCCCGGCTACCCGCTTCAGCCATGCTTTAGCAGGTGGGGCGGTGGCCCTGTCGGGATGCGCCATCGTGTTTTTAGGAGTGTGAAGAAGTGGCGGCAAGCCGTTTCTCGGCGCCGTTTTTTTTGCTATAAAGGAAGTTCGAAAAAGAAGGAGAGATGCTGTGACACTCGGAAGTCAAATAGGTAAAGGCAATCTTCGGCCAGACATGACGGCTGAAGAAAAAACGTGGTTCGAAGCAGAACTAAAAGAACAGATTTTGCGCTATGAAACCATCGTTAAGCAAATGGAAGACTTAGCGGCGCAACGTGAAGAGTGGGTCTCTGATTTTTTGCACAGAGTTCAGACCCGAGGGTTCCATTGGCATGCTGAATTCCGGCGCGTCATTCCCAAGGAAGAAATTCGCCCACGAGACGGCCGTCCGCTGCAGGTGATCTACTAGACTGCTCTAGAGAATGGTTTCAGTTTTAGGCCGCGCCCAGATTTCAACCGGATGCCGCGGCTGCACTAAAGGAGACGCATAATGCCCCGCCCACATATAGAACCGTTTGTTGACCGTGACGTCGGTTTTAAAAAAATGACTATGAAAGGCATGCCAAATGGCATGCAATATAAAACGCTGAGCATGGATACGGACGACGGGTCCGTTACCATGACGGTTCAATACGACGCGGGTTACAAGTCACCACCCGGCTTTTGTTACAACGAAATGGAGATCTTCATTCAAGAGGGCAATCTCAAAGTCGGTGATCAAATCTGTGGCAAAGGGCACTACTTCTTTGTCCCGGCCGGCAAGGCTAGGCCTGCCATCTCAACGGACGAAGGCGCGCTGTGCTTGATTTTCTACAACTATGGCCCGCCCAGCTTTGAAGAGTCCGACGCCAATCATGACGACTGCGATGAAAAGCATTCCGCCAGTGTGAGTTCATACGATGGCCTCGATTGGTCCAACAATGCGCTGTTCCCGGCGACGGCGCCTGGCTGTCTTCTTAAAATGCTGCATTACGACGATAAGACCCACGGCATGACGTTCTTGTACTGCATGGTGCCCGGCTTCTGGCAGGACAACATCAGCTACCATGACGTTGCCGAAGAGGCGTATCACATCTGGGGGACATCCTGGATGATGCAGTTCGGTAATTTGCCGACCGGCGGTTACTTCTGGCGTCCGGCATACGTCAATCATGGTTGCTTTGCTTCCGAGCACGGCATTCTCGCCATCGGCCGTACCGATGGAGACCTGCACAACCACTTCCATCATGATCCGTATTCGTCGCCGCAAGAAAATGCTGAGCGTGCAGCATCGCGTTTAGCCCGCCAGCGTCCGGCCATGTACAAGTGGATTTTGACGCAGGATCACAACCACGTGCCGCACGACTTTGAGAATCCGCACGATCATGTGGATCCGATGAAGTCTGGCCCCGCCCAGGTGCTTCAACCAGATGGCAGCCACTGGCCTTAGGCGTGCCAGCACGACGACCATAAGCGCGGAGTGCGCAGGGCCTTTATTGCAAACCGTTTTCAGGAAAGCCCGGTCTTTTGACCGGGCTTTCCTTTTGCTTGCAGTAGCGCATCTGCGTTACCGTCAAAGAACAGAATATAACGGAGACGCCCCATGCCCCGCCCGCACGTAGAACCCTATGTTGACCGTGACTTCGGCTTCAAGAAAATGACTTTGTCTGGGATGCCCAATGGAATCCAATACAAGACCTTGAGTATGGATACGGACAATGGCGCGGTGACAATGACGGTGCAGTACGATGCAGGTTTCAGCCAGCCGCCGGGCTTTAGTTGCTCGGAATACGAATTTCTATTGATGGAAGGCAGCGTCACCATAGGTGATCAGATCTGGACAAAAGGCTCTTACTTTTATGTGCCGGCCGGAGTGCACATGCCCAAGTGGTCATCCAAAGAAGGGGCCTTGGCGTTGATCTTCTATAATTTTGGTCCGCCCAGCTTCCAAGAATCCGATGCGGATCACGATGATGCCGATGACCGCACCCAACTTAAGATGATCAATTCCTACGAAGGCTTGGATTGGATGATGACTGCTCGGCGCATGCCCGGTGTGGCGCCTGGGTGCGGCGTCAAACCGTTGCGCAACGATCCCAAGACCGGCGCATCGACGTTTCTCTACTGCATGGTACCCGGCTTCTGGCAGGACAACATCAGCTATCATGATGTTGCCGAGGAGGCTTACCACATCTGGGGAACATCGTGGATGATGCAGTTCGGCAACCTGCCCACCGGTGGTTACTTCTGGCGCCCCGCCTATATCAACCACGGTTGCTTCGCATCCGAGAAGGGCATCCTCGCTATTGGCCGGACAGATGGGGACCTGCACAATCACTTTCATCACGACCCATTCTCAAACCCGAAAGAAAATGCCGAGCGTGCCGCAGCTGTATATGCCCGCCAGCGCCCAGCCATGTACAAATGGATTCTGACCCAGGATCATAATCATGTGCCGCACGACTTCGAGAATCCGGATGATCATGTGGATCCGATGAAATCTGGCCCCTCGCAAATGATTGAGTCCGACGGCAGCCACTGGCCATAGGCGCTGAACGATGGTCAGAAAATCACGCCCGTTCTGGACTCCGATCCACAAGTGGATTGCGCTGACTGACCCAGATTGCGGAATATTGAGAATGTATTTGAACTTTGGTCCTGGCGTAGGGCTGGAGTTTGAGACAACGGAACTTGGAATTGTAACAGGTGGACTCTGACATGGTACGGCGGACATTCTCTCGGCGCAGCTTCAACAAGACCGCATCGGTTACTGCTGCTGGACCTTTCATTCACAGCAGGCGTGCCCGCGCACAAGAAACAGCCGATGTGATTGTCATCGGTGCAGGTTTGGCCGGATTGAATGCTGCCGGCATCATGGCGGACTCAGGCCTTAATGTGACTGTCCTTGAGGGGAGCTCTCGCATCGGCGGGCGGGTTTGGTCTACTACAAAAACCTGGGAGACGAATGCCGGAGAAGTGCCAATCGAGCTGGGGGCGTCTCAAATCAGCGGCTCCTATGCGCGAGTACTCGACGCGGTGGATCGGTTAGGGCTGACCCTCATTGATCAAGATCGCGAAGTCCTGCCATTTTCGTTCCACATGAACGGCATGCATATTAAGGCCGGCGATTGGGCCGATTCTCCCGCCAATCCGTTAGAGGGCGAAGAGCGCGAGATTCCGGCAACGGCGTATGGGTCGACCACGCTGGCAAAGCTGAATCCGCTGGTAGAACTGGACGACTGGCTCGACCCACGGTTTTCTGATTACGACGTTTCGGTCCATGACCTCATGAAACGCAACGGCGTTTCGGAACAGGGTATTCGATTCTCGACTGTTTCAGGGCTCGGAACGGAAATTCATAGCGTGTCGGCGTTGCGCTATTTCCAGGAACGGACCCGGGGCACATTAGAGTCCCAGTTCGTCGGCCCATTGGATGAGGATGGCAAGCCGATTGAGTTTTGGCCCAAGAACATTCTGGGTGGTACGGCGATGCTGCCTCGGGCAATGGTGGCGCAACTGCCCGGCCGCGTTCATACAAATAAGCATGTTGCTGCCATTGAAATTGAAGATGACGGTGTCGATGTCCGTACGCTTGATGGGAGCCGCTACCGTGCCCGTTTTGTCATTTCGTCGTTGCCATTCACGGTGCTGCGCTCCCTCTCTATTTGGCCACGGCCGCCGGGCCCTCAATTCCAAGCTATCCAGCAACTCAACTACGCAGAAACGACACGAGCCTTTTGTCGTATCAAAGAACCCTTCTGGCAGGAAGATGGCTTCGAGCCATCCATAAATTCCGACGGAGCCGTTCGCATGTTTTGGGTTATGGACAATCATTCCGGCGAGGGCGAGCACCGCGGTATGTTCGTAGTGACAGGGCAAGCCGCGTTCCGCGTTTCTGCCCGTTCGCCAGAAGCTGCATCGGCCTATTTGGTAAAGGAATTGGAACGCATGCGTCCTGCTTCCAAAGGGCAGGTCGAGGTCCTGAGGTATCATTCCTGGGGTAACGAGCCATTGCAACGCGGCTGCAGCCCCATGTTTGCTCCGGGTCAGGTCACGGCGTTCGCCAATGAAATGATAATTCCGCACGGTCGGTTGCATTTCGCCGGGGAGCATACGCGGCGGCTCGAATACGGTATGGAAGCGGCAATGGAATCCGGTGAGCGCGCCGCGTTTGAAGTTCTCGATCGCACCTAGTTGAACTGGAAGACTCAGATGCCCGGCCCCACGCTGTCTCATAATCTGTCGGTTTGCTTTCCGTCGGCGGATATTCCCTGGCATGACATGGGTGATATTTGGCCCTGTAATTGCGACGGGCGCATTCTACGGACATTGGACGATGGTTCCGTTCGTAGCGCGGTGGTGCGGCTCTCGGCCGGAGATGGGCGCGATGAAACAGACCCAGTAGTGGCAACAGTTCAGGGCTATGTGCTGTCTGGCGAACTTGCCCTGGGAGACGTCGCATTAACGCCAAGGGGGTTCTTTGCCGTTCCACCGGGGCACGCTTTGCCGGCGCTATCATGTTCCCAGGACGTCGAAATATTGCTGATTTTCGAAGTGGAGGGCGCGTCGGCCAAAGACACTGAACCCGTATTCCTGCGGTCTGCTTTTGATATAGATCCCATATTGCCGGTGATAAACGGGGAACCAATCCTTGGCTTTGAACGCCGGGTGTTATGGGAGGACCCCGAAAGCGGCGCGGATACCCGGTTGTTGAAAGTGCCGGCTGGATTCGAGGGAAAGGGAACCAATTGGCACCCGGTGCATGAAGAAATCTTTTGTCTGGAAGGTGATATTGGCCCGGACGACAAACGCCTGTTGAAACCGGGGTCCTATTTGCATAACCCAGCCTTCGGCGTGCATGGCTATCACGAACATTCTAATGGCGGCGCCACAGTGTTGGAATGGCACGATGGCCGCTGGGCGATAAACTTTGTCTCATAAAGGGGACTGTCATGCGTGACCCCGTACCGTTTCTAGATACCAAAACCATGGACTGGGATCAGCCCGGCCCGCCCGGCGTGTATTCTAAACTGTTGAGCTGCGACCCGGCTACCGGCGAGCGTACCGCGCTGAATCGCCTGGTGCCTGAAGACGGCATGAATCCGCCTGGGGCTGCTCATTACCACCACACCACGGAAGAGCTACTGGTCGTCAAAGGGCGCATGACGTTTGACAGTCAGGTGTGGCTGACACCCCAGTCTTACTGTTTTCATCCGCCGGAAACTGTGCATGGCTTTAAAAGCGCAGTGCCCGAGGAATCATGGTTTCTCTCGCGTATCGGCCAGGCGTTAGATTTCAATTTTATCGAAGAGCCGAAACAGCTCTCGCCCTACTATGTCAGTGATAAACCACCTGCGCGGGCCGTGGCCTATCATGCCGACCCACCCGGTGGTGAGTGGAAAACCATTGAGAACGTTGAACGCTACGTGCTGAGTCTTCATCCAGATACAGGAGAGGGGTCGGTGCTGCTGCGCACCAAGTCTGGTTGGTTGTCGGGTGTGGACGGTGAGCCGTTACAAAGGTTTGAAGAGATGTTTGTGCTTGAGGGTGCGCTCATCTGTTCAGACGGACACATCTACCGTGACGGCTGCTATCAGTTTGAACAGCCCGGCACGCTGCGGCGGCAGTTAACCTGTGCGGAATCTGCGCTGATTTACTTAACCGTCGGGCCGGTTACTCAGTAGAAGCGGTTCGGCCGTATTTGCGGTCCATGAGGGCGTTGGCGTCCTCTTCGGTGATGTCGACGATCTTATCGATCATGCAAGCTGTGCCAGCACGCAAAACAGTAAGGCGATCCTGTTTACACAGTCGGTTAATTGACGTGGAGTAACCGAAACCACCTTCAATTTTAAGGCCACTGCAGCGGTTGAGAAGATCAATGCGTTTGTAGCCGCCTTTGCCCTTCATCTCCACCAAGATCGTCTTATTGTCGATCACAGGGGTCTGATCAATGGCGGACAAGCGAATGCATTGCTGCTCTTCGCCATCTGCAGCGAGCGCCAGCGCGCTTGCGAACGCCAGGGTGGCTACGAGGGAAAGCCCAAACATTTTGAACGATGTCATGATCGCCTCCTAAATTTCTATTTTACCGGTTCGCTATTAGTGATTTGGCATCTTCTTCGCTGATAACTGTGATCCGCGCCAGGCCGCAACGTGAGCCGATGCCACCCAGTACCGTGATGATGTCACCTTTGCACAGCTGTGTCAGTGGCGTGGCATAGCTGAAGCCGCCTTCAATTTTCAGACCGGGGCATCGATTTTGCGTTTCCATTTTGCGCCAGCCGTCATAGCTTTTCATTTCCACAACGATGGTTTGGTTACTAACGGCTTTGGTCCGTTTGATCCGGGTCAGAGGCAGGCACTGGTCGACCTCGCCGATCTCAGGAATATTGACTTCAGCCAAAACGGGCGCCGCAGGGGGGAGGGCGATCACGGCAACTAGAGCTAATCCTGTGAGGCATGATCTAACTGAAATCACGGCGGTATCCTTTCACAGCTATCCGAACCGGGCGGGAATCGGATGTGTAATATGGGACAGTCTGCATGGTAAATAAGGCAAAACTTTGAAGGTTTTGCAATCGTCACAAGGCTGTGAGGCACTTTTCATGGTCAGGCGCTCAGCCTAGGGTCTGGGGCAAATAGAGGAGAAGGGCATTATGACGCGGCTGTACCGTGGTACGATTTCTTATGATCGGGAAGACGGTGGAGCATTCGGCCGGGAATTCTTTACAGTCTCTGTTGAGCCTGACGGTTCTCGCACACTGCGATGCCTCTGTGAAATGGACGACATCGCTCTCGTGCGCGACGTGACCTACACTGTAGATAAGGATTTCCGAGCCATTGATTGTTTTGTCCGAGTGAGCAGTGAAAATCAATTCATCGGCGCGGGCTGGTTCCGATTCACCAATTCTTTTGCAGAAGGGCAATCGTATTCGGCCGTCAACGGGCATGTTTCGCAAAAACTGCTTGCGAATGGCCGGCCGCGTTTGTTCGGCACGCACCCCCTGAGTGTTGATATCTGGAAGTGCATCCATATTGACCGCTCTCGCCCGGGTGAAGTGCAAGCTCTGACGGATTGCTTTAATTGTTCATCCGCGCCTAACGGCGCATCGGGCCCTCTGTTGACGCCCAAGTCCTATGACATGGTGTACCAGGGTGCTGAGACAGTTACAGTGCCGGCTGGTGAATTCGCGTGCGAACGCTATGACTGGCAGACTGGCACGGGCCGCACGCTGAATCTTTACACCGTGCCCGGAGACTGGCTTCCGGTGCGCACGGTGGTCCCAGAAATGGGCCGGTATTATGATTTGGTTGAATTCGAATACGTGAGGGATAGATGAGTTCTTTTGACTACGATGTCATCGTGTGCGGTGTTGGCACCGCAGGACAAACCGCGGCGGCGTTTGCAGCAAAACGGGGCGCACGCGTGCTTGCTGTTGATATTGCAAGCGGAATCGGTGGCAATACAGGCCGATCAACGGGACAGATGAGCGCAGCGGGGACGCGCTTGCAAAAAGAGCGCGACATTCACGATACGCCCGACTTACATTACGACGACATTATGCGCATTTCCCACGGCACGGCTGATGCAACGATGGTGCGCCTTGCTGTTGATAATGCCGCCGACACGATGCACTGGTTGATAGACAACGAGCTCGAGTTGCTGCCCGAAATGCCTGTCATCTTCAAAGGCCACGAGCCCTACCAAATCGCCCGCACTTATTGGGGCCCGGACCGCGGTGGTAAGCCGTTGCAGAAAGTGCTCGGCACACAGTTTATGAAGGCGGTGGAGTCCGGCGGTGTTACATTGATGCTAGAAACCGAAGTTGAAGACTTGGTCCAGGAAGCGGATGGCCGGGTCGGCGGAGTTGTCCTCAAGGCCAAAGACGGAGAGCAGAAAACGGTATCAGCACCGAACGTGCTGTTGTCCATGGGTGGCTTTGCGTCTAATTCTGACTTGTTTCCGAAATATTCAAACGGATACCCCTTGTTCAAGGGTGGGCCCTCTTTCAGCTCTCATCCGCACGCCAATGGTCGTGGCCATGAACTCGGTGAACAAGCGGGCGGATACGTTCGCTATCAAGACTATTTCTTACCGACGTTTGGGCGGGTGAAGGACCCAGCTGATCCGTCTTACGTCTCGTTCGTCACCCGGGTGACCACAGTATCCCTACAAGGGCCGCGCCCGCTTTGGGAAATTTTTGTCAATTGGGAGGGTAAGCGATTCGTATCAGAGGATTCCGATAGTCCCGATGAAAAAGAGCTTGGTCTTAAGACTATACCCGACCTTACTTTCTGGGCTATCTACGATCAACGCGCACGGGAAGAGTCCATTTGCATTTTCACGGATATGACTCACGAAGAGGCAGACCCCCTATTCAACAGTCACGAATCATTTAAGCAGGCTGACACTTTGGAGAACTTGGCCGCCGCGATGGGCGTCAACGAAGCCGGTTTGGCCGAAACGGTGGGGCGCTATAACGGATTTGTTGAGCAAGGGAAAGACGACGACTTTGGGCGCTCACACCTGCCGGCACCTATCAGTAAGGGCCCGTACTACGGAATCAAACATCACGGATTGTCGATTACGAGTTTTGCCGGGCTGGCCGTAAACGAAAATCTGGAGCTCATCCGCGAAGACGGGTCTGCCATTCCCGGGCTCTATGGGGCCGGTGAATGTCTGGGTCTCGGCGCTACATCCGGCAAGGCGTTTTGCGGTGGCATGGCACTTATGCCGGCCATGACCTTTGGGCGCCTGCTGGGTGATAAGATTTGGCAGTGGTGAGCATTGGTAGTCTTAGGCCGAAAGGCACTAACGCGCAGGTGGTCTAGCGAGTTCGTATATATATTTGGACCCCAGCTATACATTTCCGGGGTTGTCTCCTGAAGGCTGCGGCGGCACTCTCTTGGGATAAGGTAGGGGCCGCATAGCGTCCGAATTCATTGACCCACTCATCGTAGCCCGATCGAAGAAGGGACTTGGCCATGCCGTCACCCAAACTACTCGCTGCCACTGCTTTAACGACAGTTCTCGTCACAGGGGCTGTCGGATATTCCGCTTCATCAAATCAACCGCAGCCGGTGAATATGGATAAAATGGCGGAGTTGTTTGATCCCGCTGTGGTCGGTGGCTCTGCCTGCGGCCCCGCCGGTGGTGAGAGGAAGTCGCTGCTGCGCCAGGCATTGGAAGCAGCGCAGTCTAAACAAGCATTTGCGTCTGCAAGCCGAGTTGCAAGTTTCCCGTTGCCGCGCCTTTACGACGACCTCGGCACTTTGGCTTATGACGTATCAACGCGTGAGGCTCATGCTCAAGACTATTTCAACCAAGGTCTGCGCTTTGTTTATGCCTTCAATCATGCTGAAGCGGCTCGTTCTTTTCAGGCCGGACAACAGGTTGATGCGGACTGCGCGTTGTGCGCCTGGGGCGAGGCCTGGGCACTAGGGCCAAATATCAACGCACCCATGGCACCGTATGCGGTTGAACCTGCTCTGGCTGCGCTCGCAAAAGCGGAAGAGGTTGCTGCTAAAGCCTCTCCAAAAGAACAGGCGATGATCGCCGCCCTGGCTACCCGGTACGGGCCGGACGCATCTACCAAACCAGCGCCGTATAACAGAGCGTTCGCATCAGCCATGCTTGAAGTGCAGGCCACTTATCCGGACGATCCTGAAATTGCAGTGGTGACAGCTGACGCAATTATGAACGAGTCGCCGTGGATTTATTGGGAAGCGAATGGCCGCACCAATGCCGGACGTATGGATAAAGCTATTGCTCTTGTTGAACAGGTGTTGGCAGCTGACCCTGCGCATCCGGGTGCCATCCATCTCTATATTCACTCAATGGAAGCTTCGATGATGCCGGAAAAGGCGGAGCCCTTTGCGGATACGCTCAACGGGTTGATGCCGGGAGCCGGGCATATCGTTCACATGCCGTCGCATATTTACTATCGCGTTGGCCGTTACAAAGATTCTCTAAGTACGAATCTTGTCGCCGTCGAGACCGACGAAGCATACTTCCAACGTCCCGAAGCCATTAAAGGCGGTATGTACGAGTTAGGGTACTATCCCCACAATGTGCATTTCGTTTTGGTGTCTGCGCAAATGGCTGGTGATGCCAAAACCAGCCTCGAATACGCCGTCAAGCTCGATGAAATTCTCCCGAACGAGGGTATTGAAGCGGTACCCTATGCGCACCCTATCAAAGTCGCACCGCTGTTTGCGCATGCGCAGTTCAGTGACGGCGCGACCATTCTGGCGTTGCCGGAACCGGGGGATGGAGCGCCTTATGTGAAAGCCATGTGGCGCTACGCCCGTGCCGTCGCATTCGCCGGACAAAAAGCGTCGGACAAAGCGTATGGTGAAATTGATGCCATTGCCGCGCTGAATGATACGGCCGACTTCCGAGCTATATCTGCTGGAGGTGTGCCGGCGCAGGTGCTGCTGTCGATTGCACAGCAAGTGGCCTTGGGCCGCGTCGCCCAAGCTGAAGGTGACGTCGAGACCGCAATCAAGCGCTTTGAAGCTGGTGCGTCGCTGCAAGACACGATCAACTATATGGAACCGCCTTACTGGTATTACCCGATCCGTCAGTCTTTAGGGGCGGCTTATCTCGCTGCCGGGCGGACCGATGATGCGTTGCAAGCCTTCAAAGCAAGCCTGATCACGGCGCCTAACAATGCATGGTCTTTGTATGGACTTGAGCAGGCCTATAAAGTGAAGGGCGACACTGCTGCGGCTGGCTATACCGCAGACTTACTTGAGAACGCCTGGATTAATCGTGGCGCGGAACTAAATTTAGACCAACTCTAAACAGGCGGGGAGGCTTAGGCTTCCCAGCGGGTCCAGCGGGTTATGTCGCCGTCGCTGACGGCCATACCGATCTGATGGACACTGGCAAGCTCGCTGCCGCCTTCACGGCTAGCTTCGTTGGGGCCGATGTAGTACATGCGCAGCGAACCGTCTTCCATGGGTACGACCCAGGGGCAAGCCAAACGGAAATCCCAGCGGCCTGAGCTTTTTGGCGCTGGCGGCAGGACGGCTTTGTTGCTCGCTGGTCCGCCGATGCGTTCCCAGGTTAATTCATCGTCAGACACGGCAAGGCCGATCTGCCGGTCCACCTGCGGATTAGTGCCCACTACCAGTCTGGGCCAGGGCCGAAAATGAGTCCCGGCCCATTTGGCTGATTAATGTCCGTCATAACTAGGGATCCTAAGCTCTATCAAAGAATTCTACGGCCGCATCAACTTTGGCCTTAGGACCAAGGCCGACCACTTTCATTTCGGCAAGGTCAGACAACACGGCCATTTCTTTTGTACCGCGAATGAGGTGTGGTGGATCTGATTCACCGGCCATCACCAGCGTCGGCACCTTGATCTGCGGCATGCGGTCTCGCGCGGGATAGCGAAAAGCTGCGAGGTAGGGCTTATGGTAAGTGGTCAGCCCCTTCAACACATCGACTGTATGAGCGTGAAGGTGTTCCGGTGTGCGGCCCGGGTTGCCCATAGCGTGTTCCGGGTCGCGCATAAAGTAGGGAAAGAAAAACGCTTGATCGCGAACAAAGTTAAACGCCCAAGACAAATGCCCACCGTGATCATCCGGCTGAATTTCTGGCGCGTAGTTTTCAAGAATCTGTTTCTTTAATGCTGGTTCATATTCGACGATACCGTCCAGGACGACACGGTGAACGCGGTCGGGATAACGTCCCGCCATTTCACATCCGGTGCGGCCGCCGGTGTGGCTGCCGTAGAAGTCCACTTTTTCAATGTTCATCTCATCAAGCAAACGGACCACGCTATCGGCGAAGTATTCAATTTCTGGCGAGTCCTCGATTGGCGCCGCCGAATCACCGTTGCCCAGCGTGTCCGGTGCAATAACGCGTCGGGTTTCACCGAAGAGTTTTATGATTGGCTCCATGCCGCGTGCGGACGCGGGGGATGGGTGAACCACGTAGACTGGCAACTGGTCTTTGCTTTCTTCTCCACAAGTGCGGATGTGGACCAGGCCTTCCTTCAAACGCACAAAGGCGCGATCGATTTCCATAGGCTATTCCAGTTTAATCCACGGTTTAGTTAAAGAGTGAAGCGAATAATGTTTGCGTCAAAATTTATCCAAACCGATTGGACCACGTTTCGTGCCAGTACAGAATACGCCTCTGCAATTTGTGGGTCCGCACGGGGAAGGATATCTAGTTTTAGCGGATGGCGGATGGCGGAGCTATTCCACAACAAGCGGGTCTTCAGCTTCTTGCCTTTTGGAAATCGTTGATCAAAGGTGGGGTTTTACCCCATAGGTCAGATTCTCTGACCAGCCTGGATCTAGACTTAATCCTGTTTGTCCAAACTCTAGAGATCACGGATCTTGGTCAATTGTTCCGTTTTATTGGCACGGACTTGGTGGCGCTGTGGGGTTTAGATCAGGCCAATTCCATATTCAGCAAGCTAAGCGTAGCAACCAAATGCAAGTTCTTATGGGCCAGCATAGTAGTAACTCGATCGCGCCACGCCGGCCAGTGAAAGTGACGCATTGGGGTTGTTTGTACACCTCAAATTTAAACGTGCTAGTTTTTTATCACCGATTGATTTAGGAAAGCGGCGTTCCCAATCAGCAAAATGTTATGCAGATATTGTTTCAAGGAGCCGCCTTCGTGCGACTGTCCCTTCGTCTCCCCGGAATCACAGCGGCCATTCTCTGCCAGTTCTGGCTGCCGGCTGCTGCTCTTTCACAGACCATCGTGGATGAGGTGGTACTTACAGGGTCTTATATTGAGCGCGACTTGGTACGTAGTGGATTTCCCGTCACTGTTGTTTCAGCTAAAGATTTGGATGCTTACGGACTTAGCGGCATCTCCGATGTGGTTAAAATGTTGCCGTTTAACACCGGTTCGGAGTTCAACGCGGATGTCTTTACGCAGAATTTGTCCACGGGCACGTCAAACTTTAATCTTCGTGGTCTGGGTCTGAACTCTACCTTGGTCCTGCTCAATGGGCGGCGGCAGACCGTGTCCGGCGGTGTGGCGGATGATGGTTCAGCTTTCGTCGATATCAATGCGCTCGTGCCGTTGAGCGCTGTCGGCCGTATTGAAATTCTAAAAGATGGTGCCTCGGCTCTATACGGCACAGACGCAGTAGCCGGTGTGGTGAATGTGATCACACGTAGTGACGTCAATGGCTGGGAGTTGGGCGCTGACTTTGGTACTACCACCCGGTCTTCCCAAGAAGATGTGACCCTACGCGCACTTCACGGCATGCAAACTGAGCGCATGAATACAATTTTTTCTTTGAGTTATTTGCACCGGTCATGGCTGTCGGCGCCGGAAAGGGAATTCACTCAGGGTAAGGGGCTCTCCTCCTTTGGTCAGCCGGGTGCATTCACCCTGTCTGCGGCCTCACCCTCCTTTCCCAATTTACCGTCTGGATTAGATGAGCCGCAAAGTGTGATTGATCCCAATTGCGGCGTGACCGGCGGCGTTCCCAATGAGACGGCACCCGGTTCTGGCCTTGGGACGTGCACGTTTGACTTCTCGTCCTTTTATCAATTGGTGCCCCGTGAGAGGCGGTGGCTGGGGTTCGCTTCCATGAGTACTGATTTGGGCGGCGCAGAAGTTTTTGCCGAAGCCGGTTACGCGCGCACGAGTGTTTTGCGCGGTACGTCGCCGTCCTTTCCGATCCTCAATCTGGCAACGGTGCCTGCAAACAACCCGGGTAATGTGTTCGAAACACCGGTTCTTTTCTTGGGGCGACCACTTGGCGCCGATGCACCGGTCAACCTTGCTCGCCATCGGTCCGAGACCTGGCGCGCCACCGGCGGTGTTCGAGGGATGTGGCGGGATATATGGAATTGGGAGGTCTCGACCGGATACAGCGCGAACAGTCATGTGGTGCGGATTACCAACGCCTTAGCGGACCGTTTTGATGCAGCGCTAAACGGGCAAGGTGGGCCAAACAATAATCTGTTCTTTAATCCCTTTGGATCCGCGGCATTGGCTCAACCTGGTGATGCTACGTTCAACGATCCGGCGGTGATCGATAATTTTCTGTCTGCCGCGACCTACGACTATGAAACTTCATTGTTCACTGTGGATGGACGGATCAGTGGTGCGATTATCGAAACGGAGTCCGGTCCCATATCAGCTGCTGTAGGCGGGCAGTTGCGCCAGGAAGAGATCACCGGCGATCTCGATGATCAATTCAACGCTGAGAACTATCTATTCTTTATCGGTGGACCGGACTTTGCCGGCGACCGCACCGTGGCGGCGTTGTTTAGCGAAGTTAATATTCCGGTGTCGAATACTTTATCAGTTCAATTGGCCGCCCGGTACGAGGCCTATGAAAATGGTCCTGACTCGGCCGACCCTAAAATAGCTTTCTCGTGGCGGCCTATTGATTGGCTGCGCAGCCGCGCCTCGTTCGGAACAGCGTTCCGCACGCCGAGTGTGTTTCAACAGTTCTCCTCCCAAACTGTCTTGGAGAACATTATTGATCCGATAACGGACTCAATATTATTCCGCGGTGTGCGGACGGCCGGAGCGGATGATCTCAAGCCAGAGCGCGCCAATGTTTTCAATATGGGCGCAACGTTCCTGCCGTTGCCGGGGCTGACCTTGGACATCGACTACTGGCGCTTCGACTATCAAGACATCATCGTCAAGGAAAGCGCCCAAGCGATCATTGATGCTAATCCGTTTGACCCCAAGATCATTCGCGAGGTGGGACAGATTCTGCGTATTGATACGAGTTATATAAATGCACCCGCTGTCACGACGGATGGCATCGATTTAAAGGGCGTGTACACTTTTGAATCAAAAAACGGTGACTTTTTTACACTCTCAGCCGACATCACTTACATTAGCAAGTATATGATTCAAACAGTGCCTGGTGGTGTGAAGCAAGACGTATCGGGCAGTAGAAATTTTCGGACCTTTGCTCGGTCGCTGCCCAAATGGCGTTCGACGTTGGGCGGACAATGGTCACGCGACGCGCTGGCGGCATCGGTCTTCGTTAGAACGATCTCCGGCTATGAAGATGATCAACGCGATACGCCCATCGATCGCCATATCACTGTGGACACACAGCTGCAGTATGACGTCAGCAATTTTGGAAAGTTTGAGCAAGGGCTAGTGTTGGCTCTCGGGGTGATCAATGTATTCGATCAATATCCGCCAGATGTTGGGACCACCGTCGGGTATGATTCTAAAGTACACGATCCAAGAGGCCGTGTGATCTACCTTCGGGTGCAGTCGGCGTTCTAAGGCGCCCGCGGCTAATTCTTATTGCGTTGTGCAAACGCGCCGCGCGCTGCGAGTGATTCGTTAAAGGCGCCGGACAGCTGACTTTGGTCCGCATCTGCGTAAGCAGAAACTCTATGGAGGGCGTTGGCAGTCGCATTGATCGCTTCTTTGACCATCCGCACGGTAACTGCCGGCATTTCCAGGGTCCGCCGCGCCAGCGCCGTCGCGTGTTCGAGACACGCCCCATCATACGCCAGTTCATCCACCAGTCCCCAGTCAAGAGCTTGCTTGGCCGGCAAGCGTTCGCATAGCAGGCAAATGCGTTTTGCTTTAGCCGGACCGACCAAAGTGATGAGCCGGGGCAACGCACCCCATTGCAGGTTGAGGCCGATTTTGACTTCAGGTACCTGGAGAAACGCGTTCTGGCCGAGAACGCGAAAATCACAGGCGAGGGCGAGCGCGCAGCCCGCACCAATGGCTAAGCCTTCCATGGCAGCTACCGTAATCTGAGGCATATCCTCCCAGGCTTGGCTCAGGCGGACACCGCGATAGAAAATCTCGCGCTTTTCGATGTCTGAGACGCCGTCCAGCGACCACATGCGCTCGTCTTTGAGATCAATACCGGCGGAAAATACGTTTGGTGCGCCACTCAAGACCACTGCGTGAACTTCCAAATCAGACTGAAAGGCGAGCGCAGCGTTCGTTAACGCGAGGATTGTATCCTGGTCGAACGCGTTGAGACTGCTACCACGGTCGAACCGTACGACGGCCAACGGGCCATTGCGCTCAATAGTTACGCTGTCGGTCGTCATAATCGTTCCTTTCTGGCTACCATTGCCGCTAGAGTACCGCCCAAACGCGGGGGATAGCGACCTGCAAAGTAAAAGTTCAGGGTTGCCACGGAGGCCGGGCAATCGCGGGGCTTTGATGAAGTTTCCCCGGTGCCGGCGGTAAGAGAAGACATTTAGACAGCAGCGGAATAAAACCGGCCAACAGAAACGCAAGATAGGGACCGCAATGGGAAAAACCCTCTACGATAAAATTTGGGATGCTCATGTCGTGCATCAAGCCGAGTCTGGCGAATGCCTCATCTACATTGACCGGCATCTTGTTCAAGAAGTGTCCAGCCCGCAGGCCTTTCAAGGCTTGCGAGATGCGGGACGGGGCGTGCATCGGCCAAAGGCATCTCTGGCAATGCCTGATCATGCCATGCCGACGACACCAGACCGGCTCGAAAAAATCGATGACCCAGAGGCGCGGGATCAATTGGCGGCGCTGCTCGAGTACACCAGCGAGTTCAAGGTTCCTTACATCGAACTGGCAGACCGGCGCCAAGGTATCGTCCACATTGTTGGGCCGGAGCAGGGTTTCACACTGCCAGGAACAACGCTGGTGTGTGGAGATTCCCATACCTCGACACATGGCGCGCTTGGTGCGCTGGCGTTCGGGGTCGGCACGTCTGAAATCGAACATATGCTGGCAACGCAGTGCCACATCATGCGCAAAGCCAAATCGTTACGAGTCAACGTAACTGGAACGCTGCCTTTGGGTGTTACGGCAAAAGATATGGCACTGGCTATCATTGCCACACTGGGAACGGCTGGCGGAACAGGCTGCGCAATCGAGTATGCCGGCGCAGCCGTGCGGAATTTGTCCATGGAAGGGCGGATGACGCTGTGTAATCTCACCATCGAAGCCGGCGCGCGCACGGGCATGGTCGCGCCTGATGACACGACGTTTGCCTATATCAAGGGCCGGCCGCACGCCCCCCAAGGAGATCATTGGGGGAAGGCTGTCACCTATTGGAAGTCATTGACGTCCGATTCCGATGCAGTCTTCTATCAAGAGATTACGCTGGACGCTACGGCCATTGCTCCGCGCGTCACATGGGGCACCAGCCCGGAAGATTCTGCTCCGATTACCGGCATCGTTCCCAGTCCTGCCGATTACGCTGACCCTGATAAACGCAAAGCCGTTGTACGTTCTTTGGACTACATGGGTTTAACGCCCGGTGTGCCGCTGACGGACCTTAAAGTGGACCGGGTTTTTATAGGCTCTTGTACCAATGGCCGAATCGAAGACATTCGCGCCGCCGCAGCTGTGGCTAAGGGACGCCATGTAGTTGACGGCCTTGGTGCCATGGTCGTCCCCGGCTCAGGCCTAGTGAAAAAACAAGCTGAGGATGAAGGTCTTGATCAGATCCTTATTGAGGCCGGTTTCGAGTGGCGGGAGCCGGGATGTTCCATGTGTGTGGGCATAAACCCTGACCGGATCGAGGCTGGGCAACGGTGTGCATCCACATCCAACCGTAATTTTGAAGGCCGCCAGGGTCGAGGTGGCCGGACCCATCTTGTCAGCCCCGCCATGGCCGCTGCAGCGGCAGTGAATGGCCATCTCACGGATGTCCGCGACTTGTCTTAAACGTGGCCTTGCTATGAGAAGCGATGGTTTTTGGCCGTGTGGCTGCCACGGATTTTATTTCTTTAGGGGCTAAAACGTATTGCACAGAGTACGCCGGTCACCTCTAAGCGGCCATTTTGGCCTCGTTTTGGCTAATTCATTGGAATTGGCGTCTGAATCAACTGCCCTTCGTTATGTGAAGTGCTCCTTATTCTATGCAAAAATGTGCTATAAGGCGGCGTAGATAGTATTGGGGGGTTTCAGAGACATAGCCGCTAATGCTTTACCAGCAGCTGACGTTTCCGTTGATTAGGTGCGGACTGCTCCGGCCGGGTTTCGGTGGGTCTCGACTGAATAGATAACTTTCTCTCCATTGCTAACCGCGCCGTTGCAACCATCGCAAGCCGGAACACGAAAATCAAACAGGACTGATTCGGCGCCCCTCCAGCCGGCATAAATGATTCTATGATAAAACTGGGTGAAAAGTTTCTGCGCGGTGCATACACACCGCTTGTCACACCGTTCAACGGCAGTCTGGTCGATTACGACGCTTTCGCTCGTTTTGTCGACTGGCAAATCAGAAATGGGGCAAACGGTTTGGTTGTCTGCGGCACGTCGGCCGAGCCTATGTCCTTAACCGTCACCGAACGGCAAAACCTTCTCCGAATCGCGGTTGGTGCAGCACGCCGGAGGGTGCCGGTTATAGCCCATACCGGTGCCGCATCATTAGCCGATACTTGGACTTTAACGGAACATGCCGAACAAGTAGGCGTCGATGCGGTGATGTTAATGATGCCGCCATTTGTTAAAGCGCCGCAAAGAGGGTTGCGGTCGTTCATTGGGTATGTGTCCAGGGCCACGACCAAGCCGATCTTGCTGTATCAAATTCCAAGCCGGACGGCATCCACCATCGAGATTGATACCCTGGAAGACCTATGTGAAGACGTTCCCTCCATTATTGGAATGAAACAGTCTTCCAAGGATGAAGAGTTTGACCGGGAAGCCATATCGCGCATGGGAGATGAGTTTCGCCTTTTTATGGGGCTACCTGAGCTTGCCTACGAACGTATTCCTAAGATGGCCTGCGGGCTGATTGTTGCGCTGGGCAATGTCGTGCCCAAGAAAATTTCTGAACTGTGTGCGCTCGCTCGTCAGGGTGAAATGTCTGAGGCCGCAGCGCTACACCAGGAACTCAGCGCTCTTAACGATTCTGCTTTCCAAGATACCAGCCCTATTGGGGTGAAATACATGGCTTGGAAGTTGGGTTTGATTCCATCAGGGGCATGCCGTCTGCCGTTGATGCCGCCTCAGCCTGAAGACATTGAGGCCATGGACGAGGCGTTGGAAGAAGCAGGTTTTCTGTAGAGCCAGCTGAAACCCCGCCGCGATGAAACTGGGTGGGGCTCTTGGCGTCGCAGATCAATGTCTGCGCTGGTTGCTGAGATTAGCGATAAATAACCGTCTTCCTCAGAAGCGGTTCGCAAATCACGTATGTCAGTCCTTGTGATCGGGCGGATACATGCTGTTTAGTCAACCTCCAATCTTGTAACTGCTCGTACCAAATACCTGCGCAGCGGTTCCGTGTCACAGCGGAGGCCTCCACGTGGGCTGCTGTCAGCTGCTTACAACAGGATAGCGCTGTGCCTTTATCTGCCCCCTATCAATGCGCGTCCGACAAGCACCCTTGACCGAACCTTTTTCCCTCTGCACGAATAGGGGGGGTACATCCTGAGAGCATTGCGATTCGCGTGACCTAAACCTAAACGCAAAAAATGAGGGGCTGAATTTATGGGATTGACCATCACGCTAACAGCTGGAGACGGACATACCTTTGAGGCTTATGTGGCTGAGCCGGAGGGCGAGGCAAAAGCGAGTGTGGTGGTGATTCAGGAGATTTTTGGGGTCAACGACCATATGAAAGAGATCACGGACGAGTTTGCGGCTAACGGCTATAGCGCTGTCTGCCCCGCCTTTTTTAACCGTATCGCGCCCGGAGCTGTTTTGTCCTATACGGATTTCAGCCGGGGGCGGGAGCTTATCGGCCAAATCACCGATGACATGGTGATCGCCGATGTTAATGCTGCAGCCGATCAAATCCGTCCGGCCGGCAAAGTGGGGGTGATCGGTTATTGCTGGGGCGGGGCCATGGCTTTTCTCAGTGCTTGCAAAGCCAACGTGGATTGGGGTGTCTCGTACTATGGAACGCGCATCACCAAATATAGCCCAACCATGAAACCTAAGGTTCCGTTTCAGCATCACTACGGTGAGATGGATAAATCGTTTCCTATGGATGCGGTTGAGAAAGTGATAGCCGAACAGTCAGAAGCAGAGCATTTCGTTTACCCAGGCGCAAATCACGGATTCAGTTGTGACGCCCGGCCACAGTACAACGCAGAGGCCGCTGCCCTAGCCTTTGAAAGAACACTCCAGTTTTTTGAAGCCAATCTGTAGACCGCTACGCCTGCGGCCAATTCAAAACAGTATCGGGTATGCCAGAGCTTGATCTTACGACCATCTTGACAATCGCCGGAGCATTTGCCCTAGGCGGTATGGCCAAGGGGACATTTGGTCTCGGCATGCCGTTCTTGGCGCTGCCAGTGCTGGTGACGGTTGTGCCGTATCAGATTGCAGTGGCCCTATTTCTTATTCCGAACTTCACTGCAAACTTCCAGCAGGCATTACGCAAGGGGATGTGGAGGTGCAACTTACGTCGCTACATCTGGCTTATCACGCCGATGTTGGTAACGATTCTTTTCTCAGTGCAGATTCTTGTTCGCATGAAACAAGAGACAGGCCTTCTTATTCTTGGCGTGATTGCGCTTGTGTTCGTCGCAACCCAAGTGTTTCCGCTCAAGCTCCGGGTCAAGCCGGCGTGGGAGTGGTGGCTAAATCCCGTGGTGGGTATTGCGGCTGGAATTTTGTGCGGTATTTCCGGTCTCTATGGGCCCATCCTGATAGTCTATTTAATGGCGCAACGGCTGCCGAAGGACGAATTTGTTTCTGCACTGGCGCTTATGTACTTCCTTGGTTCAATTCCGCTTTCAGCCGGCCTTGCGTATGCAAACCTTTTGACCTTCGACGTCGCTGTAATCTCCCTGGCTGGCGCTGTTATTATTGGTTTTATGATTCTTGTTGGGCAGCGCCTGCGAGATCACCTCGATGAAGACCGGTATCGGAAGCTGATTCTCGGACTGCTATTCTTGATCGGTTGCGATTTGTTGCGCCGCGCGCTGATTTGATCATGTCAAGCGGGGACCATTTGTGGCGCATCTTCCGAATGGCGGTCAGTTCCATTGGGAAACGGGTTGAACCAGTATGCCGACGGCTGCCTGACTAGCAGCATGTAAAGCAGAAACTGATCGAATAATGAAATGTACCAGAATAGATTTTCCTGAAAGATTGCGTCGACCAAAATAGGGGCAAGGAAAATCAGAACCGCTGGCTTACCGGCTATTCTACTAACGATAAAAGCCGCAAGGGTGAGCGCAAGAAACAATCCATGCGTTGCCAATAAGGACATGTAGGAACTGTGCGGATATTGGCCCGTGGAAAGAATAAGACGTTCAGAGTAGTTGCCGAAGAATAGATGGTCACCGATGAAAGTGATTGTCTCGTTCCATAGATCCGCCCGCCCTGACAATTGCTCAATGATGATGCTGAAAGAAATATCGCCTAAAGAGGCAGCAGAGTCCCGCGTGAACTGCCCAACAATTTGTGTGGCATAAAAACTGAGGACGGACAGGATGACGGCGCTGGCAAAGGTGTGGCGGAACCGCCAGCCATGTCTGCGCAGATCCATAATCATCAATACGCCGATGAATAGACCGAAGGCGAGTAAACCGGATCTCTTGAAATTCAATATGGCGGCACCGGCGAATAAGATAGACAGCAGCCACCGTGTCCGCGGCCTAAGGTCGAGCATGAAGGTTAGGACAAAGGCGAGTAGGATTTTAGCGCCGGCAATAGTCGAGGTCCCCGACAAGCCCATGGGCCGGATAAAGTATAAGAGCTGAATATCCTGCGCGTCTTTGGTGAAGAGGAATTCCGTCGTGGTGGTGACGACTTCTTGTTGTGGAAAAAAGAATCGAATCCCAAGGGCAAACTGAATGTAAATACACAGCACTTCGATGACGAGTAGCAGGAGAACCAATTTCCATGTGGTGTCGTTGAGGCTGCGGGCGGCGAGATAACCAAATACCAGGATCAGACACCCCAGTAGTCCATTGTTGACGAATAATGAGTCAGGAAAGTGCTGCTCCACGGCAAGACCCAGGAGCGCATTGAGGCCGACGCCGACGATGAAAAGAATGAACAGCCGGTCTTTGCGGCTGAAGGACGGGTCAAAGACTAAAACCGAAAACAGGGCGTATAGAATGAGCCCAGAATTAGGCAAAATGAAGGTGGTTGGCAGGTAAAGGAGAAAAGCCTGCGCAAACCTGAGAGGGGGCGGAATCATTGCACTATTATAGCGTTAAGACGCGCCAATAATTCAAGCCGACGTTCAAGCTGGCGTTCAAGCGGCCGATGCAGCTGTGGGCGCCGGTGCAGGCGCAGGCCACGTCGCGGTCTGGAACCCAGCCCAAATGAACAGCAGACCTCCAAATTCACCAATATAAAGCGCCTCGATGATTCTATCTTGGCCATGGTGCCACTGACCCCCGGAAGTATTACACTAAAGGCGATCAGTGCATTTCCGATCGCACGATTTCCAGCGTTGGGGCCTGTTCTTGGCGAATCGCACGGCGCTGAGAATGGCCCCGCCGATGAGGAAGATGACCGCGTACCCATGGCCCCTCATCCCAGAATTTCGTGGAAATATCTATATTTTGCAAGCAATTATAAGATTATGTGCTGCTTTGGCTGACGCTGGTAATAAACGAATAAACGGGCCGTCAAAAAAAAGAGTCATAAATTCTGACCTATTCTCGATTCTACAACCAAATATCGTATATTTAGGGGCGCTAGCGTCGGTTATTCGTCTTCGGCGCCCTCACGCCGGGCCATTATTTCGTCGAACCGGGGCATGGTGGCATGACCTTCGGCCGAAACGCCCTTGCCTTTAAACACCACACCAACCGTCTCCCATAAGATTTTGAGGTCCAGACCAAAGTTCAGATGATCTACGTACCAGACATCGAGATCGAACTTCTCCTCCCAGCTGAGCGCGTTCCGCCCATGCACTTGGGCGTAGCCGGTTACTCCGGGGCGGACATCATGACGACGGGTCTGTTCTGAGGAATAGTGGGGAAGGTATTCCATTAGAAGGGGGCGTGGACCGACGAAACTCATATCACCCAAGAATACGTTGAAAAGCCCGGGCAGTTCATCGAGCGATGTGCGCCTGAGAACTTGTCCTAATGGTGTAAGCCGTTCGGCGTCAGACTGCCGTGCGCCCTTTTCTTTATGACTGTTCGTCATGGTGCGGAATTTTAAAATGCGAAAGGGACGTTCTTTAAAGCCGGGCCTTGTCTGGGAAAAGAAAATAGGCTGTCCCATCTTTATAAGAATAAGGATTGAAATAACGAGTAGAACCGGTGACAGCACAATCAACCCTACTCCTGATGCTGTGATGTCAAAGAGGCGTTTTAGACGAAGGGTTCTCTTTCGCCGCCGCACGGGTGCTGGATCCTCGTCAGCGGTTTGCTCAAGAACTGAGCGAAATTCTCCAGCCAAGCGATCCCGATTAAAGCGACTATCGGCTAATGCAGCGGCTTGTTCACTTGCTCGCCGTAAGCCATCGGTGTCCTTGAGAAATTCAAGTAGTTCCTGAGCAGCGCCGTTTGGGTCGTCGGGCGACAATGCTAGTCCGGCGCCACGCGATTCGACTAATTCGGCCTGCCATCCGCCATAGTTGACGACAATCGGTTTACCCGCAGCCAGAGCGTCAAAAACCTTGTTGGCCGAATTGTGCTGCATCTCCGGCAGGTTCTGAAATAGAGAAATTGAGACAGTTGCGGACGCAAGCACGTCAGGCATATCGGTCTTAGCAACCCATGGGATCATCCAGAAATTCTGATTTAGAACACCTATAGACTCCGCCTGGGCTTTTATGTGGTTTTTGTCGGCGCCGTCTCCGCACACTAGAAACTTGACGCTAGAGTCTAGGTGCAACATAGCACCAGCAAGCGTAACCAAATATCCGACATTGTTGATCTGTCCCAACGTCCCGCCATAGACGACGAGAGGCCCGCCCCTGAGGTGTGGGTGTTGGTCAAGGAATGCGTCTGCCCGATCATTACCCACGCGGAACAACGCCACATCACAGGCGTTAGGAATTACGGTAACGTGATCTTCTGCGATGCCGGAGCGGACGACGCCCTCTTTCATGCCGGGCGACAAAGCGATGACCCGGGCGGCTGACGCGTAAGCAAAACGCTCCAGGGTTTTGGCCGCCCATTTGCTGATCGGCTGTTTAAGGGCGCCGACAGCGATTGGTAAATCGGGCCATAAGTCTCTTACTTCAAACACCAGGGGCGCGGCTTTGAAACGGCTCGCGAAATATCCTGGCGCGATAATTGTGAGAGGTGTTGATGTGGCGACCACCACATCAACATTTTTCACCCGGGCGGCTTCAGCCATGGCGCAGAAGGCAAACCTCAAGAATGCCCAGATCCGCCGGCCAAACCCCATTTGATTGTTGTAGGGCACTCGTAAAACGATGAGATCGATGCCGTCGATCTCTAGGCGTGTCGTGCGCGTTAGGCCATAAGTATCGGGAAAAAAGGCGGACGATGTAATGAGTGTTACCCGATGTCCGGCTTCGACCAACCGCCGTGCCATTTCATAGGACCGGGTTCCACCGGCACCGTCCGGAGGGCAGAAATATTGGTGGAGATAGAGGGCATGCATCTCGCTAGTATACAGGCCAGTCGGCCCGTGCGGAATCCCCGACGTATGATCTAAAGCAGGTGTTCTAGAGCGGATTCGCAACTGCTGCAGGGTCGATCATCTTCTTATTTAGGGCTTTGTGGATGGCATCAGGCAATGTCTTAATCGAGACAGGCTTAGATAAGAAACCGGAAATGCCGAGTTCTGCTGCTTTTTCCAATTGAGACATTCCGGTATAGGCGGTGAGGATGACAAAAGGTAATTCAGATATAAATGCATTTGGCGCGGCGCGTATAACTTTTAGGCAGGTGAAGCCGCCCATAACTGGCATATCCAGGTCGAGAAAGGCCATGTCGATTTTACCGTGGGCCGCCATTAGGAGCTTGATCGCATCACGGCCATTCTCGGCCACATGTATCGTGCCGACTCCCGCCTACGCCAGGACCTGGCGGACCATTTCGCGCGTGTAATATTCGTCCTCAATGAGGAGGATACCTACGTTCGCCAATGCCTCCTACCGGAGGGGGTTTGTCTCGTTGCCCAGACATGGCTCGATTCCTCAAATGGTGCAGTTTCGCTGGGGTGTCTATGGCAGGCTGTTGCCAGTCATATGGTCGAATATCTTACACATTGGCGGTAAACATCATATAAAGACGCACGTGGGGGCGTGCTTTCCGGGCTGATTTGCTGTTTATTACAAGGACTTCGCGATGGCTGATAACACTACTAATGCTGTGGCACAGGGTTCAGGTCCGGGTGGTAGAGCCATGTCCCAAGATGTAACGGTAATGGACCTATGGCTGGTGATTCGCTCTTACCGGCGATTTGCTGCGACCATGATCGTGCTTTCCATCGCCATGGGCGTGGCTCTCGCCGTTGTGTTGCCGCCTGTCCATAATTACACCACGGCCATCGAAATCGGTAAGCAGATTCAGAATGACGAGATTCTTCCAATCGAAGCCCCAACGACGGTGTCTGATAAACTGGTAACCGGGTATATCCCGCTCATTACCAATCAGTTTGTGCAACAAAATCCGGATGGACCGAAAGAATATGCCATTGAGGTGAGTGGGTCCGAGAACAGCCAAATTGTTAAGCTTCTTTCGGAAGCCCCGGCCGATCAGAGCGCGTTGATTTCTGATCTCCACAATCAAGTCGTTCAAACTCTGGTGGAAGATCATAACCGCAGCGTTGATGAGGTGCGGGCTAATGCCAAAATCGCATTAGCCGAGGCGGAGCAGAAGCTTGGAGAGATGGTGGCGCAGCAACGTGCACTGACGGGCCACTTATCATCAATTAGCGACACTCTGGTTTCACTTGACGACTATGCGGCCGAACTCAAAGACCGTGTTGCCAATGCCGAGGGTGAGATTGAAGCATTACAAGCGCGCGGCGGAAACAGTAGTGACCGGTCAACTCAAATTCTCATGCTGTCCAACCAGATCGGTGTTTGGCGCACAGTGCTGGTGAATATTGAGAACCAAGACAAGGTTAGTATTTTTGTGATTCGGGCAGACGCGCAGGTCAAACTCGAAAACAACGCTCAAGAACAAAAGACTGCGCAAAACGAGATTGAATACCGCCTGACCAACCTAGAAAATATCCAAGCTACTCGTGCCCTTGGCCAGGGCACTGTTCGATCGCTCAAACCGGTGGCGCCGAATAAACCGTTGATCGTTGCCGTGGCCCTCGTTGCTGGCGTTCTTCTCGCTGTTGTTGGCGCCCTGGTGCTTGATTTTCTCAAGCGTGCCGGACAAATCGAGCAAATGTCGCAGCAATAAAGCCAATCTTGCAAAAGGGTTTGGTTCAGACTTTGATCCGTGCATTTGCGCGCAAGCTAATCTTAGAATCTGGGTCTGACTACGGCGCTGTTGTTCTGCCTGACGCTTAGGCTGCGCCGTCTTAACTCAACGGTTAGCGGCCTCGAGCGCGGTCCGCAAGGCATTAGCCATAAAAGCCACATTGCCCTCTGTAAGGGTGGGGTGTACCGGCAGCATAATCGTGTAGTCTGCAATTGCAGCTGCATGGGGACGCTTGTTTGCCGTGCTGATGTTAGCATTGGCAAATGCGGCTTCTCCCGAAATATCAGGGCAGGCCCCTACGCGAGCAGGCACACCCCTCACATTAAGGTGGTTAACAATGCGGTCGCGTGTCCAGTTGTCAGCCAATTCTTCTGGGTCTAACAGCACATAGTATTTGTAGTAGCTATGGCGCATGTTTTCAGGAGGAGTTAGGTCCTGGACAACCTGTAATTCACGAATAGCATCTGTCAGCGTTTCTGCATTTGCGCGTCGCCGGTCAACCCAGCCCTCTAGTTTGCGCAACTGAATCCGGCCGATGGCTGACTGTGCTTCAGTCATGCGCCAATTCGTGGAAAACCGGTCAACCAGCCACTTAAAACCTGATGATGGATCATCAGCATGAGCACGGTCATAGTCCCCGCCGTGATCGCGCAAAGACCACATCTTCTTATGAAGGCCAGTATTATTAGTTATGACAAGGCCGCCTTCACCACCAGTCGAAATGATCTTGTCCTGGCAGAATGAGAAGCATCCAATATCTCCAAATGTTCCGACAGGCTTGCCGTTGTACAACGCACCATGAGCTTGGGCGCAATCTTCAATGACGGCCAGGCCCGACGCGCGGGCGGCGGACATGATCGAGTTCATGTTCGCCGGCCAGCCAGCCAAATGAACAGGAATCAATGCCCGGGTGCGGTCACTGAGGACAGCCGCAATACTGTCTTCATCAAGATTCTGTGAGAGTGGATCAATGTCTGCGACCACGGGCGTTGCACCACATCGTGCTACCGCCGCAGCCGTTGCAACAAATGTGCGCGCCGGAACGATGACTTCATCCCCAGGTCCAATGTCTAGAGCCTCAAGAGCTAGTTCTAAGGCGGCGGTGCCGTTCGCAACTGTCAGGGAGTGAGCGACTCCTGAACTGGCCGCATATTCTTGTTCAAAAGCTTGACCCTGCTCTCCGGTTTTGTAGTTGACTCGGCCTGACTTAAGAACATCGGTGACGGCTTCAATTTCGTCGTCATCGAAAAACGGCCAGGGCGCGAGGTGGGAGTCAGGCTGCGTCATGAAAGTAGGTCGTGATCCAGTGTTGAGGTTTTACCAGTTCGTTCATGAGCTGGCATGTGAAGCGATGCTGGTTTGCCCGACCTTCGTCTTGGCGTCAATGGCCGCTATTGTTTCACTTAAATCCTCAAGCGTACTCGTCGTGACATTCTCTAGCGTATACAGGTAGTGATACTGCTCCACATCCTTCATGACTGCTGTACTTATAGCCACCACTTGGCATCCAAGATGCGCGGCGTCCAATAAGAGTGTAGAGACGGTCCCAACAATAATTTTATGATCAAGCAGGAAAGTACGCGCCGGCTTTGAGTCGGGCGATTCAATTTTGACATCGCTCGAGAGCCCCGGGCGTATCGTATTGAAATCGTCCGCATAAAAAGGGTGAGCGCGAATAGTTACGTTGTTGGTTTTGGCCAGGCGGTTTATGGCATCTGCAAATTGCACCGCAGCGCCTTCCCGACTATCCTTTTGGCTGACCAAAGTCGCAATATGGGGCGCCGCAATACCTACCCCGCAGGGTTGGTGGTTGTCTAAATGGGCGCGCTCAGCCGTGCTCAACACAAACCCGGGGTTTGTAAAGCATTGAAAGTCAGACCGGGCGTGTTCTTCGCGAAACAGATCGGCGTAGTATTCGTTCCAGCAATAGCACCGATCGACCTCGAAGAATGCATGTTTGGCGTAGTAGTGCTTGTCGCCGTGCATAACGTTATAGGTTTCGATCCCGCAGGCGTTCATCGCTTGGGTTATGATGGACAAACCGCAACTGAATTCCCAATACACAAGAATAAACTTCGGTGAATACCGCATAACAGCACCGCGCACGGCAGCAACATCAACCGCGCACTTGAGAGCGAGTTGGAACGGAAAGGGTGTCCGTTGTGCAATAGACTGAGCCAAGAGCTGCAAAATTAAGACTGAGTCATTTGACGAAAGGCGATGATGGTCGAGTGGTTGCGTGGCTATGGACTTGCCAGTTAATCCATCTGGCACCACAAAAATCTCTGGATTGTTTTTCCAGCGACTTGCGAAAACGAGTTGTAGCCCGTCTAACGCCCGGCTGTCTCGTGATCCGCCTTGGAGCACATACGTCGCCCAACAGCCCAGCAGAAAAAAGGGCAAAACAAAGAAACTCGCAATCTCGAAGGTCCAAACACTGACGCGTGGACGCATCGCGAGGTGGGCACGGTACTGCGCCATCGCGCGCGAGAACCGGCGCTGCCTGCCGTCTGGTTTTTGCAGAGACGTGTGCATTTCAGTCCAGATGTCAGAAATAATCTTTTCGTCGATGGCCCGGTTATATTCGTACCGATAGCCGAGTGCGTTCATGCGCAAACGCGATATGAACTTTCGGAGGTCACTCAACACGCGGCTCACAATCAAGGCGTCTCTATTTGCAAGCCTGTGTCCACGGGCCTTCTCTGGTAGACGTGTACATTCCAGCCGCGAAACCCGGTGGATGCTGTGCGTGCGAAAGATTCTCCGATCGTCGCCTCCAAATTAGAGTCCCGATCACGCGGGTCTACTTGATAGACGATGGTGTCATAGGCCTTTGCGATCCAGTTATCCAATGTTTCGTCCGCCCACAACCCTTCGCGCTCCAGATTGCCATAAGTTATTTGCCGTTCAGAGTCAGATAACCCTGGAGTCAGCACTCTGTAACTGTGCCGGAGGTTGAGTCCTTGAACCGGAAAGCGCCGATCTGCAAGAAAAAGCGCATAAGGCACGGTCACAAGATCGTGGACGGGCAGTATAGATTTCGTAGGGTCCGTATTTTCTCTAAGAAAGGCGGCCAATTGCTCAGTTTCAACACGTTCAGGTATGGGGCGCGGCTCACTCAGCATGGCTTGAGGATAAAAGCGATACTCATCGCGTGTTGCTACCGACGAAGCGGACTGGTTATAGGCAATCACTGCGACTGCAAATAGACCAATGAGAACCCAACTCGGCAGCTTTTGGTCCTTAGACACATGAGCGATGACGGAGACTGCGAGACCCGCACACAGAGCGCCAATGCCAGCATAAGACGCTGTATAAGGCAAGATACAGGTTTGGCAGTAGTCGAGGGATCCGACGTAATGCGTCGCTGACAAAAAGAAAAAGATGAGCGGCGCGACCCATAGTATGCGCAAGCCTTCGGGAGCAAGAATGACAACGGCGCCAGCAGCTAAGATTAATCCAGCATAAGGCAGTAGATACGCGTCGAGCAGATCTTCCAGTACAAACTTGCTAAAGGCAAGATTGAGGCCGACTGCACCAGTGGTATTTGTTTGAATGAGGGTTATGGGGTCATTGATTAGATTGAGATTCGAGAGAAGGGGCGTAATAAGAGGTAACCGTATTGCATATGATAAAAGTCGGTCAGGGAACGTCAGAAGAATAGGCGCGGCAACTATGGCAATGCCGATCAAAACCGTTGCAAAATGGTTTGCGCGATTTTGACGAAGTCCGAGGATATAGACAGGTAGGAGTGCGACCAGCACCAGAATCATATTCTGCCGGTAGAAATATAGAACGCCAAACAGAACGCCTAAACATAGTGACCGCCATTGTGTGGGCCTACTCACACCAATAACCACCATCCACACAGCCAGCAGGCAGAGCAGTGATACGGTTGAAATAGGCGTGGCCGTTCCAAAATAAAACACTACAGCGGGCACCGTGAACAATGTTGCTGTTGCAATGGCGCTGGCGGTCCAATTTCCTGTGACCCGGCGGACAATATCAAAGATCACTATTCCGCTGAGCGCGCCAATACCAGCACTTAGCAAGCGGCCATAAGTCATCCCTGCGCCCATATACTTTTGCCATAAACCCAATTCATAGAAATAGAGCGGCATGTACCAGGTGGGGTCAGTGGCAGTGTACGGATTTACTTGGCCAGTTACATACCTGTACGATTTGACAAGGTAGGTGACTTCGTCAACCCAGGTGCGGGCATTGGTGACGGTGTCCATGACGCTGTAGAAATAGTACCCAAAAGACAACGCAAGAAGTCCGGCAGCTATCCATCTGTCTTTATGGGTAAACAGTCCACTCATAGCGGCTTGCCGTGTTTTAAGGGGGCGTGCAAAAGTGTTTGGTATTGGCGCCAAACGCTAAGATGCCGCAGGGGGCTGTGCTGGCTTGCGGTATATATAAGAATAGGCTTGGGTTCCATTCGCGCGATTGTAACCTGTTCTGCCTCTAACGTGAACGTGCAGTTGTTGAAACCCCGTCTGATATGAAAAATAAACCTCTAACCGAGAACGATAAGCCTCAGCCTTTGGTTCCACACCTTATTATGGGAACCATAGCGCTGGCCTTTGGTCTTCATGTTTTCTTGTTTCTGTTTTATGCCGCGCCGTCTCCACTAGAGGAAGGTTATCAGTCGCAGACAGGCAGTCTTTCGGCTTTTTCCACGCTGATGGCGGCATGGGAAAAAATCTTCGGAAGATCCCCGTTTTCTGCCCGGCTGCCATCGGCTTTTTGTGCAATGGCGGTTATTTTTATCGTTTCCCGGATCGGGCAGCGCTGGAGTAGTGACCAGTCAGCAAGTGCCGCGCTGCCCTTGGGTTTGGTGTTGTTTCCAACCGCTGCCTATGTGTTTGCATTGGCGACGCCTCATGCGCTCACCACGCTCCTCTTCGTCTACGTGCTGCACTTAGCTCAGTTGTCCCGTACAACGCGGCCCGAGATGGTGATCGGAGCGGCAGGCATTCTTTGTGCGTTGATCCCATACTTGCATGTAACAGGACTAAGTCTTTCCGTGGTGTGCATTTGCTTGGTCATTGTGCAGCGAGGTATAAACCGTGAAACACTTGTTTTCGCTGCCACGGCGGTCATTTCATTTGTCGCGTTGAGCCTGATATTCGCTATACCATTTGGCACACGAGCAGGGCCCCTTTCGCTTGGCGTAACTAGCGGCGCCCTATCGGACGCTTCAGTGTTCAAGAGTTATGCCATGATTTGGGTTGCTCAAGCCTTCTCCGCGATAGCTTTGATCGGATCACGTCCCCTGCGGGACTTGTTAGGGCGCTCTGGGCTTCATCGCTCTGTAGTGTTATTGGCGGGTTTTGCTTTCGTCTCTGGTTGGGTAAGCTTTGTTCACGATCCATCTGTTGAAAGCGCTAAAGTTGCGTTCAGCGCTGTTCTTATTGTTGGTGTGTTGGCGGCGTTACCTATGGTGATGTGGATAAGGCTGGTCATGCCCAAGCTGCAGTCCATTTTCATTTGGATTGCCCTCCCGGTGATTATGTACAGCTGTTTTTGGGTTATTCTCGGCCCGGTCGACTTGAACGGGTTTCCCTATGATCAACTGATGCCCACAACCATAATATCAGGAGCGCAATCGCCAAGGTAGGGGCGACCGGCATACTGTTACTGTGGTTACGGCAAGAAAACCAAGGGTATATGCGACAAAGGTTGCTTGCGCTGCGCCGATTAAACCGTTTGATTGAATGAGAACGTAGGTCAACCCGACATTAAAGATGGCGGCGCCGGCACTTGAGATGGAAACCCAGGCTGTGTCTTCGCTGAAGTATAGATACGACGCGCTCAAAGACCACAAACCCTGCGCGACAAAAGCAGCGACAATCCATGCGAATACAGGCGTTGCTGCGATATAGGTCTCACCGAAAATCCAAGGCAGAGCAAACCAGCCGACGGTGGCAAACCCTATGCCCGCGACGACATAGATCAAGGCAATTGCATACCCCGCCTTCATAGCTGAATGAAGCGACTCTTTTGATCCGTCTTTCAGCCGCTCGTAGAACCAAGGGGTCCAGGCGCGGTTGACAGACGTAGACAAGAGAAACATCACCTGCCCCACCTGATAACCGATGGTGTAAATGCCGGCTGCGGCATCATTGATGAGGTTTACAAGAAGAATGCGGTCGGTTGCTGTCACCAATGCTGCACCGATCATGTGCGGCACAAGGGGTGCGCCGTAGCGGACAATATGAGTAAGGTGATTTTTACCGAAATGCGGTGCGATAAGCCCGTTGCGCCACAGCCAAATCAATCCGGCAACGGCGACACTGCCATGGGTGATTACGAGGACCGTGATGAGGTCTGTCCATCCAGCCAAGCCGGACAGCACGAAGACCAACAGTAATCCATTGAGGATGAGCGCCCGGCCTATGCGCCAAATCCCGAACTGAGTAGGCCTGTTCGCCATCTGATGTAAGACGAGAATCAATCCGATGATCGTCTGCGACCAGGCCACAAGAATCCACGCCCAGAACCAGGGCCCTGGCACCGGGATAACAGATGCCAAAGTTGGCGCCAGGAAGGTCAGCGCAACGTATAGAAGGGCGGCAAGGCACCCGGTTAGGCCGAGACCGGTGGCGATGTATGCGGGGTAATCCGTATCGGTCCTGTCGACAAACCGCCGGCCCGCGGCGGTCTCGAACCCGAGGCCGATCAACGGCATCAGCAAATTTATGCCAACAATAAAAATGGCGTAAACCCCGTAATCTGAAGGCGCTACTGTTCGCGTGATGACCGGAACAGCCAGAAGCGGGAAAAGCGCAGCGAAGCCGTTAATGATGACATAGAGGCCTGCCTCGCCCAGCAAGGGGAGGGCTAGAAGGCGCGGGATGAGGCGGTTCAAGGCTCTCAAACTCCAAGCTTTTCTGCCAGATTCACATCGATTCCTTTGATTCGGGGCTTAAATTATGGCCCCGCACTTCATAAATGCCATAACCCCCTGTTAAGGGAAAGCTGCTAAGCCCTTGTTTTATTGTGGCATCCCTGGCCCAAACATATGCGTTTATGGACAAGGAGGCCTCTCATGGTCCATATTATCTTTATCACATGGAAGACTCGCCTGGTGGCAGGCACACGTTTGACCCGAGGTTGGCGCGTTTCGGCAATGCTGTTTCGCACCCCTGTTGTTTACAGGTGAATTGTCGAGCGGTTGTCTGTCTCCCCTGAAAAATAACGGCGTGTGACATTCTATGGTGCTTGGGACCGCATATTTCATGAACTTCTGTCATCGGTTCATCCGTACCGCTGTGCTTTTTGTGGCCTGTATGGCCGCGGCGTCACCGGCGGAAGCTCAGCTCGAACAAATCATGGAACAGCTTGAAGCCCGCGGTCAGGCCCGCGTGATTGTTCGTATGAAAGACGCGGCGCAAGGTTCTGCATGGGAGGCGGCCAATTCAACGGCGGCTCAGCGTGCGGCCGTGCGCGCCATGCGGCAGCGTATGGACGCCGCATTATCAGAGCACGACCTTGTCATTGATCAGTCTTTTTCCAGTCTGCCATTTGTCGGCGTTGAACTAGAACGAGAACTTCTGGGCGCCCTGCTGTCGCTACCGGAAGTGGACGGAGTTTATCCCGTTGTCACGGAGCGGAAGACGCAATCCAAAGAGGGCCCACGGCTTGCATCGTCCGTGCCGTCTATTGATGTCGCCGATGCCTGGGCCCTTGGTCATGAAGGGGAAGAGTTCACTGTCGCGGTGATCGACGGTGGGTTTGATACAGACCACACAATGTTGTCAGATAAAGTCGTCGGAGAAGCCTGCTTCTCGGCAACGTTTGGCATAGATACTGTTAGCCAGTGTCCGGGTCAGGTTACTCCGCAAATCGGCCTTGGTGCCGCGTCTAACTGCCCAGTTGAGTCAGGGCGATGCGACCATGGTACCCATGTGGCCTCCATCGCCGTTGGCAATGACGGCTCAACTTTTGGTGTCGCCCGCGCTGCGCAGTTGATGGCAATCGATGTGTTTTCTGAGGTGTCAAGTGACAGTGAATGCCACCCTGACCCTGCACCCTGTGAGCTCACAGACTCTTTGGCGGTTCTCGACGCCCTAAACTACATTAACGAGAGCGTTGAATTGTATAACATTGCTGCGGTTAACCTCAGTTTCGGGGGGGGTGCGAATACGGGGCCGTGTGACGGTGACCCCCGTAAAGTCGTTATCGACATGCTCAAAGAAAAGGGTGTTGCCACGGTAGCGGCGGCTGGCAATGCGGGTCTCAACGGTGCGATCAATGCTCCGGCCTGTATTTCGTCAGCTATATCCGTCGGAGCGACCAACGATGCTGCTGCCGTCGCATCTTTCTCAAATTTTGCATCTTTCATGGATGTTATGGCGCCGGGAGTCAGCATTCGTGCAGCGCAAGCGGGCGGTGGTTTGGTAACACGCAATGGTACATCCATGGCCACGCCTCACGTGGCCGGTGCTTTCGCCGTCATAAGATCTGCATTTCCCGAAGCTACTGTCGATGAAATTCTTAGTGCTGTTTCGGACTCTGGCGTTGACGTGACGCGGACAAGTCAAAATTTTAGTTTACCCCGGTTGCGGGTTAATCAAGCTATTCTTGCGCTGCAAGGGGTCCATGTCCGGGTCTTCAACAATGTAATTGGGTCGCGTACGACCGACGTCGGGCAATCTTTTATTCAGCTTCACAATACATCCGATGAAGCTGGACGGGCACGTATTTCACTGCGTGATTCAGAAACGGGCGCACGCCTGGGCCGTTGGATCAGTCCTAATGTTCCCGCTCATGCCTCATTCCAGTTTAATGTGGAAAGATTGGAAAGTGAGGCCACAGCTGAACAAGTGATCGCGACTGATGAGCGTACTTATTATAACTTGGTCGTTGAGTCCGAATTTAAAGGCTCGATGCAACACGTCCTTTGGCAAAAGACGGCTGGTGTCATATCCAATATGACCAGCTGTGCTGATGGCGTGAATGGTGGTGAGCGGGCGCTACTGAACATACATAGCCCATCAATTATTCATTATCTGTCTTCAGTTCGCGTTTATAACAGTGGAACAACAGGTAATCGTGCTGTTCTTGATGTTTATAACGCAACATCAGGAGAAATCGTCGGCACTTGGACCAGCGATGTTTTAGAAGCGGGTGCTGCGGTTGAAATCTTCGCGAGTGATTTGGTGGCTGATTTTGAGGGTGAGCTAGATAGCACTAACGCCGTGGCTGGCGGTTTAGGCGCGCTGCCAACTTACTTGAACGTTGAGCTTCAAGATGGCTTCAACGGCCATCTCCAGCATACGGTGCGAAACATGGCCGAGGACGTGTTGACGGATATGTCCGCCAAGTGTGCGCTGGGTTCTGCTGGCTAGAACGAACCTGTTTTACTGACACTCAGGAATACTATTGATCGGAATCAAGGCGTCGAACACGTCTTAGTAGCTATGTTTTTCATCACCACAACATTGGTTTTGGAGATGTAACATGACGTTGACAACTGTACGGCTTGAACTGGCGAGAACCAAAGGCCACCCTGACGGCAACCCTAACCACGGTTATGAATATTATGCCCGGCTAACGGACGATGGTCACTTGGATGAGGCGGCGTGGCCCGAGTCAAAAGAACTCTGTTCGGTGCGGCGCTTCGAAGGCGACTTGGAAGACGAGCATGGCTTCTATTGCACCTTGGTGGCAGGAGATGGGTGTTTTCGTATGAACCTGTTAACGATGATGATGAGCCGATTTTCCGACTGTCTTCACACCATTCTCAGAATGGCCAATAGATTTCAATTACAGAGCATGATGGAGAACAACGCACGTTTAGCGTCGCTCGCGTTATGACTTATAAGCCGGCTTGAATTCAAAATCAGCCCGCGTCAGATTGTAACCATTTCCTGACCTGTTTTAACAAGGTCTGCCAAGGGAATATCCTCACGCCGGTGTGGGACCGCGACACCTTTCTCACACGCCGGCCGTGCTGCTATTACTTCATGCCAGCGTATTAGGTGGTCTAGGCCTTCAATCGAAGCCCCTGACCACTCATGAGTGCGAACCCACGCCCAATTGGCGATATCAGCAATCGAATAGTCGCCCGCAAGCCACTCATTGTCGGTTAGGCGGGTATTAAGCACTTCAAAAAGCCGGCGGCTTTCGTTCTGGTACCGAGAGATTGCAGAGGGGAGCTTTTCCGGGAAATACCGGTAAAAAACGTTCGCCTGCCCCATCATCGGACCAATCCCACCCATCTGAAACATCAGCCATTGCATTACCAAAGACCGACCTTTTGGAGCTACGGGTAAGAGCTGTCCAGATTTCTCAGCGAGGTAAACCAGGATGGCGCCCGACTCGATAACCACAAAATCTTCATCATCGTGATCAATGATCACGGGAATACGACCATTGGGGTTGAGATCCTGAAACCAGGTTTCTTTTTGAACTTTATCCTGCAGGCTGATGGGTGTGACCGTATAAGGCATGTCCATCTCTTCAAGAGCGATGGAAACCTTGTGGCCGTTGGGCGTGCGAGAGGTAAGAAGCTCGATCATATAGGTAGTCTGCCTAAATGCTGCGGGAATGTTGGAATGGAAGATTTCGTATAAAGAAACTTAATTTGCGGAACCGTCTACGGCGTGACTGGTTGGTCACAAAGACGAGAGGTAGTTTGGCGATTTTATATGCGATTAAGCCGATAAATATGCCAGCAACACTGTAGCTCAATGCGCTCGTACTGAGTGGGATGGCTGGAACGAAATCTACCAACATCGCATTCAATATGGTGTCATCGGCATACCGAAAGAACGAGAAAGGTTGAACTATGAGTCCCGATTGCGAAATCGCGTCATAAGCGCTTTGCAGTTCATTGACACGTATAGTTGCATCGATTTCCAGTTCACGCCGGACTGTTTCGCTCATTGTCTGGTAGCGGACTCCAGTCTCTATGCGGTCCAGATTCAGTTTGGCCTCATCCAGGTGCCCCCCCAAACGCTGGAGATACTGGTCAATCACAGCTTGCATTTGCGACGCCACCATCGCGGCGGCAGATGCAATACAGGCACCAATAACCATATCTATCTTGTGTAAGACCCAAGTCACAGTCGCATGCTTTCCATTAGCGTTGATCCATCTTAACGATACCCATCGGTTCATTCCATTCGTTGGCCTGACGGTCTATAAGTCGCCCAATATTAGCCCATTGTGGCATTCAAGTGCCCTCAACCACCCGGATTTCCTATGCGCGTCGATCAGTTCGACTTCTCCCTGGCGCCGGATTGTATTGCGGAGCGTCCTGCCTCTCCGCGGGATTCCGCCCGATTGTTGCATGTGCAAGGGAGCGCTTTAAGTGACCGAATGATTCGTGACCTGCCATCAGTCCTAAAAGCAGGTGATGTGCTAGTTTTTAATGATACACGCGTCATTCCCGCACGATTGCTTGGTAAGCGTGGCGAGACCAGTATTGAAATCCTGCTCCACAGGCAAGAAGACGGTGGCGTCTGGCAAGCCATGGCCCGGCCAGCGAAACGGCTGAAGTCTGGGGATCAAATAAACTTTGCCGTAGATCTGACTGCCGAAGTTCTTGGCCGCACAGATGACGGATCTGTTCGTCTGCAGTTCAACTGTGCAGGGATGCCCTTTTCTGAAGCGCTGGTGCGTCATGGCCATATGCCGCTTCCGCCATATATGGGGAGAGTGGATGATCATCACGATCGCACGGACTACCAAACCGTATACGCGCAGCGGGACGGTGCAGTGGCAGCGCCAACCGCAGGGCTTCATTTTACAAAGCAACTGCTGGCAGATCTGAAGTCACGCGGTATCGAAAATGTCTTCGTTACGCTTCACGTTGGTCTTGGAACATTTCAGCCGGTGAAGGTGGAAGATACCGAAGATCATGTCATGCATTTTGAATGGGGTGAGATCACCCCGGCAGTTGCAGAGAAGCTGACCGCAGCGCGTGGGGAAGGCCGCCGTCTAGTTGCGGTGGGTACGACCAGTCTCCGTCTTCTTGAATCAGCGAGTGATGAAAATGGTGCAATCAAGCCTTTTGCGGCGGAGACTAACTTGTTTATCGTTCCAGGCTATCGCTTTAAAGCTGTTGATATCCTAATGACAAATTTTCATCTGCCTCGGTCTACATTATTCATGCTGGTTTCGGCATTTTCCGGACAGGATTGTATGCGACAGGCTTACAGCCATGCCATGGAGCAAGGGTATCGATTCTATTCCTACGGCGACGCATGTTTACTTGAGCTGGACCAACTGAAGTGACGGTGCAACCGTTCACGCTCACCATTGATGCGACTGACGGTGCTGCCAGAGCCGGGCGTCTCGATACTGCACACGGTGCTGTGGACACACCGGCGTTTATGCCGGTGGGCACCGCCGGAACTGTTAAGGCGATGACCGTTGAGGCCGTTGAAGCTACTGGTGCTCAAATGATCTTGGGTAATTCTTACCACCTCATGCTGCGGCCTGGCGCAGAGCGTATTGCTTCACTTGGGGGTTTACGCGATTTTATGAAATGGACCGGCCCCGTGCTGACGGACTCGGGCGGGTTCCAGATCATGTCTTTGGCCAAGTTTCGTACACTGTCAGAAGAAGGGGTCATCTTTCAATCTCATCTCGACGGAAGCCGGCATAACTTGACACCGGAACGGGCCATGGAGATTCAAAATCTACTGGGGTCCACCGTTAGCATGGTGCTCGACGAATGCACGCCTTTCCCTGCGACGGAAAAGGAAGCGGAAGACAGCATGCAACTATCGATGCGCTGGGCGGAGCGGTGCCGGGGCGCATTCGAGCAGAGGCCTGGCTATGCAACGTTCGGCATTGTCCAAGGAGGAGTTTATCCGCACTTAAGAGAAGCCTCCGCCAACGCGCTGACTGCGATGGACTTTGAAGGCTACGCCATTGGTGGGCTTGCCGTAGGTGAAGGCCAAGACATGATGTTCGAGACAGCCGCAGCTACAATACCGCATCTCCCGGCCGACAAACCTCGATATCTCATGGGTGTGGGCAAACCGCTCGATATCATTGGAGCGGTCCAGCGGGGCGTCGATATGTTTGATTGTGTTCTGCCGACTCGATCGGGACGGACGGCGCAAGCTTTTACACATTACGGCACGGTGAATTTACGTAACGCCCGGCATGCTGATGATCCCCGCCCGCTTGATGAAAGCGTTAGCAGTTCCGTAAGCCAAACTTATAGCCGGGCGTATTTACACCATCTCATCAAGGCCGAAGAGATACTCGGCATGATGCTGCTGACTTGGCATAATTTAGCCTTCTATCAACAGCTCATGGCTAGGCTCCGTGCCGCAATCCGGTCTGGAACGCTCGATACCTTCGCCCACACTTTCTCAACTGATTGGTCGCGCGGTGACATCGAGCCCCTCTAAGTCAGGCGCCAACTTGAAAGCGGCGCTGGCGCAAGAAGCGTTCCGCCTTGGTTTTGATGATGTGCGAATAACGGCTGCGGTTGTGCCTGAAAGCACGTCATCTCAATTCGATGAATTCATCGCAGGTGGGTACCATGGTGATATGACGTGGATGGCTGCAAAAGCAGACCGTAGACGGCAGCCGAAAGCGCTTTGGCCAGAAGTAAAAACCGTCATTACTTTGGCTGTCAATTATGGGCCAGACCATGATCCGCGTTTGCTTCTAGAACAAAAGGACCGAGGATCTATAAGTGTGTATGCCCAGGGCCGAGATTATCACGATGTGCTAAAAAAACGTCTCAAAGAGTTAGCGCGGTGGCTGGTCGACGCATCTGATGCTGAGGTCAAGGTGTTTGTTGATACGGCGCCGGTATTGGAAAAACCTCTTGCGGCCGCGGCTGGTCTCGGTTGGCAAGGCAAGCACACCAATCTGGTTTCGCGCACTTATGGGTCCTGGCTTTTTCTTGGTGAAGTGTTCACAACGGCGTTGCTACCCAGTGACACTCCTGAAACAGATCATTGCGGCACCTGCCGGCAGTGTCTTGATGTTTGCCCAACCCAAGCTTTTCTGCATGCCAATCGGATCGATGCTAGGCGTTGTATTTCCTATCTTACGATTGAACACAAAGGGCATATTGCGCGGGACCTTCGACCGATGATGGGGAATCGTATTTATGGCTGCGATGATTGCCTAGCCGTGTGTCCGTGGAACAAATTCGCTGAAATTTCTCGTGAAAGTACGTTGAAGGCGCGGCAAGAACTGGAAGCTCCGAAACTTATGGACCTTGCGATGCTCAGTGACTCAACGTTTCGAGAGCTATTCCGGGGGTCGCCGATAAAACGAATCGGCCGGGATAGATTTGTCCGTAATGTTCTCATCGCCATTGGCAACAGCGGGCTTTCTGACTTGGTGACGGTGATCAAACCCCTCTGTCAGGACGACTCTCCGTTGGTGCGGGCGATGGCCATTTGGGCGCTTTCAAAGCTGTCTTCCGATCAGGCGGCGATTCAGAAGCGCTCACTTTTTGAGGACGAACTTGATCCAGACGTGAGGGCCGAATGGGCAAGCATTTGATTGTCTTGGGCTGTGTTCTGGCCTGTCTGTCTTTCGTAACACGTGCAGACGATCAGGTCTTTTCATCGCTTAAGCCGTTTAAAGATTGTACAGAATGCCCAACAATGATGCCGTTGCCGGCAGGCCGGTTCATTATGGGGGCGGATGATCAACGAGATACGTATGGTCCAGCGTATGATCGTGCCATGCCGCGTCGATTTGCCATTGCGGCGACTGAAATAACCTTTGATCAATACGAAGCCTGTGTTGCAGTGAGCGCCTGCCTTGGTGGTCAGAGCGACCATGATTGGGGGCGAGGGGCGCAGCCCGTGATCAATGTGTCATGGCATGATGCCGTTGACTTCGCCGCGTGGCTATCGCGTAAGACAGGAGCGTCATACCGTCTGCCGACCGAGGCGGAGTGGGAATATGCCGCGCGCGGCGGAACGGTGACCCGCTATCCTTGGGGTGACAAGGTCGGGGAAGGGCATGCAAATTGCCGCCGTTGCGGCACGGTGTGGAGTGGTAGGGGCGCCGCACCCGTTGCCCAGTTCTCACCAAACGTCTTCGGCCTTTACGATATGAACGGCAATCTCTCTGAATGGGTCGTTGATTGCTGGCGCGAGAATCATACACCAGACGAGACTGATGTGGGCACTGAAGAAGGCATCTGTAAGGCGAGAGTCACACGCGGGGGGGACTGGTACTACGTTCCCATATTGTCGACCTCTGCAGCCCGGAAATCCAATGCGCCCAATTTGTGGAGTTACACCATCGGATTCCGGGTGGTCAGAGATCTCAAGTAAAATGAATGGCAGCTTATAAAACGATTTGAGCCTTCTTCACTTGTCCGCCGCGCAGGGGGGATTGCAATAATTTGTTAATTTGTAAAAGGATTGTTGAACCAAAGGTTTATTGGCGGCACCTTTAGTTCGCTCGTCAAAGAATGGTTCGTCTCAACCTGATAACTCAAGGCTATGTGACCGTTGCCTGTATTCAGGTCTTCTGGTCTCTCATTAGACCTTCCAGCTGACCCTGCATGGCATCCAACTGGGCCTTTAGGTTTTCCACATCTCCGCCAGACGAGGCTGGATTTTGGTGTGGTGTAGGTTTTTCAGGTTGACCCTGGCTTTGTTGTTCCCCGGACTGATCGGAAAAAGGGGTTAGCATTTTCATAGCGTTCTCGAACATGGCCATATTTTGCTGAGCCATGTCCCCGAACTGCTCAACGGGAAAAAATCCCTTAAAAGCGTTTTGCATAGAATCCCGCATATGCTGCTCGTTTTGAGAAAAGGCTTCCATGCTTTGCTCCAAGTAGCGCGGTAATACCCCACCCAATGAATCTCCGTAGAACCCAATAATTTGACGTAAAAACTTGATTGGTAGCAGGTTCTGGCCCTTCGCTTCCTGCTCGACAATGATCTGTGTAAGGACAGCTCGGGTCAGGTCCTCCCCTGTTTTGGCATCTACGACAACGAATTCATCGTCGTTCTTGATCATCTCAGCGAGGTGGTCGAGCGTTACGTAGCTTGATGTTTTGGTGTTGTACAAACGCCGATTGGCATACTTTTTAATAGTAATGACGTTTGTGTCTGAGGACTTATCGGCCATAGCCTGAGTCTTTCTTTGCGGAAGGGTCCTGTCCGCTCTATCTGGCACCTATGTGCTTTGCACACTTGTGGCCCCCATTATGCTTTGCGCACTTGATGCCACCATTGTGCTCTGCACAACAATGCGAGTCAAAATGTGCTTTGCACAATAGGGTAGCCAAGAGCTTTAGAAACAAATGACCGGAGGCACTGTTTGGTGGCTCTGGTTCCTCGCAGAATTGGTCGATATAGTCGATCTATGGCCGATCCGGCGGACATGGATGCGCTGGCCAAGCGCTATATAGAGCTCTGGCAGGAGCAGTTGGCCAAAGTGTCAGCTGACCCGGCAGTGACTGAGGCGTGGCGATTCGTATTTGAGTCTGCCGCTAAAAACATGGGATGGACCCCTGACGCAATCGCCGCATACACCGCAGCCGCCCAAGCCTACAGCCCGCCTGGGGCCGCGACCGCTGCCTCTCCATTTGGCCATGGAGGGTCTGACCCTGCAGATGTGCTTCGCCGGCTTGACGCCCTGGAGCAACGGCTCAGCTCTCTCGAAGCCGATCAAGACGGCGATTGAATCAGAAACCGGCGAACCGCATGGAGATAAACTGTGGTCGGACACCATCGACCCTAGGTATTTCGTTGATGCCTTAACCAAAGCCGGTCAGGATCGGCTGCAAGCGTTCTCAGCGGGTATTTTTGCCTACCAAACTCATACATATCAGCGGACTGTGGCCACGCCGCCGTTCTGGTCCGGCCCTCAGCATATACCGGTGCTGGATTACGGTGGCCCTGAAGACGGCCCCCCCGTGTTGGTGGTGCCATCGCTGATTAACAGAGCTTATGTGCTGGACTTGTTCGAAGATCGAAGCTTCATGCGCGCCATGTCAAGCAAAGGTCTTCGGGCCTACCTGTTGGATTGGACGGCACCGGACTCCTGTCAGCAGGGCGCTGATATAACAACCTACATCGAAGAGCTTTTGATTCCCGCTCTTGGCACATTGAAAGAAATGCATGGCCGTGCTCCGGTCTTGGCCGGGTATTGCATGGGTGGAACACTCGCAGCCGCACCAGCTGCGCTCTATCCCGATTTGGTATCGGCGCTCGTGCTTCTTGCTGCGCCGTGGGACTTTCACAGCGAAACCGATGGTATGCGTCATTGGCTTTCGTTGAGCCGGTCCAGACTCGAGGCTTTAATCGATAGCCTTGGCGAAGCGCCGGCCGACCTATTGCAGGGACTCTTTGCGGGATTGGACCCCACACTCGTCGGCCGAAAATTTCGTAAATTTGCCGCGATTGACTCAGAGAGCGAAGAGGCGATGCGGTTTGTCGTTCTTGAGGATTGGCTCAACGATGGGGTATCGCTGGCGGGGCCTGTGGTGCGTGAATGCCTTTTTGAGTGGTATCTTGAAAACACACCAGAACGCGGGCAGTGGCACATCAATGGCCAGTCCATACGGCCCGAAAACATCCAGTGTCCTAGCCTGGCTGTGATTCCAGCACGCGACCGGATTGTCCCCCCAAAATCGGCACAGGCATTGGCGAAGAGTATTCCAGGCGCCGACGTTCACTCCGTGGCACTTGGGCATATTGGCATGATGACGAGCGGCCGCGCTGCACAAGAAGTCTTTAAACCTGTGGCCGAGTGGATTATGAATGCTGCATCGCAATAAAGTTTAATGCGCTGCGGTAGATGACCTCGTTGCTCGCCCGTGGCGCCCCGTTTAAGGAGTTCCCATGACAAACATCGTAATTGCATCGGCCGTGCGCACCCCTATTGGCGCGTTTGGCGGAAGTCTTAGTGGCTTGGAAGCCTCTGAGTTGGGTAAATTTGTCATTGCGGACGCGTTGTCTCGGGCCGGAGTAGACGCAGCCGATGTTTCGGAAGTGGTGATGGGTCAGGTTCTTGCCGCGGGTAAGGGCCAAAATCCTGCCCGCCAGGCGTCCATTGCTGCTGGAGTGCCCAAAGAAGTCCCAGCCATGACAATCAACCAAGTCTGTGGGTCTGGTCTTAAAGCTGTCGCGCTCGGCGCCAGTGGAATTCTCGCAGGCGACAGCGCCATCGTCGTTGCAGGGGGGCAGGAAAGTATGTCCAACGCGCCTCACTGCACCCACATGCGCAATGGCACCAAAATGGGTGACGTTCAACTTACCGATACGATGATCAAAGACGGATTGTGGGATGCCTTCAACGGTTATCACATGGGAACGACGGCTGAGAACATTGCCGAGAAGTGGCAACTGACTAGAGACGCACAGGATACATTCTCAGCACAGTCACAACAAAAAGCGGAACAAGCATTGGCTGACGGGCGATTCGCGGACGAAATTGTTCCGGTCACGATCAAAGTGAAGCGGGAAGAAAGGCTCTTCGAAGTCGACGAGTATCCCCGTGCCCACACAACAGCTGAGTCGCTCGGCAAACTCCGCCCTGCATTTTCCAAGGATGGAACAGTCACGGCGGGCAACGCCTCAGGTCTCAACGACGGTGCAGCAGCCGTCGTCCTTATGACAGCGGAAGAAGCCAGTAAACGCGGTTTGACTCCACTGGCTCGCATCGCCTCTTGGGCGCAGGCCGGAGTTGATCCGGCGATCATGGGGGCCGGCCCCATTCCCGCGTCACGCAAAGCCCTCGAGAAAGCCGGGTGGTCAGCAGGGGATCTTGATCTCATAGAAGCCAATGAAGCTTTCGCCGCCCAGTCGCTCGCCGTGTGTAACGACCTTGGCTTTGATCCTGAAAAGGTGAACGTCAACGGCGGCGCGATCGCCCTTGGTCATCCCATTGGCGCGTCAGGTTGCCGCGTGCTGGTGACGCTTCTACATGAGATGCAAAAGCGCGATGCGCAGAAGGGCCTCACAACGCTCTGTATCGGCGGCGGTATGGGTATCGCCATGTGCGTCGAGCGAATCTAACGACACCGGTGCCGCGTGCCTTTGGAGCTAATGCCTGGGTCACCTGAAGCCGCGGCGTTTGATGTCGTCCACGGTGTCTATATGGCCTTTTCTGAAGGGCGCCCTGCAGATATCGAATCTGTCCAGATGCCGGAGTATTCAGTATGGGATGGACTTACGCCGGGTTTGCGTATGTCTTTGGATGAGGTCAAACAGTTTCATGCGCAAGATCAAGGGCACAAAGTATCCCGCGGCGCGTTAACCTGGAGCTTGATGCCGCTCAAGGTGGACGTACTGGGTGACGTAGCGGTTGTCTTAAGCCAACTCGAAGTTTCGTATGAACCTCCAAACGCGCTTGATGCTCGGCTGCGTGTATCCGATGTTCTACGACGAGTCTATGGAGCCTGGATGATGTTTCATCACCATGAAAGTGTAGAGCCGGTTTCTGGCTTGTAGGCACGCCAGTGTTCACTAGGGATGCGTTGGATAAATGCAGCCTGCCCCTGGCAGCAGCAATATTCTCAAAACACATGGCTGAGGAATTAAAGGGGCGCAACCATGAACCGTTCAATCGGAAAAGTGCTAGGCCGGATCGAACACTTTCTTGAGATGGTTTTCCGATAGCGGCTGAGTCAGTTTGGATACGATTACTGCTACTAAGATGCAGACCAGTCCGCCGATGGCGCCGACTGAAAACGCGTTTGGCGTTTGGCGTTCGACCCATGCCGTAACGCTGTAGAGCGTTGACCCTTCCGCGCCAGAGGTTGTGACAAAGCCGCTGGCAATCACAATGAAGGTGAGGCCGCCCGAAACAAAACCAGCAATGCCGCCAGAAGCCGTCAAGCCGCGCCACATAACACCGAGTACCAGCGGTCCCCATAGGGCAGCCGACAATCCGCCGAAGCCAAGCGCAACAAGCAAAGAGATATTCATATTCTGGGTCGCGTAAGCAAGGGCGACTGACGCGGCGAGTACGACCACTGTCGCAAAGCGGCTAATTTTCAAGGTGATGCGGTCAATCTCAGCTTCACTTTTTGTGCTGTGAATTCTGGGAGCAATAGTGAGACGGTAGAGGTCATTGGCGACGACCTGACTCATAGCGATAACTAAGCCGTCGGCCGTCGACATAATGGCTGCGAGTATGCCGACGCCAAGCAATGCTGCAAGCCACGTCGGGAATAGTTCGATGAATAGCACGGGTACCGCGTTATTAGCGCCTGCGTTGGTGGCAAATAAATCGTCGCCGAATATGGCGCGTGCGAGCATGCCGCCAAAGGCCATGCAGGGCAAGATAAGCCCGAAGGTGAAAGCGATTTTAATGAACTTACTGCGGTCAGCCTCACTTTTTAGGGCCCACAATTTATTGCCCACGTGAGGCATCAGGCCAAGAGGAACATGGACAAACAGCAGGGCAAAGATATGCCACCATTCACCGACTACCGGAGATCCTTCATGCAACACAGTCGTGTTACGCGGATCAACCTGTTCCATTTGGTCGACGACGTCACTTACACCGCCGTCCACGCCGAAACCTGATAGAAACATCACCAGCAAGATCACGGCCAGCAAGATCATAAGAAAACCCTGCAAGGCGTCCGTCATCATGTCGGCGTGGGCTCCACCCATAACGACATAGGCGGCGAGCACCACCGTGGTAATGCCAAGTGCCCAAGGTAAGTTGAGCCCTAGCATGGTCTCGAACATAACAACGCCTGAGACAAGTTGTCCGGCCATGTAGAACAACAGAATGAGAGAAAAGATTGCCGCGATTACCCGCATGGTTTCAGAGTTATAGCGTTCGCCAAGATATTCCGGGATTGAACGGGTTCCGGAGGTCTCCCCTGCATGGGCAATCATGCGCTGGCATACTAGCACGCCGGTGTAGGCTCCGAGTGGATAGCAGAACATGATCCACATGGCTGATAGACCAAACGTGTAAGCGAGGCCGGGAATGCCAAGGAAGGTTGCGCCACTGGCGACCGTTGACGTGAATGCGAGGGCAAGAAACCAGGGGCCATAACTGCCGCGCGCGGTGGCGAAGTCATCAGCGCTCTTAACCTTGCGCTGGCCGAGAATACCGAACCAGATCATCACACCGATGTACATGACCATGAAGGTCCAGCTGTAGGCCTGCAAACTCATGGTGCAACCCCTTGGCTCACCTTATCCAACCGCCACGGCAATTGATCTTGACGGCCAAATACAATCTCTCCACCATCATTACGTCCAGCGAACGACATCCATAACGCCGTATCGCTGAGAATATAGGTCCATTCCCATGACAGCATGGCGTCGCGGATTGGTCCTAAACAGGGCTTTTCAGAAACACCGTGCATGAGACCGCTAGACGACGGCGTCCATAAGATCGCGCAACCAGCCGCGCCGCTAGATGGCACAAGGTCAGAGGCTTTAAGGTTGTTGAATGCATCGGCATTGCGAGTAATTGCGACATAGTCTTCTGGCGTCTTAAACCGGCGTGGTGCCATCCTTACCGCGTTACGTCCCGCGTCGACTGTCAGCGTCCACACTTGAAACTCAACCATATCAACGCGACCTTCTGGGCCATCGTCGCGCAGTGTGACAACAAATACATTTCCGCCCACATCTGGCGCATCGATAGGCGTGAAAGAGCGATAGACATGCTGATGCTCCATGTCGCCGGGCGTGTTGCTCAGTTTCTCTGCGCGAACCTGAGGGCCGCTATCAAACGCACCTGATAGCCCCGTCATCAACGTGTTGAGTGCCTGATCAAGCTCTGCTTCGATAGCCGCGAAAGCTGGCGGGCTAACCATTGAGACGATGAGTGCTGCAAGGCTAAAACGTTTCATGGCACATCCTATGGAACTGCTTTAAGGGCAGACGATACCGCGTCCGTGGAAGAACCCAAAGCGCGATAGGCGCACGGAAATGCGTTCTATGTTCCCACCGCAGGTCTGTCGTACACTTGTTGATAAATCCACTTCGGTCTATCCAGGAGTCTAACCCATGACCCGCACGCTCTTTCTTGTCGGGCTGGTAACTGCTTTGCTCGCACCCGTAGGCGTGGTCCGCGCTGACGGCCACATAGCGGAACCCGGTGGCGTTATTGTTTTTGGCGGGTCGGGTCGCACCGGGGCCAAAATTGTCGATCTGCTGCTGGCCAGGGGTGAGCCGGTGACAGTGTTTGTCCGCCCAACCTCGGGCCGCGCGCGGCTTGAAGGCCGGGATGTGTCCTATGCTGTTGGTGACGCTATGAAGGTGGCGGATGTTGAAGCTGCTATTGCCGTCGCCAAACCACGCGTGGTGATCAACTCCATCGGCGGGCGCAGCACACAGATGGGGTTCTGGGATACTACGCAAATGAACATGACAGCGGCGGCGAAAAAACACGGTGCCAAAGAGATCATCTTCCATGGCTCTGTCGGCACCGGAGACAGCGCTATGGCGTATTCGGCAGCGGCGCGCGAACGCACCAAGGACGGTATGGCTGAGCGATTCCGTGCTGAAGAGGATATGAAAGCCAGCGGTTTGGACTATGTGATCATCCGCACAGGCATCATTGCGCCGGAAGGCACTCCGGCGACAGGTAAGGGCTATCTCACCGAAGACCGTATGGCGATGGGGCCAGTTGCGCGCGCCGATCTGGCCCGGCTGACAGTGGACTGCATTGGTAACTCTGACTGCTTGAACAAAACGTTTGCATCTGTGGATGACAGTATAAATCTGGGCCGGTGAGGACTTGAGGGCGCGCTTCTAATGCGTGATGAACAATGATCCCTGCGACAAGTGAATTATCTAAATTCATATGGCGCATACTTCTGAAATTTCACGCGCGTGTTTTGGATTGTGTGCCCCTATTGTAGTCAGTTAGCCCGACAGTTCTGGCAGGGTGAGTGGGCGGCCTTCGCCTTCGGCGTCAAACGGCGTTTCTTCTTGAAATGGTAGTGTGGTTTGCCCGACGATGAATTGTGCCGCCACCTGCGTGACGTGGCGCCCATGCATGCGCGCTGTTTCCCGGTCGCTTTCCGGTGGGGCGATATCTGCCGGCTCATCGATATTGGCTTGAGCCATGGCGCCCAAATACCCGGCAAGACGGTTAATGTCTTTGTCGCTGCCGGCGGTGGAATACTTGCCCCCGAGTGCGTGTTGGGGCACCCAAATCATCGCCATCTGACTGGCGAAGACAATCATCTGAGTCAAGCAATTCATTTTGTCACCGGACTGTCCTGCCGAAACCGTGAAGCCGGCCGCAAACTTGTTTTTCCACATGCGCTTGAGCCACACTTCGCCGGCAAGTTTCTCGGCAAACAGCTTAAACTTGCCAGACACGCTACCGATATACGTCGGTGATCCAAAAATAAGAGCGTCAGAGGTATGAAGCGTACTCCAATTATCGTCGACATCATCGACATGGAGCACGTGGACTTCAGCACCTTCAACTGTGCGGGCACCTTCTGCGACACATTCTGCCAGGGCTGCGGTCTGACCCTTAAAATTGCTGTCGTAAACGATACTGATCTTAACCATGACGCCTCCCGTTCGTGTTGGCTCACTTTATTCTAGTAAAATTGTAATCCTAGTATTTCAAGAAGACCTGTTTACCTCGCGCGCTAAAGCACAGAAACCTTCGATCGAAACCTGCTCCGCCCTGACCGTCGGATCAAGTCCCGCTGCGGCACATAACGCTTCCGCATCTCCCAGGGATTTCAAGCTGGAGCGCAACATCTTACGGCGCTGGCCGAATGCTGCCGCTGTGACGCGTGATATGACCTCGGCATCGGCGATGGCCCGCGGGGCGTCCAGAGGGGTCATGTGCACGACCATCGAGTCAACACTTGGCGGCGGCGTAAAGGCTTGCGGGTTTACATCGAAAGCGAGTTTCACCTGCCAACGCCAGCCGGCGAACACCGAGAGGCGCCCGTAGGTTTTGGATCCTGGCGCTGCCGCGAGTCTTTGTGCCACTTCCTTTTGCACCATGACGGTGAGTGAGGTGAAAGCGCTGGGGTGGTCTAACCACCGCACAATGAGCTCGGTGCCGACGTTGTAGGGTAAGTTGGCGATAACACGGCGCGGTGTCTCGCCGAGGGTAGTTATGTCTAAAGAAAGGGCGTCTTGCTCTATGACGTTCAACTTGCCTGGGTAGGCGTCATTTAATTCTCTGAGTGCAGCTAAGCACCGGGAGTCTTTTTCTATGGCGATAACGTTTGCACCCGCATCGAGTAGCGCCCTGGTGAGTCCGCCCGGTCCCGGTCCTATTTCTAGTGTTGTGCCTGTGGAGATGTCGCCGGCTGTACGGGATATCCGGGCGGTGAGATTGAGATCATGGAGAAAGTGTTGCCCGAGGCCTTTGCGCGCGGTCAATCCATGGGCGCGAATGACGTCACGAAGTGGCGGCAGGTCAGGCACAGTTGCTTCTTACACTTTCGCTCTTGGTGTCGTTCTATGCGCGGCAATTTCAGAAGCCAGGCGTATGGCAGCAACCAGGCTGTCGCAGCGAGCCGTGCCGGTACCTGCAATATCAAATGCGGTGCCGTGATCGGGCGACGTACGGACAAACGGCAGTCCGAGGGTTACGTTGACGCCACCGTAGAAATCCAGCGTCTTGAGTGGGATTAGCGCTTGATCATGATACATGCACAAAACGGCATCAAATCTTGCGCGAGCACCATCATGAAACAATGTGTCGGCCGGTAGTGGACCTTCAACGGTGACGCCGCGGTTGCAGAGTTCGACTACCGCGGGCGCAATGATATCCGGTTCTTCTGATCCGAATTTCCCGCCTTCACCAGCGTGAGGGTTGAGGGCCGCAACGGCGAGGCGCGGATTATCAATGCCGAAATCCTCTTTAAGCGCCGCGGCCGTCACCAAGCCCTGGGTCACTATGGCATCCGTGGTAAGTGCAGCGGCCGCTTCTCTCAGGGGTAGGTGAATAGTAATCGGTACAACGCGTAATCCGCCGCCGGTGAGCATCATAACCGCCTGTGATTCCGGTCCGGCGATATGGCCGAGATACTCTGTATGACCTGGGTAGGTGAACCCCGAATCTTGAAGCGTGGATTTGTGAATGGGGTTGGTGACCAAAGCCGCCGCTTCACCGGATTGGACTATTACCACGGCTTGATCGATTGCCCCAATGACAGCGGCCGCATTCAGTGGTGTTGGTTGCCCGGTTACTGCCGGTTCTGCAAGAGGCGGTTCGACGGGTAAAACAGGCAGAGCCTTCGAAAAATGCAAATGCGCTTCGGCAGGGTTGTCGATGGTCTGAATGGAGCATTTCAATTTAAGTGCAAGCGCTAAGGCGCCAAGGCGGCCAGGATCATCGATGACAAAAAACGGTGGGAGTGTCTGACGGTGTTCCGTCCAGGCGCGCAATGTCACGTCACCGCCGATCCCTGCCGGCTCTCCCATTGTGACCGCGACCGGCAGAACGGTCGGCGCCATTCTTAAAGTCTGACGTCGATCAGCGCTTGCCGCCGAAGATCGCGCAAGCGTTGGCGAGAAATGGTTTCGAGCTTTTCGCTCTCCAGCCGGCTGTAGACCTGATCAGATGAGGGTAACCCATCATCTTCTTCGCGACTACAGACCATGGCGAACAAGCGTGCTCCGGGTACGTCGATTGGCGGACTTACTCTTCCTGTGGGCGACGTTAAAACGGCATCGCGCACGGCTCCCGGTAACCCGCCTATGCGGATGAGATCAACTGGGCCCGATCCAGGTCCGCCGATCTCTTCGGCCCATTGGTTCATTTGGTCGCAACTTAAGATCTGGGTTTGAATGGCCTGGGTAAGCTGATCGAGCCGGGACTGCGAAAGTGCATTGCGGCCAACCGTTTGCAGGTAAATCTGACTCAGCGTAACAATTGCCATCAAAGGTGAAGCTTCTGCCGTTGCCCGTTGGTCGCGTACCACCAAGATGGTGTAGCCCGACAGCGTGCGGATTGGATCGGACACTTCGCCGGGCTTCATGCGCGCAACCGCGCGTTCCAATTCGGTTTCGAGTTCACCGGCGTTGATCCAGCCAAGATCGCCACCTACCGCCGCAGTTGGGCTCTGAGAGAATTGCTGGGCCAGAGCTGGGAACGGCGCATCACCGCGTGCCTGTTCTGTCAGTTGTTGGGCAAGAGAACGGACATCAGCGTCACGCGTACCTAAACCGATGGGTAAAAAGATCTCACCCAACAAGTATTCTGGCTCTCCTTGGTTGGCTTTCAAGCGGTCTATAACCACTTTAATTTCTTCGTCACTGACTGTGACGTCACGGGCCAGCACCTGTTGTACAACCTTGAGCCAGGTAACGTCGGCTTCGACCTGCATGTAAAAAGTTCCGGGGTCGATGTCTTGTTCGGCTAGCATAGCTCTGAACGCACCGGGCTGCATGCCGTTGTTCTGCTCAATGATTTGAACAGCACCGAACACTTCGTCTTGTGTGGTTTCAATTTCCTCGGTGCGGGCTTCTTGAACCTTTAGCTTTTCTTCGATCAAAGCATTCATAACTTGGGGCAATAGGCGCTGCCGCACGTCAATGGAGTCTTCGATTCCTGCGGTTATAAGGAAGAGCTGAATGCGGGACTGCACATCAAACAGGGAAATGACGTCTTCATTGACAACAGCGGCAATGCGCATCGCGTCTTGCTGAGCCTGCACGGAACCCGCACCTGCGATGAGGCAAAGAACAAAGCCGGCCCTAAATGACCGATTCCAATGTTTAAACAGGGAGATCATTCCGTAGAGAAAACTCCATATCTGTGATCCGGGAATCGCCCCAGATCCCGCCGTAACCATTTAAAACCGGCCTAGCCGGGAGCGAACGGTGCGTACCATACTCATCTGTGCCATAGCATTCCAGTCTGCAATGCACCCTGTAATTTTGCAAAACATTAGGATATCCGCTTCGAAATGCTGGCGTCTTTCCAACAGACCTGCTCATGGTATAGTGGCTATTATGGCGGCAAAACGGCACGCGCGCCCAGCGCTTCTGGTCTTAATGGCTCTTGTCCTGGTGTTTCCACCGTTGACGAGCGTTCTGGCGGACGGCTTGGGCATCGAGTTAGCGCACCATCACTGCACATCTCTTGCCGGTGACGCTGGAGATATTCACGCGAACCACGATGCCGTAAACGCCCATGACCATGGCGCTGCCGAAACAGACCCCTTTCAGTGCGACCAATGCCACGTAGCGCTGACGGCGCTTGCTTTCGACACAGACCTCATGTTCGGCGCTGATGTTGTTGGTCCCGAAGGGCACCTGGCATTGGCTTTAGTGCCTGTGCACGGCCCCCCGACCTTTAAACCTCCCATCGTTTAGAATAGCCAGCTGAAGCTGGTTTCCGTAATGACTGCTTAAGGCTGTCATTACGCATGAGTTTGATGTCTGAGTAGGCATCAGACAATATTTCGGCATTAAACGGGAGTTATTCCATGGCCATAGAGTTTAGGTCTGGACGATCCGTCCGGCAGGCCCTCGGTTCTTTTGTGTTGATGGTTGCCTGTGCTTTTGAGTCCGGTCCGTTATCGGCTCAGACACCGCTGTCGCTGTCTGACGCGGTCTCTAATGCGTTGCGCCATAGTCCTGATGTGGCCCGTCTGGACCGGGATCTAGCGTTGCGGTTGGCTGACGCGGTGGAAGTGGAAACCCGCTCCAACCCAGAAGTTGAAGTGCTTGCCAAATTGTCTGACAAGGGCGATGGAGCGGGTATGGAAATTGAAGTGGCGCAGCCGCTTCGCTTTTCTGATTTCAAATTGCGGCCGCTTTACGCATCTGCGCTGCGCCAGGTGGCGACGGTGGAACAAGAGGCGGGTTTATTTGATCTCGTCTCCCAGGTGACGGATATGTACGTCGCCCACTGGGCGTCCCAGTCACGTGAAGTGCTCGCCCGCCGTGCAGCCAAGGAAGCCAACGCTTTTACTGCACAGATTGAGCGCATTCGACGGGAGCAGGTGTTGCCCACCGTGCAATTCAATGTATTTGTGCCTGAGGCGATGCGGCTGCGTGAAGAAGCGACGCTCCATGCTGCTGAACGCGCTGCCATCGAAGCGCAGTTGGCTGTCGTCACTGGTGGGAACGGCCGTGCAATCGTGACCTCCGCCGCTGCACCCATGCCGCTTCCCTCTCTAGAAGCGGTGATTTCCTTTGCGGCAGATAAAGATTTTGGTGCCCGGTTAGCACGGGCACGGATCACGGTGAACAAAGCGCGGCTTCAGGTAGCCGAAAAAGATCGTATGCCTTCGTTGACTCCGCGTTTGAACTATGACGTTGAGCCTGGCGGCGACGCGCGTAACTGGGGCATCGGTATGGCTATGGAAATTCCACTTTGGGATACCAATGAAGCCGAAGTTGCGCGCGCGCGCGCGGCGCTCCAAGAGGCGCGGGTGCATTTGGCGCGGCTTAATGGCGGTGCGCGTGAGGCGCTGGTGATTGGATTGTACCGCCAAGTGGAATTGCTCGATGCGCGGGCCGAATCTTATAACCGGGAAATTGTTCCGGCCTACCGCAAAAGCTACGCCGACATCAAAGCGATGTATGACCAAGGGCAAACGGACCTGCTCGATCTCTGGCAGGTCCAAGCCTCACTCTTAGACGCCGAAGAAGATGCCGTTGCTACGGTGATTGATGCTCGTACAGCGCGCGTCGCGCTTGAACGCGCAATCGGCGGTAAAATCGAACAGGTGAACTGACATGACCATATCACTCATTAGACTCCTTATCATTGCGTTGTGTATCGCCGTTGCGGTTCCCAATTTGGCGCCCGTCGCGCAAGAGGATCACGACGAAGGTGACCATGATCACGAAGAGGAAACCGGTGGTCCGTTGACTCTGTCTTCGGTTCAAATGGCGAATCTGGGCATCGCGGCCGTGACGGCGGAGATTCGCGACCTGCAAGAGACGGTGAAACTCATTTGTTCCGTTGAAGTGCTGCCCGAGAGGCAGGCCTACGTAAGCCCCAGGTTTGATGGCCAAATTCGCAATGTGCGCGCGACCTTGGGAGACCAAGTTAGTGCGGGCCAGAGCTTGGTGGTGGTCGAGCCCATAATCGCGGGCGCAGCTACGCTGACGCTGACGGCACCATTATCGGGTGTCATCTCTGATCAAGCGGCACGCATAGGCCAGACTGTGGAGGCCATGTCTGTGCTCTTTGAGATTTCAGACCACTCACGCATGCTACTGCACGGCACCATGATGGAAAGTCCGGATATCACCCGCATACGGGCTGGGCAAACGGCAACCATTCATCTTGATGCTCTACCGGACCAACCGCTGGTCGCGAAAGTCGCGCGCGTTTACATGGCGCGGGAAGCTGGTACGGGCTTGTTCACGGTACACGCTGAGACGGAGAATGACGCCGGTATGCTCTATCCGGGCATGATGGGCGTCATGTCTGTCGCAGTTGGCAATGCCATTCCAGCCATCGTCGTGCCCAGCCGTGCGATTCTTGGTGGCATGGGCGAACGGTTTGTGTTTGTCCAGATTGGTGACGTTTTTGAACGCCGTCCTGTGATTGAAGGGCTTGTCGCCGGAGCCGACTCAGAAGTGCTCGAAGGCGTATTCCCTGGCGAACAGGTCGTGGTGCAAGGGCATTATCAGCTGCAATACATGGGCGAGGGGTCTGCCGGTCTGCCGACCGATGCGCATGCCGGTCATAACCACTGAGGATATTGCTGTGCTTGACTCTCTCATCAGTTTATCGATCAAACATCGTTTGTTGGTCGTGGCCGTGGTCGCGCTCAGTTTTATTTACGGTGGGCTGGCGATTCAAAGCCTGCCCATTGATGTATTGCCTGATCTCAACCGTCCAACCGTGACCATCTTCACGGAGTCCGAAGGGCTGTCACCAGAAGAAGTTGAAACCCTTGTGACGCGGCCCATTGAGGCCGCTGTCTATGGCGCCAACGGTGTTGTGCGGGTGCGATCAGCATCCTCCATCGGCCTGTCCATTGTCTGGGTCGAATTCGATTGGAGTATGGATATTTACGTGGCGCGGCAAATCGTGTCGGAAAAACTGTCACAGGCGCGGGAAGCCATTTATGGGCGCGTTAATCCCAATCTGGGGCCGATCACGTCAATCATGGGCAATATTATGGCCATCGGGGTCACCGGCGGAGACCAGGTGGATCCTATGACGTTGCGGACGTTGGCGGAGTGGGATATTCGCCAACGCTTACTCTCAATCCCAGGGATTGCGCAGATCACGGTTGTAGGGGGGCAGCTCCGCCAATTTCAGGTCTTAATCGATCCTGAGCGGTTGGTGTTTCATCAGGTGCCGCTGTCGGCCGTCCTCGAAGCCCTTGAAGAAACCAACTTGAACACAACCGGCGGCTTTCTTCTGACTGACTATACGGAAGGTTTGATCCGGGTGCTTGGTCGCGCACAAACTGTGGAAGAGATTGCTGCTACGCTCGTTCCCATGTCTGACGCGCCCGGTCGCAGGGTCACAATCGATCAGATTGCAGACGTCCGCGTGGGTGGTCCCATCGCACCCCGTGGAGATGCATCCATTGATGCAACACCAGGCGTTATCCTGTCCATTCAGAAGCAGCCCACCGCCGATACGGTGTCTTTGGTGACAGCAATTCGCGCGGAATTAGAGGCCATGCAAGATGCGTTGCCGAATGGCGTTGAACTGCACGATGATATTTTTTCACAGAGTGAATTTATTGAAGTCGCTGTCGCCAACGTAGAGGAAGCGCTGCGCGACGGTGCAATCCTTGTCACCATCGTCCTCTTTATGTTCCTCCTTAACACACGGACCACCTTCATTACGTTGACCGCGATGCCGCTGTCGCTGGTGTTGACGTTACTGGTCTTCCAGATGCTAGGGCTGTCCATCAACACCATGACGCTGGGCGGTATCGCCATTGCCATTGGTCAATTAGTCGATGATGCCATTGTCGGAGTGGAGAATACGTATCGGCGGCTGCGGCAGAACCGTTTGAAAGGTGAGCCTGTGCCGCCGTTAGAAGTGGTTTTGAAGGCAACCCGAGAGGTAAGAGATCCCATCGTCTTCGCGACGTTTATCGTCATCCTTGTCTTCCTACCGATGTTTGCCTTGTCGGGCGTGGAAGGGCGTATCTTTACACCGCTCGGTATCGCCTATGTCACGTCTATCGGGGCATCCCTTTTGGTCTTTCTGACGGCGACGCCGGCGTTATGCGCTTACCTTCTGCCGCGCATGAAACAAATGGACGACCAGCAAGAAGGCCTAGTGGTGCGGGCTGTGAAATGGGTGCAGGCAAAAATACTCGTTGTTCTATTTCCGGCACGCTTCGCGGTGTTTGGATTATTTTCCGTTCTATTGAGTGGCGCGGTCTGGTTGACGACTGAGTTTGGACAGGCGTTTCTGCCAGAATTTAACGAAGGCGCATTAAACGTTTCAGTGGTGATGGCGCCAGGGACATCGCTAGCCGAATCCAACCGAATCGCAACGACTGCGGAACAGCTGGTGTTAGACTTACCAGAAGTGATCAAAGTGGGCCGCCGTTCCGGCCGTGCAGAGAACGATGAGCACGCGGAAAGCATAAATGTCTCTGAGCTCGAATTTTTTCTCCAACCATCGGACCGGCCACGCGAGCAGGTGATCGATGAAATTCGCGAACGAATGGAACAGTTCCCTGGTGTATTGACCAACATCGGCCAACCTCTGTCGCATCGTATTGATCATGCACTTTCCGGCGTCCGCGCGCAGATCGCGATTAAGATTTTCGGAGACGACATGGCTGAGTTGCGTCGCCTCGCCCGCCTGATTGAAGGGCAAGTGGAGGCAGTTGACGGAATCGTCGACCTAAGTGTCGAGCAGCAGGTGTTGACCGAGCAACTGCACATTCGGGTCAACCGGGATCAAATTCTCAATCGCGGCCTCACTGTCGCTCATGTCGCGGAGTATGTGGAACTGGCGTTGAACGGCCGCACTGTGAGCCAAATTATCGATGGCATCCGCACCCATGATCTCATTGTACGGTTTGGTGACGAGAGCCGCGCCAGCCCGGCGTCCATCAAAGACTTGCCCATTGAAGTGGCTGAAGGCGGCTATGTGCCGCTTGAGCTGTTGGCTGATGTGGAGGAAGCGCTGGGCGCCAATGTGATAAATCGGGAAAACGGCCAACGGCGCATCATTGTTCAGGCCAACGTGGCAGGGCGCGATCTCGTCAGTGTGGTGCGAGATATTCAAGCGTTAATTGACGCCGATGTAAAAATTCCGTCGGGCTATTTCATTGTCTACGGCGGAGAATTTGAGAGTCAGTCGGCAGCGATTAACGCCATCGCTTTATTGGGGGCGGTTGCCTTCCTCGGCATGTTCCTGGTGCTATATGCGCATCTGGGCAGTATTAACTTTGCGCTTCAAGTGATGCTGTCGATTCCTCTGGCCTTCATTGGTGCTGTCATCGGAGTCTGGTTAACGGGCGGTGTGCTATCCATCGCGACGGTGATCGGATTTATCACGCTTACCGGTATTGCCGCTCGAAACGGCATTTTAATGATCAATCACTACCTCTATCTGATGCGTGAAGAAGGTGCCGCTTTTGACAAGGCTATGATTACACGCGGGACTCAAGAGCGGATTATCCCGGTCTTGATGACGGCTCTCTGCGCAAGCTTGGCGCTCGTGCCGATTTTGTTGACGCCAGATGAACCTGGCCGGGAAATTCTGCACCCGGTTGCTGTAGTGATTTTCTCAGGGCTTTTGTCGTCCACACTTCTTGATTTGTCTTTACGGCCATTGGTGTTTTGGACGTTCGGCCGCGCGCCCGCCGCGTCTCGCCAATCCATGGCACTTGAGCCCCAACCAGCTGAATAGAAAAGGGGATTCGCACATGACCAAAGCAATTCTTCTCGCGCTAGCAGTGTTTGCAACGCATTCCTTGGCTGGTATTGCTTACGCTCAGGACGAACACAGCCACGATCATGACCAAGGTGATGCGGTTGATTTTACGTCTTTGGATGGTGGCTGGGTAGCGTTGGAAGGCGTGTCTGCCTAAATTCAATCCGCGATTGCAGCTAACAATATAGATGCTTTGCATGAATTGTCCGATGAACTGCATGCCGTAGCTGACAGCCTTGGCAAGCTTGCCAACGAAGTGCCGCAGGCTAATCAGCTGCGTTACACATCAAGCGTTAATCAGCTTCGCACCTTGAGCGACTGCCCGCACATGGCCCCATGAACAGGGCAATGTGGCTGCTGCACAAAAAATGGCGCCGCAGTTGAATGGGGTAGTGCAGCTATTAATGGTCAGAGCCGAGGCGAACTGATGCAGCCTACTGATCAACTCCGACGCTGGAGGAGAGGCGGACTTCGCCAATGGTCTTCAGCGTAAAGCGGAGGATCACAGAGAAGCCACTTTGGAAATCGCGGTCCTCTGTGTTGTCGTCGGCAATATCTAACCCGAAGACAAAGCATTCGTCTTCATAGACGATGCCGATGGATGAGCGGATTGACCCCCCCTCGGGACTTAGATCTTCCCGGTGCGTACCCTGCAATTTCCAGTATTTAGATATCCGTGTGTCGAAAAAGGCATAGAGTTCTTCCCGGTCACCAAACTCCGGTGAAGTCGGGTCTGTTTGCTTGATAAAGATGTAGTTGGCGCCGACACGGAACAGGTCGGTTCCCGCTGCGGCGCTGACTTCGCTCCGCTCGGGGCTGAAATTAGAGCTATCGAGACGGAATCGATAGGACAGGTCGACATAGTTTGATGGCTGATACAATACGCGCCCGACATAATCCGAAAACTTACCACTGAGGCCAGACGTAGCACTGAACGTGTTATCTTTATGGAACCGGTAACTTTGCCCGAACATAGCAGACATCGATTGCCCTGTTTCGCCGTAAGCTGACCAACGTAGACCGTAGTTGACGCGGGCGCCGCCCTCGACGCGGTCGTATCCGGTGAAGCGCTGCTCGGAAAACAGGTTGGTGTCATCGAACTCAAAATCGCGGCTGTCTTCGTTCGAAATTTTCGTGGAGTTCTGACCGATGGGGCTCCATACCCCTTGCACAATTGGCTCCAAGTATTGCGTCGTGGCTGGTCCAGTACGGGCCAGAGGATAGCGCCATTCCATTGAAACCTGAGGAATAGCGCGGCCTTCAAACCCTGTAAAACTGGTGTTGGCCACCGGGTCGACCACGTCCCTGACGTAATACCCATCACCACGCAGGGTGGCGCGCAGGGTGTACACTTCGCCGAGCGGGCTGATGTAGGGCACGTGCCAGCCCAATTCCGACGATAACCGGGTCTGGTCGCTACCAGTCTCGCGATACAGGGCCAGGGCGCTTGCGTCGGCCGTAAAGTAACCACCGCCATTTGTTGGTTTCCCGACAAAACTGTAGTCGATCAGGGGGGCTACCAATGGCGTGGATCCGGCTACAACGGTCCTGCGCTGGCGTTGAAAGTGATACGTATTGACCGCGAAATAGGACTGGGTTCCGAAGCGCTCGGCGAAAGCATTGGTGGTTAGCCATGTCGGTGCATCAAAATCGTAGCGCCGTAGGTAGGTGTCATCGGATGCCAGGTGCAGGTCAGCCCCAGTGCGCCACCGTTCGCTGATGTCCCAGCGTGCCCTGGCCTGGACATGGCCACGGAAATCTTTCGAATTGTCTTGATCGTCGGTCACCAGGCTACCGAACACCCGCAGTTCACCTTCTTCAAACAGCTGGCGGTATTCAGCGGTGCCGCCACGGCCGGCAGATGACGTATACAGTGGTGTCAACGTGGCGTCTTTGTCGGGTGCAATGTTCCAATAGTATGGCAGAGCAAAAGAAAAGCCGAGGTTACTGCCACCGCCGATAGCTGGCGCCAACAGCCCCGAGCGGCGGTCAGCTGTAGGATCAGGATGAGCCAGATAGGGCGTATAGAATACCGGCACACCCATCAGTTCGATCCATGCATCGTTGTATGTCATCAGTTGATCATCTTGGTCGTGGATGACCTTGCGGGCTTTGATTTGCCATACCGGCTCACCGTCGCAATTGAGATCGCAAGCGGAATACACCACGCGCCGCAGTTCGTTAATATTGCCTTCCCGGCGGCGAATAAAACGGGCTGCCATGCGCGAGCTGTCTGCCAGCAGGACCCGCACTTCCCGCGCTAAGCCTTCTTTGAGATCTCCGGTGATTTCTGCCTGCTCAAAAAACATGACCGTACCGTCGTCATCTACAAGAGTGACGTTGCCGTTAGCGGTTGCCGTGTCAGTTTCTTGATTGTAGGTCACCTTTTCGGCAAGTAGGATGCTGCCCTCCCGTTCAATCTCTACGTTGCCGGTGGCGGTGATAATCTGCGTATTCTCGTCGTACTGCATTTCATCGGCGAGTATCAGAGTTGGTGGGTCTGTCTTCTCTACCTGCGCAATTGCAGAAAAGCTTGAGAACCAGATGATCATGCCGGCGGTCAATACCCAGATCATCCATGACAGGTATCGAGTGCGCGGGCGCGTATTTTGAAACCACAGTGAACCGGATCGTAAATTCATATGACGGGTTAAGCAGAACCGGGGTGGGTGCGCAATACTTGAAGCGTGGTTCCCCGTAAGCCACCTGGCGTCAGCGCCAGTATACCGACCGCTAGTGGCGCCAGCGCGACGATATAAACTAAGGGCACTAACAGCAAACTTTTTGCTGCCATGCTCGCGGCTCCTAATACCGCTGCCTCGATGACGATGACGCAGGCAACGGCCATGCTGATGCGTTTGGCTTGGCCCCGGCGGTCAAAGGCGCCGGTCAGCAGAAAAGCCAACGCCACCACTGTGAGTGTTAAATTCAGGAGTGGGTGGGTGAAGCGCTGATGGCCTTCAACCCGCATGCGGCGAACAACTTTTTCAGAAAAGCCGTCCTGTTCGGTTAAAGTAAAAAGCGCTGTTGTGCTGCGCTCTCGATTGTCAGTGAAGCGGCCGTCACCCGTGGCTTCAAGCAACCCAAGATCGACCGTATAGCTGTCGAAGTAGAGCAGGGATAAATCACCTGCGCCGCGTGTCAGTTCCTGCCGGCTGCCATTGATCATCATGACCCGGGGCCCGTTTGGTCCCGGAACAATTGCGCCACTCTCCGCCATCAACGTGAGGCTCTTTATGCGGTCGCGTTTGTCATGGACTAGAATTCCACGAAGCGCGCCATCTAGTGCTCGCTCACGCACATATACCGTGAGGCCTTTGCCAATTTGATTGAAGGTTGCTTCCCGTAGCAGTACCTGAGACACGTCGTTGTGCACCGTCCATTGCAATTCTTTAAATGCACGCACGGACTGTGGCCCATAGTGCAGCGTTAACGCATAAGCGCTGAGCGCGGCTATGCAGGCCATGACGATGGCCGGCAAGGCTAATCCCCACTGGCTAATACCGGCGGCCTGTGCGACCACCAGTTCACGGTCGACGGTCATTTTATTATAAATGAACAACACGACCAGAAAGAGTGCGATTGGTAGAATGATAACGATTACGTTTGGCAGGAGCAGTAAGGTCAACTCTAGCCATGTGGCCACCGTCAGACCTTTGTTGATAATCAGTTCGATAAAACCAAGGGACTGGGTCAACCATAGGATATAGGCAAGGACCGCGGTGACTATGACCGTGCCGATGGCGAGATGTCGCAAAATATAGCGGTTTAGCCCAGTCATAATTCACCAAGTATAGCGGATAGCAAGTATACGGGGCTTGCCGGGCCCGGCAAACCAACCCTTTTTCATGCCTCCTGGATCACATTTTGTGCAGACGGTGCCTAGTATAGGTGCGTATTCTGGCGGTTTTGTGGCATTCTCCTGGGCCGATACGGCACTTTACTCAATGATGATTTCGACGCAGCGGTTTTCGCGCTCAAGCACACCATCATCTGTATTGGCCTTGTTCTGCAGTTCGCCGCGCCAGACAATGGATGTATCGTCAGCATCCACACCAATACGTACCAGTTCTGCTTTCACCGCATCGGCCCAGCGATGTAAATCTGGTCTCCGGTGAAGCGATGATGGCCATGCGCGCAACCGATATTGATACTGTGTATGCGCGGCTTCAGGAATTGGATGCCAAGATTCTATTGCATCCGATGAAGTCGCCCGACGGCATTCAGATAGAACTGGTGGTTCATGATCCCGACGGCACCCGTGTTCATGTGGTTGAGCGCCCCGATGGACCGTTTGATTCAGGAGCTTTACCTCACCACCTTGCCAGGGTTCATGGTTCCCGCCGGATCAAGTGCCGCTTTCAGGGTTTTCATCAAGTCCAATTCGACGTCATCCTTGTAGTGCTCCATCTCAACGACTTTGAGGCGGCCGATACCGTGCTCGGCTGAGATCGATCCGTTCATCTCCATCACAATGTCATGAACGATGCGGTTCATATTTTCCCATTGTGCAAGGTAAGTTTCTTTGTCCATGCCCAACGGCTGCGTGACATTGAAATGCACATTGCCGTCGCCGACGTGGCCAAAGGGGCAAGGTCGCACGCCTGGGAAGGTCTTTCGCAACGTTTCCATGCCACGGGCGATAAACTCAGGCACGCGAGATACAGGTACCGAGACATCATGCTTAATACTGCCGCCTTCAAACTTTTGTGCTTCGGGCAGAGACTCACGGATACGCCACAAGCTTTCGGTTTGATCGAGGCTTTCGGCGATCACCGCATCGACAATGATGCCTTCTTCAAACGCCTCCTCCAGTAGGCTTTCAAAACCGGCACGCAGGCCGGCTTCGGGTCTCGACGTGGAAAATTCAATCAATGTGTACCAGTCGTGAGGCTCGCTCAGCGGGTCGGACACACCATTGATGTGAGCGATACACATCTCCAGGCCGATGCGTGGCACCAATTCAAACGCTGTTACCGCCTCACCGGAGAGCGCCCGTGACCGGCTGAGTAAACGCGTGACGTCTTCCAACGATGCAAGAGCGCAGAACGCCGTTTCGGTTTCACGCGGACTTGGAAACAGTTTCAGTACCGCAGCGGTAATGATGCCGAGGGTCCCCTCAGAGCCAACAAACAACTGTTTGAGGGCAAAGCCGGTGTTGTCTTTGCCAAGTGCGCGCAGACCATTCCAAATGCGGCCGTCAGGAAGCACCACTTCTAGGCCGAGAACTAGGTCGCGGGCGTTGCCATAGCGCAAAACATTGATTCCGCCAGCGTTGGTTGCCAGGTTGCCGCCGATCTGACAGCTGCCTTCCGCGCCAAGGCTAAGCGGAAAGAGACAGTCCACGGCGTCTGCTTTGGTTTGTATGTCGGCGAGGATACAGCCTGCCTCTGCCGTCATAGTGAAGTTGGTGGCGTCTATGTCCCGTACGGTATTCATACGTCCGAGCGCGAGAATAATTTCTTCGCCGTTTTCTGCCGGTACGCCGCCGCCGCATAACCCAGTGTTGCCACCCTGGGGAACGACACCTACGCCAAACTCGGCGCAGAGCTTGACCACCGCCGCGACCTCTTCTGTTGACCCTGGGCGCACGACTAACGCAGAAGCGCCGTGAAAGAGCCCCCGCTCTTCCTCTAAATAGGGCGCGATATCGCCTGGCTCTGTTAGACAGCCATTAGGCCCGACGACATCGGTGATGTGGCTAACGAGGGTCTGGTCTAAGGGCAAGGCGGTTCACTCGTCTGGTGTGGTCGCAACATGGGGTCTATGAGCGTCAAAGGCAATGCGATCTCGCTTTATCGTCCGTTGGATGCGCGAGACAAGCGGTCGTTGATGGCGCGGCCAATGCCCTCAGCGGGGATCGGTGCGACGGCGATGCCGGAATACTGGGCTGAGTTATCCAAGTTTCGCAACGCGGCAAATAGATTAGCCGCGGCTTCTGCCAGGTCTCCGGAGGGGCTTAGGTCGTATGTGGAGAGCGGTGTGTTGCCAAAGCCGATCAACGCTTCTCCTTCATCAGGACGGTCTGCATTGAGCCGTACCGGCAACGACGGGGCGTAATGTTTGTCCAGCTGCCCGGGAGAAGAAGTTGGCGTTCCTTGTCCCGTACCTGTTGTGACGGGGCCGATGATCTCAGTTATCGCCGCCGCATCAATGGATCCGGGGCGCAAAATGCGCGGAATCTCGTGTGTCAAATCAAGGACTGTAGACTCAATCCCTGTCCTGCAGGCACCGCCATCGAGGATCAAGTCCAAACGGGGGCCTAAGTCAGCATGTACATGGGCTGCAGTTGTTGGGCTGACATGACCTGATGGATTGGCACTCGGGGCGGCCAATGGACGCTTAACCTGCTTGAGAAGTGCAGACGCGACATCATGGTCTGGTTGCCGCACAGCGATGGTATCCTTACCCGCACTAACCGCAGAAGACACCGGGCTGTCTCTTCGGCGCTGAAGAATGAGGGTCAGAGGCCCCGGCCAGAATGCGCGGATGAGGGCATCAAAACGTCCGTCGGGAAGCGCTAACCCGGCAACCCAATCCGGCCGTTCCACATGTACGATCAATGGGTTATGGGTGGGACGGCCTTTAATAGTAAAAATTTTGGAGACAGCGTCATCTTGCGTGGCATCTGCACCGAGGCCGTAAACGGTTTCCGTGGGAAAGGCGACAACGCCGCCGTCGCGCAACAGATTGGCAGCTGCAGCAATGCCGGCGTCGTTAGCGGGCCGGATGGTCATAGAGAGCTGTCATGGTGTGCCAGCGGCGAGAAACGTTCCGTTACGATAGTTCTCGTTGGCTTTCTTGTATATGATGTCTTCGCCATCGAAAGTTTTTACGCTGCCGCCTGCAGCGCGCAATACGGCATGTCCGGCTGCGATGTCCCACTCGCAGGTGGGCCCAAAGCGTGGATAAAGGTCGGCTTTTCCTTCGGCCACTAGGCAAAATTTGAGCGAAGACCCAATTGCAATCATGTCCTCGACGGTAAGTCCGGCCAGGAAATTATCCATTGGTTCTTTGACCTGGTGTGAGAAGCTACCGACAACCGTAACGCCGGTCTGAGGAATAGCCCGGACCGACAGTGTTTCTCTCTTGCCGTTGCGCTCAACTAAGGCGGCTTGCTCTCCAGAGGTTGGGCAATTTACACCGCGAAACATCTCATCGCGCGCAGGGGCATACACAATACCTAGGCAGGGTTGTCCATCAACGATGAGGCCGATATTAACTGTAAACGCGCCGCGCTTATTGATGAATTCCTTGGTGCCGTCGAGAGCATCGATAAGCCAAAAGGTGCTGCCTTCGAAATTGGGAAAACCATGTTCTGCTGCATGCTCTTCGGCGACAAAAGGAATGTCAGCGGCGATTTCTTTGAGGGCTTTGAGAATAATCTCTTCCGACGCCTCGTCGGCCGCGGTGACGGGAGATTTATCCGCCTTGGTGTGGACTTCAAAATCGCTCTCATAGATATCCATAATCACCCGCCCGCATTCACGCGCGGTAGATTCAAGGTGATCCGCAAATCGAGAGAGGTTAGCGAAGTCGAGAATAGGTGCAGTCATCTGTTAAGCTTTACGCGGCTTTAGATGTCGCACGCTGTATGCCCTGCCAAATCTTGAGCGGCGTTAAAGGCATGTCGATATCGCTAATGCCAAGGGGTGATAGCGCATCAATCACGGCGTTTGCCACAGCCGGCGTCGCGCCGATGGACCCTGCTTCACCAGCACCCTTAACACCGAGGCGGTTACTCGGTGACGGCACCTCGGTGTAATGGAAATCGAACGCGGGGGTATTGTCAGCCCGTGGCATGGTGTAGTCCATGAACGAGCCGTTCACGAGCTGGCCGGTTTCGTCGTAGACGGTCTCTTCATACAGAGCTTGTCCGACACCTTGTCCGGCGCCGCCGAGAATTTGCCCGGATAGCGTAAGCGGATTCAAAATGCGGCCAATGTCATCTTCAATAGTGTATTTTAGAAATTCGATTTCACCCGTTGCCTGGTCAACTTCCAATTCACAAATGTGACAGCCGTTAGGGAACGTTGGTCCATTAGGTGTCTGTTCAATTGTCGTGACGAGGCCTGGCTCGACACCGTCCGGGCGTAGTGAGTCATCAAACGATGCCTTGGCGACTTCAGCTAAAGTCGCCGCTCGGTCAGTGCCGGCAATGCGGAAGGTGCCGTCGGCAAATTCCATATCCACTTCGGCGGCTTCCAAAAGATTGGCGGCAACTTTTTTGCCGCTTTCGATCATGGTTTCAGAGGTGGAGACCACGCTGCTGCCACCTGCTGCGGTGGCGCGGCTGCCCCCTGTTCCCATGCCGCTCGGAATTTTGTCGGTGTCGCCCATGTGGACTTCAATATCGTCCATCTCGATGCCAAGGGTATCGGCTGCCAATTGCATGAATATTGTTTCGTGGCCTTGGCCGTTGTTCTGACTGCCGCTTTGAATCAAAACCCGCCCATTTTCGTCAACTGACATGATGGTGAATTCAGTTGGGCCGCCACCGCAGGCTTCGATGTAGTAGCTCAATCCGAGGCCGCGAAGCTTTCCTCGTGCAGCAGAGCCAGCACGCCGTTGCTCGAAGGTGGCGAAGTCAGCGCGCTTAAGCGCGAGGTCCATCAGTTTCTCGTATTCTCCTGAATCGTAAGGCATGCCGAGTGCAACGGTATAAGGGAATGCATCGGGCGGAATGAAATTACGTCGCCGGATCTCATCTAGAGGAATGCCGAGTTCACGCGATGCTTTGTCGACCAGCCGTTCTACGACGTAGGCAGCCTCCGGGCGTCCTGCGCCACGATAAGCATCAACGGGTGTGGTGTGAGTCAGCACGACTTTAACGTCCACATGTGCGGCTTCCAGTGCGTAACAGCCGCACAGCATGCCGCAGCCAGCCATGGTCGGGATCATGGCGCCGAATTGAGAAATGTATGCCCCGACACCGCCTAGAGAAGAGACGCGAATGGCAAGAAATTTACCGTTCTTGCCCACAGCCAATTCAGCGTGATTGGCCTGATCGCGGCCATGGGTGTCATTCAAAAAACTTTCGGTACGATCGCCGGTCCATTTCACAGGGCGGCCGACAACTTTGGTGGCAAACAGCGCGGCCAGCGGTTCGTTGAAAAGAAAGTTCTTCATGCCGAAGCCGCCGCCGACGTCCGGGCAAATTACCCGCAGTTTTTCAACGGGAATGTCCGCTGCTTTTTTGCCGTTCTTGCCGGTGATCCATTCCCGCAGTTTGTGCGAACCCTGGCTGCCGGTGGTGAGAGTGTAACGGTCTTCCGAAGCATCATATTCAGCAAGGGCCCCGCGCGGTTCAATTGCGGTGGGCGCAATGCGATTGTTGATGAGATCAATGGAAACCACTTTATCCGCTTTGGCAAAAGCTGCCTCGGTGGCGTCCTTGTCGCCCATCGACCAGTGAACGAGCAGGTTATTGGGAATATCGTCGAATACCATGGGTGCGCCATCGGCTAAGGCGGCTTGCATGTTGGCCACGGCAGGGCGTTCGTTGTAGTCGACCTCGATGAGTTCTGAGGCGTCGCGGGCCTGGGCGATGGTCTCGGCAACAACAACAGCGACCGGCTCGCCGACATATCGTACCCGGCCATCCGCCAGAATCGGCCGGTTGGGAATCTCAGGCGGGTTACCGTCAGGGCCCGGCGGCACCGAATCGTAAGGCATGCCAGTAAACCCAGCTGCTTTAAGATCATCGTTGGCGAAGACCCCTAAGACACCGTTAGCACTCTTGGCTGCGGCGATATCGATGCTCTTGATATCAGCATGGGCATAGGGGGAACGTAGAACCGCCATCCAGGACTGATTGTCGCGGCTGACGTCGTCTGTGAAGCATCCAGTTCCGGTCACGAAGCGTTGATCCTCAACGCGCCGGATCGGCTGACCCATCCCGAATTTTCCCATGGCGGAGTCTCCTACAATCACTGTCCATCTTTGAGCACACCATACCTGCCGCACCCTGTCTGTCCAGCAGAACCCGGAGGCCCGTATGCCCGGAATTCTGCGGGCCTTGTTCCAAACGGGGGTGGGCCCTAGGGTGAAGGACACCACTTCCTTTATGAGGTCTTCATGAAAGTATTGTTCTCTAAACTGACTCGTCCGGCTAAAGGCGCGGTCGCACTCGGCGTTTCTGCTGGCGGCAAGCTCGGCAAAACCGGGCAGGCGGTGGACCGGGCCACGGGCGGGGCTTTGTCCGCGGCAATGAAGGCGGCCAATTTCAAGGGCGAGTCCGGCAAGACAGTATCTGTTTACGCACCGCCGCGCTCGAAACTCACCCGTGTCGTCGCGGTTGGTTTGGGCAAGGCTAAAGAAATAACGGCTCAATCCGCCGAAGAAGCAGGCGCTGCCCTATACGGCGCTCTCTCCAAAGAGCCCCGCGCTACAGTAGTGCTGGACGACCTTAAAGGCGCTGCTATTGATGTGGGTCATATGGCGGCGGCTGTTGCCTCTGGCCTCGTGCTTAAGTCCTACCGTTTTGATAAGTACCGCACCCAAGAAAAACCGGCGGCTAAACCCAAGCTCAAAACCGTTGCTGTAGCGACGCCCGACGTGGTCGGGGCTCGCGCAGCCTATTGTGTGCAAGAAGCCATCAACGACGGTGTGACCCTGACCCGCAACCTCGTCAGCGAACCACCCAACGTGCTTAATCCAATCGCGTTTGCCGACATCGCCAAAGGCCTTGCCGGTGGCGGCCTCAAAGTAAAAGTGCTCAGCCCGAAGGAGATGGAAAAGCTCGGCATGGGAGCGCTTCTGGGTGTGGCCCAAGGGTCCGTCAATGAACCCCGCATGGTCGTGTTTGAGTGGAGCGGCGGCGGTAAGAAAGACCCAACCTTGGCTTTCGTCGGCAAAGGTGTGTGTTTTGATTCCGGCGGTATCAGCCTCAAGCCGGGCGCCGGAATGTGGGATATGAAGTGGGATATGGGCGGCGCTGGTGTGGTAACCGGCTTAATGAAAGCGCTGGCTGGTCGGAAAGCTAAGGTCAACGCCGTCGGTGTGATCGGGCTGGTCGAGAATATGCCCGACGGTAAGGCGCAGCGCCCTGGCGACGTGGTGACATCCGCAGATGGCCAGACCATTGAAGTTTTAAATACAGACGCGGAAGGCCGCCTCGTCCTGGCCGATGCCCTTTGGTATGTGCAGGAACACTTCAAGCCTGATCTCATCGTAGATCTGGCAACGTTGACCGGTGCGGTTATTGCGGCGCTGGCAGAGCATTACGCCGGACTGTTCTCAAATGATGATGAATTAGCAGACCAACTCTCTGCGTCCGGTCAGTCCGTGCAAGAGCGCTTGTGGCGCATGCCCATGGGGCCCGAGTACGACAAGCTCATCAATTCACCCATTGCTGATATGAAGAACCTAGGTGGCCGCTACGCTGGCGCTACCACAGCGGCTCAATTTCTTGAGCGTTTTATTAAAAAAGGCACGCCGTGGGCGCATCTGGATATCGCCGGGGTCACTTGGGCCGAGTCTGATAGGTCACTCAACGCCAGAGGCGCTACAGGCTACGGCGTGCGGCTGCTCAACCGTTTCGTCGCTGATAATTACGAATAGACTAGGTTAGGCATAGGTTTAGCGCACGCCTGGGCGGGTGCGCTTGGCCAGCTTGAATGCGCAGACGTATAAGGCGTGTCTTTGATTCCTGGGTCTCCCTTGGCATCAAGATTCGTAAAGAACTCGGCTACTTCAGCCGCGCGGATTTCTGACTCAGCGCCACGGAATAGGCCTTTGTCGCCGGTCTTGAACTTATGGTACTTGAACAGTTCCATCTTCGGATTCGTTGACGTCGACACCTACCACCCTTTGTAGTCGGCCCCGTGTTTGCCCATAAAGGCCTGAAAGTGGTCAAAAATATCCGATTTAGATTTAGCCATTTTCTCGTCCTTCGCCGTATCTTGATAGATTAACACTATCGACTCGAGACGACTACCTTTGATAATAATTAAGTTATATGTTTCAACTTTTACGAATAATCTGTTGAACAATTGGTACGCACAATCTTTCATGTGTACGCCGCGCCTCGCGGTTTGATCGATTCATCAACGCATCACGAACCTAGTGGTTGCGTTTTTATAGGGCGAACAGTTAAACGACCTCTTAGCTTGTTTCCCGCCCTTCCGGAGTAGTGTTTTTGATGCCCGATCTCGTTCGCCCTTTTGCGGCCCTGCGTCCTCTGCCTGACACCGCTTCAGCTGTAGCCGCCCCGCCCTATGACGTCCTGAACACCGAGGAAGCGCGGGCCCGCGCTGCAGGCCGCCCGGACAGTTTTTTGCATATCTCCAAGCCTGAGATCGATTTACCCAAAGGCACGGATGTCTATGCGCCTGAGATTTATGCCAAGGGTGCGGAGAACCTGGACCGGTTAGTGGCAGACGGCGTGCTCATGCGTGAAGCGAAGCCGTGCTATTACGCCTACCGCCTGACCATGGGCGATCATGTCCAGACCGGTGTCGCCATGGTGGCATCGGCGGCGGCATATGACGCCAATGATATCCGCAAACACGAATTTACCCGGCCCAAGAAGGAAAACGACCGGGTCAACCAAATCACTGCGCTCAATGCGCAAACCGGCCCAGTGTTGTTGGCGTACAAAGCATCTGATGCCGTCAAAGCGGTGTTGGACGATGTAACAGCCTGCGCGCCAACGTATGACGTCACGGCAGACGACGGCGTAGGCCATACCATCTGGGTGATTGATAACGACGATCAAATTGCTGGGTTGTCTCGTGCGTTCAACGCCATGCCGGCATTATATATTGCCGACGGTCATCACCGCTCTGCAGCGGGCTCGCGCGTCGCCAAAACGAAACCGGAAACGGAAAGCGCCCAGTATTTTCTCACCGTCGCTTATGCCGATAATGAAATGCACATTCTCGACTACAGCCGCGTGGTCAAAGACTTGAACGGGTACACGGCGGAAGACCTGTTGGCTAAAATCGGCGAACGCTTCGATGTGGTTCGCGCTGACGCCCAAGCCAAACCCGTAAAACCGACGCAGTTTGGTCTGTACCTGGGCGGTACCTGGTACACGCTCGACCTGCATGACGACTATGTTCTCGATGATCCGGTTGGCCGGCTCGATGTGAGCCTGCTCCATGCCAATCTCATCGAACCTTTGCTCGGCATTTCAGACCCGCGCACGGACGAGCGGATTGATTTCGTTGGCGGTATTCGTGGCATGGAAGGGCTCGAGAAGCGCGTTGATAGCGGCGAGATGGCGGTCGCGTTTGCGTTGTATCCCGCCAGCATGGCTGACCTCATGGCTGTTGCCGATGCGGGTGAGGTCATGCCGCCTAAATCTACCTGGTTCGAACCCAAACTGGCGGATGGGTTGTTGAGTCATGTGCTGGACTGACTATGCGTTGGACTGAAAATGGAGGAGCGCATGAACCCTAGCCGCTCACACTTGGTCAGCCACACTTAACTAAGTTAAATATCTGCATCCTCTTTGCTTTTGCCAATGTGTTTAATTCTATCAATGCATTTATAGTTGCCATGGTTGCGCCGGGGTAATTATCTGATTTCAACTCATTCATAGCGGCCATGGTCATTCTTGTTGTCTTGATCAATATTCTCCGTATTTAAAATAGAGTTAGCCGGCGCCACGCCGCAGACACGTTGGGTCAGTTGTTGAAGTCTGGGTTTTTAGGTTTTCCAGACGTTATATTCCGCTCTGTCTTGGTGTTTGTTGTATTTGAAAATTTCACAAATCGTATCCATTTCAGCTCGGTTTTGGGACAAGTCTTTCCAATTGTACGACACTATGACGGCGTGTTTTCTAATGCTGTGAGGGTATGACTTGGCACTCAATTGTCTGTTTGCCGTTGTTCTGCGGGTCATCATTGCGGCAAAAGTCGGAATGTTTACACAAGACGTCAAAATCCAGAATCAAATCGAACCAACTTTAAGCACTTGGATTTTCTTCTTCTCCCGGTTCGTAGGTTCATTCTTCATGTGCTTCGGATGGTGGGGCATTGTGATCGACATACAAACTTCATCGTCTGTTGTCTGCAATATGAATTTCAATGAAAGCCTGCGCCCTTTCTTTCTCTACAGTACGATTACTGTTCTACTACCGTGTATCTACGGCATGCACGTTGCATTTTATGAAACCGTGCACGCCTTCTGCATTGGGCAGAAGCGTGCAGATGAAAAGTCATCACGATGACATCAAACCTCGGATAAAAAATTGATTCGCATCCTTCTCATTTCCGGGCCGACGGCCAGTGGTAAGTCGGGCTTGGCACTGCGGGTTGCGGAAGAGCTCGACGGTGTTGTCGTCAACGCAGACAGCATGCAGGTCTACGCCGACCTACGCGTGTTAACGGCGCGGCCGAGTACTGAAGATGAAGCACGCGCGCCACACAAACTCTATGGCAACCGCGATGGCGCTGAAGCCTGCACGGCGGCGGATTGGGCAAACGACGCAGCAGAAGAAATCCAAAAGGCCCGCGAGGCCGGTCAACAGCCGATCGTCGTTGGCGGAACGGGTCTTTATATAAAGACATTGCTGGAGGGGATTGCCGCTATCCCTGATATTCCGGTTGGGGTGCGTGAAGCCGGACGGCGCTTGCGGTTAGAGCACGGCAACGACGCCCTCTATCAAAGCCTCAAAGACAAAGACCCCGAAGGGGCGGAAAAACTGAAACCCAAAGACCGCCAGCGGGTGTTGCGCGCCTGGGAGGTGGCGGAGGCTACCGGCACGCCGCTGCATGTGTGGCAGAAGAAACCATCCACGCCTCTGCTGCCCGACGCCCAGTTTTTCTCAGTGTTGTTCGAGCCTGACCGTGAGACCCTTTACGCCGCCTGCGATAGCCGTTTTGACGCCATGCTCGAAGCGGGTGCCTTGGGTGAAGTTGAGGTTCTCATAGAAAGAAACCTCAATCCGTCCCTTCCGGTGATGAAAGCCCTTGGGGTGCCCGAATTGGCAGCGTTCCTGGCTGGCGATATCACCCAAGAGGAGGCTGTCACCAAGGCTCAGCAACACACACGCAACTACGCCAAGCGCCAGACAACCTGGTTTCGGACTCAATTTAATGCGTCTGGAACTATTCCTGAGCAATATTCAGATAGTTTATTCCAGGAAATCTTTCCAATAATTCGTCAGTTTTTGTTGACCTAGCCCTTATCTGTTGTTAATTACCCTGGCTTTCCGCCTCCGATTGGGGGCGGTTTGTCTTTATATGGGATGCCATAGTGCCAATAAGGTCCTGAATAGGGCGGCGCTTTAGTCCAAGGATCGGTACGCAATGCCACGGGATACGCTCGAAGGGCGCCGCATGAACGGCGCTAAGATTTTACTGAAAGCGCTCCAAGAGCAGGGTGTGGAGGTCGTCTTCGGCTACCCCGGCGGCGCTGTGCTGCCGATCTATGATGAGATCTTCAAGCAGAATCAGGTCCGGCACATTCTGGTCCGCCATGAGCAGGGTGCGGTGCATGCGGCTGAGGGTTATGCCCGCTCCACCGGCAAGGTCGGTGTGGTGCTGGTCACTTCGGGCCCGGGCGCGACCAACGCGGTGACCGGTTTGACTGACGCGCTGATGGATTCTGTGCCGGTGGTTTGCCTGACTGGGCAGGTGCCGACGCATCTCATCGGTAACGATGCCTTTCAGGAAGCCGACACGGTGGGCATCACTCGGCCCTGCACGAAACATAACTATCTTGTGAAAGACGCCAACAAGCTGGCCAAGATCGTGCACGAAGCGTTTTACGTGGCCCGGTCCGGACGGCCCGGCCCGGTTGTGGTGGATTTGCCCAAAGATGTGGTGATGGAAATAGGCGCTTACTCGACAGCGCCGCGCGGGATCAAACGTCAGCAGCATAAGACCTACCGGCCGGCCCATTCGCCTGACCCGGCCTCAATCGAGGCAGCGGTTGATTTGATGATCAATGCTGACAAGCCGTTGTTCTATACTGGTGGTGGCGTGATTAACGCCGGACCCGCCGCGGCAAATACGCTGCGCCAGTTGGTCAAGGAAACAGGCTTCCCGATTACATCGACCTTGATGGGGCTTGGGTCTTATCCCGCATCGGGCAAAAACTGGCTCGGCATGGTTGGCATGCATGGAACGTATGAATCCAACTGGGCGATGCATGACTGCGATGTGATGATCAATATTGGGGCGCGTTTCGACGACCGGGTGACTGGCAATCTGAAACATTTCTCCCCCAACTCCCATAAGATTCACGTGGATATTGATTCCTCGTCCGTCAATAAGAATGTGATCGTTGATGTGCCAATCATTGGCGACGCTGGTGTGGCATTGTCGGCCATACTGAAGCTATGGAAAGAGCGCAAAGCCCAGCGTAAAGCGCCAAGCAAAACCAAAGCGCTGAAAGCATGGTGGATGGACATTGAAAAATGGAAGAGTCGCGATTGTTTGGCGTTCCGCCAAGGCAAGAAGACGATTAAACCGCAATACGCCATCCAACGCCTGTTTGAGCTGACCAAGAAACGCAAAACGTTCATCACCACGGAAGTGGGTCAGCACCAGATGTGGGCGGCACAGTTCTACCGGTTTGATAAACCGAACCGATGGATGACGTCTGGTGGTCTCGGCACGATGGGTTATGGATTGCCAGCGGCCATCGGCGTGCAACTGGGTAATCCCGATGGCTTGGTCATTGATATCGCCGGTGAGGCCTCGATCCTGATGAATATTCAAGAGCTATCGACGGCGGTTCAGTACCGGTTGCCGGTTAAGCTTTTCATCATCAACAACCAGTACATGGGTATGGTCCGTCAGTGGCAGGAGTTGCTGCACGGCGGGCGCTATTCCGAGAGCTATACAGACTCCCTGCCAGATTTCGTCAAACTGGCAGACGCCTATGGCATGGCGGGACTGCGGGTCACGGACCCGGCCAAAGTCGACGATACTATTAAAGAGATGATGGCCATTGATGGTCCCGTGATTGTGGATGTCTGCGTCGATCAGAAAGAGAATTGCTTCCCGATGATTCCGTCGGGCGCGCCCCACAATGAAATGTTATTGGGGCCCGACGACGACGCCAACCGGACGGTTTCAGAAGAAGGCATGGTCCTGGTCTAGACAATATATTTTGAGGTGGCGTTCATCGCCTCCTGTCATGGAGAAACTGCTGTGAGCAGCAATATTTACGAAGGCGCAGTGCCGGTTTCGGTTCTGAAGGACACAGATGTTTATCGACATACCATCGCGGTTCTAGTGGACAACGAGGCTGGCGTGCTGGCGCGCGTCGTCGGCCTGTTTTCTGGGCGCGGCTACAACATTGAAAGCCTGACCGTGTCAGTGGTGGACGATGACGTCCAGCTGTCACGCATCAATCTGGTGACATCGGGCACGCGTCAGATTGTCGAACAGATCAAGGCACAGCTTTGCCGCCTGGTGCCGGTGCATACAGTGAAAGATCTGACAGACGAAGGTCCGTCGGTTGGCCGTGAACTTGCCTTGATCAAAGTGAGTGGGACTGGAGATAATCGTGTAGAAGCGCTGCGGATCGGCGATATCTTCCGCTGCAATGTGGTTGATTCGACGACAGACTCCTTCGTATTCGAAGTGGTTGGCACTTCGGAGAAGATTGACGCATTTATCAACTTGATGAAGCCGCTCGGCCTGGCCGAAGTATCCCGCACAGGTGTAGCGGCCATTGCCCGTGGGTCATCAGGCATGGAAGACAAGGCATCGCCAAAGCCAAAGGCTAAGAAAACCGTCGCTAAAAAAGTGACGAAAGCGAAAGCAAAAACCTCGCCCAAACGCAAATCGGCCGTTAAGAAGGCCCCATCAAAACGAACTAAAAAACGCTAAACACCCGAAAGGACGACAATCATGCGCGTGTACTATGACCGCGATGCCGATGTGAATATCATCAAAGGCAAGAAGGTGGCTGTAATCGGCTACGGCAGCCAGGGCCATGCCCACATTCTCAACATGCGCGATTCTGGTGCAGCCGATGTGGCTGTCGGCCTACGCGAAGGCTCGGCCAGCCGCAAGAAAGCCGAAAGCGAAGGCCTGCAGGTCATGAGCCCGGGTGATGCGTCGGCATGGGCCGATGTGGTGATGTTGCTCACACCTGACGAGCTGCAAGGCGACCTCTACCGGGATCATATAGCCCCCAATCTGAAAGAGGGTGGAGCGCTGGCGTTTGCTCATGGGCTTAATATTCACTTTAACCTGATTGATGCCCGTCCTGATCTTGACGTGTTTATGGTTGCGCCGAAGGGCCCGGGCCATACAGTCCGCTCTGAATACGAACGCGGCGCGGGAGTGCCTTGTTTGGTAGCCGTGGCCCAAGATGCTTCGGGCAATGCCATGGAAATAGCCTTGTCTTATGCCTCTGCCATTGGTGGTGGACGGGCCGGCATCATCGAAACCACCTTCCGCGAAGAATGCGAAACGGACCTTTTCGGTGAGCAAGCAGTTTTGTGTGGCGGTCTTACGTCCTTGATCCGGGCTGGTTATGAAACCCTTACAGAAGCCGGCTATGCGCCGGAAATGGCCTATTTTGAGTGCCTCCATGAGGTCAAACTCATTGTTGATTTAATGTATGAGGGCGGCATGGCCGACATGCGCTATTCTATCTCCAACACGGCGGAATATGGCGACTATGTCTCCGGTCCCAGGGTGATTACGGACGAAACCAAAGCCGAAATGAAGAAAATCCTCACTGATATTCAGGAAGGCCGTTTCGTCCGCGATTGGATGTCTGAGTGCCAGGCGGGCCAACCAAGCTTTAAGGCAACCCGCCGAATTTGGGCTGAACACCCCATTGAGGAGGTCGGCAAGAACCTAAGGTCCATGATGCCGTGGATCGGCGGTGACAGGGCCCTGGTGGATAAAAGCCGGAATTAAACCAGGCCAAACGGGTGTTTTGAGGAAGGGTCAGGTGTTCGGTCCCTTTTTCATGCGCTATTCCATATGTTTATTGATGGACTTCACCCCCATTTAACCATTATCCGTGCTAAGTTATTGACTTAAGGGGTGGAAAGTACATTTTAGGCACCACGAACGCCGCATTTATTGGTGCATCCGCGGCGTCAGATGAGGGATAGCCCGTGATCAACCGGGTCACAGACCGCGAAACAGCCTTTAATTCGACCACTAATGTGGCTGGACTGGGCTTGTTTGGGCAGGTTTCCGGACTTCTCGGACTGCGTCTCACCGACCGGGGGCTGCGACTTAACAGCCTCTGAGCGTCGTTTGTCACGAGCGATAGACGTTCAGGGGAATAAGCGCAGCACTGTAGTCGCTCGAATGAGCCTTCGTACCTAAATCCCAGTCGTGAGAAGAACCATGAATACCAACCGAGTCATCATTTTTGACACCACCCTACGGGACGGCGAGCAGTCTCCCGGAGCTTCTATGAATCGCGAAGAAAAGATTCGTATAGCCAAACTCTTGGAAGAGATGCGTGTCGACGTCATCGAGGCCGGCTTCGCCATTGCCTCCCAAGGCGACTATGAAGCCATAAAAGCTGTGGCCGAAACTGTCACCGAGTCCACTGTTGCCAGTTTGGCCCGTGCCGCCAAAGGTGACATCCAACGGGCTGCCGATGCTATTGCCCCGGCTAAGCGCGGTCGTATCCACACCTTCATTTCAACTTCGCCTTTACACATGAAGTACAAGCTACAGATGCAGCCGGAAGCGGTCCATCAGGCCGTTATTGATAGCGTATCTTTCGCCCGCAATCTAACGGACGATGTTGAGTGGTCAGCAGAGGACGGTTCGCGCACCGAGCATGATTTTCTTTGCCAATGTGTTGAATCCGCTATTGAAGCTGGAGCGACAACTATCAATATCCCCGATACGGTCGGCTACACTGTGCCTGATGAGTACCACGCGCTCATTACGATGCTGTGCAACCGGGTGCCAAATATCGATAAGGCGATTATCTCCGTGCATTGCCATAACGACTTAGGTTTGGCGGTGGCTAATTCCTTAGCGGCTGTGCAGGCTGGTGCCCGGCAAGTTGAGTGTACCATCAATGGTTTGGGTGAGCGGGCTGGAAACGCGGCGTTGGAAGAGATCATAATGGCCTTGCGTACCCGTCAGGACCACATGCCTTTCGAAACTGGTATAAATTCTGAGTTGATTACCAAAGCATCACACATGGTGTCGACCGTTACGGGCATTATGGTGCAGCCCAACAAAGCGATTGTCGGTGCCAATGCGTTTGCCCATGAAAGCGGCATTCACCAGGATGGCGTTCTTAAGCACGCCGAGACCTATGAGATTATGACGCCTGAGTCCGTCGGTCTGAAAGAATCTAACCTTGTTATGGGTAAGCATTCCGGCCGCCATGCCTTCAAGGAGAAACTCAAGGATTTGGGTTATGCCTTGGGCGACAATGCCATGAACGACGCTTTTAAGCGCTTCAAAGACTTAGCCGACAAAAAGAAAGAGATTTTTGACGAAGATATTGTCGCTCTCGTCGATGACGAAGTGCGCGATAACGACAGCATTAAGTTCGTGTCGTTGCAGGTGGTCTGTGGCTCTAAAGTAGAACACCAAACGGCGGAGCTTGAGCTGGATATTGAGGGCGAGATTGTATCCATGACCGCTGACGGTGATGGTCCGGTGGACGCCACTTTTAATGCTATCAAAGCGCTCACGTTTGCCACCCAGCACTTGCAGCTGTATCAGGTCCATGCTGTGACCGAAGGCGCGGATGCCCAAGCTGAGGTTACCGTGCGTCTAGAAGAAAATGGCAAGACCGTGATGGGCCAAGGTGCTGATACGGATACCCTGGTGGCGTCTGCGCGGGCTTATATTAATGCGCTCAATAAACTCATTGTGAAGCGGCAGAGAACGGCGCCCGAAGCGGTGGCTGTATGACTGCTCTCAAGAGCAATGCGCTTGTAGTGTAAAGGAAAGAGTGCAATTTCCGGCTGGACGGTAGAACTTGGCAGCCTCCGGGCGTTTCAAACGTTAAAAAGATAGAGTTAAAAAAACGGGATAGAGAGACACAGTTTATGTTTGCCGGTTTATTCAAATGGCTATCCGCCGATATGGCTATCGACCTTGGAACCGCCAACACCCTGGTCTATGTCAAAGGCCGCGGCATCGTATTGAACGAGCCGTCGGTGGTGGCGCTGCAGGAAGAGAAAGGCCGCAAGGTTGTTCTGGCCGTTGGCAACGAGGCCAAACAAATGCTGGGCCGGACTCCTGGGTCGATCCAAGCCATTCGGCCGTTACGCGATGGCGTTATCGCCGACTTCGAAGTCGCCGAGGAAATGATCAAACACTTCATTCGTAAGGTGCATAATCGCAAGAGCTGGGCTAGCCCCATGGTGGTGATCTGTGTGCCGTCTGGGTCCACTGCGGTTGAACGCCGCGCAATTCAGGAATCTGCAGAAGCCGCAGGGGCTCGCAAAGTTTTCTTGATTGAAGAGCCCATGGCTGCTGCGATTGGTGCTGGGTTACCTATTACCGAACCGACCGGTTCTATGATCGTGGACATCGGCGGCGGCACAACTGAGGTCGCCGTGCTGTCATTGAACGGTATTGTCTATGCTCGGTCTGTCCGGGTTGGCGGCGACATGATGGACGAAGCTATTATCAATTACATCCGCCGTCATCATAACCTGCTGGTCGGGGAAAGATCATCGGAGCGAATCAAAAAAGAAATCGGCTGTGCTTGTCCGCCAGAAAAGGGAGATGGCGAAACCATTGAGATCAAGGGCCGTGACCTGATGCATGGCGTGCCTAAGGAAATTATTATCAGCCAACGCCAAATTGCTGAAGCCTTGGCGGAGCCGGTGACAGCGATTATCGATGCAGTCAAAGTTGCTTTGGAGCATACAGCACCTGAATTGGCAGCGGACATTGTCGACAAGGGCATCGTTCTCACCGGCGGTGGGGCCTTGCTTGCAAATCTCGACTTCGTGCTGCGCCATGCAACCGGCTTGCCCGTGACCATTGCCGATGAGCCGCTAAATTGCGTCGCTCTCGGCACAGGCATGGCGTTGGAGCAGATGAAGATGATGCGTGGTGTGCTAACATCAATGTACTAAGCGCCGTTTAGATGAGACTCTATCGGTATGGGCCCGCTGGATGTCATGGATGCCAGACGCTGAGCGTTATGGAGGGACAATAGTGAAGCAGCCGACGGGACAGATATCCCGACTGGGAACAGTCAAGTACCTGGTGCAGCGGTTCGCCTTTCTCAGCCTTATCGGGCTGACCTTCGCGCTTATGCTGATCGGCAAAGCGGATACTATTTTAGTTGAGCGCGCCCGCATGGCCGTCAGCGATGCAGTGACTCCAATCCTTAGGGTTATGGCGGAACCCGCTGCGGTTATTTCCCAATTTGTGACCAATCTGCATGAGTTAGCAGCGATCCGAGAGCAAAACGCGGATCTTAGGGAGGCAAATACGCTTCTTCTAGAATGGCAAGCAGTAGCGCAAACCCTAGAGAGCGAAAATAGTCAACTTCGTGGCCTACTTGGCACAGTGAACGACCCTGAAACGCGCTCGGTAACGGCTCGTGTTGTTGCAGATTATGGGGGCGCGTTTGCCCAGAGTGTTCTGATTACCGCTGGTAGCCGCAACGGAGTAGCTAAGGGCCAAGCTGTGACCACGGCAGAAGGGTTGGCGGGTAGGATTACCCAAGCGGGATATCGCTCCTCGCGGGTTCTGCTCATTACCGATATTAACTCCCGCATTCCAGTCAGCGTCGGAGAGGCGGGGGGTCGCGCGATACTTTCTGGCGATAATTCATCGAGACCAAAACTCAATTATTTGGGTGCCAAGTCGGCGGCTGCGCCCGGCGATCGCGTCGTCACATCCGGTGACGCGGGTGCATTTTTACCCGGCCTGCCGGTGGGCCGTGTTGTTTCTGTCGATGAAAAAAACGTTGTCGTTGAGCCATTCGTTAGCCGGGGTCGGCTGCAATATGTCGAGGTGTTAGACTTTGGTCTAACGGGCATTCTCGCCGAAATCGACCGCGCAGACTGAGTACTCTTATGCAGCCGACCGTATGGCAGAAGGTAGACTCCCGGGCCCGGCGCATCCTGCCTTTTGGTCTGACAATGATCGTGCTGCTGTTCGGTTTAACGCCGACATATATACCGGGGCTGGCCCAAATTACGCCCATGTATGCGCTAATCGCGGTTTACTTCTGGTCCATCTACCGCCCTGATCTGATGGGTTATGGGCCGGGTTTTGCCATCGGAATCTTGGAAGATTTGTTGACCGGAGCTCCGTTAGGTGTCTGCACTTTAACCTTGCTGCTGACTCAATGGATTGTTTTTAATCGACAGAAGTTTTTTCACGCCAAACCATTTGGGGTGACGTGGCTCATGTTTGTCCTTGTAGCCTTCGGCGCGGTATTCTTGAAATGGATTGTTATCGGGTTGGTGGCTGAAAATGGACTGACTCCCTTTGGAGATTTGTTTGCTGCGTATCTTATTACCGTCACGGTATATCCAGTCATCGCGTGGATGTTCTCAAAAGCACAAACCAGACTGTTGGACGAGTCATGATTATCAATCGTGACAATGACCGCGCCCGTGTGTTTAACCGTCGCGCCGCCGTTTTAGGCGGCGGGCAGGCATTGATGATTTCCGCCCTGGTCGGGCGCATGTACTTTCTTCAGGTGGTTGAAGCCGACCGCTATCGCATGCTGGCGGAAGAGAACCGCATCAACCTCCGCCTCTTGCCCCCGCCACGCGGCCGTATTCTTGATCGCTTTGGTGAACCTCTAGCCGTTAATCGTCAGAACTTCAGGGTGTTAATTGTGTCTGAACAGACGCGAGACCTGCAGGCGACCCTGGATGCGCTGGCGGAAGTGATTGGTCTGTCAGAGTATGAACGTGAACGTGTCGTCAAAGAAGTCAGCCGCCGCCGCAGTTTTGTGCCTGTTACCGTACGGGAGAATCTTGACTGGGAGGAAATGGTGCGCATTCAAGTGAATGCTCCCGATCTTCCTGGGGTGATTGTTAATGAAGGACTGACCCGGTTCTATCCACAAACAGAAACTGCTGCGCATGTACTGGGCTATGTCTCCAGTGTCGACGAAGAGGACTTAACAGGTGACCCATTGCTGCAATTACCAGGCTTTCGTATCGGCAAACAAGGGATGGAGCGCGAATTTGACCTCGTTTTGCGTGGTTCGGGGGGTAATAGCCAGGTTGAGGTTAACGCGCTTGGTCGGGTGATCCGTGAACTCGAACGGAAAGAAGCGGAAGCCGGAACAGACCTGTCTTTGACTTTAGATGAGCGCCTACAGCGGTTTACCGCGGAACGCCTGGGCGCGAAGAGCGCCGCTAGCGTGGTTATCGATGTTCATACCGGAGAAGTGCTGGTCATGGCGTCGACGCCAAGTTTTGATCCCAATGTATTCAACCGCGGCCTGACTCAGCGTGAATGGAATGCATTGTCTGGTGACCCAAGGGCGCCGATGACGAATAAAACAATCTCTGGCCAATACTCGCCGGGATCGACCTACAAGATGGTTGTCGCCTTGGCCGCGCTAGAGCACGGAGCTATCGGCATTGATCAAACAGTATTCTGCAGAGGCTATACGGATCTCGGTTCACGGCGATTCCATTGCTGGGAAGGCCTCGGCCACGGCAACATGGATATGGTTCAGTCTATTGCGCAATCTTGCGATGTTTACTTCTATGAAGTTGCGCGTCGGGTCGGGGTTGATCGTATCGCCGATATGGCTAATCGCCTGGGCTTAGGCCACTCCAGTGGTCTTGGCCTGGCCGGAGAAAGGGACGGGCTAATTCCTACCGAAGCCTGGAAGCGTGCGACCTTGGGGAAATCCTGGCAGAAGGGCGAAACCTTTAACACCGCTATTGGCCAAGGCTATGTGCTGACAACGCCCATACAACTGGCTGTTATGGCGGCCCGGTTATCGACCGGCCTTGCGGTTGAGCCGGTTATAACTCGCCAAATCATGCTCGACGGTGCTGTCGTGCAGCGCCCGCCAAAGGCTTTTGCTTCTCTCGCTATAGATCCAACGCATCTTGAAGTGGCCCGGCGTGGCATGTTCGAGGTGTTGAATGGCCCACGCGGAACGGCTCATGCATCTAAGCTCAAATCGAAAGACACGAAGATGAGTGGCAAGACGGGCACCACTCAAGTGCGGCGAATCACGATGGCCCAACGCGATGCTGGGTTACCGAAGGGCGACGAAATTCCGTGGAACGAACGCACCCATGCGCTGTTCGTCGCCTTCGCGCCAGATGACAATCCGAGGTACGCCTTGTCCGTTGTCGTCGAGCATGGCGGCGGCGGCGCGGCTGTAGCGGCACCCATCGCCCGTGACATTATGACCGAAGTACTGCGGCTTGATCCGTCGCGTAAACCTCGAATTAACGAAGACCAGGTCGCCGAAACGGCCCCAAGTGCGCCAGGATGACCGATGCCAGGTTTCTTGCTGCGCGGTTAAGACGCGGCGATATGACATTGCCGGAGAAGCTCTGGCAAATCAGTTGGTCATTGGTGCTTTGGCTGTGCGCCATCGCCAGCATCGGTTTCTTCATGCTGTACTCCGCAGCCAACGCGAACATGGACCCGTGGGCAACACGGCAACTCATCCGTTTCGGAATGGGTCTTACGTTAATGCTGTCTATTGCCGTGATCGATATCCGCTTGATTATGCGCTACGCCTACTTTCTGTATGCGGTTGTCTTCGCCTTACTTATTTTTGTTGAAGTGCGTGGTGTCGTCGGAGGTGGTGCGCAACGGTGGATCGATCTTGGCGTGATAAACCTGCAGCCCTCTGAGCTGATGAAAGTGGCGCTGTTGCTTGCTCTGGCCCGCTATTTTCATAGTCTCAGTTTAGAAGATACCGGTCGGCCTACGTTTCTCATTTTGCCGCTTGTTTTGGTTGCTGTACCTACGGCTTTTATTCTTCGCCAACCTGATCTGGGAACCGCATTGATGGTGATTATGGGAGCGTGCGTTCTGTTCTTCATGGCAGGCGTAAGACTATGGAAATTTATCTCACTCCTTGTTGCCGCCCTTGCCGCCATTCCAATGCTTTGGCGGTTCCTTGAAAGCTATCAAAAAGACCGTATCTTGACGTTTATTAATCCCGAGCGGGATCCTCTCGGTGCCGGGTATCACATACTGCAATCGAAAATCGCGTTAGGCTCAGGGGGTTTTTTTGGTAAAGGGTTTCTTCAGGGTACTCAAAGCCACCTAAACTTTTTACCAGAGCAGCAGACTGATTTTATTTTCACTATGTTGGCGGAAGAACTGGGTTTGGTTGGTGGCGCCGGGTTAATCGGCCTTTACGTAATAGTGCTCGCTTATGGTTTTACCATCGCTATCCGTTGCCATCATCAGTTTGGCCGGTTGGTCGCCATTGGCGTGACAACCACGTTCTTTCTGTATGTCTTCATTAACGTGGCCATGGTTATGGGCCTCATTCCGGTCGTCGGTGTGCCCTTACCGCTTATCTCTTATGGCGGAACGGCGCTGCTGACCATAATGATTTGTATGGGTTTGTTGATGAGCGTGCACGTCCATCGCGACGCTCAAATTGGCCTGCGGGGTGGCTACGATGAAGGGTGAGGGTTCAGCCTACTTGGCCGAGGTAATTCATGAATATTTATAACTCGATCCCACTATTATGGCTCCCTACGGAATTGTGTTCTTTCAGACTGCGGAACGACAAATAAATTGCTTCCAGAGACTATTCAGCGATTGAGTTTCTGTTGCAGAAGACGGTCAAGTTTATCGCAATCAACGATCACGTTGTACGCTAGATTGGCGCGCGATTCTGGAAGTGTCTCGGGATACGATGCTTTGCAATCAACGAATTCATGCTGGTGCCCAATTAAATGGCAAGACATACCGAATAATTGGCTTAGGGCGATGTCAGGGTTCAATTCAATTACATGACATCCAATCGGAGCGTAATAGAATCCGATCAAGTTTGAGCCGAACGCACCCAACAAAATTTCTGCGGAGCTTAATGCAGAAACCTGCTCATCAATCGACAATACTCCAAGATCAATAGATTTGAATTGGTACTTATCTAGCAGCTTCTCAAATTCTTCAGAATTTTCTACCAAACGTGTTCCAGCTGACTCTCGAGTTAAGAAAAACCGTGCACCCGGTTTTATCTTGCCCGCGCCGTAGTTCCCCGCCAGATGATTATAGAGGTAATGTACGTTTTCCGGGCTCGGGAAATCGGAAGTTCCAGGCTGGAAAATGTATAGGTTGCGAAAGCTATATAAAGTGTTTTCCGCACATTCGATCAAATCACCCTCTGAAACATTAAAATATTTAAGAAAATCTCTGTTTCGGTCAGGAAGCAATTGTGGCACCGCAAACGTAAGATCATCACGCTTGACGAAATCGCGAATACGCAACCGTGTCAGAAAATCACAGATCCAGTGCGTTGGGTGAAAACCCCAAGGGCAGGAGAGGAAGACAACGTCTCTATCAATGTATACGGATTTTCTGGAATTTGGCCGGATCATCTTTGAGTCTGAGATTGTGGCGTCAAAATAGTGAAACATTGCACCACCAGTTGCGCTGACGGGTATATACCCCGAATCCGCAAGAACTGTTCCGTCAGGAGCAATGACAAAATCCCAACCAGGTACTAATTGTCCGCCTGGAATTTTGGCGATAAAGGTTTCCTGAGTCTCATAGGCCCACCTGTCGATACCCTCGGAACCGCAATCAAAGGATTTATTGCGGGATGGCTCTACCGGTTTGAATTCAGCATCATTAGCTAAACACCACTGTGACGTGTTGGCTACTTCAGCAACGACTCCGTTTAAATCAGGTGAAATAATGCGGTTTTGTAATTGGAAAAACTGGGAAGCAAAAAGATCGTCTTCCAGTAGAACAGCCAAGACGGGTGAAGCTGCTTTTAGAAATCCGGGTTTTATTCGGTCGGTAATTCCAGGGCTTAGAAGTGCAGAGCGTAATTTCTGCGCAGTTTCGACGGCGTCTTCTGTCCGACTGATATTCAAAAGGCTTATGCAGAGTATAAGCAGACTTTGACAAAGAATTTCTGGGGCGTCTGTATGCGATACGGCGTTTGAAGAGTGAAAAACTGCCTCTTTCCATTTTGAGGCGCGCGCATAGATTCTAGCAAGCTCAAGGTTGGCCTGGGTATCTAGTGGCTCAATCTGGATGGCGGATTTATGGTGATTGATTGCCTGCTCTTGATTTCCAAGTTTCGAAGCCAAATTCGCTAAAATATTGTAGGCTTTGACCCGAGACTCGTTTTTCTCAATTAGTTCGCAGCATATTTCTGTTGCGGATGAATCATCGCCATTTTCCATGCACGCCATGGCATCGTCTATGGATCGCATTCGCTGGTGCGTACGTTCATTCACTAAGTTGGCATACCTAGGATACGAAAAAGGCATTTTACACTTGAAATTCTGAATAACTAGTATGGATGCTGGTTGGCGATCTTGGTCTGGCCGCTGCGTAAATAGTGGGAATTCGCAATTAGTACAGTACCCGTTCGGCCTTGCTTGCGCGGCTGTTAACACTTATAACCCCTGCCTCTCAGCGGGGTGTTTCTCTATCTCCGCGACCCAATTGCTCAGGTGGGGCGCATAGCTCAGTTGGCAGAGCAGCTGACTCTTAATCAGCGGGTCGCAGGTTCGAGCCCTGCTGCGCCCACCAAATATCTCTTATATATCAATAGTTTAGAGTTATTTCTCATTGTGATTTTTAGTAGCTGCCCTATAAATCTATCTCTAG
>JAQWRV010000034.1 GCA_029243545.1 Rhodospirillaceae bacterium
AAAAGCTGATTCAGAAAGCCAAGGAAAGGGGCTACATCACATACGAGGAGCTCAATGCGGCTCTTCCATCTGAAGAGATGTCTTCTGAACAGATTAAAGATACAATGTCGATGCTCTCAGAGATGGGCATTAATGTTGTCGAAGAAGAGGCCTAGGTTTTTTTGAAGGCCGGCTCTTAAGCAAATGAAACCTCTAAGATCTCGTATCCTCTGACCCCACCCGGTGCCCGAACTTCAGTGCTGTCTCCAATAGTTCTGCCTATTAATGCCCTCGCAATAGGGGACTGAACGGATATGCGGCCCTTTTCTAGGTCAGCTTCGTAGGGGCCAACGATCTGGTAGGTCGTTTCTTCATCTGTATCTTCATCGGCAACGGTTACCGTTGCGCCGAATTTGATGGTGGTACCGGATAATTTCGACACATCAATTACCTCAGCGCGGCTGATGATGTCTTCCAATTCTATGATACGGCCTTCAATGAAGCTCTGACGGTCTTTGGCAGCATGATATTCAGCGTTCTCGGAAAGATCGCCATGCTCACGCGCCTCAGAAATAGCCTTAATCACCGCACGCCGTTCTATGGACTTCAGTCTTCTTAATTCTTCTTGCAACGGCGAAAGACCATCCGTCGTCATTGGAACTTTTTCCATGACGCTCCCTCTTAAGTGCTCTGAATGAATTATTACCTGGACCTATTTAACCACAGCCAGGAAATGAAAGTCAGATATTTACAATCCCTAAAAATAGGATTGCAGGGGCGCAACTTCAAGTGCCCCGTCTCTCATGGCCGCAATTGCATCAATGGCGGCATCAGCTGCAGATAAGGTCGTATAGTGGCATATTTGGCGGGTTAGTGCCGTTCTCCTGATATCGAAGCTGTCTTTGACCGACTGCGAGGCTGTTTCAGTTGTGTTGATAACCAACTGAATTTGGCCGGAAATCATAGCGTCAACGCAATGTGGCCGCCCCTCAAGAACCTTGTTTATGGCGGTGACCTCCAGCCCTTGGTCGGCCAGAAATTTCTGCGTGCCCTTGGTAGCAAGTATATCGAAGCCCAGGGCCGTAAGCTTCCGCGCGATTGACAGCGACCCAGGTTTGTCGCCATTCCTTAGCGATAGGAACGCTGTGCCTGACAAAGGCAATTTAGTTCCCGCACCGATTTGAGATTTTGCATAGGCGCGCGGGAAATCTCGATCTAGTCCCATTACTTCGCCTGTAGATTTCATTTCGGGCCCAAGCACGATATCTGCGCCGGGAAAGCGTGAGAAAGGAAAGACAGCTTCTTTAACGGCGATATGGTTGGAGCTTTGGGGTCTGTCATCAAAATCTATTCCAGCCAAACCAAAATCAGCCAGCGTTTCTCCCGCCATAACGCGGGAGGCAATTTTTGCAACCGGAACACCGGTTGCCTTTGCAACGAAAGGAACAGTGCGGCTGGCGCGTGGATTAACTTCGAGAATATAAATCTCAGCTTCCTTCACTGCGAACTGTACATTCATCAATCCAACTACATCTAACCCTTTGGCTAGGGCGCGGGTTTGAACCTTCAACTCGCCCACAATCTCTGGCGACAGCGAGTAGGGTGGTAATGAACATGCAGAGTCGCCGGAGTGAATTCCGGCTTCCTCAATGTGTTCCATGATTCCAGCGATGTAGACGTCTTTGCCATCGCAAACCGCATCCACGTCGACTTCAATGGCTGCTGACAAATAGGAATCGATCAGTAGGGGGGCGTCGCCGGTTACGTGAACGGCATCGCGAATATAAGCGCGCAAGCCCTCTTCTTCATGGACGATCTGCATGGCTCGTCCACCCAACACATACGACGGCCGGATTACCACGGGATAACCGATCTTATTGGCCGTTACGATGGCTTCATCTTCAGAGAGAACGGTGCCGTTGGCCGGTTGCCGAAGCTCTAAGCGGTTGAGCAGTTGCTGAAAACGTTCCCTATCCTCTGCCAAATCAATAGCATCTGGTGAGGTCCCGAGAATGGGAATGCCGGCTTCCTCTATTGCATAAGATAGTTTGAGCGGCGTTTGCCCGCCTAACTGGACTATCACACCTTTAACATTGCCATTGCGTTGCTCAACGCGGATAAGTTCAATCACATCTTCAGATGTAAGAGGCTCAAAATAAAGCCGGTCAGAGGTGTCGTAATCCGTCGAAACAGTTTCTGGATTACAGTTGACCATGATGGTCTCATACCCAGCCTCTGATAGCGCATAGGCGGCGTGAACACAGCAATAATCGAACTCAATGCCTTGTCCGATGCGGTTTGGGCCGCCGCCTAAAATTATAACTTTATCCCGATCTGTGGGGTCTGATTCACAGAAGGGTGCGACCAGGCCGTCTCCCTCGTAACAGGAATACATATAGGGAGTCTGAGACGGGAATTCTGCCGCACAGGTATCGATGCGCTTATAGACGGGTGAGATGCCAGCCGCGCGCCTTTTATCCGTTACTGATTTCACATCTATGCCAGCGAGTTCAGCTAAGCGTTCGTCAGAGAAACCATTTCGTTTGATGCGTGCCAGGCTCTGAGGTTCAGATGGGATGCCATCTTTTTCGATTTCCTTTTCCATCATGACGATGGCGTGGATCTGGTCCAGGAACCATGGATCGAAGTGGCTGGCCTGCTGAATTTCTTCTAATGACAACCCTTCCCGGATGGCTTGGGCAATAACCAGGAGCCGGTCAGGCCGCGGCGCGATTAAAGCCGCCAGCAGAAGGCCGCGGTCGTTGACGGCTTCTCCTGAGTCTCTTACATAAACTTCGTTAAGGCCTGTCAATCCGGTTTCCATGGACCGAAGGCCTTTTTGCAGGCTTTCCGCGAAGCAACGCCCTACAGCCATGGCTTCACCAACAGATTTCATTGAAGTAGTCAGGAGCGGCTCTGTGTCGGGAAACTTTTCAAAGGTAAAGCGGGGGATTTTTGTAACGACATAGTCGATAGTCGGCTCGAACGAGGCCGGCGTAACGCCCGTGATGTCGTTATCCAACTCGTCAAGCGTGAACCCAACGGCGAGTTTCGCTGCGATCTTGGCAATTGGAAATCCGGTTGCCTTGGATGCGAGTGCCGAAGACCGCGAAACACGTGGGTTCATTTCGATTACCACCATGCGTCCGTCTTCTGGATTGATGGCGAATTGCACATTGGAGCCGCCGGTATCAACACCGATTTCGCGTAAACAAGCGATGGAGGCGTTGCGCATGATCTGGAATTCTTTGTCCGTCAGCGTCAGAGCTGGGGCGACGGTAATGGAATCACCGGTATGGATCCCCATGGGGTCTACATTTTCGATTGAGCATACGATAATGCAATTGTCGGCTTGATCCCGGACCACTTCCATCTCGAACTCTTTCCAACCGAGAACGGACTCCTCGACTAGAATTTCATCGACCGGTGAGGCCGCTAGTCCAGTGGCAACTATCGCTTCGTATTCTTCAGTATTGAATGCAATTCCGCCGCCTTCACCCCCAAGGGTAAAAGAGGGCCGGATAATGACTGGCAGGCCGATATGCTCAATAGCCTCATGTGCTTCGACTGGGTTGTGCACAACCCTACTGCGTGGACTATCTAGACCAATCTTTGACATAGCGTCGCGGAATTGCAGGCGGTCTTCGGCCTTAGAGATGACATCCCGTTTGGCACCGATCAACTCAATGCCGAGGCGATCCAATATGCCGTCATCGGCCAATTGCATTGCCGTGTTGAGGCCGGTTTGACCACCCATGGTAGGTAAAACAGCGTCAGGTTTTTCTTTCTCAAGAATCTTAGCAACAGTCTCTGGCGTGATGGGCTCGATATACGTCGCGTCCGCCATCTCGGGATCGGTCATGATAGTGGCGGGATTGGAATTAACCAGAATTACCCGGTAACCCTCTTGTCGTAGCGCCTTACAGGCTTGCGCGCCGGAATAATCAAACTCGCACGCCTGGCCGATTATGATCGGGCCTGCGCCAATAATGAGTATGCTCTCAATGTCCGTCCGCTTTGGCATTGCTTAGGCACTCTTTCCCTGGCGGCTCTTTGAGGCTGAGATCAATTCGATAAACCGGTCGAATAAGTAATGGCTGTCCTGTGGGCCAGGCGAGGCCTCAGGATGATATTGGACGGAAAATACGGGCTTGTCCGACACCCGCAGCCCCTCAACAACACCATCGAACAAGGAACGATGGGTTTCGATGACACCAGCAGGTAAGCTTTCGCGGTCAACGCAAAACCCATGATTCTGAGATGTAATCTCTACTTTCCCGGTTTCGAGGTCTTTGACCGGCTGGTTGCCGCCTCTATGTCCGAGTTGCAATTTGTATGTCTTGGCACCCAAAGCCAGGGCCAATATCTGATGGCCTAGGCAGATCCCAAAGATCGGTTTGTCGGCTGCTAATAGGTCTCGAACAACTGGCGTTGCGTACGCTCCCGTTGCAGCGGGGTCGCCCGGTCCATTCGAAAGAAATATTCCATCCGGATTGTGACTAAATATGTCCTCGGCCGTCGTTGTCGCCGGCACCACAGTTACCTTGCAGCCTGTATCTGCAAGGCAGCGCAGGATATTGCGCTTGGCGCCAAAATCGACGGCAACAATGTGATGCTCAGCTGAGCGGCCGTCGCGCTCAAGGTCACCAAATCCATCCGCAAGCGTCCACCGTGTTTCTGACCAGGTGTAGGTTTGGCGGCAGGTAGCCTCCTTTGCCAGGTCCATCCCCTCTAGCCCTGGCCAGGCAGTGGCTTCGGTGCGCAATGCCTCGATATCGAACTGCCCGTCTTCGGCATGGGCAACAACTCCATTCGGAGCGCCATGGTCACGGATATGTGCCGTCAATTGGCGGGTATCTATCCCGGCCAGTCCGACAAAATCGTATTTTTTAAGCCACTTATTCAAGTGCTGTGTCGCGCGCCAATTTGCTGGGTCTGTAATATCCACGCGCAGAACACAGCCGCGGGCGGCTGGTGTCGTGCTTTCCATATCTTCTGGATTGGTGCCGACATTGCCAATATGCGGGAACGTAAAGGTGACAATTTGGGCGGCGTAGGAGAGGTCAGTGAGGACTTCTTGATAGCCGGTCGATGAAGTGTTGAAGACAACTTCACCGGTCTTTGTACCGGTCGCGCCTAGGCCTTTGCCCCAATAGACAGTGCCATCATCAAGAACCAATACCCCAGTCGCGCCTTTTGGCTGCGGGGAAATGGATTGGGCACTGGCCTCCGGCATGCAGGGTCCGTATGTTTGGGGCTTAAAGAGCCCAAGTTAAACCTTTTTCGGTTCGCTCAATCTGGTTCCTGAGGTTTGTCCCTATCACACCGTCACGGCATGGATGTGTGAGCGGCACGAAATTGACTTAGCTATGGCGGGATTGAACCTGGGGTTGCAAGATGGTGAGGCCGATCTTAGATTAATGTGTGCAGCGGTAATTTGGCCGGTTGATAAGCAATCAACCGGATCAAGTCAAGTCTGCGGAATCGTGTAATTTTGTGTTAAAAAACAACAGCTTGACTTATCCACTGAAGGTTTTGCCTTGGCCGCGTGAATGGGTTAGTTTTAGGTTTAAACTCCGCCTTTGGAAGTCCTGTTTCCATGCTGCGCACAGAACTCAACGACGCGCTGAAAAATGCGCTTCGCAATCAAGAAAAACGATGTCTTTCGACCATCCGTCTCATCCTTGCCGCATTAAAGGATCGCGATATTTGTGCGCGAGGTCGGGGTAACACGGATGGCGTCGATGACGCGGAAGTGCTTGAGATGCTGCAGTCCATGATTAAGCAGCGTCGCGATAGCATTTCTATGTATGAGCAAGGTGGGCGCTGCGAATTGGCGGAGCGCGAACAAGAAGAAATCGATATTATTCGGCGGTTCATGCCGGCTCAATTGGGTGACGATGAAATTCGTGATGCTGTTGCGGATGTTATTGAAGAGCTTGGCGCGTCGAGTCTCAAGGATATGGGCCGTGTAATGGCGTCCCTTAAAGACCGCTTTAGCGGCCGCATGGATTTTGGTCAGGCCAGTGCGGTGGTCAAAGAGAATCTTGCCTGATCATTTGTGCCCAGACATCACATGTGTTTTTGAGCCGTAGGTCCCGATGTCGTTTCCGTTTGAATTTCTAGATACCATACGCGCCCGCTTGCCGGTGTCGTCGGTCGTGTCCAAGTCCGTAACGCTTCAGAAGCGTGGCCGGGAATTTGTCGGCCTTAGCCCATTTTCAAGCGAAAAAACCCCGTCGTTCACGGTCAATGATCAAAAAGGATTTTATCACTGTTTCTCATCGGGCGAGCATGGCGACGTATTCACCTTTTTGATGAAGACACAAAGCCTCTCCTTTCCAGAGGCTGTTGAGCGGCTCGCTGAAGAAGCAGGCCTTGAGGTCCCTCAATCATCGCCGGAAGAAACACGCCGTGCTCAGAGGCGGACAACGCTACAAGATGCCGTTGAATTTGCCACCGGTTTCTATGAACAAAAGTTGAGGTCTCCAGAAGGACGCGTAGCGTATTCTTATTTGAGAGATAGGGGCCTGAGAGATGACACCATTCAAAAATATCGCCTTGGCTATTCGCCCAGTGGCAATGCTCTGAAAGCGGCGTTAAGTCGCGAGAATATTCCTGAAGACGTGGCAACAGAAGCGCGGCTGATTAATCCCGCTCAGGAAGGGCGATTATCCTTCGATTTTTTCCGGGATCGCGTGATGTTTCCCATCCTTGATGTGCGCGGCCGGCCGGTGGCATTTGGCGGGCGTGTATTGGGCGAGGGAGAGCCTAAATATTTGAATTCGCCTGAAACGCCTTTATTCCATAAGGGGCATATCGTTTACGGGTTTTCTCAGGCCAGGCCATCGGCATCGGACAAAGCTGAAATTATTATCGCCGAAGGGTATATGGATGTCATTGCCCTGGCGCAGGCGGGCATTACCAATGCTGTGGCACCTCTCGGTACGGCTTTGACTGAAAACCAGATCGCATTGCTATGGCGTATCGCCCAGGAACCGATTCTCTGTTTTGACGGTGATGCTGCAGGCCGCAAGGCCGCCTTGCGTGCGGCAGATCGTTGCCTTCCTATGTTAGAGCCGGGGCGGTCCCTACGCTTTGCCATGCTTCCGGCTGGGCAAGACCCAGATGATCTCATCAAGGCTCAAGGCAGCGACGCCATGCGTCTTGTCCTAGATGAGGCTATTCCCCTGTCTGAGGTCATTTGGCGGCGGTTGATTGAGGGCAGGCGGATTGATACGCCTGAGCGGCGTGCAGCGCTTGAGAAAGAAGCCGATGAGTTATCTCGCCTGGTCTCTGACCGGACGGTACAAAATCATTATCGGCGGCTTATTCGCGAACGGATTTTCGAGTTGTTCCGTAGCCCGGCCAAACCGGCCTTATCCCGGGCCAGATCGTCTGTTCGTCCAGCCTCTCAAAGGGAGAGACGTCCCCAATCTGCGCGCCAAATAGATGGCACTGATGTGCGCCAAAGGATTCTGTTAGCTACTCTTCTGACCCATCCTGGGCTCTTGGGTCACGTTGAAGAGCGGCTGGGCGCAATGCCTTTTGACGACTCGCGCCTTGACTCGCTTCGGCAATCGGCCTTAATGCACCTCTCGCGATCGCCGAATCTTTATTTTGAGGCCCTAGAGGCCCATTTAGTCGAATTAGGGTTCGCCGAAGAGCTAAAGAAGCTAATAAGTCCAGAGGTTTACATACACGCCGGATTTGCGCGTCCAAAGGCTACGTTAGAAGACGCAACGACCGGGTGGGATCACACGTTCTCGTTGTGTAAGCGCGATGAATTGGAAGCCGATGTGAGGCAGGCAGCTGACGACCTGATTAACGATCCTTCTGATTCTGCGTTTGCCGTATTCCGGTCCTTGCGCACGGAAGGCCAGGCATCGGATGAGAACGGCGGGCTTTAACGCCCGGCCAAATTGGTGAAAGTGGAAGGGACTAATTATTCCCTTAGCCGCATGAAGATTGAACAAGGGAGAGCGAAGCTCCATGGCGACCAAAGCCGCAACCAAAACAGAGTCTAAAGAAGAACGTGAAGAGGGCGATAGCCCTCTTCTGGATTCGACCAACGCGTCCGTCAAAAAGCTGATTCAGAAAGCCAAGGAAAGGGGCTACATCACATACGAGGAG
>JAQWRV010000001.1 GCA_029243545.1 Rhodospirillaceae bacterium
TTAGAACGTCGTGAGACAGTTCGGTCCCTATCTGCCGTGGGTGTAGGAAACTTGAGAGGATCTGTCCCTAGTACGAGAGGACCGGGATGGACGTACCTCTGGTGTACCAGTTGTTCCGCCAGGAGCACCGCTGGGTAGCTATGTACGGACGGGATAACCGCTGAAAGCATCTAAGCGGGAAACCCACCTCAAAACCAGGCTTCCCTTGAGAACCGTGGAAGACCACCACGTTGATAGGCCGGGTGTGGAAGCACAGTGATGTGTGTAGCTAACCGGTACTAATTGTTCGATAGACTTGAGAGCCCGCATGCTCAGACGCCAACTTAAAAATGCGGCATTCATTCCTTACTTTGATCTTGGATGACCTGGTGGTTATCGCGAGGACGAAACACCCGATCCCATCCCGAACTCGGACGTGAAAAGCCTCAGCGCCGATGGTACTGCATCTTAAGGTGTGGGAGAGTAGGTCACTGCCAGGTCTTCCAAGCTCAAAGTAAGGTTCATAGGGGCGCTCACGTTTGAGCGTTATCCAGATCGTCTATTCATAATGTTTCTGTTGCTGCCCTGCGCATCCACCAGAAGCGTAGCTTTCGAAGGCAGCACCAGCCGCCGGTTTATCTTGGCGCGGGGTGGAGCAGTCTGGTAGCTCGTCAGGCTCATAACCTGAAGGTCGTTGGTTCAAATCCGACCCCCGCAACCATTCCGGGAGACAAGCCCTTGATATTTTTCGATGTCCGGGGCTTTTTTTATTGTTTACCTTCAAATACCTTCACTTTTACAACGACCCAACTCACCAGTTTTTCAGCTATGCAACTCGAGTTGAGGTTTTGTAGATGTCGGGACTGAAAATCCCCAAGTTGCAGGGTCGAGACCGCCTTTTGCATCAGTTTGAAATTGGCAGTCCCTTTGCACGAATTCCTGATATTCTGAGGTGGCAACGACGATCAAGGTCTATGGTAATTTGGTCACACCCAGTTTATAAGCGCTACTCCTCGCCAAACTTAGATAAAATACCCATCGAATTTCGTACTACGAGAATTAAGATGTCTATGCCCAAGCTGTACGGAGCTAGCGTGTGAGTGGTAAGCGCTGCTTGATCCTTTATTTAGCTTTTCCTGTTTTTCTTGCCGTCTTCAATGGCGTGCGGGGAACAGTTTACGACCCCGAAATGAGTCCGCTAGCGACGATCATAATGTTCATTGTTTGTGGGCTTATGACCTATGGCTTCGCAGCTGTAATAGCTCACACGTTGCGGCGGGTCCTGTCCGGCTCTCGAATTCACCCTGTTTTTGCTTTGTTCGTTAGTGCTCTTGCGGCCATTCCCTTTTCCTATTTTGTCATCATTTTTTTCATCATGTTATTTGGCACTTGGTATCCAAATCTTGAACCCCTGCTTGCCGAAGATGGCATAGAGCTAGCGGACGGCGGCTTTTTGACTTATGCCCAAGGATCATCAGGTTTGTTGCTTATCCCGCTTTGGGTTGGCGTGCATTACGTCTATGAGGCGATTTACAAAGACGCCCTTTTTTTTCCCGGCTTTATGAGCGAGCTTGATGCTCCTGACGTGGCCAAGGTCCCGATTGCCTCTGCATCACCGTTCTTGAATAAGCTGAAGCAAGAACTCGGGCAGAAAATCTTGGCGCTTGAGGCACAGGAACATTATGTCAGAGTCTATACTGACCAAGGTGACTACCTTCTGCTTTACCGGTTTGGGGACGCGGTTCAGGAGGTAACCCAAAGTTATCTAGGCCTACAAGTCCACCGCTCGTATTGGGTGTCTGAGGATGCTGTTGCTGAAATTCAGCGAACGAATAAAACTTATAGTATCAAGCTTAGTAATGGCCTCGAGGTGCCGGTGAGCAATTCTTATAGAAAAGTTGTTGAGCAGTATCTCCTTCTGAAGCCTCAACTTGGTGTCTAGACCGAATATTACGCAAAGCATTTGCGTACCATTCGCGCTTCTTGAACGCTAATTCATGCATAAAAAGCGTGCATGAACGGACCACTCAAGAAGAAATTTACTCAAGTAAGCATTAAGAGTATTTATCCCGCCTATTTCCACAAATGATCTGAGTTAACCGCCTCTGAGACCAATCAGAGTTGGTCAAGTATGCATTACGATATTGGTTTGGACAAAAGCCCATAAGTTGGACAAAAGCCCATAAAATATTTGTATACCTAACCAGTCCGAATGAATTGGATGTAACGCAGAAAAACTTATATGGCTGTAGCAGCAGCACTAAGTTCTTAGCGCTATTTGCCTTGGGGAGAGATTGATATGTCTACGAAGAAGGGTTTTGTAACCCTTACAAGCGTGATGGCTTTAATGGCATTCGCCGGAGAGACTGCTGCACAGCAGATGGCATTAGAAGAAATCGTGGTGACGGCACGTAAGCGCGCTGAGTCCATTCAGGACATTCCGCTGAGTGTTGCAGCGTTCAGTGCCTCTCAACTCAAAGAGCAGGCGATCACGGATGTGGAAGATGTGCTGCAGTTCGTTCCCGGCGTACACATGAGCAATCACACCGCCAACCGCAACAATCCGGCGATCCGGTTCCGCGGCATCGACCCGCCCTCGAGTGTGCGCAGCGCGCAGACATCCTCGGCGTTTTTGGACGGCGTTTATCTGCCAACGGGCAGCCAAATGGTGTCTATGGACGACATCGAGCGCGTGGAAGTGGTGAAAGGCCCCCAGAGCGCCTTTTTCGGCCGGGCCACCTTCGGTGGTGCGATCAATTTCATCAGCAAGACCCCAGAGGATGAGTGGGGCGCCGATACCACTTTGATCCTCGGCGATCATAGCCGCGCCGATCTATGGGTCAGCGCCGAAGGACCGATTGTTGAAGACAAGTTGTATATCCGGGCATCCGGCCGTTATTACACCTACGATGGGGCTTGGAAAAACGAGCACCCCACCGGCGGTGACCTGGGTGCCCAGCAGACGAGTGCCGGCAGCGTCACCCTTTATGCCACGCCGAGCGAAGATGTCACTATCAAGGCACGCTATATGCATACCGTCCTCGACGACGGTTTGGCCGTTCAGTTTTTGGCCAAAGGCGAGCAAAACAATTGCGGACCGTTTGGCACCGGCACAGCCACCTATTATTGCGGAACGCTGACCCGCGACCTGGTCACCAACGGCATTTCCATCGACACATCGCCCCTGGAGGACACAACGTTTAAGGACGACTTGGGCCTCGATCGTAAATTTGACTTCGGTAGTCTGAATATTGATTGGGATGTCGGTGGATCCGGCTACACCTTGAGCTCCGTAACAGGCATATACAAAGAGACCACGTCGGAAATGCGCGAACTCCTCACCGACGAGATCATGGTCTTCCTGGCATGGGAGGATGAATCGTTTTCCCAAGAGATCCGTCTGGCCTCGCCTGATGATGAAAGCCTGCGTTGGATGATAGGCGCTTACTATCTCGACCTGACCTACAACAAGAATGCGTCTAGCGGCTTCCCGTGCCCGGGCAATGGACCCTTCTGCGCCGATCCGACCAAGGGCTTTGCACCGAGTGGAAGAGGCGGGCGCGGCCTGTTCGGGGTCAATCCTGGTGTCACTGATGACGTAGAAAACAAGGCGGTCTTCGCCAGCGTGTCCTATGACATTACCGAACAGCTGACCATTAGCGCAGAGTTCAGGTATGAAGAGGAGAATCTTGCGAACGGTTCCACGGTGACTCAAGAGGCCATACCGCTTGATTCCAGCACCCCCGCACAAGCAATCCTCACAGCACAGCCCTTTGGTGGCGCTGAGGTACAATTGGAAGCTAAATTCAAGGCGGAGCTGCCACGTGTGATCATTGACTATAAAATGACCGACGACACCCTGCTCTATGCCAGCTTTTCAAAAGGCAACAACCCGGGCGGCTTCAATCCTGAGGTCGTTCAGTTGGAGCCCACCGTCGCGTTCCCGGCGTTTAATGCTTCAGAAGGGATCGGACCCAACGTTCTCCAGGCCGGCCTTCGGTCCTATGAGGGTGGCTTCAAGCACACCCTCGACGATGGCAGAGGCTTAGTGAACGGCGCCGTCTATTTCATGGAATGGCGCAACCAGTCCTTCCGCGGCTTCACCAGAAACGTGGACAGTAACGGTGACGGCGTCTTCATTCAGGGGTCGGACCGGCTCGGCGCACAGATCGACTACAGCAGCAACGGCAGTACCGACATCTTCGGTTTTGAGTTGACGGGAAATTATGCGTTGAATGAAAACTGGGTTGCGAGTGCCTCCTACAACTACAACAAAACCGACATCTTGGTTTATGAGGACGGTGTACATCGGCGTGTCTTTGGCACTTCTGATGCGAGTGACAAACAGATAGCGCGCTCACCAAAGCATGCCGCGACCTTTGCTCTCGACTTCAACATGCCTGCCGACACCATGTTCGGTCAGGACGGTGATTGGTTCGCGCGCTGGGACTCCTGGTATCAGTCATCAACCTTTAACTGGGTAATCAATCTGGCCAAGACAGAGTCTACCGTGCTGCACAATCTGCGTGCCGGCTGGCGCAGTGATCGCTACAGCATCACGGCCTGGGTAGAGAACCTGGCCGATAATGACTCCGTGCTCGCGTCTTCGCGCACCACGGGCAGTTTCTTGACGGGCACACTGGGCTACCAGTTCACGCTGCCGGAGCCACGCACGTTCGGCGTGACTTTGTCGGCGTCGTTCTAAAACCGATCAAGAATACTTGGAATTGGGGTGTGGAAGGGATGGTCTCGTCCACACCCAAAACTCCACCGGCTACATCCACGGGCCTCTCTAACCTACGTCACGACAGATTTATGGCTAACCCACCGCCCCACAGCACAGTGGCGCCGGAAATCACCCGCCGTTCTTTTGGCGCGTTGGGATTAGCAGCCTTGACCATGCCTGCTGCCATATCGGCCGCGTCGGCCAACGGCGTACGGCGGGCGGACGATTTGTTTCCCACAGACGCGGAGCTCGTGCGGGCGCTGATCAAAATGCGCTCGAGCACCGACAGTAGTCTGCGATTTGGCTGGCTTGAGGCCAACCGCGTTGCCTATATCGAAGGCGAAATCTTTCCGCTTCTGACGCTGCTTGCCGGTTCCGTGAGCCGCGCAAAGGACAATGGCGACGGCACGTTCGATGTCACGGTCATGGAAGTGACCTACTATCTTGATACGCAGTCCGGCGAGTTGTTGGATACATTGAAATTGCCGGTTACGGGGATGGACGTCAAAGTCCCGCTTTACCGATCTCAGCCCACAGCAACGCGGGTGTCCGTATTGTCGCGCATATCAGAGATCTCGACCGGTGATGCCGGAGTGGTTCGGAAGGATGATACGGACGGCGATGCTGCGTTCGCGCCGAAAGGCGATGTTCAGCTCGACCGCTCGGTCGGACCGGTCTACGCCGACGGCGACGATGTTTGGATCGAGACGTCTGAATATGGGCGGGTTTCGCCGGCGAACCCGGGGGACCAACCCGTATTCTATAAGGAGTCTGCGATCTGGCTCGGCACGGCTAAGGAACTATTGGACACCGAAGTCCATTCCGCACAGACCAAGCTGTCCTATTCCGCAGCGTCGAGCTGGCGACCGTGGATGCAGATGGGCGACGTCAAAGGGCACACCATGGCCCATGGCATTGGCGGCAAATGCGACGCCCTCGACGGTATGCCCGAGAAATGGCTGCAGCTGACAGAAACGTACCATCCTGAAATTATGACGGATCCAGGCGCAGTGTTGCGCGAAGAGTCCTAAACCAAGCGGGGCGCGATTGAACTGCGCACTCTTACAGATATAAAAGGAGCGACCATGTTTTCACGCCGCGGCTTTGTGACATCGACAGCTTCCGCGGGTGCGTTTGCCGGGGCAGGGGATGCGCAGGCGCAGAACCTGGTGTCGTTGGAGCCATCCATAAGTCAGGTTCAGTCCGAATTTCTGTACTTCAACGATCCCGCCGATGAGTTTCGCGCGGACTACCGCATGGGCCGCGATCTGGTCGAGGAACAAGGCTCGACCATCACCTGGTATCACTGGATGGTTTTTGTCATCCCCGGCGGGAGACGGCCGGAACCGCTGATGCGCTATGAGGGAATCGAATACAGCTATTTCCGCCATCTCGGTGACAGCAACTACCGTATCCACGCCCACAACGTATCTTTCCCACGCGATATCAAGACCAACAAATTCACCGACACGGTGGTCAATCCGATCACCGGCGAGCGCGTTGAGGCCCCGGTTTCGCTGCTGCTGAATGACCCCGGCACCATCGGTGGGCCGAGCGGCTTCCGCAACATGAATGGCGGCGGGGCGGTGCAGGAGGTCTACCGGCAGTTCCGCCGCGAGGACAACCTCATCAAATGCGACAGCGTACGCAGCGCGCCGCCGGACTGGCCCGCCACGCATATCGAGAATTCGTGCAAGTGGGTGCCCATCGACGAATTCGCCAATGAGACGATCACGTCGCTGCCGGTACATTTCTGCGGCCACTATGCGTTCGAATATTACTCCTGGCTCAACATGCCGGAGACGCCCGGACAGAACGGTCACCTGACCGGTTTCTGGGACGGTAAGAAACTCAATTCGCCGTCCGAGATCCCGCGTGAAATGCTCGACCGCATGGAGCGGGAATACCCGGAGCTGCTGGAACCGCGATGGAATGAGTTCGATCGCCGAATTCCATTTGAAATTTGAGAGGGTGCAACATGTTTACACGACGCAATTTTGTAACGTCGAGCGCGGCTGTCGCTGGCGCAATGGCTGGAGTAGGGGCTGGAGCAGGGGCCGGGGCAAAAAGCGCGCAGGCGCAAAATTTGGTGTCCTTGTCGCCGCCGGTCAGCCAAGTGGAGTCCGAATTCCTATACTTTGACGATCCGGTGGAGGAATTTCGCGCCCACATGCGCATTGAGCGCGACCTGGTCGAAGATCAAGGGTCTACGATCACCTGGTACAACTGGATGGTCTTCATGATTCCGGGCGGCCGTAGGCCAGAACCGCTGATCCGTTACGAAGGCATCGAGTACAGCTACTTCCGGCACCTTGGGAATAACAACTATCGTATTCATGCGCATAATGTGTCTTACGCTCGCGACCTGAAAACGAACAAGTACACGGATTCCGTAATCAATCCGATCACCGGAGAACGCGTCGAAGTGCCGGTCTCATTGCTGCTAACGGACCCTGGTACGATTGGGAGTCCGATCGGGTTCCGCAACATCAGCGGCGACGGTACGGTGCAAGATGTGTATCGGCAGTTCCGCATCGAGGATAATCTGATTAAGCTCGACAGCGTGCGCAGTGCGCCCCCTGATTGGCCGGCCACCCATATCGAAAATTCATGCCAGTGGGTGGATCTCGATTTGTTTGCCAACGAAACGATCACTTCGCTTCCGGTGCACTTCTGCGGCCACTATGCTTTTGAGAATTATCCATGGCTCAACATGCCCGAAGGGCAGGGCCATTTATCGGGGTTCTGGGACGGTAAGAAGATCAATTCGCCACAGGAAATTCCACGCGAGATGCTTGATCGGCTGGAACGGGAATACCCAGAATTGCTGGTACCGCGGTGGAGCGACTTCGACAAGCCGGTGCCGTTCGAGATTTAAGACGACACTATTTGTAAGGACATTTTTATTATGGCAGAGCAACCGATTGACCGCCGGTCCATTCTCACGGGCGGCGCAGCGATGACCGCGCTACCGGCCCTCACCAGCGTGCTGGCGCCGGGGCGCGCACAGGCAGCAACGGATTCGGAAAGTGGTGCCTCGATGCGCGGTCCTACCTACGATTTGAACACCGGACGCGGCAACGTCGACGCCTACCTTAAATTGACTTCTAACTTAGATATGGAATCCACCCATTACGGATGGATTGACGGTTATGTCATGGGCGTCGCGCCGGGTGGGCCGGTGAGGGACATCTGCGGCTTTCGCGGCTTCGGCTGCAACCGACTGATTCCCTACGAGGGGCCCGAATACGGCTATCGCCGCGTGCTGCGCGAGATCGTGTTTTATACGGATCTGGAAACCGGTGAGATCCTCGAGGAGATGGAAAACCCGTATACGGGTGAGACCGTTCGGGTCGTGCCCGTCGCTAACGATCCGTTCAACGCAGTATTCAAGGACGTCTGGCCCGATCCGCCGTCCTACGGCGGCCTGAACGAGGAAAAACGCGAGCCGCGTCCGTTCATCCTAAACTGGCAGAAGATCGGCCAGCACAGCATGATGGAGATTCACGTCCATCTTTATTATCCCAATGCCCTCGACCCCAAGGTGTGGGTACGCGAAAGCTCCGGCCCCATGAACCGGGTGACCGAGACCTTCAATTACACCTTCTCCATGGCGGACCTACAGAACCCCGAACTGACGACGATTCCGAGCACCGGCGTATGGACGCGCGTGACACCTTGGCTGCCGTGGATGCTTATGGGGCAGGCGCCCGGCCATTGTGTCTACAACTGCAACTTCGCCAGCGTGAAAAGTCCGAAAGAGATGCCCGACCAGCGCATCGTCGATCACATTGCTAAGAACTATCCGCGTTTCATGGATGCGCCGACGGAGTGGGAAGAGCCTTCGCTGTCGTCGCTCGAATGGTATGCCCGCGAGCAGCAGCCCGCGCTGCCGGGCGGCACCTGAGAGCTCAACGTTCCCTCAACACCAGGAGACCAACGGTGACGATGTCCAATATTTATAGAGCTGTATGCGCCAGTCTCGTGCTGAGCGCCGCGCCAGTGACTGCAGCTGAAGACACGTTTCCACCCGGCATCGCCGATCCGAATATGGTGCGTGATGACCCCACCTACAGCGATCCGGTGTTCTGGTGGCGGATGACGTCTACGCCAGACAACGTCTTCGAACCCGATCCATATTTTTATTGGCCCGACGCTGTGATCGAAGGACCGGTAGGCCCCTTCCTCCCCACCGCGAAACCGGGTGAAACGTCGCTTCCGGCGGGCACTCTCGACGCCCTGGCCGATTGGGCCGAGGCCCGAGACACCTATGCACTGATCATTGTGCACAAAGGCAAAGTGCAGTTGGAGCGGTACTGGCAACAAGGTAAGCCCGATGCCCTGACCAACGGCCGCGCCATCACCCGCAGCGTGACGCCAATGGTGTTGGGCTTTGCGGTCGCGGACGGGGCGCTCAGTCTGGACGATCCCATCGGCGAATACATTACCGAGTGGCAGGACGATCCGCGCGGCGCGATCAAGGTACGGCAGCTGGCACAGAATGCGTCTGGGCTGGAGGTCGCACCTTCACTTGGCCTGGAGCAAATCCACGGCAATAAGGATCTCTGCCTCGTCTACTGCGGCGATGTTGTTCGGGCGGCTTTGGCTTACGATAAAACTAGCGAACCCGGCTCCCGCTTCGAAGTCGCGCAGGAAAACATGCAGCTGCTGGCGCTGGTGATAGAACGGGCCATGAGGCAGCCGATTCAAAAAATTCTGTCCGAGCGAGTGTGGCGGAAAATTGGCGCCGCGGATGCAACGTTCCAGTTCGACCGGCCTGGGGGCGTCGCCCGCGTCATGTGTTGCATGCGCGCGACCCCACGCGACTGGGCGCGGTTCGGGGCGCTGATTTTGAATCGCGGTATATGGAATGGCGAGCAGGTGCTGCCCGAAGGCTGGGTGGATACGATGGCGACGCCGTCATCGGCCAACCCGCGCTTCGGTATTGGCCTCTGGCTGGGGACGCCCTACGTCGCGATGCGCACCTATTTCGAGGGTGACCCCGGCGTCATTCCGCATTCCGAACCATTCCTTGCCGATGACGTGCGGATGATGGAAGGTGGCGGCTTCCGGGTCGTGTTTACGGTGCCATCTGAAGATCTGATGATTCTGCGCCTCGGGAATTCCCAGCATCCCGATTGGGATCATGCCTATCTAGTCAATGCGTACTTGCAGGCGTTGCGGGGCGAAAATTAGCTCTGCACCAAGAACAAAAATCCCATGGTATTCTCAGTGGACCTAGAGCCAATTTTGACGTCTGCGTCGGTAACATCTTACCGATGCATCAGACTCTCCGCTGCAATGCAAAGACGAGGAAGGGCAGCCCGTGCCAGTCACCAGCGGTTAAGGGTAGGAAACGCTGCCGTATGCACGGCGGGGCAAAAGGGAGTGGCGCTCCTATTGGAAATCGTAACGCCTGGAAGCACGGGCGCTATTCTGCTGAGCATCTAAAAGAAATGAAACGGTTTCGTGAACTTATTAGAGAGAGCGAAGAAACGATTGAGGCCATCAGCTAATGTCCGGTTCTTGCTCCCTTCTAATTAGAAAGCAAGCCTAAGCCCCTAAGGGCCAGCCGTCTTCGTCTTTCTCTTCAGCTGCACAAAAGTAACAATAGCTATCAGCAATTCCCGTTAACTCCCATGATGGTATGGCGAAAGCCGGTGTATCCCAAACCGAATATTGTTAAGGTGGAAGCCTGTTCATAGGCATCATGCGCGATGACCAACGACGTGGGTTTAAAGCCGGGTTCAATTTGGATTGGTCAAAGAAGGAGGACCGATGAATGAATGTTCTAATCAGAACGGCGATGATATTAGCTGTAT
>JAQWRV010000023.1 GCA_029243545.1 Rhodospirillaceae bacterium
GGTCTCAGCCCACAAGCTACCGAGCTGGCCAACCGTCTGGCCAGCCGCCTACCGACCCTCACGGAAGCAGAAATAGATCGGTTGTTGATCATGTTAAGGCCGCCACCGTTGCGAAACCCCTGAGAAACTGAGGCAATTAGACCGTTTGGCACCCGTCAAAGCCAGCGCTCCTGCGGACCGTTAAAACCATTAAAATGCGAATGAGTCGCAAAAAAGAACTAGACCCAGCCTCTGCCGGGCATTAGGAATGCGAATTATTCTCAACAAGAATGCTATTGTTCATAGGCCCGGTCGCTGATGCAGCCTGAAAAATCTATTTCCCTCAATCGTTTGCCGCATCGGCAGCGTAGCCGAATCGTTCGGGTCGGTGGCGACGATAATCCTGCCGTGAATGACACGGAGGGCTCGCTGGAACACCGGCTGCTTAATCTTGGTTTTGAAGAAGGTGCGGTTGTGGAGATTCGCCATCAAGGAATTTTCGGCGGCCCATTAGCGGTGCAGGTGAGTGACCGGCTGATTGCTTTGCGGCCTATTGATGCTGCTGTCATTCTTGTCGACCCGACACATGATACCAATTCGGCTCCCTAAACGATGGACAACAATCTTCGTTTAGCGCTGGTCGGGAATCCCAACAGCGGCAAAAGTTCGCTTTTCAATGCGCTGACGGGAAGCCGGCAAAAGGTGGGCAATTATCCCGGCGTTACTGTCGAAAGGCGCGCCGGATCATTTACGACGGCTGATGGCCGCATGGTTGATGTGGTCGATCTACCAGGCACCTATAGCTTAACGCCACATAGTCCGGACGAGGCCATCACCCGGGACGTTCTCATCGGAAGGAGCACGTTGGAACGTCCGCTAGATGCAATTGTTTGTGTTATTGACGCCACCAGCTTGCGTCTCCATATCCGGTTTATTCTCGAGCTCAAGACTCTCGGCATTCCCATTCTTGTTGCCTTGAACATGATGGATCTCGCTAACCGCAATGCCATCGAAATTGACCAGGCCCGTCTTGCCCAAGAGCTCGGTGTGCCCGTCATACCAACCGTTGCCGTGCGTCGTGCAGGTATTACCGATCTCATAAACGCATTTTCTACTGATGCTTGGGCCAGCCTGTGGCAGGCTTTTCCTGGTTCCCAGTCCGCCCAGGGTGACTTATCCACGACGCGCCAACTCCAATCGGAGGCCCGTCGCATTGCGACGGCGGCAACGCTTCACGAGGGATTTGAACACGCCCTAACCCGTCGTCTGGATGCCGCGGTGTTGCATCCTATAGCCGGCCCGTTTCTTCTTTTGCTGGTTCTCTTCGTTATGTTTCAGGCAGTGTTTTCGCTTGCGGAAGCGCCGATGGAATGGATCGATGGGGGCATCGTCACACTTCAACAGCTGGCACTAGCCACGCTGCCCGATGGTTTGCTGCGCAGCCTCATCGTTGATGGCGTACTTGCGGGTGTTGGCAGTGTGGTGATCTTTCTGCCGCAGATCCTTATTTTGTTTGCTTTCATTCTAGCTCTCGAAGCCTCGGGTTATATGGCGCGAGCGGCCTTCCTTATGGATCGCATCATGACCATGGTGGGTTTGAATGGCCGGGCTTTCATTCCGCTTCTGTCGAGTTTCGCTTGCGCCATTCCTGGCATCATGGCGGCGCGCACCATTAGCAATCCCCGCGACCGGCTCACCACCATCATGGTCGCACCGTTAATGACATGCGCAGCCCGCTTGCCTGTGTATACGCTCATCATTGCTGCCTTCATTCCTAATGACACGGTGATGGGAGGGGTCGGGCTTCAGGGCCTGGTGATGTTCGGCCTTTATCTCGTGGGCATCGTCAGCGCCTTAGTCGTTGCCGCTGTTCTCAAACGTACGCTGACCAAGGGCGCGCCACCGCGGCTGCTTTTGGAACTGCCAAAATACCAGATTCCAAGATTGCGTGATCTGCTTATTGGTTTGTTTGAGCGCGGACGGTTGTTCGTCCGCCGCGCCGGAACAATCATACTGATGAGCATGATCGTGTTGTGGGGCTTGGCGTCTTTCCCCGGCCCGCCGCCCGATGCAGACCAACCCGATATTTATTATAGTGCGGCTGGCAGTGTTGGCCGGGCGCTTGCCGTGGTTTTTTCCCCCATCGGGTTTAATTGGGAAATCTCTGTCGCTCTCGTCCCCGGCATGGCGGCGCGTGAAGTTGCAGTCGGCGCGCTTGGGGCTGTGTACTCGCTGAGCGGTTCGGAAGACGCGGTCGCGTCCAGCCTGGCAACGGTGCTGCAAAGATCGTGGTCTTTGCCAACCGCATTGGCCTTTCTGGCCTGGTACATTTTTGCGCCCCAATGTCTGTCCACCTTGGCCGTTGCCCGGCGCGAAACCAATTCCTGGGGGTGGACACTATTTATGTTTGGCTACTTGTTTGCCCTCGCCTACGCTGCAGCGGGCGCCACGTTTTGGACGGCGACAGCCTTTCTTTGAGGCTCAAAGTATAAACTTACTGAGGTCGCCCTTCTTGGCGAGATCTCCTACCTGGCTTTGTACTAATTCTGCAGTGATCGGAACCGTTTCTCCGCCCCGATCCGTAGCTGTGAAACTGATGTCCTCCAGCAGCTTTTCCATCACGGTGTGCAGCCGTCTGGCGCCGATATTTTCAACGTTCTGATTGACCTCAGCAGCGAGGGACGCGATCGCATCGATGGCGTCATCGGCAAATTCTAGGGTCACCTCTTCCGTGCCCAACAATGCTTCGTACTGTTTGATTAAGCTGGCTTCGGTTTCGGTAAGGATGCGCACAAAGTCTTCTTTGGTCAGCGCCTTTAACTCGACCCGGATCGGCAAACGCCCCTGTAGCTCAGGCAGCAAGTCCGAAGGTTTCGCCAAATGAAAAGCGCCGGAGGCGATAAACAGAATATGGTCCGTCTTCACCGTACCGTGTTTTGTAGCGACGGACGTGCCTTCAATCAGCGGCAGTAAATCACGCTGCACGCCTTCACGTGACACATCACCACCGCGGGCATCGCTGCGCGCGGATATTTTGTCAATCTCGTCTAAAAAAACGATGCCATTGTTTTCAACGGCGTCGATGGCGTCACGCACTACCAGGTCTTCATCGAGAAGTTTATCGGCTTCCTCGCGAATGAGGACTTCGTATGAATCCGTAACCGATAGACGTTTGGTTTTCTTGCGCCCACCCATCATACCACCGAGCATGTCGTTGAGGTTGACCATCCCCACCTGCGCACCGGGCATGCCCGGAATGTCCATGGGCGGCATACCGGCGCCCCCGGTTTCCGAGACTTCAATTTCAATTTCTTTGTCGTTGAGGTCTCCGTCGCGTAACCTGGTTCGGAAATTATCGCGGGTGCTTGAGCTCGCTGATTCACCAACCAGCGCATCGAGGACACGTTCTTCCGCAGCAACCTCGGCCTTAGCTGTCACTTTCTTGCGTAAGCGCTCCCGGTTCATGTGAATGGCCATTTCCACTAGGTCACGGATAATGCTTTCCACATCGCGCCCGACATAACCCACCTCCGTAAACTTGGTCGCCTCCACTTTCATGAAGGGCGCTTGCGCGAGCTTCGCCAGCCGGCGGGCAATTTCTGTTTTGCCCACGCCGGTGGGCCCGATCATCAAAATGTTTTTTGGCAGCACTTCATCTTTAAGCGCATCTGGCAGTTGCTGGCGCCGCCAGCGATTGCGCAAGGCAATGGCGACTGCTTTCTTAGCGTCGTCCTGGCCAATGATGAAGCGGTCTAGTTCGGAAACAATTTCGCGGGGAGAGAATGACGTCATAAGGATCAAAGACTTTCTAGAACCAAAGAATTATTCGTATACACGCAAATATCGGCGGCAATGCCCATGGCTTTGCGGGCAATGGCTTCAGCATCCATGTCGTCCAGGTCAACCAACGCCCGGGCGGCCGCCAAAGCAAAGGGCCCACCGGAGCCGATACCGATGAGACCGTCTTCAGGGTCCAGCACATCGCCGGTCCCTGTCAGCACCAGTGATGTTTCTTTATCGGCGACAGCCATCATGGCTTCCAGGCGGCGCAGGTAGCGGTCGGTGCGCCAGTCTTTGGCCAGCTCCACGCAGGCACGGGTTAGCTGGCCGGGGTGCTGGTCCAATTTGGCCTCAAGACGCTCGAATAGGGTAAAGGCGTCGGCTGTTGCGCCGGCGAACCCCGCAATGACCGAACCATCAGCCAGAGTACGTACCTTTTTGGCGTTAGACTTTATGACCTGCTGGCCGAAGGTGACCTGACCGTCACCAGCAACGACTACAGTTCCAGCTTTGCGCACAGATAATATAGTCGTGCCGTGCCATTCAGAGGCGTCCGTAGTCATGGGGAGTCCTTTCGGGAGAGGCTATATAACAAGGCCGTTTCTTCGAGTGCCTGTATGAGGATGGGGTCCTCAACTCTGTAATTCAAGAGTAGCCGCAAGGCCAATGCTTTTTGTAAACAAAGCTTTCGCTCGCGGGATTTGCCTCTTCATGGCATTGTTCACGCCATTATGCGATACGGCACTTACCCACGACACCACCCAGAAGATTTTGAAAACCGTGAACGGTTGATCGAAGAATTTGTCCTGCCTGGGTTTATTCCGCCAGAGCCGGTCATCAACGAGTCCTCCAAAATGCGCACCCAGGGGTCGTGTTTTGCCGAAAACATTCATCATGCCATAAGCAACCGTGGCTTAGATTGCCAACATCTAACCATGCAGGAAGCCGTTAATTCTCCTCTCGCTAACAGACTCCTCTTTGATCGCGTTGCCAATCAGTCGGTGCTTCCGTCGCACCCCTTTCATGATCAATTG
>JAQWRV010000025.1 GCA_029243545.1 Rhodospirillaceae bacterium
ACCAGCCCGAAACCCAAGACTTCAATAATTAGAAGAGCCGGCCGCAGATTCTGGCCGAGAACAAGGTGCGCACGCGGTTTTAATTAATACCGCAGCCCCTTAGTAGATGTGGTCCGTACAGGATACCTGCCACTGTCTTGCCCAGACCTTAGCGGGGCTGCCGGGCAAATTGATGATCACTTTGGGATTTTCGCGTGGCAACCTTGTCGAGAGAACAAATCCTAATCTTTGGCGCGTTTTAGAGACCGCACTGTGAACCGCCCGGGGTGCAGCGCATTGGCCATTGCTCTTGGCATTGGCATAGGCTCCCCCATTGCTTGGCTGGCAATTAGCTCGGCAGCAAGAGGTGCTGTAACGAGTCCACGGGCTCCCAGGCCGGTTAAGGCGTATAGCCCGGGATGATATCGCGCATCCGGATACTTGACCCAATGTCGTCCGTGACGGATATCGCTATAATCCAACACGTATGAGTCGTGGTCGGGTACAGGCCCCGCAATTGGCAGGTGGTCAGGTGTTGTACATCGAAGACTCATCCAACTCTGATTCGGAGTAGTGTCTGAGTTGTCGAACGCTTTTGGAAGGAGTTGGCGGGCAGCGCCAAGGTTGCGCAAATCGGCATCACGAGAGGGCGCGTGGTTTGGATTGTCCAAATGCTCGTTCTCAATATGATCAAATGTCGCACCAATAATATGATGATTACCAATAGGCGGGGTGATGTGCCCGTCGCCAGCAAGGACACAGGCCAAAGGGCGGGTCTTCTCGGACGATTCCACATAGGACAATTGGCCAAGACGCGCGGTCAACGGGAGATGATTTGTTTGATCCATATGCCTGGCATTGAGTCCATTTGCGATAACGACAATATCTGCGCCCCCAAGACTTACGCCATCATTGCTGTAGAGCGCCCAGACCCCATCTTCATAACGGCACTTGGCAACTGAACAGTTCATCCGCTGAGTAGCACCATCAGCCAAGTGTCGGCAAAGGGTCTCCGTCTGTATCAAACCGCCGCCGGGGAAAAATAATCCACTATGATCCAAAGAGAGTTTTGCAACATCTGAAGTTTCAAGCGCGCTTAGGAACTGCATGGCCTGCGAAGGAAGTGCCTTGCTTTGCCATATCTTTTCCAACCGCTCAGCCTCACGCTCTGAGTGGGCCATCTGCAAAACACCGCATGCGTGGAGCAACTTTGTACTGTGTCTTTCTTCAAGCTCTTGGAGAAGCTGAAGGCCAAACCGCCAGGCCGTAGCAAAGTAGGAACCATCCACGCTATCTCCGGCTGTTAGCCGCGGCATGAACACGGCAGCCGGTACAGAAGATGCTTCGGCGGCCAATTTGGAATGCCGGTCAAACACGGTGACTGTGCAATTTCGCCGGGCGAAAGCGTGCGCTGCATGGGCGCCGGCTAAGCCACCCCCAACAATGGCAACGCGGGGGGAGGGCCCTTCAAATCCAGGTGGCGTGGCGAACCACGGCTCAGCAGACTCTTGGCTAGATACGCCGTTGAAACGCCCAGCCAGAACCTCGCGTTTTTTTCCGATGCCGGCGCGCTTCTCAACATCGAATCCCGCAGCCTTGAGGTCACGGCGCACATGCCCGGCAACCGTAAACGTGGCAACCCACGCAGCTGGTTTTGAAAGGCGCGCTAATTCCCTAACAATTTCTGGCCGCCACATGTCAGGGTTTTTACTGGGGGCAAAGCCGTCCATAAACCATGCATCAACCTTTGCATTAATGCCTTTTAGGGCCTTCTCTACGTGATCAAAAATGAGTGTTAGGACAACGCGATCCTTGTCAAGGAACACCCGGTGCGTGCCGGGCTGAAGATTAGGATAGGATTCTATGAGTCCTGACTTCAGCTGGGCGAGTTCAGGCCACTGTTCGAAGCACCCGGCTATTTCATGTGCCGTAAGTGGAAACTGATCAATGGAAAGGTAGTGAAGTACTGAATGGCGAGGCGCTGATTGGCGCCACAAGTTCCATGCCGCCAGAAAGTTTAGACCTGTACCAAATCCTAACTCACCAATGACAAATCGATCCTGGTTTGCCCATTGGCCCGGCAGGGCGCAGCCCCCGAGAAAAACGTGCCGGCTTTCGTCGAGCCCATTATCACGATCAAAATAGGTGTCTTCAAAGCGCTCCGACCAGGGCGCACCGCCGTCTCTAGCCGATGCCATCGGGTTTGGTAATGCACGATCAAGTGAGTCTTCGGGTTTAGAGTTCATGCAGGCAGTGGCTTAGAGACTTGGGAACGCTATAGTCGTATGAAAAGGATATCATATTGTCCGGAGTATCTTTCGAAGTGCTGGGTCTAAGTGGCACACTAATTTTTAGCGTATTCTTGCAACCTTACGCGTCTCAACGAATCCGGGGTAGCCTTCCAATGGCTTTCAACCGTTTTTGCTTTGCAGCAGTTCTCTTGCTAATGCCTGTCAGCGCCGTTGCTGCAAATGGTGTTGTCGAAGAGGTTATTTCATTCGTAACGAATGACGGCGTTGAGCTACCGGCTATCCTGACCCATTCTGAAAGTGGAATGAATATCAACGGCCCTGCGATTCTGCATCTTCATGGCGGGCCAGGCGGGTCACCTATCCGCGTTAACAGTGCTGCGCGATATGTGGCAGAAGGATTGGCTCAGGCTGGCTACACCAATATTTCCATCGAGACCCGCCACGCAACGCGATATTCCTTCACCCGCTTCGATGAGGTGATTGAAGATATTCGTGGCGGCATCGATGTTCTCGCAGCACGAGGCTTCAAGGACATCATTCTTGCAGGGGCCGGGCTCGGTTCCTTGCGCGTGTCACGCTATATGATCGATACAGACGATGCGCGCGTGAAAGCGGTCATCCATTATTCGCCGACTCAGAACATGGCCGATAATTGGCGTCAGCGGGTAGGCGAGGAAATTTATTGGGCCACGGTTGATGAGGCCGCAAAGGCTGTCGCAGAAGGGGGGCGCCAGCCGTTTATAGATCTTGGTGACGGCTTGATCTTTTTACCCAACAGTTTTCTGGATTGGTTTGGGCCGACCGCAAAAACATCGTTGTCTGCGAACATTGCCGGCATCGATAAGCCGATGTTGATGCTTGCCGGCGAAGAAGATCCATTTGTTCCAAAAGGCCGCCTGGAAGAGCTACAGGCTGTCGCCTTCATCAGTCCTCGCGTTGACATCAAGTACTATCCGGGCGTTGGCCGGGTTTTTGAAGGTGTGCGAAATGAAGTGGTTGACGATACGCTGGCGTGGTTGCGTGACATCGGGTTGCCACCGAGAGACCCGGTTCGGACGGAAATCGTTGATATCAACGGGCCAGACGACGTCGCGCTTTCAGGTGTTCTTTATTCACCGGTTTCTGGTGAGCCGAGGAACAAGCCGGTCTTTATGTTGATGCACAGTTGGACCAGCGACGTACTTCGCTCGACCAACCACTGGCTCGGCGTGCGCCTTGCCCAGGCCGGTTACTCCGCCCTTTCTATTCAACATCGTTCATCGGGATACCGTGGCATCGTAAAGGGCACGCTCGAAGGAATCCCACAAGACATAAAAGCCTGGGCTGATTTCATTACAGCCAGAGGCTACACATCGATCATAGGAGAGGGGCACGGGGTCGGTGGTCTATGGTGGAGCCATTACCTCAGTGAGACTCAGGACCCCCGTGTCGAGGCGTTGATTTATCTGGCGCCCGCGCGCGATATGCCCTTCCATGCCCGGACCGGAATGGGCGAGGATCTTTATGCGCGCGCCGTACTTGAGGCACAGGAAGCGGTGCGGGACGGCGAAGGAGATACGCACCTCATTGACTACCCATTTCCACAGGCCGGGTACCCCGATGACTCGCGCCAACCCATGTTCCTACCGCCCCCCGGCTCGGGCTTTACATATTACTATGCCAACTCTTTCTTGAGCTACTGGGGGCCAAATTCGAAGGCCGTGCACACAGCCCGTGTCGCCGAATTTGATAGGCCTGTTCTTGCTTTAGGTGGCTCGCGCGATCCGTTCATGCAGGATGCATTTCTCATTGAGTTTACGGAAGCTGTGCAAGGTGAAGCCAAATATGTGTTCTATGGCGGCCCAGATGGCGCAACGCATTCCTTCGCCGGATACGAAGGCCGGGTTGTTGGTGACATTCTGGCGTGGCTGGAGGCGATGCCTTAAGCCAGCCATCAGTGTAACTTGGTAACCCTAACTAGAAGACAACGGCGTTTTGTCATCGTATTGTTCAATACGTAAATTTTATCCTTAGGCAGGCTCCATGGACCTGATCCGCAATTGGTTTAAGACCGTCTCTGACAATCCGCAGCTCACCCTGCTGATGGCGCTGCTTATTTTCACGACGGCAGCCCTTGCCCTGACGGCTGATATTCTAGCGCCATTCCTTGCTGCCGTTGTTTTGGCCTACCTGCTGCAGGTCTTTATCGATCGTCTGGAGCGTTACGGTGTATCACCCTGGTTATCCATTACGCTTGTATTTGTGGTGTTTGTTCTGCTGACCTTGGCCATTGTCTTTGGCCTTATTCCGCTTCTGATACGCCAGATGACTCAACTGACGCGTCAGGCTCCAGAGTTTATCGCAAACTTGCAGGAAACGGTTAGTCGGTTACCTGAACAGTATCCTGCCCTGATAACGCCGGCGCAGGCCGACCAGGTGATGAACCAGTTGCAAACGGAAGTGTTGGATTTTTCCCAAGCCTTTGTCGGATCACTCGGTGGTACGGTTGTTGGTTTGATGACCTGGGTGGTCTATTTGATCATTGTCCCTTTGATGGTGTTTTTCCTGATTAAGGATAAAACTAAAATTGTTGCATGGACGGCATCGTTTCTGCCGCGGGAAAGAGAGCTCGCCGGGCAGGTATGGCTTGAGGTGCACCGGCAGCTGCAAAATTATGTCGGTGGCAAAGCGCTCGAAATTTTCATCGTCGCGGTTATCTCTTATGTCACGTTTATTTTTATTGATCTGCAGTACGCCCTCCTTCTCGCCGTGACGACGGGCTTTTCGGTCCTCATTCCTTATATTGGTGCCGCTGTGGTTACTTTGCCTGTCGCGGTGGTTGCCATTCTGCAATGGGGCTTTACGAGCGACGCAGGTGTAGCGTTGGCTGCTTACGGTATCATTCAAGCGCTAGACGGCAATGTGCTTGTCCCTTTCGTGTTTTCCGAGGTGGTCGATATTCACCCTGTTGCCATTATCGTGGCGATTCTCTTTTTTGGCGGGATTTGGGGATTCTGGGGTGTGTTTTTTGCCATACCTTTAGCGGTTGTTGTGCAGGCCGTTCTGGGAGCGTGGCCCCGTTCGATTGACGCTGGAAGTCCGGAACCCGGATCAAACCCCACCGGCTGACGTGCATTGGTTATGAGTCCTGCGACGCCACAATCACTGTTCGCGCGCCTAACAGAGCTCAAAATTGAAACCCAGACGATCGATCATCCGCCAGCATTCACGGTCGAGGATGGAGAGGCGTACGTCGGGCACATGGCCGGCGTACACGTCAAGAACCTATTCTTATGTGATGCTAAGAAAAAGATGTGGCTGATAACCGTGCCATGGGATTGCGTCATCGATCTGAAAGCGCTCCCAGGAAGAATCAGTTCGAAGCGTTTATCGTTTGGATCACCGGAGCGTCTTCTTCGCACGCTGGGAGCCACGCCTGGCTCAGTTTCCCCCTTCTGCGTCATCAACGATTCGGGCCAACAAGTGCAAATTGTCCTTGATTCGTGGATGATGGAACAGGGCCTCATAAACGCTCACCCGCTCATCAATACCCAGACGACGGCTATTCGCGCGAGTGACCTGTTAAAATTTATAAATGCATGTGGTCACGAGCCCCTTATAGTCGACCTCTATGGTGGAGACGTGACCCACAGTGCGTGAAGTTCTGATCAACGCTGATTTCTCGGAGCCGGTTGCAATGCATATATCCGCCATGGATTGGCAGGATAACCCCGGCGTAGCTGTTTTGCGCAAACGTCTCGATCGTTCAAGGCCGCAAGAGCAAGGGTGCGTGACGTCGGTTGTCCGATACGACCCGGGTAGCGCATTTCATGCCCATCCCCATCCGGATGACGAAGAGGTTTTTGTTTTAGATAGGGTGTTAGCTGACGAAAGAGGTGACTATCCCGCGGGTACCTTTCTGCTAAATCCAGATGGGTTTGGGCATACGCCGTTTTCGAAAGGCGGCTGCATACTTTTTGTCAAACTTCGTCAATACATTGGCGCAAAACGCAGGCAGGTTACGATCAATATGTTGGCCGAGTATTGGCGCGCTCTGGCCGATGGCACGTCGTCTTTGACGCTCTATGACGAGATTTACTATCCGGAACAGATTTCCATGATGCGCCTAGACGTCAATGCGCCGCATGTGATTCCAGACAACTCACAGGCTGCTAAAATATTTTCTCTCAGCGGCGCACTTGAAGGCCCAAAGGGTCAATATTCCACAGGAGACTGGTTGCGTTGGCCAACATACAAAGATCGCGTATTCACGGCGATAGAATCAGCCATCATCTATCTTAAGACGGGGCATCTTCATTCATGACCATCCAACTTTCCCGGCGTGCAGCGTGCATGGGCATTGCATCCACATCCGTGGCGGCTTGCGACACAACGGAACGTGGAACGCACTGGGATTTATCGATGCCTTGGGGCCCGAGTGAGTTTCATGTAGCTAACGCATTGCGGTACGCGGACGAAATTCACGCTCTGACCGAGGGAGAACTCACGATTCATGTTCATCCTGGCGCCGTTCTTGGTATCAAGGGTCCTGAGACCATGCGGGTGGTTGAAGAAGGCATCGTTGATTTGGCGGACGGGGCGAGCTTTCATCAAGTGGGGACGGAGCCCTTTCTCGGGTTTGAGTCATTGCCTTACCTGATGGATGACATGGATGAGTTGGCGTTGCTTTATGAGGTGATACGCCCAGCTGTCGAGGCCGCGTATACCCGGCACGGACTAAGAGTCCTTTATCTGGTGCCGTGGCCGAACCAGAACTTCTATTTTGATAAGCCAATTTATTCGGTGGCGGACTTCGAAGGTTTGACGATGCGGTCTTATGATAAGTCATCCACGGACCTTGTCCGCGGTCTCAATATGAACCCGATCCAAATGCCGTCTCCTGACGTCGTGCCCGCACTGGCATCCGGGGCGATTGACAGTGTGATGACATCCACAACGACGGCGGTGGCGCAAAAGTATTGGGAGTTCCTAAAATATACGGTCCGGTCAAACCACATTTGGTCATGTAATATTATGACCTTGTCGGAAACCAGTTTTCGGGCGTTGTCGTCGCGGCACCAAGACATGGTGCTTGAACTCGCTCAGAAACTTGAGCCTCAGTTTTGGGACGTAAGCCGGAACGACGATCAAGATAAGCTACGCGTACTGGAAGCGAACGGGATGATAACGCAGCAACCCAGCCAAGCTTTGATGACTGAAATGCGTGCGCTGGCCAAACCAATATGGACAGCATTTCTGAAGCGTGTTCCTGAGGCACGACCTCTTTTTGATGAGTTTATGGCTAGAACCGGTAAGAACGTAACTGCATGACTCGCGTACTTAGAACAATTGACCGGATCTGTTTCGGTGCGGCGGCCGCGGCAGCTTTTCTTTTGGCGGTGCTGTTTGTCATGGGCATTGCGGAGATCATTCTTCGCAACGCGTTCCAAATCAGCCTGACTTTTGCAGTGGAATACTCTGGATATCTGCTCGTCTTTGTTCTTTTCCTCGGTTCCGGCTGGACGCTCTCACAAGGCGGCCATATTAGCGTCACCCTGCTGCGCGAGCATGTGGCTTCTTCCGTCGCTCATTGGATTGATATTGCTTGTACGTTTGTAGCGATGATCATCACGCTCATCTTGTCATTCTCACTGATCGACTATGCCCTGGGGACATGGGCCCGCGGAACGGTTTCGTATTTTTCGAGCGAGACACCGTTGGTCATTCCTCAAGCTGCGCTTGCAATTGGTCCTGTGGTTCTGACACTTGCGCTTTGCGCACGTCTTATCAGATTGTGGCAGGGGCAGAATCCTGAGATCAATTCGGCTGACGCATCCGCGGCCAGCCGCAGTAAAGATCCGGCGTCATGATTTTACCGGTCGCAGTTGTTCTCGGCACCCTTGTCGTTCTTCTCGGCGCTGGTGTTTGGGTCGGATTTAGTTTGATGGGCGTAGGACTTATCAGCTTGTCCATGTTTCGGGATATGCCGGTTGGTACGTTCCTGGCCTTCGACTTATGGAACAGTCTCAATACACCCGAACTTGTCGCCTTACCCCTTTTCATATTGATGGGGGAAATTCTCTACCACACACGTTTGTCGGAAAGCATCTTCCGCGGATTAACACCATGGATCGGTGGCGTGCCGGGCCGGTTGCTCCACACGAATGTGGTCGGGTGTACATTGTTTGCGGCGGTATCCGGATCGTCAGCCGCGACGACAGCAACTATCGGGCGCATGACATTGTCCGAGCTCAAGGCTCGCGGCTACGATGAAAACTTGGCGATGGGGTCGTTGTGTGGCGCAGGTACGCTTGGGTTTTTGATACCGCCGAGTATCATTCTCATTCTTTACGGCGTCTTATCTGAGACATCGATTTTGGACTTATTCATTGCTGGGATCATTCCTGGTGCGATGCTGGCTATGGCCTACATGGGCTATATTGCTATTCGTGCCGTGCTCGACCCTAGCCTGGTTCCTAAAGATAAGATGTCAGCCACGTGGTCTGAACGCTTCTCGGCCCTGGCTGACCTTGGCCCAATCATGGCGCTTGTTGTCGCAATCATAGGGTCCATGTACGCAGGCATAGCCAGTCCAACCGAAGCAGCGACGGTTGGCGTCGCCGGGGCGTTGGTTGTTGCGCTCTCGCAAAAATCACTCAGTTTTCAAACTCTGACTCACTCTTTGTTTGGCGCCATTAAGACGTGCTCGATGATTGGGCTGATCCTTGCCGGGGCCCTTTTTCTATCAAAGGCAATGGCCTTTCTCGGATTGCCACAGGCCGTCGCCGTCGCAATCGCTAGCCTTGAGCTTGGGCCGCTTAGCCTCATCGTGCTGCTAACGATTTTCTACGTTGTGCTTGGATGTGTGATAGACGGGCTGTCTGCAATTGTCATGACGCTGGCTCTGGTTCTCCCGCTGATTACGGGAGCGGGCTTTGATCAGGTTTGGTTCGGAATTTTTTTAGTGATTGTGGTTGAGATGTCGCAAATCACGCCCCCCGTCGGCTTCAACCTATTCGTCGTTCAAGGGCTGACCGGAGCACCGATCAGCCAAATCGCGCGCGCGTCGCTCCCCTTCTTCCTCATCATGGTGGCCATGGTTTTTATCATCGCGCTCTTTCCTGATATTGTGACGTTCTTGCCGCGTTCCATGTAGAACTGGTTCAGTCAATGGAGTTAAAACCATGCCGCGTGCGCTTTGCAATGGCCACGTTATTGCGGAAACAGAGAACTTCGAAACGGTTGACGGGAACGTTAACTTTCCCAAAGGATCATTAACCCACGAAAATTCCGAGCCGAGCGATCACACCTCGGTGTATCCATGGAATGGTACTGCAAATTATTATCATGTGGTCGTGGACGATGCTCGAAATGAGAACGCCGCTTGGTGTTATCCGGATCCGAAAGACGCGGCTGCCAATATTAAAGATCACTTTGCTTTCTGGAAGGGCGCAACTGTCCAGTCATAAGGCCGCGAACGACACAGCGGCCGGGACACTAGTCGTGGCGCCAGTGGGCTACAATACATCTACTTGTTTGGGCGTATCACCCAAGACAAACATGCGAGATTGTGTGCGGCCGTCAAAGGTCACGTTGACGGTGTTAACCTGGCTTGGATGTGTTTCCGCAAGGAGCTGGTTTGAAATGATTAGCCTAGAGAGCTTTTCTGGCAACGGCGCTTCCTGATAAGCAAAGAGCGTGTCGACATCCAGCGCCATGCCCACCCATTGCAAACGAACCTTTTCTTGGCCATTAGATGAGATAAAAAAGTAGTCATTCAAATAATCTGATACGAGCGCATTACCACTTTCATCAGCTATGTCCTCCATACTGATTCTGTGGCCGGTGCGCGCTGTCAGCGCCAGCTCCAGGTCCAGCACCATCAGCCGGTGAATAACTTCAAGAGTTCCAGCGCGGGTATTTTGCTCAATGCTGGTGAAGGCGGCATGCGCGCCGTGGGCGAGACTGTATTTTTGCGGATATAGACCTGCAGTCGCAAAAGTTATGAGAATCTTGCGGCGCGTTAACATAAGCGGTTTTCGCTCAGGTTACTCGGGCCGGTCTCCTTGCCTGTCCTCGCCGTCTTTATCCTAGTCGTCTTCATCCTTATTATCGCCTTTAAGCTCAACCTCAATATCCTTCATGAGATTGCGGCCGCTCCGTCCTTTGCGCTTAAACAGCTCAAGCCGGGATTCTAAAGCGCGCGAGGGCCAGAAATTGTTGTTGAGGTCGGTATCCGCTGTTTCCAGGTGTGGGTCCAAGGCAATGCCCATGACCTCTCTGTCCGTAACCAACAGCTTAGAGAATTTCTTCGGGTCGTGGCGCCATATCTCGGCGGGAATTCGCACTTCGTCCGTCTCGCCATTGTCGTATGTCACTTCAAGGATAACCGGCATGACAAGTCCACCGAGGTTTTTGAAGCCAACCATAGTGAAGTAATCCTCGTTCTGGAGAAGCTCGCTTTCCCAGTCGTCCAACTGCTTGACCGCCGAGTTGTATTTATTGCGGTCAGCATTGGAAGCCGTATAGCGATCATTTTCATTATAGAAGTCCCTGAGCTTGCGGTCGTCATCTACCGCTTTGCGTAGATCTTCATTGCGTTGCTGTGTCAGAGAAATTGGATCTTTCGCTGCTTGACCGCGCTTCCAAGGCATCTCTGTGTCCGGGTCTTGTGTATCAATGCGATATTTGGTGACTTCATCAACGGCGATGTCGACATGGTCTGTGGTGTAAAACCAGCCGTGCCAGAACCAATCGAGGTCAACCCCTGAAGCATCTTCCATGGTCCGGAAGAAATCGGATGGAGATGGATGCTTGAACATCCAACGCCGCGCATATTCAGCGAATGCGAAATCAAACAATTCGCGCCCTAAAATTGTTTCACGCAAAATGACCAGGGCTGTCGCGGGTTTGGCATAGGCATTCTCGCCTGTATTTTTGAGCGATTCCCCATCGGTCATAATGGGGACTTGATCCATGCTTTTCATGAAGTCGGTTATGTCCCTCGGTTCGCCGCGGCGAGAGGGAAAACCATCTTCCCATAATTGCTCTGCCAGGAATTGTAGGTAGGTGTTCAGCCCTTCATCCATCCAGGTCCAACGGCGCTCGTCCGAATTAACGATCATTGGAAACCAGTTGTGCCCAGCTTCGTGGATGACGACTGAAATGAGCGCGTTCTTGGTGGCGCGTGAGTAAGTGATCTCGCCGGTTTTCTCATCTTTCTTCGGCCTTGGGCCATTGAAAGCCAGCATGGGGTATTCCATGCCACCGACTTTCCCGTTGACAGAAATCAACACAGGATAGGGGTAGGGGAACGTAGCTTTACCAAAGACATCCATGGAATGAATGAGTGAGGCCGTAGAGTAGAGACCCCAAAGTGGATTGGCTTCTCTGGGAAAATAGGACATTGCCAGAACCTTACGGTCATCCCGGGTTTCATAGCCCTGCGCATCCCATTGGAATTTGCGAGATGACGCCCAGGCAAAGTCACGCACATTTTCAGCTTTGAAATGCCACGTCTTTTTGCGGTTCGACCCTCCCGCCTCGTTGAGGATGGCCTCGCTCTCCGTAACAATCATGACAGGAGACTTGGCATCGGCCGCATCTTCGAGACGTTCCCTTTGAGTGTAGGTTAACACATCAGAGGGATTCTGAAGGACACCGGTAGATGCGACGATATGATCCTCGGGCACGGTGATCTCCACGTCAAAATCACCGAACTCAAGGGTGAATTCGCTGCGGCCCATAAAGTTCTTCTGATGCCACCCCTCGTCATCGGAGTAGACGGCCATGCGTGGATACCATTGCGAGATCTGGAAGATATCGTTGCCGTCTTCTTCGAAATGCTCGTAGCCGCCACGACCAAAGAAGGTCTCGGTCTCTGTAATGTTGTGCGACCAGCTAATTGAGAATGTCGTCTGCTCACTCGGCCCAACCGGTGTAGCCAAATCGATCCGCATCAGGGTATCGACAACCGTATGGGGTAAGTCGTTTCCAGATGCGTCAACCACATCATCCAATTTAAAGCCGAAATCACCATCCCGGTGCTCATATTCTGCCTTGAGCGTGCCGTAAGACTCTTTCTTGTCCCCGTCCGACTTGCGCTGGGCTACATACATGGAATCGCCAGCGAATCTATTTTGGTCCATGTTCAGCCAAAGGTACCGCAATGTATCCGGTGAACCGTTGGTGTAGGTGATTGTCACCTGGCCTGTGAGTTCCCGGTCTTCTTCATCAAGCTCGACAGCGATTTTGTAGTCGGCCCGTTGCTGCCAATAGGCGTGGCCAGGCGCGCCGGAGGCTGCGCGATATGTATTTGCTGTCGGCCAGACCTCATCGAGTTGACGAAATTTGTCGTCCCACGGCACCTTAGTTTGGCGCACTGCCTGGGCATCCGCGCTGGTCACGACCATACAAAATATCAGAAGGAAAAGCGCAGAACTCACGAATCTCATAGTTAGTCTCGCTAAAACATATCAATTTAATCAGGCGAGTGTAGCTAACGAGAAAGGCGATTCCGATTCAAAATCGCCGAAATTTCTTCAGCTTGGTTTCTGGGCGATGAATAGAAATCTCGTGATGCTGAAAAAGAACTCTCCACGTGCCTCAAACCCTTCAAGCTCCTTAAGCCAAGCTTCGGCGATCTCTGGTGAGAGGCCTTCTCGCTTGGCAGCCTGCTTTGCGGAGGACCGAATGATCTCGGCGCTATAAGTCCCTTGGGCCATGGATGTATTCACAATCGGAGTGCCGCCGGAGTAGGCGAGATCAAACCCTGCTTTCGACAAAAGGCTAGGAAGCCGGCCGGGTAAGTCAGGATGGACAAAATGATCTCGGCGGCCTTCAAGCACTTTGTGCATGCGGTCGCGGTCGTCGGTTCTCATCACGACGCTGTCCCAATCCGTATCGATGATGGCCAGTTGCCCGCCTGGTTTAAGCACCCGGCACGCCTCGGTAAGGGCCGCGTCAATCTCTGGAACGAATTCATAAACTTGGGTGGCGATAGCCGCGTCCAACGATGACGTTTCGCAAGGCAACGTATTCGCATCGCCATCCTTGATCGTAATTGAACCCACACCCTTGCAGCGATCCGCGGCAATAGCGCACATGTCCTCACTAGGGTCGATGCCAATAACCCGGCCGGTGGGGCCCACAATCTCAGCCATATCCATCGCCAGGAGGCCTGGCCCGCAGCCGATATCTATAACGTGATCACCCTTTTTAAGTTTTAAGTGATCGAGGGTGAACTGCCGCTGTGCCACGATATCTGGGTTTTGATAAATGCGGTCGACACGTTGTGATGCCTCTGCACCGAACGTCATGGGCGCTTTATTCATAGATAATTTCTAAAGTTTACCCACTACCAGGACAGCATGCGCTCGCCGAGGATTTTTCCAAATGCCATTGCCGGAGTGAGTGATAAACCACCTACGAATGCGTTGCCTGATGTGCGTCCAAAGCCAAGGACTTCACCGGCAGCATAAACATTGGGGATCGGCGATCCGCTTGTGTTTAAAACCCGTAGCTTTTCATCTACCGCAACGCCAGCGGGGCTCAGCACGGTAATGCCCATGGCTTTGATGCCGTAAAAAGGTGGATTTTCAATTTTCCGGATGAGGAAAAACTTGTCCCAGGCTTTGTCCTCATCTGAATCAACAGAGGCGTTGTACTCGTCCACGGTGGCCTTCAAAGCGTTAGCCGGGATGCCCAGTTCAGATGCCAGACCCTCTATGGTGTCTGCTTTAACAAAATTCGGATGCGCCCCAAACTTGGCCTTAAGGGCTTCGGGGTCGAGCATCGTAATCGGCGAGGCGTTCTGACGGATACCTTCGTCAAAAACGATGTTCATGCGCATACCAGGTTGTTTGAGCAAATTCCGCTCACGATAATCGATGCTTTGGTGATCCTCCTTCATGAACCGCTTGCCATTCACATCAACAAAAATTTCCCAAATGTTCCGTGCTTTGGGAGACAAGGCGAGGAATTCACCAGAGGTGGGGTCGGATTCATCCTCAAGCCAGCCGGCGAACGTGCAGAGGAATTTTTCCTTGCCGTTGATTTGTGCATCCAGTTCACGCGCGGCGACAATGCCGTCTCCCCGTGAGTAGGGATTGCAGTGCGAGCACAGGGGTATTTCGGGATTGAGATCATTCCAAAGATCTGGACCCGCTGCATAGCCGCCACAGGCCAGAACAACGTTCTTGCCATGAAACGTTTGTTCTCCATTTAGTGTGTCCACAACAACGCCGGTTACGGCGCCGGAGTCATCGGAGATTAAACTTTTTAAACGGTGCTCTAGCCGCAGGTCTATCTTGCCGTCTGCGACAAGTTTCTCGTGGACCGGCCGCAGGGCATCAAGAATAGAAATTGCTTGATTGTCGCCCCAAAGATAACGCCGGGTGCTGTAGGCTTCATGGGATTCGCCGGCGACCGGCGTTCCTGCTGCTGGCTTAAAGCCGATGTCCATCAACCAATCGATGGTATCTGCGGCGTTGTCGACGAACAGACGCAAAACAGTGGGATCAATTTGGCCATTGGCGACCCGCTGCGCATCTTCGTAATGGGCATCTGGCGTGTCACTAATATTATTCTCTTTTTGGAGGCGGGTTCCGGCAGCGGCGATCTGGCCCGACGACCAATGCAAAGTGCCACCAATACGGTTGTCGGCTTCGATTTGAAGAATGTTGGCGCCCCGTTCGGCGGCTTTGATGGCTAATGGCAGGCCCGTCGATCCGGCACCAACACAAATAACGTCATATACGTCTGACATGATTACATCCCCAAGACTGTCTGTTTTTGTTGGCAACAGACTAGCCCGACAATCCGGCCCTGCCTATAGGGTCTGAACTGTGAAATTAGGGTGGTTAAACCGGAAGCCCAGGGACGGGATAGGGCACCGTAGCGCGCAAATTTTCGACCTCTGATAGGCCCTTCGGTATAGCGGCGCCTTATCTACAAAGATCTCTTTAAGCCAGGTGTTGGTAAGATCATCCAAGGTGACGTAGCGTCAGCCACGCAAACGAATCCAGGCGTTAAAATTGTTCGGTGGAAATGGGAGGAACTTGGGCCCTCGCCGATGTGCTGACAATGCTGGCTAACGGCAGAGTTAGGCACGTTCTTCGGGATAAGGGCGGCATAATGAGTCAGACCTTTCAATGACAGGAGCGCTAAAAGTCACCATAGTAGACGAACCCTATCAAGTCTTTGGCGCGCCTAACGCATACGCGTGCCGCCTGTTAAGGATTCCGTTATCACCGTTGTACAAAAGACCGCGACTCCTATTCCACAATCAACCCGCCGCCTCACTTTGGCACTGTTGTTCGGCGCGGCCCTGTTCAACTACGGCGACCGCTACATGTTGGCGATTCTCATTCCCGACATCAAAGCGGATCTTGATTTGTCTGACACTCAGATCGGGTTCTTAACGGGGCTGGCCTTTACCCTCTTCTATGCCACGTTGGGCATACCCATTGCGCGCCTGGCTGATGTGCATTCGCGGCGTACCATCATTTCAGTGTCCCTGGTGGTGTGGAGCGCCATGACTGCGATTTGCGGTTTGGCGCAAAACTTTGCTCAGCTCACATTAGCTAGGATTTTAGTTGGCGTCGGTGAGGCGGGTTGCACGCCGCCGTCCCACTCTATCGTCTCTGATACTTTTCCAAGGGCAGAACGGGCCAAAGCCCTTGCAACATATGCACTCGGGTCGCCCGCTGGTCTCTTGCTGGGGTTCCTGATCGGTGGTTGGCTGACAAGCGAATTTGGCTGGCGCATTGCTTTGCTGGCCTTTGGGCTCCCCGGCCTACTTTTCGCAGCCGTCATATTCTTTAACTTGAAAGAGCCGGCGCGTGGCCATTCAGACGGCATAGAAATAGACGATGACCGCCCGCCATTTTGGACCGTTTTCCGACTTCTATTGGGCCGGCGCAGTTTTAGGCATTGTGTGCTCGGTGTGTCGATTCACGGCATCGTCTACATTGGGGTTGTGAATTGGTTGCCATCGTTTTTCGTGCGGACCCACGGTTTAGGGATCGCAGAAGTTGGCGTGTGGTTGGCATTCTCGCTCGGTCTCTCGCAGCTCACCGGCATTTACCTTGGTGGTGTGATCGGGGACCGCTATGGCGCCAAGGATCCGCGTTGGTACATGTGGATTGCAGGCTTTGCCATTTTGGCCGGCGGACCGTTTTTCGCTTTGGTCTTTCTGTGGCCCACGCCCTATGTCGCGTTTGCAGCCTTGGCAATCCCGTTTTTTCTCGGCGTGTTGCAGGCGGGCCCAACTTACACTGTGATTCAAACTGTGGCAGGCCCGCGCATGCGCTCTATGGCGTCCGCCATTAACATCCTCATCATCAATATGATCGGCGGGGGACTGGGTCCGTTGGTCATTGGTAGTTTAAGCGACTGGTTAAGGCCGGAATACGGTGACGACGGACTCACGTATGCGTTGCTTGGTGTGTCGATCATTTTCAGCACCTGGGCCTGGGCACACTTTATGATCGCGGCACAAAGTGTGCAGGCTGATATTGAGGCGGCCACGGCGTAGGTCTTATTCAGCGGCGCTTTGGGCCTCTTCATTGCGGCGCCACTGAAGCAACGTTTGACCTAGCATTCGCCCAAAGGTCAGTGCTGGTGTGACGCTACCACCCGGAATAAACGCTGGGCCGTTGAGTCGGCCGAAGCCTAGGACTTCACCTGCCGCATAAAGATTGGGAATAGTCTTCCCGTCGGCACCAACCACATTGAATGCCTCATCGGTGACCACGCCGGCCGGGCTCATTACACTCATACCAACACAGTGAATGGCATAGTAGGGCGGTTTCATAATCTGTTTTGGTAGGCACTCGCGGCCAAAGTCTGGATCTTTGCCGTCGCGCACGAAGCCGTTGTAGCGTTCCACCGTCGCCAAGAAAGTTTCCGTATCTATATTCATTTGAGCGGCCAGACCCTCAAGGCTATCGGCCTTCAAGAAGGAAGGGTGCGTACCGAGCGCCGCTTTAAATTCCTCGTCGGTCCAGAACGCTGTGATCTTGGGTGCGTTTTGGCGCACGCCTTCATCGAACACCAGGAAATGCCGCCACTCGGGTTGATTTTCAAGGGCGAGTTCGCGCACATCGACGCTTGGAGTATCCTCGCGCAGGAATCGTTCGCCTTTGATGTTGATGCTGATTTCCCAAGGCTGACGCGACTGGGGTGAGGTGTCGAGCCACACGTAGTTACTCAGGGCATTGCCCTCGCCGCCAATGTAGGTTTTGCACATGGGGTCGTTGGGGTCGTCAAGAACGCAACCGTAACTCGGCAATACGTTTTCACCCCCTTCGACTTTGGCGCCCACGGCTTCCATGAGCTTAAGTCCCTTGCCTTGGGACTTGGGGTTGGTGGAACTGTAATGATGGGCGTTCGGGGAGTACTTCTTGAACATCTCCTGGTTCGCTGCATAGCCGCCCGAGGTGACGACCACATTATCGCTGCTGTGATCTTCTTCTGCACCGTCTTGGGATTTGGTCCGGATACCGGTGACAGCGCCGCTGCTGTTGCACAGGAGTTCTGCGCATTCGGTGCCGAGGCGTAAATCGACGCCGCCTTTTTCGACCTCAGCCATGAGCGCCGGCTCGATGCAATTAATCAGCGCCTTACCCTCTTCAGGTGACCAAAAAGAGCGCTTCGTAAAATAAGGCTCGTGAACCATAAGCACGCCCGGGCATTCCGGGTCGACGTTGTAATCTAGGTCCAGCAGCCAATCTATTGTGTCGCCAGCGTTTTCCGCGTCGAGTCGCATGATCGGCTCATTGAAGGTGTTGTGGCAGATTCGCCGCATGTCATCGAGGAATTCCTGAGGGGTATCGTCTATGCCGCGCTCTTTATGGAGCCGGGTGCTGCCTGCGGCCATCTGTCCGCCGGAAAACCACAAGGTTCCGCCAACCTTGGTGTCCTGCTCCACCAGCAGGACTTTAGCGCCCCGCTGTGCTGCAAAAATTGCCGTCGGCATGCCCGCGGTGCCCGCGCCAACAACAATTACGTCCCAATGTTTGTCTGCGTTTTCTGTCATGGCGTTTGCTCCTCCCCGATCGACTCTAATATTTGCACCGCAAGGGTCAACGTGAATCTCTTGCTGCATGCCCGTCCTGGGCGTAACCTCAATTACCCAAAAGGAGAGTTGCCATGACGGAGCGCCAAGCGCAGCACACCATGATGATTCAGCCGACTCACGATGAGCGCGCCCGCCAGGAACTTTGCCAGGCTATGCGGGTTCATCTTTTGACGGATGTGCAGTCGGGTACAAAGTCGGTTTTCAATCACCGTGTCCATCCTACCTACAAAAAAGAACATGGGCATGAAGTTAAAGACCGGCATGAAATTCGACGAGCCATGTCGAGTGATCCCTATTACCGGGTTTATAGTGCGTCGTTACGCTCGAGCCAGGAGCTCATGTGGGATTCCATCATCGATACCGTCGAGCATGAAATGCCGCGCCTGCAAACCGAGTTCAAAAAGCTCCACAATCAGGCCATTGGGTCGTTGACGCTTGATCCTGACCTGGAAATTCCTCGCTATCACACGGCCGCTGATATTCACCTGCAACCCAATGGGTATCACACGGATGTAACTGAAAATGATCTCAGCGCCGGCGCGATTTTTGACCGCGGCCTTTACATGTACGGCGATGGCAAGTTTGGACCCTACAGCGACGCCATGGGCCATATAGTAAGTGGGCAAATCAAGGCCCTGTATCCTGACTTCTCACCCAAACGCATTCTCGACATGGGGTGCACGTCCGGCAATTCGACTCTTGTTTATGTTGATGCTTTTCCAGAGGCAGAGGTTCATGCCGTCGACGTTGGCGCGCCAGTTTTGCGATACGCCCATGCCCGTGCAGAAACACTCGGCAAGACGGTTCATTTTGCTCAGGCAAATGCAGAGCACACAAATTACCAAGACAATAGTTTTGATCTTATCGTTTCTCATATTCTGTTTCATGAAACTGGCCGAACGGCTTTGACGAATATTATGAGAGAATGCCATCGCTTGCTAAAGCCCGGTGGCATGATGGTTCACCTCGACATTCCCCAAGACCGTCATTGTGATGATGTATACGATTCTTTTTTGTGGGACTGGGAAGCGTACAACAACAACGAAACCTTCTGCGTCGTCATGCGTAGTCTCGACTATGAGGAGGAGGCCGCAATCGCAGGCTTCGAACCTGACAACATATCTATAGAAAGCGTTCCCGTCGGCTGGCCTCTGCTGGTCGGAAAAAAGGCAGCGTAACAAATGGCGGACGCAGACCGCATCGAGATTCCCCGCAGCGCCAAGGGCAAACGGCCCCAGTACTTTGACGACCCGGCCAGCGACAAACTGCATTTTATGATCATGGCGTTGGTCGAAGAATTATCTGTGACCCGTGATCGCGTTGATGCGCTGGAACGGGTGCTTGAACGAAAAAGCGTATCCACCATGGCAGAAGTGGATCACTTTGAACCCACCGAAGAGGATGAAGCCCAGCGCACGCAACGCCGGGCCGCTTATGTGGCTAAGATCATGAAATGTTTTGCCGATGAAGCGGCTCAGGTGGAGCGTAAAGACCCAGCCCTCGATTTTGAAAAGGTGGTTGAGGCTATCGCTGAATAGGCCAGCCTTAGTGATATTATAGCGGAGAGGATGTCCGCCAAACTACCGTTTTCCGGCGTTTCTGCGTGTCTCTACCCATCCCAGCGACATACTTACAACACGAACGCTAAGGGGGGCGTAATTCAATTCAATCTCTAGATGGAATAATGAGGTTCGCTTAATAAAAGGGGCTCCGTAGCCAGTTTCAACGGAGCCCAATATAGCGATTAGCTCTTTGGAAGAACGACAGTATCGATGACGTGGATAACGCCGTTGTCTGTAGCAATATCCGCTTGTATGACCGTTGCGGTGTCAACTTTGACACCCATCGTTGCGTTAATGGCGAGTGACTGACCTTGAACGGTCTTGGCATCCAATGATTTACCGGCGATGTCACTGGACATCACTTTGCCTGGAATGACGTGGTAGGTGAGAACGGCGATAAGCTGATCTTTGTTTTCTGGTTTCAGTAGGGTCTCAACCGTACCTGCAGGCAACTTTGCGAAGGCTGCATCTGTCGGTGCAAATACTGTGAAGGGGCCTGGACTCGACAAGGTTTTCACAAGGCCTGCCGCTTGAACGGCAGCAACCAAGGTATTGAATTGGCCCGCACTGACAGCTGTTTCAACAATATTTGCAGCATGAGTCACCGTGGCTGACACGGTCATCGCACCAGCAATGGCAAGTGAAGCCAATTTTGAACGTAGTTTCATATTTCATATCCATTAAGAATTTAAGGGGTTGATTGGTAGGGTGAGTGTCGGGAAGTGGCACATCCTTTAGCCCGTCATTAGATCGGCGAGCGTTAAGATGATGCTTTTTACGGGTGTTTTTGCCATGATGCGGTTTCCTGTTTAGGCCAGCGAGACTTACGGCGTGGAGGTGGAGCTTTAGGGCTTAGGGATTAGCTGGTGCATTTGGCCGCGTCCTTCCATCAAAGTTGGGTGGTGGCAGGTATGCATCAACGGCGTTGAAAATACTGCCGTAGCA
>JAQWRV010000026.1 GCA_029243545.1 Rhodospirillaceae bacterium
CCAACCCTGTTCCATTATACCGGCACCCGTCCCGAGCTCGAGCAAGGCTGCGCGGATCTTTTTGATGTGGTGGGTTCCGGCGCGGTTAAAATAGATGTGGGCCAGAGCTATAGACTAGATCAAGCGTCACACGCCCACGCCGATTTGGAATCCCGCATGACCACTGGCTCGACGATTTTGGTGCCGTAGCGGCACGAGCGTTTTTATACCTTAAGGCTCGTGCTGTCGGCGCAGAGATCAAAGGTGCCGCAGGCGCGGCAACAACAATCCTGCGGCAACAAAGGATAGCACGGCCGTGATGATAACACCGGTCAACACTGTGCCCTGAACAATCTCTGACAACACGAAGGGCCCCCACAAATATTCGGACGTGTTAACCGTTATGTTCATGGATAAATGCATCAACACGGCAGGAAGAATCGACTGACTTATCCAGGTGACATAACCAAGACCCAAATTCAAAACTATGTGAAACAGCCACTGATTCGCCAAATCCGTCGCGTTGAAATGAAACACTGTGTTGGCAACGGCAATGACAATCAACGTCGGCCACAAGCGCATTAAAGTTTCAAGACGAGTCTGAATGATGCCGCGGAATGAAACTTCCGGCAGAACCGAAACAATCATGGGCATCATGATGAGATAGGTCATAAGAAACGCGAATGACACACCATCCGGTGGGCCCGGAAATGTCCGCGTCATGCCCATCACTGTACCTTGTAAAATAGAAACACAGACAGAGCCAATAGTGAGCAAGGCACCAAAAGTCAGGGTCATTTGCCACGAAACGTTTTGAGGCGCACCGATACGGATACCCCAGCGTCTATGAGCAAAGTATGTGGCACCCCCGATGATGATAATGACCGGCAGCGGAAACCACGGCACGCTGGGTGTGCGGCCGGCGTTCAAGAAAATGAGACTCAGGCTGACACCCATCAAAACGACAAAGAATAACAAACCGCGGAGAAGCGCCCAAGCAATCATAAGGGTTTTAGTTTGAAACATGCCCAGATGTTACCCGTAACACCGGCACGGGGTCGAGCCTTATGGGTTTCAGAAACCTACTGGTTCATGCGATCGAAGAAATCGTTGTTGTTCTTCGACTCACGCAGTTTGTCGAGCAGGAATTCCATGCCGTCCTGGTTGCCCATGGGGTCCAGAATGCGGCGCAACACCCACATTTTCGACAGTGTCTTCTGGTCGACCAGCAGTTCTTCTTTGCGAGTGCCAGACTTGTTGATGTCAATAGCGGGGTACACGCGCTTGTCAGCAAGTTTACGCTCCATGACAATTTCAGAGTTGCCCGTGCCCTTAAACTCTTCGAAGATAACTTCATCCATGCGGCTTCCGGTTTCGATTAGCGCCGTAGCAATGATGGTCAACGACCCACCTTCTTCGATATTCCGCGCCGCGCCAAAGAAGCGCTTCGGCTTTTGCAGGGCATTGGCGTCAACACCACCGGTGAGAACTTTGCCCGAAGACGGGACAACGGTGTTATAGGCCCGTGCGAGACGGGTGATCGAATCTAAAAGGATGACCACGTCACGTTTGTGCTCAACCAACCGCTTGGCTTTTTCAATAACCATCTCGGCCACCTGTACGTGGCGTTGGGCTGGCTCATCAAATGTTGAACTGACCACCTCGCCTTTGACTGTGCGATCCATGTCGGTAACTTCCTCAGGCCGCTCATCAATGAGCAGCACAATGAGATAGACGTCAGGATGATTGGCGGCGATGGAACTGGCTATATTTTGCAGCATCACGGTTTTACCGGCGCGTGGCGGCGCTGTGAGAAGAGCGCGCTGGCCTTTGCCTAGGGGTGAAACTATCTCAATCACCCGTCCGGTTAGATCTTTACCCGTGGGATCATCGAACTCCATGTTGAGCTTTTGATCAGGATATAGTGGCGTAAGGTTATCAAAATTGATGCGGTGTTTAATCGCTTCAGGCTTTTCAAAATTAATCATGTTGACCTTAAGTAACGCGAAGTACCGTTCGCCTTCCTTAGGTCCCCGAATCTCTCCCTCGACCGTATCACCAGTGCGCAGACCGAACCGGCGGACCTGACTGGGAGACACATAAATGTCATCAGGCCCAGCAAGGTAGTTTGATTCTGGCGAGCGCAAGAAACCAAACCCATCCTGGAGAATTTCCAATACTCCAGCGCCACTAATGGCTTTGTCTTCATCAGCCAACTGCTTGAGGATGGAAAACAACATGTCCTGCTTACGCAAGTTAGATGCGTTTTCGATGCCTATTTCTTCAGCAAACGCGAGGAGTTCGGGAGGTTTTTTCTGTTTGAGGTCTTGGAGATGCATGAATCTGGATGCTCTTAAGGGTGGTGGTGTTGGGGTATGGGGCCGCTGGTTCAGTCCAGGGGAAAGATTAAATTGTGTGGACTGAATACAATGGCGTAGGAGGGTTCAGGAGGGAAAGGGAGATGAATGTCCCGAATAAGGTTAGATCGTTAAAGCAAGCTGTATGTGTCTGTCAATTCATAATTCTAAGATTGATACAGGTCTGATATGAGGCCGATCTGTTTCTTCACACTCCAACTATAATACTAAGATTCTTAAACTTGAGATGTAGTTGTAGTAGGTCCTATTGGTTATGGGGATCTAATTTAATTCCGTAATAACTAACTGAACACAAGAGATTGACGAAACGCCGGAGTATCCGGGGGTACTTTGTGAGTAATTCAAACCGGAATACAAAATATGCCGTCAATGATGTGTATATCATTCAATGGCATAACGTGACTTTTATGGAAAATTGCGCTTATCCAGATTATGCCCGCAATGATGAAAAGAATCCTTCCACGTTGGCAAACGCGGGACGCCCACGCTAAATATGGGCATAGCATTTGGTGTGTTATGGAAAACTTAAGGGTTATGCCCAATACGCAAGACTTATACCCAACTCAATAAAGACTAAAAAACATAGTGCCTGACCAAATTTATGACCTTCATCTGGTGTCCGACTCCTCTGGCGAGACTGTCAGCGGAATCGCGCGCGCGTGTCTGGTTCAGTATGACGAAGAAACAGTCAACGAGCATTTCTGGTGGCTGGTGCGCACCGCCGGCCAGATAAATCGGGTCATTGATGGCATCAAGGCGGCCCCAGGATTGGTCGTTTTCACGCTGCTGGATCCACTGATACGAAGCCATTTAGAACAGGCCTGCCGTGAACTTGGGGTGCCCTGTGTTTCGACCCTTGATCCCGTCATGGATGCCCTCGCTAAAATGTTTAATCGTGAGGGTGGGCATGAAATTGGGCGGCAACACAATCTGGATGAGGAGTACTTTGACCGTATTGAGGCCATGCACTACGCCATGGCCCATGATGATGGCCAAAGTCTAGGCGGCCTTACGGCGGCTGACATTGTTCTCATTGGCGTATCGCGTACATCAAAGACGCCAACCTGCATGTACCTGGCCAATCGCGGACTGCGGGCTGGGAATATTCCTTTGGTGCCCGGCATTGAGTTACCTGACTCTGTATTGGAGTCTGACAAGCCACTGTTTGTTGGTCTGACCCGTGAACCAAAGAGTCTTACGGATATTCGCCAAAGCCGGCTTCGATTAATGAATGAAGGCCGCGACATGGATTACGCTGATGTTGAATTCGTAAAAGAAGAGGTTGCCTCGTCACGCCGGCTCTTTCGCAAACATGGCTGGCCGGTTATTGACGTAACTCGTAAATCCATTGAGGAAACAGCTGCCTCAATCATCCAACTTTATAATGAGCGCCATGCGCTATGATCGGGAACAGTTCAAATAACGGACTAGAAATAATATTGGCGTCAGCCAGTTCCAGTCGCGCCAATTTATTACATAACGCTTGCATACCCTTTAAGACCCGTGCCTCTAATATTGATGAAGAACCCATCAAAGACTCTTTAAAAAAAACGGGTGCGGCCGCAATCGAAGCTGCTGAAGCCCTTGCCGAATTAAAGGCAATCACCGTTTCAAAAACTATGCCGCATGCCCTGGTCATAGGCGCGGATCAAATCCTTGATCTTGAAGGCGAGTGGTTCGACAAACCAGTCGACATTAAACAAGCCCGTGAACACCTTCTCAGTTTGCGTGGCCGTACGCATCATCTTGCAACTGCTGTTGTTATTGCATTCGGTGGTATCCGAGTCTGGCATGCGCATGATTGTCCTGCGCTAACTATGCGTTCATTCTCGGATGCGTTTATAGATCAATATATAGCAACGGCGGGTGACGCGATTTTATCATCAGTCGGGGCCTATCATCTTGAAGGTCTGGGGGCGCAATTGTTTGACAAGATCGATGGCAGTTTCTTTTCTATACTTGGTCTGCCCATGTTGCCCGTGATGGATTTCCTGCGCGGCCGTGGAACAATGCTGTCATGACGTTATCTGGCAACTCGAGGTTGGCGGGTGTTATGGGATGCCCTATCGCGCATTCCTTATCACCGCGCTTACATGGTTACTGGTTGCAAGAGTACGGCATAGATGGGGCTTATTTGCCGCTCCCTGTTTTGCCGGGCAACCTCGAGCATGCACTTAGGGCTCTTCCCAAACTTGGATTCCGTGGAGTCAATTTGACAGTTCCCCATAAGGAAGCGGCGATCCCGTTTCTTGATGAGGTTGATGATGTGGCGCGGCGCATTGGTGCGGTAAACACTGTGTTTGTATCATCTGATGGGGCTCTGTCCGGAACCAATACCGATGCCCAGGGGTTTATCTCTAACTTGAAAGCCAACGCAAAACATTGGTCAGCAGCCGACCGCCCTGCCGTAGTGCTTGGCGCGGGTGGGTCAGCTCGAGCGGTCGTTGTTGGCCTTATTAATGCGGGTTGCAATGACGTTATTGTTGTTAATCGTACCCTAGAAAAAGCCGACACCCTGGCGCAGCACATCGGTGGACGGATCACGGTTAGAGATTGGTCTGATCGCAATGATGTTATAGAAACAGCGGCATTGCTGGTCAATACGACGACATTGGGTATGGCTAATCAGCCGGCTTTGGATGTTAATCTAGGGACGCTGCCTAAAGATGCGGTTGTTACGGATATCGTCTACGCACCCTTGGAGACACCGCTATTGGCGGCGGCAAAAACCCGCGGCAATACAGTGGTAGATGGTTTGGGCATGCTATTGCATCAAGCCGCCCCAGGGTTTGAAGGCTGGTTTGGCCAAAGACCAGAAGTCACGCCTGCCTTGCGCACCTATGTGCTCGAAGCGTCATGATCATCTATGACTGTCATCACTTCTAAAGCGCGGGAACGCCTGGCCAGGCGGCGGTGGCCGTTTCAGGTCATAGGCCTAACCGGGTCGGTGGCTATGGGGAAATCAACGGCAGCATCGATGTTGGCGCGGATGGGTCTAACCGTGTTCGATGCGGATGCTGCCGTTCATGATTTAACCGGTCCAAATGGAGAAGCACTATCCGCGATCGCAGAACGTTTTCCAGACATTATCGATGGTCATGGCGTTGATCGGCGGGCCCTTGGCAACATTGTGTTCGATAACACTGATGCATTGGCTGATCTTGAAGCCATACTGCATCCTTTAGTCGTTAAAAAACTGCATCGATTTTTGGTTAAACATGCAAACCAAAGAAGTCGGGGCGTTGTTCTTGACACACCTTTGTTATTTGAGACAGGGAGACAGAAGGCATGCGACGCCGTCATTGTTATCTCTGCGCCATTCATGCTGCAACGCCAGCGCGCACTGTTGCGTCCCGGCATGTCAGACGAGAAATTCAAGCGTATTCTCGCGCGGCAAATGCCTGATAGGGAGAAACAAAGGCTTGCAAACGTTGTTATACCAAGCAGTTTGGGTAAACGGGAAACATGGGGACGGCTTAAATACGCGATCAATGCGATGATGAATGGTCCTTCACCCGGCATGGCAAGGTCTGATTTTAATGCGTGAAATTGTACTCGATACGGAAACAACGGGACTATATCCTCGATCTGGCGACCGTGTTGTTGAAATTGGGTGTGTTGAATTACACAACCATGTTGTAACGGGAGAAAGTTTTCATACTTACGTCAACCCCGAGCGGGATATGCCGGAACAAGCTGAGGCCGTACACGGACTCAGTGAATCTTTTCTGGCCGACAAACCTTTATTTGTAAACATCGCTGATGATCTCATCGCTTTTATTGGCACAGCCCCGATCATCGCGCATAACGCTAAGTTCGATCTCGGTTTCTTAAATGCTGAACTGGCACTCATAAACCGCGAAACGTTTTCTGCTGATCGTTCCATCGATACGGTTCAGATCGCGCGCAGAAAGTTTCCCGGCGCCCAGGTTAATCTGGATGCCTTGTGCCGTCGGTTCAACATTGATTTGTCAGCCCGCGTGAAACACGGTGCCCTGTTAGATGCTGAGTTGCTGGCCGAAGTCTATCTTGAATTGATTGGTGGACGTGAGCCTAGTCTCGGATTAGCGGCGTCAGCGCAAAGTGCTGGCCAGCGGCAAGATCATAAAGAGCTTAATCGTAAGCGGCGCGAACCTAGGCCTCATGCGGCAAGCGATGAAGAAGTGTCGGCTCATGCGGTGTTTTTGGTAAAAATCAAAACACCGCTTTGGACACAGTGAGAGTGGCTTTGTTCAGCTCTTAAAGGTTTTGGCCTGCCACGGAGCCGCCGGTCATCTTAGCCATGGCGACGGCTTCCTTATCAGCGCTGGCGTTCTTTTCTTCCTCTGTTGCGTACTTACGACGGTATAAATCCATAAAGTCGACCAGCTGCAGCATCAGGGGTGGGAAGCCTCCTTGTACGGTCGTGTCAGCAACAATTTGACGGACAAACGGAAACATCTGCCGCGGCACTTCTATAAGTAATACGGGCCGCACATGCTCGGCAGGCAGTTTGCCAAGAACAACCACGCTGGCATAGGTCACTTCGAGAATGAAGGCCGCTTTTTCACCAATCGTCGCTTCTAGGTGCAGGTTAAACGTAACTTCGTGCGTGTTTTCTTTAATTTCACGCGTTGAACAATCGATAGAGATTGGAATATCCGGCGCTTTTTCCCGCATATCATCAAAAATCTCGGGCGCATGCGGCACTTCGAAAGAAAGATCCTTAATGTATTGACCGACAAATTGAATTGGGGCGACCGGCTGAATATCGGCGCCAGCGTCTGTTGACGTGTCGCTCATGGAAACTCCTTAAATCAAATGTGTATGTTTAAACTTGTGGGCGAGTCAGCTCTTGAAAGGGCGGCGGAATTAGCATGGATCAACCGTGGCGACAAGCGCGGGCCTTTGACGAAGCAGACCTTACGGTTTGTCCTGATTTTTTATGTGCTCAAACTCGGGGCCCGTTGCTGGCTTAACTTCTTGGTATTCTCCGTCCACGTCGTAGGCTCGGCGGGCCGCTGTTTTGTCTGTATTGCCACCGCAAACCGCCACTGCGATATTCGCGTGGCGCACAATCAGCTGCAGTAGACCGCGGCGCAGGAGCGGCAGAAACAACAGTAATCCGATAAAATCAGTAACAAACCCTGGTGTTAGCAAGAGGAGTCCGGCAATGAGCTGACAGACCCCATCAAACGCCGCCCGCACGGGTATTTCACCCCGTTCCAGCGTTTTCTGTAAGTGTGTGAGGGTGGAAAGCCCTTGGACGCGCAACAATACTGTTCCCGCAATCGCTGTGAGAACCGTCGTGGCTAAGGTCATGCCGAGACCGATTTCACTGCCAACTTGAATAAAGACAGCAATTTCAATCAGCGGTATGCCCACAAGGGCTAAAAGGATAAAGAGGGCCATACTTGCCCTTGTTCCGTGAAGTGCCTATGTTCGGCAACGCGGCCGACATCATTGATCACGTAATGATCATATAGCTGCTGGTCAACACTGATCTTGCCGAAAAGATAATATCGATCGGTTTTGGGGTCAGCAAAAGCAACCGTAACAACCAGTCCGGACGCCCATGGAAGGCTTTCAATTCGTCGATATTATCTTGCTGGCCATGGTGGCTGGCTTTCTGATTCTGCGTCTGCGCAGCGCTTTAGGGCGCCGTACCGGGCATGAGCAGCGTCCGGACCAACGTGGCAATAACGATAACGTTGTTAATTTGCCGGGCAAAGGCCCGGCCGATACCGATGCACCTCCTGCGCGCGACATAGATCCTGCGTATCAGGGCACACCACTCGAGGAGGGCCTGACCCAAATTACCTTGTCCGATCCGAGCTTTTCGGTCGATGGCTTTTTGAGCGGTGCCGGAAAAGCATTTGAAATGATCGTTCTGGCCTATGCGCAGCACGACACTGATACTTTAAAGCCCCTGCTGTCCGGCGACGTCTATTCCAATTTTGCTTCTGCCATCCAGGACCGGGAAGACCGCAACGAGAAAATGGAAACTGAGCTGGTCGTCATAAAACCGGCGAAGCTGGAGGCCATCAACGTCAAAAGCCACCTAGCTAGCGTCGCTGTGCGGTTTGAGAGCGAGCAGACCAACATAATCAAAGATCAGGACGGCACTATCGTTGATGGCGATCCAGATCAGGCTGAGTCGGTCACTGATATTTGGACCTTTGAGCGTAATCTTGCCGCCAGCGATCCCAACTGGCGGCTTATCGCCACCCGGAGCGTGGACTAAGTTTGTCGCCGCCGGTGACGATCAATCTTTTCACTCGAGTTCTCACGTCTAGATACGCGCCTATAGCCGTTGCTACATTTGTCGGTTTTTCAATAGGCTTATTGGTTGCTGCGCTTTTCTTTCCGCAGCGGATAGAGCGGGTTGAAGTAAAAACACCTGCTATTGAGCCGGCCTCCACGCCTTCGGAACCGTCACCCTCCACGCAAAAGATTCCGGCTGTATTGTACCGTGCCATTGATATGGCGACGGTTTCGAGCTGGCAAGACGACAAACTTAGTGAGGCCTTACCGGCGTTGCTGAATGCTTGTGCGATGTTCGACACCAAACCTGACAATGCATCTGTCGGGCCGCGAGGTCTCGGTGGAACAGTGCTTGATTGGCGCGCACCCTGTGCCGCATTAGCCGGGCTAGCTGTTGAGGATGATCCCGATGCGGATGATCGCCTGCGGGTAATCTTGTCGGAATTTTTTACGGCCTACGCCGTCGAGACGCCGGAAGGATCTGACGGCACGTTTACGGGATATTACGAAGCCTCGTTAACTGGGTCTCTTACGCCGAGCGATATTTACTCCACGCCACTTTTTGCGTTACCACGCGATCTGGTGGAACTTAACCGCCGTGCTTTCGATCTTCCGTCCGAAACACCACCCGTTGTTGGCCGTGTTACTGGGCGCCGGTTGGTGCCCTACGACAGCCGCAAAGACATTGAGCAGAGTGCGCAATTTTCCGAACGGGCAGATGTTTTGGTCTGGGTCGATAACCCTGTCGATGCACATCTGCTACACATTCAAGGGTCAGGCCGGGTGAGAATGTCCGATGGAACGGAACGCCGCATCGGATACGCTGGCAACAACGGACGACGATTCCGTGGAATCGGCGGAATATTGTTGAGCGCTGGAGAACTCGGTCCCGGCCAAGGCTCAATGCCGTCGGTGGTCGATTGGCTCAAGAAGAACCCAGAAGCTGCGCACCGTTACATGGAAGATAACCCGCGCTTTATTTTCTTCCGCTGGATAGAAGGGCCAGGACCGATTGGAGCCTTTGGTACAGCCCTCGTACCCGGCAGGAGTTTGGCTGTGGATCCAAGGTATATTCCATATGGTGCGCCTCTTTGGCTTGACGTCGATGACCCGGACGGAAAATCACTAGACCGCCTGGTTGTTGCGCTTGATACGGGATCTGCCATAAGGGGCGCCGTGCGCGGCGATTTTTTTTGGGGCGCGGGCGAAGACGCTTTTATGAAGGCTGGGCGGATGAAATCCACGGGGCGATA
>JAQWRV010000037.1 GCA_029243545.1 Rhodospirillaceae bacterium
GCGCGGTGGCAAAGGCTCAGACATCCACGCGCCCAATGCCTCGCAGACCTGGTCCAGAACTCCAACCCACCAAGAACCTTCCCGGTCTAGTACCGAATGCTGACGAAAAACCCGGACTGACGGGTACCAGGGGCTGTCCGCACGGTCTAAAAACCAGTACCATATAATTGACGTTGTATTGGGCAATAGGAGCCAAGTCGGAACTCCTATAGCGCCGGCCATATGCACATTCGAGTTTGATATCGATATGACGAGATCCATCGCAGCAATCTGTGCCATCGCCTGTTCAAGACCTGCCATAGGATCGATTTCAGGGTCGTCGTAAATAACCCCCGTGTACGTGCTTTTATACTCGGCTACATCGGCATCGTATTCACCATACTGAAGGTTAACCACAAACAAATCTGGTGATTCAATGATGACGTGCCAGTCAAGCAGTTCTGAGGATTTGACCGCCTGAAATACTTCGCTTGTGCTCATCCACGATATCCCGACAATTCTACGGCCCTGAGCCATTTCTTCGTATTTTGCACGCAGGTGATCGCGTAGTTTTGGGTCTGGTTGAATAAACGACTCTCGAACAGGAAAATCATCGAAGGAATTTCGATACCTGCTCAACAAATTTAGGGCTGGTGTCTGATAGTCGAACGGCTTTTCTGAGCTTGTTACGGCATTCTCATGTTCTTCAAAGGGTATAAACGAAACGTCAGGAAAAGATCGTTTAAAGATTGGCAGAAGGCGTTCCCAGCACTCTACGATGCACTCATCTGCCTCGAGCAGGAACTCGGATAAGACACTTATGGCAAGCAGTTGTTCGCCGATGCCCTGTTCGGTCCATATTAAGATTCGTTTACCCTTTAGATCCGATCCATCCCAAAATGGCGGCGGCTCCAAACGGCGTATATTGTACTCTTTCTCAAATTTATCGAACCGGACATCGAAGTCTTCCCAACCCTCGGTGAAGTGTCCAACGAGGAGCTGATTGGCACTCAAGAAATAACGATTTGACAGATCGCTGGGATCAATTGAGAGTGCTTTCTTGTAAAGTAGAATGCCCGCTTCGATCATCCTCATTTCGAGCAATATGGTCCCCATATTGTGGTACGCTTCGTTCTGATCAGGATCAATGCGAGCCGCCCGGTCAAATGAATATAGAGACTCCAAGCGTTGTCCCTTTGCCTTCTGTGCAGCACCAAGGTTTACCCATGCTTCGGCGTCTGTAGAATCCAATTCAATCGCGCGTGAGTTGACTTCTATGGCTTCAGAGAATTGCTTGTTCGAAATAAGAGATCGGCCTTTGTTAAAAAGGGCGTCCGCATTCATTGGCTCAAGCTTTAGGGCGGCATCAAAAGCTGCAATGGCGTCGTCATAGCGCTCCAAATTTCGAAGCGCCGTGCCGAAATTGATATACATCGTTGCCGTCGCTGGACCGATTTTTATGGCTTGACCAATGTAGTCTTCGGCTTTTTCGTAATGCTCAACCTGAAGGGCCATTGTGCCGAGCCGATGAATGACATCAGCGTTGAGAGGATTGTTTGATAAAATGAGGCGGTATAAATCCTTCGCGTCCTTAAAATTACCGTTCTTGTGGTGTTGAACGGCGACCTGAAGTACCTGATTCTCACTCAATCGGTGGGGGAGCTGAGGTTTTCGAGACATTGACATCAAATTTTAGAATTGAATGGTGCAATCAGTCATAAGAACAGAGAATGCCTGCAGAGTATTCATCACCGATGCATTTGTTGTCATTGGGGAAGGTGTTCACTGTCCGCGTGATTCACTTTGTCACGCTCAGTGAACCACAGATCTGCATAACCACAGTTCTTGTATGCATCGAAATAAGGGCCACCTTCCGTATAGTGCAGAAATGAAACCTCATCCTGAGGTAATTCCGGGTCGTAGTCGACGAGGTGGTTCCATCGCGCAGGTAAATCACCAATGAGCGAGTCATCCTTTAACCACTTGAATTGATGCAACTCTAGGCCTGTTGCTGTGTTCACGTAGTCGGTCGTAAGCGCCTTACACCTCGCATTATTGAACAGCATGACGCTCGACCAATTTTTCTTTTGATACCTGCTTTGAGATTGATCGAGAAACTTCTTGGATTCGGAAGGCTTGTGGTCATGCTTTACAACCTGAACAGCAAAGTTTTCATCTCTTTCTGCCCAAACACTTGCAACATCATCCAGCATTAGCATGTCGCTATCACAGAAAAGCGCCCAGCCTTGATAGTCACACAAGAGCGGGACTAAGAAACGCGAGAATGAAAAATCCGTTGATTGCAGGGGATGCGACTCTCGCCAAAAAACCTTTTTGAGTTGAGACAGCATGAGTGGAGCAATTTCAACCGGCTCCGAAGCGCGACTTAGGATGCTATGAGAAAGCACATGATAGGCCACCGCCTCTCGACTGTCGTATCCAACAAAAATGCGAATCATGAAGTGACATCCCGAGTGTCTTGCAGTAATGAGCGAGCGATCAGCCCTTGAAGTTCTACGCAGGTTAAGTTTTAAACAGCATGCTGCATTGGATGGCAAGAGGGGACGATAGTGCCTAGCCTGTCTTAAGCCATGAGCGTGCCTTAGAGATGGCGGATGGCCAATCTCCGGGTGAGTTTTGCCGGCAAATTCTCATCGAGGGATACCATGGGCTTTGATCATGATCTCGATGCCAGTACCAAAAGCTGCCGTATCCTTCCGGAATAACAATCGCGATTGGTTTTCCAAGAGCCCCCGCTAAATGGGCTGTGGAGTTGCTGATAGAAACAACCGCATCGAGCGCGCCAATTTGTGCCGCCGCGGACTCCAGATCATTCTGGGTATCAATGGTGGGATCCATATAGAATCCAGCTTCACTTAATTGACTGAGGATATCTATATCTTGCTGTTGCGGGGCATATTGTAGCCCAACGAAAAAGTTTTCAGGGTCTTCGAGAATAGCGCGCCAATACTCTAGAGGGGGCGTTTTAAGGCGACCGCCTCTTGAACCGCTCGACCAGGATAGGCCAACTAATCTCCGGCCTTTTGCCTTTTCCTCATATCGCTTCCGGATCGCACTTACTCCAGCGTCATCAGCTTTTAGATAACCTGAATGCTGAGGAAATTGATCCCATGATCTCCTAAAGAGACGCGCCGCGGACCAAACCGGAAGGGTGTAGTCTGCTCGGTCTGTCTCTGAAGCCGGTGGGTCCTGACGGCCTATGGGAGTGACAGTCGGAAAAGAGCGCGCCACAATTTCCAATAATCTATGGTCGCATTCGATAGAACAGTGAGGAGCTTTCTCGAGGACATCTTTCAGTATGCTCAGTGAAAGAATTTCATCCCCCAGACCTTGTTCGAGCCAAATCAGCAGATGCTCACCATCTAACTGTTCACCCCGCCAGAATTTCTGAGTGAACGGCCTGACTGGGACACTTCTCTGATTGGGCGATAGCCGCCATTCGTAGGTATCAAAACCCTCAGCAACCCGACCTGATCGCAATTGAATGAGAGAGCCATTCTGGCGGCTCTCTACATCGTTGGGGTGGGCGGCCAGGTAGTTGTTGAGAACGGACATTGCCTGGTCAGGCTCGTTAAGGTCCGAATGTATTGAAGCCAGTAAATTAGGGGCGCCACCGAATTCGGGATCTGTTTTGATAATGTTTTCTAGCAAACTACGCGCATCGTCTACCAATCCGATTTCTCTTAAGCATGCGGCCAAATTGAAGCGTGCCTCAATCGACTCTGGTTTCAGTTTTATTGCGCGATCTAAGCTGTCACGAGCCGCATCAAAATCGCCAACAAGTTTTTGAGCTATACCAAGGTCTGTCCATGCAGCATGTGATCCTTGACCAGAGTCCACAGCGCTTTTCAAGAACGCAATGGCTTTGTCGGCCCGATTGCTGTTTAGCAGCAAACGACCAAGGTGATGTATGGCGTCGAACGCGTTGGGAGAAATTGCAATGGCGCTTCTAAAGGCTTTAACCGCATAGGAAAAGTTGCCCATTCCCTCCAAAGCCTTTCCCAGACCAGTCATGGCTACTACATCTGTCTGATTATCTCTCAGCAATGTCTCATATAGCTTTCTTGCCCCAACATAATTACGCCGGAAAAGCTGCTCGGCTGCCTTACTCGTTATGACCTTTATCTGATCAGGCGGCATTCTTTGCTCGTTCATGAGTGCTGTCCAAGGGCGTCGATGATTTCTGCTATCGAGCTAGTGGCACGTGCCCACCCGTCTTGACTCACAGTTTCAAACAGTTGAACCGACTTATACCAAAGCGACTTATCTTGGTTCCGAAGCCAATACCAGTGACGGCCAGTTCCTTGCGGAACCAGTAGGGCCGTCGGAATGCCAAGAGCGCCCGCCAAATGCGCTGTCGAGTTACTGACAGTTACTACGTAATCCATAGCTGCAATTTGGGCCGCCGCTCTGTCTATTGATTCAAGTGCATCAATTGCCGGGTCATAAATCCACCTCTCTCGTCCCGTTCGGGATAGCGCCTTCAAATGGTCCGGATCGGGGCTATACTGAAGAGAGACAAAAGCTGCATTGGCGCTCTGAACGAATTTCGTAGCTAAGTTGATATCGAGGCTTTTGAGCCGACCCAAATATGGCGCCGTGCTCTGCCAAGATAACCCTACCAACGGCAAATTCTCCCTATTGTCTCTATATCGATCCCTGAGTTCTTTAGTGAGTTTAGGCTTAGGGATCAGTACGCAACCAACTTTGGAGTCCGTGAAGGCGCGTATGGACGGCCTGAGAGCGCTGCCAAGATCACTTAACGACATTTGAAAATCTATTTTTGGGTTTACCGCTGCCAAAGACAATGGCTCTTTGCGTTCCTCAACATTTACTCCAAGGAAACTTCTTTTAAAAAGCTGAACCATACGCGATGAGCAAAGAAGCGTAACGGACTGGGCCAATTCGGTCAGCTCAGGTATGAGCGTTGATACCAGCAATTCTTCACCAACGCCTTGCTCCGTCCAGACCAGGACGTGGGCACCGGCCAACGACTCTCCCTGCCAATTCTTATGTGGGAAGCGCGCATAACTAATGTTTGCCGTCGATTGCCTCAAGCGGTTTTGATAAGCGGGCCAGCCTTCGAGAAAATCTCCACCACTTAATAATGCAATCCCTCGTGTTGCCGCCGCGTCGACATCGGTGGGGTCTTCTGCAAGAAGGCTGTCTAGAATCAAGATAGATTCATTTGTTCGCCCAATTTCAAGTAGATGGGCCGCTATACTTTTTCGGATAGCTCTTTCTTGAGGCGCGATTGATAGCGCACGTTCAAGATGAGCCAGGGCGTTTTCAGCGTTGCCCGACTGGTGATGCGCATTCCCAAGTTGCAGGAAGATGCCGGCGTTGTCTGGGTTGTCGAGCGCGGCGCGTTCAAGGTCGTCAATGGCGTCTGTAGCTTGGTCAACTTCTATGAGAGAACGCGCGCGTTCTTTTACCAAATCATAGCTGTTTTCGAGTCTATATTCGCGGCGCTTCTCGTCTATCAGGCGTATGGCCTCGTTAGGTCTTGCATCCAAGCGTCTGCTTTCGGCAGATAATCGAAGGCTAATAGACGACTGTGAACCGACAGCACGGGCAGCATCTGCCGCTAGGCCCATGGGTGCGTATTGTGACGCCTTTCGATAAGCGAGAGCTAACGACAAAAGATGTTCAGCAGTATTGACTGATGGATTCAGCTTTGCACTTTGTTGAATGAGATCAACTGCGATGTTTGCGATGGGAACTGACCAATTCCCGAATTCAATCTGCCTGTAGAGTCGTGCCTCCGAGTACCAGGGGCTGTGTGCTTGATCCCAAAACCACGTCCATCTGAGACCGTCTCCAAGTCTATTTGAAAGCATGCACCAAGTCGGAACGCCTTGCGCCGCTGCCGCATGGGCAGCAGTATTTGATGTGGAAATAACCAAATCTAATGCTGCAATTTGAGCCAGATGACCGTCCAAGTCGATCAGCGGGTCGACTCCCGGTTCAGTCAAAATGTCTATTCCGGACGACGAACCAATATTTGCAATTTCTTGTAGGGTGTCGCCGTATTGCAAACTGACGAACGCGACGCCCGGCGTAAACAAAATAGGTTTCCATAATTCAAGATGAGTGGATTTTTCCGCAGCAGAATTTACGCCCTGCGTGCGCCAGGCAATACCCACAATCAATTTGCCTCCGAATAGTCGTTTGTAACGCTCCCTATACTCCGCTACCCGCTTTGGGTCTGGGACAATATGGGGGCCTTGTTTTGGAAAAGACTCCCACGCTGGCCTAAGCCACAGGCCAAGATCGACCAGTGAAACCTGTACATCGGCTTCGTCCGGCGGACTTAAGGTTGTTTCCTCAGACAAAATCACCGCGTCCGGAAAAGATCGCCGCAATATTGGCCGCAATCGGTCTGACGTCACCACGATGCATTTATTTGCTTTGGAAACGATGTCTGGCAACATTGTAGAAAACAGAAAAGTTTCGCCCGGGCCTTGTTCTGTTATGACAAGAATAGTCTTGTCAGTCAGGTCTTCCCCCTCCCATTGGGGAAGGTCATAGTGCCTTGGTCGGTTTGGATTTTTCGGGTGTCTCATACGCGCGGCATAGTCTCGCCAGCCATCCTCTAGCCGACCCAGCGCAAAGCATGCCTCTGACCGGTGAATTAGAAAATGTGCTGAGCCACGAATTGCGCTTAAGCCACGGTTCGCAGCTTCAATGCATTCCTCAAACAGCCCCTGACTTTTGTATAGCCTGCAGATGGCGTCGTGGAATTCCTCGTTTTTCGGATCAAAAGTTAAGCCAGCTTCAAAAGCCGCAAGGGCCTCTTCAAACATACCCACATCTGAATAGACGCAGCCCAAGTTGTACCAGGCGTCGCTGTAGCCATCACGAAAGCGTGCTGCTTGAACGTATGCGTTAATCGCTTCTTGAGGCCTGGATTTAGATTGATAAATGCGCCCAATATTATAGAGGGCTTCGCTAAATCTCGGCCGCTTTTCTATAGCGCGCGTAATGAGCGCTATCGCGTCGTCGACGCTGTTCAATTGCGCTTGTACTATGCCGAGTAAGTGCAATGCGTCGGGGTTTTCAGGCTCTAATGCTAACGCGGCTTTGTATTTCTCGGTAGCCTTTTTAAGCTGCCCTTCGTTCTGCAGCTCTATTCCACTGGCAAGCGCCTCATTAATCGTGATGTTTGGGTCAGCCAATGATTCGCCTGCTGAATTAAGATGGTTCATTGCCAAGGCGAGGCGCGACGCCAATCAAGCGGTCACGCACATCGTTAAGAACCGCACCCCAACCTTCGTTATAGCTGTGCCGTAGCAGCGTCATGTTGGTATACCACGGCGTTTCAGACCCCTCGGCGAACCAATACCACAATCTGCCGGGACCGGTTGGTGTCAGGTTCCAGACTTCTTTTCCAAGAGCGCCAGCGAGATGGGCAGTGGTATTGGAAGTCGTGATGATCAAATCCAGGGATGCAATTTGTGCCGCGACCGGGTCCAGGTCAAGAAGCGGGTTGACGTTTTCATCTGATATGATGGTTGTCTTTTGTTGCTGTAGTAAATTCGCGACCTCGATATGTGGGTTGCCGTATTGAAGGTTAACGAAGGCAACGCTTTCGTTGCCCAGTATGCCACTCCAATCATCAAGGTCGGTTGATTTAAAGTGTGACGTGTGGGTCCCGCCGCTTCTCCAAGATATGCCAACCAGGGGTCGGCCACCCGACGCTTCAAGATATTTTTTTCTTAATTTTCTGGTTAAAGCCGGATCTGCCTTCAAAAGTGGCGCTGCAGGAATGTGTGAAGCGTCTCTATAGCGGGCGCAGCAAACATCAATAATCGCACTGTGAAAATCGAACGGCCCCTCTGTCAGCCGTGAGTCCGGTGGGGTTGTTTGCGCCACAAATTCAATATTCGGAAAAGATCGTTCGAACAGGGCTATTAAACGAGGTGAACATTCAAGCACGCCAAGTGCCATTTCAGTGACAATCTGAGGCGCATATCTAGAGAATAGAATTTGATCTCCAATTCCTTGATCGGCCCACAGCAAGACACGCTTATCTTTAAGTGGTTGCTCGTCCCACGCCGGCCAGGCCCATTCGCGCGTGATTGCGCGATCACCTTCAATAGCAAGTCTTAGCCGATAGTCTTTGGAAGCAGGATAAATATTGCCAGCGGTCATTTGGGCAATGGCACGGTTGAGGCGGATCCCTTCTGAATCAGGTTTGAGTTTGGCCGCTATGCCAAACGCGGCGAGCGATTCCTCCGCTCGATCCATATAGTTCAATACGTTGCCGAGGTTGTTGTGTGCCTCGGCGTAGCCTGGGTCACTTTCGATAGCCTTGTTGTAATGCAAATGAGCGCCATTGAGATCGCCGCGCATCTGGCGTATGTGGCCGATCATCGTCAACATTACTGCGGTGTTGGGTTCGACCTCGAGTGAACGTCTCGCATATTTCTCTGCCTCTTTCCACTGTCCTTGATCGTTGAGTTGTCCAGCCAGTTGGTTGAGTGCCGGTACGTAGTAAGGGTCGGCGTCAAGTGCGTCTCGCAAACAATCCGTTGAAAGTTCGACCTCGCCACTCTTTCGCTTTGCGTCTGCCATTAGCAAATGAAACACAGGAGCGTTCGGCCACGTCTGAATTGCTTTCGCGCATCGAGCCATTGCGTCATCTATTTGTTTGTTTTCGATAAGGCAGCGAACTAAGTTGGCGTGTGCCGATTCTAATGCAGGTGCTTTAGCTATACATCGAAGCAGGGCTGAAACAGCCTCTTGCACCCTTCCGAGCTCGAGAAGGCAAAGTCCATAACCATTCAATGCTTCCCACTTTGATCCATCAAGTTTAAGGGTTTCTTCAAATGCTTCTACCGCACGCTCATAACGATGGACCTCAACACAGGCTAAACCGAGATTGAACCATATTTTGGGGGCGTCCCCTTGTATATTTGCGGCGCGCTCAAATGAACCTATCGCGTCGTCATGCTGCTCTAAACGGGCATATACGCCACCGATCGCATTTAACGCGGGCACATGATTGGCATTGGCCTGCAAGCAGGTGCGTAAAGCTTTCAACGACTCATGTGGGCGGTCAGTAACCATGAAAATCGAGCCCAACAGATAATTTGGCTCAGCTTCAAGTGGATGGTCGGCCAATACCCGTCGATAGCCTGCTTCCGCGTCGCCTAGACGGCCAGATTTGTGAGCGGCAACCGCGTCAGCAAAGATGCGTGACGTTTGGGTTCGGGCCGCCTGGGATACGAGGTCAGATTGAGAGGGCAAAGCTTGACCCTAATTATGAATCGTCAATGTTTGCCTGTCCGGCAACTCGGATCACTTCTTCGGCAGAGGTCGTGCCTTGCGCGGCCTTGATGAGACCATCCTCAAGGAGCGTTCTGAAATCACTATCTTGGGCGGCTCCGTGAAGCTCATGGACAGGCCTATTCTGCATAACCAGATCTGCAATCGAGTCTGTTACCGCCGCCATCTCGTAAAGTCCAAGCCGTCCTTTATATCCAGTGTGCTGGCATTCATCGCAGCCATTGGCCTGAACCCAGTTGGGTGTGCTGGTAACGAGATTGGGAAATCGTTGTCGCAAACTTTCATACTTTACCTGAATTGGTGACGGTGGTGTTGCCGGTAAGTTGCACTTTGGGCATATGCGCCGCGCTAATCGTTGCGCCATAACGGCTCGAACGGAAGATGCAACGAGAAAGGGCTCAACACCCATATCGATCAGTCGCGTGAAGGCGCTTAACGAATCATTGGTGTGAAGTGTCGAAAAAACCATATGGCCGGTCAATGAAGCCTGCACAGCAATTTCGGCGGTTTCTACATCGCGAATTTCACCAATCATAATGGTATCAGGATCTTGACGCAGTATTGAACGTAAAGCGCGCGCGAAGGTGTAGCCAATATCGCTTTTGGTCTGAACTTGTGTGACACCGTGAATATTATATTCTACTGGGTCCTCGACAGTGATGATCTTCTTCTTGCCATCGATAACGTATTCAAGAGCAGCCTTCAGCGTTGTGGACTTGCCTGAGCCCGTTGGTCCTGTGACTAGTACAATGCCATAGGGTTCTTTTATCAATGTTGAGAAAAGTTCGAAGTGGTCGGGTGCCATACCGATCCGATCAAGCGAAAACTCTTTCTGCTCCTTTAGCAGAATACGCATGACGATGGATTCACCCCATACACCTGGCAATGAAGATACCCGAACATCAAGGTCCCGCCCGCTAATTCGCATTCCGATCCGACCGTCCTGCGGTAGCCGCCGCTCGGCAATGTCGATACCGGAAATCAATTTGATACGTGATGCCACGGCGTCAAACCGATTGCGGGGTAATGTCAGCCGGGTTTGTAAAACACCGTCAATTCTATAACGGATGTCAAATTCTTGTTCGCGTGGTTCAACATGGATATCAGAAGCTCCTTCGCTCACAGCTTGAGCGAGGGTATTTGATACCAGTTCAACAACGGGAGCTTCTTCAGCCAACTCTCTGAGATGGGCAACATCATCGCCCATTTCGTATGTGTCACCTAATAGACTCTGACGCACGAGATCTAACGCAAAATCTAAATCTCTGCTCGCGGTCAGCCACCAAGAAATTGATTCACCTTCGAAGGCGTCGCACACCGTTTCCCGCAAACTGGGCTCAAGAGGGTCGCGACTGATACAGCGGAACGCCCCTGACTCTTCTTTCCACAATAACGTTTCAGCGTCGAGCCACCACGTTACGGGGATTGCGGTGTTGTTTAGGCATTCCAGGTACTCGTTGGGGTCTTGAGGAATGTCAGCCCGCTCCAAAATTTTGAAGCCTAATTGTTTCGACAATGCCTGGAGCACATCATTTTCAGCGACAGCGCCTATGCGGATCAGTATAGCACCCAAGCGGCCACCAAATTGTTCTTGAAATGAAAGTGCCTTAGCAAGATCCGCTTCTGAAACATGATCTTTGTCTTGCAGCATCTTTCCAATGGGCGGAGCGCTATCGTCTGCTGAGGCGGCGGCAATATTCATGATCGGTTCAGTTTTTCAACCGTCTTGGAAGACGGTGACGTTTGTCCAGCTATAGCAGATCATCGGGTTCTGTTCTCTTTGATCGGTCAAGTCGACTAAACTGCCAGCTATTGGTTTTCGGAGGCCTTGGTTTTGATCAAAAGAAATGACAGGGCGATCATCAATAGCAGATGGTGCGGGAAGGGCGCCTTGATCGCTTAGGCCACGAAGCGCCTTCAAAGCAGCTTCGACGAGATCTTCATATGCGGCATAGGGGTCTATGCCATGGCCCAAAGGGCCATCTGTTAGGTCGACAAGAGAGGCAACATAATCGCCGCCATCCGCTCTTAAGACTTGTACAGGAAAATCTGGCATCGGGCCGTACTCTTTAATAAGCGTGCGTGCGGCACCTAGAGGCGAGGCGCCATCACACAACTTCTAGTCTCCATGGTACGGTTACGCTGCGTCCATGCCAATGCTAGAAGTCTTGAATATAGCCACTATGACAAATATGTAAGGGCCTAGAAATAAATCCTTTTTTGACGGTATGCGTCTACCAAGGCATAAGGCATGAGGGCATTCTAGAGACCTCAGATCGTTTTAAGAGTCTAGGGCGGCGGCAAACTTTGTGAAAAACATTTCACTCCTTCTGATAACAGTCATGGTGTGCCTCGCATGTGCGGAAGGCGCTTTTCGAGTTCTTGGGTACGCGCCGCGGACGCTGGAGCCCAACCGGTTCTTCTTGGATGGTTTAGATTCAACGTGGTCTGTTCCAGATAAAGAACTTGGCTGGATCAACCGCCAAGGAGTATCCGTTTCCATAGAAGAAGGCGCGGTACCTATGACATTTTGGAGTCATGGCCGCCGCGCATCACGGCCGGATTCTACAAACCCTTCTGGAAACGCACCTATAATGATTGTTGGCGGCAGTAACGCCCAATCTTACGGTGTGCGCGATGGGTCTTCTTTTCCATATTTACTAGCCAAGCAGTTCTCTGATTACTGGGTCGAGAACTTTGGCAATGGTGGTTTTGGAACGGTTCAAACATTTCTTCTAACGAAGCGTATGTTGAAAGAGTTTTACGAAGGGCGGGCCCCAGCTTTGATTATTGCAACGTTTGCGGATTCACATGTCGTTCGAAATGTTTCTGATCAGTCATGGGTTTACAGTATTTCAGACTCCGCGGGTCGGTACGTTTCTCCTCCTCACTTTCGCATTGACGGCCCTGAATTTTCTTTTCATCCGTATCGAACGATTGGGCTATGGCCGCTGGAGTCCCATTCCGCTCTGGTCACGGCTACCCACCATACTTGGCTTCAAACAATCGCTCACGAGACGGCAGGGCAAGGTATCCCGGTTACCCGGCATGCATTTAATCAGCTTTCCGATCTGGCAAAAGCGCACGGTAGTAAATTCTTAGTAGTGGTTATGGAGGACTATCGGGAAATCGCTGAAGATGTATTCAAAGATGCTGAATTCCCGGTATTGAATTGCAGTGGCTTCGAAAGAACGGCACCACAAGAATATCTTCTCGGCGGAGGCGGCCATCCGAACGTGAGTTTTCACGAACACTTTGCACGCTGTGTGGGGAACTGGATTAAAGCACATCTCCTTTCACCCGATAATTTGCAGTCACCATGACATCTTTTCGTTCTTTTATCGCACTGTTCAGCCTTGCTTCGGGTTCTGTACTCGCCACATGTCTAATCTTTGAGTTATTTTGCCGCATCGTCTTAGATGATGGCATGCATTATCACCTTGAAATGTGGAAATATGCGACGTCCTTAAAGGAATTTGCTGATGACTCGGCAATCGGTCACCAGCACGTGCCGGGGTCGCAAGCACGGCTTATGGGCGTTGACGTGAAGATCAATGCCAATGGATTGCGTGACGCACCCTTTGACGCATCTGCCAAAAGTCTGCGTATTTTGATGCTCGGCGATTCTGTGACGTTCGGCTGGGGCGTTCCCCATTCAGAGACAGTGGCGGAGCGGTTGGAGCAGGATCTCAAGAAACGCCTCAACATGCCCGTTGACGTCATTAATGCTGGTGTTGGGAACTACAACACATCTATGGAAGTAGCTTGGTTTTTTGAGCAAGGCATGGCCTACAAACCTGACGTCATCGTCCTCAATGTCTTTGTCAATGACGCGGAGATGACACCAGAATACAGTCCTGTGTCGATGTGGGATCGCTTTCTCTACAGCCGCGTTATTCTTTTTGGTGCGATTGACACGGTGGCGCGTACTTTATTCGGTGATCTCGAATGGGATGCCTATTACCAAGGCCTCTACGAAGATTCCGCGCCGGGCTGGCTGGCGATGCAAGCAGCTTTCGGCCAGTTGGCCAATTTTTGCCGCGACAACGGCATCCCCCTCGTTCTCGTAGATTATCCGGAGCTGAGGGAACTCGATCCCTATCCTTTTTCCGGTGTATCGGTAAAACTTGATGATATGGCCCAAGCGCAAGGCGTTAAATACGTGTCACTTCTGCCTGCCGTTCAGGCTGAAGATCCAATGACGCTTTGGGTCTCGCAGCCAGACCCGCATCCTAATGCGCGCGCGGCCAAGCTAATGTCCGACTACTTTGAGCCGCGTTTGACTGAGCTTATGAATATCAATGCCATAACTGCGCCATAGCACGTCAATTTTGATACGTTTGCTGGGCCTGTTCGCAGGAGTGGGCCCACATCTCGCGATACAAATTTTCCAGCGATTGAGTAGGTGACGGTTCGGCGCCTGTCGCTTCTTAGAGCAGGCCGCCGCCGGAAAAAATACCTCCCCAGGTGACATAGGTGGTGCTTGCTCCACGCTGCCACAATCCATGCAGAATCGTAACTTGCCGCGCGCTATGGATCGACTAATCCGTATAGGGCGGGAAGCAGACAGCGTATGGAGTTGATGATGTCATATCGGTTTAAAAGCCGGGCTTTAGTACGGTGGGTCCGACGATGCCTGGCACACCCCATAATGCAGCCAGGTAAGCCGCCAGAATACCGATAGCCAATCCTGGTCCCAGTGGCATTTCTCCTCTCCACAAGGCTTTCTGTTTGATCAATGAGGCGAAGCCCACTGCCGCTAAGGTCAACAATCCTGATAGGGCCATAATGTAAGGGAGCGCCCAGGGGCCGAGCCACAGGCCGCCGACGGCAACCAGCTTGACGTCGCCCAGGCCCATAGCTTCCCGACCTTTGGCGCGGGTTACGATCCAGCGTAGACCCCAGAATACGGCCGTGTTGATCAGTGCACCGAGCGTAGCATCGATCCAGCCAATGCCCACCGGAGAGCCCAAAGCCAAAATCAATACGGCGGCAATGGTGAGGGCAATCTGCAGTATGTCCGGTAGGTATCCAGTCTTGAAATCGATCCAGGCCAGGGTACCGAGGCCCCCTGCAAGCATGGCAACGCTGGCGTAAGCAACAATATCAGCAGTCATGGCGGCACTTTCGTTCAAATCGCATGGCTATGCAACGAAAGCCGCATCCTGTACCGCGAAGGCTTGATTTCACCTGAAACCTCAGGTTACGTCATGGCGCGCGCCGCGCGGGTGTAGTTCAATGGTAGAATGAAAGCTTCCCAAGCTTTAGACGAGGGTTCGATTCCCTCCATCCGCTCCACCATGTCGGCCAAACGCGACGCTCCGTCCATGACAGCATGTGTAAGCGGAATTGTGTTTTATGGCTTGGCGTTGTGCGTTACCGGTATGTGCGTGTTCAATATCGGCCTGACCTAAGATCTATCAGCCCTTGGCACTCAGTCCGGTCAATACGTACCAGCGGCCTTTCAGAACATTTTGGGTATCACGGGGCCTCCGCTTTATGCGTTTGCCGTCGGCCTGCGGATCGCACTTGCCTTTGACTGGGTGCTCTGGTTTGACGTGACCTTGGCATGACCAATGATTTCGTCATGCCTGAGGACGTTGAGACTGAAGACCAGCAATAGCCCCGCAGCTGGGTCATCTTCAATTTAAGAAAATCAATCCCAGCTAAGTGCGTTTTCCCTTTCCAAGGCCAGTTAAAGTGGTAGCATTCTGAAGCAAATGGATAGGATGTGAGGGGGGGCGCTAAGCCATGAAAACCAGCGCACATGAACAATTCGCGCATGCGATGTTGCCTGAAACTACGGTGGATGAGTTTTCCCGTCAGGAATTTGTAAAGTCCTTCAAGCTGCACCTTGCCAACAAAGTGAGCCCGAACAACAGGGTGGTCTACGAGCGACAGGTGAGGCCGGCGTTTGAAAAAGAACATGGCCGGCCGCCGAAAAACCGCCATGAGATTCGCAAAGTCATGAATCGTGACGACCATTATAAAACGTGGAGTTCGCTTTTGCGCACCAGTCAGGAAATGATGTGGACATCCTGTCAGGTTCCGGTTGCGCGGCAACTTGATGCACTGATTGACACTGCTAAAACCGCCAACGGCGCGGGCGGGACCCTCACCCTCAATCCCGATGTGGCAATGCCGCGCTATCTCACGGCCGTTGACATCCATTGCCAGCCAGGCAGTTATCACGCCGAAGTCGCGAAAGACGATGTGGCGGCGGGTGCGGTCTATGACCGTGGCGTGTATCTCTACGCCATGGGCCGTATAGGCCCTGCCAACGATGACATCGGCGCCAGCCAGGTTGCCTATATTCAGCATGCTTATCCCGATCTGGCGCCCAAGCGCATTCTTGATCTCGGTTGCGCGGCAGGCCATTCCACCGCGCCCTACAAGCAGGCTTATCCAGACGCGGAAATTTTCGCTGTCGATGTGGCTGCACCTATGGTGCGCTACGCTCACGCCCGGGCGGAGTCGCTTGGTGTGCCCATTCACTTTTCTCAACAGAACGCAGAGTCTATGGATTTCGAGGATGGGTCGTTCGACCTTATTGTTTCACACATCCTTATTCATGAAACATCGACAACAGCCTTCCGCAACATAATGAAAGAGTGTCACAGGTTGCTAGCGCCGGCCGGCCTGGCTGTTCATTCGGAAACGCCGCCGTACAAAAACATGGACGACTACGACGCCTTCATTCTCGATTGGGATGCCTACAACAACAACGAGCCGTTTTGGGGTAAGTCGCACGAAATTGAACCGCGTGAGGCAGCAGTAGAATCTGGGTTTGATCCCGACAAGACATTTGAAACCATGGCGCCGAGCGCCTTTGAAGCGGCGCAGGCCAAGCGGTCCAACGTATTCCAAGGCGGTGACTTTGGCGGTGGCGGACTTTGGTACCTCTACGGGTTCCAGAAATAGGGGCCGGCTATGCCAGATGACGTGCAGCTACAGAAACACTCCAAAGGCCAGCGTCCGCAGCTCTTCAGTGACCCCGCAATCGACAAATTACTCGCCATGGTTATGGCCTTGGCGGGCGAGGTGGCGGTTATGCGTGACCGTAACGATACCTTAGAGCGCCTCATAGATGACAAGGGTCTCATCGCTAAGGATGAAATTGAGTCCTACCGTCCCTCAACGGAGGTGATGGCGGAGCGCGATGCCTGGCGGGCAGACTACCTCTCTCACATTCTGCGTATTGTTGACCTTGATGGTGACGACATGGCAAATACCGACATGTCCGAGTCCTGGCACGAGGCTATGGACAGCGCCTCCAAGTAACCTGTGCTGGAATTCTCTAAGACTTATTGATTTGTAAGGTCTGCCACACCCGCTCGGGTGTAAGCGGCATATCAATGTGTTTCACACCGTAAGGTCTGAGTGCGTCGAGCGTAGCGATAACCACCACCGGTAAAGCGCCTACTGTTCCCGCTTCGCCGGCCCCTTTAGCGCCGAGCGGATTCATGGCTGTCGGCACCGGGCAGGAACCCACGTCGAACAGCGGAAAGTCATTTGCTCGTGGCATGCAGTAGTCCAGGAAACTCCCAGTCACCAGTTGCCCGCTGTCATCATCGAACTTGATGTATTCCATCAAAACTTGCCCTACGCCTTGGGCGATGCCGCCGTGCATCTGTCCTTTGACGATCATTGGATTGATGACCGTACCCACATCGTCCACCACACAGTATCGGTCCAGGAGCGTGACCCCTGTGTCGGGGTCGATCTCGACCTCACACACATGGCAGCCATTGGGGTAGGTCGGTCCTTCGGCTTTCTCCGTCACGTTAATACTAAGCGCGCCGTCGTTTTGCGCCGCGAGGTCGTGAAGCGATATGGCCTTGTCCGTGCCGACCACACGGAAGGCGCCGCCCGAAAACTCCATATCAATCTCGGCGGCTTCCAGGGCGTCAGCGGCAAGGGCTTTTCCCTTTTCAATAATGCGTTCGCCGGCACGAACCACGGCTGTGCCAGCAGCAATCATGGTGCGGGAGCCGAACGAACCCGTGCCCTGTGCGACCAGCCTTGTATCGCCACATATAACGCTAATGCGTTCGGCTTTCAGCCCAAGCTGGTCTGACAAAATTTGCTTGTATGCCGTCGCATGCCCGGTACCTATTTCCATCGAGCCGGCGAGCACGTGCACGTTGCCGCCAGCGTCAAACTGGATACCCATGGACTCCGGCATATGGCCACTTTGCGGACCACCGGCGATCTCAATGGAGTAGGCCATGCCACGGCCGCGCAATAAACCATTCGCTTCGCTTTGTTTTCTGCGGGCCCCAAACCCATCCCAATCAGACTCATCCAAGCCTTGTGCGAGAACGCATGGAAAGTCGCCACAGTCATAGACCATGCCCATCGGTGTTTGATGGGGAAGCTGGTCCGGCGTCAGCAGATTGCAGCGGCGGAGATCGACCGCGTCCATGTCCAGTTCACATGCAGCTTGATCAACGAGCCGCTCAATCACGTATGTGGCTTCTGGCCGTCCTGCACCCCGGTAGGGCGCTGTTGGCGGTGTGTTGGTGTGGACCCCAGTTACTTCAACATGCGCCGCGCCAATAGAGTAAGGACCAATCATGCCACCCACATTGGCAGTTGATGGATGTGGCGTCAGTGGCCCCAAATAAGCGCCTAGATTGCCAATGGACTTGGCACGTACAGCAAGAAAGCGGCCATCGGCATCAAGCGCCAATTCGCCATGAATCACGTTGTCCCGTCCCTGAAAGTCAGACTGCATGGCTTCAATTCGACTGGATCGCCAAGCCACGACCCGCCGCACTTTTTGCGACGCCCAGAGCACCAGAGCGTATTCAGGATAGGGCGAGTTTTTCATACCAAAGGCGCCACCTACATCAGGAGAAATGACGCGCAGCGTTTCCGGCGTTATATGCAAAATATCATCGGAGAGGGTGGCGAGTAAGCGATGGGGCGTTTGGGTCCCGGTTCGCAGAACGAAGTGGCCCGTCTCTGCATCATAGGAACCAATCGCCGCGCGTGGTTCGATTGGGTTTGCCGTGACGCGCGTTATACGTAAATCTAACGCCGTTACATGCGGTGCGTTTTCAAATACTGCATCCGTTGCCTCTTTGTCACCGCGCTCAACTAAAAACGCAGCGTTACCCGGCACCTCCGGCCATACTTGTGGCGCGCCCGGCTCCAGAGCGTTCACAGCATCTGTGACTGGCGCTCGATCATCGTAGTCAACGACAACCAATTCGGCGGCGTCTTCGGCTTGTAGGCGGGTTTCTGCAATCACCGCGACGACGGGGTCACCAACATAGTTCACTGATCCGCCAGCGAGCAGTCCAAACGGCGGGCGATGCATGTCTTCGCCGTCCGCCCTCTTGAACGGAAACGCAGTTGTAAAGAGACCAACACCGTCAGCGTCTAGGTCTGCGCGAGTAAAGATGCCCAACACACCCGGTGCTGCCTGTGCGTCATTCGTTTCGATGGCTGTTATGGTCGCAGATGCATACGGGGATCGCAGCAAAACCATCCAGGCTTCGGTGCCGTCTAGGGCGTCGTCCGTATAGCTGCCTTGGCCAGTGAGGAGGCGGTAATCTTCATGCCGTGGGACTGCGTCGCCAATTTTGCTCACCAAAAAACCTCAACTGCACCAATTGGCATAGGAAACCGTACCCAACTTGACTTTACATCACGTCGGAGGTGCGGGCCTTGGTTTTATCGCTCAAGGCAGTGTCCGGCGCCACGTAGATGCCTTGGTCCACATAGCTTTCTATCCGGTCAATCATGGCCTGGGCACCGATATACGGATTTTCGTAAGGGTCACCAGCCCACATGTTGCTCGGAAAACCCATGTTCGGTGAATAATGGTCTGCATAAACACCAGGGTCATTCCATAGTTGGAAATTGGTTCGCGCGTTAGCCCGTGCCCGTCGCAGGGCGGCAAGGTCAATGTGGGCGCGCAGCAATACGGGTCCCGGTCCATCAACGGTGCCTTGCAAGCTGCCATCAAAGTTAACCAAGCGCGTATGACCACGGCGGAAGAACGTCATGTGCTCTGAGTCGTGCGACTTGTATTCCCCTCCGTCCATAGCCGAAAGCATATAGGCGCAATTCTCCATGGCACGGGTGCGGCGTGCGTTGTCCCAGGCGCGGCGGCCTTCACCGCCATGGGGTTCGGACGTGGAATGCAAGATGACTTCAGCGCCGCGATTACGCAGCGCACCGGCCACCTCCGGGCTCATGTTGTCGAAGCAAATCATGTTGGCCAGTTTGCCAATGGGCGTATCCGCTACTGGGAACAGAGCGTCATAGCCAAACAGATCTAAATACTCGTCGATAATCGAACCCGGTGTCGTATCAGGCAGGAGACCCCAAACGTCGGCGCATTGGTTCTTGCGGTAGGTGTGAACGTGATTGCCTTGATCATCGATCAGAAAAGACGCGTTGAAGACGCGGCCCGGCAGTTTTGGATGCACTTCGAAATTCTGAAAGGCGACGTACACATTATAATCTTGGGCAAATTTCCCGACGATGTCGAAGATCTCGTCCCCCTCGGTGATCGACATGCGTTCCAGGTCCTGCACGGTGCGTTGTACGCCGCCAATGCCGCCGGGCCCGGTCAGCCAGAATTCGGGAAAAACACAAAGACGCATGGTCGGTACGGAAAGACGGCTACCGGCACTGGCAAGATGCTCATCCAGATTCTTGCGGATAATTTCGCGCGGATCAACATTGCCGCCAATGGGTATGAGCCTTGCGACGGTTTGCACCAGCATGCAGTCGTATTGTTCTTCCGGCTTGGGGTGTTTCGGTCCGCGCGTCTCCGCGTCTGTCCCTAAGCGCCGCCGTGCTTCTTGCAACCAGGTGTCTCGTGTGGTCGGCACGGCTGGCGGAGGTTGTTTGGAGTCTTGATAGCCACGGCCGTACACATCAGCGCGAACAATGGCCGGAAAACTTCCCTGCGGTGTTACGCGACGGCGGCGCAGTAATTGCATGTCGATGTCGGGCACGACAAACGTTTCATCTCCGCGCACGGCTGTGGCCTCACGCTCCCAAGGATACAATGCAGTGGCCGTTGGCAGTTTGACGCGCATACCGCCGTCGTCCATTTCGCTAGGACTGGCGACGGCAACATAGGTCACGTTCTCACTGGCCCGGCCGAAGCGCGACATAACACGGTGATCAAACTGCTGATCCGAGCGCTCAACGGAGGGATTAAGGATGATTTCAGCACCGTTGAACGCCAAGGCTCGCCCATATTGTGCGAAATGAATATCTTCGCCGCACAGCATGCCAACTTTCGCGAATGGCAAAGTTGTGACTGGAAATTCAGCTGGCTGCCCCATTGCGCTGGTAGTGTCGGTAAAGCCCTCGATGAGGTCGGGCGAAATTTTTGCTGTGCGCAGGAGCACGTCACCAGTTGGCGCGACAACAAACCCAATGGTCTGTGGCGCTGCCGCGCCGGCATCCATAACAGCCGATCCGGCGATATGAATCCCATGGCCTTTTGCTGTCGCGCTGACCATCGCCATAACTGACGCTTCCTCCAGAGCCCGCTTTGGATCATCCGGCGCGTGGGGCATCAGCAGGAGAACGTCTGGATTGGCTACCGCTGACTGGCGCCGGGCTTCCCGGCTTGCGGCCGCGGCGAGCGAGTCAAACGCTTTCGAATCGGTCGGTGTCCATGCGGCCTGCGTGAGTATCAACATAGCGGCATCCTTGTGTATCCCAGAGGAGTTTAATGCACCATTGTTTGGATTTTAAGCCTTTGTCTCTGACCGAAGGCCGTCGACCTGATTTTATGCCCAGGCAGTGAGCGTACTACGCCGTGGGAGGCGGCAAAGCCTTTATTTTAACGCGGGTCGCAAGCGCCATAGACAACACTATGTAAACGAAGCTGCTCGCGGCGATGAGCCTCATGGTCCAGCCGGCGTCGAGCAACCAGCCCATCACAGCCGGGGCTAAGGCCGCTGCAAAAATTGTTGTCGACGTTACCATCGAACGAACGGCGCCCAGATGCCGGGTGCCGTAGAGTTCAGCCCACAGCAGGTTCTGCATAATCCCGAACATGCCGCCGGTCAGACCGTTTAAGATCATGTAAGGCCAAATGATGGCCGGCGTGTCAAATAGGGTTAGCAACACTGTTGATAAGCCAAGCGGCGCAATGAACCAGGGGATAAAACGGACAGCGGTGCCCATGCGTGTTGCGGCTGATCCCAAGCTGAGGCTGCCCACAACATTGAAGGTCGCCGCTACAAAGTATCCCGACGCAAACGTGGCCAGCAGCCATCCCTTTTCTTCAACCAATAGAACCTGATGGAATTGAATTCCGGTGGCGACAAAGGGCAGCGACAGCATCAGCGGTAAAAGCATGTAGAAGCGCCGGTCACGCAACACCTGCGCACGAGTCCAGCCTGTGTTTCTTGGTTGATCACTCTCGTCCGCGTCATAATCTAGCCGGTCAAGATACGCAGTGTGCCGGTCTGGATGGCCGCGCAGTAAGAATAACGCGAGGGGTAATGAAACGAAAAGAACCACGACAGCGCTACCTGTCCAAATCTGGCGCCAGCCGTATGTTTGCATGAGAATCGCGCCCGTGAATGGGAACAATCCAACGCCGGCTGCGAAACCGATGCTAGCAATGCTTACGGCTAGTCCGCGTTCAGTTTCGAAGTAACGCGACATACTGGTGAGCCCGGTATGCGACATTAAGCCCTGTCCAGCTAGGCGCAGCCCCAGAACGGCGATCAGCAGACTGACTGGGCCAGTGGCATTGGCAAACATCAGGCAGGCCGCCGCCAGCAACACGCAGCTGAAAGCCGTGAAGACGCGCAGGTCCCAGACGTCAATCAACCTGCCCATGGCCATCAGCAGTAAGGCGCCACCAAACGTAGCGAGACCGTAAATGTTTCCCAGATCACTGATCGACATGCCGAGTTCGGTTCTAAGGGCACCGTTAAACAAGGCGACGTAGAAGGTTTGCCCAAAGCTGGAAAACAGCGTCAGGAAGAAACCGAAACTGACAAACCGAGCGTTGCGGGCAAAGAACAAAACGAGAGGAAATTGGCTGAGCACAAGACTATCCCGACAACACGATAGGCAGGTATTACAGCCTTTCAGGCGAGTCCACCACCATGCGAGCGTTCTGAACCAACCACCTATAGACCTCGGTGCTGCGCTCGTCGCACCATATGTTCAAAGACGATGTGCCGAGTGCGCAAGTCAAACACACCATAGGCAGGAAGAACGCGTTCCTGTAAATACATTGGATGATATGAGTTCGGGTGAGGGAATAGTGACTATGAAGAATCTCTTCGGTTTTGGTGCGGTGATGGCAGTTGCAGCTGTAAGTTTTTCGATCTCTGCCACGGCGCAGTCCGGTGCGGACTGGCGCAACTTCGGAAATGACTCAGGCGGTAGCCAGTATTCCCCTCTTGATCAAATCACTGCAGAGAATGTCGCCGATCTAGAAGTGGCTTGGACTCATCGCTCTGGCGATGTGAAACAAAACCCCGGTGGTACGTCGCTTCAAGTTGTGCCCATCCATGTGAATGGGCTTCTGTACTACTGCACGCCGCTCAACCGTGTGTTTGCGCTCGATCCGGCGACTGGCGAACAAGTCTGGGTGTTTGACCCCCATGCACCTGATGCGGAAACCGGCGATCCCCTAATCGACAGTGAACCGCGTCCAGCAACTTGCCGCGGCGTTATGTACTGGCAAGAGGATGACCCAGTAGAAGGGCAGGCCTGCCAGAAGAGAATCTTCAAAGGTGACTTCCTGGGTAACATGTGGGCCATGGATGCTGATACGGGGGCTGTCTGCACAGATTTTGGTGCTGAAGATGGACACCCAGGACGGGTCTCCAATGCGGACTATGAAATGCACGGCGAGGGCTTCGCCGCTATGCCATCTCCCGGTGCAGTAGTCGGTGATGTCGTAGTGGCTGCGCAGGCTTCAAATGACGGCATTCAAAACGCCAGTGATGGCTTTGTCCGCGGCTGGGATGCCCGGACGGGCGAATTAAAATGGGAGTTTGATCCCATACCGGCAGACCGGCGTGATCAATCCGGTGCAGCCAATGTTTGGTCGACCCTAAGCGCTGACCAGGAGCGCAATTTGGTGTTCCTTCCGACAACGAGTCCGTCAACGGACTATTATGGTGGTGGACGCCGCTTTCCCATTCCCTATGCCACGGCCCTTGTTGCTTTGGATACACTCACCGGCAGCGTGGTCTGGCATTACCAAACCGTGCGGCACGATCTATTTGATTACGATCACGTCGGTCATCCACTGTTGGTCACGATCATGAAAGATGGCGAGCCGCGAGACGTCGCTATCTTACAAACTAAAATGGGCTGGCTGTTTGTGTTTGACCGGGCCACCGGGGAACCGATCTGGCCGATCGAAGAAATGCCGGTGCCTGGCACCAACATTCCTGAAGATGAAGCCGCGTCGACTCAACCCGTACCGACAAAACCTGATGCGTTCGCCGGCCAGAATATAGACCGGGATGACCTATTTGGTCTGACCCCGTTTGACAAAGGCTGGTGCCAATCCAGATTTGATGAAATGCGCTACGAAGGTATGTACACTCCGCCAGACTTACGCGAAGCGCTGCTGTTTCCATCGGCCCTGGGCGGCGGCAACTGGGGTGGCGCGGCTTTTGATCCTGAAAGCAACATGTTGGTCATCAAAGCCGAGAATTTGGCCTCGCGGCTGCGTCTGGAGCCCAAAGGAGATACTCCTGACGACGAAGTTAATCGTATCGACTATCTAACCCGTCCGCTGAAAGACACACCCTATGCTGCGGTTGGTGAAGTCTTCATGTCACCGCTCGGCATTCCGTGCACGCCGACGCCATGGGGCACTTTGTCTGCCATCGATATGACGACAGGTGATTTGAAGTGGCAAATTCCTCTTGGCCAGATAAAGCGTTTCGGTGTCACTGTGCCGGCCTCGTTTGGTTGGGGTTCACCGACAACCGGCGGGCCGGCCATCACTGGCAGTGGGTTGATCTTTATTGCTTCAACAATGGACAGCAAAATTCGCGCCATTGACCTCAAAACCGGAGAGGAAGCATGGCAGGCGGGCTTACCCAATATGGGACATTCTGTGCCTGTGACCTACATGGCTAATGGCCGGCAGTACGTGGTTATTGCCGCGGGTGGATCGTCCCGGGTCAGTGCAACCATCGGTGCTGAATTGAGCGACCACGTCGTTGCATTTGCGCTTCCTGAATAGCTTTCCTGTGGCGTCGGACCTATTTGACCAGCCTACTCGACGGGCTTATTCGACAAGGTGGCCTTTGAGTTCCATTTCCGCGGATTGCTTATAAGCCTGCCCGACGGGAATGCATTTGTCGCCGGTGAGCACAATGTCAAAAGAGCGTCCGCGCTGGGCCATGGACTCAGAAGCTTATGGCCGTTGCCGTCGCGGCGGCGCTTAGTAAAAACTCAGGATGTGCGCCGGTTGTCACCAAGAGAGGCCTTTGCGAATCCATAAGTAAGTCTAAACCGACGGAGCATATGCGTGGACCTGCTTTGCGGATTCACCGGTAAACGCAGATCAGGTTTGCAAAAATTAGGCTGAAGCCCAGAAACCGTCCTTTTCTAATGGAAGAGGGTCAAGTAGAATTGTAGCCTTGGTTTATAAGATTTGCTGAGCTTTTCCAGTCCGAGATGTGAGGGCGAGAAACCATTATCATGGCCACCACAAAGCTTGAGACCGCGCGTCCGACTTCATTCCGTCCGATGTGGAGAAAGCCGTTTTCCTCGGCAATCCCATTCTCGACAACATGATGACCAGTCTCATCGCCCTCGGTGCTGAAGTGTGGTCTAACCGCCGCCGCATGAAAGTGGTCGAAGCCTTGCTCGCCGAAAAAGGCGTCACCAATGCCATGATCGAAAAATACATGCCTACCTCCGAAGAAGAAGCGGAATGGCATAAAGATCGCGATCGTTTCATCGACTTGACCTATGCCCCGCTGCTGCGTGAAGGTGACCTGCCCGTCTCCGCCGCATTTCAGCGTAAAAACAAGTCAGCCTTTCGAACTTAAAGGAGAACAATCATGATTGATCGTCGCACCCTCTTTGGCGTTACCGCAGCCGTCGGCTCGTTTGTCGGCGCGTTATTTGGAAGCAATAGCGCAAGTGCAAAATCCGCACCTATGTCTGCCTTTAAAGGCGACTATGAGCCGCGTGGAACCAATGAGCGTTTAGAGCGTGTTCCAACACTCGATCTTGAAAGCTATGACGACATGCTTACCGGCCTGCGTATATGGTCATCCAAGGCTAACCGTCCATCACGGGCACGCTTTGACCGTCTGCTTGAAGAAGGAGGTCTTGACCCGAAGAAAGATCACGACCTGGAAAAAATCTTTCCGCTTGTAGAAAATGATTCACTGCTTGGATCAACAGCGCGTATGCGCACCAGTGGCCAGCAACTCATGTGGGCAGCACTGCAAAAACACTACCACGAAAATGCTGACGTTTATCTTGATGAACTGGAGGCGGCCGACAACATGGGGCCCGGCAAACTGGAACTAAACCCAGACATGCACATTCCTGAATACACCAAGCACGAAATCCACATTCAGCCGGGTGGTTACGTTGGCGATGCGTTTGCTGGCCATATTTACCACTATGGTACCAATAACTTTTACAGGGCTGCCAACTATCAAGATGAAATTCACCGCAACATGGCGCGCCAAATGGCGACGCCGCAGGATGGCAAAGTCCTTCGCATTCTCGATCAAGGCTGTAGCAGCGGCCAGCTAACGAGCGCCTTGAAAGAGCGTTTTCCAGATGCTGAAGTCTGGGGCATTGATGTGGGTGGCCCCATGATCCGCTACGCCCATATGCGTGACACTGACCTTGGTGCCGGTGCCAACTTCCGTCAGGCGCTAGCCGAAGACTGCAAATTCCCCGACAACTTCTTTGACATCGTCACTTCCTACATCATGCACCATGAAGTGACGGCGGAGAAAACCAAAGAAATAATTGCCGAAAGCTTTAGGGTCTTGCGGCCAGGCGGCGTCTATTTCCCTATCGATTTCGAGACTGGTGTTGGCCGGGGCCGGCAGCGGGACAACTACGGCAAGTTTGGCGGCTGGCGCGATCATCGCTGGAACGAAGAAGTTTGGCGTCCCGATTACTCGTCCGTCGATTTCAACGGTGAAATGCAAAACGTAGGTTTTGAGGTCAACGACGAAGGCCCTCCGGCCTGGCGCAGCCGCTACAACGTTTTGGGAACCAAACCCGCCTAAAGCTTCGTTACTTAGTGAAACGCGCAACGGCGCGGACTGGGTACCCGGTCCGCGCCGTTTGTGTTCGTGGTGCCCGGCTAAACTCCTTCCGATAACAAATCGTCGATCTTGCGGATGAAGTCGCGCTTAAAATTCTCATGATGTTCGCCGGTAGCGGGTCCGGGGAAGCCAGTATGGATGTGCCGCACTTTACCATGGCGGTCAACGATAATCATCGTCGGATAGACCAGCACGGCATTAATCATCGGTAGAGTCCGTGCCGCTGCTTCTTTGTCGGCGGTCCCGGCAATGAGCATTGGATATTGCACATCGTAGCGCCGTTGATAATTACGGCAGGCTTTCGACGCTTTCTCGAAGTCTGTCGAATACTCATACATCAGGCCAACTGCTTCTAGGCCACGTTCCTGGTTCTCGTTAAAGAACGGCGAGAAGAACGATGTTTCATCGTGACAGGTTGGGCACCAGCTGCCGCCAATGGTGATCACCACCACCTTGTCTTTGAACCGTTCATCGTCCAGCGAAACCATGTTGCCGTCGAGGTCAGGGAAGGTGAATGCGAGCCGGTCGTAGCCGTCTTTCAAATAAGTCAGCTTGGTCGCGTCAGCCAATGCTGCTGTCGCATCACGCTTAGCCGACCATTCGGTAATGCTGCGTGAGACGAGAGAGTAATTCTTTCCACTGAACGAGCCGTCCGGTCGCAATGTACCGCGCCAGAAAGAACCTGTGCCACCATCAAAAGTTGATAGATACAATTCGTCGCCGCGCAACTCACCGTTCAGGAACCGCGAGTCGCCGGTGGTGTGCATGGATGTGCCGACAATCACGCTGCGGTCCTGGTTCAGCTCTAGCAAGCCTTCCCGGGGCTCCGGTGACAGAGAGGAAATCGACGTCATTGCCCAGCGTCCGTCTACATCTGCTGATGGCAAAGCACTGTCACTGAAAAAGCGGTGGCTTTGGTTGTGTGTCGCGGTGAAAGGAACAATGGCTGGTCCGTCGCGCCGATTGAAGCGCGCCACGCCTTGCATGGTTTGATCGTCAATCATCGCACCGGCTAAGCTGGAGCTGTATGACGGAAATTCAATAACGAGAGAATCGCCATAGACCATGGTCACTTCGGCGACCATGCGCTCTGGTCCGTTGATGAAGGCAGCCGACCAGGCATAGCCGTCTTGCATGAGTTCCAAGTTGAACGGCATCTCGCCAAGGGGTGTTTCAAAGGTGAAGCGCCAATCCCCAGGGGGAACGGTTGCGCTGGATGTAGCTTCATCCGCAGCGTTCGCGAGACCGGTGCTAACAATAAGAATAATTCCAGCAAGGTATCCAGTGACCATCTTAATCTCATGCTTCTTCTTGGAAGGAAAATATGAGCGTACAGTCTAAACCCCGGATCGCCCTAGCGTGCCAGGTTTTCGATCAGGTCGGCCATGAAGCGAGTGCCCAATTCCACCTGCGACAGGGCGATAAATTCGTTGGGTTGATGAGCCTGCGCAATGGAGCCGGGCCCGCAGATGGCCGTTGACAGGCCCGCTTCCTGGAACTGCCCAGCTTCTGCAGCGTAGCTCACAGCACGTATGGCATTGTCGCCTGTGAGCTGCCGGCACAACCGTTCGGCCTCTGAGTCGGCTTCGAATTTCAGCGGTGGCGTGCCCGCGCGGACATCAACATCGATACGGGCCTCAGGCGCAGTCTTGCGCATCTCAGGAAGAACGATGTCTGCACAAAAGGCCTTAAAGCGGTCGATGTACGTGCCGGGGTCGTCAGTGGGTAGGGTCCGGATATCCCAGGTTAGCGTGCAATGACCGGCCATAATATTCAGAGCGGTACCGCCTTGAATAACGTTGACGGTCATCGTGGTGTAGTCCGGCTCGAAGCGCCCGTCCTTCTTGGAGCCAGCTACATTCTTGGCGGTCATATCGCCGACAAAGGTAATCAAGCGCCCTGCGGCCATCACCGCGCTGTAGCCCAGCTGGGTCTGCGATGAATGTGCTTCTTTGCCGGTGATTAAGGCACTGACAGCGGTGACACCTTTGTGCGCCGTCACCACTTTCATGTCGGTGGGCTCGCCTACGATGACTGCGCTAGGAGTAGGTAGTTCGTTGCGCAATAAACGAATGAGTGATGGAACGCCGGCGCAGCCCACCTCTTCATCATAGGAGAACGCGAAGTGGATCGGCACCCGTAAGTTGGCAGCAGTCATATTTGGCAACGCTGCAAGGGCGGTCGCGAGAAAACACTTCATATCGCAAGTGCCGCGGCCAAATAGCTTGCCGTCTTTTTCAATCATAGCGAACGGATCACTGTGCCAGTCCTGATCGTCGATGGGCACCACATCGGTATGGCCTGATAAGACGACGCCGCCTTCAATCATCGGGCCGACCGTGGCCAGCAGGTTGGCTTTGTTGCCTTCCGCATTGGGCACAAGGCGGGATTCTATTCCGTATTCGTTGAGCCGCTCTTGGACATAGGCAATGAGATCCATGTTTGAATCCCGAGAGATGGTATTGAAGGCGATCAAGCGGGCTAGCTCGGCTCGGACATCTACAACGGCAACCATGGTCAGTTAGCCCTTCGCCATTTGGTGCCGTCCGTCCCGTCTTCCAGCGTGATCCCTTTGGCGGCTAGGTCGTCACGAATGCGGTCTGACTCAGCGAAGTCCTTATTGGCCCGGGCATCATTACGTGCCGCGATTAATTCTTCGATCTCCGCGTCACCGTCTTGTGCGTCACCTTGAAGCCAAGCCGCTGGGTCACCTTGCAATAGGCCGAGCAGCGCGCCGGATGCAAGAATTTCACCTTTGAGGCGCGCTTTATCGGCATCAGTCGCGACTGTGTTGGCCGCTTTCGCCAGGGCAGATAATTCAGCCAGCGCCTTAGGCGTGTTGAGGTCGTCGGCCACAGCGCTCAAAAACGCGTCAGGTGGGGTGCTTGCTTCAGTATCAATATGTCCAAGTGCGACCAAAGTCCCGTACAGACGATCCAAAGTGCGCTTGGCCTGAACCACCACATCTTCTGACCAGGCCAGAGGTTGCCGGTAATGCGCGGAAAGGAGCGCCAGGCGGACGGCTTCTCCGGTGTGCGTTTGTAGGAGGTCCCGGACCAGCCATACGTTGCCCAAAGACTTGGACATTTTTTCATCGCCCAGCTCCAACATCCCGTTGTGCATCCACACGCCCGCTAGGTTCGCACCGTTGTGGCTGCAACGGCTTTGTGCAATCTCATTTTCATGATGCGGGAAGATGAGGTCATTGCCGCCGCCATGAATGTCTATGGTCTCGCCCAAATGCTTTTCAATCATAGCCGAGCACTCTATATGCCATCCTGGCCGGCCGCGCCCCCCATTTGGACCCCAGGGGCTGTCCCACCCAGGCAAGTCGTTCGTCGAAGGCTTCCATAAAACGAAATCTGCGGGATCATTTTTGTAGGGTGCGACTTCCACCCGCGCGCCAGCAATCATGTCATCCCGGTTGCGGTTGGAGAGGCGGCCATAGTCGTCAAATGACGGCACGCTATATAACACATGCCCCTCTGCGGCATAAGCATGGCCGCTGGCGATGAGTCTCTTAATCATCGAGACAATTTCAGAAATATGCTCGGTTGCACGGGGCTCCACGTTTGGAGGGATTACACCCAAGGCGCCAATGTCTTCGTTAAAAGCAGCGGTAAAGCGGTCAGTAATCTCAGCGATGTCTACGCCTTGCTCTTTGGCAGCAGCGTTTATCTTGTCATCGACATCGGTGACATTGCGAGCGTAGATCACATGATTGTTGCCATACGTACGCCGCAACAAGCGAAACAGGACGTCGAACACCACAGCTGGGCGGGCATTACCGATATGGGCAAAATTGTAGACCGTGTTGCCGCAGACATACATGGTCACCCGCTTGGGATTAGCGGGCTCAAACGGCGCTTTTGCTTTGGTCAGCGTGTTATAAAGGGCTAGTTGCGTCATGAGACGGGGTGTAACCGAATTCGCGGCTGGTCTCCACCCTGCTATGGTCGGCTGTTGAACGCTTATCCGCGTCCCATAATAGGGCCATATCCTTGACACACACCCCGCAAGGGGGCACAGAACCGCCCACACGCTGAGAAAACACAAGAGAAAAACCATGACAGATTCGCCCTTTGCAGCCCGGACCTCCATCGAGCAAGTCGAAGAGGGTGCTGAATTGGCACCGAAATTTGATGCGGATGGGCTTATTCCCGTGGTCACCACTGACGCTGAATCAGGTGAGCTGCTCATGCACGGCTATATGAACCAAGCGGCGCTGACCGAGACCATCGAATCTGGTGAGGCCCACTACTGGAGCCGCAGCCGTCAGGCGCTCTGGCACAAGGGCGCGATGTCTGGTTTGACCCAGGAAATCGTCGAAATGCGTATCGACGACGACCAGGATGCCGTCTGGCTGCGGGTCAAAGTGGCTGGCTCAGGCGCTAGTTGTCACGTTGGTTATCGCTCGTGTTTCTATCGCGCCGTCCCTACTGGTATCCCGGTCGAAGACGCGTCGAAGATTCTCGAGTTCAAGGAAGACGACAAGGTTTTCGATCCGAAAGATGTCTACGGCGACGCCCCCAACCCGACGAAGCTGTGATTTAAACCGAAGTTACCAACCCATGGTGTAGTAATGATAAATGCGTTCTGCGCTGCGGCGAATGTGCGTATCGTAGCCGCGCATCTCTTGGAATTCTTTGGGCAGCTCAATGGTGTCGTACAGACCCTCTAAACGCTTGCCGTCGGCAATGCCGTCCAGTACCGCCTGCATCAGGGCTTCCATGTAGCGGCGGCGCTGGTTCATAGCCGCCTTTGGTGCTTCGGGGACACCGTGACCACCGGTGAAGGTGTTCCAAGTGTCCATGGCTTCCAGTTCGTTGAGGGTGCGCACCCACTCACCTGGGTCGTAATCGGGCATGAAGCCAAGGCCGACGGAATAAGGCGTCACCAGATCATTGATGTACAACACGTCGGTACCCTCCACCTGCATGACGAGCATGCAATCGCCGTGGTTGGGGCCGAAGTACATCAGTTTGAGAGTTTTCCCTCCCAAAGTGATCTCACTGTCACTAGCGACGGTTTTGTCCGGCATCACCAGTTCGTCATTGGGGTGGCGCAGAAAGTGCGGGATGCACTTGTCGTGGCTGATAAAGGTCGCCCCTTCGTTCTTGAAGATCTGTCCACCGAGCACATGATCCCAATGCTGATGGCTATAGATGACATACTTCACCGGCTGGTCTGTCACTTCTGCGATGGCGGCGCGCATGTCAGCAGCATTTTTAGTGCTGACAGGGTCTGTGGTGATAACGCCGTCATCGGTAACCACAAACAAGCTGCGGGCAGAGAAGGCACCAAAAGTGTATACACCCGGCGCAAGCTCGGTCGTGTCCTTGGTGAAGAGATCAATGGACTGCGCTTGAGCCCCTGATGTGGTGAGGGTCATCAGAATAAAAGTCAGTAGAACGCGCATGATCTAAGTCTCCCTATTTATGGTGAGGTGGGGGCGATCCTCTGCTGCCGGATACACGGAAACGCAGGCATCTGCAGGCTTGAAAGGCTGTCGTCGGACTGAAGGCGCCGGGCGTAACAGGTCCATGTTCCGGTGTGATCAATGATTAATTCGTAGTCCATCCAAGTATCACGCACATCACAAGCCTGATAACGCATCTGCGCTACTATGGTGTCGCTCAGGCTTGTCATATCAAGCATGCAGACCTCCCGGTCCAAATGAATGTCTTCGAGAGTAAGCTTCTCGGCGCGCGATAGATCTGCGTGAGTACCGTGCAAAGCTTTTACATCTGTCGGGTTGAGAAGCCGCAAACGCACGCCAGACTCCTCGGTCATAAAAGAGTAAATACGAATGCGCGCCACCGCATCAGGGTCATTATCCCTGAACTCCTCCAAGTAATAGAGCGTTTCACCGAGGGCAGGGTTTTTTAGCGGTTTGACGATAGTGGTCAAAGCAAACGCTTCAGCTTGCCCTTCAGCTGTCGCCAATTGAGCAGCGTTGGTATAGGTGCCTGGAAATAAGCGGGCGATATCCGCGTATATATCTTGTGTGGTGGTCTCATCGGCTGCGCTGGCAAGTCCAACCCACATCCCAACGGCTGCAATAATTAATCCACTTTCTTTGATATCAAAAGTCATCAGCACCCTATTGTGTAATATGTCAAAATGCGCTGAGCATTGCGTTTGAGGTGGGTGTCGTACCCGCGCAGATGTTCGAAACCTGGCAGTGTGAATTCATCTATGAGTGTGTTGAACAGTGTTCCCGCCTCTAGCTCAGAACGTACCTTCGTCAACAAAGCCTGTATATAGTCGGCGCGTTCCAGCATGGCAGATTTGTTAGCAATTGGCGGGCCGTGCCCTGGCATGTATCGATTAAGGTCGAGCGTTTCGGTCATGGCCTTGATGGAGCGAATCACATCAACAGGATAATCGTCGCGCATATAGCCGCTCGCCATGACCACCGCGTTCGGCATAGCAAGGCCAACGACAATGAGAATTTTCTCCGCCGCTAAATTCAAAACAAGACACAGAACGACGCATATCCCAATGTACGTTGCGTGAAACATGTTACCAGCCCTTCATGCGTAGCATGCTACCAACCCATAGTGTGGTAAAAGAGAATTCGCTCCATAAAGCGTGGCAATTGGTCTTCCATACCTTCCAAGTGCTCATAGGCCGAAAGGTCAATGCTGGCGAGAATTTCAGACCGCGGTGTGCGAGCGTCCAAGGCCTGCTTCACCCCGGTCAGCATGGTATTCAAAAAAGCGTATTGCTCGGTGATCTGTGACGCCGGCGCTATGGGCACGCCATGGCCGCCGATCAACCGTTCTGCACCCAATTTGCCCATCTCTGCCAGCGTGTCACGCAACCCACCCGGGTCGTAGTCAGGCATGGTGCCGAAGCCGGTGTAATAGGGTGTCACCAGATCATTAACGAATAAAACCTTCGATCCTTTAACCCGCATCACCACATTGCAGTCGGAATGGTTGGGCCCGAAATACAACAATTCCAAAGTCGTTCCGCCAAGTTTGATCTCATGATTGCTGCTGAACGTTTCATCGGGCATGACCAGATCGGCATGGGGATTGAAGGTAAAATGATCGACGCATTTTTCGTGGCTTACAAATGTTGCGCCGTCGTCCTTAAAGATTTGACCGCCGAGCACATGATCCCAATGCCAATGGCTGTACACCAGATACTTCACCGGCTGATTGGTGATCTTGGCTATCTCCTCACGCATCACGGCTGCGGCTGTTGGATTGATAGGGTCAGTGGCAATCACCCCGTCGTCGGTGACCACAAAGATGTTGCGAAAGCCGCCGTAGCGGAAGGTGTAAAGGCCAGGCTCAACTTCAATTGTTTTGTAGCCGCGTAAGCCAAAGATACTCATGTAAGGGGGCTTGCGCTCGTAAACGTCTTGAGCGGACGCAGGTGTAACTGCCGTACAAAGAGTAACTGCGAGTATGAATTGAACGAGGTGTCTCATGGTCTCACCACCCAATCGTGTAATAAATTAGTATACGTTGCGCATTCGCAGCCAGGTATTGGTCGTAGCCCCGCAAGTCTTTGAATTTTGGTAATGAAACCGCGTCTGGGATTTTACCAAACGGCGTGCCTTTATCGATCTCAGCTTTAACCGCATCCAGCAGCGCTTGCTGATATTTGCGGCGGTTGATCACTGCGTCACGCGGCGCAATGGGTCCACCATGTCCGGGGATCATGCGTTCGAACGGGACTTCGTCTTCGAGCATCTGTAGGGAGTCGACAAACAGTTTGGGGTAGGAGTCATTCATCCGTCCGCCCGCACCCGACACCGCATAAGGCTGCACCGTATCGACGATGTGTACGATCTTGTGGTTGGGGAAATACATGTGGGTGCTGCAGTCCGAGTGATTGGGACCGTGATACAGCAGCTCCACTGTGGCATTGCCTACATCGAGCACCTGCTTCTGCGTGTAGGAGCGATCCGGATACGCCACCTCAGGGTTAGGGTTGCGGTATATATGCGCCAGGCAGTTTTCTTGGCTCCAGATTTCCGCGCCTTCCTCTTTAAACACTTGTCCGCCGCGAATGTGATCCCAATGACTGTGGGAATATACAACGTAGCGAATGGGCTTGTTGGTGACTTTGCGGATTTCACCGAGAATTTGCTCTGCTGCCGGCGTGCTGATGGGGTCGCCGACTAGCACTCCTTCATCCCCGACGAGGAAGACTGTCCGGGCACCACCCGCGCTAACAGTGTAGAGACCGTCACCGATGTTGGTGGTCATGGCGCCGAGGCTTCCAAAGGGCGTAGCAGGACCAGAAGACGCTGGCTCTTGCGTTGTCGAACACCCTGCCACAGCAAGAGATAAACTCAATATCAGGGAAGGAGTTTTCATGATGCGGTCCCCCTACCAGCCGAGTATGTAATAGGCACGGATGCGTTCAGCGTTGCGCGCTAATAATCGGTCGTAATTCCACAGGTGCTGGAATTTGGGCAGGCGGATCGCACCAGCTATATCGCCGGGCGTAGTGCCGCTATCCATTTCCGATTTGACCGCTACCATCAGCGCTTCCAGATACTCCCGCCGTTCGGTGACGGCCCAATGTGGCGCTTTCGGTGGGCCATGGCCGCCGATCATGTAGTCGAACTCCATGGCTTCAATTTCTTTCAGCGAGCGAATCCAGTCAGTCGGGTAGAAGTCGTTAATCAAACCGGAGCCGCCACTGACGCCATAAGGAGTGACCAGATCAACCAAAAAAATTGCATTAATTTCGGGAATACGCATGACGATAAGGCAATCACCGTGATTGCGCCCAAAGTGATAAAGCTCAAGCGTTTTTCCACCTAATTCCAAATCAAACCGCGGCCCTTCAAAGGTTTGGTCCGGCAGCACCACGTCGGGATTAGGGTCACGGTGAAAATACGTCATGCAGGCCTGATGGCTGAGCACAGTCGCACCCGCGTCCTTAAATATCTGTCCGCCGCGCACGTGGTCCCAATGCTGATGGGAATAGACGAGATACTTAACCGGCTTGTCAGTGACCTTGCGGATTTCCGCCATGTAGTCTGCCGCCGCGTCCGGGCTGATGGGATCGGTGGCAATCACACCTTCGTCGGTGACGATGAAGATGTTGCGCGCGTTCTGCTTGGTGAAGCTGTAAATGCCGTCGCCCAATTTAACGGTCTTGGGGCCGCCGAAATACGGAGGTGCCCCTTGAGCGATGGCAGCACTGTGAGGGCTGAAAAACGCCACGATGCATAGCGCCATGGCCCCGGCCATTGTCTGGTGTGGTCTCACGCGTCCCTCCGTTTCACACTTTGAGCAGTGCGTGTCTCACAGCGCAGACTCTATTTGTGTCTTACCGCCGCGTGTTCATAATAGGCCGCAAAGAAGCAGCGGTAAAAGAGTGCGGGCCAAAACTAAGCCCAGCAAAATGCCACTATGTACGCAGAGGGGACGAATCAATGGCGAACAGCGGTTATGCAGGCGCAATGCGCATGGCGACGGTCGGTGTCACAGATATGGATCAGGCGCTGACCCTGTTTCGCGATATTATGGAACTCAAAGTGGAGCGCGAGGGAGACCTGCCGGGTCCCTTGCTCGCAGCTTGGGGACTTGGGGACGGCACCTCCGCCAAATTCGCCGAGCTTTCCTGCAAGGGGTATCCCGTCGGTTGGCTCAGGTTGGTGCAATACAGCCCGCAAGCCACGGGCAAGGTCCGGCTTGATTTCGGCTCTGATAACGCCGACTCCGGCACAGACGTCGGTCCTAAAGCCCTTGATTTCTATGTAGCCGACCCCATCGCTCCATATGTGGAGAAAATCGAGCAGGCCGGGTACAAATTCCGCTCTCACCCGGTGAAGCACCAAATCGGCACCACGGTCAGTGAAGAATGTTTGTTTTCCGGTCCCGATGGCGTGCCCGTGCTTATCATGGTTGGCCATGTCCATAAGTCGACCTCCATGCGCGCCGGTGCGCCCGATGGTCCGTTCTCGGAGATTCCCACCATCTCGGTGGTCGCCGGTGATCTCGATGAAACCCGCAAATTCTATGGCGAGGGGTTAGGACTTATTGCTGTGGGCGATGATGAAACGCCTGACGAATACCGCAATAAGGTGGATGATCTTACCGGCGTGCCTCACGGCACCCGCGTGCATTTCTTATTGTATGCTGATGAAGGTGAAGCCAGTGGCAAAATCCTCTGCGTGCACTTCTATGACCAAACCGGAAAACCCTTGGAAGGACGCATGAAGCCCGGCAAGCTTGGATTCTCACTGCTCACCCACGACACCGATGATCTGGACGCATTGCACAGCCGCTTGTCCGGTATGGGCTATGAGGTTGTACAAGCCCCTACCGATATTAGTGGTGACGGCGATGCTTACAACATGATGCTGGTCAAAGGACCCAACGAAGAAATGTTCGAATTCACGCAACGTTGAAACAAGGCGGCACGTCGCAAATGGAAATATGCCACGCCGAAGAAACCGACGTACTAGTGCTAATTGAGTTCTACCAAAGCGCGACCCAGGTTCAGGGCGGGCAACTTCATTGACTGGCTCGTCGTCGCTGCTCGCATCATCCGCGCTGCGCAAACCCATCCCGCTAATGCGTTACTGTATGAGTAATTCTCAAAACAACAGCGCGTCCACACCGGCGATCACGGCTGCATAGCGCGCGCCTTTGCCTATCCCCACTAGAATCAAAAACACGCTGAGCCGCACCCGCAGCAGTCCAGCGATCACGGTCAGCGCATCCCCCACCACCGGCAGCCAGGCCAGCAACAAAGTCCACACGCCGTATCGCCAAAACCACTCTTCAGCTCTTTCCATCTGCGACGGTGAGGCGGGAAACCAACTCTGTTCCCGATAGAGCGTGCCGAAGCGGCCCAGCCCCCAGTTCAAGACGGCACCGAGGGTATTGCCGGCCGTCGCTGCAATCCACAAGGTCCAGCGGGCGAGAGACTCATCAGCCAGCGCAGCGGCCAGCACCACCTCTGACGCTACAGGTATGACAGTCGCGGCAAAGAAAGCGGCCGCGAAAACAGTGAACACAGAGACACTCATAACGCTGGGCTACCGGTCTACCCCGCTAAAATCAAGGGTGCGGCTGTGCGAGCCCATCTGGCAGGCACCCGGCGTTTAGTGCGCCGGTCCTGCGGCCAGTCTCCCTCTTCACGCGGGCCGTTTAGATTGGCCGCCGTGGGCAAAAATTGGGCGAGGAATAAAAATTCTACGCATTGACGACGGCTTGTCCGGAACGATCTGATCGCTTGGAATCACCTAAGTCACCCTCTAGTCTCGTTAATGGGAGATAATAATAATGATTGCTTACCGGGCCTGCGCACTGCAATTCGCCTGTTATCCCATTAACTTCTGCGAAGATAAAGAGTCCGCGCGCGCCATGATCATGGAAGCCATCGCGCGGGTCGGTGCGTTGGTGCCCGGCGCCAAGAATATGGGCGGCGCGGACATGAAGCTCATTGTTTTGCCCGAGTATGTGCTGACGAATTTTTCCATGGGTTTTCCGCCCGACAAATGGCGCGATTGGGCGGCGCTCGATATTAACGGACCCGAGTATGATGCCCTGGCCAAGATCGCTAGCGACAATGGTGTTTATCTCGTCACCAATGCCTACGAGCGGGATGAGAATTTTCCCGACACGTTTTTCCAAGCCTGCGTGATTTTTGATGACACAGGTAAAGTGACGTTACGCTATCGCCGCCTCAATTCCATCTACACGCCGACACCGCATGACTATTGGGACCGTTATCTCGATCTCTATGGCCTCGATGGTGTGTTCCCGGTGGCCAAAACACCCATCGGAAATTTGTGTTCCGTCGCATCGGAGGAAATGCAGTACCCGGAACTCATCCGCACCTTTGCCCTGCGTGGTGCGGAAGTATTGTGTCATCCCTGTGCTGATCCACTGAATCTAGCGCACAACCCGAAGAACGTTATGAAGCAGGCCCGCGCCATCGAAAACTTGATGTATGTGATCTCGGCCAACCTCTCTACCCATAAGCCGTTTCCCATGGGCGAGCACACCTGCGACGGTGGTTCCCGCGTGATCGATTACACCGGACGGGTGCTGGCTGAGGCCGGGCAGGGGGAAAGCCTCGCGTCCCATGCTGATATCAACATCTCCGCCTTACGGCGTCATCGCAATCGGCCTGAGATCAACAATTTTCTCACCCGCCAGCGCATGGAGCTGTATCGCGATACCTACGCGCAAGCTATCTGGCCGCCAAACAGCTTTTCAGATCGTCCGCCGTCGCGAGATCATGCAGCAACCGTTCAAAAAGATGTCATGGCGCGGCTCAATGCTGCGGGCATTATTGAGGCGGAGGACAGCTGATGCCGACTGTATTACTCACAGGCGCCAACCGCGGCATCGGGTTTGGGTTTTCAAAAGTCTATATGGACGCGGGTTGGCGTGTGCTGGCCGCCGAACGCGACCCGGATGGCGCAGACGACAGGCTTTAATGAACTACTGCTGCGCTTCCCGGTGGTGCCCCACCTTTTCGCACGTCTGAAACGCGGAAAATTGTCGTCAGTCACGCAGCCGTTAAACGGCTACGCCGGCGTCCTCGCAAAAGTAACGTTTGTGAAATAGAGATTAAGCAATCTCAAAACCCTCATAGCCGTCGTGCACCACCTGTTTGCATTTCTCGTCATAGGCCACGAAGCCGCCCAGATAAGGCATAAACACACGCGGCTTGCCTGGAATGTTGGCGCCCAAATACCAGGAGTCGCAAGCAGAGCGAAGTGAAGCGGCGCCGACTTCTCTATTGTGCACAACCCAGGCATCTTCTGCTGGTTTCCCGGCTTCAATGGAATGCGAACAGGTGTCCTGTAAATGGGTCATGCAATCGGCAATCCAGTCCACATGATGCTCGGCACCGGTCACCATGCTCACCAAAGCGGACGGACTGCCAGGCCCATTGATGATGAACATGTTGGGGAAGCCATGGATGGCGAGGCCGAGGTAACTCGCCGGTCCTTCATGCCATTTGTCGCGTAAAGACAACCCGTTCTTGCCGCGTATATCCATTTTTGTCAGCGCGCCGGTCATGGCGTCGTAGCCGGTGGCGAAGATAATTGCGTCGGCTTCATAGGTTGTATCGCCTATCACAATGCCGTCGCGCGCGATGCGGTCGATCGATACTTCACTGACGTCGACCAGAGTGACGTTGTCCCGATTGAAGGTCTTGTAATAGTCTGTATCAACGCACATACGCTTGCAGCCGAACGAATTCTTGGGCGCAAGAATGGCCGCTATATCAGGATCGTCAACGATGCTTTGAATTTTGCGGCGGACAAAGTCCGACACCAAGGCGTTAGCGTCATCGTTATACATGAGATCCGCAAAAGTTGCCTGGAACATCAATCCTTTGGTCTGCCACCACTCATCGAAAATACGTTCACGTTCTTCCTCAGACACTTCGAGCGCCGAAGGTCCTGCAGGGTCCGCCGGTATGGTGGTTGGATACAGTTTTCCTTTGGCCCGTAACGCCGGATAGTCTGTCTTCACCGCATCCAACTCACCCGGTTCCAATGGCCGATTTGCGGCCGGAATGGCGTAGTTGGCCGTGCGTTGAAATACAGTGAGGTGCGCAGCCTGTTCGGCAATTAAAGGGATTGCTTGAATCGCTGATGACCCCGTGCCGATGATCGCGACACGTTTGCCGGTGAAATCAACGCCTTCATGGGGCCACAGGCCTGGGTGATACGTATCACCCTTGTAAGTACCCAAGCCTGGAAACTCTGGTTTGTTGGGCATCGATAGCGGGCCTGAGGCCATAATGCAGAACCGCGCCCTCACTTTATTGCCGGATCCGGTTTCCACCAGCCAACAGGCTTCTTGGTCTTGCCAGGTTGCTGCTGTCACGCGGGTGTTGAAATCGATATCCTTACGCAGGTCGAATCGGTCGGCCACATGTTGGATGTAGGCGAGAATCTCCGGCTGGGTGGCGTAGCGTTCCGTCCACACCCAGTCCTGCTGCAAACCTTCATCAAACTGGTAGGAGTAGTGGATGCTCTCCACATCGCAGCGGCATCCGGGGTAGCGGTTCCAGTACCAGGTCCCGCCGACGTCTTCTCCAGCCTCAAACACACGGGTGGAAAACCCGCATTGCCGCATTTTGTACAAGGCATAAAGGCCGGCGAAGCCGGCGCCGACAATAACCACGTCGACAGTATCTAAAGAGGGGCTAGAGGCGACTGGTGAGGCGCTTTCAGGTGTATCGATCATAATCATTTAAAGGTAACGTCTTGGTCAGCCGGTGCAACTATCAAATTGAGCTGCGCAAGAATTGTCCGTGCTGGCAACTACCGGACGCTTAGGAATTCTTACCGCTGTAGGAAAATGAGGACCCCGATGGAAATCACCCGTCATTTTGTCCGTGTTGGCGACCGCGAAGTGCACTACCGTCGTGCCGGCTCTGGCCCACCCTTTGTACTGTTCCATGTCAGCCCGCAAACTTCGGCTTTCGTTATGCCCCAGCTGTTGCCGCTGGCCGACAGTTTCACCCTAATCGCTCTCGATACGCCGGGTTATGGCGACTCTGACCCCTTGCGCAACCCAGCCCCGGTCATGGCTGACTATGCCGATGCCGTGCTGGAAACCTTCGATGCCTTGGGTATTAAACGCGCCCCTGTTTATGGATCTCACACGGGAGCGAACGTCGCCGTCGAATTGGCCCGCCGAGCCCCCGGCCGTATCTCTGCCGTCATTCTCGATGGACTTTCCTTAAGCACGCCTGAAGTGGCGGAAGACCGTACCGATCACTACGCGCCGCGTTTTACACCCACACCCGACGGTGCCCATCTTGCCTGGGCCTGGCAGCACACCCGCGATCAACTCATCTTTTGGCCGTGGTACGAAGCCCATCAAGCCAACCGGCTGCGTGCTGATATGAAAGACGCAAACTATTTACATAACGTTGTGCTCTACAAAATGCTGGCTCCCAGTTATTGGCTCGGCTATCGCGCCGCTTTCGGCCATGACAGCCGCGATGCGCTCAAACAACTGACCGTCGATACATTTTTTGTGACGGTTGACGCCGATGTTCACACATCCGTAGAACGTAGCTTGCCGGACTTGCCGCCGAATATTCACTTCGTCGATACCACTGAAGAGACCCAGCTTGAGGCCATTCGCACCACGTTGGAGACTGTGTCTGGCGACGGCGCAATGGCGCCAGCGCGACCGCCGCCGCATCGCCGGGCTCTTTACCGCACCTATGCAACAATCTCTGGCGGGCAGCGGCTTGTCCGCCGCGGCGGACCAGACAGTGGTAAGCCTCTGGTGATGTTGCACGGCGGTATGCGCACATCGGCCTTGCTCGCGGAGACCGCCCAGAAGATAACACCCACGCGGCCCGTCCTCGTGGTAGACATCGCCGGCAACGGTGACTCAGATCCCATCACCGGTGCGGGCCTCAAAGATTTTGCCGAAGACGTTCTTCACGTGCTCGACGACTGCGGCGTTGCTGATTTTGATCTCTACGGGGAATCTATTGGCGCAACGCTGGCCATGGAAGTTGCACGTCAATCGAATGGCAGAGCCGGTAAGCTTATCCTCGACCGGCCCGAATTGCCGGACCCCGACATGGGCGCTGACCTCATTGCTAATGTTGCCCCCCCCATTGAAGCCCGCTGGGACGGCACTCACTTCCTCACCGCCTGGCACATGCTGCGCGACGCGGCCTTGTTCTGGCCATGGTATCGCTCCACCGCAGAAGGTATGCGCGACATCGAACCCGAAGTGGGGCCGGTCTCATTGCAAGCGAGGCTTCTGGCCTGGCTCAAAGGCCGCCTGACCTATGGGGATTACATGCGCGCAGCGTTTAATGCAGACCCAGACTCTTTGCTATCCAGTGTGACGCAACCCACGTTGGTTATTGGTTTGGCGAACGACATTCTCGAATTGCATGCACGCATGGCCGCCGATGGAATTGAATCAGCCACGCTGATTACCCACGCCTTTCATCGCCCACCGGCCTCAGAGATGGCTGCATTCCTGGGCGATACTGAGAGCAACAAACGTAAAGCCGCATCTGCGGCACATACAGGGGAGAAGCACAGATGAAGCGTTCCTTCATGAAACACACCTTGGGACTTGCCGGAGTTGCTTGCTTGGCTGCGGGTAGTTATGCCGCATCCGCGCAAATCGTAACGGAATTGGTCCGGCCTGACGGCAGTTATCCAACTGTTCCACTCGAAAAAGATGTGGTGGTGGTCAAGGTTGTGCAGAACGAGCCGCAATTGTTGCAAAACGCACCGTCCATTAAAGAAGGTTTGGAAGAAAACATCCGCCGCATGGGTTACTGGGTCAACAAGGCTTGTACGGAAGGCAAGAAGCCGGATTTCATCCTGTTTAACGAGTTTCCGCTAACCGGCTACTCTCAAGGTACGCGGGAGGAGAAACTTAAGTTCACCATCACGGTTCCTGGTCCTGAAACCGAAGCCATCGGTAAGATGGCGAAAGACTGCGACACCTACATCATCTTCGGCAGCTATGCGACCGATCCCGATTGGCCTGGCCACATCCTTAGTCTCAATCCGGTGATTGGGCGCGATGGAGAAATCAAGCACACCTATTGGAAAACCCGCAACGCGTCGCGCTACACAAATGATGGCGGTGAAATTCCCACCACAACCATCGAAAACGTACGCGACAAATTCCGCGCTAAGTACGGCATTGAAAACGAATTTCCTGTGCTGCAGACCGAGTTCGGCAATATCGCGGTGAGCACGGTGCAAATAGATCCGTTCGTCTTTGCCGCCTTTGCCATGCGCGGGGTTGAGATCATGCTGCGCACGGCCACCGGCTTCTCCGAAGTCGATGTCCAGGCGATCGCCTACTACAACAATGTGTATTCGGCGATGTCTAACATCACGTTCCCGTCCGACCCTAACTTTCCACCGGGCTTCGGTGGCAATTCATTGATCGTCGCGCCCGGCGGTAAAATTCTAGCGCAGGAGGTCGGTGACCAAGAAGCCATTATCGAAGCGGATATCAATATTGCAGAACTTCGCAAAGACCGGCGTGTCCCACGCTATCCGTTGGACGTGGTCAAGCCGGTGTTTGATCAGTTCCAGCAGGAAATGCCGCTCAACCATCTGGATGTGCCGCGCGATCAATTGCCGCAAACCCGGCAGGATATGAAGAAGCTGATGGATCAAAAGAGCAAGTGGCTGAATCTGCAAGGGGATGCTGGCTAAACTGCGCGCCACACGTTTGTCATCCCCCTATGAAAGGGCACGTAATGGCGGCAGCACTATTTAGGGCGCTATGTGTTTCGACGCCGCTTTACCATGGGCAACGAAGCCTATAAGAAAAAGCCGCCACCGGCTATGGGTGGTTTGTTGCCCGGCCTTTTTGGAAAATCAAAAACCAAGTAGGCTCTCACACCTTAGCCACCACATATAAAGAGAGATAATCATGAATAGTTTGCTCCGCGGGATAACCGTTCTTGGAATCTGCATGTCTGTTTTGGCTGGTTCTGCCCTAGCCGGGACCGTGCTTATTACCGGCGCCAACCGTGGTATCGGCCTGGAGTTTGTCCGCCACTATGCAGATGCTGGCTATACGGTGATTGCTACTGCACGTAACCCCGCGACGGCGGATGATCTCAACGCCTTAGCGTCAGGAAACGCGCTAATCACGGTTGAAGAACTCGACGTCAACGACTTTTCAGGAATCGATGCGCTCGCGGCCAAACACGAGGGCGCCGCCATTGATGTGTTGGTCAACAACGCCGGCATTACGGGGCGGCCAGAACTGCAACGCTTCGGCACTATTAATTATGAGACTTTTGAATCGGTAATGAACACCAATGTACGCGGTCCGCTCAAAATCACTGAAGCATTCACCGCCCATGTGGCTGCGAGTAACGAGAAAAAGGTGGCTGTGGTAACCTCCAGCGAGGGCTCCATCGCTGGGGCGACGTCAAACCGTCAACCGTTTTACCGGGCAAGTAAAGCCGCCGTGAATATGGTGATGCGTAATATCTCACATAGCCTCAAAGATCAGGGGGTTACCGTGGTGCTGGTTAATCCTGGGCCAGTGGATACAGACATGATGGCTGGTGCCCGCGGCCGCATGCCCCTGCGCACAACTGAACTCGCCGTCGACGAAATGGTTTCTGTCATTAACGGCGCGACCCTCGAGCAGACAGCCGCATTCTTTCACTTTGATGGGTCAGAGCTGCCTTGGTGATTCTGCGTAAAACTCAGTATCGCGGCTGCTAATTCCTCAGGTCGTTTCTCAAGAGCATCCCGGTCGCTGCCTTCGAAGGTCAACGCTTCCCCTTTGGGAATGAGCGCCGCAACTGCATTGGCCTGCCGCCCGTAGTGATCTTCCAGAGGTGTGGCTAGTTCCAGCACCAGGGTTGGCTGGGTAAGCCGTGACAAAGTATAGGTTAAGTCAAAGCCGTAGTTGGCGCCGTAAATGGCATGTACACTTGCTTCACCTTGTGCGCGGTCGCGCTTTTCATCCTCTGAAATATCAATGCGGGTGAATGGCGTTGCCACCAGCGACTTAATCGCAGTCTCCCGTTCGGCCCGGTCCAGGATGATGGAGTGGGTCATGCCGCATAGGATGAAGCACGATACGCGTTCAGAATGATTCACCGTCAACGCCGCGCCGATTTTATTGCCGGTATGCAATCCGAAAACAGAGGACGGTGCGGCATTCAAGCCATCCAGTAGGTCGGCCATGCTCTCGGCTATTGTGGCCATACTGACACCGGAGGGCAGTGGGTCTGATTGGCCAAAGCCAAGAGTATCCGGTGCAATCACACGATGCTGCTGGGCGAGCAATGGCATGAGGGTCTTGTAGGACCGCGATGACTTCGGCGTTGCATGCAGCAGAATGAGCGGGGGGCCGTTGCCGGCTTCCTGGTAAAACACACGCCCATGCCGTGTCTTAACGCTACCCGTTGCCATGCGGGATTTTGTGGCCATGGGTTATTCAGCCCGGGGAACGATGGGCGTTGATTGATCAGCTACACCTGCACTTAGGTCGATCCAGCTTCCTTCAGGCAAATTCATGTATCGTTCAGTCATATCCCCATACTTCCACGTTTGCATCACGTCTAGAATCATTAGAACCACAGAGGTCATTTCCTGGCGGCACCGGATGGGCAAGCTGGCGTCTTTCATCTGGGTGAACGTCTCTATATCGGTGCAGAGCTATACTGCCACCATAAGAATGTGGAGTGTCTTTAACAGAATATATGGGTCAGTTATCTGAACAAACCGGTGCTTTTAACGGCCGTAATAGATCAGCCAAATACTAAAGAGCACGATGGCCCCCATGATCCATAGCGGAACCCGGTCGGGCTTGTCGGGTTTGTTGTTATTGTCTGATGAGGTCATGGCCATGTGCTCCTATGAATGATTCTTTGCCGTTATCGCGAGTATCGCATATCTGGGTCTCCACCCGTCTATAATATCCTCCAGGAGTATATATTTTCGGCCTGTCTTGATATCCATTTAGGGAGGGGTTCTTTTTCCTGATGCGCTTGCCGAAAGCTTTGCCTTGACCGGCAAGGAAGCCAGCACGGTTTGAGGGAAAGTGGGGAGGGGAGCCGAACACTTCAAACAGAAAGTTCAGGTCTGAGCCCCGACGGTATTACGCAGGATACCGATACCCTCAATATCCAACTCGATCACGTCGCCCGCTTGAAGGTGTTTATCAAGCTCAATGCCGCAGCCCCCTGGCGGTGTACCTGAGCCGAAGACCTCACCGGGATAAACCGTTTGGTCTTGTGATATATGCGCGATCATCTGGGCGAAGGTGTAATGCATGTTCGCCGAATTTTCCTCGGTCCATGTTTCGCCATTGACGCGAAGGGCCATGGCAAGGCTTTGTCCATCAATTTCATCAGACGTCACAATGCACGGTCCTATCACGTTGGAGCCGTCCCAATCCTTGGCTTTTCCAGGGCCTGCGCCAACGGGCATTTCTACCTTTTGCGTATCGCGCGCGGATACATCATTCCAAATCGTGTAACCAAAAATAAGATCTGCTGCATTCTCCATCGCGATATTTTTACCCCGACGGCCAATGACGGCCGCCAGCTCGAGCTCGCAATCAACATAATCACTGTAAGACGGCCAGGGTATTTCTGCTCCAGGACCAATCACCGTATCCGGCATGCCCTTATAATAGGCGGGCACCTGATACCACTGGTCGGGCGTGGCCAGGCCTAGGCGTTCGTATGACTTTTTGTAGTGACCCTCAAAGGCAATGAAGTCGCGCATGCTACGCGGCCTGAGCGGCGCAAGAAGACGGGCTTCCGCCACAGCAACCCGGCTGCCAGCCGGTGCACCTGCTTCGATGAACGAAATCATGTCTCCATCAAAGCCGATGTCATGCACACCATCAGAGTCCATAACACCAACGCGAGGACCAGTGGCGCTCGCGTAGGTCACAAATTTCATGTCTGACTCTCCGGCTACTCTGAGACGACGGCCATGGCTTCGATCTCGACGAGGAACTCATCTTCCAGCAACGGCACCATGTTTGATTGAACACAAGAGCGCGGTGGTCGAGGTGTTTCAAAAAACTGGGTATAGACTTCGTTCATGCCCGCGTAATCGTCGTAATCTTTGATCCAGATTGTGACTTTGACCACATCTTTCATGGAAGCATCCAGACTTTCCAGCACCCCCCTGATGTTCTTCAGGGTCTGCTCTGTCTGTGCGCGGATGTCATTGGCGCCAACCAACTTCCCATTTTCATCCAGGGCCGCTTGTCCGGCAGTGAAGATAAGGGGACCTGCCTTTACGCCTTGTGAAAACGGTAAATCCAGAACAGGGGGTTGACCTGCGCCTCCACCGGTTGACCACTCCCTGCTACTAAAATCCATGTGTCCCTCCTCTGATGTGTCGCTATTGGTCTTAAGGAACCGGCGCTGAATACGGGTGCACCGGTTTCGAAAACTCAATCCTATCCGGATCGAGCGGAAAGTCGGTGCCGAACCGGTCTGTTTGTTCTGTGGGGTGATGCCCCATCATCATGTCGGGCGCTTTGCCCGCTTCGACCCACTCTTCCATGTGAGACAGGTAATCGATGGCGTAAGCCCCTGCACCACCGCTGCAATGGCTCATGCCTGGGATCATAAACAGGCGGAAGAAATCCTGAGTGGCTTCAGCGCCGCCCATGGTCTTCGTTGTTAATTCGTAATAGTCGACGGTGTTCAGCGGGATGACCGAGTAGTCTGCCCAGCCGTGATAGACGAGCAGCTTGCCCCCTGCATCACGGAACTTGCGCAAGTCCGGGTTAGAGCCTGAATACAGCCCTTCCATCATGCCGAGACGTTTGTAGTCCTGGTCGAAATCGAAGTCCTCTGGCTGCCATGATGGCCCGGGGTCAGGCAAGAATCCCATATAACGAAACATGTCCCCGATCATGAAGTAATACCGGCCAGGTTCGCCTGTCGTCGAAATGTAATTTCCGGCCCAGTCCAGTTCAGACCCCGGCATCGCGCCACCGGTGTATAGCGGCTCTCCATTGGATGTATGAGGGCCGCTATAAATATTGCGAGCGACGTCCACTTGCGCTTCGGTTAAACAGTCCTTGTTCTTGCCAACACCACACCGCAGCTCACCAGGGTCAAAGTCACAGGTGCGCGGGTCATCAATGAGACCGTCTTCCATGCCGTCGTAGGCATCGCATTTTGATACCGCGGCATTGTAAAGCAGCGGAATTTTGTCGGCGGTTAGTATCTGCTGGCGGTTTTCATCCAAGTTACCCGCGGTGGTCCAAACCAGACGCATACCGGCACCGGTTTCGTTGATCACCGGCGCTCCGGCGATGATACCATCGAAGTCCCACGGGAAACGCTGCGCTTCTACCATGCCTTGGCGGCCACCGGTGGAGCACCCCATGTAGTAAGACCGTTGCGGTGCGTTGCCATAATACGCTTCGGTAATGGCCTTGCCGGCGACTGTGGCCACGTGGGTGGCCCGATAGGCAAAATCGATTTTCAGTTGAAGATTGTTGTACGCCCACTTGGCATCGCCGAGCGTACTCCGGTGCCCCATGTCGCTGACCACACAGGCGTAGCCGCTGTTCACATGGTTAGTGCAGTCCCACCAGAAGCTTTCCGTGGTTCCACAGTATGCCCCACAGCCCCGTTTGATAAATTTGCCATTCCAATTTTCAGCAGGCAGACGCACTTCAAAGCCGACTGTTGGCGTGACATAGCCTTCAACCAAACAAGACGCCGTATCGCCATTAGTCCCAGCCACATAGGTGGATGACGTCACCTGCGTTGGCGTATCCGTCACACCTGAAAAATCTACTTTTGCCAGGGCCTGACAACGATCAGCAGGGTCGCTTTGGGCGTAGCTGGTATTGATAACGCCAACACAGAACCAAGTAGCCACAGCTATAAGTATTCGAGAGCAACGACCCCAATCCATAACCCAGTTCCTGTACAGACGAGTTTATAGGTATAGATGCCGGGCAAACCCATCGAGCGGTGACGTTATACGTTGCCACCACCATTGGGCGACCCAAAAAAATGTCCGCCCGCGGGTGGCTTCATGGCACGATAGCATACAGATGTTAGATTGCAGCGATAATGTTACCAAGACGCTCAGTTAGCTTCCGGTTCTCACCGTAATCGACTTTCACGCTTAGCAACGCCGGCCCGTCTTGGTTAAAGGCTTCTTCCAAAGAAGGCATGATGTCTTCTGCTGCCCTAATGGTTTTGCCATACATGCCGAATGATTTTGCCAGCATTTCCCAGTCAGGGTTGTTGAAGGCCAACTCTGAATGCTTGCCGTTGAAACTATTCTGCTGCTTCCATTTAATTAGACCGTATTCCCCATCCTCCCAAACCATTGCAACAATGGGGATTTTGTATCGCACCGCTGTTTCAAGATCTTGGATGTTCATCATGAAGCCGGCGTCACCAGATATGGATAATACCCTTCTCTCAGGCTGAGCAATTTTAGCGCCGATAGAGCCTGGTAAGGCAAATCCCATGGTGCAGAAACCATTTGAAATGAGACATGTATTCGGTGTTTCACATTGAAAATAACGCGCGATCCACATTTTATGTGCCCCGACGTCTGACAAAAGAATATCGTCAGGTCCAAGAAACTTACGAACATCATTAAGAATACGCTGCGGTTTTACCGGGAACGACGTATCCGCTTCTTCCATCGCCAAGTCTTTACTGATGACCTGTCGCAATTCTGCGCGTGCCTTTATGTCGTTCAGCGGAAGTTTATCGCCATACCGTTCGTCCAAGTCTTCGTTGATTTGCCAAAGGGCATCCGCCAAATCAGAAACAATATCGACCTCTACCGGAAAGTTTGTATCGATTTCAGCCGGCGTAAAATCAATATCGATAATAATTTTATCCTGTTTGGAATTCCAAAAAGCGGGTGCGTATTCGACAAAATCGTAACCAACTGTAATTACGACGTCAGATTGCTCAAATGCCAAATTGGCGTAATCACGACCTTGCAAACCCATTGTGAACAGACAGTGGGGATCTGACATGGGAATGGCACCCTTACCCATGAAGGTATTAACCACAGCGATACCTGTTTTGTGAGCAAGGCGTTTCAATTGCTCTGCTGCGCGTTTCCGAACTGCTCCATTGCCAGCAAGAATAAGGGGGTTCTTTGCCTTCGCTATGATATCGACGGCTAGCGTAATCGCTTTATGATCCGCCGCCGGCCGTCGCGTCTTGGAGATGGGCATTGGCTTCGTGCTGTCATCAATCTCCGATTCTGCGATATCTTCCGGAAGCTCAATAACCGTGACACCCGGCTTCTCTGTTTCGGCGACTTTGAATGCTTTACGAACAATTTCAGGAATATTTTCAGGCGCAAAAACGGTTTGTGCCCATTTACTGACCGGCCGCATCATCGCTACGGAGTCCATATTCTGATGGCTTTCCTTATGTAGGCGATCCGTCCCGGCTTGACCGATAATGGCCACTACTGGTGCGCGATCCATATTAGCATCTGCAAGACCCGTGACGAGGTTTGTTGCCCCTGGTCCAAGCGTCGAAAGGCATACGCCAGCTTTACCTGTTAACCGGCCATAGGTGTCAGCCATGAATGCAGCGGCTTGTTCGTGACGGCACAGTACAAATTCGATGGGGCTATCCAAAAGCGAAATCATGACATCTGCGTTTTCTTCGCCAGGAATTCCGAAAATTCTTTCGACACCTTCGGCTTCAAGACATTTCACAAAAAGATCAGAAGCTTTCATTAGTAGTCTCCTATGGGAGTAAGTTTAAAAGTTTTCGAGAGCAGGTGATTTAAGAACGAGCATTTTCTCGGTACGCATATCATGAAGAGTGTATGGCATGCCGCCAACGCCATGACCAGATTGTCCCAAGCCTGTAAACGGCATCCAATCTGTGCGGAAGGCCGTGTGATCATTGACCATCACCGCGCTCGCGTTCAATCCCGAGTACGCCGCCATGGCGTTGTCGATGTCCTGGGTGAAAACTGCTGCCTGAAAGGCGAAGTCGATATTGTTGGCCCGCGCGATAGCCTCTTCTGTGGATTTGGTGCGGAACACCGCAATCACGGGGCCAAACACTTCCTGTTTGGCAATTCTTGAGTCTACCAGTGGGTCCGCGAGAATGGTCGGTTCATAGACACGTTCCGTAATGGCATTGCCACCACGTACAAGCGTTGCTCCCCCGTCAACTGCCTCTCTCACCCATGAGCCAACACGCTCCACTTCAACCGGACGGATTAAAGGACCTACGTCCGTTTCGGCCTTCGATGGATCACCTACCACAAGATCGGCCGCTTGTGCATCAAGTGACGCAATAAGATCATCGGCAACAGCTTCATCGGCAAAAATACGCTGCACGGACACACACACCTGTCCGGCGTGATAGAATCCGCCTTTCAAAAGTGATGAAGTGGTTAAACTAAGATCAGCGTCAGCCATGACCAAAGCCGGAGCCGCACCACCATGTTCCAGAGCGCAGCGCACGCCTGGCGCTAGCTTCGATTTGAGTGACCAGCCGACCCTCGGAGACCCAATAAAACTGAAAAAGGAAATACGCGGGTCTGTGACCAGCTGTTCGGACTCTGCTGTGGAATCCGTATTCACCACCCGGCACCACCCTTCAGGGAGCCCGGCTTCCTTGAGAATGTCAGCAAAAGCATGAGCGCACATAGGTGTGTGCTTGGCCGGTTTAATAATCACCGGACAACCAGACGCCACTGCCGGGCCGGCCTGATGGACTATCAGATTGAGCGGATGATTGAACGCGCTCACGGCAACAACAACACCGATAGGCTGGAACTGCGTAACAGCCAAACGACCCGCCGACGCTTGATTAACGCGCATGGGAATGACGTTCCCACCTTCTTTGCGCAGTTCTTCGGCGCATATATTGAGGCCGTCGATAGCCCTGTCCACTTCGACAACAGCATCCTTGAACGGCTTGCCACCTTCACCAGCGATGAGGAGAGTTAACTCCATATGCCGGCGGGCCATAATTGAGGCTGCCGAATGTAGAATGTCAATACGGGTACTAGTCGGCAACCACGATAACTTATTTGCGTACAGGTCTGATGCGCTTTGAAGTAATTCTTCGACTTCGCTGGCCCCAGATACTGGAACTTCTCCAATAACATCACCAGAGTATGCAGATAATACTTCTCGAGTTTTTAATCTTGTCATGAGCTGAAGTGCTCAAACACATGTCCGTCGGCATCAGTCGCGGTTTGACCGCTGATATACAAAATGCGTGAGCCGGGAGGAATTTCAACGCTGCGCTGGGTATAGCCACCACTGGGATTGCGGGAAATATTGGTGAATTGGGCCATGGCTGTCGTTCCAATCATTGATGCAAATAGGAATAGTGTGATCGAAGCGGAAATTCCGAGCAAAGCTTTGCGGTTCGTCATAATGCGTTTTTTCCTGTTTTTGCGTCAGCTTCGTTGTCGTCATATCCAAGATCATAGTGGCAGAAGGGAGAATTAACGTCACCTCAGAAATAAACCGTCAAAAAGCGGTAAATTTCTGGTTGGTAAATGTTTGTGGACGAAGCGCCCACTAGGAGTGCCACGGCAGTACGGCTATAATCAAACTGAAGTGGTGGATCGCATACCAGAAACCATCCAAGGTTTATTGAGTCATGAGAGATTTTAGAGTTATCACCGCGCTCTTAGTCACCTGTTTGTCTGGGGGCGGGCCTGCAAACGCTGACGGTATTCTTGTGCTAGGCGGCACCGGCGAACTTGGCATACGCATTGTCAAATTGCTTGTCGAAAAGAACGAGGATGTAACTGTCTTTGTGCGCGCCTCTTCAGATCGAAGCAGTCTTGCGGGTTTGGACGTAGATTATGTCGTTGGTGATTTGCTCGACCAGGCCAGC
>JAQWRV010000030.1 GCA_029243545.1 Rhodospirillaceae bacterium
CCTTCGCCCTCGCCCTCGCCTTCGCCCTCGCCCTCGCCGTCGCTGTCGCCGTCGCCGTCGCCGTCGCCGTCGCCGTCGCTGTCGCTGTCGCTGTCGCTGTCGCTGTCGCTGTCGCTGTCGCTGTCGGTTTCGCTGTCGCCATCATTCGGGGGCGCCTGCTGACCGCTAATGGTATTCACAACAGCCTCAACCGGCGCGCCTATGGCCTGCACATCAGATTCTGAAAACGTACGCGTACTTACCGACCCTGTGGAATCTACTGTCCAGCCGGCATTTGAATTGTTGACGGTTCCAACTGGGGTTCCGTCGGGAAGCTGGAGAGAGATTTCGCCGACAGTTTGAGCACCAGTCGGAGATATTTCAGGCCGGTTGACGATAGATATTTGGCCATTTACTGGATCATAGGTCACCAATACTTTAGTGCCACGAATCCCAATCGTGGCCACCGGTGTATCGAGCTTCATGGCGTCGGCACCAGTCTTGGCGATAAACCCACTGATGATCGAGGCCGTACCGGCCAGTAATGTAAAGGCTGCCGAGCCTGTATCGGTAGCTGGGTCGTATATCAACTCATCGAGAATCATTTCGCCGTCTTCACCGAGCGCAAACGTGGTCTCGTCAAGAAACACAAGACCAACAGAGGCACCTTCACCCGTAATGATGATATCCCCCATGTAGAGGGGGTCGCCGGCGTTCAGAACAACTATGATGCCATCAAGGCGCTCGACGGTGACCTCACCTTCCGCCGTTTGCACCACTCCAATGGGTGCAGTTCCGTCAACCTCGCCTTCTTGCGCTACTTGAACCGGTTGTGTACCCACGGCCAAGCGGGCGGCAACATCTCCGGAGACCATAAGCCCGGTGCCGTCGATAAGAACAGGTGAGGGATCGAAAAGGAAAAAGTCCTGCACCAAGAACTGCGCCCCGGCTGGGCTGATGACTAAAAGATCATTTCCGACCTTGTCAAAAGTGCCGCTTAGCAGGGCCGCAGCATCAGGAATAAGAATGCTGCCATCTTCTACCAATACGAGTTGCGTTGATGAACTGGATGACTGACCTTCGTTGAGGGCAAAATCCGATGGTTTTTCAGTGACGTTCATGGACTAACGTTAACACAGACAAAAGTCCCCCGGAAGCAAAACGCCATGCGTCAGTTATCAATTAAGAGTATTGAGGATCACGACAGAATTGATGCTCTGCACTGTTAACCGCACGTATGTGCCAAAATAAAGGATAACCAAATTTTCGATATTCCATTACTGATTGTAGCGTCCAATCATTGAGCCTTGGGTTGATTCTCCCGCTTTCTCAATAGTTTTTTCTGGTTTGTTTAGGAACCCAGTCACCTAATCCACATTATAGCCACCTAAGGTAGTTATTATCATTATTATATTCTATTATAGATTGTGTTGTGTGCCAAATATTCCAAAAACATAGCCTTCACCTTGCCGCTAATATATAAAATCCAAGTCAGTGGGGGATAACACGTGAATTCCATTTTTAACGTTCTGCGTGCCACTTTGTTGGCTGGTATCAGTTTGATAATACTGTCTTTTTCTGCACAGTCGGCGCCATTGCGCTCTGAGCTAGAAGATTTGATCACCAGCCATCCTCTCATTCTGTCGAACCGCTTTCAGGTCCAATCAGCATCGCAAAATATCCGTGCGTCGCTGTCACCATATCTGCCCAGCCTTAACCTATCGGCTGAGGCTGGACAGGAAAGGGTAAGCACCGAGGCCTTACGGTCTACACCAACCGGTCCGCTTGAGAGCGGAATGGAAAAATGGGGCCTGTCCCTTACACAGAATGTATATGACGGAGGCCTTAAGTCTTCGGGTCGCCTCTCCGCTAAGCTCCAAAGGAAAGTGGCCGATGTCACGCTTACCAGCGTGCGCCATATAGTGATGTTTGAAGGTATCACCTCTTATCTGGATGTCTTGCGTCAAAGCCAACTGCTTGATCTCTCAGGCCAAAACGAAGCCAACATCCGCCGGCAGCTTAATTTAGAAGACGAGCGTGTCCGGCGCGGCTCAGGAATTGCTGTTGACGTTTTGCAAGCAAAGTCTCGTTTGCAGATCGCGCTAGAACGCAAAGTGTTTGTCAGGGGAGCATTGCAAGATGCCAACAGCCGTTACCTGCAGGTCTTCAACAGCGCATCTGATATCGCGACAATGACAATGCCGCCGCCGCCAAATCCGCTCATACCCAGAACACTTGAAGATGCCATAAGCATTGCCCTTGCCGAAAACCCGGCGATTAAGTCTAGCCAACGGCAAATTGAAATCGCCGATCAAATTCGTGAAAGCATCGTGTCCGAGTATTACCCAACAGTTGATCTGGTTCTTGAAGGTAATTACGAAGACGACTTCAATGGCGTGCCCGGCATTCGCCGTGATTATTCGGCAAAACTACGCGCCAACTGGAATCTGTTTAATGGCTTAGGTACTCAATCCCGCACACGGGGCGCAGCCTATACTTATCAAGCTCGCCAAAGTGACTATATACAGACCCGCCGTAAAATCGAAGAACAGACCCGCCTCGCCTGGCAGGCTCTTTTAACGGCACGCGAGCGGGTCGAACTCCTCGACAACGCGGTCAATATTGCGGGTGAGGTTTTTGAATCCCGAGAGCGGTTACGTGAATCCGGCAGGGAAACCGCTTTGAATGTTCTCGACGCGGAAAACGAGGTTTTCAATGCCCGGATCAATTACACAGGCGCCCTGTTTGATTCCCGCTTCTCTGCCTACCAATTGCTTTTAGCGATGGGCCGGTTAGACCAAGTGATCGAAAGCGCCGCCGTAAGATAAAACGATGCTGCAGTCCAACTTAGGGCCGACGAAGTCAATACGCCTATCGTGAAAGGCAACGTAATCGTCGGTGATACCCTGAGGTATTAGCCCACCTTACCCAGGTAGACGTTCTTCTAAAGAGTGTCCGCGGTTTATTTCCGACATAGTGGGCTTCTGACGAGTCTACGAGTGTTCTTCAAACATCATTCCTAAGCACTGCGATACATGTTTACACCATTCACGTTAGTTTCCACCACCATACGGCCCTCTGCTTGCAGGTAGTGCAGATGGGCCAAACTTTCTCCAACGGCGATAATCAAATTACCCTCGTTGATATCGCCCTTGAACAAAGCTGAAAAAGTATCAACTGCGCGTTTTGGCTCAGCGCAAAAAACGTAAAGTTTTTCCAGATCGCCTTCATGCTGTTCGATGAGTTCCTTCAATCGTTCGTGAGCGCCGTAAAAAGGCAGGCCATGAGATGGCAAGACAAAAACGTCTGGCGGTAACTTACGAATAAGCATGCGGCAGGAGTTTAGCCAATCCGCCAACGGATTATCATCAGGTTCTGTTGGCCGAACGCTCACATTGGACGATATGCGCGGCAGAATCTGGTCACCTGCGATGAGTAAATTGAGTTTCGGATTATACAAACAGGCATGTTCTGGCGAATGACCATTGCCCACGACAACGGTCCATTCGTACTGTCCTAATCGTATCTTTTGACCATCCATGAGCCGATGAAATGCGTTTGGCAGGGGCGCTATACGAGCCCCAAACATGCCAAAACGCTTGCGGTAAACATTCAAAGAGTCTTCATCAAAGCCGGCTGCTTTATAAAACCGCAGGCCCTCTTCTGGAGCCTCTTTGTCATTGTCCGCAACAAGGTTTCTGCACATAAGGTACTCAGTACGGGACATCCACAGATTCACATCCCACCGGCTTGTGAGCCATCCAGCCAAGCCAACATGGTCGGGATGCATGTGGGTGACGACAATTTTAGTCACCGGCTTATTGTTCAGATATTTACCGAACAGCTGTTCCCATAGGCCTCTCGTTTCGTCTGTAGCAATACCAGTATCAACAATCGTCCACCCATCGTCGCCTTCGAGCAACCAAAGATTGATGTGGTTTAATCCAATAGGCAGCGGCATACGGAGCCAATACACACCGGGCGCGACGCTGATGAGTTCACCATGCTCTGGCGGACCCTCTATCGGGTAGGTCAGTTCATGTGACAATTTAGTATACGTGTTCATAGAGTTCCTATCCTCTAAATCGAGGCATCATTCGCTTTTCAAAGAGTTGGTGCTGTGCGTAATTTCGGCAAACCCCAAGGTGTCAGCCACGGCGCCCGCACAAATTTTTGATCTTCAAGGCTTTGCACTAGTTCGAGCGCATGAACTTGGGGATGATCCATAAGGTTCGTGAGTTCTGAAAACTCTACGGCCCAAATATCGTATCGCTTGAGAATATCCAACGTTTCTTCACTAGAGAACTGGGACACATATTTATCCCAGAGCGGTCTTGCGGCACCGGATAAATAGCCTAGCCCCAATGTGTGCCACCAGTTTTCCACGAATGTCGCATTTTTCTCGAATTCTTCCCTCATGTTAAAATCTTCAAGCAAGCTAAAGAATTCTTCTCGCGGGATACCGGTTGCCGGTGTCATGAAGATGGGCTTATCTCTTGTTTGGTAGCCATAGTGGGGGCTGTCTTCTTCATTGCGACAATAAGAATCTCCGAGCCACTCATCGGGGTTGGTTCGCGCAGCCCATTGATGCGTTCTTATGCACATCATTGAGCCGAGCATACTGGTTGCAACGCGCTGTCCCTGCCCTGTGCGCTGACGATGGTAAAGCGCTCCTAACACACCAACGAAGGCCATTGCGCCAGTGCATGTGGTCACAATATCTGCCCCCGCTCGCACTGGCGGATCACCCAATTTACCCAAAAGCCGGAGGTACCCTGTCATCGCTTGGATGACTAATTCACTACCTTGAAGATTGCGCATTGGTCCCTTTTCTCCAAAAGGAGTCAACGCGAGATAAACAAGCCCCGGGTTATCTTGGGCCAGAATTTCATAGGAAAGCTTGCGATTCTCGGCGACGCCGACACCCCAGTCTTCCAAAACTACGGCAGCGTCTTTAGCGATCGATTGAAATTCGGCCTTTCCACCGGCCGTCCCCAAGTCCAGAACACTGTTGTTTTTGTTACGGTTAAAGGCCTCAAACAGTGCGCTGTTGCCTGACGGCGTGCGTGGTGCAAGTTGACGTGCCCAATCGCCTCCGGGCGGTTCTATTTTAATGACTTCGGCACCTGCTTCAGCAAGAAGCAATCCCAAGAACGGGCCTGCAAACCCTTGCGTGGCGTCGACTACTCGCAATCCACTCAACGGCAAGGCCATGTCCGCTTTGACTTTAGGTTCGTTGCCGAGTCCCAAATTCTCAGCGAAACCATGAGCAACAACTTGCTCTGTGTGCTCACCAGGAATAGAAACGTCTGCATCTATGTTTGCTGGCGTTTTACTGAATGTCCAAGGCAGACCGCCGACAAACATCGGCCCTGTGTGAGGAGGGTTAACGGTAACGAGAAAATCGTTCTCCAAAATTTGTTGGTGATACTGGATACTCTCAAAATCTAGACTAAAGCCGTGTGGCACACCTTCATGCTCAAAGCGTATGACCCACCATCGCGCTGGCTTTGTCTTAAGGACTTTCCCGACCAATTCTACAAGGACATCTCGATTATTTACGCGATCCACATTCGTGAGGAACCGCCGATCTGTCACAAACTCTGAGCCATCAATAGCGCGGCAAAAGCCTTCCCACTGCATCTGATTATCACACGCCACGGCAATGAACTTACTGTCCAATGTCTCGAAGCATTGATTTGGCGCGCTAACGGACGACGCGCTTCCCAACAGTTCTAAAGGCGCATCCGCGAGCAGGCCTTCCGCCGCACGATTCATTTGTTGCACAATTCCCATCGCCAGATGACTGGTGCGAACCCAACAAGCGTGACCAAACCGTTCCCGTTCGATCAGCCCAAGTAAATTCAAACCTGCAAAGAAAGTCGCCGCACTTGGGTCCATATGCACAAAGCGCAGCATTTCAGGAGCACCACCGGGGGTTCCGTTCATGCTGCCAATGCCAGTGAAGGCTTGCAAATGGGGATCAAGAGCTGCTCGGTCACGCATTGGCCCCACATCCCCCCAGCCCGTGCTGGATCCGTAAATGAGTTTTGGATTGCTGTCGTGAAGTTGGTCATATCCGAGACCAATTCGGTCACCTACGCCCGGTCGAAAGTTCTCAATCAGAATATCTGCTTGGTCAGCTAACCTTTGTACCGCCGCTAGGTCACGGGGTTGCTTAACATCCAGTTCTGCAATGCGCTGATTAATGTTCGTTGAGGTGTATGTCGTCGACATCCCATTCTGAAGGGGATAGAGGAGACGAATGTATTCGCCCGTTGGGCGCTCAATCTTGACGACATTGGCGCCAAGATATCCTAACAGCGTTGCCGCCCAGGGGCCGACAATAGAACTCCCAATACTGAGAACCCGAATGTCTGAAAGCGGGCCCGTGGGTTGCTGATGCCGTTGATCGCTATCCATAATCAGGCTTTATCATTGCTTAAAATAGTGGGCTTACAATACACGGTATTGAATTTGAAGCTTTGCCGAGTATCGGCATACGGTTGCCATAGTGCAAGCGTATGCACGCTAGTTAATATACTATTTATGTATTAAATATCAATAAATTAGATTAGTCTTTGAAGTGCTTATCTGGAGAGGTAACCATGATTACTCTTAAGCACGATTAGCGAGCTGAAGACATCCGTGCCACACAAAAAATGCTCACTGCGCAACCGATGGCGTCGCGGCAAGTTTGTCCTCGGTTAAGTCATACATAGCCATGAAGACGCAGCTGAACGCGATAAAGCCTGCTGGAATCAAGGCGAAGCACCAATAGATACCTGTAATAGCGCTCTGCGGCTGGACAACCGCTTGCCCTCCCGTAGAAGCTATATATCCCATAGCACCAAGCACAGAGCCTGTAATCGCTACACCGATCGCGCTGGCGAATTTTTCGACTGTCGTATAGAAACCGGCAAATAAGCCTTCGCGCGTGAGACCGGTCCTCCGGTGGTCGTACTCAATAACATCGGGGAGCATGGACTGGCTCGCCAGCAAGATCGCCCCCGTCATGGCACCGATCAGTACAACCCTAATAAAAAAGAACACCGCATGTTCTGAGGAATCAGCCAGCATCCAGCTGGCCGAGATCGGCGCATATATGAGAGCGGTAATGAGATACACTTTGCGCTTGCCAATCATCTTGATGATTCTTAGCCACACCGGCTGGGACAACAACAGAGCCCCACCGTAACAAAGGAAATAAAGACCCAGCCAACGATCGGAAAGCTGAAGCACCCGGCTTGTAAAGAAAGCAACGGTGCCGGTGTTCATGGCCGAGGTCATCAACACGAACATTTTCGCTGACAACAAAAACATAAAAGGGCGATTAGCAGCCGCAGATCTTAATTTTTCTGTGAACGAATATTTATGTGTTGTCTGTGGTGTCCGAAAGGGCGCATTCCGGGTCAGCCAAAAGCAGGCCAGCATAGTGACGAATATCAGTGACCCCAAGAACCACGACATTACTGCATGGCCTTCACGTCCGCCGCCATTGGCTTCAATGATAATTGGCCCGAGAAATCCACCGAGAATAGTCCCTAAACCGATAGCCCCTGCCCGATAGGAAAACATTTGGGACCGCTCTTGATGATTGCTCGTCATTTCCACCGGCATAGCCAAATGGGCGACGTTAAAAAGCGTATAGGCCGTCGCGAAAAGAATAAGCAGCCCACCCATATAGAAGATCACTACACCTGGTGAATCGAATACCGGAACCGAGAATAAAAGCACGAACGTAACCGCACACAGCACAGACCCAGCCAAAAGATAAGGGCGTCGACGGCCCCATCGGCTGCGGGTTCGGTCACTGATGATCCCCATAACAGGATCAGTCAATGCATCGTAGACTTTAGAAATTGCGAACAAAAAGGCCGCTGTCGCTGCAGCAACACCCAGATAATCGATCATGTATCTGAGTACGAGGGACTTTGAAAACAAGAAGATTGTCGTTCCAACGCCGCCTAGACCCCACCCCAAACGCACTGATAGTGGCAAGCCTTGACTTCCTGTTGAATCACCTGTCATGCGTGACGCGTCCCCCTACCGCAACAAACCGCGGGCCAGCACGCTACGCATGGCTTCAGACGGGCCTTCGTAAATCCGCATGGGTCGGACATCTCGATAACACAATTCAAGAATCGTTTCGTCGGATAGTCCCGCGGCGCCATGTATCTGAACAGCACGATCAACAACACGGCCCGCCATCTCTGATGAATATACCTTTATCATGGCGGTTTGTTGTTGCACGTCCTCACCCTGTGTCGCACGCCAAGCTGCATCGTAAACCATCATGCGCGTTGCATGAATTTCCATTGCAGAATCAGCGATCATCCACTGGATTGCTTGCCGATTAGACAGTGGCTGACCAAAGGTATGCCTTTGTTTGGCGTATTCGATAGACATTTCCTGGCAACGGTCGGCAACACCAAGCCCACGCGCCGCAATTTCCATACGTCCTGCGTAGAGAAAGATATTCCCGGCACCCCACCCTTGACCGGGTTCTCCCAGAATCTGTTCATCGGAGACCATACAATCACCCAAGAAGACCTCGTGCGTCGAACGCCCATGGATCATTTTCTGTTCGCGGCCGATTTGGAGTCCAGGCGTATCTTTATCCAGAACAACCCACGTCATGCCATCATGGCGCTCCGTACCCTTCATGCGAGTCAGGACGAGGATAAAGTCGGCTACAGCAGCGCCAGTAATCCAGCACTTGTTGCCATTAATGATCCAGCCATCCGCCTTTTTCTCCAGCGTGGTTTTGATCCCTGCTAAATCGCCAGCTGCCTGAGGCTCGCTGAACGCGGTAGCCGCGTTGAGATCCCCTTTCACAAACGGAAGAAGGTACTTCTCCTTTTGCGCTGGTGTTCCCAATTCATAAAGAACCGGAGCAAAACGCGGCGTAAAAATACTGCGGCCGACTGTGGATCGATAGACCTCTTCAATCACAACGCAACCATCGAGAGGGCTAAGGCCGGCGCCGCCTACATCTTCTGGCGCACCCCACGCCCACAGCCCCATGTCTTTCACCTTGGCTGAAAGCTCGCGATAAATATCGTCAGGAAGATCGAAGGTGTTTTTGCGGTCTACCAGCTTCTGTTCGAGCGGAATGAGTTCGTTATCAACGAAGCGCCGGACTGTGTCCTTCAACATTCTGCTTTCTTCGGGAAGATTAAAGTCCATTCGTAAGGTCCTGAAAATTTCTAAGCAGTTCGGCCGAGACAGGACTGCGGAAATGCACTAGAGATTCGAGTGAGATGTGGTCCGGAAAGTATCATTTGTCTTGCTTCCACTGTTGTAAAAGCCCTGACCATTTCTTGTCTACGCGATCAAAAATATCCGGTTGGCCCTCAACGAGGCTTTCTCGGTTCATTTTTCCGAATTCTTGTGGTCCCCCCTCTTCGGGCAGTTGCCGTGTCGCATCTATCACAACCCGGCTGGTAATGCCGCGTTTGGGCGTGCTTGGGTCACCGGACATACCCGGTGCCTCATCGACAATGTGAGTTGCAGGAGATGGCTGCCAACGTGCACCGACCGTATGCAAAACTTCGGTGAGGTCATGAATATCCACATCTTTATCGACCACGATTGTGATCTTTGAAATTTTTAAAAGCTTCGAAACTTCACGGCCCACGGCAAGGCCTTCACCCGGTCCCTGTTTGTCTATACTGACAAAACAAAAGCCAGGTATATGTAGTGCAATGTGAAGACCGACAAAGTTGGGGAATATCTTCCGCAGCTTAAAACTTGCCGTCACCTCCAGGGGCGCGGTCATGAAGTGTCGTGTTACGCCGGTAAATTGATTAATAAATATAGGATTGCGGCGATACGTAATCGCCGTGACATTCATGTAGAAATTCTCAGGTTTGTATCGCCCGATGTACCCGTACATTTCACCGAAGGGGCCTTCTGGTTCCATGTCGAACGGGATCTCACCCTCAATCACCATCTCTACATCTGCCGGAACCATAATGTCATTGGTCTCGCATTTGACGATATTTATTGGCTTGCCCTTTAATCCACCTGCAATCGCAAGTTCATCTTGGCCGTAACCAGCTGCTTTTGAGCTGCCTATAGCGTAGACCACGGGTTCAGCACCGAGTACCACCGCAGCTTTGGCGAACGATTCCCCCCGCTCCTTCATGCTCATCAAGAATTTCCACCCGTCCTGATTTGGTTCAGGATTGATAGCAATCTTTTTCGGGCCCTTCACTTGGCAGCGATAGGTTCCCACATTGCGGCCATGGGTCGGGTCTTCAAGCACAACATTGCCCGTATTAATGTAGCGCCCACCATCAGATGGGTTTGTTTGAAGGAATGGAAAAGCCGTGACGTCAATGTCATCCCCCGTCACCCTCACTTCTTTACAGGGTGCCTGTGCATTTGAAACTTCTGCCGGCGGGAGAGTGGCCCATTCACCGTTCTCGTCCATGAGTTCAGCGAGTTTGGCCAAAGTTGCGCGGTACATCTGTCGCTGATCAAGGCCTTCAGTATCAATACCAAAGGCAAGCGCGTCAAACTCCCAGCGTCCAAATTGGTTAGCTATCACTGGGTTTTCCATCCACTGACCGTCAACCTTTACACGGTCGAAAACCACTGCCGGGCCGCCAAGCCAGCCAAACTCGTCGATAAATCGATACATCAAACCCGTCGCCTCATAGGCGTCTTGGTCAATTGCGTCTATGTGCCGCACACAGCCCCGTGCCTCGAGCGCATACATATAGTCCCGAAATGAATCGAATGGTCCGATCGGTTTTGAGTTTTTGGTCTTGCTCAATGGTTCAGTCCTGTCGATCTAAAAGGGTTTCACTTGCCCCATGAAGGCCATAACCATAACCAAGACCCAAATAGAAAATGCGGCCCTATTTGAAGCCGCTTGAATTTCCTTCATGCGTTGTTCGCCACGTACCCTCTCGTCACCACCAGTGCGCACTAAATCGTAGGCGCCTTGCCAGCGCGCGATGATCGACCGTATCCAAATTCCGTTCAGGATAACCATTCCGTACAGAGTGATTTTCGTCGCGAGCCATCCATCATAGATTGGGCCATCAGAGAGAAAGCTATAAGCTCCGAAACCTATCATGCCCGCGGCAACACCATAGCGGATCCAAATATCGACGGTTCTCAGTGTCGCGCCGAAGGGTGTTCCTCTTTTTGCGTGAATGACCCAAACGAGCCATAGCCATCCAAAATCTGCGCCCCAGAATAGAATGAGCCATGGGCCGGTTAGTGGCGAGTTGTAAGCTGTGGCCAACGTGAACCCGACAGGAAGGAGCAAAACCAAACATGTCCGTGCGGACATATCAACCATAAGACGGATATCGCGGACGCGTAGTCGCTCATCGAGGCTGAGGTCTTCACGTGTCAGATATTTGCCGATGTAAAAGACAGCGATATCGCCGCCGATCGAATAGACAAACAGCACGACATGTACGAAGATCAAGAGACTAAAAAAATCGATGTTCACACTAAGCATCCGACCTAATGAAATCGATCACTGCTTTAACCCAACGTTCCGGTTCGTCGAATATGATGTAGACACAACCGCCGTCAAGCTCATCAAACGTAAAATCAGGCCGTAATTCTTTGAGGCGCTCCCATATAAAATGAATGAGGTCTCCTGAATTGGAGAGTGCCAATGTGGGTTGGCTGATTGTCTTCAGTGCGCGGGTCATATCATATTCAAAAGCCGCTTGATGGCAGTACCATTCGGTTTCACCCGCCCAAAACGCATGAACGGCATTCATTTGGCACGCTTCTAAGCTGGCCACTTTACCGACGCGGCCGAATATCCAATTCCAACGATCTGTCAAATGTGAGCCATCCGCCTGTAGTGCTGTATCCACATGGAGGCGGGCTAGTCGTTCTTCCCGCTCTTCATCCGTATACCAGGGCACGCCATGGAGAATCACACGACTGACGCGATCGGGATGAGCCATGGCAAGCTCACAGGCTTGCGAAGCACCTGTATGGTGACCAACTACAACAACCTTTCCAACGCCAACTGCATCGAGCACATAGGGAAGTACAGATGCATATTGTTCTATAGACGGCGGAGAATCGGGCGTGTCGGACATCCCATATCCCGGCGTATCCGGCGCAATCACCTTTACGCCAGCATCGATTAGAAACGGAAAAGCATTCTGAAATTGCAGCGATGACTGAGGTGTTTGATGCAGCAACAGCACCGGCACGCCCTCGCCGCCAGTTCGATAGTGAACCTGGCCAATGGGAGTTTCGGCGTATGCTTTGTGCATCAGGGCGCCTTCGGATTATTTCTGCGTTAAACGAACACGATGATCCGACGTAGTTCATTTTAGAAATTTGAGCAATAGTTGTTCAGGCACTACGATAATTTAGAAAAGAATATTCACTTTAAACGGTGGGGGCAGAACAATTGATGAATATTATTCATTAATTGCTTCGACTGGGACACCACGTTGAATGAGGTTCAGTGCAATTCCATCCGCATCAAAAAAGATCATCTCAACATTTTGAGTGGAACTGCCCTCGCGCCGATACAAGGCCACCGGCCGCGATATTATTGTATAGCCCGCAGCCTTAACTGCATCGTGAATGGCAAAAATATCATTTGTGTAAAAGACGATTGCAACATCGCCGGTACGCACTTCGGGAATGATATCCGGCTTTTCGGTTTCCTCGCCAACGTATTCAAAAAGTCCAACGTTGGCATGGACGATATCACCGGACTGCAGAATTACATTTCGCATCGATTTACCCGTCGTGCCAACCAACGTATTCAACGCTTCTCCTTCGAGAGGCCCTTCGAACCATGGTCTAAGGCCCAGAATATCTCGATATAGTTTGAGAGACTCGTCCATATTCCTAACAATGATCGACGTCCGCATCACCGGCGTGACAATAAATCCTTCGGGAACCGGCGGGATTCCAGGTCCCTGAGACAAAGCAGGCATGGCAAAAATAGACAGAAAAACAACGACAGTCGATTTGATAGCGGGTAGACGCATAGCGCTTTTTCCAAAGTAGTAGAAGCCCAACCGTATTTGGTTATAAGTTCCGCACTTAACGATGCAAGAGCGATACAATCAATTCTAATTTTGTTGTTAGGTCAGTTAGGAGCCAAGATGGTTCAGCGAAATCAAGCAGCGCTTTGCGCTCTTATTCTGTTCGCGGCTTTGCTATCGGCGTGCTCATCCATAGCACCGAACACTGCCAAACCTGCCATATTTGAAGATATTCACTACTTTGCCACCGATCCTGACGCATCCGGCGCATTCTTTCAGAAACATTTCGGCGCACGGCTGATGGCACATCCTGGTCGTCCACAAGAGTACGTTGATTTCTGGGCCCTGCGGTCAGGCGAGGTCCCTATAACCATATCGCCCATCGGGCCTTACAAAACCACACCGCCTGGCTCTACGTTCTGGAGTAACAAGAAAATCATTCCGCCTTCTTCAGATGACAACAGTTATTACGGCGTTTACGCGGTGGGTATTGCAACACCATCTCTAAAAGTAGCTGTTGGCAAAATTACATCAGCAGGTGTCGAACTCGCCAAGGAACACATACGCCTACCCCATGACCAAGACATTCCAACACAAACCATATATGGCCCCGATTATAACCTGTTCACTCTCGTCGAACGTCCGAACATGAACCCCGGATATCGCGGATACGGCGTTGACCACGTTCATCTTCTGGTCCGAGATAAAGACGAAACAGTGAAGTTCTATCGGGATGTCTTTTTCGGCGAAGAAATCTGGTCAAACGACAACAGCGCCGTCCTGAAAATCGTCGACATGCTATTCATCCTGTCTGAACCCGAGGCCTTGAGACTAGACCGCAGCTCGGTCGAAGAGCGCGACTACATAAATAAAGTGCGTTACGGCGTAGGTCATATCGGGTGGCTCTCCACCGATATGCAGGCCTTCATGGATCACGTGGACTCTACTGAGTATAAATTCGGCGTCAGACCGGCGCGTTTTTACCTGCAAAGCGAACGCACCGTTTACACACTTGGTCTTTTATTGTCGCCGAATGTTTTGTCGACTGAAATTCTGCAAGAGGATGGGAGACATTCGGCGCGCACAGTCTTTTCTGACGGCGGAACTCTACCCGAACCGCCCTCACCCGGTTTTCAGTATCAAATCACGCCAGAGGAATACGGGACCGCTAAGTAGGGCGCTACTTTACCGTCCGGGCAACGCGGAAACCGAAGTTGTAGTACCGAATCTCTTTGTTGTCCCAATCCAGCGCCTCAAAGCCATAACGGTTTGCAGACCTAAGAAACCGTGGGTCATCATGCCAGGAAGCGCCCCGTAAAATAGGACGCGTGCAATCCCCTTCTCTCCACACAGAGCCGTCAACTGGAGCGCCCTCGAACGTCTCGTTCCAGCAATCTTCGACCCATTCGGCAACGTTGCCCAACATATCGTGCAAACCGAAGTCATTGGGCTTGAATGTACCCACCTCGGCGGTATGAAGGTAACCATCGTGACATTGCGCCACTGTCCACCCCGGCAGGTCTGCCTCGGAACTTAGGTCAGCTCCGTTTGCAAACGCGCAGCCATCGTCTGCTGACATGCCCCAGTATCGGCTGCTTGTGGTGCCGGCGCGCGCGGCATACTCCCATTCCGCCTCGCTGGGTAGCCGGTAAGACTGACCCGTTTGGCCGCTGAGCCAAGCCACATAGGCTTGTGTGTCGTTCCAACTGACGCAGACCACGGGGTGATGTTCAGTCTGCACATAACTTGGATTGAACCAGTGATACGCGGCTCCGAATTCCGGCTGTGGTCCGGTCCGATGATGACAGCCATCTTCCATGCGGTGCCCGGACGCTTGGACAAACGCAGCAAATTCACCACGGGTCACTTCGAACTTTCCAATAGCAAACGTTGAGGCGATGCCCACTTCATGTCGCGGCCCCTCATCAAATTTATTCCGCGGATCTGTGGGCGGTGAGCCCATATCAAAACGGCCAGCCGGCAATACGCGCATGAGGGGACAATGTTCACAATCCTGAAATTCTGAACCCGGTTGATGCAGTTGGTCAGCAGACAACGACGACGCGGAGAAAAAGAATGCCGAGGAACAGAATACTGCGGAAATGAATGATCTACATGTCATCCCGAATCTCGCGCTAGCAAAGAATACAGCCGTCACTCGTTACTCACGGGGCGACGTTGTTCCATGTACTGCACGTAATTGTTTGCCGGTTCAGTCCAAGGTGCATCTAGATCCAAATAGTCTGGAAAATGTGCTTCGAGATACCGCAACGTCTGGGAAGATACTTCAGAAAAATCGTTGATCTTTCTACCCTGACTAATCCAATTCAAAAATCCGGGCTGCTGCCCCATGAGCATAAACGGATACCAATCCGTAATCGCGTTCCACCCGAGCAGACTGGGTGTGCTGGAGATGTTTGGGTTTGCCAAATCTGAGAGTGTCCCACGGTACGTATTGGTATAGCGAAAATGCAGGGTTTTCCCAGACGAAGCGAGAGGCCATTCAACAGGGTCCAGCCAATTGGGCATTTCAAACGCGAGGGATTCTTCCATCCACACATCGTCGCCGGATGTTTGCCAGTTTCGGCGTTCGGCCTTTCTGGTGAATTGACTAGGTCCGGATGTGTAGTGCACCGGATAGTTAATTTCGCCAGTGAACGGGTTTACGAATTCGTCGAGGGGCTCGCCCGTTTCCAAATCCGCATAATAACCGACATCGAAGATGCGCTGACTAAAAGTTCCGTCGTCTAACGGCCGCCAAATATTCTTGGCCAATCCAGCAAACCCCATAACTGGTTGTGAATCTTCACCGGGCAGAACACCGTATATCGTTCCCGCGTACCAGTAATGCACCGTGGCTGCTTCGGTGCTACCGACCAGCTTGGCGTAAGCGCGCAGCCCCTCTTCCGCGTTAGAAAAATCGAGTGAAGTGGTCGCAAAAGCCCTGCGCGAGCCCAAGCCGCCAGCAGCCAAACTAGCGGCCAAACCGCCCGCCGCAGCCGCACTGCTAATGAGGTTCCGCCTGCTAAACTGAGTGATCATATTTTTGTCCGGCTATGCGTAACGTCTAGCGGCAGCTACTCGGCTTTGCGCGTTGTTCCACGCACGACCAGACGTGACTCTAAGCCGATCGCCTGAGGTTCTAATTCTGGCTCTTTAATACGTGCCAAGAGAGCGTCGGCTGAGCATTTCACCATCTCATCCACCGGGAAGCGGAGCGTCGTAAGGTCGTGCTCCGGCCACCAGGAAAAGGGCGAGTCACCAATGCCGACAATGCCAAGCTTTTCTGGAACTTCAATGTCCAGGTCATAACGTGCGCCAGCTTGCACGCCAAAAGCCGTAAAGTCAGACGAACACAAGACGGCGTCCGGCACCTGGCCTTGTTGCGCGAGCTCGACAATAGTTTTCCGGCCGTCGCTGTAACCAGAAATATTCGTGATCTCGTTGATTTGTCTGCCCAGCCCCCTGTCGGAGACGGTATTGCTAAAGGCGTAAAACATATCTGTGATCACTTGGATGTCGGGACTACCGCGGAACAAAGCAAAGCGTTTGTAACCGCGCTCAAGTAAATCACTCGCTATGGCTCGGCCCGCCTGTGCACCGTCCAGGGTCACCGAACAGGCGTTGAGACCCCGGGCAAAGCGATTAACAACAACGATCGGAACCTTATGCTGCAAGCACGCGGCAGAGATAACAGGGCCCGGCACCGCCGAAATAACGATGATCCCGTCAACCTGATACTGCAAAAAGTCACGCAGCGCATCGTCAACCGTATCTCCGTCGCCAATGGATTGCAGAATAACTTTATAACCGCATTGCTTGAACGCAGAGCTAAATCCCTGAAGCGTTTCAGTGAGCCTAGGGTTGTTCCAATTGGCCATGAGCACGCCAATGAGATTGGATTTGCTCCGGGCGAGACTGCGAGCAATGACGTTGGGCTGATATCCAAGCTTATCGGCAGCGTCGATCACCCGCTGTTTGGTTTTCGCTGAAATGCGGCCCTCAGGCATGAAGGCTCGAGAGACCGTTGCCTGTGAGACTCCGGCCAAATTGGCTACGTCATGGGAGGTAATGCGTCGCGTTTCATTCATGCCTTTAACCTATAGTCTTCAAGGGGCTCGTGTAAGCACGCGATGCCGCTTCGCCTACTTCTAAAGCCAAGCACCCAAATCAGCAAATCTCAAAAAATAATGTACTCGTATTTATCTAATGCAATAACAGCTGAATACAATCCAATTATATATATAATAAGTCTTTGTTATTAAACGTTTATATAGCTCTCTCTGAGACTTATGATAAAAATTGTATACGCTTGCATTTATTTATCGATATCTGATAGTGTCCTAAAAGTTTGGAATGGGGGAGTTATTTACAATGTTCAGAAAAACGCCAGTCAAAGTCGCCGGTTTAACGGCATTAGCCCTAGCCTGGCCTGAGGCCGTGCCCAGCGCTGTAGCCCAGCAACTGGAGGAGATCATCGTCACGTCGCGCGCGCGGGAAGAGTCACTGCTGGATATTCCACTGACGGTCACCGCTTTTTCAGCGCGGGATATCGAGGTCAAGGCCATTGACGAACTGACGGACATCGTCGATTTCTCGCCCGGTTTTTTCTATTCCGAACATTCAGTTGGCAAAAGCGCTCGGGAGTTCCGCCGGCTGATCTTCCGCGGCATGCAGCCTCGTACAGATATCCAAACCCGGCAGTCGGCCACTGTGTTTATCGATGGAGCACCAATCCTTGGGGCTGAAATCGGCAGCACCGAAGACTATGAGCGGATCGAGGTCATCAAAGGACCACAAAGCGCTTACTTCGGACGCTCCACCTTTGCCGGTGCTATTAACGCCATCACTAAAACACCCGGCAATGAATTTGCGGGCCGTGTTACGGCAGAGTATGGCCGGTTTGGCACCGCTGATTTTGGTGTTTCTCTGGAAGGCCCAATCGTTGAAGACAAATTGGCTTTACGCGTCAGTAGCAGCTTTTATGAAACAGGCGGGCAATACACCAATTCGGCCAACCCCACAGTCAAACTGGGTGAACGTTCGACCAAAAGCGTCGGCGCGACGCTGTACTTAACACCGTCGGATAACTTTAGCGCCAAGGCCCGTTTCCGTATGTGGAACGACAGTGATGGACCGGATGCCGGTACGGCCTACGGCTCCGACAATGTCCCGGCAAGTTTCTTTAATTGCACGCCAGGCGGAACAGCGCCCCTTTTTGGCGGCGCGATCAATTGGATTTGCGGCGGAGTGCCAGAAACCACGCCCGACCTCATCGCTATGGACACGACAGTAACGCAAGCTGTGGCGGATATGATTTCAGGTGCATCGGCCTCAGTACCTTACATTCTAGGTGAAAGAACCAGACCAGATGGGTTCGGGTTGGAACGGAATGCCTTGGAAACCAGCCTGGTCATGGATTGGGTAACCACGTCCGACATTACGTTTTCATCCCTGACTGCTCTGCACCAAGATCACTTCGCGTCGGTGAACGATCTGGACCGGCGCGCAACCGAGGGTTTGACCGGCATTCTGTTGGCCTTCCCGTCCACTGCCGCGTCCTATGACCATCGGATGAGCAGGCTGAACGATTTCAGTCAGGAGTTCCGCGTAGCGTCTTCAGACGATCAAAAACTTCGCTGGATCGCTGGCGGCACCTATTCAGAGCGCAATTACAAGTCCCAAACCGCCACTCTTGCATCAGGCTTGCGGTTGGGAGGGTTTACTGACCCAGGCGATTTCTTTGAGGCCCAGACATCTGCTGTCTTTGGCGCTACCGCATACGATTTAAATGATTGGGCCACTCTGAGTGTTGAAGCCAGGTACCAGTGGGACAAAATCAACGAAGGTGACATTGGCGGCAACGAACTAACCGACACGTTCAAGGCTTTCACCCCTCGTGTCATTCTCGACCTCAAACCCAATGAAGACACAACGGTTTACTTAAACTACGCCCGCGGCACCAACCCGGGCCGGTTTAACCCTGCATTGTTGAACCGGACACAGGCTGAATTGGATCAGATCGCTGCCCAAACCGGTGCTGATACAAGCGTTCCTGAAGAACGGCTGGACAACTTCGAAATCGGCCTTAAAGGAAACCTAATGGACGGGCGCGCTTTTTACAGTGTCGCGGCTTACTACGCACAATGGAAAGATGTTCAGATTCCAAATCTTGTGTCGATCACAAATGCGGCCGGAAATGTAGAAATCATCGGCAACGTGACCGCCGGTGGTGGTCAAGCCGATCTTTCTGGTCTTGAATTCGAAGGTTCATTAGCAGCGACCGAGAACTTTACGTTGGATGCCACGTTTGCCTGGAACAACACGAATATCAAATTGTTTGAAAGCCCGGATGCAACAGCCTTGTTAGGCAACCCGACGATTACAGGGCAAGGCAAAGAGTTCTCTCGTACACCGGAATTCAGTGGTAGCGCATCCGCGACTTACATGCAGACACTCAACGATGATTGGGATTGGTTTGTCCGCGGTGATTACATCTTCCGGGGCAGCACCTGGGCGACGAACGCCAACATCACTAAAACCGGAAACTCCAGCAGATTTAACCTAAGAGGCGGTATCGAATCAGGTGATCTAAGGCTGGAAGCCTATGTGACCAACCTCACCAACGACAAGACACCCTCAAGCTTACAGGCTCTGTTTGATTTGTCAGGTATCAGCGGGTTCATTGGTGCACGGATTCTAGCCGTTGGCCTTCCTGACCGCCGCTCCTTCGGCATCCGGTCATCATATTCGTTCTAGTCAGACAGACTTTCTGGCAGCACAAAATGGGCTCCACTAGGAGCCCATTTTTTTGCCTTAGCCTCTATGAAAGCCGCTACGCCTATTCGTTTCCTAAATAGGTCTTAAAGTCTGCATAGCTTACAGGCTCGCTGTCATGAGACCCTACCAGTGTTTTAAACGTTGCCCCAGTTGCATCAATTGCGGCGTTAAGTTCCAGAGCAGATTGTGACGCTTCACCTGTGAGCGGCATGTTCACACCCATCCTCAACAGTCGGGCCATGGCACCAATATAAAGATCAGCGGAATACAAAATCTCCTGCTTCTCCAATCCGATAATAACCATGTCTGTGGTATGCCCGGAGACGACCGGGTAAATTTTCACCGGTCGCGCAGCATCTTCAATGACGTAAGGTTCATCAGCCGACACGGCAATGATGTTGGCCTTCACTGGGTTGCGATCAAGGGCATCGGGCATGATTGTCGCCTTAGTGCGCCCTAAAAGGTCTTCATAGAATTCGACGGCAGATTCATGGACGACAGCACTGGCACCCGCCGCCACATAAGGCCGCACACCGCCAGAATGATCACTGTGATGATGAGACACGATTACATGCGTAATCGGTTTGCCGGGTATATTCTCCGCGACCCAGTCGACAATCGCTTCGCCCTTGAGGTCGAAGGATCCCGGCTCGACGACGACAACACCGCTCTCCAATTCGACGGCAAGTGTAAAGACAGCATCCGAAGGCATACCGCCTAAGAGATACACGCCGGCTGCAAGTTCCTCGGACTCTATTCTGGGGCGACCCAGAGCTTTTTCTGGCGACCCCGCGGAGGTAAAGGACCTCACCAACTGACTGACGCTTGCACCGCGTGCCGCTAGCATGTCGTCATGTTTATAGGTAACACCACCTGGTGCGATAAATGTCTCGTCATCAAACGTCGGATTGGCCGTGACCTTGGCGCGTGTGACTTCAAGATAGGGAATCCCCGCAAGCGAAATCCGAATGTGAGACGGAAAATATACGCCACCGTGCGGCTGCCAGTCGGTGTAGGTTACCTCCAGCGGCACATCACCATAGGCCATGTCATGTTCCATGGTTGATAGCCGATCAATACGGCCTGTCTCCGTGTTCACATGGAGCGTGATCGGATGAATATCATCCTGTATTTCGATTTGATGATGAGCCCCGTTCAAAGCAACCGCATCTCGCCAGCGGCTTAGCCACTCATTATCGATTTCCAATTCATTGATCGAGAGGTCAAAGAAATCTTGTCCTTTCCAACGATTGACCCAGGTATCGTTTGCTATGACGTTGCGTTTGCCGGTCGGCCGGTCACGCACAAATGTCACCGGAAACACTTCATTCTCAGTCAGCCTCCGGCCTGACGTGTGTGTGTGCTGTTCGTCGGACAAAGACGCTGACTCAGGGTTACTCAAAATTTCATTGAGAAGAATATGAGGGTTCAGCAACCGTTCTGATTTTCTCGCAACGGCCCAGCGATCCGATCGCATGACTCTAACGCCCGGCTCTCTTTGCAAATAGAAGTCGTCCAGACCGATCAGATAACCGGACTGACCGATGACCAATTCAGTGACTTCCCGTGATCGCTCGTAATGATTGGTGTGGACGAAATCCAGACGAAACTGGTCGTCTTCAAAGTCATAAGACGCGACGGCTTCGGTTCTCGTCATGCGAAAGTGACCAATGCCGGGCTCCGGCCCTTGCCCCATCGCATAACGCTCTCTGAAGTCCTCTACATAAAGTGTATTGAGCCCCTCGAGCGCCGTGCGACCGCCCATACCATCAAGAGTCTTTTCCAAAATCGCAGCCAGATTCATGTCCTCCGGCGCTTGCGACATGGCGAACCCTGAACCTGCGGGAAATCCAACCATCATGGACAACAAACCTGTCCAGACGACGGTGCGTGGCATGGCCCGGAGCAATTGAGGTGCAAAGCTTAACATTTTTCAGACTCCCTTTATCATCTGGTCCAATTGGACCAATCTAATAATCAGCAAACTATAAAAATCATTTGGTTAATTCTATACTGTAAGCGTATACATAATTTATTTGGCTGTCTTGATAATCATTATTATATAAATAAAACAACATGTTGTTATTTAATTGGATGGAATAGAGAGCTACTTATATGATAAATATGTATCCGATATCATAAGCATTTCAGACCGCTCAGAACGAAGGATTTGGCATGGGAAAATCGCAGATGAAACGGCGTGATGTTTTGATGACATCACTAGGGGCGGCTGCGTTAGCATCTATTCCAGGTAAGGAAGCCTTTGCATCAGACCTGGCAGCCGTGACACGAACGGGGGAGGAAACCACACTCACCCGACCTGAGCTTAAAGAATTTGCCGACAGCCTAACCTATGCACTCCTAAGTCCCGGCACACCGCGATACGATTCAGCCCGCAAAGTGTGGAACGGCATATGGGATAGCAGGCGCCCGGCACTCATCGCCCAATGCGCCGATAGTGATGATGTGGTCAGCGCCGTAAATTTTGCCCGCACCCATGATCTCTTGGTCGCCGTACGCGGTGGCGGCCACTCCATATCAGGAATGTCTGTGTGTGATGGCGGTTTGGTCATCGACCTTTCCCCCATGCGCACGGTGCTCACGGACCTTGCCACTAAGACCGTCCGTGTCGGCGCTGGTGCGCTGTTGAGCGACCTGGATCGCGAGACACAAAACTACGGTCTTGTCGTGCCTGCCGGAGTGGTTTCGCACACTGGGGTCGCCGGGCTCACCCTCGGCGGCGGTATTGGCCGGCTCATGCGCATGTACGGCCTCACCATTGATAGCCTTCTTGCGGTCGATATCGTCACGGCTGATGGCCAATTGCGACGGGCCAGTAAAGATGAAAACCAGGACTTGTTCTGGGGCGTACGTGGTGGGGGTGGCAACTTCGGTGTGGTCACAGCATTTGAGTATCAGGCGCATACATTTGGCCCCACATATATTGGCGGCGGCATTCTGTATTCCATGGAACATGCCAAGGACGCCTTAGATTTTAGCTTTGAGTTTTCGGAAAACGCACCGGATGAACTTGGCGTGAATGCTGGCATGACGGTCATGGAAGATGGCACGGCAGCGGCCATCATCGGGATTACCTATGTGGGCGATGAATCGAAGGCAGAACGCGCGCTTCAGCCGCTACGTAAGTTTGGACGAGAACTCCGTGATGTCACGCGCAAAGCAAATTACGTCAATGAACAAAGCGGCCGCGATGCGGCTAATTCTCACGGCCGCCTTTACTACATCAAAGGCCGCCATATGAACGACTATGACCCAAAAATGCTTGATGTGCTGTTTGAGCGCTGGAAGCCGGCGCCTGGACGCTACACAACAATGCGCATTGTCCGTTTTGGCGGTGCCGTCAGTCAGATAGATAACGATGCAACGGCTTGGCCTCATCGCCACGCCATGTGGGACATCGAAGTAGGCGGCCATTGGACAGACCCAGACCAATCAGAAGAGTACGTTCAGTGGGGCCGCGATTACTGGGATGCGTTGGAGCCATACACGTCGAGGGAATTGTATCTCAACGAATTGATGGACGAAGAACAAGATCAGGTGACCGAGTCCTATGGCAATAATTACAAAAGGCTTGTTGAGTTGAAAAACAAGTATGACCCGACAAATTTGTTCAGATTAAACGCCAATATTGAACCGACTGTTTAATCCAAGCCCTACTTCACGCGCGGAAAACGAACGGGCACGGACGAGCCGAAGATAAATTTACCGTCCGGTGCGTAGCTGTGTTCCCACAAATGCATGGACTCTCCATCCAGCAGGAAAACGAACGATACATGGCGCCACACCTGTAGGCGTTCATTAAACCGGTGGCAGATCGTGCGATCAGACACACCGGTCAAAACACCGCTAGCGGTCGACCAAATCAGCTCGCAGCCCGATACCAGAGGCTGAAGGTCTTCAGGTTTTAATCCATTTAGTTTGGACGGGTCCGCATAGGCGCCCTCGTAGATCGCCCCGTCGCTGAACTCATAGGACTCCATGACATTAGCAACACGGTCCGAATCATCGTCGAATACATTTAATCGTTGTCTAATCACTGCGCCGTCAGGACCACCACGCCGAAACTCCATATATTGCGCATTGCCATCAAAAGCAGGGAGGTCAACAACCCTTACGTTTGTGTACATGTTGCCTATAATATTAGTTTGAGGTGTCACTGTTGGGTCATGCGGGCGATTTCTAAAAGCGCCTTCAAACGTAGAGAGAATATTGTCCAGTTCCGCGTCTAAATCCCGTTTCGGCAATCGTCGATGGTTATGCGCAGTTTTGGTACCAAACAGAAAACGGTCTGATGCGTCAAAGCCTTGTTCAAACAAAGTGTAAGCATCACCAGACACCCGGTAGACCATGTCAACGAACACGTTGCCGTGATCATTACGGCTGACAATCTCACAGCGCTGCCGCTTAACCGACCCTACAAAGGTGCCGTTTTCTTCTGTCCAGCGAATGCGGCAGCCTTCGGGAAAGTTGTGCATCTTGTCGGGTGATAGGCCGACAAGACGTCCCGGCACAGCATCTGAACGCGCATACTTTGCGCCATCGAAAAAGTCATACGCCGTCGTGACAACACTCTCGCTGTCCTGTTCGAACGCCATGATACGCTGCCGGGTGATTGACCCTTCCGGTCCGCCATAACGTTGTTCCACGTAAACGACGTCGTTGCCAAATCCCGCATGTTCGACGCGGCGCACGAAGGTGTGCATGGTGAGCAAATCATCATCAGGCCGGCCGACCTCCGCCCCCGGAACCGAACCGGAATACTCGCCTTCAAAACGCTCAATAATATCGCCAATTGTTGCCGCTTCAACGAAGCTGGAAAAGCCAACACTGAGTCCACCGGCAAGAGCATACGCGAACTGGAAACAGCGAAACTTACCCATGGTCTGCCCTATCTATTATTCGCGTGCATCCAAGTACGCTCTGAATTCGGCGTACGAAACCGTATCCTTGTCGTGAGCACCGATCATAACCGGCACATCAAGATTATAATTGCCTATAGCTTTCGCAAGCGAAACTGCCGCATGAAACGGGGTTCGCGTATCCGGTGTGCCTGGCGGTCGGTCCAATCCCGCTCTCAACATGCGGGCGATGGCGCTGACATAAAAGTCAGATGAATAAAGAATCCCCTGATTCTCCAGGACCGCTAAGATCATGTCTGACGTATGGGCTATGTCGACGGGGTAAAACACGATGGGCCGCACGGCATCATCTATGCGATAGGTCCCATCTGCGGGAATCGAAATGATCTCTACATCAGCGGGCGCCCTATCAAGGGCATCAGGCGCAATTCGTGACCTAGGCCGGTTGACCTGCGCTCTATAGAAGTCCGTGCCTTCTTCATGAACCACCAGCGCAGCACCTGCTGCCACGTAGGGGCGCAGTCCGCCGGAATGATCATTATGAAAATGGGATATCATCAGGTGCGTGATCGGTTTGCCCGGAAAACGTTGATCAATCCAATTAATGATTTCCTCGCCTTTGAGATCATTCATCCCCGGTTCAATGACAACGATGCCGTTCTCTTGCTCAACAACCATTGTGTATACGGCGTCAATCGGAGCGGCGTAAACCAGGTAAACACCGGTGTCGATTTCGACAGAGCCGATGGTGGGGCGGCCAACACCGGCAAAACCGAAGGCCAACATGGATTGACTGACGAGCCGGCCGCGTGCCGCGACCTCTAAATCAGGTTCATACGCTTTGTCTTCGGACACACTAAAGTAAGCTTCGTCTATTTTCGGATTTACCGTCGCGCTAGAACGGGTCTCCTCTAGGCGTGGCGCGCCGCCGTAGGACAGCTTGACCTGTGTCGGTAAAACGATGTCGCCAAAAGTTTGGTAATTCTGAAACGTGACCCAAACCGGAATGTCCCCATAGATGACGTCCCACTGCAGAGTTTGCAGTTTACTAATACGGCCGTTCACACGATCAACATAAAGCGTGATCGGATTGTCATCACCGTCCAGCCGCAATTGGACATGGGTTGACGGATTAACTTCGCTGCCGTCATGCCATCGATTGAGCCACTCTTCGTCGGTTTCATACGCTGTGACCGACACATCATAGTATTGGGTGCCTTGTAAGCGCTCGAGCCAGGCTGCATTGCCAATCAGTGTGCGCTTACCGCTCTGCCGTTCGCGGGCGACCGTTATGGGAAGGATTTCGTCCTCCGCAAATAGTCTGCCCTCAGATTCATTTTGCCCCGCATCCATGAGCGTTGCCGATAAACTGCCGTTGAGGACGTCTTTCAGCAGAATATGAGGATTGAGCAACCGCTCCGTTTTCATTGTGGACGAAGCAACGTCCGAACTCATCGCATTCACATTGTCGAGGAGAGCACCAATGGGATCTGCAGTGCCAATGGTAAAGCCAACGTCACCATCTAACAGTTCCGTCCGAAACATCTGTTCGCCGCCGATGATGTCGATCACCACATCTGAGCGCCAACGGTTACCTGTAATATCATGGGTGATACGCGATTTGATCGCCTGGACGCTCATGATGCCAGAGCCGGGTTCGAGCCCCTGCCCCTTGATGAACGACTTTCGGTCCGTTTCCAGGGTTATCGCATTAAGGTCGGCAATGAGGTCGCGCCCGCCCAACCCTTTGAGGGCCAGGTCGAGGACGTCTGCGGTTTGTAGTTGGCTTGGGGCGTCTGACATTGCGCGGCCTGAGCTGCTGGAGAGCGCCCACAGCACCATTGATAATCCAACCATGAGGACCGTGCGCGGCATAACTTGAACGAAATAACTTAACATGGATCAGACTCCCCTTATCACCTGCCGCAATTGAACCCCACATTGAGGTCTGAGTCGAAGCAGTGGCCTGAACGACAATATTATGCGCAACAAGATTCGGCGCAGACCCATAAAAGTTAATCAACCGCACCTAGCTATGCAAGCGTATACAAGAATGGAATGGGCTAATTGAAAACCTTTATATTCTATTTAATACAATGGCTTATTACTTATTCCACTGAATATTTAATACGCTTTATGATAACTATGTATCCGATAACATGACCTACTGAAGTCGATCGACGCAAAGGATAAGACGATGAGAAAATCAGAGATGAACCGGCGCGATGCTTTGATGTCATCCTTAGGCGCTGCGGCGATTGCATCCATCCCTGCGAAAGAGGCCTTCGCGTCCGACCTTGCCGCAGTGACGCGAACAGGTGGGGAAACCACCCTCACCCGTGCTGAAATTAAAGAATTCGCCGACAGCCTTACCTTCGCGCTCCTGCGGCCCGGTACGCCACGCTATGACTCTGCACGCAAAGTGTGGAACGGCATCTGGGACAACAGACGCCCGGCGCTCATCGCCCAATGCGCTGATGCCAATGACGTTGTCAGCGCCGTCAATTTTGCCCGCACCCATGATCTTCTGGTTGCTGTCCGCGGCGGCGGCCACTCCATTTCCGGTATGTCCATCTGCGATGGCGGATTGGTGATCGATCTCTCTCCCATGCGCTCCGTGTTAACCGACCTGCCAACAAAGACGGTCCGGGTCGGACCTGGGGCACTGCTCGGCGACCTCGACCGTGAGACCCAAGCCTATGGCCTGGTTGTCCCCGCGGGTGTGGTGTCGCACACCGGTGTTGCTGGACTAACCCTCGGCGGTGGCATCGGCAGCTTGATGCGCAAATTTGGCCTCACCATCGATAACCTTCTGTCCGTTGATATCGTCACCGCCGACGGTCAGATGCGCCACGCCAGTAAAGACGAAAACCAGGACTTGTTCTGGGGCGTGCGTGGCGGTGGCGGTAACTTCGGTGTCGTCACGTCCTTCGAATATCAAGCGCATACCTTTGGCCCGACATTTATAGGCGGCGGCTGTCTCTATCCCATGGACCAGGCAAAAGACGCCTTAGAGTATAGCTTCGAGTACTCGCTCAACGCACCGGATGAACTGAATATCGTTTCAGGCATGACAATAACGGAAGATGGCGAAAGCGCGGCCTACGTCGGCGTTACCTACGCCGGAGACATGGCCGCGGCAGAGCGTGTCATCCAGCCGCTGATTGATTTTGGCAAGCCAACCCTGCAAGCGGTTCAACCCAGTAATTTTGTCGAGCAACAGAGTTCTGCTGACAGCCGAAATTCACATGGGCGTCACTATTACATCAAAGGCCGGCATATAAACGACTTTGATCCGCAGGTGCTTGATGTGTTGCTAGAACGCTGGGAGGCAGCGCCTGATCGCTTCACAACGATGCGATTTGTTCGCTTTGGAGGTGCGATCGGTCGGGTTGAAAACGACGCCACAGCATGGCCCCATCGCCATGCCATGTGGGACATGGAAGTTGGCGGTCACTGGACAAACCCAGATCTCTCCGAGGAATACGTCCAGTGGGGCCGCGACTATTGGGATGCCTTAGAGCCATACACGGCGAAGGAATTTTACGTCAATGAACTGATGGACGAAGAGCAGGATCAGGTCAGCGAGTCCTATGGGAAAAACTATCGCAGGCTTGTTGAACTCAAAAACAAGTACGATCCCACAAACCTGTTCCGCCTCAACGCCAACATCGAACCGACCGTTTAAGCCCGCGGGTTTAACTGAAAAGGTCTGACAGCACTTTTTCCTTGCATCTACTCCGCCCTCTTGAGGAGAAGAAACCGCTGCCCATCATAGGAGTCCCAACTGGCGCGGGATCCCGGACTTTTCACGTAGTCGCCTTCAAACATCACGCGAGGCGGCCCGACCTTTAGAGTCTCTCCGTAGATGATCTCCATCGCCATACGTTTGTCTTCGTTTCTATAGAAAAGGTCATTGCTCCCGGGCGGCCAAACTAATTCGACGCCTCCTTCGGACGTGACCTGTTTTTTGGGAAGTGATTCCGGAAAGGCCCTGAGCACGACCTCGTACCTTCCTGTCTCCTTGGAGGTATGAGCCAGCCACTTGCCATCCTGCGAAAACCCAATGCCCCCCTCCAAATAGGGCGTTTGCAAGAATGGCCATGGGTCTCCATCTCCTTCGAAGGGGAGCATCCAGATATCCCGATAGGTATCCGGATGAATCTCATAAAAGGAGAGTATATTACCGTCGGGAGCCCACTTTTGCGGCCCATGGTTATGCTCACCAAAGGTCAAACGGTCTGCCTCTCCGCTTCCATCAGCCGCTTGCCAGTACACTTCATGTCCGTCAAAAAAGGCACGCTCGCCGCCCACTAATTCCCGGTGCCGATCTGAACTGTAAAGAATGCGTGTTCCGTCGGGGCTCCACAGCGGAAACCGGTTCGTCCCTTCATGAGTGAGTTGCCGCAAGCCCCCGGATTCGACGTCCACAATCCAGATGTCCGGTTTGTCGAGATGCACTTCTACGGCAATCCTCTTACCGTCCGGTGATATGCGAGGCAGATAGTAGTGACGTGGTGGAACTGGAATGCTCTCTTCTCGGCCCTGACGATCCACCCAAACCAAAAGTCGCTGCTCGAGACCGATTCTTCCCACAGTCGGCTGAAATTTAAGCGTCGGATCGTGAAGCGCTGCAGAGTTCATCGTCAATGCCGTATCACGGGAAGGAAACCCGTTCCGCTGCAGTACATAGGCTAAGACTGACAGCTGCTCCTCCGTTGAAACTGAACCCACGACCCCCGGAGGCATCGTTTCAATCGTTTCGGCCAACAGCCCACCCACGTGAAATCCTGTCCATGTGGAACTCCCTGCCTGTAAGGCTTTCCCTCCCCACTTTTCAACGAATTCAGTCCCAATGAGCGCGGTAGACGTCCCACGCATCAGGTCGACCCCATGACATGAGCCGCACTGGGCTTCATATATTTTTTTACCTGCCGTCGCCTGCTCCTCGGCATAGATGCCCTGACCGGATGCTTGCTGATCTGCATTCGCAGCTTGAATGAAAAGCAAACAGATCAGTAGTGGCGCCACGTAACTGGCAGCAGATCCAGTATAGATGCGCTTCAAAAAACCTTTATAGATCACACCGTCTCCTATTTTTCAGTTCAGCAACTAAATCACAGGTCTTCAAAGAAATTTGGTCAGCTTCTTACCAAAGTATACGACAAGGCGTTGTAGCCGCGTCGGCAGATGAGCAATGCCGCTATTGAAGCCGGCAGCATGATCAGTGCAGCGAGCCCGATGGACCACTTAATCTCATCGGGATTGCCAACAACGTAGTCAGAAAATACGCCGATAACGGCCGGGCCAACTGCCAATCCCAGTGTATTGCCCACAAACAAATACAACCCTGTAACGATACCTCGCATTTGGTTGGGCGTAGCAATTTGCAAAGAAGCCGCCGCCGGAGCCAACGGAAATTTCCAGCAAAAGGTCATTACCATCACCACACCAACCGCAATCTGGTATTGCGAAATAAAGGGAATGCTTGTCGCCAGAAGAAAAAGCGGTATGGCCGGCCAAAACGCCACCCGCAATTTGGCATCCTTCTGCCCCTTACGCTCAAAATGATCAGATAAGAAACCCGCCAGCAACGTACCCGCCCCACCGAAAACGATGACCTGGGCCCCGTAGATATAGGCAATTTGGCTGCGCTCCACGGCAAAGGTGCGCACAAAATACTCAATCGCCCAAAAAGAGAACCCGTAGGTGAAGGCTAGATAAAGACCGAAGCCGGCGAAGTGGGCTAAGTAGAATTTCTTGTTCATAAGCAGAAAAGAGGCGACTTCGGACAGTGATGGCGCAGCTGAGTCTGTTTTCGACGCATCTTGAACGACCTTGTTGCGTCTTACCGGCTCTCGAAACGTGAGAACAAGGCAGGAAAATAAAATACCTGGTGCGCCGACAACAATGAAAGCGAACTGCCAAGATTTGACTTCACCAACGACGGGCAAAATGATCTGGCCCGCTTGATCAAAGAAGGCGATGGCCGCACCACCAAGCAGAAATGCCAAACCGGTCCCGATTGAAGCCCCCGATAGATAAACACTCACCGCAAGACCGAGCCGCTCGCGGGGGAAATAGTCGGACAGAATCGATAAGGCTGCGGGTGAGAGCGTCGCCTCCCCTACGCCCACACCGACACGTGCGAAAAAGAGCTGAAAAAAGTTCTTTGCAAAACCGCAGGCGACGGTCATGCAGCTCCAAACGAACACACCGACAGCGATAATGCCCCGCCTATTTCCTTTGTCGATCAAGCGGCCAATAGGAATGCCCAAAAACGTATAGAGAAAGACGAAAGCAAACCCGCCGAGCAAGCTCACCTGCGTATCTGTTATGTGGAGGTCGTTCTGAATCGGACCAATCAGTAGCCCAACGATCTGGCGGTCGATGAACGCAATTACAAACGCAATATTTAGAACGCCGGTGACATACCAGGCGCGGTACGGGCTGGGCCAGGGAGAATTAATTTCGTCCGTGGTCTTTGACTTTACCATCGACGCAACTTTTCCAAACGGAGCCCAAGTCCCACGATCTTTGTTTCCCTTGTCGATCTGTGGTCACGTCGCAACAGATCACTAGTACCCCGGATAATCATCCGACGAATCACTCGATGGATAAACTAACATTAGCTCTCACTATGCCGGATGTGTCCTATTTGGGATTGAGGTGTACTTCACTATCTGCCTGCGCAATGTTGTGGGCCACTTTTAGTGGCTGCGAACCGGCCATTAAACATAGGTAGTGTTTTAGGTGGATCATGAACATCAACCAAATTCGTTATTTTATTACGGTCGTAGATTGCGGCAGCTTTAACGCCGCTTCTGACGTGCTCGCACTGAGTCAGCCAGCTCTATCGAACAGTATCAGGACTCTGGAAGAGTCATTACAAGTTTAATTGCTAGAACGCGGTAAGCAAGGTGTGCTGCCGACAGCGTATGGCAAGGTCCTTTATGACTATTTCAAGTCTGCGTTGGAGTCCGTACAGCGCGGACGTCAAGAAGTTGAATTCATGCGTGACGGATCAAAAGGTCATGTAAATATTGGTGCTCCAACAGGTATGATTGATTTGTTTTTAACGAACATTATCGAGCAAATGGTTTCGAAGGCGCGCGGAATAACTTTTGACATACGGTACGGCTATCTTGACAACCTCTTGCAGGCTCTTCGGCACGGTGAAGTGGACTTCTTACTGACACCTTATTGGCAGGAAACGCTACTGGCGGATGATCTTGAAATTGAGAAAATGACAGACATAAATGTCTCCATCTACGCCAGAGGCAGCCATCCCTTGGCACAAAAAAGAATGTCACCCTGAATGACTTAACGGAAGCGGACTGGATATTGGCGGAATCCGAAGGAATGCAGGCATTTCGCCAAGACTTGTTTGGTACTGCACATGCGCGCCACTTAAATTGCATTGTGACCCATAATCACCCGCCATTCATGATCAACATGTTAGAAAAGCTCGACCTGCTGTCGATTATGCCTGATTACACAGTGGAGCACCTGACGACACATGGATCGCTAAAGAAAGTAGAGTATCCGTCGTTCCGACCGTCCCTTTCTGCGGGGCTGATTCAGCTTACAGGGCGTCATATCACACCATCAATGCTGCTCTTCGCTGACACAACGCGAGAATACATGCGAAGCGTTACCCGCTAACATCGTGCATTGCTGAAAATTTGTGCGCGGTAAAGCGCCTCTTAGGCATTAGCCGCTAAAACGCCTTCTGCAGCGACAAGCGCTTGTCCCGGTGAATCTATTTTCTGAAAAGAACCGAGTGTCTGCTCTAAGGAAACCAAAAACCGCCTCACCGAAGCCGGCCGCGCTGTTGCACCCATGAGACCAACACGCCAAACTTTTCCAGCAAGCTCTCCTAGGCCGGCTCCAATCTCAATATCGAAATTTTGCAGCAAGCCCCGTCGAACAGCGGCTTCTTCCAAACCATCCGGTATGCAGACTGTATTTAACTGCGGCAATGCCTGAGGTTTCTTAACATGCCGTTTTAGACCTAACGCATTTAGACCGGCCCACAAGGCATCATGCATCGCTGCATGCCGGGACCAACTGGCTTCCAGTCCTTCCTCTAAGAGCATGGTTAGAGCTTCATGCAACCCGTACATAGCATTTACAGGAGCTGTGTGATGATAAGTACGGCCACCGGCACCATCCCAGTACGACATCACAAGGCCTAGATCCATAAACCAACTCTGGACAGGCTGTTTTCGATTTTTAATGCGGTGGGCTGCGCGTTCACCGATTGTGAGTGGTGATAATCCAGGCGGACAGGATAGACATTTTTGCGTACCTGAATACATCGCGTCTGCACCCCAAGCATCAACTTCAACCGGGATACCACCAAGTGACGTTACGGCATCAACAACGGATAAAGCGTTATGAGCAGAAGCAATTTTACAGAGCGCAGCAACATCTGATTGTACGCCGGTCGATGTCTCAGCGTGCACAAAAGCCAATAAAGATGCTTTGGGGTTGCCTTTAAAGGCGTCCTCCACACGTGATGGATCAACCGCATCCCCCCAAGATTGTTCAATGACAACGGTTTCAGCGCCGCAACGCTGCGCAATGTCGGCCATACGGCCTCCGAAAGCCCCATTGACGCAAATGATTGCAGTATCTCCAGGTTCCAGGAGATTCACCAAACACGTTTCCATGCCGACAGAGCCTGGTGCGGATAGGGGAATGGTAAGTGCATTCTCGGTGCGAAAGACGCTGCGGAGCATCGTCTTTATTTCTTCCATAATGGAGCCGAAGACTGGATCGAGATGTCCGATCGTTGGCCGGGCCATTGCGTGAAGCACACGTGTGTGGACATTTGATGGGCCTGGCCCCATCAGCAGGCGATGAGGAGGGAAGGTTCTTTTTTGCACGATGATTGAGTCTTTCGTCTTTAAGATCACAGCGTCCCGCAAAGGACAATCTCTACCGTCCCCTATTGGGATCATTAGGTTGTAGATACCTTAGTTCGGCAGATTACAACTAAGATGAAGGATTTTTCCATACGACTGGAAATATGGACTCTTCCGTAACGGGCTGGCCGGGAGTCATCTCGTCCAGTGGCATGCCTGGCGTGTTTATGCATTCGGGTCGCGGGTCCCAAATTATATCGTCACCGAACCAACGCGTGCTGAAGGCGATTCTTGATTGGGTTGGATGCGAGTTTGCACCAGCGCCGTGGTACATCCGTGGATGCAATATAACGACGTCGCCTGGCTCCATGTCGTAGGTCATGAACCGGACGTCCGGATCGCCGCGCCGCTGTTCCCAATCATAGAATACCGCCCGGCCGTCAGGCTGGCCTAACATTTTTGCATTGAACGTATTGGGCCAGGGCTCTTTGCCAAAGTCTTGTGTGTGGCTCCCAGCGACATATTCCAGGCTGCTCAGCTCTGCGCTGACGGGAAGCAAGGGCATCCACATTGTCGGAACATGAGCACCGCGAACCGGCCAAGCCGACTCATCTGAATGCCAGTAGGTCTTGGTCTCGCAATTCGGTTCCTTCATGAACATGGCATCGATGAAAAAACGTATGGTGTCGGAGCCGATAACGCGGCCGATCACTTCTGCCGCCGGCGACTCAAGGGCAAATTCTCTATATTCGGGCACCCACCATCGCATGTACTTACAGCGGACAAACCCCGCGCCCTGCTCTGTATAAACTTTACGCCGGTCAGCATCCTCGCTTCTATTGGACGCGATTTCGGCTTCGAGGTTTGCGTCCTTTTCAAGAAACTCGAGCGGAAGATCGTATAAGTCAGCCGGGCTCATTGTTTGGATTCGTTCCCAAGCGGTCAGCAAGAGATTGATCCAATCGGCATCGAAAACGCCTTTGATAAGCACCACACCATCGCGCTCGTACGTTTGCTGATGTATTGCCTGAATATCAATAAGGGGGCTTTTATTCACGCCAACTACCTTTTGGTAGACCTTCGCCGAAGTTAACTTGGGCTGCTCAGTATCTCTTACCAAAAATACTGAGCAGCATTTATCTAATCATTATCGTCGATGAGCGACAAGTTCGGCGTTTTGATGAGTCCATACGAATTGCAAATGCAACGGGTTATGCACTTGTATGTTGAGAAAGATTTGAACAACAATAAAGAATGAAGACGGATCAAGCCTTTATAGACTCTGATAGCGTTCCGTGGACAAGCGTGAACGAGAATATTTCTATGAAGCTGTTGAACGGGCTAGCGGACAGCGGGCCCTACACAGCCATACTGAAATCTGAGCCCCGCCCGCCCGATCCTCATCGCGGCCAATATCATGCCGTGGACGAAGAATTCTATTGTCTTGGCGGGCTATTTACGTTCGACGGAACACACTGGTTCCGCAAGGGATCCTATGTTCACTTCCCTCCGCATTATGTTCACGGCGCGCGCGTGCATGTGGAACAGGGATATTTGCTTTACCTGCGTATAAGCGGAACGGTCACAACCGACTTCGTCGAAAAACCAACGAGTAGTTCTCCTTATCTCTTGGAAGGTGCCACCTCATGCATGGAACACACGGTGCATCAGCGCGTTTCCTTGAGAGGCAGAAACGTTAACACGCACGGTGGTTCCGGTCTGAAGTCGAGACTGCTAAAGGTTCATCCGCACACAGGGGAAGGAACGACTCTACTGAATTGGGCATCACACACTTCTGCCCGCCGCATTTCTCTAGTAAGTGAAAAAGAACTCGAGATCTTCGTCCTATCGGGCAAGTTTGAAAGTGAACCAGGCAAGATGCTCCAGCAGGATTCTTACGCATTCCTGTCCGGAGAGACTGTCGAAGTTCCGCTGTGTGCTGAATCGGCAGGCAGAGTCCTTGTCAGCCATGGTTCGACGTTAAACGTCGACGTGGAATAGTCGAAATCGCTAGAGATACACGCCATTACTGTAAGCGTATTCATACACATGCATGATTCCCAATTTTTGTCTAGATATCGTGTTATAACAGTGGATTAGGTTTTATATAGATGATAAATATCCTGCCATATAAGATAATAATGTATTCGGTATCACTAGAAGACTTTAAGCGTTCAAATAATCTTGGCCGATCGAAACGAAGGACGTGACATGGGACTATCAGAAATGAAACGGCGCGACGTTTTAATGACGTCCCTAGGGGCAGCCGCCGCCGCATCGGTTCCCTATACAAAAGCCTCAGCGTCCGATGTCTCAGCTAACACTCTTAAAGGTGAGCAGACCGTCCTCACTAAAGCTGAGCTCAAGGAGTTTGGCGACAGTTTGCGCGGTAAGCTGCTGCTCCCTTCCAGCGATGGCTACGATCAGGCCCGCAAGATCTGGAACGGTATGTGGAATGACAAGCGCCCAGCTCTAGTGGCGCGCTGCTCCGGTATCAAAGACGTTTTGAATGCTGTGAAATTCGCCCGAACCCATGACTTGCTGGTGGCTCTGCGTGGTGGCGGCCATAGCATTTCCGGTAAATCCATCTGCGAAGGCGGCATGGTTATCGACATGTCCCCCATGGACAGTGTGCATGTGGACCCGTTCGAAAAAACCGCCCGTGTCGAACCCGGCGTTTTGTTGGGCGCTCTTGATCGTGCGTCACAGCATTTTGGCCTGGCCACCACGGCTGGGGTTGTGTCCCATACGGGCGCTGCCGGGCTGACTCTCGGCGGCGGCATAGGGCGGTTACAGCGTAAACATGGCCTGACGATTGACAATTTGATATCCGCCGACGTCATCACGCCGGATGGACGTTTTCTGCGCGCGAGCCAAGAGGACAATCAAGACCTGTTCTGGGGATTGCGCGGTGGCGGCGGAAACTTCGGCATTGTCACGTCATTCGAATATCAACTTCACCAGGTTGGACCCAAGGTTCTCAACGTCTCGTTCATGTATCCGCTCAGCGACGCCAAAGACGTGCTCAACTTCTATTTCGATTTCAACATGAACACACCCGATGATCTCTATATCGGTGCGGGTTTGGTTATTCCGCCGGGTGAACCCGGGTTTGCGATGATTTCCGGGTGTTACTTCGGAGAGCTCGAGGAAGGGGAACGGCTTCTTGAACCACTGCGCAAGTTTGGCATTCCCATGTTCGGCAACATCGGTCCAATTGACTATGTGGATCTGCAAAGCCGGAATGACCGCAACAACGCGCACGGGCACTACTATTACGCAAAGTCAGGGTTCTTCACGGATATAGAGACGGCCGTTGTCGATAACGCGGTGGATCGCTTCGCGGGCACGGCATCACGGCGCACACTTCTTCTCATTTCGCCTTTTGGCGGCGCCGTCGGCAGGGTCGCAGAGGACGCGACTGCCTTTTCCCATCGCGATACTCAATATCAAATTGAGATCAGCAGTGGTTGGGAGAACGCCGACTTCTCAGACGGCAATGTTCAATGGTGCCGGCGTTATTGGGATGCGCTAGAACCGCTTACGTCAGGGGGCTTCTACGTCAACTTTTTGGTCGACCAGGGTCAACAGCAGGTCAATGAGAACTATCGCGGCAACCACGACCGCCTGGTCGCTTTGAAGAACAAATACGATCCGACCAATTTTCTACGCTTAAACGCCAATATCAAGCCCACGATTTAACTTGGAGTTCAATTGATGAACCTCGGATTTTTCACCATGCCTATTCACCCGCTTGAGAAGAATTGGCAGACCTGTTTGCGGGAGGATCGGGAAGCATTCATCCTTGCCGATGAATTGGGTTTCGCGGAAGGTTATGTGGGGGAGCACGCAACGGACCAGGCGGAGAATATCACCTCGTGTGCTTTGTTCATTGCTACGCTTGCAGACGCGACGAAAAGCATTCGGCTCGGTACAGGTACCGTGAACATGCCAAACGCGCATCCAGCAGCGGTTGCATCACAGATCGCCATGCTGGACCACCTTCTTGATGGCCGGTTTAACTTCGGAATCAGCCCGGGCGGCCTACTTTCAGACGCTGAAGCGTTCGGCAATCTCGACAAAGACCGCACGGCAATGTTCGTTGAAGCCATCGACATGGTGCTCGAAATTTGGAAATCAGAGCCACCTTATAATTTGAAAGGTGAGCATTGGACCGTATCGACAGAACAAACAATGATTCCGGACATCGGACAGGGCATTCTGCCAAAGCCGTTACAAAAACCGCACCCGCCAATCATCGTGACCGCGGTCGCACCCTTCTCGAAAGGATTGATCTCGGCAGCTGCGCGAGGCTGGGAGCCCATATCAGCAAACTTTCTCTTGCCGCAGTGGGTCGCTAGTCATTGGCCGAAATACGTTGAGGGGTGCGGTCAAAGTGGCCGCATAGCTGATTCGGCTCAGTGGCGTGTAGCCAAAAGTGTGTTTGTAGCCGAAGACATTAATGTCGCACGAGAATATGCTCTCGGACCCCAAAGCCCCTACCGCTACTACTACACCCAGATTGTTACTAAGATGAAAAAGAGCGGCCGTGCCAATTTGTTTAAGGCAGATCAGGCAATGGCTGATGACGACGTAACGGTCGATGGTGTCCTTGATGATCTGGTGATATGGGGCACACCGGACAAAGTTGCTGACGAACTTCTGGCTTTCCGGGAGATGACGGGAGATTTTGGAACACTTCTTTATGCGGGCAAGGATTGGACCGACCGAGACCTCTCTCGCCGTTCGATGATCCTTCTGGCTGAGAACGTTCTTCCGGTGGTTAATGCGGAGATAGAATAGTAGATGTCCTGACGTAGCATCTCGGCTATTAAGGTCAAAGCTCATCTAAAAATGGCATAGCTGGCTAATCATTCGAACTCTGATGCTATGATAAAGGTGGTAGCGGAGGAGGGACTCGAACCCCCGACACGTGGATTATGATTCCACTGCTCTAACCAGCTGAGCTACTCCGCCATCGCATGGAGAGCGCGGTTCTTACGCTCCACTTTAAAAATTGTCAAACTTAACGCTATCGTCTTCCACTATGACAAATTGACGAAGCTATTCGTTATCTTGACGTAGTAGTGAGTACTTCTGAACGCTTGTTGTGTGGCACAATGGCGTTCACCCCCTCATTGACGATCCACCCCCCTCCAAGAACTGTGTCTTCATCATAAAAAACACATGCTTGTCCAGGTGAAACTCCGAATAAAGCCTCCTCAAACAATACTCTAGCTTTGCCGTGGTTGCTGCTCGGATAAACCACTGCACTGACTGGTTCATGAGTGTTCCTCACCCGAGCGGTAATCGCCATTCCGTTGGATGGGATAGTTTTTCCTGGTCCAATCCAATTCAGTTCGCGAAGCAACACATTACATTTTTCCAGGGCGGATTTCGGCCCGACAATCACGTCTCTATTTTCCGGATTAACCGCTATCACATACAGCGGTGCTTTTTCACCACCAAGACCGAGCCCACGGCGCTGCCCAACCGTATAGTTTTCGATGCCCTCGTGCATTCCCATATCGTGGCCATTTACATGAATAAACTGCCCCTTTGTGTGATCACGACCACCTACTTTGCGAACGATTTCTGAATAACTACCGGTTGGAACAAAACAGATGTCTTGGCTGTCTGGTTTTTCGGCCACCTGAAGGCCATATTTTTCAGCCAGTATACGTGTTTCGGATTTAGGCAAGTCACCAAGTGGGAAACGAAGGTAATCAAGTTGCTTACGCGTTGTCGCAAATAGAAAATAACTTTGATCGCGATTCCGGTCCAATGCGCGTTCTAACTTGGGGCCGTCGGGCCCAACTCCGCGCTTGATATAGTGGCCAGTCGCCAGCGCAGAAGCCCCGATACCCTTGGCGGCGTCGATGAGATCTCGAAACTTCACAGTTTGATTGCAAAGAATACAAGGAATTGGTGTTTCACCATGCAAGTATGATTGCGCAAACGGCGCAATAACATCTTTATTAAAACGCTCCTCGTAATCCAACACGTAGTGCGGAATGCCTAACTTGTCCGCAACTCTGCGCGCATCGTAGATATCTTGTCCCGCGCAGCATGTTTTGGAGCGCGCTGTCGCTTCGCCATGATCGTACAGCTGCATGGTCAATCCAACGACGTCGTATCCTTCTTCGACAAGTATCGCTGCAGCCACAGAACTATCGACGCCGCCAGACATAGCAACAGCAATGCGGTCTTTCTTCTTTCCGGTGTCGGTAATTTCTGAACTCATGCCCGGCTTATAGTTAGGCAAACCTGAAACTGCAACGTCCAGATATCAGAGCCTTCTTTTATCCAATTAATCCAACATGTTATGAGTTCCGGATGGAAGCCCTAGCGTTAGACCGTCAAGCGACTGTGTTAGTCTGATCTGACACCCAAGCCGCGACGTGCGGGTTAAGCCATATGTGAGATCGAGCATATCTTGCTCCTCCTCGCTAGGCTCAGGAAGCTTTGAAGCCCAACTATCTTCAACGATAACATGGCACGTTGAGCACGCCATAGATCCCTCGCAAACACCTTCAATGTCAATGTCGTTGGCATGAGCAATCTCCAAGATCGATTGTTCGATTTGACCTTGCACCTCGACTGTAGCTCCGGAAGGTCTGACAAACTTAACTATTACCATTATGTAAATTCCCCAACCGCCTTCAAAGGGATGCCCAGTATTCGACAAATCTCTCTAAGTCGGCCCATGGTGTATCACGGCCAAAGCTAATTCTAATTGCAGAATTAACGACTTCCGCTTCTAGGCCCATAGCCATAAGAACATGGCTCCTCTCCATCTTCCCGGAAGAACAAGCAGAGCCAGCGCTCACCGAGAATCCTGCTAGATCTAGATTCATTATCTGTCTCTCACTTGGAACTCCAGGCAGGGATACACATGTGGTATTCGGCAAGCGCACCGAACCATTACCGACTATGCGGGCGTCTGACCTTGCGTCAACCAAGGCCTTTTCGAGCCGAAAGTGCAGCTCTAACAGTTCGTTCGAATGCTGAAACTTCGATAAATACTGCGCCGCAATTCCAAATCCGACAATTCCAGCTGAGTTTTCTGTACCAGATCGCCTTTTCTTCTCTTGTCCGCCTCCGACAAGTATTGGGCTTAATTGGGTGTCTGACAGTTGAATTAAAGCACCAACACCTTGAGGCCCGCCAATCTTATGGGCTGAAAGAGTTAAAAAATCGACCTCGAGCTCGTTAACATCTATGGAGATTTTTCCCGGACCCTGCACAGAATCACAAAGAACTAAACCTTTGTGCGTATGCGTGATTTCACAGATATCTCTGATTGGCTGCAGAATTCCTGTCTCATTATTAGCAATCATGACGCAAACCAGGACCGGTGCCTCGATAGACTTTAGCCTCTCTTCCAAGGCTACAAGGTCTAATATTCCGTCAGCATTGACTGGTATGCGGTCCGACGGTGCGACGTGTTCTAGTACAGAGTGATGCTCAACCTCTGAGCACAGCGCTCGCGAAACTACACCTGATTTAATTGATCCAAGAATTGCGGAGGTGTTCGCTTCAGTCCCCCCCGACGTAAACGTGACCGAATCAGGAGTGGATTTGACTAACCCCGCAACGAATTCACGGGCATCATCAATAAGTGACCTTATCTTGCGGCCATCCCTATGAATTGACGATGGGTTACCCGTCAAACTCAATACTTCGCTCATTCCAGCCGCGACCTCGGGAAGGATCGGTGCAGAAGCGTTGTAATCTAAGTATATTCTCATATTGGGCTCTACCATATCAGAGGCATTGTATCATTTACTCGGCTGCTTGTGGCGCCATTTTGTGATCAGTGCCATCGATAGCCAAATTATCGTCCATGACGGACCTGAAGAGACACCTGATGATACATCCTCGCCACGCGTTGGCTCATCAGCGCCCAAATGTGTTGAACAATCGGCTGATCGACCAAATATGCTTGCTCAGACTCTTTCTGTGAAAAATTGTTGATCTGGGAGGAGCCGTCCAACGCACTAATTATGTCGCCGGTCGTGATTTTATCGGCTGGTTTTTCCAGCAAATATCCATCTCCCGGACCTCTGACACTAAGAACGAAACCATTCCGGCGCAGGGAAGCAAATACTTGTTCCAAGTAAGACAGATAAATTGCCTGTTTCTCCGCCAATTGAGAAAGTACGAGAGGTTTAGCCGGCCGCATTATGGCCAATTCAAACAATCCATCTACCAGATCATTCAAAAAACGATTATATTTCAATGGTATAATTGAAAATCATGTGTAGATTCGAATGAACCTGCTCAACTAAATTGCCAATTGCAACCTGTCTATTATTTTCCTAAACAGTCACCCCAACTTTCTTGCAAAGCCCAGCTTTGCTGCGTTCTTGAAACGGATGATCAATGCCAGAAGTCATAATTAACGGTCCTGAGGGACGCCTTGAAGGCCGCTACCACCATGCTGAGGACCCAAAAGCGCCCCTAGCAATTATCCTCCATCCGCATCCGCAGCACGGCGGCACGATGAACAATAAAATCGTGTACAATCTATATTATATCTTTGTTCGACGGGGATACTCAGTGCTCCGATTTAATTTCAGAGGCGTCGGGCGATCTCAAGGCGAATTTGATAACGGTCTTGGAGAACTCTCAGACGCTGCTAGTGCTCTCGACTGGATGCAGGCGATTAAGCCAAATGCAAGCGCGTGCTGGGTTGCTGGATTCTCCTTTGGTGCCTGGATCGGTATGCAATTGCTAATGCGCCGTCCAGAGATCGAAGGATTTATTTCTATAGCGCCACCGGCAAACATGTATGACTTCTCGTTTTTGGCACCCTGCCCTTCCTCAGGTCTGATCGTTCAAGGTACGGGAGATGATGTTGTCCCAGAACCATCAGTCGAGAAACTGTGCAATAAACTTGGGTTGCAAAAAAACATTGTGGTGGACTACAACCTTATAAAAGGCGCAAACCATTTCTTTAAAGATGACATGGAGCAACTTGTTGGTTCAGTAGACGGTTACCTTGACGCTAGGGATGAGCTAAAGGCGAAGGCCCTAGCGGAAACAAGCTAGGTACATTATTTCAACAGGGCTGCGTAATTTTTCCGCCTATCGTTGGACGGAGAACTCCTGTTGTACCTGAGAACGTAATCGGCAAACTTCGCATTGACCTTACCGCTATGAAAGCAAATGCCTGGGCTTCTACCGAATCTCCATCCCATCTTTGATTCTCAACCGGATAAACGGGACATGGACAGTATTTGCCCAACTGACTCATCAAAGTTTTGTTGTGTCTTCCCCCACCAGTAATGAAAACTACCTTCGGAGTTTCTGGGCATTGTTTAATTCCGAGCACAATACTTTTGACGGTGAACTCGACCAGAGTTGCCGCCCCATCTGCAGTATTCAGGCCCGAGAATGGTTCGAGGTTGAAATCTGAACGATCCAAACTCTTTGGCCAGGACTTCTTGAAAAATGGCCCTCTAAGTTCAGTATCAAGAATTACTTGGTCAGAGATTCCCATAGAGGCCAAATAACCATCTGCATCGAACAAAGCTCCAGTTTTTTCTTCTACCCACCTATCTAAGAGTCCGTTTCCCGGTCCCGTATCAAATGCAATCAATCCCTCTAGCCGCTCTCGTATAAATGTAATGTTTGATATTCCCCCAATGTTAACAACAGCTATGGGCTTGGATTGCGCCTCAAACATTGCGGCGTGATATATCGGCGCCAGTGGTGCACCCTCTCCGCCTTCTGACACATCATTTTGCCTGAAGTCTGACACAACAGGTATTTTTAGACGACTTGCCAATACTTGAGCGTCTCCAATCTGTTGAGTGAAACCACGTTCTGGGCGATGAAGAGTCGTGTGGCCATGAAAACCGATCACGTCTGGCTGTGACCATTTGCTGTCGGCCGGAACTTGATCCAGTAGACGGACAGCTGCATCACAATGAAACTTAGTGAGTTCGTTGATAAGGCCTTGATCCTGGGTTGGGCGGTCACAGTTTCCTGCTTCCCTCACCTCATCGGTCAAACGGCTTCGAAAGCTAGAAGGATAAGGTACCGTTAGGTTCGGACCAATATCAGCGATCTTTTCACCATCTGTCTCTATAAGAGCCGCATCAACACCATCCAGAGAGGTACCGCTCATTAAACCAAGTGCCACAAAATCGGCATTTCCGTTACTTCGCTTCATCGTTGCCCAACATCTCCCCTCATGATATTCACGCGCCAACAGCAGCGTATTTTGTTAATATACATTACAAAATCTACTTTCCAGGTGGAAAAACGGTCATGCCTTCGGCGTCGAACTCTGACTTTATTAATGTTATGGAGTCCCGGGGGTTCATTCATCAATGCACCGATTCCGATCAGCTTAGTGAGCTTTCGAGAAGTGAAGTAGTCACCGCCTACAATGGCTTTGACGCGACAGCTGACAGTCTTCATGTCGGACATCTGGTGACGATCATGATGTTACGTTGGATGCAGAAGACTGGCCACCGGCCTATCGTCTTAATGGGAGGGGGCACCACTAGAGTCGGCGACCCTTCAGGAAAAGATGAAACGCGTCAACTTTTAGATGACGAATCTATAGGCAAGAATATATCGAAAATTCAAATTACGTTTGAGAGGTTCTTAGATTTTGGGGATGGAAAGAGTAGTGCTGTTCTTGTCAACAATGCGGAGTGGCTTGATACATTAGACTACATTCCCTTCCTACGAGACGTCGGCCGTCATTTCACGATAAATCGTATGCTCACCATGGATAGTGTCAAACTAAGACTGGACCGAGAACAGCCGCTTACGTTCCTGGAATTTAATTACATGATCCTTCAATCATATGATTTTGTAGAGCTATACAAACGATACGGCTGCACTCTCCAAACTGGAGGCTCTGACCAGTGGGGCAACATTGTAAACGGAGTTGACCTGGGTCGTCGGATGGCCAATGCCGAGCTTTTTGGTTTAACTTGCCCTCTCATTACGACGTCGTCTGGGGCAAAAATGGGAAAGACGGCCGCGGGTGCAATTTGGCTCAACTCAGACCGCGTCTCCCCTTATGATTATTTTCAGTTCTGGCGCAACACAGGAGACTCAGATATTGGCCGTTTCTTAAGTCTTTTTACTGAACTGCCTTTAGAAGAAATCGCGCGCCTAAAACAATTAAAAGGCGGCGAAATCAATGAGGCAAAAAAGATTCTTGCCTACCATACGACAAGCCTGCTGCACGGCGAAGAAGCCGCTAAAAATGCCATGAAAACCGCTCAAGCAACGTTTGAAGGCGGCACTCTGGGACAGGACCTTCCCAAGGTCGAAGTTTCAGCGAAAGACATTGGCGCTGGCATTTCGATTGTGGATTTACTTAGTAAGTCCGACTTGTGTCAAAGCAAGGGAGAAGCCAGACGCCTTGTTAAGGGAGGAGGCGCCAAATTGAACGACAGCCGTATCAACGATGATTCACGCATGCTGTTAGAGCAAGATTTCACTAACGGTGAGGCTAAGCTATCTGCCGGTAAGAAACGACACGCAGTAATTGTTCTCACCTAATTAGCGAAAAAATTACTAACTAAGACCTATTCCGTACCGGCTTCAACTGCGCTTTTTTCTTCAGGCTCATTGGGCTTTAGAGGTGGCGGATCAAATACCTTGAATATTTGTCTTAGAAATCCCGGGGTTAATGTTGCCAGGGGGTTTACAGTAATTTCTGCACCTTCAGGATTACCACGTACCGTGTACGTCGCAGAGAATACGCCGCCGCTCTTCTCTCCACCGGTTAAAATAGGCCCTAATATCGGAATAGAGCCTACGGCACTATTAAAGGCATACGCTGGAATAAGTGTTCCCTCGCCCTCTACAGAATTTTGATTAGTATCGTAATGCCCGCGTCCAGTTAAGCCTAAGGACGCCCCATGCATGGCGCCGTTCTGCACCGAGAATACGTTATCAGCGTAGGAGAACGGCAAATTTAGTTCAGAAAATGAAATTCCACTCCCTTCCAACTCATCAACTATCCCCGTCAACGATGCGACAGACAATAATCGTGCGAGCAATGGCGCATCGACTACTTTGAAAGACCCCATGTTAAACGTGCCCTCAACCGCTCCAGACTCCTGGACAGCACCAGTAACTGATAGATCTCCATCTACAAAATCATCCCCCAGCCCGAGCGCCCGCAGGACAGCTCCACCATTCTCACTTTCTGCTTTAAACAGGCGCCCCTTATCTTGCGATTCCATAGTTAAGGTAAAGGCGTCTTCATCGTTTACTAAGGCGGATAATTCGATGCTGGATAAACCGGTGCTCTTCTGTCCGACACTTGCCTTCACATTTGTTAGCTCTCCATCAGGCGAAAGCAACAACCGATCAACCCGCCCCGTAAACCGGTACTCAGGCAGCTTTTGTATGTTGCTTTCTTCTCGAATACTGCGAGTTTGGTCGCTTTGCCGAATTGTCGCCCAGAAGTTCGAGGCGTCCAGAACTGAACCTTCAGCAGAAATAGTTGTTACCGCATTCGAATCACTTGAGGCCTGAGCTGAAAATATACTTTCTCCGATAACACTCTTATCAAGATTCAATACTTCAAGACTAGCATCCTTTGAAAAGCGAGCATACCCAACGACATCTAGGTTCGCCCCCTCCGACCGAACCGAAAAATGTTCAATAGATGCTAAACGATTATCTAAAACATTCAGTTCTGCAGTAAAAAGGGCGCTTACATCCGCCTGCTTTTTCCAATTGAGCTGAGGTATTGATAAATGAGCCTTTCCGAGATCTGCCTCTATCGCGAAGTCCGCTTCTCCTGAGGCATGGATCGTATAAAGCGCTTCAATTCGAATGGGGCCGTCGATATATGGTGGAGAAAAAAAGACTTGATCAAGCTTGATGAGCCGGCGTTGACCATTCTCTACAACGGCATCGAGCGCATACTGACGCTTAATTTGTTCAACAGAGAAATTCTCACGCCACGCCAAACCGGTACGGATGCCACCCAAGGATGCTGTTCCAGTAACATCCATACCAGAATTATCGAGCAATAGACTGAACTGACCTGCCTCTAGAGATAAACCGAATGCAATATCATCTATTTTGGCCTGCTCTATTGTTGCCTGCGCTTCGATCATTATTTGATCGAGATTCAGATTCTGAATCAACGGAAAATCAAGGCCAAGTAGTACTTGGGCGCCTCCTGATGTTGAGAGCGGCGATATTCCTAGTGCAGACGCATAGTTGAGCGGGTCCCCATCAATCAACGAGATCGCATCTCTAAGCTTTCCATCTACCCGAATATCGAGGTCGGCCATATGAGACTTAGTATCTAGTGCGTAGAGTCTTACTCTGCCAGATTCAATGTCCAATTGTCCTTTTGTCTCTAACTTTGTGACTTGACCAACGGCAACATCAATCACAACCTCGCTCAATCCAAGCGACATAACCCCTGAGACGTTCTCAATCGGTGGCATATTCTTGATATACGTCACCTCAAATCCGTTTAAGTGTGCCTCACCGGAAAATGAAATGACATCCAAGTCCTGAACAGATTGCCCGCCAAGAACAACATCGAATGTAACATTGGTAATATCGCCTTTCCTTAGATTTCTCTTAATCCATGTTCTTGTATTTGGCTTAACTTTTTCCGGCCAATAAGTTGTCAATTCATTAAGCGTGAGACTGTCAATGCCAATCTGCATTGATAGGTTGGGCGCAACTAACAGCCGAGATCCGTTAAGACTCAGTTTTATTATGGGGCCAGTTCTGCTTTGATTTAGTAGTTTTGCTGAAAACGACCCAATGGAAATTCCACTTAGGTTGTCCTGCGCATTCATAACCAAATTAATTTGTTCCAATGGAATTTTACGCATAATTGGCTCTGGCAGACTCACCACACCTTGCCCCTGCTCAATCTCTAGCTGGGCAGTTTTAAGGGTCAAAGATGCATTTGATAGAGAAAGATCAACGTTCAAGAGCCCAGAAACGTTTATATCCATCCCTTCCATATAAGGAATAGATGGTAGCAATAGAGCAAAAGAAGAGGGTCTCAGGTTGTTGAAAGCGAGTGAAAGGGAGAGAGTTTCTTCACCTTGTGCATAAATTCCGTTCAAGAGTATCTCAGAAGACTCACCGTTATTGAAATAGTGCAGCTTTGATTCGAGTCTAACACCCTCTTGGTCTCGAAAAAGTTTAATGCGCCCAGATGGGGCTAGCCATTCAAGCCCCGATCTTTGGTCACTGAAAACGATAGCCGCGTTTTGAATTGATACACCATCCAGATAACCCGGAAGGTTTGAAGAGTCCCCGGAGTCGGATAACGCACGAACGACCAAGTGAAGCAGAGCATTCGCAGACTCTTCCAGACCACTTCTATTTTCTACCGTCTCCTGCAAACCAAAGGAGTTCTCCTTGCCTGGATTCAGCCCAAGAAGCAATGTGCCATCTACCCTGCGTGTAAGTCGGACGATAGGATTCCTCAGTATAATTTCTTGAGGAGCAGGTGAACCTTCAAACACAGAGAGCAAGCTCAATCGGACTATCATTTCCGGGAAAACAGCAATCGCTTGTCCAGACTGATCGACAGCAGTAACGTCAAGAATTCGAATTTCTGGACTTTCTTCTATTCCATCCCAGGAAAGAATTGCACGCCGAATATCAAACTGAATCTCACCTTCAATACTGATGGAGTCAGCAACGTAAGGCACTATAAAATCCACCGAAATAGGTCCGCTAGCTAGCCGCCAAGCAAGGACTGCTAACCCTACTAAGAGGAGCATTGCCAAACTGGTGATGAACTGAAAAAAACTTTGGACAGATCCGTGAACCACAATTTACCCCTGGTATTCAAACAAGCTACTTAAGCATTCAAGCAATATGGTACTCACTAGGGTCAAAAAAACTTAAATAGGTTAGTTGGAAAATACATTGAACGGCCGGTCGTAATTCACCATGGCAGATCGCGAGTCAAATCAAAGGCCTACAGCAGGAGTCCCTAAGCGCGAGCTGCCGCGGAGTTTTGACTTAGATCAACGAAATAGATACCGCGAGTTATGGCATAGTCAAGCTGATAACTTTTCGGCCTCATCGTCACTTTATAGCACGGATAAGATAGGACCGTTTCTAATTTCTGAAATCGCTGACTGCGTTTTTGGCAACAGCCCTTATCTGTCTAAAGTACTTATCAAACACCCTGAATACGTCGAAAAAATGGCGGGGCTTGGTCCTAACGAGGCTTGGCAGCATCTTATCGATGAACTTCGTATCAGAGTATTTGGGGACACGGTAAATGTATCGCAGCTAATGGAGAGCTTGCGAAGATACAAACAGATTGCTTCACTTCATATTGCGATTTGTGACGTAACCCAACTTTGGAGTCTAAACGAAGTTGTCAGCAGACTATCTGAATTAGCTGATATCTGTGTCAAGGCCACGCTTCATAACCTTCTCATTGCAGAAGCCAAAAAAGGTGAGCTTGCCGTAGAAGACGAAAAATATCCTTTTTCTGGTTCGGGAATCTTTGTACTGGCGCTGGGAAAATTAGGCGCGCATGAACTGAACTATTCTTCAGATATCGATTTAATGTTTCTGTTCGACCATGAAATTATGCCCTACACAGGCCGGAAAACCGCTCATGAGCTTGCGATTAGATTGGCGAAAAACCTCATTAAGGTGTTGGATGAACGCACGCCAGACGGATACGTTTTTCGTACAGATATGCGTCTGCGCCCCGACCCATCATCAACCTCAATAGCGGTATCAACAGAATCTGCGGAACTCTACTATGAAAGTTGGGGTCAAAACTGGGAGCGTGCGGCTCTTATAAAAGCACGTTGTATTGCCGGTGACATTAACGCCGCTCGATCCTTCTTGACTAATCTGGAACCATTCGTTTGGAGAAAGTCTTTAGATTTCTACGCTATTCAGGACATTCATTCCGTTAAGCGGCAGATATACGCTTTTAAGGGCGGTGCAAGTATCAACGTTATGGGTCATGACATTAAGACGGGTCGCGGCGGTATTCGCGAAATAGAATTCTTTGTCCAGATTCAGCAACTCATCTGGGGTGGGCGCAATCCCTTACTTCGTTCGCCACATACACTAAACGGATTGCGCGATCTCTATGCAGAAGGGCTGATTTCTAACGATGCGTACGAAGAGCTCACTAGATCATATGAATTTTTAAGGCGTTTAGAACATCACCTTCAAATGATTAACGACGAGCAAACTCAAAAGATTCCTACAGACTTTCATAAAGCTGAAGCTATCTCTTGTTTTATCGGCTATGACGATTTTAGCTGTTTTGAATCTGACGTTACGAAACATTTGCGCCTAGTTGAGAGCCATTACGCCGACCTCTTCGAAGATTCTCCAGCGCTGACGGTGGATGGTAATCTAGTATTTACTGGCACTGACCACGATCCCGACACGCTAGAGACACTCGGAAGAATGGGATATAAGAATCCGTCCGTAGTCTCCCAAGTTATTAGATCTTGGCACCATGGAATATTCAGAGCAACGCGAAGCACTCGATCTAGACAGATTCTCACTGAGCTGCTTCCAGCTTTACTGCTTGCCTTCGCAAAGACAAGACAGCCAGACCGCGCGTTCATTAATTTCGACCAGTCACTTTCCAAGTTGCCGGCTGGCGTCCAACTCTTTTCGGTTTTCTATGCCAACCCTGAAATATTGGATTTAATTGCAGAAATAATGGGAGATGCTCCTCGGCTTGCAAACTACCTTACAGCTTCAACCCAGAGGTTAGATTACGTTCTTGATCCCGGGTTCTTCAACGAGTTTCCTCCGCATGACATTCTACTCAGCGAACTATCTAACCGCATGAGCCGGTTAAACAATCTTGAAGAGAAACTGGAGAGCTGTGTTGGTTGGACAAATGACCTCAGGTTTAGAACTGGTGTCCTCGTTCTGCGCAAGATCATAACTCCTTATGATGGATCTAAAACTCTAACAAGCATCGCTGATGTTGTTATTCAATCTTTGGTTCCAGTTGTAACAAAAGAGTTTGAATCGCGATTTGGGGTAATTAAAAGCAGCTCCCTGGCAATCTTGGCATACGGTAAACTTGGTTCTGGCGAACTAATGCCATCATCTGATCTTGATCTTGTCATCATATATGATGCTAAAGCAGATGCTCATGCTGTAGAGACAGATCGATCGCTACCTGCAAGCGCATATTTTATCAGATTGGCTCAGCGCATTGTCTCTGCCTTGACACTCATGACATCAGAGGGACGTCTCTTTGAAGTCGATTTACGGCTTCGCCCTTCTGGAGCGCAGGGCCCATTCGCCAGCAATCTTGAGAGCTTCAAAAAATACCAAAGCTCAGAGGCTTGGATTTGGGAGCACCTCGCGCTCACAAAGGCCCGCGTAGTGTATGCGACGGATGATATCGCGTTTCAAATCGAGAAAACCATAGATGATGCGCTCCGCACAAAAAGAGAGAAAAGAGATATTGGAAAAGCGATCGCTCAAATGAGAACGCGAATCCGAAAGGAACGCGGGCAACGCGGTTTTTGGGACATCAAGAACATGGAGGGAGGACTTTCCGACACGGAGTTTCTTATCCAGTTTCACGCCCTGGGCAATGACAACTTCGGAAAAAGAAAGCGGACAACTGAGACAATAGAAGTCATTAATTCTTTAGTTAAGGCCGGAGAAATTAGCCCTGAGGATGCGGCCACCCTTAAGTCTTCTTATAAACTTTGGCTCACCATTTTATGGCTATTGCGCCTTTGTTTGGACCAGGCATCTACAATAGACGACGTTGCCGAAGGCTTGGAGGCGCGACTAATCGAGGCGACGCTGTCTCATGACAAAAATGGATTAGAAAAGGTCATGCTTGACACGCGCCAGCAAATTTCAAGACTAGTGGAAAGGGACATTTCTATTTACTAAAAAAATTTTTTTATCAAGCAAGAGTAACAGGATCGGATAATGGCTCCCAAAGTTGGAAACAAAGCACCTGCGTTCACGATGATGACTGATGGCGACGAATCCGTCGCCCTAAAAGCCCTTAAGGGCAAAAAGGTTATCCTATACTTTTACCCAAAGGACGACACGCCCGGATGCACTAAGGAGGCCTGTGGTTTTCGTGATAATCTCCGTAACTTTAAGAAAGTGAAGGCAGTAATAATTGGTATATCTAAAGATAGCACAAAATCTCACGATAAATTTAAAGCCAAATATGGGTTACCTTTTACGCTCGCGTCGGATGAAGATGGAAAAGTTTCTGAGGCTTATGGCGTATGGAAAGAGAAAAACATGTATGGCCGAAAATACATGGGCATCGAGCGTTCAACGTTTTTGATTGATGAGCAGGGTAAACTTCAAGCTGAATGGCGAAAAGTGAAAGTACCAGGACATGTAGAAGAAGTTCTCAAGGCTGCTAAGGGTCTGTGAAAGAATCATTCACTTCAGTATACGAATGGGCGCTGAACGTTCTTGAGGAGCCAAATCCAGAAAAGAAGGTCAGACTGTCGATTGACACAAATACTGTCGGCATCTCCTTAAAGTATTTAAGCCGCCGCATCGCCGCTCCAACGCGACCGGCCCGCCCAAACTTTCCCTTACTACTTCAACCCAGAGATATGCCACGCCGATCCACCGGCCAGAAAGGACGCGTGGCATTCGTTCACGCCCTTGCCCACATTGAGCTCAATGCAATTGATTTAGCCTGGGATATGATATTGCGCTTTGGTCCGGAACTGGAAAATACCACTTTTATTATTGATTGGATTAAGGTTGCAAAAGATGAGGCACAGCATTTTCAGCTACTTTCTCGCCGCCTGATTGACTTTGGACAATCTTATGGCGACCTCCCCGCCCATGATGGCCTATGGGAAGCGGCAATGAAAACGTCACACGATGTATTAGATCGTTTGGCGGTTATTCCAATGATGCTAGAGGCCCGCGGCATTGACACAACGCCAGCGGCGGTCGACCGCATAAAGAGTTCTAACGATATGAAAACTGCTCTTGTTCTGGAGGAAATTTACCACGATGAAATCGAACACCTAAGAATCGGCGTCTTTTGGTTCGAACATATATGCAATGCACGAGAACTAGACCCCATCGCGACATGGAGGTATCTCGTTGGACACCATCTTAACTCAAAGCCAAAAATACCCTTGAACGTGGAGGGGCGGTGTCAGGCGCATATGAGTCCAGAGTATTGGGAAAATTGGTGCAAATAGAGACAGGGCACTATGGCTCATTGATTATGCTGTATCAGACTGGATATTGGCTGCTAATGACGCCGACATAAACTGATCCAGATCGCCATCAAGAACACCTTGTGTGTCTGATGTTTCAACCTCAGTCCGAAGATCCTTCACCATTTGATAAGGCTGCAGAACATAGGAACGAATCTGATGCCCCCATCCAATATCAGATTTTGAAGCCTCGGTGACTTGTGCCTGCTCTTCGCGCCTTTTCAATTCCTGCTCGTACAGACGTGCCCGAAGCATATCCCAGCACTTGGCTTTGTTTTGATGCTGTGATCGCTCACTCTGGCACTGGACTACGATTTTACTAGGAATGTGAGTAATGCGAACCGCACTATCTGTCTTGTTGACATGCTGGCCACCTGCGCCCGAAGACCGATACGTATCAATTCGACATTCTTTTTCATCTACTTCCACATCGATCGTGTCGTCGATAACGGGATATATCCAGACTGATGCGAAGCTTGTGTGGCGCCTAGCTGATGAATCAAAGGGAGAAATTCGAACCAATCGATGAACTCCGCTCTCAGTCTTGAGCCAGCCATAAGCGTTCAGACCTAATATTCGATAGGTTACAGACTTTAGACCCGCTTCCTCACCGGCACTTTCTTCAACAAGTTCGATCTTATATTGATGTGCTTCGGCCCAACGCATGTACATGCGCGAGATCATTTCAGCCCAATCTTGCGCTTCCGTTCCACCCGCACCTGCATGTATTTCGATATAACAATCATTGCCATCAGCTTCGCCAGAAAGCAGGCTTTCTAACTCCATCTTCTGCGCAATATTAAGAAGTTTCTGAAGCGTCTTTTCCCCTTCCGAAACGAATTCTGGTTCACCCTCCCCCTCTCCGAGCTCAATAAGGGTGGCCGCGTCTTCTAAGCCTTGCTCAAGGCCTTTGTAGTTTTGAATAGCTAGCTCAAGTTGATTACGCTCGCGCATGACTATTTGCGCGGCATTTTGGTCCGACCAAAGATCGGGGTCCTCGGCTTTTGAATTTAGCTCTTCAAGACGAAGGACAGCCTGGTCCCAGTCAAAGATGCCTCCTAAGCAGGGTCATTGACTGCTTAATTTCGGCTATTGCGGATTCTATTTCAGCGCGCATAGATCTGTTACATCCCATAAATGGGTCGATATAAAAGCTTTGTATGACAACCACACAAGAGCTTGCAAGTACCCTGAATTACGAAATATCTCAATTGGGTAAATGATGCCCTTTAGGACTACCACCCGCCTCCTTGATCGCCTTCCTATAGGCTTTATCCGAAACAAAAGGGCCAGTGGGCCGAAAAGCAGATGCCTTTGTAGGAATAACGCGCCCACCGGACTTTGGAAGAACCATCAAATATTCCATATCTCGCCCGACGAGTTGAATCGGTTCGTTCCGTTTCGAGAATACACGACGCATAGCTGCAGACTCGTCGTAATAAGCTTCATACTGTTCTTCATCTTTATCAAATAGAAATTCGTACGCCGCGATCATCTCATTGACAAACTTCTTTTCAGCAACCTGTATATTTGAAATAACCCAGCAACGATCTTCGAACCCCCAGTAACACGCTAATCCTATAAGCTCTCCATCTTTGGTAAAATACGGAAAGAACGGAAAAGCACGGCATGCCAAAGAGCGATTGTCTCGTTCACAAAAGGCAGCGCCCTTACATTCGACGGCACAGGTTGTATCTGGAAGTTCTTTAACGATCTTCTTCGATGCCTTGTCATACGCTTTAAAAGGCTGCCACAGGTCAGTTCTCGACTTAAGAAGGTCCCACTCCTCATTTTCAACAATAGGGATTGCGTTTTCTGTACTACAGCAAACCGGTATTCCATCATTAAGAGGTGCGCAAATTTTTCCGCAATCAAGCTTCTTTGCAATTGATGCGGAGAACATGTCATATATTTTCGCAAAATCTTTCTTCGACGCGGTCATTGAACGTTCCTAATACAATCCGCCAGCACTCGGCTGATCTCCTTCACTAATACCAAATGGCGCACTATCGCCCCCCCCTACTACTGCCGTTCTCCGTGTAGGAGCTGTTCCAGGTTTAAACGCTTCGAGTATTGCTTTACGTGAACCAGGCGCTGCGACAAGTCCAGTATCAGGGTCAACGCGCACCATAACAATACCTTGTGGAATTCTGAACGGTGTAGCAGGTTCACCTTCGAGAGCCTCCTGCATGAAATCTTTAAAAATCGGTGCCGCAACTGTTGAGCCCGTTTCATTAGTACCCAATGTGCGGGGCTCATCAAAGCCAACAAAAACTCCAACTACAAGGTCGGGCGAAAACCCCATAAACCATGTATCGAAACTGTCATTCGAAGTTCCCGTCTTACCTGCCAATGGCTTGCCGACGGCGGCCACGCGCCGCCCAGTTCCACGCTCAACAGCTCCTTGAAGGATTGACACCATTTGGTATGCGCTAGCCGCCTCAGTCAATTGTTCTCGAGTATCTGGAAGCTCAGGTGGGGCCGTCCCAGTCCAACTAGCTAGATCACAAGATGGGCATTCACGATCATCTGTCCTGACTACCGTCCTCCCAGTTCTGTCCTGAACGCGGTCGATTAGTGAAGGATCAATCCTTTTGCCACCATTAACCAACATTGCGTAGGCAGCTGTCAGACGCAGCAGGGTCGTTTCCTGTGACCCGATCGCTGCTGATAGGTTATTCGGAAGCTCGTCAACAATACCGAAGCTTGAGGCATATTCCCCTATCTTTTCCATACCCACTGCCTGGGCTAAGCGTACGGTCATGAGGTTCTGCGATTTCTCAATACCTGTGCGCAGAGTCGATTCTCCATAGTATTTTCCGCTATAATTTTGAGGTTTCCACTTGGGCAAGCCCGGGCCTTGATCCATCACAAATGGCGCATCAAGTACGATCGTTGATGGTGTATAGCCGTTATCTAGCGCAGACAAATAGACAAAGGGTTTGAATGCCGAACCAGGCTGGCGCATGGCTTGAGTTGCGCGATTAAACTCTGACATCGCATAGGAATATCCACCTGTAATCGCTGAGACGCGACCCGTATGTGGGTCGAGCACGACGATTGCTCCACCTACATCTGGGATTTGTCTAAGAGTATAAGTCTCACTTGGATAAGTTTCTTCCCCTTCGTCAGGGATAACTTCTTCGACATAAATTATATCGCCTTCCATAAGAACCTGGTCCATACGTTTTATGGGTGCACCCCGCTTTTGATCAGGCTGCCACTGCCTAGCCCATTTAACTTCCGCCAAAGGAATGGTACCGCTACTACTGTTCTTAAAGATGATAGATGCGCTGTCTTCGTCCAATCGTATTACAACAGCAATTCTCCATTTCTCTAAACTGCCGGCAGGCTGAACAAAACTCTTCAGCCTATCAGACCACCCTGCACCCACGGGCATCCGGGCCAAGGGTCCGCGCCAACCATGACGACGATCATAAGCAATCAGACCCGCACGAAGGACCCGGTCTGCGATACCTTGCAGTTTTGGATCTAACGAGGTTCGAACGGCGAGACCACCACGATACAGAGAATCAGAACCAAATTGATCAATCAAATGACGACGTACTTCTTCTGCGAAATACTGCCCACCAGCCACAAACTCTGTTTCCTGCCTACGCCGAACAGTTATGCGCTCACCCTTCGCGGTAACCGCATCATCAGAGCTAACATGTTTATCCTCAAGCATCCGATTGACGACATAGTCTCGTCGGTCATGAGCAGCCTTTGACAAACGAATTGGATGATAATTATTTGGTGCTTTTGGTAGCCCCGCAAGAAAAGCCGATTCAGATAATGTGAGTTCATCCAGGGATTTATTAAAATAGTTCATTGCTGCTGCAGCAACGCCGTACGAACCGAATCCCAAATATATCTCATTTAAGTAGAGTTCAAGAATGTGGTCTTTATCAAATGCTTGCTCAATTCGAAGAGCAAGGATTGCTTCCTTAACCTTCCGGTCAAAACTATATTCGTTTGTTAATAAAAAGTTCTTAGCGACTTGCTGGGTGATAGTTGATGCACCAACCATTCTTCTGTCATTGAACTGCGCTTCTACGTTGGTGAGGACAGCACGCGCTATCCCAAAGAAATCCAAGCCGGGATGAGAATAGAACGTCTTGTCTTCGGCTGATAAAAACGCACTAACAACACGCTTTGGGATCGCGGAGAACGGCACAAAAACCCGCCCTTCTATCGCATACTCCTCGACTATCCGGCCGTCGCCCGCATACACGCGTGACATAACTGCAGGTTCATAGTTTGCTAATTGTCTGTAGTCGGGAAGGTCACGCCCAAACTCATAAAAAACCCAAACTACCGCTGCCCCGGCAACAAATATGCCGAGCATTAATAAACAAAACAAAACGGCAAAGAATCTAGACATAACAATCAGCAATAAGCCTTCCAAACCGTTGCATGCTGGGGCCAGACTATACCAGACCTGCGGTGTAACTCACCTTAGTTTGATTTCAAACTAGTGGGGCTTTTTCGAGGCCCCTATATGACAATAGATGGGCACAAAGTGGTCAAGTTGGGCGAACCACATCCATGTCACTGAAATAGATATCAAGCGCCTTTACCATCGAAAGAACTAATCTACGCCGGTAAGCCGGTTGGCGAAGCGCTTTCTCATCCTCCCTATTAGAAAGGTACCCCATTTCCAACAAGACAGAGGGGACGTCTGGCGCCTTGAGCACTGCAAACCCAGCAAACCTATGAGTGTTGCGCAACAGTTTAACTTGACGCCTTAACTCTGAAATAAGCTTAGTTGCCAGATGTGCCGCCAAATTTAGACTCTCGCGACGCGCAAGATCGATCAATATATTCCTTACGTCAGCCGACTCATTTGTTAGGTCCATTCCTATGATTAGGTCAGCTTTATTTTCCTTAACGGCCAAAGCCGCCGCTTCCCGATCCGATGCTTTCTCCGACAATGTATAAACTGACAATCCCCGCACATCTGAGCGTCCAATAGAATCTGCATGTAAAGAGATAAATACGTCGGCGGCCAACCGGCGGGATTTGATAATGCGCTGACGCAATCCCATGGACACGTCTCTGTTTCTCGTCATGACAACTTTGTAGCGCCCGGTCTGCTCGAGAGCTTTTTTCAATTCCCCAGCGGCAGCAAGAGTAATATCTTTTTCTTTGACACCGCTTATCCCTATGGCCCCCGGATCAATCCCCCCATGTCCCGGATCTATCGCAATGACAGGCTTCCTATCCGACGGCCGTATCGCTGACTTTCTTTCAGGGATAGGAATTCTTTCATCCGCATTGGGCCCAGAAAGCAGTGCAGTCTGAAATGAGGGTTTTTCTGATTCAATTGGAGCATCGGGCCGTCTGACTACCATTGCCTTGCCTAGCCCTACTTGCTCCTTGAATGCTGCGTCAGATTCGGGAATGAGGTCAATTACCATTCGCCAAGGTGTAGTGCCTGTCGGGGCAAGAAGAAATGCGCGTTCCAAATTGGCTGGACGGCTTAAATCAATAACGACCCGTGACTGACCCGGTTGAAATAGACCGTATCGAAGATCTCTTACAACGCCCGTAGAACGGTCTTGCTCAGCTTCCAACATTTGCCAGTCTAACTCTGGTAGATCAATCACCACTCGATAAGGGTCTAGCAAAGAGAAAACCCTAAACTCTGCGGCTTCAATTAGCTCAAATACTATGCGGGTGTGAGTGCCATGATCATGCAATCTTGCCGAGATTGCAGCGTTTACTGCGCGCGCGCTGGACGGCAGAAGTAAGGTGCCCATCAGCCCAACGGCGAAGCCTGCCAGATCCCGGCGGCTGGTACTTAATGCTGGTCCAGTATCCAAGTCTGACGGCGTAAGTTGATCGTGCGCAGAAGGTGAAGTTGTATCCATTATCCCCAAGATGTAGTGGGTTGGCTAGAAAATGCACCACAATATAGCTAATCGTGGTGATTCCGTACAGACCGTGCAAAATAGGCAAGGCCGTGCGCAAGGCAAGGAATCGTTGATTAAGTAAGAAAATATTGTGAACGGAGTAATGAGACAGTAAGTTGCGGCACGTGATCGCGATTCTGGGCTAAAAAGAGGGCCTAGTTCACTGATGCCTGGTTCCACCTCCAAAACTTAGGAAAATGAACCGTATTCGCAGCAGAAAAACGATCAAAAAAAGGTACAAACTGGCTGGCAGCGAAACTTGATCTTGTCAGCAATGAATTGATTTAATTGTGGGGGGTTGGCGTGAAACCGGCCCAAGTCCAAGAAAAAGCAGTATACAGCAATGTGCCGATAGGCGTGAGCCTTCCCGTCATGCGCTGTCTTTCTGTTGAACAAATCACAACCTGGTCTGCGGCTGAACCAGCCCCCATATCATCATCCAATCGGAAAGGGCGCCTGCATGCAGAGCTGACCGTTCCGATTCAATGGAGTTACCAAGAGAATGGTCAAAAGAATGCTGGTGGACGCGAACCACCCGGAAGAGACCCGGGTAGTCGTGCTGGATGGAACACGCCTTGAGGAATTCGATCTAGAGACATCAACCAAGAAACAAAATAAGGGCAACATATATCTGGCAAAAGTTGTCAGAGTAGAGCCCTCTCTCCAAGCCGCCTTTGTAGATTATGGCGGCAATAGACATGGCTTTCTCGCGTTTAGTGAAATCCACCCCGACTATTATCAAATTCCTGTCGCCGACCGCGAAGCCTTGCTAGCTGAAGCGCGGGCTCACGACGAGGAATTTCAAGACGAACAAGATGAAGTTAGAGAGAGCGCGGAATCGGAGACTGCAGGTATAGCGTCACCCGAATCTGCTGCTCACATTGCAGAATCTTCAGACCATGAACAATCGTCTGCTTCAACCTATGCTGAAGCTGCCACTAATCAATCATCGGCAACACCTCCTGCTGCTCAGGCGCTTGATACCGGATTTGGAGTTCAATCAGTAGCCTCAAACGTTACAGAAAACGTAAAAGCCGATGATAACGACAGTGACGAGCCTGACGGGGACGGGGAAGAAATACAAGCTATCGAGCCTGGCATCCCCGCAAACGGTGAAGTTCAACTAAATGAAGGTTTAGAAGCGGTCGATGAAGCGGCAATATCCAACACTTCCAGCGATAAAAAACCATCTGGCGGCAAAACCAACGTCGAAGAAGTTGGAGGCGAAGACGAAACTAACGAGAATCTTGATGTCCATAGACGTAAGTTTGTTGCTTCTCGCCGATACAAAATCCAAGAGGTAATCAAGCGCAGACAGATTCTTTTGATTCAGGTTGTTAAAGAAGAACGCGGCAACAAAGGCGCTGCTTTGACGACCTACTTGTCGTTGGCTGGCCGGTATTGCGTTCTTATGCCGAACAGTTCTCGTGGCGGCGGAGTATCGCGAAAGATCACCAGCCTCAAGGATCGGCGCCGTTTAAAATCTATTGTATCTGACCTCAAAATCTCGGAGGACATGGCTGTTATTTTACGCACAGCCGGCGCAGAGCGAAGTAAGGCGGAGGTCAAACGTGACTTTGAATACTTACAGCGAACATGGAATCAGATTCGAGAAGTAACCATGGAATCCCGAGCTCCAGCTCAAATTCATGAGGAAGCCAATTTAATTAAGAGATCCATCAGAGACATCTATTCAAAAGATATAGAAGAAATCTACGTGGAGGGCGAAGAGGGATACAAAGCCGCAAAAGAGTTCATGCGGACGTTAACGCCTAGTCATGCCAAGAAAGTTAAGAGGTATAAGGACGAAACAATTCCTCTCCTCCATCGTTATCAAGTTGAAAGCCAGCTTGACGCAATGCACCTCCCTACGGTGCAGTTAAAATCGGGTGGGTCAATCGTATTTGGCCAAACCGAAGCGCTTGTCGCCATTGACGTGAACTCCGGACGCGCCACTAAGGAGCGCCACATTGAGGAAACGGCTCTTAAGACCAATCTGGAAGCAGCGGACGAGGTGGCGCGTCAACTGCGATTGCGCGATCTTGCAGGCCTAGTGGTTATTGATTTCATCGACATGGACGAGAATCGCAACAACCATGCCGTTGAACGCCGCCTTAAGGAAGCCTTGAAAAGTGACAGGGCCCGAATTCAGGTTGGAAGGATTAGCCATTTCGGCCTCCTAGAGCTGTCTAGACAGCGTCTTAGACCTAGTCTTATCGAAGCAAATTTCGGGACATGCAAGTCTTGTGGCGGCACGGGCATGATTCGTTCAATAGAATCAACGTCAATCCAAACCTTACGGGCCATAGAGGAAGAAGGCCTACGGAATCGCACGCGCGAACTAACCGTAACAGTTCATCCCGACGTAGCGCTGTATATGTTGAATTATAAACGAACGGGACTTGAAGAAATTCAGAACCGCTATGAAATGAAAGTTTTCATTTTAGGTGATGGCAGCTTGGTGCCGCCCGACCTTAGAATGGAGAAGATTAAAGGCCACTCAACAAGGCCGCCCATTGACCCGAATAATATTATCGATATCCCCACTTCAGAGCCAGTGGATGATGAAGAATCAGAGGACAAACCGGATATTGATGCTGATGGGGGCAAGAAGCGGCGTAGACGCCGCAAACGGAAACGGAAAGATGAAGGTGACCAACCGGCTTCGCAATCTACAAACGACGCTGATGAAAAAATTAGTAGGGACAATGACGCTGAAAGTACCGGCCTGGATAAGGAGGAGGCAGGCACATCTAAGTTAAGTGATTCACAAGATAGCGGCGGTGGGCCTTCAAAAAGAAGCAGGCGGCGAGGCCGACGAGGCGGAAAAAGACGCAAACGCGATGAAAAAGGTGGCTCAGAAACAAAGCCGTCAAGTGGCGCGCAAATAGACGGGCTAGATAATGTTTCAAATGCACAGAACGCAGAAATTCAATACGGCCAGGATAACATGGTTGCCGCGCCGAACAACGAGAAGCAAAACGACTCTATTCCGGTGCAGCCGGCTCCAAGCCTAGAGCCCAAGCCACCGTCGCGATTCCTCGACGTATTCAGAAGAGGCGCTGACGCGCTCCGACCCTCAGCATCATCGGAAACCTCACGCGGCACTGAAGTAAAATCAGGGTCCAAAGAACACAATAGCAAGACAGTAAGTACCGATTCTGTGTCAGCAGATGCCACACCAAATATGTCTGCACCAAAAGAGCCAAGGGCTGAACCAGTTCAAACCGGAGCCGACAGTCCGGATGGCCCAACTCGACGCGGATGGTGGAATCGCGAGGAATCAGAATAGGGCTACAATAATCACTTCACCGTTGCATTGTAGGCAGCCAATTCTGAATACGGCTTACAGCTTCGTGCATATCTTGTGTTGAGCCGGCAAAAGAAATCCTCAGTGTTTCGTGTCCACGATTAGGGTCAAAATCGTGGCCCGGCGTAACCGCAACACCTGCTTCTTCGAGCAGCGCACGGCAAAATTGAGCCGTATCAGACGTCAAGTCTTTGACGTCCGCATACAAATAGAATGCACCATCTGACGGCGCTAACTTGGTAATGCCAGCTTTTGGCAAACCGCTTAAAAGTATTGATCTATTCTGCGCGTAACGGGAAATATTCGCGTTTAGTTCATCGCTTGCACCAAAAACATAAAGTGCCGCCCATTGAGAAAGTGTTGGTGGTGAAATGTAGTGGTTTTGGGCGAGACATTCGACCGTGCGTTCTAAATCTTCTGGAACGACCATCCATCCGATCCGCCAACCAGTCATGCTAAAATATTTTGAGAAACTGTTGATTACGATATTTGGGTAAACAGAACCAGCCGCAGTTCTGGCATCCAGACCATAAGTGATTCCGTGGTATATTTCATCCGAAATCAATCGGATTCCCCTGCCGTTACAGTACTCCAATAGGTCTTCGAATTGCTGGTCTGGAATAACCGTCCCGGTAGGATTCGACGGACTTGCAATAATCAACCCGTCAATTTCATCTGAAAGCGTTTCAAGCAGATTAACGGTTGGCTGATAACGTGTTTCAGGACCGACCGGTACCAATTCTGGTACGAGCCCTAAAGACGAAACGATGTGTCGGTAAGCTGGATAACCTGGCGATGCTAAAGCGACACGGTCACCTATATCGAATCCCGCTAGAAGAGCCAGTTGAAAGCCTGCAGATGAGCCTGTTGTTATGAATATGCGCTCTGCCGGCACCTCAACGTCATACGCTTGACGATAATGCAAAGCGATCCTCTCACGCAGTTCAGGAATGCCCTGAGCAACGGTGTAGCCGAGTGACTCACTGCCAATAAGGTGCTTGAGCGGCTCTGCAATGGATTGAGGTATGCCCGTTGAAGGCTGCCCGATTTCAAGATGCATGATCGTCTTACCTTGCTGTTCAAGGTCTGACGCCGACTTCATAACATCCATGACAACAAACGGCGGCACCTGACCACGCTTTGACGACTTAATCGACATTATCTATGGATCTCCAAAGGTAACAGTGCCGTACCCCAGCCCAAGGGGATCGCTGCTCACAGAGCATATTTCAAGGTTAGCACTCAGGCCTGGTTCACACGCAAAAGCATTGACTTGAGGAGTCCGCTCATTTGAAGAGTACGTGCGAGGCGTATGTTGATTTGTGGGATAACTTTGTTCTAGTGAGTTCGAATTGGCCAGAGTCTTTATTGCTACTTCAGCGAGCCTAGAAGCAGCTCCATTCCCGCCGGCTGCAGCGGCAAAAGTAACATAGCCTAATGAACGCTCCACAGCGATAAGTGAAATGAGTGGCGGCATACCGTCAACTTTGTACTCAACGCTAGGGGCCAAAAGAAACCCCGACCGTTCAAGCATTATGCCCACTCCGAATGGTTCAATCATGGTCAAAGTACAAGCCACCACGTTGCCGTTTGCATCGGCGACAACAAATCCCGTAGATGCAGGCGCCGCGGTTTGTAATGGGGAACCTTTAAATTGATCCTGCAGCAAAAGGGCCTCAAGAAAGTCCAAGTCTATATTTTTAGAATTAACGTGAAAGTTCGCGCGTTGGCCCCTTACAATATGAGCCTCGGTCCAACGCGGTGAGTAGGCTCTTAGATCCTCTGCGCCCAATGATGACCCAGAAGACAAAGCGTTTTGGTCAAGAGTGATTGCAAGAGATCCAGAATAAAAGTCGCCTGGTGTCCGGCCTCTAATACGACCCAGGAGTGCAGCCATATCTAATTGAATAAAACGGTCGCCCTCTTTCAACATTGTTCGTCGCACCGACGTAAAGCTATCAAGAGCGTCAGGGTCATTTACAAGAGAATCAGATGCGGATGCCAATATCTCAGCAAACGCTCTTGTTACAGGCGCCCCAAAACGGGCTAAGTTTTCGGCAGGAATCACGAGTGATTGCCAGGGCAACTTACCGTATTTGGCGTGAAGCGCGAAAAGACCACGGGGCAATGCCGGCACCGAAACCTGCCATCGCGCCAGTGATGTTCTTACCAGGGCTGGCTTAGGCGTAAAGTTAAGCGCCTCAGCTCTTCCTGATGCAGCATCAAAAACAGTGCAAAGACCTCCGCCCCCAATACCCGCTGCCGACTGATAGGTGACAGAAAGGGCAAGGCCAAGAGCGACTGCTGCGTCCGCAGCAGAACCGCCTGTGTCAATTATATTTTTTGCAACCAGCACCGCTTGAGGCTCGTCGGCAACAACTATTCCTCCCCTATTGGACTGGCTGTAAATGCCCGGCAACGCACCAATGGCACCGTATTGGCACGCAGACAGCATGAACAGTGATGCCAATGCCGCACAAAGTGAGTAAGTTAAATCACCTTTATTCCGGCACAATTGAGCTGACGATTCCCTATCGTCGGGTTTCGTATTCCCGTATCCTAGAAACTGGCACCTCAGCCGCCCTCGAGTGGGCTCCTTGGGACTTAGTAAGAGCATTGTATCTCCCGTGACTCGACGACCTTTATCAACCTGGATTTTAGGCTGGTTTGCCGCCTTCTCAATTCCTTTGAACTGCCATACCGCAATGGCACAGGGTTTCGGGTTGATTCGTGATACAGAAATCGAAAATACGATTCAAGCATATGCTAGACCAATCTTTGAGGCAGCGGACCTTCCTGCACAAACAGTCACAATCCGTATCATTGCTGACAACTCGTTAAATGCTTTCGTCACAACCGGTAACCGCATGTTCCTAAATACAGGAACTTTAGTTGCAGCAAATAGTTCAGCTGAAGTAATTGGAGTCATTGCTCACGAAACCGGCCATATAATCGGCGGACACGCTGTAACATTTAGCGATCAGATGGAAGCCGCTTTGACAACAACGCTTCTAACAACCTTACTTGGCGTGGCCGCCGGCGTAGCGACAGGCAACAGCGATCTTGGTATGGCTGTGGCGCTCGGCGGGCAAGGAACGGCTCAAAGACAGATTCTTGCCTTTAGCCGGGGACAAGAATCCTCTGCAGACCAGTTCGCTTTGAAAGCCCTTGATGAGAGCGAGCAGACTGCTGAAGGCCTCTATCGGTTTTTTGAGCGTATTTCTGGCCAAGAACTTCTCATTACTGATCGTCAAGATCCCTATATTAGAACGCACCCGCTTACCCGCAACCGGATGTCATCTATTCGAGCACATATCGAGCAATCAGAATTCTCAGATAATCCGCCAGACCCTGTTCTTGAAGAACGTCACCAGCGCATGGTTGCAAAACTATATTCCTTTCTGAAACCGCAGCGATCTACTCTTCAAAAATACCCTGAAACCAATACCAGCCTTCCCGCACGCTATGCTCGATCTGTCGCGCATTACCGTCGTGGGCGTCTCGACTTGGCGGTCCCGCTCATAGACGGATTAATTGAAGAGCGGCCGGAGGACCCATACTTTTGGGAATTGAAAGGTCAGATGCTTTTCGAGAATGGCCGCATTACGGAAGCCATAAAGGCTTATCAAGTTTCACAACGCCTGCTTCCTTACGCACCTCTCATTCTCGTCGCTATGGCACATGCGATGGTCGAGTCTGGAGACCCAGCCTATGTGGTAGAAACTCAAAACGCTTTGCGCATTGCCCGACAAGAAGACCCGAACGACATATTTGCATGGGATCTCTCTGCCAAGTCCTACGCAATCAATGGCCAGCCTGGCCTCTCCGCATATGCGGCAGCCGAACGTGCGCTTTTACTCGGACAATTCGGAGAGGTCGTGCGCTTTGCCCGGAAAGCTGAGGAAGAACTAGTAACAGGGACTCCAGCATGGGTGCGCCTTCAAGATATCAAGGCAGTTACTCGGAACTATATGGATGATATGCGCAGCCGGAATCGGCGCTGATAACCCTTACGCATTATACGCTAAATGAGATAATTACTGGACTTCATCGCTTTAAATCCTCATACCAGCAGGAATCTTTAGTGGAGCGGAATTATGACTATTATTTCCTGCCTTGTAGCCAATAGTCACATTCGACTTAGTCTACTGAATCTCGCAATTGGTTGTGTTATTGCGTTCCAAAGTAGTTCCCTGTTGGCTCAGGAAGGTCTGTTCTCAACGACTGAAGAACAGCGCATTAAGGAACTGGTTAGAGAATATATTCTTCAAGACCCCGAAATTATAGCGGAAGCCATTACACTACTCCAAGCACGGCAAGAGTCCGTGAGGGCGGATCGTCAGAAAGATAATTTACTGCAGCTGAGAGACAAACTACGTAATCCCCCGGAAGAAACGGTCATCGGAAATCCAGACGGTTCAATTACTGTTGTTGAATTTTTCGATTACAACTGCGGTTATTGTAAATCCATGTTCGATACCATGCAGATTTCCCTTCAAGGCAATGATGAAATACGACTCGTTTTAATCGAGTTCCCTATCTTAGGGCCGAATTCCGTCACGGCCTCAAAGGCTGCGCTTGCGTCTCGTCAACAGGATCTTTATGGCCCATTTCACCAAGCCATGATTAGGCACAAAGGCAGCCTTAGCGAGTCAACCATCATGACATTGGCCAGAGGCGTTGGAATCAATATCGATCAGCTCAAGGAAGATATGAAAGACCCCGAAGTTGACGCCATTATCGAAAGAAACCGTGCCATGGCCCAGCAATTAGAAATAAGTGGGACTCCGGCTTTCGTTATCGGATCAACATTGGTGCCGGGTGCTCTGCCACCAGAGCAGTTTGACAGCCTGATCGAACAAGCCGCTGGCTCAGCAGGCTAGGCGGTCAGACTTGAATCATCACCGCCCATGACTGGACCTCAAAACTTTAGTGCCAAAGAACGGGAACGTTTCCGCAAATTACTCGAAGTTGCGAATTCTACAACTTACGAAGGGGAAAAGAATTCAGCCCTGGCGGCGGCAACGCGCCTTGCACGCTCACATGGCATGAGTCTGCACGAAGCTGCTGGCATGCAAGATGAAGACAGCATGCGTCGCAAAGCTCGGTTTGACCGACATCAGCGACCCCACAGGCCCTCAGCCAGTAAAGACACAGAGTTTGGAGAGACATTCCGCGCCAAAAAAGGGGCGCACCATAATCAGTCAGAGTTTCTCAAAGCTGAGAAGCAGCGGTATGAGCAAGCAATGGCGGAGGCGGTCCAGCGTGGATTGAACCTAGATAAAAGCCCAATTAGTTCAAAGCGGCCAAACTATGTGCGTCGAAGTGGAACTGGAGCATGGCGGTCTCGTCCTGATTTTATTCGTGTGTTGTTACGCGAAACGCGTATGACTGCACGCGAAATCGCAGCAACCGTAGGTGTGTCGATCCACGATGTGTTCAAGGAAAAGTTACTGATGCGGCAGACCTAATCAAATCAACTTTAGCGTTTCAGGTCTCTTGCTTGCTGCGTCATTTCATCAGCCGTTCTAAGTACAGTGGCGGAACTAGAATATGAGAGCTGCGTCACAATCATTTTTGGTAAATTGACCCGCTATATCGACGTTTGACTGCTCCGAAGCGCCAACTACCACTTGCGCAATTCCGTCACTGAGCCTAACGACTGAAGCTCAAGCGTGCCCGCCTGAGGGTCTGCCTTAAAGAAGTTTCTGCTTATCGATTCTAGGTAATTTGATGCAGGGAATGTCGCTAAAGCTAACTTGAAGAGAGAAACAAAATCTGAGCATGAGAAGCTGCCAAGTGTCTTATACGCATTGGTTTGAGCATTCGCGATATTGGTCGCGATGTTCGTCAAATGTTGGGACTGCGCAGGCAGAGCTAGCGTCACAGTACTGAAAAAATAATTTAAACTCTTTACCGCTACTCCAAGCAACTCGGATGCCTCAAGACAGCACCACATCTAATTCTTCACCTGTTTAGTAGCAAAAATGATGCCAACCCGCCTTTCCTTTAAAATCAATGCTTTACAGAATCTGTATCTGTAAACGCCAGGTATAAACAAACCCATTTTCCGTCCACCTAGACAACAATTGCCGCTTTCAGCCTGGTACTTGTAGAGTGCATTTCAGAATTAACTAAGAGTGACCGCCTTCCAAAAATGCGAGGGTGTAAAAGGAGGGGATAGTGGAGTATCGAAATTTAGGGCGATCAGGTTTGAAGGTGTCAGTCGTTGGGCTCGGCTGCAATAACTTCGGCATGGTGATGAACGCCTACCAAACCAAAACTGTCGTTGATGCCGCTCTTGATCAGGGAATTACCCTGTTTGATACCGCAGACGTTTATGGAGGGGGTGGTAAGTCTGAAACATTTCTCGGGAAAGCACTTGGAAAAAAGCGCTCTCAGGCCATCATCGCTACAAAATTTGGCAACCCAATGGGAGACTCGGTTTACCAGGGGGGCGCTTCTCGCCGTTATATTGTAAGTGCGGTCGAAGAGAGCCTGAGACGGCTGGGGACGGACTATATCGACCTCTATCAGATCCATAAACCTGACCCGCATACTCCGGTCGATGAAACCTTAAGCGCTATGGATGACCTCATCCGTCAAGGAAAGGTTCGGTACATCGGGTGCTCAAATTTCTCTGGTTGGCAATTGGTTGAGTCCCATTGGGTCGCGCAAACATCAGGTCTTGATAGCTTTGTTTCCGCCCAAAATAGGTACAGTTTATTGAGCCGCGGTATTGAGGCAGATCTTATGCCAGCTTGCGAAAAATATGGCGTCGGCTTCCTTCCCTTCTTTCCATTAGAAAGTGGCCTGCTAACTGGAAAATACAAATTTGGAGCGTCACCCCGGAAAGGAACCCGGTGGCACGCTTGGAAAGAACGAGGTGCGCTAGCAAACACATTCTGGTCAGAAGAACGGTTTAATAAGGTAGAACAACTTGAGTCAGTATGTGAGAGCTATGGGCATAGTTTGTTGGACCTCGCCATTGGCTGGCTTTTAGATAATTCGAATGTGTCTAGCGTCATCGCTGGAGCCACCAAAACCAGACAGATTAAGAATAATGTAAAAGCCGCCAACTTCCAGCCTACTGAAGAAGAAAATCAAGAGATTGACGCCATAATCTCCCCGGCAGTCTCTGCCAGCTTATGGGGTCGATGACACGAAAATGCCTAGATTAAGCCTGCCAAAGGGGATGATGGATCAGCATAGAGCTTTTTAGGCATCCGTCCGGCAAGGTAAGCCAGCCGCCCCGCCTCGATAGCGAGCTTCATCGCTTGTGCCATAGCGGTCGGATTCTTTGCTTGTGCAATGGCCGTATTCATAAGAACCCCGTCGCAGCCTAATTCCATGGCAATAGCCGCATCAGAAGCAGTACCTACACCAGCATCGACCAAAACCGGCACCTTTGCCTGTTCAATGATCAATCGGATATGAACGGGATTTTGAACACCAAGACCGGAGCCGATAGGTGCGGCAAGCGGCATGATCGCACAACATCCAATATCTTCTAGTGTCTTCGCCATGATCGGGTCATCGTTGGTGTAGACCATTACTTTGAAGCCTTCGGAAACCAACAATTTTGCCGCTTCCAAAGTTTCCGTAACGTTTGGATAGAGTGTTTTTTCATCACCAAGGACTTCAAGTTTAACCAGGTCCCATCCGCCGGCCTCTCTCGCCAGCCTTAACGTCCGGACAGCATCCAAAGCGGTGTAACACCCCGCTGTATTAGGAAGGAATGTGTACTTGGCTGGATCAAGGTAATCGATCAGCATGGGCTGAGAAGGATCTGCAATATTAACCCGGCGAACGGCTACCGTCACGATCTCCGCTCCTGATGCAGAAATTGCCTCTGCTGTTTCTTCAAAATCCTTGTACTTTCCGGTCCCGACCAAAAGCCGGGACTTAAACTGCCGTCCCGCTATTTCAAAGCAGTCACCGTCCTTGCCGCCGTCACCTCCACCGATGAAATGAACAATCTCGAGTTTATCACCGTCATTGACAAAGATTGAGTCAAACTCAGACTTGGGAACAATCTCAAGATTCCGTTCCACAGCCACTTTTCTGGAATCTATACCTAAGCCATTTAGCAGCCCAGCAACATTTGTGTTGGACTCAATCGTTTTAGATTCGCCATTTATCGTGATCAGCATGCCGCCCCGTCGTAATTCTTTTTTTCTTAAGCTTGAGCAGTATGGGTCTATGCAAGTCTGGATTCAACACTCGCCATTGCCCCAAATTCATGACATTGGCTTTGCCGATTTTGTAGGTATGGTATAGGTCTATTTGCCATGGACTGGCCACATTATTCCCATGCGGAGCTGTTGCATTGAGTAACCTTGTCTTTGTCATAAATGGACCGAACCTTAACCTTTTAGGGGGCCGTGAGCCTGAGATTTATGGTCAAACGACCCTAGATGATATTCGTCAGATCGCTACTGATTCAGCTGATTCAGCTGGATTATCTATTGATTTCAGGCAAAGCAACGAAGAGGGCGCCCTAGTCGATTGGATTCAGGAAGCGTCCCGAGATGCGGCCGGACTAATCATTAATGGTGCCGGATATACCCACACTTCTGTTGCAATCATGGATGCTCTGCTGGCCTCTGCCGTGCCAGTAATTGAAGTTCACCTGTCAAATATTTATAAACGCGAGGAATTTCGCCATCACTCGTATATCTCGAGGGCTGCACAGGGAGTAATCTGCGGGTTCGGTGCAGACGTCTACACCCTGGCAATTCTAGCCATGTCCAAACTTCTAGAAAGTGACAAAGCCTAATGACTAAAGGACAAGATAGCACGCCTCATTCGCCAGATGATATTAGAGGTGACTTGGTAAGGCAATTGGCCGAAATATTGAGCGAAACTAACCTATCAGAAATAGAATATGATACAGGCCAATTGAGAATTCGTGTTGCAAGACAATTAGTGCATGAAACCTTTGCCGTTCCCTCAAGCAATCAACCAGGTCATTCACTTTCTCCTGCACCGGCCTCAGATGCTGCAGGCGTAGTTAACCCAGAAGAGTCCGCATCACATCCTGGCACGATAAAAGCACCGATGGTTGGCGTCGTATATTTAGCTGCAGAGCCTGACTCCCCCCCCTACATCAAAGTGGGGGACAAGGTGACAGAAGGGCAAACTTTGATGTTAATAGAGGCGATGAAAACGTTTAATCCGGTTCACGCGCCAAAAGCGGGAACTATATCGGCGTTACTTATTTCGGATGGTCAACCTATCGAGTTTGACCAACCCCTTGTGACCATTGATTAACGTCACTTTACAAATATGTTTGAAAAAATACTAATCGCAAATCGCGGTGAAATTGCACTTCGAATTCTTCGGGCCTGCAAAGAGATGGGAATCCGAACTGTCGCCGTGCATTCAACCGCCGATGCAGAAGCTATGCATGTCCGTCTAGCCGATGAATCTGTCTGTATTGGCCCCCCTTCAAGCAGTGACAGCTACCTGAACAAGGCTGCTATTATTTCTGCAGCAGTGATTACGAATGCTGAGGCTATTCACCCCGGTTACGGTTTTCTCTCTGAAAACGCTGACTTCGCTGAAATGCTCGAAGAGCACGGGCTAACTTTTATTGGGCCCACTCCTGAACATATTAGAGTTATGGGAGACAAAGTTGCCGCTAAAAGGGCCGCTAAAGAAAGCGGTATTCCTGTAGTACGTGGATCTGATGGGGCTGTAGATTCCGCGGAAGATGCCATTAAAACTGGCGCCGAGATTGGCTACCCGGTTTTAATTAAAGCATCTGCAGGTGGAGGTGGCCGCGGAATGAAAGTTGCGGAGTCAGAAGCCGAAATCGCTGAAGCATTCAATTTAGCTTCGGCAGAGGCCAAGGCAGCATTCGGAAACGGTGAAGTCTACATAGAAAAATATCTTGCGAACCCCCGACACATTGAAGTGCAAGTTTTGGCGGACAATTATGGAAACGTTGTACATCTTGGTGAGCGAGATTGCTCGCTACAGCGCAACCATCAAAAAGTATTAGAGGAGTGCCCTTCTCCAGCCCTCAATGCCAGCGAGAGAACATTTATCGGCGAAACTGTTTGCAATGCCATGCGCAAACTGAGTTACAGAAATGCTGGGACTGTCGAATTCTTATACGAAAATGGTGAGTTCTATTTCATTGAAATGAATACGCGCCTCCAGGTCGAGCATCCCGTAACAGAAATGGTGACCGGAGTTGATTTGGTTAGAGAACAGATCAGAATTGCAAATGGTGCGGAGCTTGATTTTAGACAGAAAGATGTAACTTTTTTAGGTCACGCAATAGAATGCAGAATTAATGCAGAAGACCCTTTTACATTCACACCATCACCCGGGAAAGTGGCAGGTTACCACATGCCAGGCGGACTGGGAGTTCGCGTAGATTCTGGCCTATTTGCTGGCGCATCCATTCCACCTTATTACGATAGTATGATTGCCAAGCTCATAGTACATGGCAAGTCTAGAAACGAATGTCTAATGAGATTGCGCCGCGCGTTAAGTGAATATGTGATAGAAGGAGTAACTACAACTATTCCGCTTCACGAGAAATTGGTCAATGCAACAGACTTTGTCGATGGCACTTACGATATTCGCTGGCTAGAATATTTTGTTGCATCGGCCGGAGAGTAACTGAACTACAATTCAGGCTTTCAAGATAGAACGGAATCAGTGACACAAATCACCCCCGAACTCCTGCTCAAGGCTTACGCGTTCGGTGTGTTTCCAATGGCAAAATCCCGACATGATCAGGAAGTTTTTTGGGTGCAGCCCAAAGAACGAGGTGTTATTCCACTCGATAATTTCCATATCCCTCGCTCAATGAAGAAACTCCTGCGCCGCCAAGAATTCGATATCCGAATTGATTCGGCATTTGAAAGCGTTATCGAGGGTTGCGCCCAATCACAACCCAGTCGCGAAGACACGTGGATTAACGAGCAGATTGTTGAACTCTTTATAGACCTTTTCAGCGCCGGACTCGCCCATAGCGTCGAATGCTGGAAAGATAATGAACTTGTGGGTGGTCTCTATGGACTATCCATGGGCGCAGTTTTTTTTGGCGAAAGTATGTTTACCAAATCTGACAACGCCTCCAAGTACGCATTATGTCACTTGGTTGCAATAATGAAGGCCGGTGGATACCGTCTGCTTGATACCCAGTTCACTACAGATCATTTGATACAGTTTGGCGCCATCGAAATGGATCATGGAAATTATATGGCCGAACTGGGCGAAGCACTGTCTCAATTAGGCTTTTTCAAAGGCCCTCTCCCCTACTCTATGATTGAGCGTCTTCTATCTTTGCATCCTAAAACCCAAACATCGTAAACGGGATGGTCCATCGCTGACAAAGCTGGACTGGAGGCAAACATCCAACCTGAGAATACTTCGTTAGAACTTTCACCCGATCTACTTTCCCATATCTTTATGAAAGCACCTTTTTCTGGCGTTTCCTCGGGCGGGCGCGCCATACAAGTCTGAACATTAATTGATAAGGTGCCAATTCGGATCGTATCACCAACCCAGGCCTCAAGAGTGTTGACCCGGCCCGTTACCTTGTCCAGCCAACCCAGCACGGCTGTATCAGTCTGTATTTCGGTTGCCTTAACATACCCCACGTCTGTTGGGGCAATGATCGCGAAAGCCACAACAAGAACTGTGGCGCACTTATTTTGACGTAACCTTCTCATCATTACTAAATTATCAACTTGAATGCGGCACAATTTGGGCGTTGCTCGACGAAATTAGGAGTCACCTCCTGTTGCCAGGAAGATAATTTCCCCGACAAGGTCTTCAAGTGAGCGAAAATCTTGACTGTTTGTAATTGTCCCACCGCCACCAATACGTTGAGGAGACCGGCCAGGCTGCAAGTCTACATACTTCCCACCAAGAAGCCCGTCTTCAACAATTGCTGCCACTGTATCATCTGGCAGTGAAACTTGGGGATCAATAACCATTGTAACTTTGGCTTCATAAGTATTTTGGTCTAGGCTTTGTCTTGTTACTGTACCGATGTTAATACCGCTAATGCGAACATCACTGCCCACTTGCAACCCACCCACCTTTAGAAAAGTCGCCTGCACCTCATATCCCTGAGTGGTCGCGACTTGTGCCGAAGAATAAGCAAGAGCAACAAACATAACGGCAACAACCAAAACGACAGCCCCCAGGACTGTTTCGATTGGATTTCGGCTCATTTCGGTTCGCCTCCGTTGTTGGCATCTTCGCTAGACTGTTGGTCCCTATTTGCTCTCGCGACAACCTGATTGAGAAGAGTCGCTAACACGACCGAATCCTGTGAATACGAGATTCTCTGCCCAGATACAAAGGCCTCAAGTTCACCGCCCGGATGTAACTCAACGTATTTCTCGCCAAAAAGACCATCAGTTTCAATAACCGCGGCCGTATCTCTCGGAATAAGCAAATCGGAATCGTAAATAATTATCGTGATTTCAGCCCGCCGACTGTCTGTTAGAGATACTTGGTCAACAATGCCAATATCTATGCCGGCGAGCCGAACTGGACTTCCGACAACCAGCCCATCAATTCGGCCAAACTCAGCTGTTAGACATAGACCCTGAGCGTGCTTTGGATCCCGCACTCCAGGTCCAATAAACGCGTACGTAATAACACCAAAAACTATGATCGCTGCGACACATCCAACCCAAGCTTCCTGCTTGGCCGAACTAGGCATCTGGGGTCCAAGCTTCGTAGTCACCCGTAGCCGGAGCGCGATGGCCACCACGACGATCGTGCCCAGGAGGCAAATAGGCGTTTTCCGTGCCAGTGGCGTTAGACAAATGTGGTTTTTCCCAATTCTTCTTATGTGTTTCGATTGGTGCGTTAGTCGTATGATGCAGCCACGCGTGCCACTCGGCCGGAACCTTCGAGGCTTCAGCTTCGCCAACGAACATTACCCAGCGCTCTTCCCTGTTTCCGGCTCTCTTCTTGGATGAGCGGTAATAAATATTACCAAATTCGTCCTCACCGACGCGTTGACCTTTAAACTTGGTGTAGAGCCACGTTCCGAGTGTCATTGTGGGGCATTCCTGCAGGCTAATCGTTATTCCACGTACTTTTCGGTCAGAATATGGCGGCTTTAGTCAACAACGTCCAGCGCCCACGGTGGGATAGAACACCCCAACGTCCCTTTGCCATGTAATTTTTTACAATACCCATTCCTTCAAAAAACCCCGACATATAGTTGTTTTCCGGCCCTGAGCCACAAAATCTTGTTGAAAGATTCGCATCATTTCCATAGTCTTGTGCCTCACTGCTCAAGGGCTACTACATGTAGCTATGTAGACACGATGGGCTGAGGGGAACGCCTGATTCGCACCGGAATGAAGCGCGCCACGAGAAGGCGCGGACCGGTAAGGGTGCCGTTCAGACTTTGCGCATCACATACGAAACGCTGGGACCAGAGGGGAAATTTATGCGGATCAAGCGCCGGTTCACCCACACTGGCAAATCGCCTTATGCAGGAATTGCCTTTCAGGCCATCAAAAGTGAAATCAAAAATCCTGATGGGTCGACTGTATTTGAGCAGGCGTCAATATCCGTCCCTGAAAATTGGTCTCAAATAGCAGGTGATGTCTTAGCCCAGAAATATTTCCGGAGAGCAGGCGTTCCTGCCAAATTGAAGAAAATCAAAGAAGCAGACGTCCCGGAATTCCTTTGGCGCAGCGGGCCAGACCAAGAAGCTCTAAAACGCCTGAAGTTAAACGAACGGTTTACAGGCGAGGCAGACGCACGTCAGGTTTTCGATCGTCTCGCTGGTACGTGGGCTTATTGGGGCTGGAAGGGTGGGTATTTTGATAGCAGCGAGGATGCGGCAACCTTCTTTGACGAAATGCGCTACATGCTGTGCACGCAAATGGCGGCCCCAAATTCCCCGCAATGGTTCAATACCGGGCTTCATTGGGCGTATGGCATAGATGGACCGGCACAGGGCCACTTCTATGTAAATTACAAAACTGGCCGAATAACAAAATCAACAAGTGCCTACGAGCAGCCACAACCGCATGCCTGCTTTATCCAGTCTATAGCTGACGATCTCGTGAATAACGGCGGGATCATGGATCTTTGGGTTCGTGAAGCCCGGCTATTTAAGTATGGGTCTGGCACAGGGACCAACTTTTCAGCATTACGTGGGGCTGGCGAATGCCTGTCAGGTGGTGGTCAATCTTCGGGGCTTATGAGTTTCCTAAAAATCGGCGATCGGGCTGCCGGTGCAATTAAGTCCGGAGGAACAACCCGACGAGCAGCAAAAATGGTCATTGTTGATGTCGACCACCCTGACATCGAATCCTTCATAACTTGGAAGGTAAGAGAAGAACAAAAAGTTGCGGCCATGGTCGCTGGCTCCAAGCAATGTAAGTTCCATCTCAACGCCGTTTTAAAAGCAACACGCAATTGGGACGGTGTTGATAGCGAAAGCCGATTTGATACTAAAAAGAACGACACACTTAGAAAAGCGATCCGCGCAGCACGCAAGGCCATGATTCCCGACAACGCTATTCAACGGGCTATTCATTTTGCGCGTCAGGGCTACACAGAGATCGAATTCGACACTTATGATACAGACTGGGAGTCAGAGGCCTACGCGACGGTATCCGGACAAAATTCCAATAATAGTGTGCGGGTCACGAACGAGTTCTTAGATGCGGCACTAAACGGAAAAACGTGGGCATTACGAAATCGGATAGATGGTTCAGCAGCAAAAACTATAGATGCGGCTCAGCTATGGGGCCAAATCGCAGAAGCCGCATGGCAGAGCGCAGACCCCGGGATACAGTTCGATACCACCATCAATGAATGGCACACATGTCCAAATTCTGGGAGAATCAACGGCTCTAATCCTTGCTCTGAATATATGTTTCTGGACGACACAGCGTGCAACCTTGCGTCGCTCAATCTTTTGGCCTTTCGCAATAAAGATGGCAAATTTGACGTTGATGGGTTTGCTCACGCTACCCGTCTTTGGACGATCGTCTTAGAAATATCAGTGCTCATGGCACAGTTTCCATCTAAGGAAATTGCCCAAAAATCCTACCAGTTCCGCACTCTTGGTTTGGGTTATGCCAACATCGGTGGTCTGCTCATGGCCAACGGTGTGCCGTACGATAGCGATGAAGGCCGCGGTTATTGCGGTGCAATTTCAGCACTCATGACAGGAACAGCATATGCCACATCTGCTGAAATGGCCGAAGAAATAGGAGCTTTCCCAGGGTATAAAGACAATAAAGATGCCATGCTTCGTGTTATCCGGAACCACAGACGGGCCGCTTACGGTCATCAAGACGGATATGAGGATCTAAGCAAAAAACCCACCCCCCTAAATGGTGCAGCCTGCCCCGACACGAACATAACGACTGGCGCTAAAGGCGCGTGGGACAAAGCGTTGGAAATCGGATCGGCACACGGATATCGCAATGCTCAAGTTTCCGTCATTGCACCAACGGGCACCATTGGCCTCGTTATGGATTGCGATACGACCGGGATTGAGCCTGATTTTGCCCTCGTGAAATTCAAGAAGCTCTCCGGCGGCGGTTATTTCAAGATTATCAATCGTATTGTTCCCATTGCATTGGAAACGCTGGGGTATGAACCAGCTGAAATTGAGGATATCCAAGCATACGCAGTTGGACGCGGCACGTTGGACGGCGCCCCGTCCATTCATCACAAAGCACTCCGCGATCGCGGTTTCGACGACGATGCTATCTCCGCCATTGAATCGGCAGTGGTCAACGCCTTTGATATCAAATTCGCCTTTAACAAATACACGCTAGGCGAAGAATTCTGTGTTGAAAAACTTGGGCTTGATCGTGAGGAGCTTGATCGGCTTGATTTCAACATGCTTTCTACACTTGGATTCAGCAACACGGAGATCGAAGACGCGAACATCTATGCATGCGGAGCAATGACATTAGAAGGCACTGCAGGCCTAAGAGAACGTGACCTTCCTGTTTTTGATTGCGCCAATCAGTGCGGCCGCATCGGCAAACGCTATCTATCCCCGATGAGCCATATTGGCATGATGGCAGCAGCCCAACCTTTTATTTCTGGTGCAATTTCTAAAACGATAAACATGCCAAACAGCGCCTCTATTGACGATTGCCGCAACGCTTTTATTCAATCTTGGCACTCGGGACTGAAGGCAAATGCACTTTATCGCGACGGTTCGAAACTCTCTCAACCCCTATCATCCGGTGTTTTTGATGATTTAAACGATGAAGACTTTGACGATGATAAGGTGATTCAAGATGTTACCGAGATGCCTGCAACCGTTAGGGCTGAAATTATCGCAGAACGGATCGTCGAGCGTGTCGTTGCGCGGGAACGTGAGAGGCTACCTGACCGCCGCAAGGGGTACACGCAAAAGGCTCTTGTTGGAGGACATAAGGTATACCTGAGGACCGGTGAATACGATGATGGATCTTTGGGTGAAATATTCATTGATATGCACAAAGAAGGTGCCGCTTTTAGAAGTTTAATGAATAACTTCGCAATCGCTATTTCGATTGGCCTCCAGTATGGCGTTCCGCTCGAGGAATACGTCGACGCCTTCACCTTTACTCGTTTCGAACCTGCGGGTCTAGTGGAAGGCAACAGTTCAATCAAAATGGCAACCTCCATTTTGGACTATATTTTTCGTGAACTTGCTGTTTCTTATTTAGGGCGCCACGAGCTTGGACATGCGGAGCACTCTGACACTGCACCGGACACCATTGGCGATGGAGACAAAGCAGAGAAATTACTGGAGCTCGCAGAGCGAACAGTTTCCCAAGGCTTTATTCGATCGAGTAACTTATATTTTCTCAACACGGGTAATAAAGATCGTGACTCTGGCTCCAAAGTTTCAACAAATAAAGATACGGCGACCCTTGAAGCCGCTGTCGGAGATGGGCCAAGATCCACAGTATCGGAAGTGGCACATTATAGCGGCAATGACGGCTCTACGTCGGTCCGAGCCATTGCAGCTGGCAGTGCACGCCTGCAAGGCTACGAAGGTGACGCCTGTAACGAGTGCGGTAACTTTACGCTAGTACGCAACGGAACATGTATGAAATGCAATACGTGCGGCGCGACTAGTGGCTGCTCATAAGTAAGACTGAATCGATGGTATTCCATAAACTTGAGATGGCGTGACTTTCTCCTCATCACTAACACATCGATCTATGGCTGACCCTTTGACTATTCAAATGGATCAGGCAGAAACCCAGATGGAACAGGTAGGCCTCGAAGGCCTTTTTAATATCTTCCTAAGAGCCCGTATTCCCACTCCACAAGCCTATGCAAATGCGCGCTTCCTTGCGGAAGATGTGGTGTATGCCTTGAGGCGCGCGTTCCACCCGATGCGCATGGCAGAAGCTGTCTCGGGTGACTCTCTTATCGTAGGGAGTGTTGGAAAACGAACAGCATTGTCGCCAATTAAAATAGTTGATGTCCTTTATCTTCTACCTTCAAAGTTAAAACTTGACCGGTCTGTTGACGCGCATCATGCCGTTAGTGCGGGAATTCAAGATCAAATTGAGCACTCTGGAGTTTCTATTGATGAGATTGGGGTCGTCGTTTCCTGCAGTTCTTGTAAGGTTAGAGTTATCCCAGCGGTCGAAACAGCGGAAGGCTACAAAATTCCTTGCCCGAATGCGCTGAGAGCCGATTCAAGTTGGCAAATTTCTAACCCTATTTCAGAAGCAGCCACACTTCGCCTTAGCGACAGCTTAAACGCCGGCACAACTCGTCTGCTTCTGACACTTCTCAAATCATGGAAGGAAGCTGTGAAGGTGGAGATTTCATCACTCGCATTAGAAATCTTAGTGCAAGATTATTTTGCCACGCAAAAACGCCAGGGTAAGATTGCCGCTGATTTTAAAGCCTTTGTCGCATGGGGGCAGTCCAGAACGCCGAGTACAATCACCGCTTCTGGAGCTAAGCATGGTATCCATCTAAGTAACGCGTGGCACGAAAGTGCGAAAGCCGCTTACTCGCGGGCAACACTAGCTGAGCAAGCCGAACTCAATGATGTTTTTAGCGCTGCTATGGAATGGCGTCGCTTGTTAGGTATGGCATTTCCCGTTCCAGAAAATTCGGAAGAGTCCTTGCCTCCGATATTAGAAGCCTGCGCATAACCAAAAGTTATCGCATCAGAATTACTAAAACTGAACGGTTCCCATAAACTCTGAGTTTTGGCAAAGCCCTAAGAAGAGGCTACCTGTTATGGCATCGACATACGTCAAATCCGTATGCCGTTGCGCTTTGGTCTTATGTTCTGCAAAACAAACACGGCATTCAACATGGACCTACTGTCTCGCTGCTCAATAAAGCGAGTCGTAAGAAGTCCGCCTCTACGCGGCAAGCGCCAGGAACAAGTATCCGCATTTGGCTTAGCTATCTTATCTATAACAGGGATACCCCAACAAGCATTCAGTTGCTAACCTTCATCAATCTCAAGAGTTCGCCAAGGAACGTACCCCCCCAACTCGTCAGGACCATACGTGTAGGCAGCGCACCCATTGCCACTGAGGTCAGGACACGGCAGGCGAGGCGTTCCGTCGGGCCCCATCGCGCCTGCCATCGCATGGGCAAAAACCACAGCTTTGATGAAGGCGAATTGATCACCCATGCCTGCCCTTTGACCTTGAGCGGTTATGCCCACCCAATAAGTAGGCAAAACAAATAGGACGCTCGCATGAACCCTCGCCAACAAGCGAGTTCTTAGATTCTCCTTTCGCGAACGGCGGCGCTTCGTGTGAGGTCTCATCTACCGCTGTAGGTGGGACATTCCTATTCCACAATCACTACTTGGTCTAAAACCTGCATTCCACTGCTGTAATGCGAAAGCATTTATACGTAGCTGAGAAAAATTGAATTTGTTTGCAATCACGATTATTTTGAATCGTGGAATAACGATGGCCAAAGGCCAGAGAAACTAGGAAATTAGTATAAAAACCGCGTTCTTACAGTGCCTTCAATCGCTTGAAGGTCGCGACGAATACCCATACCCACATCTACATCACCAAGAATATCCGTCACCACGTAGCCCACCTCTCCATCGGCGCGCAGATACTGGCCAGAGATATTAATATCTCGACTGGAGAAAACGTCGTTAATTTTCGTTAGAACGCCAGGGACATCCCGATGAATATGCATAAAACGGATTGCGCCATGCTGCGGCGGCAAAGCGACCTCGACAACATTTATGGCGCCCATAGTCGACCCGTTATCCGAGTATTTCACGAGTTTGTCAGCAACTTCAGTGCCAATATTAGCCTGGGCCTCAAGAGTGCTACCGCCAATGTGGGGCGTAAGAATTACGTTTTTCATTCCTTGCAGCGGGCTATCAAAGGGTTCCTCAGGAGACGCTGGTTCTTGAGGGAAAACGTCAATCGCAGCCCCAGTCAAATGGCCATCACGCAAGCATGTCGCAAGGGCATCGATATCAACAACATTACCTCGTGAAGCATTAATGAGGATCGCTCCTTTCTTCATTGATCTAAGGTGCTCAATACTCATCATCCCGGCTGTAAGATCTGTCGCAGGAACGTGTAACGACACTATATCCGCCATTGAGAGAAATTCGCCAAAATCCCTTACAGATATTGCATTCCCGAGTGCAAGTTTTTCTACTATGTCGAAAAAAACGACACGCATGCCAAGAGCTTCCGCCAATATGGAAAGCTGCGTTCCTATGTGACCATAACCGATAATGCCTAGCGTTTTTCCCCTAATTTCGTGTGAACCCGCTGCAGTCTTTTGCCAACCCCCTTCATGGGACAGCCAAGACTTCTCGGGAACCCCCCGGAGCAGAATAATCGCTTCGGCGAGAACCAATTCGGCAACGGAACGCGTATTTGAATAGGGCGCGTTAAAGACCGGTATTCCTGCCAACTTGGCGGAACCACTATCGACCTGGTTTGTGCCAATGCAAAAACACCCTATAGCCATCAATTTGTCAGCCGCCGCCAAAATACTATCTGTAATTTGAGTACGAGATCGGATGCCAATCATGTGAGCATCTGCAATTTTTGCTTTTAGGATTTTATCGTCCAGTGCTTCGCCAAGCACTTCCACCTGCCTGTAGCCGTGACGGCGAAAGAGCTCAGCCGCCTGGGCATGGATATTCTCTAGAAGTAGAATCTTTATTTTATCCTTTGGAAGAGAAAGCCTATTCACGGTCTAAAAGCCTTGTAAATCGTATGGTTTGGGACAATTTCCTATTGGATTTGCGCTGGCTGTCCTGGAATGGCAAGTATAGAGGTAATTTACGCTTGCCAACTGGTCAGTAGCACACTCGCACTCATGCTTGGAGCCCATTCATGATCGATTCTTTTGTTCGAAATTTGCGCCTGGATGTTTGTCATGACGATCTCAGTCAATGACCGTCTAATTGAGTTAGGGATTACAGTACCCCAAATCGTACCCCCCATCGCAAATTACGCACTCTTTGTTCGAACCGGCGCCCTTCTATTCATTTCTGGACAGCTGCCAATAAGTAACGGCGCTCTTGTTCACACAGGGAAAGTTGGCGCCACTGTGAGCGTCGAAGAAGGCATCGCTTCAGCACGCCAAAGTGCGTTGAACGTGGTTGCTCAAATAAAGGCCGCATGTTGCGGTGACCTGGAACGTGTACAACGAATAGTTAAAATAACGGGTTTTGTAGCTTCAACACCGGATTTCACAAACCATCCGGAGGTCATTAACGGTGCGTCTGATCTTTTTGCTGAAATATTTGGGGAAAAAGGCCGCCATGCGCGCGCAGCTGTGGGGTGCCCTTCTCTACCGCTTGACTCCCCTGTGGAAGTTGAAGCAATCGTTGAGTTGATCTAATTAGATGAACGGCCAAAGTAAAGCTATAGAGGCGCTTTCTATACGCGTTGCTCCTTCTATTCACACCATCGATGCCGTCCAATGGGATGCCTGTGCTGGCGTGAACAAAATGGATGCCAACCCATTTGTTCGACACGCCTTTTTAGCTGCACTCGAAGATTCAGGCTCGGTGACATCTGAAACGGGCTGGCAGCCTCAGCATCTAGCTCTAGAATCACCAAATGGAGTCATCCTCGCCTGTGCCCCTCTGTATCTTAAAGATCACTCATATGGTGAGTATGTTTTCGACTGGGGATGGGCCAACGCCTACGAACGCGCTGGAGGGCAGTATTACCCAAAACTTCAGTGTTCGATTCCTTTCACTCCAGCAACAGGCCCTCGCCTCATGGTCCGCAAGGGCTGCACTCAAAGTGAAGCTAACGACCTCAAGAAGGTCCTACTTACCGGCATGATCGAATTGGCAGACCGGTTAAACGTATCCTCTCTCCACATCACATTCCCAAATGATCAAGACATCGAGGTGGCAACCGAAGCTGGGCTTTTACCGCGTGTAGGACAGCAATTTCATTGGAAGAATGATGGATATGACTCATTTGATGCTTTCCTAGATGCACTATCTTCACGGAAAAGAAAAAATATTCGCAAGGAACGCGAAAAGGCAGCTGCAAGCGATGTTAAAATCTCGGCGGTCTCCGGTAATGAAATCACACCCCGCCATTGGGATGCTTTTTACAGATTTTACAGGCTAACATCAGATCGAAAGTGGGGGCAGGCCTATTTGTCTCGTTCATTTTTTGATCTTTTATCCGAACGAATGGGTGAACAGGTTGTTCTGATAATGGGTGAGGAAAACGGCGAGTTCGTATGTGGTGCCCTTAATCTCCTAGGTGGGGATACCCTCTTCGGGCGCAATTGGGGCACCGTTGTTCATTATCCTATGCTTCATTTCGAGGTCTGCTATTACAGAGCCATCGAATTCGCTATCGAACGCGGACTCTCTTGGGTCGAAGCGGGCGCGCAAGGACCCCACAAACTTCAGCGTGGCTACCTCCCGCGTAAAACTTACTCAGCTCACTGGATAGCAGACCCGGGATTCCGGACAGCAATCAAACAATACTTGGGGCAAGAACGCTGCGCTGTGGAAGAAGATGTCGAAGCCTTGGGCGAACTCGGGCCGTTCAAACGAACAGGGAAACCCTAAGTCTAAAGCCCAAGATTTGACCGATTGAATCGACGGTCAGGGTCCAACATTGAATGGCAGTCTCAGCCATATGTCAGCCCTCTTTTAAGTCTGGTTCGATGACAGCTGGTGCCCCATCTTCATCAATTGAAACGTAGGTGAAATGTCCTGCAGTAACCATGAGCGGAGAACCATGGCGTTCTCGCCTAACCCACGTCTCTATATGAATGGACAATGACGTCTTTCCGGTTCGCTCAACAGACGTATAACAAGAAACCTCATCTCCAATATGGATTGGTTTATGAAACTTCATACTGTCCACAGCAATTGTAACAACGCGGGTCCGCGTAAGACTCCCCGCATGAATTGCTCCAGCCATATCCATCTGGCTTAGAACCCAGCCGCCAAAGATATGCCCAGCCGGGTTTGTATCTCCGGGCATCGCGATCGTTCTAATTGAAAGCTCTCCGATAGGTTCTTTAGAGTTAATTGGTTCTGTCACTTTCGCTCCATAATCACAACATATTGAAAGGCATTCTCAATTACATACTTTATATAGTTGTTGCTAGCGTTTCACTGGATATAATGCGCCCATGTCTGACCTTTTCCAACAATCTGCAACCCATAAAAAGGCTAATTACACAGCTCAAGATATTGAAGTGCTGGAGGGGCTTGAGCCGGTCCGGCGTCGGCCGGGTATGTACATCGGTGGCACGGATGAAAAAGCGTTACACCACCTTGTTGCCGAAGTGCTCGATAACTCTATGGATGAAGCTGTAGCTGGACATGCCAGTATAATCGAAGTTCATTTAGGTAAAAATAATGAGGTAACGGTTCGAGATAATGGACGGGGCATTCCAATCGATCCACACCCTAAGTTCCCAAAAAAATCCGCCCTTGAAGTGATTATGACGACGCTTCACTCAGGTGGAAAATTCTCAGGACGAGCATACAAGACGTCAGGTGGCCTGCATGGAGTAGGCGTATCTGTTGTCAATGCATTGTCAGAGGAACTGGTCGTCGAAGTTTCAAGAGACAAAGCCCTGTGGACTCAACGCTTCAGTCGTGGCGACGTAAAGTCAAAATTGAAGAAATCGAAACCAGTGGCAAACCGCCGCGGCACACGCATCGTGTTTCGGCCTGATCCAGAAATATTTGGCAAAGAGCTCTCTTTCAAACCAGACCTACTCTACAAAATGGCGCGCTCTAAAGCATATTTGTTTGAAGACGTAAAAATAAAGTGGTCTTGCGAAAAGTCTTTACTTAGTCCTAAAGAGTTGAGCCCTTCACAAGACGAACTGCACTTCCCAAAGGGGCTCCAAGACTATTTGTCTTACGTAACCGCCAATCGAGAACTCGTCAGTGGCGCCTTTTTTGCAGGGTCGGTTCAAGCGAGTGATGACAATGGCCGCGTGGATTGGGCCATCTGCTGGCCGGAAGATCAAGATGGTTTTCTAAATTCGTATTGCAATACGGTGCCCACACCCGAAGGTGGGACACACGAAGCTAGTTTTCGGTCTAGCTTGGGGCGAGCTTTAAAAGCGTACGGAGAAATGGCCGGTAATAAAAAAGTGAGCGGGCTTACGGCTGAAGATGTTGTTGGCGGCGCTTGTGCGATGCTTTCCATATTCATCCCCGAACCGCAATTTCAAGGTCAGACCAAGGAAAGACTTTCCTCAGCCGCAGCGACCAAGCTCGTCGAAAGTATCATGAAAGATCATTTCGAGCATTGGCTATCGGGTGATCCTGAAGTAGCGGCTCAGGTCCTTGAACTTGCACTTTCCCGTGCCGATACTCGTCAGAGAAGAAAGCAAGAAAAAGATTTAGACCGAAAATCAGCAACTAAGAAGTTACGCCTCCCTGGGAAGCTATCTGACTGCAGCCAAGCTAGCTCAGAAGGCACTGAAATATTCTTGGTTGAAGGTGACTCCGCAGGTGGGTCTGCAAAGCAGGGACGGAATCGTCGAACTCAGGCAATTCTGCCTTTACGCGGGAAGATTCTCAATGTTGCCTCAGCAACCCGAGATAAATTACGCGGCAATCAAGAGCTACAAGACCTCATGGAAGCTTTGGGATGCGGAGCAGGAGAAAAAGCGAACCTGAACAAGCTTAGATATGAGAAAGTCATCATCATGACTGACGCGGACGTCGATGGAGCTCACATTGCAGCCCTTTTGATGACATTCTTTTTCCAAGAACTGCCTGAATTGGTGTCGCGCGGGCATCTTTTTCTGGCTATGCCCCCACTTTATCGACTGAGCCAAAGGGGAAGGACGTTCTATGCAATGGACGATGCCGATAAAGATCGCATTACCAAGGAAGAATTTGATAGTCGTGGCAAAGTCGAAGTGAGTCGTTTTAAGGGTTTAGGTGAAATGCCGCCTAGCCAGCTAAAGGAAACGACAATGGATCCATCCCGCCGGACTTTACTGCGCGTCACCCTTCCTGATGCACAAGAGCGGGCTCTTAAAAACACGGCAACCGTCGTAGATCATTTGATGGGTAAAAAAGCCGAAACGCGATTTAAGTTCATTCAAGAAAATGCTCAATTTATACAAGAACTCGATATATAGCGTGTTGCCAACTATTATTCCTAACCATCCTCGATTGATTGTAAGAGAGATAATGATACTTCGTATAAAAACACTGAAGCGGCTCTTTCTTAAATTCTTGAAAAATATTGAGCAAATAAATACTAGTTTTTCATTTTTGCTAATAGCCCTATGGGCTTGCACGTCTTCAAGCTTGGGTATGGCTGAAGACATTCTACGCGTGGGTGTCGTTGCATTTCCATCCGGCGCTGCCGATCCCCATCGTTCAGTGAGCGTCTTTTCGACGTACACGTGGTCTCCCACTTTTGAGACTCTTACGACTTTTACGGATGATGGTGAACTCATAGGCGAATTAGCGACGGATTGGAAACAACTTGAGCCAAACTTGTGGACCTTTTCGTTGAGAAAAGACGCCGTTTTCTCAAATGGGCGTCCGTTTACCGCTCATGACGTTGCATGGTCTTTCAACTACCTTAGAACACCGCATGGATTGACCGCCGCTGTTAACCGGGATTTAGCTGTAATCGAAAGCGCTACAGCTATCGACGATCATACGGTATCCATCAAAACTAAGATTCCTTCGGCAGTTCTGCCGCGACTCATGGCTCCGCTCTATTTTGTTGAACCTGACCATTGGGAAAAAGTCGGGCCGGACCAATTCGCGTTCGAGCCTATAGGCACAGGACCATTTACAATTTCCAAATGGCAAGAAGGTAAAGTCACTTACAAAGCCAACCCACAGTCTTGGCGCCCTCCTATTATCGAGGGAATAGAAATTCTTTTGCTTCCAGAGGTAACAACACGTTTACAAGCTCTTTTAACGGGCAGAGTTGATGTTGCCATTGGTATGGGACCAGATGACTCAGACTTTCTTCAATCGGTAGGCGGTCGCATCCACCAACGGCAATCGATTGATGCGATGTCAATTACATTAGTCATCGAAGAGGGCCGCCCTGCAGCAGATATTAGAGTAAGACGCGCTCTTAACTACGCGGTCGATAAGGATGCCATAGCGGACGTCCTATTGAACGGATACACCAAACCGGCCACACAAGGTGCAGTTAGGGGATTGTTCGGGTATGACCCTGATCTTAAATCCTACCCTTACGACCCTGAAAAAGCGCGGGCATTACTGAAGGAAGCCGACTATGAAGATGGGTTCTCTTTGGATGTAGAGGTCATAACAGGGTCAAACGCATCTGACAGTGCGATCTACCAGTTGGTTGCGTCAAATTTAGCCGACGTCAATGTTGAATTAAGAGTGATGCGAATTCCAACCTCACAGATGGTTAGAATAATTCTACAAGGCCAATGGCGCGGTGATGGATTTAGTCAAATTTTTGGTTCTTGGCCCTCGTTTGAGCCACTGCGCACCATCAGACTACATTCTTGCGCCAATCCCACGCCTTGGTTTTGCGATGAGCAAATCACCCCTACGATACAGGCAGCAAAAAGCGCGATCAGCCTGGAGGACCGGCTGTTACTTACTCAGAAAGTCCTACGTTTCTATCATGATCAAGCCACGACCATATTACTCCATGAAGTGCCTCTTCTAGACGGTGTCACAGCTCGGGTTGCTAATTACGCACCCAACAAAGGAAAAATAAACTACGAAACTATTTCATTAGAGAACTGAATGTCAGTTTGGTGGATCGGGAGCAACTCTGCAGAGCTTAATACCTTTATTACCCCCGGTGAAAAGGCTTTGTAACGTTAGTGGCATTGTTTCAAGACCGTCATCAACGTCTTCGCAATTAATCAAAGCCCCCGCACTAAACCATTCACCGAGCTTAGCCTCAGCTTCATCGAAACGGTGGCGATAGTCGAAAATAAAAAACCCTTCCATTCGTGCGCGCTTTTTAACCAAGTTCGTGTAATTTCTTGGCCCCATATTTTTGTTATCGCGATAGTCCGTGGAAATAAATCCGCAAATAACAATTCTGGCGTTCAGCGAAATATGCGCTAAAACGACGTCTAGTATTTCACCGCCAACGTTGTCAAAAAAGACATCGATACCGCGTGGACATAAGGCATCGAGCCTGTTCCCGATATTCTCATTCTTATAATCGATCGCCGCATCAAAATTCAGGCCCTCGCACAGCCACCGGCACTTCTCTGGTCCACCTGCTATTCCTATAACCCGGCAACCTGATAATTTCGCGATCTGCCCAACAACTGAGCCAATCCCGCCCGCGGCTGCCGAAATCACAACCGTCTCACCCGCTTTTGCTAGCCCAACATCCAGCAACCCGAAATATGCTGTTGCGCCAGCGCTTCCTAGGATTCCCAGAGACATCGTAAGAGGATGCGCCGGGTTTACAACTTTCCGAATGCTCAAGACATTAGGGTTCTGGGAATCGGGTGTCTGCAAAGAGTAGTCTTGCCATCCCGTCGAAGCCACGACGATATCACCGTCCTGAAAATCTGGGTGCCGTGACGCTGAGACAACGCCTACGCCACGACCGCGCATAACTTCACCGATCGATATTTTGTCATGCATACTCAGACCCTTTGAGATGTACGACCTTTGCGCAGGTGAAGTTCCAAGGGCGATCGTCTTTAGTACTAATTGACCTCCGTGAGGACTTGCAATATCCGTCTCAATAAGTTTGAAATGTTCGGCGCCGATGATTTCGTCCGGATCTGGATGACGGTCTAAGAGCCATTGGCGATTCTTTGTCATGCAGCACCCTTTTCGTCTCACGCTCTATAAAATTGGCGTTACTAAACCGTATCCTAACCTTCTTCGCCTAGCACCATTGGCGTGGTTTGCCACTCGATTAGGCAACAAACCCTGACAAGAGCTAACGCGCTTTCACATTTCTAAACAATTAGAGGTAAAAGTTCGAGAGAGCGGCCGCTCGTTTTATAATCGAATTTGAACGTGCCATTTGCCGTGACGCTTGCGAAGAAGCCCCAATATTGTCTCCCACTGTGACCAGAGTGTGACAGGCTTGGAAATTGTCTTTGGAGTTTGAACGGGGGCCCATTGCAAGTCTTTGGAATACCAAAGAAATGATGGTGGGCGCGACAGGGATCGAACCTGTGACCTCCTCGATGTCAACGAGGCGCTCTCCCGCCTGAGCTACGCGCCCAATTCGGATAAATCCGAGAAGGGGCCCCTGTTTCCACATTTTGCACGAGGAAGCCCTTTTAGGTGGACAATTCTTCTATTGCAAGTATTTCAGACAGGATTGATTGCAGTATTCTAGCCCCTAGGCTGTGACAGAGGACCAGGCACCTTTATAGGTTATAAGCGTCTCTCGGGAGGAATACCAATGAGTGTGATACGTGATATTGTTGATCCCATTGAGGTGTTGGATCCAGAACATCTGTCCTCTCCCATTGTTGTCGCCTCTCCACACTCTGGAGCCTACTATCCGGCAGACCTGATAGCTGCATCAAAGTTGAGTAAGGCTTCACTTAGGCGCTCCGAAGATTGCTATGTAGATGACTTGTTTGCGAAAGCGCAAGAACTAGGAGCTCCTTTGCTGACGGCATTTTATGCGCGCGCTTATCTTGACCTTAACCGCGAGCCTTTTGAGCTTGATCCGGATATGTTCTCTGACCTTCTGCCTGATCACTGCAATACGTCATCAGCAAGAGTCGCAGCGGGGCTAGGGACTATCGCAAGAGTTGTCGCTAATCAGAAAGAAATATACGCACGAAAGCTGGCATATAGCGAAGCAGAATCGCGTATCAGGTTGATTTATAAGCCTTATCACAACACGCTAAGACGACTGGTTAACCGGACGCGGGACCGCTTTGGGTTTTGTATACTAATAGACTGCCACTCCATGCCTTCTATGGGACTGCCAACCAGTACTAGAAACCCTCAAGAAACGATTGATGTTGTCATCGGCGACCGCAACGGTCTCTCCTGTTCAGCATCAATAACGGACGAAACAGATCGCATTTTTGGAAGTCTAGGATACTCGGTCATGCGCAATAACCCCTATGCTGGAGGATATACGACACATCATTATGGGGACCCTGCGAATGGGATTCACGCTGTTCAGATTGAACTAAACCGTAGTCTTTACGTAGATGAAAACACGCTGAACCGGCGCCCCAGCTTTTCAAAGCTTAAAGCGGATTTAGGCCAATTTCTGTCTCTATTGGCCGAATTCGGTCACGGGGTCCATGACGTTCTTAGCTTCCAACGACTAAGCGCCGAATGACGCGTTAAATAGTTTTATTTACCGTGTAACATATTGGAATAATTGATGTATTTTTAACTTACTTTGGGCGCAATGAGGATAAGTAAAGTAAAATACAATGCTTGTCGTATCGTGCCGGCACAATTAGAGTGCCGCCAGAATAATCTGTGAGCCCGCGCGCCTATTCCTCACCGCGCCACCGACCGCCCTGTTAGATACGATGTCTGAAATCGGTAACCTTACGCCTTACCGGAAGAAATCTAAGGCTCATCACTCCGCCGAATTGGGCGAAGAGAATATTGACGAACCCGCCCTGGAGATTTGTTCAAACCGGATAAAAGTTCCGCTAAAAATAGGGGGCAACACTTTCTTCTTTAGATACTGCGCAGATGTTATGGAAGCTCTGACCATGGGAGTCTTTATGGAGCGTGTTCAAAGGATGATTAACGATAACACGATTGGTGAAACAGGTAATACACCGGCACAAATTGCGGCGGCACGAAATCGAAGACGCGATCTCCTACAGCAAGTAGCCGGTTTTGAAAAAACTCACAATGTCACTGACCGGCCAGAGCGGCCTTACTTTAACTAACGTTTGATCCAGTAAATTGATAGAAATGCTTCCATCTCTATTCGCATTGGGGGTAGTTCTACTATTAACTGGTGTTTTGGCCGGGTTCGCAGCCGGGCTTCTCGGAGTTGGCGGTGGAATCGTAATTGTCCCCATACTCTTTACCGCCTTTGACGTGCTAGGGATTGATTCCAGCGTCAGCATGCATATGGCTATAGGCACCTCCCTTGCCACCATAATTCCGACCTCAATCGCATCGACAGTCAGCCACAACAGAGCAGGAGCCATCGATTGGGATTTATTCAAAGCCTGGTTTCTGTGGATTTTCTTCGGGTGCCTTATAGGGACTTGGGTGGCAAACGCAGTCTTCGATGGATCCGCTCTTGTCACGGTATTCGGTTGCATCGCGCTTGTCATCGCCATCGACCTAGTCGTGCGAGACCGAGGTATTCGAGATACACTCACAAGTCAGAGAAGTTCTAGCTCGTGGCTCTACAAAAACTACAAAGTGTTCGCAGTTCCGACTTTAATCGGGGCCCTGTCATCTATGATGGGTATTGGAGGAGGCACCCTATCTGTCCCGTTCCTCAACGCTCTAAAATTTCCAATGCACAAAGCCGTCGGAACTTCGGCCGGATTTGGCCTTGTCATCGCACTTCCGGCAACAGCTGGGTATGTATTAGGTGGTTGGGATGTAGCTCAACGTCCTGAGGGTTCGTTAGGATATATCAGTATTTATGGATTTATTCTCATCACTATGACATCCACGCTGTCAGCGCGTTTTGGGGCGCAAATCGCGCATAGACTAAGTGAAAAAGCGTTAAAACTATCGTTTGCAGGATTTCTATTTATTACGGCTGCAAGAATGCTGCTGGCGGGGTAGCGTAACGCCAATCAATCACTTGCAGTTCGAATGAGCACCAAAAGTAATACAAGGACAATGGCCACTGCTTGGGCCGTTACCCTTAGCTGCATCAATCGATTGCCGTGTTTACGGTGAAATCCCCCCCCCTTCACAAATGCAAACAAGCCTGTAAACAGAACTCCGAGCACCGCCAAAAGAGAAATAGCGAGCAAGATAACCAGAAGAGTTTCCATTTACACCTCACTACGGGCCGTGGGAACTAGAAATCTTGGGTTCTACTATGAGCGGTTCAATGTCCACTCGTGGAATGACATCATTATAAGACTGTTATGCATTCGACCAGATAAAGGGCTGCGCATAAATAAAAATAGCACTAAAATAGTACCACCAGTTCACGCACAATGCATGCAAAGGAACCGCATTGCTAGGCACCATTTTAGTCGCAGAAGACAATGCATTCGTGCGCTAATCCTTCTGCCATATGCTGACGAAACGCGGCTATACAGTTTTGGAAGCGCAGAATGGTGAAATAGCGCTAGAAATTATTGACGAAGGAGAAGTTGATCTCGCCATCGTAGACATCATAATGCCTACGATGGGCGGCCTCTAATTGCGCCAGGAAATGGGCGAGCATTCTCATCCAACTCCGGCGATTCTGATAACGGGCCAACAAGAGCTAGTTGCTAGTCTCGTAGAGGATGATTCAGACTTCCAATCAGGTCGCATCAGCCTTCTTCAGAAACCCGCACACCCAGTAAAACTTTTAGCTGAAACCGAGAAGCGTTTAGCGCGAACTAAATAACGCCTTAAACGCCCTGCGCTATTTCTTTAGGAGCATCATTGGAGTTCACAGAGAAACTTTCGCCACACCCACAGCGACCTGTCTCGTTGGGATTTGTGAACACAAAACTACTTTCCATAGTACCTTCTTTATAATCCAACTCAGATCCAAGCAAGTACATGACTGCCATAGGGTCAATGAAAAACCGGATATCATCTCGCTCTACAACATCCTCAAATTTTCCCGGCCCCTCGGCATACTCAACTTTGTACGCAAATCCTGAACACCCTTTTGTTTCAATACCAACCCGAATACCGGCCACTGGACGATCTGCGTGCTCAATGAGATGCTTCGCGCGTGAAAAAGCTGCATCAGTAATGGTAATTGGCGCTGCTCGTTCTAATGTGGTCATGCTACGTCTCCTAACAATTACAACCTCTTGTTTGCCCTAAAACATATCAAGCGCTACGCGCGCGACCTCAGACATATTTTCAGGTGTCCACGGCGGATCCCACGTCATTGTCACAGAGATCTCACCCGTCCCTTCGATTGCAGACACTGCGTCTGCGACTTCTCCGGGCAGAATACCTGCCACAGGACACGCAGGCGCCGTCAATGTCATTAAAATATCGACGCTCCCCGTTTCCTTTAGAGACACGTCATAGATCAGCCCAAGATCATATATATTCACGGGAATCTCAGGATCAAACACGCTCCGCAGTGCCTCAACGACTGCCGATTCCGTCGCAACCGATTCTTTTGCGTCTGGCTGTGGAGAGCCTCGGCGAATGACTTCACCTTCTTCGGGCGGCTCAATGTCCACCGCTGGCATTGAGTATGGAGGCATCATACTATAGGTCTCCTCATGGTCTTGGCCAACTGGCTATTTCTGTTGTTGCGGTACTTTTGCCTTCTAAGCAAGACATGAACGCATACCAAGGCAAAGTTGCGCACTTCACCCTAACGGGAAATTTCCGCACCCCTGAAAGTGCCATTAATTTTTCTAGTCTCTGGTTAAGCTTTTCAGAAATCTGGCTGTCCCGTTGGCTATTCGCAGTATCTTCAGTACAAATACTTTTTACTGACTCAAATATTTGCGTCGCCTGGTCCCTATTTAGCCCCACCAATGATTCAGTCATCATAGAAGCTGACGCAATCGAAATTGCGCAGCCTTTACCGTCGAAACGAACATCGCGAATATTACTATCGTCGATAGACGCTGTAACTGTAACCCGGTCCCCGCATAGCGGGTTTCGACCTTCACTTATACAAGTGTGGTCTTCAACGATTCCTCTGTTTCTCGGATTCTTACCGTGATCAAGAATAATCTCTTGGTATAAAGACATTAAATCTTCGTCTGGTGCAGAAGTTTGCGTCAACACAGGATCTCCCGTGCTTTCTCCAACGCACCTACTAGTGCGTTAATCTCTTCACGGGTGTTGTACATACCTATTGAAGCCCGCAGGGTTGCCGGATACCCCATGCTATCCATGAGAGGCTGTGCGCAATGATGTCCAGCCCTCACACAAACGCCAGATCGATCAAGTATGGTTGCAACGTCGTGTGGGTGGGCACCATCAACAACGAATGCAATTACCGCCGCCTTATTTTTGGATGTACCGACCAGCCTCACACTGTTGATCGCCTCCAAACATTCCATAGCATAGACCATCAGGTCATGTTCGTGACGGGCAACCCCAGTTCTATCAAATGATGAAATATATTTGATTGCCGCTCCAAGCCCGACTGCCGGAACAATTGGCGGAGTCCCGGCTTCGAATTTTGCTGGTAAATCCGCCCACTCAGTATGGTCGAATGATACGGAACTGATCATCTCACCCCCGCCTTGATAGGGCGGCATATCATGCAGCAGGCTTTCCTTGCCAAAAAGAACGCCAATTCCGTTTGGGCCGTATAATTTGTGCCCCGAAAATGCGTAAAAATCACAATCTAGATCCTGCACATCCACAGTTTCATGCACTATGCCTTGGCAACCATCTATCAAAATGCGCGCGCCAGCTGTGTGAGCAACCTCAGCTATCTCCTTAATCGGCAGAATTGTCCCCAACGCGTTGGATACATGTGCCACCGCAACAAGCTTCGTGTTCGTCGTGACAGCCGCTTTAATAGCCTCTAGCGTCACATCACCTTCGGGTGTAACCGGCACGACCTTAAGCTTCACTCCTGTTTGTGTCCTTAGCATTTGCCAAGGCACTATGTTGGAATGATGCTCAAGTTCAGTAATAACGATTTCGCCATTTGGCCCAAGATTTTTGCCAAAGCTATGAGCAACAAGATTGATGGCTTCAGTCGCACCTTTAGTAAAAATAATTTCTCGATCAGACCGTGCATTTATGAAATCGCGAACCGCTTTGCGTGCTGCTTCATATTTGTCTGTCAGCGTTTCACTTAGCCAATACGCTCCTCGATGAACGTTTGCATACTCATGCTCATATTGATGCTTGATAGCTTGAATGACTGGCTGCGGTTTCTGCGCAGATGCAGCACTATCCAGATACACTAGCGGCTTGTCATGCACAGATCGTGATAGGATCGGAAAATCAGACCTGACGCTCGAAACGTCAAATGATCTCAAGGCAGGCAATTGTGATTTTTCAGCAATTGCATTCATCGAGACGATCCACTGCTTGCCTGATTGTGCCGTACAAGCCAGGACTTCACAGCATTTAAAATTAGGCGTTGGGAGGGCTCATGACTGATGTTAAACACGACTTCATTCAGGAAACCCTCAATCAACAACGCTCTGGCAGTACCTTCATCAATACCGCGGCTTGCTAGATAGAAGACCTGTTCCTTATCAAGCTCTCCATTAGTCGCACCATGCGCGCATTGAACGTCGTCAGCAAATATTTCGAGTTCCGGCTTGCAATCGACTTCAGGACCTTTGTTTAACAGAAGGGCTTTATGAAGTTGCCGGCCATCAGTTTTTTGTGCCTCGCGTGCGACGTGCACCCTGCCTTGGAAAACACCACGGGACTCGCCACTTAGCGCTCCCTTAACGACTTGGCTTGATAAGGTATGCCGCGCCTTATGAAGCATTTCTGAAACAATCTCGCTGTGCTGCTTGTCTGCAATGCCATACACGCCATCCACGCGTGCTTCACCATGGTCTTCTTCAAGGTTAATCTTGACCTCTCTTCTGACAAGCTTTCCGCCCATTGAAAGTATGAAAGACTCATACTTTCCTGCTCGGTCGATAAAAACTGCCGTCTGCCCTAAATGGTAAGCATCGGTGTCATCGTTAATAATCGTGTAATGCCCTAGTTTGGCCCCTTCACCCACCACCACTTCAGTTACGGCGTTGGCCAAATAAGGCTGGCCGGGCAAACCGACGTGGCTTTCAATGAATGTGGCTTGAGATGATGCTTCGAGTTCCACTTCAAAACGGGGATGGAATGATCCCGGCGCAACGCCCGACGCTCCAATTGAAACAACATGTATAGGTTCTTTGAGCTCGGTTCCCGCTTTAACACGTAACAATAAGCCGTCTTCGAGAAATCCAGTATTTAGAGCGGCGACTATCGAACTTCCGGTTTCTGAGACAGACCCCAATATCTTTTTAAGGTCTTGAGGAATAAAACTGAGCGCCTCGGACAGGGGCCGGACCACTGCCTCATCACTAAGCTGATCAAGCGGGTCGGAGAGGTCTGCTCTAAAAACACCGTTCACGAAAACAAGTTTCAGCGCACCCTCGACAAACGGAACCGTGACCGGGACCTGCGTCACATCGACATCTTCTGCCCGGCTGGCCGGAATGAATGGCGTTGCCGCCAATTCTCCTAACGCGGTGTACTTCCAAGCTTCATTCTTCCGCGTCGGCAGGCCTTGAGACCTGAGAATGGCCCGCGAGGTATTGCGCAGCCCATCTATCCACGACTCATTTGCACCTGGTAGCACACCAACTGCATTGGCATAAGTATCACCGAAAGGGACAGACAATCGTGTTTTGGCTATTGTCATTTTGCGCGTCCCAGCCTCATGCCGCTTTCGTATTCTCAAAGCGCGCGTAGCCTTCCGCTTCAAGCATTTCTGCTAATTCTTTACCGCCGCTTTCAACGATCCGCCCACCGACAAGAACATGGACAAAATCGGGGACGATGTAATTTAAAAGCCTTTGATAGTGGGTGATGACCAGAAACGAGCGCTCTGGTCCACGTAATGCGTTTACGCCATCGGATACGACCTTGAGCGCATCTATGTCCAGGCCAGAGTCCGTTTCATCCAGTATTGCAAATTGGGGCTCCAAAAGACTCATTTGCAGCACTTCAGCGCGCTTTTTTTCGCCACCCGAGAAACCCACATTGAGTGGGCGTTTGATCATATCGGTAGAAATCTCTAGTTCTTTCATCTTGCCTTTAACAAGATTTAGAAATTCCATCGCGTCAATTTCATCAAGCCCCTGCGCCCTTCTTTTAGCATTCAAAGCTGTCTTCAAAAACGTTGAAGTCGCAACGCCAGGAATTTCGAGCGGATACTGGAACGCTAGAAATATTCCCGCACGAGCCCTTGCGTCGGGCTCCATAGCCAAGAGATCCTCTCCTGAGAGAGATATGGAACCTTGTGTGACTTCATAACCTTCACGGCCAGACAAAACGTACGATAACGTGCTCTTACCCGAACCATTGGGCCCCATAATCGCGTGCACCTCACCAGCGTTTATGAAAAGATCAATCCCTTTCAGAATCTCTTTCCCCTCTACTGACACATGCAAATTCGAGATCTCAATCAACGCCATTTTTCAACTCATACTTCTCTTAAATGTGGTTTTAGCCAACACTGCCTTCAAGGCTGATTCCAACTAATTTCTGCGCTTCCACGGCAAATTCCATTGGTAGGGTTTGCAGAACCTCTTTGCAGAAGCCGTTAACGATTAAGGATACAGCTTCCTCGGGATTCATGCCGCGTTGTTGACAATAAAACATCTGGTCATCGCTTATTTTTGATGTCGTTGCTTCATGCTCTGTTAGCGCGGTGGGATTGCGGCTTTCGATGTAAGGCACTGTATGCGCCCCGCATTTATTGCCGATAAGAAGGCTATCGCACTGCGTAAAATTACGCGCGCCATCGGCCTTGGGTTGAATCCGCACGAGGCCGCGATAGGTACTATTAGACTGACCTGCTGATATTCCCTTTGCTATAATCTTTGAGCGCGTATTCTTTCCCAAATGTATCATCTTTGTTCCGGTATCAGCTTGTTGATGATTATTGGTAATCGCGACAGAGTAAAATTCTCCAACCGAATTATCTCCCTGAAGAATGCAGCTGGGATATTTCCAGGTAATCGCGGACCCCGTTTCTACCTGAGTCCACGTGACTTTTGAATTCTTGCCCCGGCAGGCGGCTCGCTTGGTTACAAAATTATAGATACCGCCTTTCCCGTTCTCATCCCCGGGATACCAATTTTGAACGGTTGAGTATTTAATCTCGGCATCATCAAGTGCAATGAGTTCAACCACCGCCGCGTGAAGTTGATTTTCATCACGCTGGGGCGCTGTGCAGCCTTCCAAATAACTGACATGTGACCCTTCATCCGCAATTATAAGGGTCCGCTCAAACTGGCCTGTATTTTTCTCGTTAATGCGGAAATACGTAGACAACTCCATGGGGCAACGTAGCCCCTTGGGGATGTATACAAATGAACCGTCCGTAAACACTGCGCTATTGAGCGTGGCAAAGAAATTGTCACTATAGGGAACGACCGTACCCATATACTTCTTAACGAGGTCAGGGTGTTCTTTAATCGCCTCCGAAATAGAGCAAAAAATCACCCCCATTTCGTTCAGTTTCTTTTTATAGGTTGTCGCCACCGAAACACTATCAAAAACAGCGTCGACAGCCACACCCGCCAGCATTTCCTGCTCTAGCAAAGGAATGCCTAGCTTGTCGTAAGTTTCCCTAAGCTTAGGGTCCACCTCATCAAGACTTTCTGGCGCGTCACCCAGTTTTGGCGCCGCGTAATAGTAAGCGTCCTGGTAATCTATCTTAGGAAAATCGAGCTTTGCCCAACTGGGTTCCTGATCTGCCTGGGTAAGCCACATTTTGTAGGCCTTCAGGCGCCATTCCAACATCCATTCTGGGTCTTCTTTCTTAGCAGAAATAAACCGCACGATATCTTCACTGAGCCCTTTGGGGGCAAGGTCAGATTCGATTTCCGTTTGCCAGCCGTATTTGTATTTCTCAGTTTCTTGGACAGCAGCAATGGTTTGTTGTGTCGCAGCCATAAATAACGCTCCTACTTTTGCTGCGGTGCCAATGCGGATTCCTGTGACGGGGCTTCGGTCATCGAATTTGGCAAACTTATGCCTTCACTTCCGAAGCCTGATATATCTCTGGACATATCCGCTAAACTGACATCCCGCAAAGCGTCCGTTACAGCATTATTGACACGGTTCCACTTCCCACTAACCGGACATTGCGTTTCGTAGCAGCAATATTCGCTGGAAGATTCAACGCATGCTGTCAGAGCAATGGGCCCTTCCACAGCTTCTATGACATCAGCAACAGACACCTCATTTGCCGGATGAACGAGGCTATATCCACCTCGGGCACCGCGGTGAGACAAAATAAGCCCCGCTTTGACTAGGCTCTTCATGAGTTTTGCGACCGTCGGCAAGGGAATACCTGTGCTTTCTGATATGGCCTGAGTAGGCCGCACCTCCTGCGACCGTGCCATATCAATGAGGACGACCGTTGCGTAATCCGTTAACTTATTGATTTTGAACATTCTTCCTAGATTCCAGAAGTCAGACTAAAATAGTCTTGTTTATCCTCTTTCTTTAGTGAAGGTTCGATTTAATTTCAAGGGCAATGAAACCAAAAACCACCAAAATGCGTGATTCTTTCAGGGAATCATCAACGCGGTGTCAGGATATGCGGCAATCCAGCTTCCATGGCTGATCGAGCACCACTACAAGGCTGTCGGAGAGGGGCTAAATCATGCGGTTCTATATGACCGTTTCTGGTTTCCATACTCCACAAACGCGCCATATCCTAAAGTGGTTGCACATTAAGAGCACAGGTACGTGCTCGCAGAAAACCGAAGTTTATGGGGCAGTACGGTCAAAGTTCTCCCAACGATTTTCATCACCAGCGCCCTTATATCGAGCGACGTCAGGATAAGGGTAAACCGGGCGTGATCGCTCTATCCCGGGCTCAGGTGGGGGTAGATGGGCTGCGGAGAAATCGCCTGGATCCGACTTGAGTTTGTAAGCGATCAGCATTTCCGGTGCCAATCCATCCTCAATCCATTGCTCTAATGCGGTAAGGGAATCAACACGGCTAGGGCCTTCGCCACCGGCGCAGTGGGCAACGCCCGGAAGCATGAATAAGCGATAGAAATCAGACACCGCGTCCCGGCCGCCCATAAAGCGTTCTACGTCGTCCAGGTAATCGATCACTCCGAGAGGCGGTACAGATTGGTCCGACCAGCCCTGGTACGAAATAAGCTTGCCCCCTTTGGCAGCAAAAGCGCGCAGGTCTGGGTTAGCGGCGTAATTAAGATGACGATTGTAGCCCATGCGCCCTGGGTCAATGTCGAAATCAAACATTTCGGGCTGCCATGAAGGACCGGGGTCTTCTGCAAAGCCAACATAGCGGAAAAAATCACCGCCAAAGAGATAGTAAACTGAAGGCTTTCCGTTTGCGCCTATATAGGCTGGACTCCACAGCATTTCGGACCCCGGCATGGGAACGGCTCGGTAAAGCACCTTACCGTCAGAATCAGTCGCCCCCTGATAAATACGTCGAATGGCCGCTACTTCAGGCCCTGTGAAACAATCGTCGCGCGGCCGCCGCCGGCACTGCATTTCTGCCGGATCAAAAGCGCATTTGCGTGGGTCGTCGATCAGACCGTCTTCCAGGCCGTCAATGGCATCACAGGCTTTAAGCACTGCATCGTGTAAAAGTGGAAGTTTTGATGCCGGTAGTATTTGCTCACCGTCTTCGTCGAGATTGGCAAGGGCGCTCCAGATGAGATGAAGCCCTCCGCCAGGGCTCACCCCGGCGGGCGCTGCAGCAATAATGCCGTCAAAGTCGTTGGGAAACCGCTGTGCTGAAATAAGACCTTGGCGCCCCCCCGTTGAGCAGCCGCGGAAATAGGATTTCTCTATATCTTGCCCCATCGCGACAGCGACAATTGCCTTTGAGGCCTGAGCTGTTGCATGGGTGGCCCGGTAATAGAAATCGATTTCGCCTTGCGGGTTGTTGTAGGCCCACTTACCGTCGATGGGCGTGCTCTTGTGGCCTAGATCCGTAGAGACACAGGCATAGCCACGGGCAAGCGCGTCGTCACACTGGGCAATGACCGCGTAACTACCGCAGAACCCTCCACATCCCTGCATCAAGAGCTTGCCATTCCAGTTACTCTGCGGAATGCGCACTTCGAAACCAATGCTCGTTGCAACATAGCCTTCAATGCGACAGTAAGGTGGTAGAGGGTCAGCGGCAGGAACATCCGTTGTACGCATGATTTGGGTAGGCGCGTCAGGCACCATAGTAAAATCCTGCGCGGCAATCGCGCTGCACATCAGGGTTTGCGCCTGAGACTGAGGTGTCTGAAGTAGCACGAGAAATAGTGCTAAAACGGCTTTGATCGCAACGGCAACCAGATATCTCATCATGCTCTACGTACCTTCCTTACCCGTCGTATGGATCAAGTCTATGCGGAGGAGCGCAACCATGGGAGTCCCCCAATTGACCAAAGCGTGGACGCATAGGCTAGGGTGGGTGTTTACCCCTTCCCGGCAGCTATACACGGGATAGAGAAGTGTCCCAGGCACCAAACAATATTCAGGAGATGCACCATGAAGGTTTATGAAGTTGGCGATCAAAAAGGGATTGGGTCCCTTAGGTCAGCAGACCGCGACGAGCCCACCGCCGCCGCCGGGCAAGCCCTGGTTAAGTTTCATGCGCATTCACTGAATTACCGTGATTACATGGTGCTGAACGGTTGGTACGGCCAGCCTAAGCCAGAAACCCTCATTCCCGTGAGTGACGGTGCCGGCGAAGTTGTCGCGGTCGGAGATGGGGTCAGCAACGTATCGGTCGGTGACCGCGTCTGTATCAGCTTCTTTTCTGCTTGGATTGATGGACCTATCAGCCCTCAATATTTCAGCTCTGACCTCGGCGGCAGCATCGATGGCACCTTGGCTGAGATGGGCGTGTTCCCAGCCGACGCCCTGGTCAAATTGCCTGACTCTTTTTCCTACGCAGATGGAGCCTGCCTACCCTGTGCAGGCGTCACCGCCTGGAACTGTATCGTCGAAGCCGGCCGCTTGAAGGAAGGAGAAACAGTGTTGCTCATGGGTACTGGCGGTGTTTCTACCTTTGGCATCCAGATCGCGGCGGCCAAAGGAGCAAAATCCATCGTCACATCCTCCAGCGACGAAAAACTGGCTAAGGCCATAGCCCTCGGTGCTGAACACGGCATCAACTACAAGAAAGCAGACAGTTGGTCTAAAGCAGTTCAGGAAGTCACCGGCGGCAAGGGCGTAGACATAATTATCGAAGTCGGTGGCCCTGCGAGTCTGAAGCACTCCTTCGAAGCGGCAGGGTTCAATGGCCGGGTTCATCTCATCGGCACACTCTCGGGAGAAGCCGACGAGCCGCTCGATACCATGCCGCTCCTGGGCAAGAACCTGAATCTACGCGGCGTGGCGGTCGGCAGTAAAAAGATGCTCCAGGACGTCGCCTATACCCTGTCGGCAGCAGGTTCCAAACCAGTCATCGATAAGGAGTTTCCATTCGCAAACGCCACCGATGCCTTCCGACATATGGAAAGCCGTTCGCATTTCGGTAATATCGTCATAACGCACAACTAACGTCGGACCCATTACAAATAGGACGCCACAATGAAAGCCTGGGCTATCGGAGATCAGACCGGACTCGACTCCTTAAAGTTGATCGAGCGCGATTCACCCATCGCTGGCCACGGCCAAGCTGTGCTGGCGGTTAAAGCTTGCTCTTTAAACCACCGTGATTTGATGATTGTGCGCAACCGTTACGGCGGACCCAAGCCTGAAACTCAAATTCCACTGAGTGACGTGGCTGCTGAAGTCATTTCAATTGGCGAAGGCGTCAGCAACGTCAAACCGGGCGACAAAGTTGGAGCAACGCATTTCACTGGTTGGATTGACGGAGACTGGGTGCCCGGATACCTCGGACATGACCTTGGAAATTCGACAGACGGTGTGCTTGCGGAACGCGTTGCCGTCCCTGCTCACTGTCTTTTTCATCTGCCCAGCAACCTGACGGACGAAGAAAATGCCACCCTTCCCGTCGCGGGTGCAACTGTATGGTCTTGCGTACAAAAACTCGGCGGGATCAAGGCCGGTGATACGGTTCTGTTGTTGGGCACGGGTGGTGTATCTGTGTTCGGTCTACAGATTGCCAAGATGAATGGCGCACGAGCTGTAATAACGTCTTCCAGCGATGAAAAACTTGAGCGTATGAAAGCCCTTGGTGCAGATATCACGGTCAACTATCGCTCCAATCTTGATTGGGAGAAAGAGGTGATGGAAAAAACCGGTGGCGTCGACATCGTTGTTGAAACCGGCGGCACCGGAACGTTGGGCAAGTCCATGGCCTGTTGTGCGCCCAACGGACGAATTGGCCTTATTGGCGCGCTATCACAAGGTGAACAGCCGGGATTGGGCAACCTTCTCATAAAGAACCTTATCTTGAAGGGCATCACCTCAGGCAGTCGGACGATGATGGAAGACTTTGTCTCAGCGATTGAGGTCAACGGCTTCGAGCCCGTGATTGATCGCGTGTTTGATTTCGACGAAGCCCGCGAAGCTTATGAACATCTCAACAGCGGCTCGCATATCGGCAAGGTCGTCATCAAAGTCTAGGACGATTCCGCGGCTCTCTTGATGGAGGCTAGTAGGCGCAAACGGATCAGTCCCGACCAGGGACGGATGGCGAACCAGTAAAGTCTGAAACCGCGCAAAGTTTTCGCGTCGGTGCACAGCACCCGGGTCTCCGTATCCACACGCACTCTGTCGTCGCCTAAATCTGTCATCCAGAAAGCCCAGACCAGCTTGAAGCACCCTGCCTCATTGAAAGCCCGAAAGGCATCTGCGTCGACGCTGGCTGTGTCTTTGGCGACACTATTCCCGGCGAGCAATCCCCGCGCCAAATCGATCGGCGGTGTGCGAATGAGAGGAATGAAATCCTCGATAGACATATTGCGGTCCGGCACGTTTTTCATGACGACTTTGGCCGGAATTCGCCACAAACGCATGAGGGTCCGGGCGATCCGGGAATCCGAGAGATCCATGGCCTCAACGGCCTCAAACACGCGGTCCGGCTTACCCAGAACCACAGTCATGTGGTGCTCACTGAACTGATATTCCGGTAGCAGACTGTTCAAGGCTTCGGACATGGCAAAACACCCCAGAGGTTGTAATACCGGCTTACAGGCCCGGTTTTCCTATTGCAAGCTGTGCAGATATGGCAGTATCTGGGAAAGGGAGGACTGATCATGAAACCAGAACCGCATTTCAAGAAACACACGCGCGAAGAGTTACCCGAGCACATGAAAGCCGATTTGGACGCCGCTATGGAATTGCATGGCGATGCGACCTTTACGGAAACCTTCGGCAGCGCTCCACATATGTACGACTGGTACTTAAATGACTACTACAAGAAGGTCTTCTACTCAGGTCGGATTGACGTGCGAATTATGGAACTGGTGAGACTGCGCTTGGCCAACATTCACGGCTGCGCTCACTGCAACCGGGGCGACCGGGTTGCCGCACGAGAAGCTGGTGTCCCCGAGGAACAAATTGAGGGCCTAGATGATTACGAGAACGGCCCCTTCTCTGAAAAAGAAAAAGCAATTCTCGCCATGGCTGACGTCATGGTCCTGACCAATCCGAACGGTTCGGTCACCAAGGAAATCTATGACCGTGCCCATGCGCATTTCACCGATGGCGAAATGATGGAAATTGGGGTGAACATGGCGGTGCTTTGCGGAATGGCGAAGTTCATCTTTGCTTATGATCTGGTTGAGAAAGAAGATTACTGCCCCTTCATCCCCGCGACACAGGCAGCCGAATAGGCTTAGGAGACTTTCATGATTCCCAACACCGGCCGCGGTACCCTCGGCAGGCTTGAGCGAATGCCCAATGTCGACCTGGAAAACTATCAGGACTTCTGCGAGGGCGTCCGTAAGTATGTCTATGGCCCGCTTAATGCCCCGATCATGACTGAGGTTGAAAAGGCAGTGGGTGAGGCCCAGGCGGCGGGCGGCAGGGACTTGTCAGACATTGAAGACCTGCACGCCATATTCGACCCCATACCGATTATGAAAACCCGCAATAGGGTAATGCGTTCGGTGCAGGAAATGACCTGGCGCAGCCTGACCGATGAGTACTACGGCGAGGGGATGAAATACGCCGGCGAACTTGATGCCTACGACACCCGCGGTCCGGGGACTGTTGAGTATAATCTCGATTGGGAACCACCGGCTTACACCCGTCACCCCATCCACATTCAGCCCGGGGGCTATACCGAGGCTGACCTGGGCGGCTACGTCTATTATCACGGCACCAACACATTCTTTGAGGGTATGAACACTCAGGATGAGGCACACACTGCCATTGTCCAAGCCAACGAGATTCCCAAGGATGGTAAAGTCGAGCGCGTTCTCGACATCGGCTGTTCAATCGGCCAAGGCGCGATCGCGCTCAAGGAACGCTTTGCTGATGCGGAAGTGCATGCCATTGATGTTGGTGCGCCAATGGTGCGCTACGCACACAAACGTGCTGTAGACCTCGGGCAAGAAGTGCATTTCGCGCAGCGCTTGGCAGAAGATACAAAGTACCCTGACAATCACTTCGATGTGGTCAACGCCTTCATTCTTTTCCACGAAGTGCCATTGGAGGCGCAAGCAGACATATTGAGAGAAATCTTCCGCGTATTGCGTCCGGGCGGCATCTTCAACATCTTTGATTTCCCGCACAACATGAAAGACCAGCGCCTACCCTTCATGAGCTACTTCATCGACGTTGACAGCAAAGATAACTGTGAGCCCTTCTCTGTTGATTTCACGCTCTGTGACTTTCAGCAGAACTTGAGGGACGCGGGATTCAATGTGTGGACCGGCGACGATCAGATCATGATTGTGAAGACGGTTTACGCAGAGAAGCCTGCCTAGAACCTGAAAACATTACGGATAACGAGAGCCCGGTTCCCGCCGGGCTCTTTATTCTTCGTATTCTAAAGTACATAAGATTTTGAGCCCCCCTTTTTGCGTGAACGAACACATGAAGGAGCGTCGATGGGACGACCTCATGTTCATGGCACACCTTTACAGCCGTGCCCCCTAAAAGCGCGGGAAAAATGGATAAAAACTTAAGCGTCGGTAAGAAGGAGCGCGTTCTTGCAAAGGCGCATCTATATTTATTCCATTAATAACAAACACTTAGCCAATATTAAGATAGACCCCATAGCCGGGATTCTATACATACACAAGAATTTCAAAAAGTCCGTACATAACTATTAAAAGGTATGCTAAGCAAGCTGGGGTTAATTATTTTTTGGGGAAAACAGCTAATGTCGGTCAAATCAATCTCATATCATCGCCTGGCTGCGGTTTCAGCGCTCGCCTTATCAAGCGCTCTGATTATACCGGATGCAACGGCACAGCAGATTGCCGTCGAAGAAATTACGGTCACAGCCCGTAAACGGTCTGAGTCCATACTCGAGGTACCGTTGGCCATTACCGCTTTTACGGAAGCGGAACTCGAACGCTCTGCCATCAATGCGTTGGAAGACCTAGCGCAGTTTACCCCATCCCTACAATTCCAGGACGTCAATGGCGCCTTCCAGAATCCGTCTATCCGGGGCTTGACCCAAACCGATCAGTCATCACCGCAAGGCAATGTGGGCGTGTTCATTGACGGCGTATACTTGAACAACCGTTCCGGACTGGAATTTGGTCTCTTAGACATGGAACGCATCGAGGTGGTCAAAGGACCGCAGAGCTCACTTTATGGCCGGAACACCTTTGGCGGCGCCATCAACTACGTCACCAAGCAACCTACTCTCGGTGAATTCGGTGGCCGCCTTGAAGGCACATTCGGCACACGGGACCGCCAGTCATTGGCGGGCAACATCAACATCCCAATCGGCGATGTAATTTCCCTTCAAGTATTCGGTGGCTTTAGTGACTTTGGTGGCACCATACCCAACATACGGGACGGTAACCGTCTGGGCGGCTGGAGTACCCGCGACGTCTTCGGAGGAAAACTCTACGCAGAACCGACAGAAGATACCCGTATCACACTGTTCGCAGCCCGCAACAAGGTCGATAACGAAACACCTGCCCTAAAACTGTCAGAAGCATCTGACAACAATTGCGGATCTAATACGGTTAATCCAAGCGGTATTCCGCGGCTCACATTGTTCTGTGGCAAACATGAACGGGCGACAGAAGTTAACCTGTCCGAAGGAGGCCAAGGCCTGATCGGCCAAACCGACCTGTATTATGCCAAGCTGGAGCATGACTTTGAATCCGCGACGCTGACGGCATTGGCCAGCCACACCGATTCAGCCTTCACGCTTCAGGTTGATACAGCTTCCAACCCCTTTGCCATTAACATTCCCTTCTTCATTCCAGGCCTGTCCGTTCAGTCTCTGATTGATGCGTCAACGCCCAAAGGGGACGCGGAAAGTTATGAAATCCGCCTCGCCAGCAGCGACGACGGCGCGCTGGGCTGGACCATTGGCGGGTTCCATTACAACAGCTTTGACATCGATACTCTGGGCGTATTCTTCTTGCCCTTAGGCAATCCAGATGGTCCGGCTGTTCCGTTTTTTCAGCGCACCCGGGAAGTAAGAACCAAAGCGACGGCTATCTTTGGGGCAGTGTCTTACGACATGACAGACCGGCTCAATGCATCTGTTGAGCTACGCTACACCGATGAAAAACAGGCTTTCGTCAATGGAGCCGCAGGTGAAGAACAAAACTACAAGTTCTTTGCTCCACGATTCACTCTCGACTATGAAATGAGTGACGATCACTTGTTATATGCCAATGTTGGCCGCGGTGTGAAAACCGGTGGTTTCAATTCCAACGTGGCAGCCGGATTGCCGGAACGGACTTTCGGTACGGAGTCCAACTGGACGTTTGAAATCGGCAGCAAATCAACAATGCTTGATGGACGCATGGTTGCCACTGTTTCCGCCTGGTATGTGGACTGGAAAGACCTTCAGGTTCAAACCGCGGTGGCCAACTCACCCGTCTCTGCGGTACAGAACTTCGGTGAAGCCCGCTCCATCGGCATCGAAATTGACACAACCTTCAGCGTGACAGAAAACTTCTCCGTGCGCGCTGCCGCGGCCGTGATGGACCCGCAATACAAAGACGGATTTATCGAAGGTGAAGCGACCGCAGCCTGCGGTTCGTTCGTCAACACCATCATCGTCACGCCTGGGTGTTCAGCTGAAGTGGGCGGTAACACCATCAGCCGTACGTCAGACTTCCAAGCGTCGATCTCAGGCACCTACACTATTCCGGAAATCGTCCAGGACTTTGACATGTATATCCGCGGTGATTTCTCTCATGAAGCCGAGAAGTTCGATACTGGCCTTAACTTTGCCAGCCAGGGTGCCATTAATTTAGCCAATGCACGTATCGGCTTCGTCAATGACCGTTTTGATATCGCCATCTGGGTCGACAACGTCTTCAACCGTAGCTGGAACCGGCGTGTCACGTCGGTCCCGTACACAGCGGAAGGCGCCCCCAACAGTGGTGTGGTTCAGTATCGTGTTTATCCCGGCGACACCCGTACCGGCGGCATCGATATTCGCCTCAACTTCTAGAGTTTAGAAATACCAAGAATTAGGGCGGGGTCAGTTGATCCCGCCCTTCTTTTTAGTTGGGCGCAGGCAAGGCATACGCCACATAAGAATCGCCCAGTTCCGTTCCGGCAATGCCGTTGCCAGTAGCAGCAATGACTATGAACTGACGGTCGGCGGGCCCTGCCTTGTAGGTCATAGGCACAGCCATACCCGGCTTTGGCAGATCAGTTGCCCAAACCTCTTCTCCGGTTTCGATATCAATGGCGCGCAAGACACTATCCATGGTGGCGCCAATAAAAATCAAATCACCACCGGTAATGATGGGGCCGCCAATATTGGGAGACCCCCACGACTTCGGTGTTTTAAACATGCCGAACGGACCAACGGAAATCTGACCAAGCGGTACACGCCAGGCTGTCTCACCGGTCGCCATATCAAACGCGGTAAGTTCGCCCCAAGGCGGCGCGTTGCAGGGAATCCCCCAAGGTGACAGCCAGCGACGGCCCTCGACCCGGTATGGCGTACCGATCATCTCCCGCGACATACTATGGAGGTTCGGTTTGCCTTTGGCCTCCTCGCTGTCTAACGGCACCATCCTGAACACATAGCCGTAGTTGTGTGCCTTGACGACCAACAGGTTGCGTGTGGGATCGTAGGAAACACCGCCCCAATTGCCGCCGCCCCCCGTGGACGGATAAACCAATGAACCTTGAATGCTCGGCGGTGTAAAAATACCGTCGTAGCGTAAGCCCTTATACTCTTCCATGCATTTGCCGCGATCCCAGAAGGTGAGACCCCAGACATCTTCTTCAGTTATCACCTGTCCGGAAAATGGGTCTGGCTTGGTTGGCCAGGGCTGGGTTGGTGACGTCCGCTCTTCAGGGAGATCCGTTTGTGGCACTGATATTTCTTCGATGGGAAAAACCGGCTCACCCGTATCCCGGCGAAAGACAAAGACCGTACCCATTTTGGTCACCTGAGCGACAGCGTCTACGACCTCGTCGCCTTGGCGTATTTCAATCAAAGTGGGCTGCGCCGGAAGGTCATAGTCGAAGACATCGTGGTGGACCAATTGTTTGTGCCACACCAGTTCACCGGTCGCACCGTCAAGTACGAGTACCGCATTGGCATAGGGAATGGGATCAAGCCGATTGCCACCATAGGGATCCGGGCTTGGGCTGCCCGTGGGCACAAAAACCCAATTGCGTTCCACATCAACGGTGAAGGGGGGCCATATATCGCCACCGCCTGTTTGATCGCGCATGTGTTCGGGAATAGTGGTGAAATGCCAGCGCTCTTCGCCGCTGCGCACATCAAAGGCACGGATGGTGCCATCGGGCGCGTTGGTGCGGATATTGTCGAGCACACCGCCGCCAATAATAACCAGATCATTGAGAATGACGGGTGGCGATGTCAGGTCAATCAACCCTTCGCCGTTATATTCATAGTCGGACAAGGAAAGGTATCCGCCACGTCCAAAGTCTTCGCAGGCCTGCCCGGTATCTGCATCCACCGCGAATACGTTGCCTATCCGGTCTCCTTTGAAAACACGCTTTTCACACGCTGCTACTGAGGCGGGGTTTTCACTCTGCCAATAACCAACGCCCCTGCAGTGCCGCGCTTTAAGCGGCGTGTCGATAAGGCCATCATGGGGATTGAAGGCCCAGGCCTCTTTTCCAGTCGCCGGATCAAGCGCGATAATTCGATTGTGCGCCGTGCACAAATACAGGAGACCGTTTGCCAGTATGGGTGTGGTTTCATCGTAGGCTGGGCCTATTTCGGATTCGAAGTCCGTCGTCTCCCCTGTGTGATAGGTCCAGGCCAACTCCAATTGATCAACGTTGCTGCGGTTAATTTGATCAAGGGCCGAGTACCGACCGCCACCAGGAACACCCCCGTAGGATGACCAGCCCTGATTGGTAGCGAGTTCGTCGGCTTGCCCAGGCATCAACCTGAAAGTGAGCCCGATCAAGACAGAGAGAGTGATCGCGGTAAGGTGGTAAAACTTCATGGCACATCCTGTCATGTAGATCGTGCATCAAGGGAACTAGCTCAGAAACGTATTGTCCCATGCCAAAGCGGGCAAGTGTTGAGTGCTCCATAGAGCCGGATTACACTCCGCGGCCAGAGTATCAGCTATTGGAGAAAAACGTGGGATACGTCGATTGCGATACCCATGCCATCGAAAGTTTGCGGACCTGGTCGTTTCTGCCGGCTGACGAAAAGCGATTCCGGCCGCGTGAAAAGAAGACCGACGGCAACCAACCTCAATGGCAAGGGCTGAACCATTTTTGGGAAATGCCATCGGGACAACTCATCATCTGTGGCCTCAATGTTGAAAGCCCCCTGGGACAACCCTCACCGGCTGTACGTTTGCTCGACGACGTCGCCGGCCGGGTAAAGTGGATGGACGATCTTGGCGTCGATACCCAAATCGTCATTCCCAGCTTTTTTCTCGCCGCCCTGTTCGACGACGCGAAAGCGCAGTTCGCCTTGACCCGCAGCTACAACCGTTGGCAAGCCGCGTGCTCAAAAGAGTCTAACGGACGCCTCCGATGGTCCTTGGTGCCTCCCCTGTTGGATATGGAGGCCGCAGTTGAAGAAGTGCGTTTCGGCGCCGCCCATGGCGCGGCTTCTATTATGATGCGCGCGCTTGAATGCAAAAAACTGCTGACCGACCCCTATTTTTACCCTCTGTACCAAGAGGCTGAGAAACATGGTCTGGCGATCGGTATTCACATTGGCAATGCTAATAGTCCGGTTTACGAAAATGCAGGCGCGATCATGCATGCTGTGGTGCCCATGGCGGCTGCCTTCGTCAACATATTTACGTCTGACTTCTCTGAACGCTTCCCGGGATTGAACTTCGGGTTCCTGGAGGCGGGCTCTGAATGGCTTGCCTTCGCATTTCGTGAAATTTCGAGAGGCGCGGAAGCAGCTTGGCGCCAGGATGTGGCCTTGGACGAAGTGCCTCTTGCCGGCACCAACCTTTACGTCGCCTGCACCTTTGATGAAGACCTGCCCTATGTGCTGACATACGCAGGGGAAGATAACCTCGTGCTCGGTTCGGACTTCGGTCACGCCGATATTGGGACAGATGTGCGAGCTCACAGCCTGCTGTGTGAACGATCAGATGTGGATGCCGCTATTCTCAAGAAAATCACCGATGACAACGGCCGGCAGCTCTATCGCCTGTAGAACGCTTAGCGAGCTCACTGACAATTAAAGATAGATTCTCCGTAAATTATTCAATTCTACAGGGAGAATAAGCCCAAAGGTCATTCTTCTATTATGAGTCTCGGTGGTGCGGACCGGGCGCGGCTGGAAACTCAGAAGCGCAGGAAAATAATGAAGCTAACAAAGAAGACACAGTTGTATCCGACGTAGTTATAGCAACGGTGCTCAATGATTTGAAATCCGTCATTGTAGCAGTGTCCACCGTATTAAAAGACAAGATGCTGTAGGAAAAACTGCCCGACCCAGAAGGCGGGAAAGTGGTCTACGGCTGAATCGGAAAAAATTGATGCAGGCCTAGAACCTAAACTTTTTCTTGCGTCTTGATGTAGCCAGCCACTTCCTTCACCCAGCCCTCAGGATCCGTATCCGTAATATCGACACCGCCGCCTTGCATTTCAGCATAACTGAAATGCGGGCAGAGTTTCATAGTCTTTTCCGCCAGGGGGTACAGGATGTCGCCGGTATTGAAGAGCGCCAACGTCGGCTGGGTGAGTTTTGTCATAGCTTCCGCGCCATCGTAATTGAAAGCGGCGTGATGGCCGTACCAGAATGGGCCGCGCCCCGTCAGCCCTTGCACCACATAGCCTGTAGCCAGTCCCATGCCGTCGGGTTCGCCTTTAACCCACTCCAGGCGCTTCTTAAACCAGTCTGAAAGGTGAGACCCATCTGCTTTCGGCTCATAGTTCTTCTCATCTTCCAGAACCGTATCGATATATTTCAATTGCTCTTCCCGGCTCATGGGCCCCGGGCCAGACAACACCACGGAACGCACGCGATCTGGATAAGCGATGGCCGCTTCCATGACGATCTTGCAGCCGGTGTGGTGTCCACCAACGTGACTAGACGCCAAACCTAAGTGATCCAGAACAACGGGAATGGCTCTTGCAAAATCTTCAATAAAGGCCGGCTTGGACGGTGGATCAGACATACCAAACCCAGGCGTATCAATACCAATGGCGCGAATACCAGCCGCGGCGAGTGGCGCATACACTTTGTCGAACTGGCGGCTGGTCAGCGGTGATTGCGAACACAGCAGCAGGGGGATGTCTCCCTTTACCGTATCCTGAAAATGTATTTGCCCATAAGGGCCGTCGGCATAACCACGTCTTGGAATCAACACTTAAGTTCCTTATGGCAGAGATTTCGCGACAGGGAGTCCCATGTGGTAACCGCGCGCGCCAACCCCGGTAGACGTTCGGTTCTCGATCCGGCTAAACGCCGGCCCCATGTGCCAAGATCCGCCACGCATGGTGCGCACCCGTCTGCGACGTAGGCACCCGTGACACGAACCGTATGCGCTGGACGTTCATCGAGGTCGCCCTCTTCGGTGCCCATGACAATTTCACCGGGCTGGATGATCACCATTTCAGGGACGACAACAGACTGTTGAGCTTTTGCCCCGCCGCTAAGGAGCCTCACTAAACCAGTGGCAATAGCTAGTCCGGATTGCTCCTTCATTGCACTACCCTCGCTTAAGAGTGTCCGTTTAAGAATTCTTGGATGGCCTGCGCTGTACCGTCTGGGTCTTGGTCCGGTTCGAAGTTGGCGCCTTGCAGAGGCAGGCTTTCAGCATTTGGCATGATCTCTTTTGCACGATCTAAGTAGGCAACCAGCACATCATCAGGTGCGCACATCAGCAAGAGCGGACAAGAGATTGTTTTGAAGACCTCTGTGAAGTCCTGATCCCACACCGCCGAATAGGCTTTGAACCGCCCCATATAGGCTTGGCAGGTGTCAATGAACTCGCGGTGATGCAAGGCCAAATCAGAATTCGCACCCAGGTCACCTAGATAGTCCCAGGTGGTTTTAAGATAGGCGCCATCGGCATCTGGAGAGAAGGGCGTTGAAAAGTGTTTACGAAACTCTTCGCGCTCGTCTTTGGTCAAGGGTACCGGCCCAATCATCATGCAGGTCTTGACCCGCTCGGGATAGGCGCTGCAGATTTCCGCCGCAAGGCACGCCCCGGTGTGATGGCCGAAGAGATGATATTCGGTTAACCCGATCGACCCTATGGCTTCCGCCAGCCAGGCCGCGTATTGCGGCATGGACGGCATGTCATCGGCTTCGAATGAGCCGCCAAAGCCGGGTGTATCCATAGCATACATGGCACGGCCCTCAAGCCGTTCCATAACGTCATAGTACATTTTGCCGGAGCTGGCCGTTTGATGCAGAAAGACAATGGGCACGCCCTCGCCGTCCACCGTGTGATAATGCACTTGCCCGCCCGACGTGTCGGCATAGCCTTTACGAATATTTGCCATACTAGAGCCCCTACCCTTTGACGCGCTTATCTGAGACCCAATGAGCCGGGATTTATTTTGCGGTCTGGATCAAGAACATCCTTAACGCCGTTCAAGACTTTCCACAGGGAATCATTATTCATGAGACTTGAGTACTCATAGTATTTTCCGATTTGAAGATGGCAGGAGCCCAAGCTATCAAACAAGTCACGCAGTTCTTCGCGCAATTGCAGAACGATTTTGCGCTTCTCCACATCTTCGGGAATGTCTTTCCACTTCTCTGCAAACTCTTCCTCGATCAGACTGAGACGGAAGTCTCCCAGCTTGTCACGCCAGTAGAAACTGGGCTCAATGACAAATTCTGGGCCAGCGAAACACGTGAGATACGAGGTTTTGATATCGTATTCTTCCAGAAGCGGGCGTTTGGTTTCTAGCCAAGCTTCTGTGGCCGCACCCGCTTCTACAGCGCGCGACAAGGGGAAAAAACCGTGGACAGGGAACCAAAGCTCCCCATCCGGGCCAAGCAAAAGAGTGCGCACACCGCCGAATGGTTCTGCCCGGAATATCTGCGGCAAGGTGTTGTCCATTTCGACACCTCCCTCTTCAAGGCAGATTTCGGCAGCAAATTCCTGATGTTCATTGGCGACAACATCGGTCAAGGCATCAAACGTCATGTGCAGTGAATACGGTACATCTTTAAGAATCTTCTTGCCTGTCACAGCCATCTTCGCCGCTGTGGCCATACCCTTTAGCCCACGCTTACGTACCACTTTCCCGACAATAGAAAGGCCTTCGGTGAAAGTTATCCCCTGACGCTCGAAGCCGGCGTTGTAATAGGGATCAAACATGTAACATTCAGAGGCGATGTTAAGACGGGCAATTCTGACCTGCGCCTCAAGACATTGCGCCAACGTATCAAATTTAAACGCCATGTAGGCGGTAGACGGCGGCGTCTCGATGAGACGCAAGGTGGCGACGGATTTTACGCCAAACGCACCAGTGTCCGCTGTAAAAATACCCGTTATATCCGGACCGAAGTGACGCCAAAATCCGTTGGAGTGTTTTTGAGCCGCCGACCCGGTTTGTAAAACGTCTCCATTCGGCAAGACCACACGGACTCCAATCACACTATCTGCGACAGTGCCGTGCACACCAGAACCATGGAACAGACTATTTTGTGATAACGCCCCGCCGATGGTTGCGTATTTCCCAGACAGAGGCCCCCAATAGGGAGTCCGCACACCTTTATCCTTGAGCGTTTCGTACAAAGTCATCCACGTGCAACCGCACTCTACAACCACATACATGTCTTCTGTATTTACTTCGAGAACCTTGTCCAGACGGCGCATGTCGAGAAGCATAGTATCGGGCCGTTCAGGGGTATACGCGGAAGTATAAGACATACCACCACCGCGGGCGATGACCGCAAGGCCAGCTTTGGTTGCCGCTTCAACACTGGAAGACAGCTCCCCCTCTGTTCCAGGTTGCACGACCATGGCAGCGACTTCACGGTCGCGGCAACTGAGATCGGTCGAATAGAATTCACGATCTTTGTGTTCGGTTAGAACATGATCGTTGCCGACGATTTGTTTTAACTTAGAGATGAGCGCTTCGTCTAATAAAACCGCTTGATCATTCATGAACATACCTCTCCCTTAGATTAATATTTCAGTGTCACGCTAGAACGACGCGAAGTTCGGTCTGCATGGATGTGAGCGCTTCGCAGCCTGTCTTAATCACGCGCACTGTGTCATCTAAGCTAATAGCACCTAACCTAAGCGACATCTCAAGACTTCCTATTTATTCGAGTTCGTAGATGAAAGGCATGGCACTACTAATACACTATTACCCTTTGCGGGATTCTAGCTTGGGCAAAACGTACTCGCCAAAACTGTCTATATCGTTATCAAAGTCAGGGAACGCAAACATGCAGGCGGTGACACCAGCTTCATCGTAAATGCGGTCTAGATAGTTGGCGACTGTATTGTAAGAGCCCACCAGCGTGGGCAGCCCCATGAACATGGATTTGCGCTTGAGACTTTCTGACATGCCGTCGGATTTATCCAGCTCCGCCTGCCCGACCAAATTGGCGATGGCAGTTTCATCTGCCCCTTCAACGATGTGCTCAAAACGCTTCATAGCATCATCATCGGTGTCGGCCGCGAAGACGTTAAACAGAGCGATGGTGCCGACGTCACGCTTTAGTTCATTCGCGTGGGCTTGCAGGCGGGAGGTGATACTCTTAAAGGCCGTAATATCGCTTTCAATATCGTTACTGTTACCGCCGGCAATAACAAAATTGCGCTCACCCATTTCAGCCGTGAAGCGAATACCGCGGTCCGACTGACCGGCGCAGACGAGCGGGATCGGAGTCGACGGCACCGGTTTGATTTCGGCGTCGTTCATGGTGAAAAACTTACCCTTGAAATTCGACTTGCCCGTCTCCCATAGCTCTTTCAACACTGTGACGTACTCGGTGGCGTAATCGTAGCGCGTTGCGAAGAACTCATCACCGGGCCACAAGCCCATCTGATTGAATTCTTCCTTGTACCAGCCCGAGACAATGTTGAGGCCAAAACGGCCCGGACAAATAGTTTCAATGGTTGCGGCCATACGTGCGGCGACGGCAGGATGCAGTGCAAGATTGGTCACTGATGGAATTAATTTAATCTTGCTCGTCACAGGAGCCAGAGCCGCCGTCAACGTGAAGGAATCGAGAGCATAGTCCCAGTATTCCGTCTCTCCTCCAAAGCCTTTGAACTTCACCATAGAAAGAGCGAACTCAAAACCGAGAGACTCGCACTTAAGGGTGACGTCGCGGTTCAATTCCCACGTCGGCCACGTTTGCGGCACATTTCTCGAGATGATGAAGCCGCCCTTGGCGATAGGCAGAAAAATACCAATTTCCATCATGATGTGTGTGTCTCCCGAACTACGATTGTCGGCTTTATTACTCTTAAAAGGCATATATACATATGACCCATTGTGGCTAAACAACGCGATGGGTCAACGCAAAGGTGAAAGGGAATCGCCACATTCTTGAGACCTGATGAGGAATACTTAACGCTACCGCCTAAAGCCCGCTAATTAGGAGTTTTCTGGCGCACAGATTAGTAATAAATTCCAATCGTGTGGAGTTGCAGCGTCAGGCAAGACATGCTCTGCGCCTGGAAGAACCTGAAAATCATCTTCCGTAATTTTCTTTTCGTTCCACAACAACCTAAGCGCAATATTATTAGGCACGAGAACCCCCACCCTGCATGGCTAGCGCCTCAGGAGCTGGAAGGGTTGCAAAAATTCTTTCTCAAAGTTTGGCTGTAGGATTTAGCAGTTATTAAGCTGGCAATCCTGATTCAGCCACGTCTGGAAAAATCAGCGTTACCTTTAGTCCAGGCGCGTTATCGGAGAGCTTTAATTTCAGGCCATGAGATTTAACGACCGCATCGACCAAACTGAGCCCCAGGCCCGAGCCAGGCGATGTGCGCGAACTTTCCATCCTGTAGAGGCGCTCAAATACCTTCTCATGGAGCTCAGGCGGTATCCCTGACCCCGTATCTGAAATCTCGAAAACCGCTTTATTGTCATCGCGGCACACATGTAGGTGGACAGAGCCTCCGTCCGGTGTGTACTTGACTGCATTGTCTGTGAGATTCGCAAGTGTTTGGGCAATGAGATTCGAATCGCCTCTTGCATTGCAACCAAAATCTATATCGACATTAAAGGCAATGTCTTTGTCTTCGGCTAATGGGCGGTAGAGGTCAGCGACGTTTTCAACGATGGGGCCCAGACTGAGAACATCAAACGAACGCTTCAATGAGGCCTCAGCGCGGGCGATGCGGAGCAAAGAGGAAAAGGTGGATAACAAACCATCGGCTTCTTCTATGGCCTCTTGAAGTTCCGCTTTTTCCTTTGGATCAACTGCGTTTGAAACTGCAACCTCTAATCTTGCCCTCAGCCGGTTTAGCGGCGTTCGTAAGTCATGAGCCACGTTGTCAGAAACTTCACGCAGGCCTCGCATTAAACGCTCAATCTGGTCGAGCATTTCGTTAACCGATTCAGATAAGCGCGCTAATTCATCCTCAGTGCCAGACCCTTCGATCCTCTGACTGAGATCGCCACGCATGATCCGGCGGCACGTTTGGGTAATGCGCTCAACCCGTCCCATGATCGAGCGGCTAAACAAGAACCCACCCAGAACTCCCAGTGCGACCGTAAAACCAATACCAATATTCAAAGACCGCAATAATTGAGTGCGGAATTCTCGGGAATCACGGATATCGCGCCCGACAAGCAATTGGTACCCGCCCTGAATAAAAAACAAGAGCGCTCTAACATCAGCGGTATCAGGACCGGCTTTCTGCATATCAACGATAGTGAAATTAACCCATATTTCATCTCCAACCGTATCCTCGCGAGTTAAATTGTTGGGCCAGGACAACAGATTTCCAGTAACGCGAACCTGATCGGCACCGGTTAAGAGATAAATTCCGTCGGTGCGGACGTTTGGATCGATGCGGCGATTGATCGCTTGAATAAGGCCGGTGAGTCCTGTGCGTTGATAAGTTTCTTGGAAACTTTGCACTTCTGTTTGAATTGCAGCTTCAACTTGCCGCTCAGCAAAAATATTGGTGTTGATGAACACAAATATGAACAGAACACCTACTGATCCTGCAAAAAGAGCCGTATACAGCAGCGCTAACCGGAACGTAGTTGTTTTGATGAGACGGTCGATACGAGGCACGTATTAATCCGTGGGTTCGAGTTTGTAGCCTGCGCCACGGACGGTTTGCAAAATGGCGCTATCAAACGGCTTGTCTATTTTTTGCCGCAATCTGCTGATGTGCACGTCGATCACATTGGTCTGCGGATCAAAATGATACTCCCATACATTTTCGAGCAGCATCGTCCTTGTAACTACCTGTCCAGCATGGCGCATGAGATACTCTAACAATCTAAACTCGCGGGGATGCAGGTATACCCTTTGACCCTGACGCATCACTTTGCGGGCGAGTATATCTAATTCGAGATCACCAACAGACAGGTGCGTGACCTCTCCTCCTCCTTTACCACGCCGGGTCAGAGCTTCAATGCGCGCAAGCAGTTCGGCCATGGCGAAGGGTTTGACCAAGTAGTCATCGCCCCCGGCTTTCAGACCATCAACCCGGTCTTCCACGTCACCAAGGGCGCTGAGAAACAAAACCGGCGTGCCAATGTCCTGTTCACGCACTTGCTGGACTATGGCCATACCGTTTAGGCCAGGCAGCATGCGATCCACGACCATGACACCGTAGGGTTCAGACAGTGCGAGATCGAGCCCCTTTTGCCCGTCCTCAGCATGATCAACAACGTACCCCGCCTCTTGCAGGCCCTTGGTGACAAAGCCGGCTGCTGTGAGATCATCTTCTATGACGAGAACGCGCATCTTGGTGGATCCTACTTAATCACGTGCTAGCCCATATGAAGGTAGAGCTATTATCATTTTATTCCGCCATTGAATCATACTTCACCTTTGAAATCGCATTATATAGTTTTCATGTTAAGGGTTTAGGGAATAAATGGCGATTTGCCAATAAACTGACGGATACCGAGGGAACCCCATGGCGAACTTAGAAACTGAGCTGCAAGACCTTCTTTCTGCTTTTGAGGAACGCTGGAGCCGCCGCACGCCAACTGCACTGAAAGAGTTATGGGATCCGAACGAAGCGGAGCCCTTTTACATCGCTGAGGAGATCACCGATCCGATGTATGGCTGGGAGACCATTGAGCCCTACTGGCAGATCGCTGAAGACATTTTGTTGAAGTTTTCGATTCGGACGTGGAATTTAAAGTGCAAGCTTTTGAGCGAAGACTTGGCCGCACTGAATTACATGATGCACTGGAACGGACTTATTAAAGGCATGGAGGATTCGCCGCTCGGATTGGACGTGCGCGTCTCCGCCATCGTACGCCGTACCGACAAGGGGTGGAGGTTTTGCCATTATATAGAGTCTCCACTCGGTGCTTTTCCCTACTTGAAAGCAGTGTATCAAGCCAATGTAGACCCCGGTTTTATGGAAAATTAATCATATGTGATTGAATTCATTTTGAATTCCTGCGTTCGACGAACAAAATTCTTCTCTGCGCGAGCATCAAGCCGCCATGGCCTGCCAAAGAGGCAACAGCCAATGGGCACGCGCGATATATTAGGAACAATCTAGGCCCTCAACTTCTGATGTTGGAGTTAGCTAAATAGCTTTGCGAGACTGGATTGATTGGTCTTGCCGCTTGCCGTGCGTTCAAGGGACTTAACAAATCGCCATCGCCGGGGACATGCGTATGGTTCAAGGTAGCATTTGCAGTGATCGGCTAAGCGCTGCTCACTTTCGGGCGTTTTTTGTTTCAAGACGATGGCCGCTGCAATCACCTCACCCCACCGGGAATCCGGTAGGCCAATCACCGCCACATCTATAACGCCTGAATATTCACGCAAGATTGCCTCGATAGCGGAGGGATAAACTGTATAACCCGCTGAAGTGATTACGGATCCTTCCCGGCCATCCAGATACAAGAAGCCCTGGTTATCGAAATGTCCGAGATCGCCGACCGTCGCCCAGGGTCTGTCCGTGCGAAATCCACTGCCGTCCGTTGGGCCAACATAACCGCTGCTGATCATGCTGCTTTTGACCCAGATGGTACCGACCTCTCCGGTTTCGACCGAGCCACCTTGCCTATCCCCGAGGGAAATTTCGACGCCGGAAAAAGCGCGGCCTACTGATCCTGGGGGACACAATTCAGAAGCCTTGGCGACGGTTATAAAGCTGAGTTCTGAAGCACCATAATACTCAATTGTGTCGGCATTAGAAAACGTGCGCTTAACGTTTGCTCGCAACTGCGGTGACAGCTTTGCACCGGCAGTTACGATGCGATCAATACTTGGATATGTTTTGCCGTCTGCACTGCCAATCAATACATCGAGCATGGCTGGAACAACCACCAGTACCGTGGCTTGATGCCCGGCAATAGCATCCAGTACGGACAGGGCATCAAACTCAGATTGGATGATGACCGACGCCCCAGCCGATATTGCTTCAATCGCAGCATAAAGTGACAGGCCATGACTTAACGGCCCTGGCGCCATGACAATGTCGCCGGCATGAGTGCCAAGTTCGATAGCGCTGTGGCGGAAACTATCCACCCAAGTTTGATGGGACCGGACAAACCCTTTCGGCGTACCGCTTGATCCAGATGTGAATCCTATGAGAAACGGCGTGTCAGGAGTTGGTTCAGACTTCAATACAGACGCATTCCCGGTCTTAGAGGCAATCCGTTTTATTTCCTCCGGTGCCAAACTCTGTTCTTTCGCCAGTGCATCACCAAATGACTGCAGAATTTTGGGGGGCGCGATAAGAAGATTGGGTGCGTGATCTTGCACCAGCTTCTTCAATACGGTGGGTGGCCAAGTGGGGTCAAATATGCAGGCGGACCCTCCGGCCATGAGAGCAGCAAAAAACACTTCGATCACTGTCGCACAATTGGGTAGGCAAACCCCGATCAGTCGCGCATGACGGCGCTCAAAAGCCGCGCCAATTAAGGCACAGTGCTGAGCCAACTCTGCAAATGAAATGGCTTTCCCATTAAAGGATAAGGCGACGCGATGGGGGGCCGCTTCGGCCCATTTCAGCAACCCGCTATGGACCAGATCGTCGGGTTTGAGGGCTTTCATAGGGCAACAGGATAGGCGCGTCGGACGGAAACGGCGATGACGCTTGCCAACCCGGCTTTGACGAGATCACCCGGGAGAAATGCGGCAGACGCAAATGCGGCTGTTGTTATGGGCAGATCGGAGACGACAGCAATTCCCGGTATTCCAAATGCGTAGACCACAACAATGCCGCCGCACACATTAGCGATGAACAGCATAAGTGTTGTTTGTTGTGCTTTTCGCGCTATCAATCCAATCATCAGCGCGCCAAGAGGCCAAGCGATGAGGAAGCCGGCGCTTGGACCAATAAAAACGCCGAGTCCACCACGCCCGCCAGCCAGCAAAGGAAGGCCGAGGGCTATCAAACTCAGCAACAGAAGCATGGCCAGCGCAGCACGGCGCGGCCCTAGCAAGCATCCGGCCAGCATGAGTCCTAACGTTTGTAACGTAACCGGAACAGCAATCAGGGGAACGGGCAAGGGCGGCAGCAATCCTAAGGCCGCTGTGAGTGCAGCGAAGGTTGCGATGAGAACCGTATCGCGCGCAGTCATGGCGCATTGTTCCGTTGGTCATCCCAGCGCTCATAACCGCGCGCCTCCAACGCTTCAGACATTGCATCGGCCTGCTGGAACACACGGGTCAGGACGGGAACAACGGACGCTATAATGGAGTTTTCAATGCCGCGCGCACGTTGCGCATCCCGCACGTCCTGCACAACATCACTCAGCGCGGGTATCAGCCTTATGGTCAGAGCAATCATGAACGCTACGCGGTGTGGTGGCACACCAAGTGGACTCAGCCAGCCGATTATGCGGATAAGGCATTCCATCATGTCTGACAGGCGCGTCGTGTAGGTGACGAGCGCCGCAGCCCAAACCAAGACCGCTAGTCTCAATACAATGAGTCCGGCTGTTTCGGCATTCGCCACAAGTATTTGCGCCACCGCAATAAATACGAACCAAATAAGTAGCGGCCGTGTGGTTTGCCACAGACGCATAAGGCCCAATTCCGCGGCGAATGCGAACAGTAGACCGGTGACCGCCACGACCAGAATCAACAGCAAAACCGATTTTGTTAGAATGAGACCAATTCCGAGAGCCATCAGAACGAGCAGTTTAACCCCCACATCAAGACGATGCAGTGGACTTTCACCGGGCACGTACAATCCGGCGATCACGCCAGTGAGTCCTTATAAAAAGAAAGTGCTGTCTTAGGGTTTCCATCAAAGACGACTTTTCCATCTGCCAAAACCAGCACCCGGTCGAAGCCGGCCAACTGCTCCACATGGTGAGTCACAGTAATGACCGGGCATGGCAGCGAGCCAATAACACTCATTACAATCGCCGCATTACGCTGGTCCAGCAAAGTGGTCGGCTCATCACAAACAACGATGTCCGGCTCCGCAATCATCACACCAGCCAATGCCACAAGCTGTTTTTCTCCGCCGGACAGTAAATGCGCTGAACGATCCGCGAGGTGAGAAAGACCAAATCTCTCCAGCATCTTTGCAACTTTTTGATCTCTGTCTTCAGACTCCAACCGCTGCGGCTTTAGCCCCAAGGCAAGGTCTTCTGCAACCGTTGGCATGACAATCTGGTTGTCTGGATTTTGGAACAAAAAACCTACCTGACGGCGCACCTCTTTCCCATCGGTCTTCGTGCTAACTCCATTGACTAGCACGGCCCCCGTGTCGGGAATAAGCAAGCCGTTGAGCAGGCGTGCAAAAGTGCTTTTTCCAGATCCGTTGTCGCCGATTACACCAATGCGGTTTTCCGTCAGCGTGACGGATACATTTGTTAACACCGGCCGGTCTTGAAACCGCACAGTGACATGATCGAGCGCAATGTTCACAGCGGCCAGGCGTACAGCAGGAAGGGCACAGACACGGCGACGACAAGCACTTCTAAAGGCAAGCCCATGCGCCAATAGTCGCTAAATTTGTAGCCGCCTGGCCCCATGATCAACGTGTTGTTCTGATGGCCGATTGGAGTCAAGAAGGCACATGAGGCGCCGACTGCGACAGCCATAAGAAACGTATCGGGATTTGAATCGAGGCGTTCGGCGATTTGGACTGAGATTGGCGCCATAACAACCGCGGTTGCGGCATTGTTCATGATGTCGGACAAAGTCATGGTGACGACCATCACTAAAATGAGAGCGACGATTACAGGGAACTGATCGGTCACAGAGACAATGCCTTGAGCGATCAGGGCCGCCGCACCCGTTCGATCCAGCGCCTCGCCAACAGGGATCATACACCCCAGAAGAATCAAGATGGGCCATTGGATACTGCTATAGGCCCGGCTAGGCGACATAATACGGCCAAGAATCATGGCTGCGGTGGCCACGCCAAAAGCGATGGTTATAGGCACGACCTTGAACGCAGCAGCGGCAATGGCTCCGGCAAACACAGCCGTAGAAAAAATCGCCCGGCGGCGGCGGCCCACCCGCAATGACCGTTGCGCCAACGGCAAACATCCCAAGCGGTTTAAAGAATCCGATACTTGGTCGGCATCACCTTGCAGCAACAGAACATCACCCGCCCGGAATCGATGCCGTTTTATCCGTGTCATCTGGCGTTTACCCTGCCGTGACACAGCAAGAAGGTTCAGACGATATCGGTTGCGAAGACCAATTTCCTGCGGAGTCACGCCTTCAATACGACCACCCGGCGAGACGACCGCTTCGACCAAGCTTATGCGATCAGATTTAATCGTGTCTTCCGGAATGTCGTCGGCGCCCACCAGTTCAAGTTTAAGGTCGGCAACAGCAGTATCGAGTCCGTCTGCATCTCCTGTGATAATCAGGATGTCTCCCTCCCCCGCGCGGTCCGTGAGGGCGGGATAAGGCATAGGCCGGTCGTCATGAATCATCCCGGCCACCGTGACGTCTTTGTCTTCAAACGCTTCCATAACCTCAAGCATGAATTTTCCAATGAGACCTGATTCAGAGGTCAGCCTGACTTCCGTCATATACGGCTGCAGATCGAAGGCGGCATCGCCTGTCGATCCGGCAGACCGATCCTTGGGAATAAGACGCCAGCCAATCAATGACACGAAAGCCACGCCAACTACGGCGACCGGTAATCCGACCCAAGAATAGTCGAACATACCAAACGGTTCACCGGCGCCGGTACTGCGAAAATTGGACACCAATATGTTAGGCGGTGTGCCGATGAGAGTCGTCATGCCGCCAAGGATTGACCCAAAGGAGAGCGGCATGAGGAGTACACAAGGAGAGAGGTTAGATTTGCGGGCCGCTTGAAGCGCGACCGGCATAAGCAACGCCAATGCGCCTACATTGTTCATCAGGCCAGATAAAGCCGCCGCCAAACCCGCAAGCACTGCAATCAACAAAGTTGGGCTTTGCGTATCTGGGATAACTGTTTCCGCTAAAATATCAACCACGCCGGATTGACGCAGACCTTCACTGATCATCAAGACCAACGCGACCGTAACCACGGCAGGATTACCAAACCCTGTGAAGGCTAAGTCAGCCGGAACAATTCCCGAAACCACCGCCGCAAAAAGGGCTCCGAAAGCGACGAAGTCGTAACGCAGCCAACCACCGATGAAGAATACGAGAACGCCAGCAAGAATGGCGAAGGCTGAAATCTGATCAACAGTCATGAAAACGCAGGAGCCGATTCAAGAGAGGGCCGTTTCTGGTGGGAAGAAATTAGCGCCGCAGTCCACGAACAAGGAACGTATTAAACACCGCAACTTGTGACCGTCCCTCACGAATTTCTTTGTGCCCCGGATCATTCCAAAAATTGGTTGCCGAAGCCTGGGTCGGAAATGCCGCGACGGAGAAATCGTGGTCAACAATATCACCTTCCAGCCGTTCCGTTTCGTCATACTTGGCACGAGTAAGGATGGGTATGCTGCGATGCTCGAGCTTTTCTTCTTCCGCCTTAGCAAAGGGTGCAAATGCGGCTTCATCAAGGACACGATAAACTGAAATCAGAAAAGCCGGTTCTCCATGGGGCGCCTCTTTCTCATTGCCGGCCATTTTAAAGACATTAAATTCACCACCGTTTTTGCGCAGCTTCTTTGCTTCCTCGTATTCCGGCGAATACCAAAATTTTGAAATATCTTCTGGTGCTTGGAAGTGGGCCAACATCAGACCACGATCTCCGGGCCGATGGCTTGTCGAATGATCGAACCACGGCCCCTCCAGGTGTTCCACACCTCGTCCAGGCCCGCCAATACCCAAGTAGAAACCGCCATATTTCTCATAGATCGGCGGCAGAGCGGCTGAATACCGAGCCATTTTTTCGCCATCGAGGGTATGACCGAGAACGAGAAGATATCCAGGCGGAGCCATATGGCGTTCCTTCTGACCGGGATGATTGAACAACTAAATGTGTGCGGGAATCAGCTCCTATTGTCAACGGAATGGCGGCTTTTGGTCTCTATGCAAGCGCTTCGCGAACAGAATCGCTAAATCCGACGTACACGGCCGAGCCTATCTCGAAGACGGGACGCTTGACTAGAGTGGGGTGGGCCAGCATGAGGCGGAGAGCGGAATCGGCGTCTACGTTCGCTTTCTCGGCGTCGCCCAAACCTCGCCACGTGGTGCTACGACGGTTCAACACCGCTTCCCAGCCACAGGCGTTAATCCACCCTTTTAGGCGCTTTTCGTCCAAGCCATCGGCCCGGAGATCGTGGTATTGGTGGTCGGTCTTCTGGGCGGAAAGCCAGGCAAGAGCTTTACGACAAGTATCGCAAGACTTAATACCAATGACTGTGATCATAATATACCTATCCTGAATTCATTCATCCGGCAAAAGAGCGTTGAGACCTCACCATGTATACCGTCCTCTCCCCTGCAAAGAAATTAGACTTCTCCGATCCGGAAAAAGGGCTTTCGAAGACCAAGCCACTGTTTCCGAGCGACACGGCTGAGTTGGTTAAACGCGCGCGGAAGTTTAAGCCTCAAGATCTGAAGCGATTGATGGGCATTAGCGATAACCTCGCCACTCTCAACGCTGAACGCTTCAAAGCATTCGATGTGGACGGCAAAGGAGAGACTAAGCAAGCTGCTCTGGCGTTTGCCGGTGACGTCTATTTGGGATTTGACGCCAACTCACTATCCAAGGAAGATCTCGCTTTTGCACAGAAACATATTGGGATTTTATCAGGGCTGTATGGTCTCTTACGGCCGCTTGATGCCATCCAACCCTATCGCTTGGAAATGGGGTCGCGCGTCGATACTAAACGCGGGGCTAATCTCTATGAGTTTTGGGACGGCGCCATTACAAAGGCCATCGTTTCACAGATCAAGAAGTCAAAGACTGCCGTCCTCCTCAATCTTGCATCCAATGAGTATTTCTCAGCTGTGAATGCGGAAGCGCTGGATGTTCCAGTCATTCAACCAGTGTTTAAAGAAATCCATAACGGCAAAGCCAAGGTCTACAGTTTCCTGGCTAAAAAAGCTCGCGGCCTGATGGCCCGCCATATCGTGCGGGAACGGCTTAATACGCCTGAGGACCTTAAGGCTTTCGCTATCGATAGATATAAGTTCGATGCAGACGCATCTTCTGAGACCCGTTGGGTATTCACCCGGAAATTTATTCCCGTTTCCAGTAAGCCGCTTAAGGCATTCCGACTGAAACGTAACGGCCGAGGTTAATACCACGGACGTTGTCTTCCAGGCCCTTTACCCTGGGGTTCAGCAAGCGCTTACTGACATAGTAGGTAACCGGCGCGATCGGAGCCTCTTCGATGGCAATCTTTTCTGCGGCATTCATTAGACGGTGGCGTTCCTGAACATCAGGTTCGTCGTACATCGTCTTCATTAAGGCATCGAATTTTGGATTGTTATATTTGGAATGGTTGTCGCCGACGGCGTCACTCTCCAACAGATACAAGAACGTTGAAGGATCACGGTACTCACCGAGCCATTGATAGCGCGCGACTTCGTAGTCTCCATTGCGCAGGTCAGCGTTCAACACATTGAGATCACTATTCAGAAGAGTGACCTGGACCCCGAGACTGCGCTGCCACATCTGGGCTGCTGCAGCCGCGACACGCCGTATCACTTCATGGGTGTTGTAGCGGAAACTGAACGACAGAGGGTTGTCAGGGCCAAAACCCGCTTCAGCAAGAAGTGCCTGGGCCTGAGCATCCCGCTCTGACTGGGTTTTCTCTCGATAATCAGGAAAAGCGGGCTCGTAGGTGCCACGGGAGGCTTCGGGAATAAGACTATAGGCTGGCAATTCTCCGCCACGCATTACTCGGCGCGTTATGATGTCACGATCAAGAGCTAAACTTAATGCAAGACGCACGCGGGGGTCGTCGAAGGGTGGTTTGCGGGTGTTGAAGGTAATGTACTCAAGCCCATTGTTTTGGCTGACGTGCAGATCTTGGGCCATGTTCTCTTCGATCCATTGGAACTGGGCCTGCGGAAACGAAATCACCATGTCCAATTCACCGGCCCGATAGCGGTTAAACGCAGCCGTCAAATCTTCGGTAGTATAATACATGATGGCATCTAGCTCGATCGCCGCAGCATCAAAAAACTTAGGATTACGCGCCAACCTTAGTGAGGTTTGCGGTATCCAGTCTTCCAGTACAAATGCACCGTTGACGACAATGTTCTCAGGGCGAGTCCATTCCCGGCCATATTCTTCGATCGTCCATTTCGGAACGGGAAAACCACGGTGAACAATCAGCTCAAGAAAGAACGGCGTCGGTGCCTCGAGCTGAATTTCAAGAGTCAAATCATCCAAGGCGTTGACGGCTAAATTCTCAACCTGCATTTTCCCGCCATTGATGGGGCGGGCATTCTTGATGACATACAGCATGGGCGCGCTGCGCGATGCTGTCTCGGGATTAAGGATGCGCTTGAAGGCATATTCAAAGTCACCTGCAGTGACTGGCGTTCCGTCTGACCATTGCATGCCCTCACGCATGGTAAAGACGTAGGTCTTGCCATCTTCAGAAATGGTCCAACTTTCGGCCGCTCCGGAAACAACATTTGCAAAGGCGTCTACGGTCGTCAGCCCGACAAACATCTCGAATATGATATTTCCCGCGTATCCGCTGGTAGTGAGATGCGGATCAATAGAATCCGGTTCTCCAATATTGCCGCGATGAAGAACGCCGCCTGCCTGTGCTGAACCAAAGAAACAGGTTAGGCCAAGTAATAATGCCAACAAGAAATGATAAACGTTACGTGACGGGGTCAAGCAAGACAGCATAAATTTGTCCATAAATCTGAGAATATGCGCGACAATACACCTGTGAAGCCCACGCGAACCCCTAGATAAATGACCGACTAGGTTTGATACCGTAGTTTATATTGAAATAATGGTGGGCGATACAGGGTTCGAACCTGCGACCCGCTGATTAAAAGGCGCCGAACCGGCTTAAGCCCAGCCACCGGCAATGGGAATGACTTGGGCTGTCATAAAGTCAGACTGGTTTGACGCCAAGAAGGCGATCAGTTCCCCCACTTCATGGGGTTTTCCGAGACGGCCAAGAGGGACCTTACTGATCATTTTTGCGAGCGCGGTTTCGTCAGCTAATAGCTCCGGCGGAAAATAACTCTCGCTTTCCACATAGTTGGGGGCGACAGCGTTGACCTGAATGTTGTCGCGAGCTAGTTCTTTGGCGATGGATAACGCCATAGCGTTTGCTCCGCCACGCCCTGCCGCATACATACAGTAATTTGGCAACCCATGAACCGGCGCGGCCGAGGTGACAAAAATCAATTTGCCTTGCTTGCGCGGCTTCATGTGGCGGGCAACCGCGGCAGCCGTAGCGAACGGCACGACCATCAAGGCTTCAAGCCCCTTACGAAAATCATCAAGATCGGCTGACTCAATAGGCGCGCGGAGCGCTGGAAAGAAGTCGTTGATGACGGCGATATCGAGATGACCAAACGCCTCGGCGGCAGCATCAACGGCAGCGGCCGTGCAGGTCTCCGATAGCAGCGTTAGATTTGGATGATCTCCCGTAAAGTCGGCGCGAGCCTGACTATCCCCAAAGGACTGATCATGGCAGAGAACTTTCGCCCCATGTGACTGCAGCGTCTCCGCAGCGGCAACGCCGATGAAGTGGCAGACATTGGTCACGAGGGCGGTTTTACCGGCAAGCATGGCTATAACCTTTTCCGAATCGAACATTAGCTATAGCTGGACTGTATAAGAGAAGACGGGACAAGCCTATCTGCCCCCGCGAAGCTCGGTTGACGCTTGTTGACCCTGGCGGATAAGCCCTTAATCTGCGCCGACGAGTCGCCCTGGTCTTGATTTGGGCACCTATGGATTCTGCCACACGAGGACTAAACAGTGAGTGTCGATCAGCCAGATACAACAGAAGAAACCAGCAGCGAGGCCGCGCAGGAACAACAAGCGCCTCCGCTATTCTACAGCGAACCAGCGCCGGTTACGGCAGGAACCCATGGCGACTTTAAGATTCAGCCGGAGCTCGATCTCAGCTTCACGAGAGAAACCAACGCCGTTCCTATAACGACACCTGAGTTCGTACTAGCGGCCCGGCATTATCCGATCGTATTTGTCGGTGACCAAATGGTCCCTACCGTTGCACTTGGCTTCCGACATGACCAGAACCTATTCGTCTCTGAAGATGGGGCGTGGGAGCGGCGCTGCTATACCCCTGCTTACGTTCGGCGTTACCCGTTTATTCTTTTGGGGAAAGAAGGCGATGAACGTCTACAACTCGGTGTCGACAATGCATGTCAGTCCGACCATGCTGACGCCCGCGCGTTGTTCGATGGAGAAACCGAAACCAAAGTGGTGACCGATGCACTCGAGCTCTGCCAGCAATTTCACAGCGCTTATGGGGCAACTGCTGAATTCTCCGATATGCTTGCAGCGTCTGGCCTGATGGAAGAACGGTCTCTGGAGCTAGAGTTGCCCGGCGATGAAAAAATGAGCATTGGGGCATTCTCATCGATCAGTGAAGAGAAGTTCCGCGAAGTGCCCGACGCGCAGATACTCGAATGGCGCAGCAAAGGCTGGCTGTCCGCCATGTACTTCCACATTGCGTCGCTGAACAACTGGGAAATGCTGATAGACCGGTTGCCCGAGGTGCAGATTCCTACTTCCTAGCTACAGTTATTTATTCAGGCAGGCTGAATCGCCACTTGAGTGACGGCCGCTCGACGATAGCATCATACCATTTGGCAAGATCATCCCTGCCCTCGCGCCAATCGAACGTCTCATCGCCTTCAACAATGACATGCTCCCGAATTGGGTTGCGCAGGTCGAGATAACTGAGACCACCTGCTGTGCAAATGTGGCCAATATGGAAACCTGCGTCTTTGAACTTTGGTACTTCTCTGTTGAGTTGATCGAGGCAGCCGATAATCTTGCGCCGCTCGCGCAACATGTAATCCATGTTCCAGTCGGCTTTATCACGCCAGCCTTCGACGCGTAGCAGCGTGGTCGCATCGAACATGCCGTCACCGAGCGTCATCTGACGTAAGGCCGGCCAGCGCCCGTCTCCCGACGGAAAGATGGAATTGCCCGAGGTCGTCGAGAGGGAATCCAGATACTCACAGATGACTAAGCCACCGTAGAGCGGCTCGCCGTTGTCCATCACTAATGCCGGAACTTTGCCCATCGGGTGATAGTCCCAAATTATATCTGCATCGAAGGGGCGCGTCCGCTCAAACTCCAGGCGGTCGAGAATGTCACCCTCGTAGGCTGTGACCAGAACCTTGTGGATGTATTCAGGATTCGGTGTGAAAACGAGCTTCATAAATCTGTCCCCTTTTGTCTTTTGGGCATATGCGCGGTTGTTTGAGTCGCACCCTAGCCGGACTCTGGCCTGTGTGTAAAAAACATTAAGAGCGCTTCTCGATGAACAACCCCATTTAGGATTTCTATATAAGTAATTCAATGAGTTATGGCGACACTCCCCGAGGGAGAAGCGCGCCAAGATGATTGCATACTGCGGGTATTCACTATGATACCGCGCCCGTGACTCAGCGTTGACACCTGCAGCCCCGCACCCTTAAGAGCACCCATGCCACCTAAAGAGTCCCTCCCCGACCAACGCCAAAGCGCCGCGCCGCAGGACCCAGCCCCCGAGGCGCGACCTCACACACCCCCGGCTGGCGTGCTCTCGGTATGGACAACACTCCGGCTGAAAGCCTTCCGGGCATTTTGGATCGCTGGGTTGTTCTCGATGATTGGCTCTTGGATGCAGATGATCGGCTCGGCTTGGCTAATGACCGACATGTCCAGCTCGCCCTTCATGATCGCCTTGGTGCAGGCGGCCCAGATGATCCCGACCTTGTTCCTAGCCTTCATTGCCGGGGCCCTGGCCGACATGATTGACCGGCGTAAATATATGATTGGGGTGATGTGTTGGATGATCGCGGTTACGCTGATTCTGGCCGCCCTCACCTATGCGGAGATGGTGACGCCCTTCTGGCTGATCTTTTTCACATTCCTGCTGGGCGCCGGTGGCGCCTGTCACATGCCTGCCATGTCGGCCACCATTCAGGACATCGTGCCCCGAACGGAAGTGGTCAATGCTGTCACCCTCAATTCCCTATCCATGAACATCTCACGCCTAATCGGTCCGGCCGCGGCAGGCCTTTTGATCGGGTTCGCCGGAATCGCCCCAGCATTTTTGATCAACGCCTTCAGCTACTTTATTTTCATGTGGGTGGTATACCGCTGGGAGGGGCCGCCCATGCGCCCCGCCAACCGCCAGAGCTTATGGTCGAACATATCTGCTGGTGTGCGCTATGTGCGCCGCGCGAAACGATTCCAAGCCATTATAATCAGAGGCTCCTGCCATTTTTTCTGCGCCAGCGCGATTATGGCCCTTCTGCCCCTGCTCGCCCGGACGGAACTGGGTGTCGGGCCCGAAGGTTTCGGCACATTGATGGGCGCGGTCGGAGTCGGCGCTATTGTCACCGCCGTCTTCATCGCACCGATTGTCAACGCCCGCTTCAGCCGCGACACCATCGTCTTCTGCGCCAGCCTGGTTCTCGTAATGAGTTTGTACGGTGTAGGTGTGGTGCGAGACCCGTTGTACTTCTCTGGAGTACTGTTCTTCTACGGCGGCTCATGGATGATCTGCATGCTGTCGTTTCAGGTCTCGTCACAGATGGTTTTGCCGTCGTGGGTGCGAGCGCGTGGTCTTTCCATATCTATGATGAGTTTCACCGCCGGTATGGCCGGCGGCGGACTGCTGTGGGGCGCCGTGGCCAATTTCACCAGCATGGAAACGGCGTTTGACATCGCGGCAGCGGTAATGCTTATCGCCACCCTAGCGACTGCGCGCTACAGTATTTCAAGAAACGAAACAGAAGACGCGTAATGTGAGCCAATGAGCAAGTTTCCATGACTAAACCCAAATCCCGCAAACTCATCATGACCCAATACGGCGAGGACTTTCGCGCCTGCTCCGCCATTGTCGATGCCAATATTGGCGAGCCCGGTTATGGCGAAGTATTGGTGCGTAATGTCTATGCCGGGGTCAACGGGGTCTACGACCTCAACATGATCCGCGACGCGGTGAGCTACATCAGCTACACACCGCCGACGGACCTGGGCATCGAAGTGGTTGGCCGGATCGAGAAACTCGGCCCCGGCGTGCGTGACTTTAAGGTCGGCGATGCGGTGGCCACGTGGAAGGTTGGTTCCGGTTATCGGGACTACCAAGTGGCCAACGTGGGACGGCTTTACAAAGTGCCGTCGGCCAGCCCGGAGATTCTCTGCATCATGCCGACGGGAATTTCGGGCATGGTCGGTGTCGAACAAGTGGGTGAGTTGGGCACTGGCGAGACTGTGGCCGTATCAGCTGCCGCTGGTGGACTTGGGCACATCATCGTACAGGTGGCTAAGAAAGCCGGTAATCATGTGATCGGTATTTGTGGCAGCGACGAAAAAGCCGAGAAACTGCGTGAAATCGGCTGCGATAGAGCGATTAATTACAGAACCGAAGATGTTGCCGACGTGCTCAAGCGCGAATACCCCAACGGCATCAACATTGCCTATGATTCCGTCGGCGGGAAAATCTACGACGCCTTTATCGACAACCTCGCCGTGAAAGGGCGCTTGGTGATCTCGGGCTACACCTCGGAGGTGGGCAAACCCTGGGAACAGGTGACCAGCCCCCGCCTCTACCAGAAGCTCTATTTTCGCTCAGCCTCGGTTCGCGGCTTCATCAACCCCCATTATGAAGAGCACCACCCCTACGCCGCGGAACGGCTCATCGGCCTGTATTTGCGGGGCGAATTGACCGTTTTCGTAGATCCCAATCCCTTCATAGGACTGGAACAGGTGCCTGACGCCGTCGAGCACCTGCTCAGTGGAAAGAATCTTGGGAAAGTTGTTGTCAAGTTAGAGAAATGATCTAGAACCAACCTGCTAGCTAGTATGTAAACCCAAAAGAATACAAACCCCAAAACTCAGGGAGAACAGCATGTTCACGAAAATGCTGATGGCTGCCGTGCTCGCGCTGGTATTGCCCGCCACGGCCCCCATGACGGCGACTGCCGGGCAGCACGACCTCGACACGGCAGAGGGCATGGCCAAAGTCATGCGCAAAATCCAGTGCTCGCTTAAAGACGGCGAAGCCGTCACCTACTGGTGGCACGGCAAGGCCTTTGGCCGGCGCATGGGTATGTCCGACAAATACCTGTTTGACGTGGAGGGCATGAATGTCCGCCACTGCGGCACGGCGCGCGACAAGAATGGCAACTACGGCTACACCCTGCGCACCCGGGAAATTCTACTCTACAAAGACAAGAGCACCGGAGAAGTGTTGAAGGCCTGGGAAAACCCATACACCGGCGAGACGGTCGAAGTTTGGAACGTGGACAACGACCCGGTGAACTCCGGTCCATCTTTCGGCATGGGCCGCGATGGCAAGCCGCAGAAATTCCCCGGCGACGTCATTGGCGACCGCTGGTGGTTCACTTCCGCCATTCCGCTCTTTTACACCAACGTGTTGAGCGGCGAGTATCAGAAATACATCGGCGGCCAGTACCGCGCCACGGAGATGTTTAACTTCTTCGGCGATAAAGAAAGCCTGATGGACGACACCGTGGACTCCGCCAACGTGCAAGTTGGCTGGGTACGCCATTCCGACTGGCTTCCGTGGATGGAGATGGCCGGACGCGACGGCATCATCTACATGCATACCGCCGGACGGAAGCTAGATGACTGGAACGATATGTCCGACACCATGAAGGACCAGATCGCCAAGAATTATCCCAAGTATACCGATCCTCCGCCGTTGGATGACGACCGGGAAAACGTAACCTCGTGGACCTTCTTCAAGAAGAAGATGGAAGAACGCGGCGGCCCGGAACCGCTGAAGCGTGAGTTTCCGTTTTAGGCGTTAGCGAAAACTGAATGCGCACACGACAAACCCCCGGGCTGAAAGGCTCGGGGGTATAGTTATATCCATAAAAAATAATATTACGAAAACCCTAGATCAGCCCTCGTCTCACGGCGGGGGGCTTTTCTTTTGGGTTAGAGTCCAATC
>JAQWRV010000028.1 GCA_029243545.1 Rhodospirillaceae bacterium
CTCCTCGTATGTGATGTAGCCCCTTTCCTTGGCTTTCTGAATCAGCTTTTTGACGGACGCGTTGGTCGAATCCAGAAGAGGGCTATCGCCCTCTTCACGTTCTTCTTTAGACTCTGTTTTGGTTGCGGCTTTGGTCGCCATTGTTGGTGGTTCCGCTGGGCGCACCTGAATGGGAACGCCGGTGAGCCTTTTCGAACTGCGAATAGCTAAAGCAGATTTGACTTGCGCAACATTTGGCGCAGCGGTGAGTTTGGAAGTGATAAATTTCTGGTATTCATCCCAGTCCCGGGCGACGATCTTAAGAAGAAAATCCGTTTCGCCGGCAAGCATGTGGCATTCCCGCACCTCTTGCCATTGATCGACCATCTGTTCGAACGCCACTAAATCCGCTTCCGCCTGACTGCTCAGCCCAACATGTGCAAAGACGGCAACGTTGAATCCCAATAGAACAGGGTCGAGATCGGCATTATATCCTTTAACATATCTCGCCTCTTCGAGCGCCCGGACCCGCCGCAAGCAAGGTGGTGCAGATATGCCCGCATTCTTAGCAAGATCGACGTTTGTCATCCGCCCATAATCTTGCAAGTCGCTTAGAATCTGTCGATCAATGCGATCGAGCTTAACGCGCTGCATGTCATCCCCATTTATCGTTTCTGGCACTCCGGCTTAAGCGCAATAATATTACACGTTTGAGCAAAAATGCGACCCATATAATCGTCAATACTAAAGGGTGTGAATCCGTCCAAAGCACCCTGCGCCTTGGCTTGTAACGCTTCCACCCCCCACCTATGTTACCGCTCCATTGCCATACCACTGATGAACGAAAGTCTCCGAAAGCCATGGCCGAACATCATTCAAAAGTACTCATTCTGGGCTCAGGACCCGCTGGACTAACCGCCGCTATTTATGCCGCGCGGGCTAGCTTAGAACCCATGCTGGTCGCAGGCATGCAACCAGGGGGGCAGATGACCATCACGACGGATGTTGAAAATTACCCTGGTTTTGCCGACGTCATTCAGGGCCCTTGGCTCATGGAACAGATGCAGAAACAGGCAGAACATGTAGGAACGCGTATCATTCAAGATACCATTGTGTCCGTTGACCTGTCCTCAAGACCTTTTTCTTGCAAGGGAGATTCAGGTGATACCTACGTTGGCGAGTCCGCCATTATTTCGACGGGGGCATCAGCGCGTTGGCTCGGGCTAGATACCGAGCAGACTTATATGGGATTTGGTGTCTCTGCCTGTGCGACCTGTGATGGTTTCTTTTTTCGAGGCAAAGATGTCTGTGTGATTGGCGGAGGAAATACTGCTGTCGAAGAGGCGCTCTACCTCACCAACCATGCGAACAAAGTGACACTCGTTCACCGGCGCGGCTCATTGCGGGCGGAGAAGATTCTCCAGGACCGTCTATTCCGGCACCAAAAGGTGGAAGTGGTTTGGGACACGGCTCTTGAAGAGGTGATGGGCGATACTGACCCGCTCGGCGTAACCGGTGCAAAACTCAAAAACCTGAAAACCGGCGAAACATCTGAATTGGCTGTCGATGGTGTCTTCGTTGCCATAGGACACACTCCAAATACCGAGCTTTTCAAAGGTGTTATCGACATGGACGACGGCGGATACTTGCTGACCAAAGCGGATTCTACTCAGACAAATATTGAAGGAGTCTTTGCCTCCGGAGATGTTCAGGATCATACTTACCGACAAGCGGTGACGGCCGCTGGAACGGGGTGTATGGCTGCATTAGAAGCAGACCGGTTTCTAGCGGCCCAGGGGAACTAAAGCCGCGCGTCACTGCATATGACCAAGAGACCTTGGGGGATCGGCCGATGCCGACACGGGTAAATAGTCGCCTCGACTGGGGTAAGTTGCGTGGGTTTCACGCTGTCGCTGAAGCAGGAAGCTTTACCCGTGCGGGCAAAACACTAAATCTAAGCCAGCCTGCAGTAAGCCGTCAGATCAGCGCGCTTGAGGCCACCCTTGGTGTGGCTCTGTTTCACCGCCACGATCGTGGTCTGATTCTGACCGAGCAGGGAGACTTACTTTACAATACTGTCCACGATGTCTTTGCCAAATTGACGTCTGTTGAAAATCAGCTCACAGGCACTAAAGAAAAGCCTGAAGGCCCCCTTACCGTGACCACTACGGTTGGATTTGGATCTGTTTGGCTTACTGGCAGACTCCGGCAGTTTATCAAGGATCACCCCGATATCGACGTTACGCTGCGCCTCGATGACAATGTACTTGATCTGGCTATGCGCGAAGGCGACGTCGCTATTCGATTCACTGAACCCAAACAGCCGGATCTCATTCAGAGGCACCTAGGCCAACTAAAGGGCCATATTTTAGTCTCCCCCGACTACCTCAAGGAATTCGGCACGCCGACGAGCATTGAAGACCTTAAGAACCATCGACTGGTGGCATTCGGTGGCGGCGCGTTGCCATTCGAAGAAGTCAATTGGCACATCGACTTGGTTGAAGAGGCTGTAGGGCAGGTAGCCCCCGTGCTGACAGTCAACAACCTTTACGGCGTATACCGCGCAGTTAAGAACGGCATTGGTATTGGTGCATTACCAGAATATTTCTACAGGGAAGGACGCGGATTGGTTCATATCCTTCCGAAACTCGATAGCCCGCCCATTGAAGTTTATTTTGTTTACCCAGAAGAATTGCGAAATTCGATGCGAGTTTCTGTGTTTAGAGATTTCCTATTAAAGGAGATCACACGTACCCGTGCTAAGCTACCCATTATACCCAAAGACGAATAGTCACTGCGGTCAGCAAACTAGGACGCCTTCATTCACCAAGCAAAAAAGCTCGCGTATCAGCGACGGTGCGCTCGGGGTCCTCAAGCATAAGTTTATGTCCAAGGTCGGGATATTCGATGATTGTAACATCAGCGCCTATAAACATAGGCGCAACTCTCTCTAGCCCTGCAGTCGTTAGGACAGGCGATTTACCGGCCCATTGAATAAGAATTGGGCTAGTTATACGCGCCGCAGCGCTCGCTACGTCAAATGTGCTGCGGGCGTTAGCCATTATAAATGAGCGAACGTTGCCAATGGAGCCCAAACGGTTGTTGAGGGCCGCATAGTCCGCAACCATGTTCGGTGTGATCCGGTCATCGTTTCCAAATATATTTTCCATAAACAGTTGCCAGTACAACTGCGGCCGCCAGACTTGCAGCACGTTGTCGCTAAACCACATTACTGCCGCAAATTGCCATGGTGGCGGCAAACGATCTCCCGGTGCATAAGCTGGAACCGTTGAGAGCATAAGTTTATCAACTCGCTCAGGGTGGTCGGCTGTATAGCGCAGCGCGAGTATGCTGCCTGATGATGTTCCTCCAATGTGGAATCGTTGGTAGCCAAGCTCATCGATCAGTTTGACGATAAAGGGGTAGACCCGAGAAGAACCGTATTGGCCAATCGGGTCCGGTCCAGATATTCCAAATGGCGGATAATCAAAGCGTACGACGCGGAAATCTTTCCGCAGGTTATCTGCCCAACCGTCCCACTGCCGGTTACTACCAAGGTGTCCGTGAATCAGGATAATGACGGGACCTCGCCCTTCTTCCACCACATGGAATGGCACACCATCTACCGTAACAAACTTAGACCTGGCATCGGTAAACCGCTGTTTTAAATAGTCGTCCGTGGGATTTAGAGCGCCATTGCGAACAGCAATAACACTCCCCACACTCGCAGCCGCGAGAAGTACAAAAAGGGTTAGCACTGTCTTGCGGAAATTCATTTCAGGCCGGCACAGAATCTTTTAATACGTGCGCACGCTTCCTTTAAGGTTTCAGTAGATGTGGCATAGGAAATACGAAAATATGGGGACAGCCCAAAGGCTGCACCTTGAACTGCAGCGACAGCTTCTTCTTCAAGCAACGCCGTTACAAAATCCGTATCGGTTTCGAGAGTTTTACCAGCAGGCGTGGTTTTTCCAAGGCACCCCGCGCACGACGGATACACATAGAACGCACCTTCCGGTGTCAGGCACGTAATTCCTTCTGCTTGATTGAGCAATTCAACCACTATATTGCGGCGTTCTTTATAGACAGTATTACGTTCGGCTATGAAATCCAGCGGTCCGTTTAAGGCTTCCACGCAGGCTTCTTGCGTGATCGAACTGGTATGAGACGCGCTTTGCGACTGGATATTGTTCATCGCCTTAATGAGGTCCAACGGACCGCAGGCATAACCCATCCGCCAGCCTGTCATAGCGAAAGCCTTACTTACGCCGTTGATGGTCAGAGTGCGATCAAACAACTTGGGTTCGACTTGAGCGATGGTCTTGAATTGGAAATCGTCATAGACGAGATGCTCGTAAATATCGTCCGTCATTACCCAAACTTGAGGATGCCTCAGCAAAACGTCGGCAACCGCCTGCAGATCTTCCTCTGTATAAGCGGACCCCGTCGGATTGGACGGAGAATTGAGGATGATCCACTTCGTCTTGTCCGTAATCGCGGCTTCAAGTATCTCAGGCGTAACTTTAAAGTTTGCGCTCTCGGTACATTCTATAAACATAGGTTTACCACCAGCGATAAGGACCATGTCGGGATAGCTGACCCAATACGGGGCCGGAATAAGAACTTCGTCACCTGCGTTAACGGTGGCCAGAATAGCATTGAAAAGAACCTGCTTTCCGCCGACACCGATGTGAACTTGGCCGACTTCGTAATCTAGCTCATTTTCGCGCTTGAATTTGTCGACCACAGCTTGGCGTAGCGCCGGAATTCCATTTGAGGGTGTGTATTTCGTCTTACCCGCGTCTATGGCAACTTTCCCAGCGTCCTTGATGTGTTGGGGGGTATCAAAGTCGGGCTCCCCAGCGCCCAGACCGATGACATCCACACCACTGGCCTTAAGTTCCGCAGCCTTGGCTGTAACAGCCATCGTCGGAGAGGGCTTTATGGCTGACATACGGTGCGCAATAATGGACACGGGACTTCTCCACAGCTGAAAAAATGAAACTCGGTAGGCGGCGCGGAAGCTACTGCGACCTGCACTCTGGCGCAACTGGGTTCTAATAGATTCACTCTGGTTTTAGAGCTTTTCACTGCTGGCGGCGTCCAAGCCCTTTGCTTATGTTAGGTACATGCCCACGGCCATCTCCCTGCACGAAAAGCCAAGCGCAAGCGAACCTGCCGTTTTTCGGCTGGAGAGCGAGTTCACGCCGGCGGGCGATCAACCGAAAGCCATTGTCGATATTGAAAATGGGCTAATTGACGGTGAGCGCGACCAAGTCCTGCTCGGCGTTACGGGGTCTGGCAAGACCTTTACCATGGCCCAAGTCATTGCCCGCACAGGCCGTCCGGCTCTGATACTGGCCCCGAATAAGACGCTCGCTGCCCAGTTATATGGCGAATTCAAGGGGTTTTTCCCCGACAACGCGGTCGAGTATTTCGTGTCTTATTACGACTATTACCAGCCGGAAGCCTATGTGCCACGTACAGATACGTATATCGAGAAAGATGCGAGCATTAACGAGCAGATCGACCGAATGCGGCACTCTGCGACTCGCTCTATACTGGAGCGGCGGGATGTCATTATCATATCCTCGGTTTCCTGCCTCTACGGCTTAGGGTCCGTCGAGTCTTATTCCCGGATGACCATTGTCATTGAGGAAGGCACGACACTTCCTCGTGCTGAACTCCTTAAAAAACTCGTCTCTTTGCAATACAAGCGCAATGACGCAAGTTTTTACCGGGGAACCTTTCGTGTGCGCGGCGACGTCATCGAAATTTTTCCAGCGCACTATGCCGATCGGGCGTGGCGGCTATCGTTATTCGGTGATGAAGTTGAGTCTATCCAGGAATTTGACCCCCTCACTGGCGAAAAAACCTCCGCACTCCAACTGATTACTGTGTATCCCAACAGCCACTACGTCACCCCGCGCCCTGCACTTTCTCAGGCAAGGAAGAGTATCAAAGCTGAATTGAAGCAACGGCTTGACGAATTCAACAACCAAGGAAAGCTCCTTGAAGCTCAAAGACTCGAACAGCGCACGATGTTCGACCTTGAGATGATGGAAGCCACCGGACATTGTAAAGGCATAGAAAACTATTCCCGTTATCTGACGGGTCGAGCGCCCGGCGAACCACCGCCAACGTTATTCGAATACATCCCAGAAGACTCCCTTCTTTTCGTCGATGAGAGTCATGTTTCAGTGCCTCAAATCGGCGGCATGTACAGAGGGGACTTTCAGCGCAAGACAACACTTTCAAGTTTTGGTTTCCGGTTACCGTCCTGTTGTGACAATAGGCCGCTCAAATTCGAAGAATGGGAAACTATGCGGCCACAAACAGTGTTTGTATCCGCTACCCCTGGTGACTGGGAAATGGAGCGCACTGGTGGCGCGTTTATTGAGCAGGTGATCCGTCCCACCGGCTTGATCGATCCCGTCTGCCATGTGCGGCCTGCCGATACACAGGTAGACGATCTGCTCGGCGAGGTAAAAGACGTCGCCGCTAAAGGCATGCGCGCTCTAGTGACTACTTTGACAAAGCGCATGGCCGAAGACCTGACGGAATATCTCACCGAGCAAGATGTGCGCGTGCGCTATATGCATTCAGACATAGATACACTGGAACGGATCGAGATTATTCGGGATCTCCGCTTGGGCGTCTTCGATGTGCTGGTGGGAATAAATTTGCTTCGGGAGGGGCTCGATATACCGGAATGCACGCTTGTTGCCATTCTTGATGCAGACAAGGAGGGCTTTCTCCGCTCTGCCCGCTCCCTCATTCAAACCATTGGCCGCGCTGCCCGTAATATCGACGGCAAAGTTATTCTGTATGCAAACAACATGACCCATAGCCTTGAAAAGGCCATCTCTGAAACAAATCGCCGACGGGAAAGGCAGCAAGCCTTTAACACGGCCAACGGAATCACCCCGGAAAGTATTCGCAAAGGCATCTCTGATGTACTGCAAAGTGTCTATGAACAGGACCGGGTGACGGTTGACACCGGATTAGCGGACGAAACGGAACTACTGGGCCACAATCTACGTGCGGTTATTGAAGACATGGAAAAGAAGATGACCGCAGCAGCTGGAGACCTCGAATTTGAAGAAGCGGCTCGTCTACGCGACGAAATTCACCGCTTGGAGAACCTAGAGCTGGAATTGGCTCCTGATGCCCTGTCAGGTCCTAGCCAAGAAGTGCATGAAAAGAGAAGCAGAACCCCCGAGCCAGGCCCTAATGACCGCGGTCGGGCCGTCCGCAGTAGACAAAAGTACAAACGGCTTAAGGGCCCCTAACGGCCCCCCAATCCATTGTTTATATTAGGGAATTAGCGCCAGCTATACATTATTTGCATGGCTGACCTTCGAATTGCGTATATTGACCTGAAATATATCAGTCCGATATAACGGCGGCAAAATTTAGTGGCTGCGCGTGATAAGGCGCGCACCCCAAAGGGGATATGCCGTGGACGCTAAAACCTTATGCCTTGGCGCACTTATGCACCGTGATGCGTCGGGATATGAAATTCGCAAGCTGTTCGAGGATGGGCCCTTCAACGCCATCCATGACGTGAGCTTTGGATCTATTTATCCGTGTCTAACAGCGCTGCTCGAGCGCGAATGGGCGACGTGCTGTATTACCGAGCAAGATGGCCGACCAGACAAGAAAGTCTACAGTATTACCGATGCTGGAAGATCGGCCTTTCTTGAAGCGATTTCGACGACACCGGCACCGGACAAAATGCGCTCCGAAATGCTGTTTATATTATCCTTTGGCGACCATCTCTCCCGGGGCCACGTTGTCTCTCTCGTCGATCGTTATATCGATGAATACGAACAACACCTTGCCGCAATGCAAGAATACGGCGCTCCCGAAGACTTTGCCCCCGTTCACCGATTTATTCACGAATTCTGTGCGACGATATACCAGACAGCTGTGGATTACCTGAAGCAACATCGCGCCGAACTCACCACCCTACCCGAAACCGAGGACGAGATTACTCGACCACTTAAAGCAGTGGGAGATGGAAGATGAACAAGTCTTATTTAATTGCTGGTGCGATAGCCAGCGTAGCAGCGCTTTGGATCGCTTCGGGTGCCGTTTTTGCACCTTCGCGAAAAACTGAACTCTCGGCATCTGAACAGGCCGCCCTCAATCAGCCAGAAGGACTGCAAAGGGTTCAAGTGATGCGTTCGACGGCCATGCCACGTATCAGAGAAATTAAGGTCGCCGGGCGCACTGTAGCGTCACGCCAAATTACGATCCGATCTGAAACGGAGAGCGCTGTTACTAACCTTGTGGTGCCGCGTGGTACCACTGTGAAAAAAGGTGACGCCTTAATTTCACTCGCCATCGAAGACCGGGAAGCCCTCGTAAGGAAAGCAAAAGCATTGGTTGCAAAACGTCAATTGGAGTTTCGCGCTTCTGAAAACCTTTCAAAAAAATCGTTCGCCTCCGAGGTTTCGCTGGCCAATTCTAAAGCGGAACTCGAATCTGCCCAAGCCGACTTAACCGGCGCTGAACTTGAACTCAATCGTGCCACCATTCGGGCACCGTTTGACGGTGTCTTTAATATGAACCACGTAGAAGTGGGAGACTACCTGCGGGTCGGTGATGACGTTGCAGTAATGATCGATCTTGACCCTGTACTGGTAATTGCAGAGGTGGCTGAATTAGCAGTCGGTGAAATTCAAGAAGGATCGTCCGCATCCGCCAAACTTATCGACGGTACGGTTGTCTACGGACCCGTAACTTACATCTCCAGTGTCGCGACCCCAGAAACCCGCACATTCTTAGTCGAAGTTTCTATTTCAAATGAGGACGGCGCGTTGATTGACGGTTTAACAGCGACATTGCACCTACCTGCACAAGAAACCCTTGCTCATAGGTTACCTCCGGCGGCACTGACCCTTGATGACAGTGGCGCTGTCGGTGTGAAAATAGTCGACCCCAATAACCGGGTCGTGTTTGCCGAGGCGGATGTGTCCTCATCGTCAGTAGAAAGTATTTGGCTGACGGGACTGCCGGATGCAGTCAGCATCATAACAGTGGGGCAAGAGTTTGTAAAAGTTGGGCAACAGGTCGAACCCGTTGTCGTTGGACCGGATACAGGCAATTCTGCCGAACCTCTGTCGCATCTTCCTTCGCATGATAAGAGTTCGACGCGCCTCGCCCGAATCGCGGAGAAGCGCCAGTGAACACTCTTATCGATGCCGCGCTGGGCCGGTCCCGGGCGGTGCTCGCGCTGCTGGGAATGATTTTGATTACAGGCATCGTAGCCTTAATCGATATTCCAAAAGAGGCCGAACCCGATATCCCAGTTCCCACAATCTATGTGAACCTGGTTTATCGGGGCATTTCTCCAGAAGACGGTGAACGCCTTTTGGTTCGCCCCATGGAGCGTGAGTTGCGGTCAGTCGAAGGCGTCAAAGAAATCAAAGGACAGTCTTTCCCGAATGCGGCAAACGTTACGCTCGAGTTCGAAGCAGGGTTCGACGTCGATAGAGCTCTTCAAGACGTACGAGAGGCAGTGGATGTTGCTAAAGCTGAATTGCCGGCTGGTGCAGAAGAGCCGACCGTTCACGAAGTAAACATGAGTCTGCTGCCCATTCTGGCCGTTAGTTTGTCGGGCGACGTCCCGGAGCGGACATTGTTTACCATCGCCAAACGGCTGAAGGACAAGATTGAAGAAGTTCCCAGTGTCTTGGAAGCCGATATCGCTGGTGACCGCGAAGAACAGATGGAAGTCATTATTGACCCCGCATTGCTTAAATCTTACGGCATCGATGCAAACGAATTTACGAACTTCCTGAAGCGTAACAATACTGTCATCGCCGCTGGAGAGTTAGACACCGGCACAGGCCGGTTTGCCATCAACTTGCCAGGCCTTATCGAAGGCGTGGACGACGTTCTAGACCTGCCTGTCGTCATTAACCGAGATGCAACCATTACTGTTGGTGACGTTGCCAAAGGCCGGCGCGCGTTCAAGGATGCAGATGGTTATGCGCGGGTAAATGGACAGTCTTCTCTGACACTGGAAATATCTAAACGTGTTGGCGAAAACATTATCCAAACCGTTGAGGAGGTTCGAGACGTTGTCGAGGAGGACCGCAAAAGCTGGCCACCCGGCATCCAAGTTAACTATTTCCAAGACAAATCAAAGATGATCCGCGACATGTTGGCGGAGCTGCAAAACAATGTGGTGACGGCAGTTCTTCTCGTCATGATCGTTGTGGTGGGCGCCCTTGGACTGCGGGCTGGGCTGTTGGTCGGTGTGGCAATTCCAGGGTCGTTCCTGATGGGTATACTGGTACTCTACACTGGTGGAATGACAATCAATATGGTGGTTCTGTTCGGCCTTATTCTCTCGGTTGGCATGCTGGTGGACGGCGCCATTGTGGTCACCGAATACGCGGACCGCAAAATGACGGAAGGATTTCATCGCAAAGAAGCCTATGCGCTCGCCGCCAAACGCATGGCCTGGCCGGTGATCGCGTCGACAGCCACAACTTTGGCCGCATTCACGCCTCTCCTATTTTGGACAGGACTGTTTGGCGAATACATGAAGTACCTGCCGATTACACTGATCGCGACACTGTCCGCGTCTCTCCTCATGGCTCTGGTATTTATTCCAACACTTGGCTCCCGGTTTGGCAAACCTGGTGCCGGCAGCGCAGAAACCATGCGTGCAATGGCTGCCGGTCACGACTTCGATATGACCACCTTGCCCGGCCTGACGGGCCGTTATGCGCGATTACTTACGCTTGCGCTAAATAACTCCAACACAGTAATTGTCGGCGCATTCAGTGTGCTTGTATTTGTTCAAGTCCTCTATTGGAATTTTGGTAAAGGCATTGAGTTTATGCCCGAATCAGAGCCAGAACGCGGCGCCGTATACGTTCATGCCCGCGGCAACTTATCCGTTGAAGACAAGGACAGGCTGACCCGGATTGTTGAAGAAAAAATCTTCGATTTTCCTGAATTCAAAACCGTCTACGCGCGGTCAGCCGAAGGGGCACGCTACCGCGATGGTGGCTCAGCAGACATCGTAGGGGCGGTTCAATTTGAATACAAAGATTGGTCAACCCGTCGCCCGTCTAAGGAAGTTGTTGCCGACATGCGGGAACGGTTGGCTGACATTGCTGGCGTTAAGATTGAAATTTGGGAAGAGAAAATGGGCCCGCCGACGGGGCGTCAATTCCATCTTAATCTAATGGCTAAAGATTTTGACGTCCTTACACATCACGTAGCTCTTGTACGCGCGGAGTTGGAGCGCGTCGGAGGATTTATTGATATTGAAGATACGTTGCCGCTCCCAGGCATCGAGTGGCAACTTGATGTCGATCGCGCCCAAGCCGCCAAATTCGGTGTCGATATCGGCGGAATTGGTGACATGGTTCAACTCGTCACCGAAGGGCTAAAGCTATCGGATTACCGCCCCGATGACGCTGATGATGAAATCGACATCATAGTCCGCTTCCCTGAGGAGTACCGAACCCTAGACGAATTGGACGCCATCCGGGTAACAACGCCCGGTGGACAAGTTCCCGTTTCCAGTTTTGTGAAACGCGTTGCCCGCCAGGACCCCGGCGAGATTAACCGCATTGATAGTCAGCGCGTGGCATCCGTTATTGCCAGCATTGAGCCAGGCATCCTCCCAGATACGAAGGTTCGGCAAGTTGAACAGTGGCTGCTAGATTCGGACGGCTGGAGCCAGGCAGTCAAATGGCAGTTCAAGGGTGAAGACGAAGAACAGCAAAAGTCTGCGGACTTCTTGCAGAAAGCTTTCATTGTGGCTTTGTTCTTAATGGCCCTCATACTTGTCACTCAGTTCAATAGTTTCTACTCCGCCTTCTTAATATTGAGCGCAGTCCTGATGTCGACCATCGGTGTTTTTCTGGGACTTCTTATTTTCCAGCAAGCCTTCGGCATAGTGATGTCGGGCGTCGGTGTTATTGCGCTCGCAGGTATTGTCGTTAACAATAACATTGTTCTCATCGATACCTATGACCGACTCAAAAAAGATATTCGAGATCCTGTGCAAGCTATTATACAAACAGGTGTTCAACGCTTTCGGCCTGTTCTGCTAACAACCATTACGACTGTTCTGGGCCTCATGCCAATGATGTTCCAAATCAATGTCGACTTTGTTCAGCGCGCGGTTAACGTCGGAGCCCCATCCTTGCAATGGTGGCAGCAGCTTTCTATCGCGATTGTATGCGGATTGACTTTTGCGACTGTACTCACGCTTGTTGTCACTCCTTGCGCATTGAAACTGCGGACCGATATTACTGCAAAGCTAGGGGCGCGGCGTTACAATCAACGGTACACTGCGGGACAACCAGCGGAATAAATTGATTAGTGGACCTAGCCTTGGTCGGGTATGTCGAACGATTCGTCTTCGGCTTCTGCGAGTTCTTCTTTGCTGGGGCCACCGCGCATGGAAAGACGACGAAAAGAAATAATACTGAACGGGATGCTGGCCAGGTAAATCAAGCCCATTAGGCCAAGCGTTGCCCACGTTTCCGTCACCAAGAACCCGGTCGCCGTGGCGATTAGAAGCATCATGGGTAAAGCAAACTGACGCGGAACCCTGACCCGTTTAATAGAAAACGTCGGCACCTTACTAACCATCAGGAATGATACAGTCGCTAAAAACAGGCCGACGACGAGCGGGCTATTAAACACGCCAGCCTCAAAATAGAACGACAGAATCATCGGCAGGATGACAAGCCCCGCAGCAGCTGGTGCCGGTACTCCCGTAAAATAATTGTGTGCCCAAGACGGTAATCCTGGGTCTCCGACCATCGTGTTAAATCGCGCTAATCGCAGGACACAGCAAATCGCAAATAGCAGACATAGCGCCCAACCGACAGCGCCCGCCCCTTGCATGGCCCACAGGAACAGTAGAATTACCGGAACCATTCCGAAGCTAATTGCATCGGAAAGGGAATCTAATTCAGCGCCGAACTTGGTTGTACCCCGAAGCAATCGCGCTGCAAGACCATCTATGCCGTCTAAGAAGCAGGCAATGACCAGCGCGATGACTGCACGTTCAAATTGGCCTTCAATGGCAAACTTAATGGCTGTTAAACCGCTGCATAAAGCCAGAACGGTCAGCACATTAGGAAACAGCTGATTGAACGGCATAGTGCGCCGCGTTTTCACCTTCGGAGTGCCTGTCAGCGGCGTCTTGTTTGCGTTTTCAAGCACTTAGCGCACCTCTCCCTCGCGCGCTGTCTCACGTGACTTAACGTCAGCAATGACAGTCTCACCTGCTATCGCTTTTTGTCCAACCGAAACCAGTGGATGAGTACCGCGCGGTAAGTAAACGTCAACGCGACTACCGAACCTAATCATGCCAATGCGTTCGCCCGTTTCAAGGTGCTGGTTTTTTTGAACATCACAACGAATGCGGCGTGCGACGAGGCCAGCGATTTGAACGACCGCCAACTCCTTGCCACCATCCGTCTTCACATGAAGGCACTGACGCTCATTATCGATGCTGGCTTTGTCCAAGGTGGCGTTGAGAAACAAACCAGGCACATACACTTCGTTCGTCACAACACCGGATAAAGGCAGTCGATTCACATGACAGTCGAAAACGCTCATAAAGACGCTAACTCTGGTGAATTTCTTTTTGCCTAGATCCAGCTCACTGGGTCCATTCACGTCGGTAATCGACTGAACCACACCATCGGCCGGACTAATGACAAGGCCGTCGCGTGTTGGCGTAACCCGGTCGGGATCGCGAAAGAAATAGAAACACCAGACTGTTAAGCCAAGACCTATAGTGCCCAATGGCGACCAAATCAGCCATAGGATGAACGACGTAAAAGCAAACAGTGCTACAAAACCAGGACCTTCTGAATGCAACGGCGGAAAAAGATAATCTTTCCAGGTGATATCGCGGCTTTTCACGATGGCTCCCCGATCAAACTCATGTTTTCATTGTTGAATGCTTATTATAGCGAATCTTGCCTCAGTACCCTAACCTGACAGGGTGTCTGCACGAAGGGCTATAGACGATCTCTTACCGGCAGAGCAAAAACTTGCCCTGGGTATATGAGGTCAGGGTCTTTGATCTGATCCCGGTTGGCTTCATAGATCAGCGTGAAAAGAACACCTTCTCCGTATAGCCGACGCGCAATCCGCCATAAGCTGTTGCCCCGGACGACAGTAATCGCGCCCGGGTCCATGCCAGGAGTCGGCAGACGTCTTTGGAATGGCACTTCGACCCGCGATATAACCGTACTTTCAGCGTCAATTTCGTCCGCCCTGACCGTGTGATTTCCTGGCGTTGCCTTTTCTGACGACGCCGCACTCCAGTACCCAGTTGAATCAACCTCTACCCGGCCAACGAAGGTGTTGTCGAGGTACACTTGAATGGAATTGCCACTGCGCGCTTGCCCACTCAAGAAAATAAGACCCTGGTCGTCATAGTCTACGGTCTCAATGCTGAGCTCGACGTCACTGATTTGCGTTGGCGCTTGAAGCACACGGCTCGTACCACCATCACGGGCTGTTTCAATGATCAGAATGTCACCGCCTTGTGCTGGAACAGACATGACTATAATATTTTCTGAGATCAGCGGATCACCATCTTCTTGTTCTACAGATAACGATAATTCATGGGTTCCCTCGGCTAAGGGTTCAGGTGGAATAAAAACCCATTCGCCACGCCCGTCGGCCAAAACACGGCCGATGTCAGTTCTGCCATCCATAAGCACCACAGTTGCAGATGGAGCGGCACGCCCAGCCATAACGGCATTACCTTGAGGATCGATGCGGACAACATCGAATTTGGGCAACGTGATCCCGTCGGCCTCACCAGGAACCGACGTATCAGGTGTCGTCACATCATTGACGGCACCGGTATCCGCTATCTCCGAGCGGGAATCCTCCGGATCACCCAACGTAAAGTTCAATACTATTGCTACAATCACCACAAGAACGCCAATGATTGCAACTAGGAGCGGACGGTTCACAACACCTCTCAGCTTAACCCTGCTTACCATTTACTAGTGGATTGCGTGGTTGGAGGCAACGGGCCTTATGCAGAGCTCGCCCAGCTGTGATTTTAGGGACGGCTCAAGGACCCGCCAGCAGAAACGCGATGACCGCTGCCAGTGAAACCGGCAACGCAGAAACCCCTATGAGAGCCAATGGGTAAAGGGCAGATCTCATAGCCGCTGGCCCCAAGGGCAAGCGCTTCGCCGTTCCATCGGAAAATGGCACCAAGAGGAGGAATATCAGGGCAATAACAGAGGCTTTGGACCCCGGCTCAGCCAGAGCCATAGCCAGTCCCAACACAGCGCCCCCACCCCCTAGAACAATTACGTTTCCGACCGCGAGAGACAAAACCCAGCTGAGAGCAAGCAACCCGGCAAATGCCGCAGCGAGAGCGTAGGCAGCTGCTCCCACAGCCCCCTCCCCAGACATTTGGGCAACCAGCCCCAATCCGATAGCCAGCATGAATACGGTCACGAGTGCCGCAGGCCCCTCTCGCTTTAGGACATCCAGACGCGCCAATAAACCGAGCCAGACAAAGAGATACAGGCCGAATCGGAGCCAACCGGCGGTATCGTCGGGTGGCGCACCTATGAGAGCGCCAGAAATCGTCGCCCAGACACATCCAAGAACGAATACAGCCGCGAATACTATGGCCCAGGAACGGCGCAAGATAACCAAATCTAGCGCTAGACCAGCTATCGAACCGCCAATAGCGATATGAATCACGCGACTGAGTGCGTCGAATGGCACCCATGGTGCCAAAAGCAGCCAATTCCACGCCGCTGCGAAACCGATCACCACACTGATACCCGCATATCGGGCACCTTTATCGGGACCAGCTACCAGACGTAAAGCACCAGCAGCGGCCAAGGCCACGCCAAATGGGATAAAGTAGGGAAGCAAATTTCCAGCCAAGTATACAATTCCGGCCCGCTTTTCTGAGGACTCAATTGCCCCTCAAGTGGCCCGACCTTTATAATGTATAGGGAGCGAATAGCAGTCCGACTTTAAGGCGGTCAAGCGCAGTTCTAGGGGGAAAGATTATGTCCAAGGATAGTAAAGCCGGATCAGGGGGCAATATATTGGTTAAAGTATGGGACATTTGGGTCCGTCTATTTCATTGGCTATTGGTCGCCTTTGTTCTGTTGAGCTTCTTGACCGGCGAAATTGGAGGATTTGACTTTACCGTTCCCGGCACCGAACGGTTTATTTCCAACATGAACCTTCATGTATTGAGCGGCCTTACGATCCTAGCGTTACTCATCTTTAGGATCATTTGGGGGTTTGCCGGATCTTCCACAGCCCGGTTCGGCAACTTTATAAAAGGGCCGAAAGTGGCGTTGGACTATATTAAATCCGTCCTAAGAGGGCCTGTTGCTTTTTTTGCTGGGCACAATCCCGCAGGCGGAGCCGTGGTCGTAGTCATTTTGGCCGCCCTGACTGTGCAAGCAAGCACCGGACTTTTTTCGCAAGACGATTCCTTTTTCGCGACGAAAGGACCGCTTGCATTTCTCGTTGCCGATGAAACCAGCAAAGGGGTGACGACCTTTCACAAGCTATGGTGGGAGTATGCCATTATTACTTTAGTGGTTCTCCACATCACAGCCAACTTGTTCTATTGGCTCATTAAGAAACAAGACCTCATTGCTGCAATGTTTACCGGACGCCGGCGTCTCCCAGCTGGCCAAGTTGATCCTAAAGTCTCTTTTGCAACGACTTGGCTGGGAGCTGCCATTGCGATTGTGGCTGGACTCGTCGTCTGGCTGGTCATGAATTTCGAGAGTTTTTAGAGATAAACTAGGCAGCGCAAAAGAACACCGCCGGTCTCAAAATCCAGACCGGCGGCTTAATCGTCTCAAAAATGCGTTAAGTCTATTCAGTCCGAAACTTGTCGTGACAGGCCTTACAGATGAACAGGCCGCCCATCTTTGGTCCGGCTTCAGCCATTCCACCACTGCGAGCCGCAGCGGCAACGTCTTTTGCAGCTGCTGAGAGCGCCATAAAGCGGCCTTCAAAATCGTCCCAATCGGTCCAGATATTGGCAGCTGAAGTGCCACCCGGAAGATCTTGCTTAAAGGCCAGCAAAGCTGCGTCAGCAGCAGCGCCGATTGCGTCAGCGTGAAGCGCTAAATTAGCTCCAAAAGGCACTTTATTTTGTGCAATCGCACCTAATGCCCCCGCATGAGCCCCGAGCGATTTCATTAGATTTTGGCGGTAATTAATTACATCTTTATCTTCTGCCGCCTGAACTGACGAAAACCCAAGTGACAGTAGGATGGCAGCAATTGCCACACTTATAATCCCAAACTTCATATTCTTTCTCCGACGATCCCTACTCGAAAAAAAGCGCTCAATCGTGTTAGATCAAGGGCTTCCCTAACCAGTATATAGTTCCCGTCCCACTGGCAAGCCGATCTGGCGCGATCTTGTTTCACATTACCGCTTTTTGAGTATGGATATTTACACGAGCAAAAACACTGACATCTGCATTTTCTGTGGCTCTCGAGCTGGCACAGACCCTGATTTTATGGTCATGGCAGCAGATCTAGGCCGCCAGTTGGCCAGCTTAGGCATCGGGTTGGTTTACGGTGGCGGGGGTATCGGCCTCATGGGCGCCGTGTCCGATTCTGTCCTATCCCATGGTGGCAGGGTCACCGGTGTCATTCCTAAGTTCTTGACCGGCCATGAGATTAGTAACAAGTCAGCAGAAATGCTCGTGGTGCCAGATATGCATACGCGCAAGCGAACCATGTTCGAGCGGTCTGACGCCTTTTGCATCCTGCCTGGTGGTGTCGGCACCCTAGAAGAATTCTTGGAAATCGTGACCTGGCGCCAACTCTCGGTTCACAATAAACCTGTGATTCTGGCTAACTGGAATGGCTATTGGGATCACCTCATCGCAATGGCCACCGGCGTGCGGGAGGGCGGTTTTGCATACGGACCGATGGAGAATCTGTTTACAGTCGTTACATCGGTCGCGGAAATCATATCTACGGTTGAAGATGAATTGGCCAATTTGGACCCTATTTCAGGGCCTAGGCACCCAGATTTGACCAAAACCTAATCTCTAAGACCGACGGACTTGCGCCAACTGGCTGTCTTGCCTAATTTCCCGGCACCATGAACCGGGGCAAAACGAGCCCCCAAAGATCAAGCGGCGTAAGTGCCTGCGCGGAAGGGAACCATTCGTGAGTAAGATAAAAGTACAAAATCCCATCGTCGAATTAGACGGCGATGAGATGACCCGCATTATTTGGGAATTCATCAAGAGCAAATTGATTCTCCCCTATCTGGATGTAGACCTGAAGTATTACGACCTCAGTGTTGAGAAGCGGGATGAAACCGACGACCAGATCACCATTGATGCGGCCAACGCCATTAAGGAATACGGGGTTGGTGTGAAATGCGCCACCATCACACCCGACGAAGACCGGGTTGAAGAGTTTGGCCTCAAGAAAATGTGGCGCTCTCCCAACGGGACAATCCGCAACATTCTTGGCGGCACCGTCTTCCGTGAGCCCATCATCTGCTCTAACGTTCCGCGCTACGTGCCCGGTTGGACCGAACCGATTGTCATCGGCCGTCATGCCTTTGGTGACCAGTACCGCGCCACCGATTTCAAAGTCCCCGGCCCTGGCACCTTGACTATGACCTTCCAACCCAAAGACGGCGGCGAGCCAATGGAATTTGAAGTCTATGACTTCCCCGAAGCCGGCGTTGCCATGGGTATGTACAACCTTGATGAATCCATTCGCGGATTCGCCCGCGCTTGCATGAACTATGGTCTGCAGCGCAACTACCCAGTCTACATGTCGACCAAGAACACGATCCTCAAAGCCTACGACGGCCGCTTTAAGGATTTGTTCGAAGAAGTCTTTCAAGCAGAATTTAAAGATAAGTTTGAAGCGCAAAAACTCACTTATGAGCATCGCCTTATCGATGACATGGTCGCCTGTGCCATGAAGTGGTCTGGCGGCTATGTATGGGCCTGTAAGAACTACGACGGGGACGTCCAGTCTGACACCGTTGCACAGGGCTTCGGTTCACTCGGTTTGATGAGTTCCGTGCTGATGACCCCTGACGGCAAGACGATAGAAGCCGAGGCCGCGCACGGCACGGTCACCCGTCACTATCGTTTGCATCAGAAAGGCAAAGAAACATCGACCAATCCGATCGCCTCTATTTTTGCCTGGACCCGTGGCCTCAAATACCGCGGTGAGTTCGACGGCACACCTGACGTGGTAAACTTCGCCGAAACTTTAGAAAAGGTTTGCATTGGTGCTGTTGAGGCCGGCTTCATGACCAAGGATTTGGCCATTCTCATTGGCCCGGATCAGTCGTGGATGACGACCAATCAGTTCCTCGAAAAGCTCGACGAGATGCTGCAAGCCGAAATGGGCTAAACGCTTTTAAGCCGCCCAAGTGAGAACGGCGTCTCTCCTGCGAGAGACGCCGTTTTCTTATTGAAAAACTCAGACCTAAGCGATTTTCGTTGTCGCCTTCAACTTAGCTTCGTCGAGGTCATAGAAAAAGAGCATGGCAATGGCTGCCGAGAGGCACGCACCTGGCGCGACACCGATGCATAAATAAATGGCCGTAATTGCACTGGCCGGCTGTTCGATAGCCGCGCCACCCGTTCCTGACACGTATCCCATCGCGCCAAGCAAAATCCCGGTAAGCGCCGGTCCTAAGGCATAGGCCAGTTTCTCCGCAGTCGTGTAAATACCCGCGAATATTCCGGCCCGCTCGAGGCCGGTGCGGCGCCTGTCGTATTCAATCGTATCCGGCAACATAGATTGACCAATCAATATTATTCCGGCCGCTGCTGTTCCGGTGCCAAGAGGCCGCAGAAGAATCAGCACAAGGGAATCGCCCTGCTCGGCCCACAACCAAGACAAAGCAAAGAGGGCAAACATCACACACGCCAAAATTAGCGCCCGGGCTTTGCCAATGCGTCGAGCCACTTTCAGCCATATTGGGATGGTCAGCAAACTTGCTGCCGTGGACGTTCCAAACATCCACGACATAGTCGAATCCGGCTGTTGAATGACCCGTTGCACAAAGTAGGCAGACGCACCAAATGAGAAGGAGTTGGAAAGTAGCATGAAAAACTTGATAAAGAGCAGCATTAGGAACGGTTTGTTTTCCGCAACCGTACGAAGTTGATCTTTGAATTTCGGCATCGGGCCGCTGGGCACATCATGGAAGGGTGCCTTTGCCGTCATGGAAAAACTCACCACACCGGCAAGGATGACGACACCGGCCATGGCCCAGCCCACTGTGGCGTAACCGACGCGGCCACCCCCGGCCTGAACTAAAATGACAGGTGCAAGAATTAACGAACCAACTTGAGCAACGTTGATTGCTGTCACCCGCCATGACATCAGGAACGACCGTTCATGATAGTTTTGCGTCATCTCAGCGGGCATCGCGAGATAGGGCACGTTGAAGATAGTGTATCCGGTTGAGTAGAACAGTAGCGCGGCCAGCATGTACCAAACAGCATTGTCGCCGACGATACCACCAGGCGGGGCAAAGAGGGCAACAAGAGAGAGACCACCGACCACGGCACCAAGGATCAAATAAGGCCGATGGCGCCCCCAACGTGACCGTGTTTTATCACTGAGGGTCCCCATCAACGGGTCAGTCACCGCGTCATAGATCTTTGAAATTGCGAAGAGCGCGCCCGCCGTCACCGCGGCAATACCCATGGCGTCAGTCATAAAGCGCATGAGGAAGACATTGGTGATATTGAACATGATCGAAGGCACGACAGTGCCCACACCCCAACCTATGGCGATGAGCAGTGGCAGTCTAACTTCTGGCGCGATTTCAGTTTTCATTATTGCCCCCAAACAAACTCCGTGCATCGCTTCCACACGACCAGCCTATAGTCGTCGAAAATTGCACAATAACAAGGATGTGATGGGCTTTTCGCCTCAGGATTAAGCAGTTGCATCCATTTTATGTTACAAGTCATTCAATATGCGGTCGAGACCTCAGCACCCTCACAGACTCTAGGATTTCTCTCCATGCAAGATATGGTTCAAGACATCGTCAAATCGCGCTATGGGGCCGGCGCCCAAGAACGGGAAGCCGCTCTATGTTGCCCCGTGGACTATGACCCGCAGTTCCTTAAGGTCATCCCTGAAGAGGTCATCGAACGGGACTACGGCTGCGGTGACCCGTCCCAATACATTCGCGAAGGCGAGACTGTTCTCGATCTGGGTTCGGGCACGGGGAAAATTTGCTTCATTGCATCCCAAGTCGTTGGGTATGAAGGTAAAGTGATTGGCGTCGACATGACCGACGAGATGCTTGAGGTCGCCCGCCGCAACGCACCCGTCATTGCCGACCGCATCGGCTATGCCAATGTAGAGTTTCGCAAAGGGCACATTGAGGACCTCTCAACCAACATAGAAATTGTTGATCAAATGCTTTCGGACCATCCGGTCACGTCCACCACTGAGTTGACAACCATGGAAACTGCGCTCGCAAATCAGCGCGCCGAGAACCCTCTCATTGAAGACAACTCCATTGACGTCATTGTTTCGAACTGCGTTCTCAATCTGGTCTCTGATACAGACAAAACAGCCCTGTTTCGTGAGATGTTTCGTGTGCTGAAGAAGGGTGGCCGTATAGCCATCTCCGACATTATTTCGGATGAAGTCTCACCAGCCCATCTCAAGAATGACGATACGCTGTGGAGCGGGTGCATCTCCGGCGCCCTGCAAGAACATGAGTTTATTTCTTTGCTGGAGGAGGTTGGATTTTACGGCATCACCCTCGACAAACGGGAAGAAGAACCTTGGCAAGTGGTCGAAGGGATTGAATACCGTTCGGTTACCGTCTTGGCGTGGAAGGGCAAAGAAGGCCCATGCTGGGATGAAAACGAAGCAGTGATCTACAAGGGCCCGTTCTCCAGTGTCGCCGACGATGATGGTCATACTTATGTCCGGGGCCAACCTATGGCGGTCTGTGAAAAGACCTATGGCATTCTCGGTTCAGAGCCCTATGCGGAACATTTCTATGCCGTACCTGCTCAAGTGGCTGTGGACGGTCAAATTCCGTTCGACTGCAACCGTGATATGGCCCGGTCCCCACAGGAAACCAAGGCCGGAGTCACGCCGGAAACGCGTCTGGGCGACGATTCTTGTTGCGCTCCAGACCCGGGCTGCTGCTGACTGATTCTTGTCAATTAAAGCTGCTCCCGCATTGGGGTATGGCTGTAAATTGGTATAATCCCTTATCAGCAACGCATCGTGCCCAAGAGGCTGCCCATGGTCCGGAACCCAACCCACGAGATGCTGAGCCCGCCCAATCACGATGAGCGGTCTCTCCAACAGTATGTTTTGTCTCTAAAACACCACGTAGGCCGGGAAATTCAGCCCCACAAGCGAGACATTTATGAACGGCGGGCAAAACCTGCATTTGAAAAAGCGCATGGCCGGGCGCCTAAAACCTGGCGGGAAATCGGTGATGTCATGCTGACAGACCCCGACTACCAAATGTCTATTGCGCTCAACACCATGGCCCAGGACCTGATGTGGGAATCTGTTGCGGATCCCATCTACCGCAATATCGACAAATTAGGCGATACCTTCGCTAAACTCAGCCAGTCTCCAGACAAGAAGGGCTCACTAGAGCTTGATCTAGACTTTGAGGTCCCCAAAGGCATCAGCAACGTTTCCATCCACCGTCAGGTCGGCACCTATGCTTACGATAGGGGCGAAGGTGATGTCACTGCCGGTGCGCTTTATGAAGGTGGGGGCAACATCTATTCCATGGGCATAGGGGTTGGGACTGGATACAGCAAAGGCGAAATCGTTCAGGCGTACTTGCGCAAACAATACCCGGATTTCGATCCTAAGATGATTTTGGACATCGGCTGCTCAGCTGGATCATCTTCGACGCCGTATGCCATGGCATATCCGGACGCCGAGGTTCACGCCATTGATGTCGCGCCGGGCCTCTTACGTTATGCGCATGCGCGCGCGGAAAGCCTGGGCGCCGCCGTGCATTTCCATCAACGGGACGGCGGTGAGACTAAATTTCCAGAAGACACTTTTGATTTAGTGGTATCGCACAACGTCATGCACGAGATGCCTCAGAAAACCACCGAGAACATGTTCAAAGAAAGCTTCCGTATTCTCAAGCCAGGTGGCATTGCGGTGCATCAGGATCTACGCCTGAGGTTTAACGATTTTCCATTGTTTGATCAGTTCGATTTCCGCTGGGATCAACTCAACAATAACGAGCCTTATCTCGTGACATACGCCACCAATGACCCTGATGATCTGTTCCGTAAAGCGGGATTCCCTGAGGAAAACATCTGGAGTGGCCTGATCGATCAGCCTGACGGCACGATGAAGTGGTTCCTGTCGGTCGCACAGAAACCGGCAGCATAGAGCCGCGCAAGAATCTGAATTCAACACAACTGTTTCGGATTGCAGCGTTTCTCTCTGCTCTGGCAAACGCGTAGATATCTGTTGCTTCGGCGGACAGCCTGGTCATCCACCGCGCGACTCTGCTTGTGAGCGACGCTGAGGCGTCGCAAGAGTTCTATGAAATCCTTGGTTTCAATTTTATTCAACAGTGATTGAGTGCGTGCATAACTAAATTTCCTCGTTTGGCGTGCTAGGTTTCTGTTGTATCCAATGGCTCACCCGGCCTCGGGTCCGATGGCTCACCCGCCATGGCCTTTTCAAAGTCTGCGGCCCGGGCGCCGTCTATAGCGCCCATTTCAAATATCGTGTCGACCACGGCATATTCCATGTACCCCAGACGGGCGATGGGTTGGATCGCTTTTATGTCGACCTTTCCCTCTGCAGTAATGAACGCATCGTCGATGTGAACGCCAACCACGCGACCAATGACAACATGGTTGGTTGTTAAGTTGGTTTTGCCGGGCAATACCAAAATCTCGTGCAACCGGCATTCGAAGTGTACCGGTGATTCTGCCACACGCGGCGGAGCGACGAAGCGCGATGGCACAGGTGTTAAACCTGACTCTGCTAATTCATCAACATCAGGATCGATGGTTTGACCACTGAGGTTGACCGCGTCGCGCAAGGCGTAGGTCGCCATGTTGAAGACGAACTCTCCGGTGGCGTCGACGTTCTCAACCGTGTCTTTGCGGCGATTCTCCAACTCATGACCACCAGCGGAAAACATCACATAGGGCGGGTCATAGCCGAGATTATTAAACTGGCTGAACGGCGCGAGATTAACGCGCTTGTCCACACCAAACGTGGAAATCCAGCCGATGGGCCGCGGCACGACGCAAGCCTTGTACGGGTTATAGGGCAGACCGTGATCATTCTTTGCCGGGTCATAAAACATATCTAAAAGCCTAAGGCATCCAGGGCTTGAGCGATACCGGCCGAGGGACTTGCAGGCGTGAACACTGGTGAATCCGCCCCAGGACTGCTACAGACGATTAGCCGTTTTTCCGGGGGGAGATCAAACCATGGCCGAAGCAACCCTAGTACCTCAGTCAGAAGCCCAAAGCTCACGATACTCCTGGTATTGCCTCTGGGTGATCGTCTTCGCATACTTCTTTGGCTTTATGGATCGCCTCATCGTCGGCCTTCTAACTCCCGCCATACAAAGAGACTTGGGCTTCACAGACACGCAGATGGGCCAGATTCAAGGCCTCGCCTTCGCCGTGTTTTATTCGCTCTTTGTCATTCCCATCGGCTGGGCGGCAGACCGCTTCAGCCGCAAGTGGATACTGACGACGGGCACGGCTGTGTGGAGCCTCTTTACGGCTGGCTGCGGCCTCATGCGCAGCTTCGGCGGCCTGTTCGGCATGCGCGTCGGCGTCGGCATTGGGGAAGCCACATTGAACCCCTGCACGGCTTCGCTGATTGGTGATTACTTCGAACCGCGCGACAGGCCCAAAGCGTTCGGCATCTACACCATGGCGACAGCCTTCGGCACCGGTCTCGTATATGTCTTCGGCGGTTTGCTCATTGCGTTTACAATGCAAGGCGTGAACATGCCTATTATTGGGCAAGTACCAGGCTGGCAAGCGGTGTTCATCATCATCGGTCTGGCTGGTCTTATTCCAGCCCTGCTCATGGCCTTTACCATGAAGGAACCGAAGCGCAGGGAAATCGCCAAAGACCATAGCGAGAAACCAAGTTGGGGTGAAATCTTCGCGTTCCTGAACCAAAACAAAACCACGCTGATATGCCACCACTTGGGGGTCGCTTTCATTCTTATGGCGGTCTACGGCTGGGTAAACTGGCTGCCGTCGTTGTTCGATCGGGTGCATGGCTGGTCCATTCCTCAATTCAGCATTTGGTATGGACTGTTCGGTGGCACCTTCGGCATCGCATCGGCTTTTTCCAGCGGCTATGTCACGAACTGGTTCAAGGACCGCGGCAACACAGACGGAGCCATGCGCACCGTCATGTGGGGCGGAGTCGGGTTGACCATCGGCACGACCATTGCTCCCCTCATGCCAACGCCTGAGCTGTGTCTCGCCCTGTTCGCTATAGCAGGCATGTTTGCCAACTGGCCGCCGGCGCAAGCACTGGCCGCCGTCAACGACATGACCCCAAATCAACTGCGCGGCGTCGTGACGTCGGTTTACATCCTTGTCATCGGCATCGGTGGCGCCGGGCTAGGACCTTTTGCCATGGGTTGGGTGACCGACAATGTGTTCGGCAACCCCCAACAGATCAACTTGTCCATGGCCCTTGTGACTGTGGTCATGGGTTCACTGGGCACATTGCTCATCGCCTACGGCCTTAAGGCCTATCGCGAAAGCCTGAGCCGGGTGAATTGGATGAACGCGAAAGCCGCAGCGGCGGGATAGATCTACTCCGCTGCCAGCTTGCTCGCCGCGTGGCCCCATCCTGAGCCGCCGTGGACAGCCTGCACGTAGCCTTTGGGTAAACCAGCATCAGGCGTGAAGCCGTAGAGTTCTTCGCCAGGGATAGACTCTTTGAGCACGTCCTGCACAGTCATAAGCTTCTCCATGTCGATTCCGGTCTTGAGGCCCATGCTGTCGAGCAGGAACACCAGATCCTCGGTGATGATGTTGCCCGAGGCGCCCGGCGCGAACGGGCAGCCACCCAAACCGCCGAGGGAACTGTCCAGCGTGCAAAGACCTATGTCTAAAGCCGCCATGACGTTGGCAAGGCCCTGGCCACGGGTGTTGTGCAAATGGATGCCGGTGAGCTTGTCGCGGCCGACCGCTGCCCAAATGCCGGTGACCAATTGCTTCACCTGAACCGGGTTGGCATAGCCGGTGGTGTCGGCCAGCCCCACCTCATCACAGCCCAGCGCAATCAACCTCTCAGCCATTTCAATGACCTTAGCCTGGGGCACATGGCCTTCCAGGGTGCAGCCGAAGGCGGTTGAAAGCCCGCCCTCAAAATGGGGCCGGTTCTCTACCGGCTGAAACTTAATGAGTTCGGCTATCTTTTCGACCTCTTCCAGCACCTGGGCATGAGTTTTCTTGAGATTGGCTTGAGAGTGAGTTTCAGACACGGACAGCGGCAGGGTGAGTTTATGAGCACCGGCAGCGATGGCGTTTTCCGCGCCCTTGAAATTTGGCACCAGCACTGCCACCTGCAGACCGGGAATGGTACGGGCGTACTGGACGATTTCGCCGGTATCGGCCAATTGCGGCAGCAGCTTCGGCGGCACGAATGACCCCACTTCGATTTCACGCACGCCGGCTTCCGCCTCTGCTTTGATCCAGGCCTTCTTGGCGTCTGTCCGCATGATCGATTGGACCGACTGCAAGCCGTCGCGCGGCCCCACTTCGCTAATGAGAATGTCTATTCCGTCCATTATGTCGGGCATAATATCGGTCATGGGTGCGGTCCTTACGTTTTAATTTTACCTAGCAGGCGCGCCGTACTCGACGGCGAAGTCCTGATAGATTTAATCGAGTTTCTTGGTAGCCACCACCTCATCCAGATTTTCCAGCACGACTGCCAGACAGTAGTTGTTGCCAAAACCGGTCACGGCGTTGATGTCCCGCAGCCGAGCGCAGGCTTTTTCCGACAGGGCGGCGTTAAAACGCTTGGGCAGAGGATACCGTTTTGCGGCCATATGGGCCTCCATAGAAATGGTGGTCAGTGGGTCCGTTTTTTGGCGTGCCCCACTCAGGTTTTCGAGCGGCCCGCGCGAGCCGAATGCTTGCCGTTCCATATCCGTTATATATGATCGGCCACAGCGCAGGTCCAGTGTGGAACCAATAACTAATATCTCACCATGTTAATAAATAAGGAGTTTTTTTGATGACGGACGCAGCTAATCTTCCTTTAGCCGGCACGAAGGTCGTTGAATTCACACACATGGTGATGGGCCCGACCGTGGGCTGCATCCTCGCCGACCTGGGCGCAGAGGTGATCAAGATCGAGCCTCTGAAGGGCGATAACACCCGGCGGCTGAAGGGCTCGGGCTCGGGCTACTTCCCCATGTTCAACAGGAACAAGCGCTCCATCTGCCTCGATCTCAAAAACGAGACCGGGCACGGTATCGCCCTGGACCTGATCAAACAGGCCGACATCATCATTGAGAACTTCCGCCCCGGCGCCATGGACAAGTTGGGCTTCGGCTATGACGCTCTGAAGGCGATCAACAATGGCCTGATTTACTGCTCGGAAAAAGGCTTTCTCTCCGGCCCCTACGAAGAACGCACAGCCCTGGATGAAGTGGCCCAGATGATGGGCGGCCTCGCCTACATGACCGGCCCTCCGGGACAGCCCCTGCGGGCGGGCGCATCGGTGATCGACATCACCGGCGGTATGTTCGGCGTCATCGGTATCCTCTCGGCTTTGGTTAGCCGCAACCAGACCGGTGAAGGCCAGCGCGTGGTCGCGAGCCTCTATGAGACCTCAGTCTATCTAGTGGGGCAGCACATGGCCCAATACGGCGTCACCGGCACTCCTGCCAACCCTATGCCAGCGCGGGTGTCCGCTTGGGCGATTTACGACGTGTTCGAAACCAAGGACGACGACAAAGTGTTCGTCGGCGTGGTTTCCGACACCCAATGGAGAAACTTCTGCGAGGCTTTCGGGCTCGATGAACTCTGGGCCAAAGAAGCACTGAGGCTCAACAACGGCCGGGTGGATGCCCGCCACTGGCTCAAGCCGCAGATTGACGAAGTGTTCAAGGGCTACGACAAAGCCGACCTCATGGCCAAGCTTGAAGCCACCGGCGTGCCTTTTGCACCCATCGCCAAACCCCACGACCTGTTCGACGACCCGCACTTGAACGCAGGCGACGGCCTTTCGGAAGTGACACTGACTGACGGCGACGGCGCGGGACGCAAGATCTCACTGCCCAACATGCCGCTGTCGATAGGTGGGGAGCGCATGGGTGTGCGCATCGACCTGCCGCGCCAAGGCCAGCACACCAAAGAGGTGCTGGCAGAACTAGGGCATGACGACCTTGCCATCACCAAGATGGTCGAGGATGGGATTGCCGCGGGGGAATAGGCCGCGCGTAAACCTCCCTTGTCCTTAACGCTCTAACATGCACCACACCCGTTTTTCAGGAACAACCCCATGAAGGACCGGGAGATCGGAAAATTCCAAAATGAATTCAGTAACTTAACTGAATTTGAAACAATCCCATGAAGGAACTTCTTGCGGCGCGGACCCAGCGCAAGAACACAGGCGTGGTCCACAAGAGACTAAAGCGCGCGCCGGTGATTATAGCGGGACTTTGCTGTGGTCTGCTTTTCAACTGAAAGCTATATTTCTCAGCCGGCGCAAATACGTCCGCTTTAGGACCAACAGCAGACGTAATTAGAGGTTATTTGGACTTCCGCTTTTGAGCCTAAGCTAAATTCCTGCCGCCGTTAGCCCCTTGCCTCTTCGTCCACACCTTTGTGGTGCTAGCGATACAAAAACTAAAGGGATCCACTCAGACTTTGTAACCGATGACGTTCCGGGTCGTATCGGACCGCCCCTTCGGGCCATTTTCGTCGACCTTGAAGCCCACCTCACGCATCGCCTGGGCGAGATCGTAATGGTAGTACTCCATCCACCAGACTTCGTGGTTCCAACGGTAATTTCGCCACGCATTGTAATGGGACATTGCCGTGCCGCGCACTTGATCACCGGAGTAGCTGTCGAGCGGATAATAAACGCCACCTGGCCGCAAGGTACGGTACGCCTCGGCGGAAATCTCTTTGATTTTCTCGCCCGGCACTTCGTGAATTAAGAGATTACTGGTGACGATGTCGAAGTAATCATCAGGGAACTGGGTCTTCTCGGACAGCTCGTGGACGTAGTTGATGTCCTTGCCAAGTTTGAGTGAATTCATGTGCGCGAAACGCAACATCGGTCCAGCGACGTCGTTGCCCCACACCTCGGCCTCGGGAAATCTGCCCTTCAGTGCATGAGCGAACTGACCGCAACTGGTTCCCTGATCGAGGATACGCTTGACCTTGCCGTCGGCCGGGCGCGGCACGCCGCGGGCCCAGTTCACTTGCAGCTGATCTTGCTGGTTGCCGCCCGCAAGAACCACGCTGGTGCCGTAGAAATAAATATGTCCAGCGAAGCGGTCACCGACATACCCACCGGGCTGAATGTGGATTTCGTAACAGGCGTAGTCGGGAACATCTAAATCCTTGTTGAGCAGCAGCCTTCCAGGCTTACGATTTTCAGCGTCAGCCATTTCTTCCAGCAGAACATCGGCATTGCGGTCGCACTCATCCTTTACCAGCTTCCAGAACTGCTCCTGTGAACGTTCAAGGTTATGAACCACCATGGAAATAGTATGGTCCTCGGTGAGAATACCCACGATCTCGTCAAGATCGCCGTCCTTCGATAAATCGATACCGTTAAGTCTCAATAGGTCAAGCGAGCGTTTCGACGCCTGCCGGTAAAGTGAAGTTGCCATCCAACTGCGGTAGCCGGTGATGAATTCAAGCTCGCTTTCCACCTGGAGTGAGGGCAACCGCTCAAACACTCCGATCGTACCGCGGGGATCAAAGTCAAGCGGGACTTCCTTCCCCGTTGCCTTCGAAAGAGATGAAGCGGCCATGGCGGTGGCCACGGACCCGGAGAACAACGCGCGACGATTAAGCATGTGACAGTCTCCTCAATTAGATTTTACAGCTGACGGTATTGCAGGCCGTAGCGCTCAATTCCCTTTTTCTTTGGGGTCGGTGTAATTCATCTCCGCTGTAACGGGGATATCAGCCGGACGTGCCAATACATCGTAGACGTTGCCTATAAAGCGGTCGCGTTCGGCTTCCCAACTTTTCATCAGAGTTTCGGACGGCACGTATTTTTCGATCATCTCTGGAGTTATACCCCCGCGTTCGAGCATGAGTTGTTCCATCACCAGCATGCGGCGGCGATACGCCCACATTTCGGCGCCCATGTTGATCATTGCGGTGACGATGTTATCCGTCATCGTATCCTTTAGCAGTACTCCACGATGGGTATCGGACTTGAAATAGTCGACGGTATAAGTGCCACTTTCCGCGTTCGACTTAGCCATGGGGTTATTCCTCTTACTCAATGTAGATCAGAAACAAGAGCGGCGAAAAGGTCCGCGGGAAATGCCGGATGTACAACAGGCATTGGCATTTCAAATATTGCGCTGCACCTAAACGCTCCAATCTGCGACTATAGGCCGAACGGCTCAAAAGCGTAAGGTAGGCAACGTTTTAATGAAAAAGACGTCCGGAAAACGAATTGCTGCATCAGACCATGAATCAGGCGGCTCAAACGGCCGTTCTGGTCACCCAGAGCAGGGCCTCCTGCCGCGTATCGATTACACGCATGTTCGTCTATCGGCCCACATAATCGAAACGGCCGCCAATAAGGACGTGCGTCACTAGCTTAAAAGAGCCGATTTAAGTTGATACGGATACAATAAAGACAACCAGGGGCAGCAGATTCGAGATGGTCGTATCCATGCATAAAACGTTCACGAACCGATTGAGATTAGGACTCTGGCCGAAGTTTCCACTCCTGAACGTTAACCTAAGGCGTTGATCCAGGCCGTTTACCTATAGTGTGGCCCCCTAACGTGGACACATGCCCGGTGTCACGAGCTAGTATGGCGGAGCAAAAAAACCGAGTGATTGCATTTAATATTACGCTTAGCCGCTTTGACCAAGTCTATGGACAGGCAAGGAGCAATCGTCTTTTCTTTCACGCCCTTGCATTAAGTCTGAGCCTGTTGATATTCGGGTCTGCCCAGGGGCAGTCCGTAACGCCCGTCCTTGAAAATTCGGCCCAGGCTGAAGATGCACGGGTTGTCTATGACGAAGCTTATTTCTTAGAATTCAACGCCCTGACCGCGGAAGACCTGCTCAACCGCATCCCCGGTATTCAAGACATTTTGCGCGATGCCCAATCCGCAACGGCCTCATTTGCAACAGCACGGCGCGGGTTTGGGTCAACAGGAGATCAGATACTCATAGACGGCCGCCGGTTGTCGGGCAAGAGCAATACCATTGCATCGGCGCTTCGGCGTATTCAATCTAGCCAAGTCTTGCGTGTTGAAGTGATTCGAGGCGCCACGGCAGACCTTGACGTGCGTACGGAAGGTGTCGTCGTCAACATCGTCCTGAAGGAAAGCTTGGCGGCGGACACGGGCACGTGGGAGGGCAGCATCTCTCATTATTCCGACGGCCAGGTCCAGCCCGGCGCGCAACTGTCATACAGCGGAGAGACCGAGAGCTTTGGCTATACGCTTGGTTTGTCGGCAAAGCCCCGTAACAGTTTTCTTGATCGATTTGATCTTCTGTCTCGGCCTGGGGACATCCCCTTCTTGCGGGAAGACGAAGAACAAAAGACCAATGCCACCGATCTCGCTGCCACCCTTAATTTGCGGTACACCTTTGACGACGGGGACCACCTCAACTTCAACGGCCGCTATGCCGACGAAGGCCGCACTGAGACCATAGAGTCTATCCAATTCGCACTTGCGCCGGGCAACGAGCTTTTTACCGGTACGTTCTTCAACCTACGAAAAGTTGCCAATACAAATTGGGAAATTGGCGCGGACTACGAACATCGCTTTACCGACGGCGACACGCTCAAAACATTGCTCCTGTTCAACTCATCGTCCGAAAAAGACGAACGCTCGTTTTCCTTCATACCGCCCAAAGCTCAGAAAAACGTGTTCCGCTTTCAATCACAAGCCCCTAATCGAACAGAACTTATAGTCAGAGGATCCTATAAATTCATTCTAACTCCGCAGCATTCTCTAGATTTCGAAGCGGAAGGGGCGATTAACAAACTCGACCAACTGGTCCAGTTATCTACCGTGAACAAAGGTGTTCTAGAAGACATTCCACTTTTCAATCCAGACGCGCGAGTAGATGAAAGGCGTACTGAAACATTTACCAAGTACACGTGGCAACCAACATCTGCGCTTCAAATGGAAGCGGCCGTCGATACCGAGTATTCGCGGCTGCGGCAGCGCGGCAGCGACGTTAACCGAACCCGTTCGTTCTTTTTCCTAAGGCCCCGGCTCGACGTTAGATTCGACTATACGGATTTGATTCAATTCCGTGGGCGTATTGAACGCACGGTCAGTCAGCTCAATTTCGCAAATTTTGTTTCCGGTTTTAGTACCGACGACAACACCACCGATGTGGTGAAGGCGGGTAATCCTGGGCTCGTGCCACAGAAAGCCTGGGAGTACGACCTAACGCTCGAGCGCCGGCTAGCAAATGATCAAGGTGTGTGGGCATTGCGGCTTTTCTATTTTGACATCGAAGATCACATCCACAAGATTCCCGTCGGAGATGGAACCGTGGCCGCCACCGGCAACATCGGTTCTGCCCGCGAAATAGGGGCTGAGTTAAGCACAGGATTTCGGCTGAGCTGGCTGGGGCTTCAGGGTGGATCCATCGACGCGGCCTATACCCTAAGAGGCACGTCCACGACCGACGCCTTCACCGGTCAAAAGCGGATTATACACGGATTGATAGACCGTTTCTGGAGTATGAGTTTCCGCAACGACACATCATGGCACAATCTCTCCTACGGTTTTGCAACAGAGGGCTTTGGCGGCAACAACATCTCCGGTCCCTTGTTTTTCTTTGATGTCGACTTTGAAGACCGTATCAAAAGACGGTTCGACATCAATGGGTTCGTCGAGGTCCGCGTCTTAGGCAGCATGACGGTCCGGTTTGATGTCACACGTGCTATTCGGCCCAACGCAATCCGTGGTCGCCAGACGTTTGCGGGCAGCCGCGGCAGTGGCACCGTGCTTTCTGAGGAATTTCGTAAGGGGACGTTCTCCCGCGAACTTAAACTCAGTCTGCGCGGTTCATTCTAGGCTTCCTCTGGCTAGATTTTCTCTGGCTCAAGAGTGTCCACCACTAACTCAGAGGTAACGCAGACCTTTATGGCCTGTTTCAGCTTAGACCGAATAGTGGTCTGAGACCGCTACCCAAGCCGCCCCCGAGAAACGCAGCAGAAAAAACCGCCCAACCTTTACGGGCTGGGCGGCTTATGTCGATTAGCGCTGGCCAACAGCTATGCGGGCTTGACGCCCATGATGTTACGGACGCGCCGCTGGTTGTTGTTCATGCTGCGATAGGACTCTTTTGCCTCGTCTCTGTTGAGTAACATCCCAGCTCGCTTGATTTCCCCTTCGAAATCAGCGTTTTGATATTCATACAGCCAGCGCTCGTGGTTCCAACGGTGGGTCATCCAGTCGCGAACCCGCCGCCACGCCCGGCCATCGTGGGCCTTGCGTGAGGGATTGGTATAGAAATCGATTGGATAATACACACCGCCCGGCCGCAAGACACGGGAAGTTTCTTGTATAATTTTATAAGTCGCTGCTTCCGTCACTTCGTGATGCAGAATGTAGGACGTGACGATATCGAAATACCCATCGGGGAAGCCAGTGTCTTCCGCCAAAGCGTGACGGAAGTTGACGTCGACACCCATGTCCGCGGCCCGCATGTGAGCGTAGCGCACCATGGGCGCACCAACGTCGACACCCCAGACCTCTGCGTCGGGATAACGCTGTTTCAAGGCCACGACCTGCTGGCCACAACTGCTACCAGCATCGAGAATGCGTTTCACCTTGCCGTCTGCCGGGACGGGAATGGCCCTGGCCAGGTTTCTATGCAGTTCATCCTGATAGTTACGGCCGTTGTAAAAGTTGTTGGTGCCGTAGTGATAAATGTGCCCCGCAAAATCATCGCCGGTATAGCCACCGGGCTGCATGTGAATTTCATGTTTGGTGTATTCGGGTTCAATGCCCGGGTTTAGTTCCAGCACGCCCGGTCCGGATTTATCCGCTGCTTCCATTTCAGACAGATAGGCGTCAGCGTTGCCGTGGAACTCGTTTTGTAACTGTGTCCACATGTGCATTTGCATACGCTGCCAACTGTGATTGCGGAACGCGATGACCGGGTCGTCTTTCAACATTTCGATCGCGTCATCCCGCGGCAATTCGTCGTCGGGGCCGTAGCCGTTGGCTTTCAGAATCTGATGGGCACGCTTTTCCGCTGCGCTGGTGAGTTCGCTGTTGATCCACATGCGCGTGCTTGTGCTCATCTCGTCGTAGCTTTCCAGGTCGAGCGTCGGCAAGCGTTCGAGAATTCCGTCCGTTCCACGTGGTTCCACGTCCAGGCCCACAAGCTTGGCAAGCGCGGAGGCTGAAGGACCGGCGACCATAGCGCCCGCCATACCTGCGACGCCTGCTACGCCAAGAGCTTTACGCCGGTTGAAATGTTGACTCATAACTGCATCTCCAATGCTGACTGCACTCCATCACGCCGTGGGCATGCAGTAATTGTGTTTGAGCCGGAGACCGCTAACATGAACCGGAAGATCTAAGAAACGGGCCCCATATGGTGTATATGGCGCGATGCATGCGGTGGTCGGCTTGTTCTTACCTTCTGGAGAAACGAAAAGTTCCAGTACATCCTGTTGTACTTTGCGCGCCCCTCCGGGCTAAAGCAATTCGTAACGGGGGCAGGATTCGCGTTTGGAGCGTCTGCGACGCGATATTGCAACCTCAGTAATATTAATACTCTGGCTTATCTATAGAATTTGGATGCTAACGGTACCCAGTTTTCTGCAAACGCACATTGTTTTTACTAAAAACATTGTGCGTGGCATTCAGAGTCGCGCAGGGTCTGCGTCTCGGGTATGGAGCGGACGTGGTAGGGCCCCAACTCAGTTGCCGCGTTGCAGACCAAGCATCCCAACTCTCCTGCTTCACTATTGGCCAGCCCTTTAAGACCCATAAAACAATTGATGGTGCACTCTAAATCGGCGTCGAGTTTACGCAGCTCATCTTGCATGTGTTTGGCGCGGTGTTGGGCGTAGCGTGCCAGGGCCGCCTGGAAGAACACGCGCTTGTTGCCGAAGGTGCCATAGATGCCATAACGGCTGACGCCCGTCTCATTGATCAGATCGTCCATGGACGTGTGATTGAAGCCTTTGTGCTCCAGAACAGGGCGACAGCACTGTCCAAAGCTTTATTGGTTTCAAACTCGCGTTCTCTTAGCATCAGAGGCTCTACAATCAGTTCCAGACAGCTTAAGATTCTAATTGCCCGTTTCTCAGCTGGCGCGCGGGCTTTAGTAAGGCCGGAAAGCCGTGCCTTGAATGGTGGGTATTCTGTACATGATGGGCCGCCAAGACATGTGAGACCGGGGCAGAATACCGCTCAAGTCACCCGGTTTGGTTTCCAGTTTGGACGTGAATAGAGGTCTCCCCCTGTACGTCCACTGCAACGACTGGTCTTCGTTGACCTTGGTCGACCAGTTGCCGACGGGCGGAGTCAGTGACTGCGGCTGCACGGCGGACCAGTTTGCAGCTATGCAGTCTCCGAAGCATTCTTCACTGCCGAGGTACGTAGCTTCAGCAGCATTGCTGTCTTCATTAAGAACATAGAGGGTCATACCGTCGGAATCCGCGAGCAGTTCTCCTGCATCCGACCCCACCACCCTCACCCAAGACGGCATCGGTGGCGCAGGCTCCAAGATCATCGCGGCCCAAAGATCGTCAGCGCCGTCACCTGATAGGTCCCCTGGTTTTGAGTCCCGCGCGTAGAGATGCAGAGGCTGACCTTTGTAAGCCCATTGGTAGAGGCCATCCGTCCGAGCGACGATGGTGAATGCGTCAATGCCAGAGGCGACCCACGGCGCCGAGGCCGGTGGCCATACTTCTAGGCATTCTGCATTGCAACGAGGTTCCGAGGGAGACTCCTCCTTGCGCACGTAAAGAGTCATCCCATTAGCAGAGGCCAACACATGCCCCGCAACGGTTTTAAACGTCGACAACCCTGATGGAGTTATCATGGCCTGGAATGCTACACGCCACGCACTCTCCTCGCCGAAGGTCGCACCGGCATAGGCATCGCGCGCGAAGGTATAAACAGGCATATCGTTATACGCCCATTGCCGCGACCCTTCGGGGCGCGTGATGACACTCCAGTTTGGCAAACCTTCTGGGTTTTCGGTGGCGGCCAGTAGAGGCGGATGCTTTGCCGCACACGCGTCCGTGCAGGACGATGTGCCTAGCTCCTTTTGATCACTCTCGTAGTGGTACAAGGTCATGCCATTGCCGTCTGTAAATCGCCAGCCGTGGCCGAGCTGCACGGTGGAGACTTCTTCGGGAACAAGGCCTTCTTGGGCTAAAGCCACATAAGGCAACGCAGTCAAAAGGTGAATCATAGTGAGCGCCGCGATTACAACGGGCACGGTGCCAGCCAGTGGGCGCATCATCATCTTTAAACCCTAAAACTAAGCAAGGATGTCATTCACACTCTTAGACGTCTGCAGGGACCGGCTTCCCCAGCTGTCGATGGAGACGCCCATGACCTGCATGGCAGTGAGGCCAACACGGGTGACGGGATCGCCGTTGCCGTTAATATGGAGCCCGGTCTTAATGCGCCCCCCTGCCTTGCCGACCGTCATAAAAGGAATGTCATCAACAGAATGATTTTTTGCAAAGCTGGTTTCGCTACCGGCAAGGAGCAGCATGTTATCGAGCAGTGTGCCGTCACCCTCCCGGATCGATGAGAGTGTTCCGATAAAGACAGCCAAGGCGTCCATACTTCGGGTATTAAACCAGGACGTTTGCTGTTGAAGCCCGAGCTCTGGATCCATTCGCTCTTCATGCGAGAGGCTATGATGGGTGACGCTCTCGCCGGCTCTGCGCAAACTTGAGTTGGAATCGCTAAACACCACATTGAAGACGCTGGTCTGGTTGCAGGCCACGGCCATGGCCAGTATGCGGGCGAAAGACTTGTGGGATGCTTCGACCCTGGTAATTTCAACGCCGGTTTCGTTTCCCTGCACGCCATCATCCTGTGGCGGGTCGATGACCAAGCAGGCCTTATTGGGGGCTGGTTTTTGTAGTTGCACCTCTAACTGAGTCTCCAGCTCACGCAGGGAGGTAAAATATTCATCCAGCTGAGCGCGGTCCGACACACCGACCTGCCTCATCAGTTTTTGACGGTCGTCTTTAACAGCGGACAAAACGCTCTGCCTAACCATGGTGCGCGGGTCAGGTGTGAATTCAGCCTTGTTGGGGTCGACAAACTCAGGGCCGAACAGCCGCCCATAAAAGGCCGCCGGTGAAACCTCTGCCGCGTTCCGGTTGTATGTGCTGCGCGCGGAATAGCTATGCCGCGGATTCCCTGTACACGACAGATCAATCGTCTTGAAACGGTTCCGGGTTCCTATTTTATCGGCAATGAGCAGATCGTAGGTTGGCGCCGGAACGTCATCCTGCTTATCGGGCGCCGTTCCCGTGCGCGACGCGATCCATCCGGTGGCATGGGGGTAATTGGACCGGCCATCTAGCGGCGCGTTAAATTTGCCAAAGTAGTTGATGATGTCGCGATGCGTGGCGAGGGCTTGCGTTTCCCCTTTAAAACCGATGCCAGAACCTGTCGCTGCTTTAGCGTCGACCCCGTGACCAGGCGTGTGCCCGAGACCCCAGAACCATGTGCCAAAGCGAACGGGGAGAGGCGTTCCGACTGCTAAAGCCGTGCCTGAACTGTTCAACAAACTGTCGAGAAAAGGCACCCCGACCGTAATAGCGCTCCCCGCTAGGACGCCTCGCAGGAGAGCGCGGCGGCTCGTTGGATAAGGATAACGAATGCCCATAGTCCTGGTTCCCTACTCCACTGGCGAGGTGTTTGCAGCTAAATCAAACTCTTGCTCAGAGGTATCCGCCGGCGCAACGGCATAAAAAGTCGTACTACTGGCAATGCGCTTGAGCAGCGCTGTTATGCTATAACCATCCGCCGCAAATCCCTCTTCCAAATAGGCCATCCATTCGTTTCTAGAGGATAACGACTGGCCACTGGCATAGGCGTATATGCGATTGACCAAGCAGCTTGTTGTTGCCGGATTGTCATGCAGGGCCTGGCCAAGACCGGCGCCGTCGGCAAACAAGATGCCGTCCAAATCGCCGCTTGTATCTATATGAGCGCCATTCTCCACGGCCCGGAATTGCCCAGAGCCATCAAAATTCTCCAAGGCCAAACCGATGGGGTCGGTAATTCTATGACACCCGGCACAAGCTGCGTTGGTGGCATGGGCCGACAACCGGTCCCGAGCGGTTTTACTCGGTGAATTAGGGTCGTTGAACTCACTGAAATCCACGTCGGCGGGCGGGTCCGGGACCCTTTGACACAGCAACATATTGCGAATGGCCTTGCCACGCAGGGTCGGAGAACTGCGCCCGGGATGTGAGTTCAACGCCAAAAAACTGAGCTGCGCTTGAATGCCCGCCCGCGGATCATCAGCGGGAAATTCAAACGGTTCCCAAACATTTTCCGGTGCTTTAACGCGCACCTGATAGACCATGCCCAATGGCCGGCTCATGAAGGTTTTGCGGGTCGTGAACAAATCCCGATAGTCTCCGTTCCGCGTAACCAGGTGATCCGTGATGGTGCGGAGGGTTTGCTCCCTGGCATCCCTCACGGCAGCCGTTCCAAAAGCGGGATAGATGATTGAGTCTTTTTCTAAAACATCGAATTTGTTGAACTCAAGCATGTCGCTAAAGAAGGCCCGGACGCCGTTATTCAGCCGCGGCGACGCCATCATCCGGTCCACGTGACGGCTGAGGCGATCCATGGAATGAAGGTCTCCGTTCTCGGCCGCAATTAGGAGCGCATCATCGGGTGTTGTGTTCCACAGCAGGAAGCTCAAGCGCGCCGCCTTCGAGAACGCTGTTAGGCGTGTGGCATCGCGTTGGTCTGGATCAGGCTCGGTAAAATCCGTAATAAATAGAAATTCAGGGTCCACCAGAAGACTGGTGAGACTGAACGACAGTCCATCGTAAAAGTGACCGAGTGAGTCAGCCGCACGCCGCGCAAAGCTGACTCGCGCTGATACTTCTTCATCCGTCAGCGGGCGGCGGAACAACACGCGGCCAACTTTGGCCAAAAACTGCCGGGCGCAAGGTTCATCAAACGCGGTGTCGTCCGATGTCTGACATGGAGCAAAGAGTGGACGGTTGGTTTCGTTCAAGACTTGCGCGGCGACGGAACGTGCGATCTCTTCGTATTGCATAAGACCGGCAGAGGAGACCGACGTGCTCCAAGCACCGACGGCCAAGAGACCTTCCGTGCGGACCAGCGGATCGAAGCGCCCGCTCACAGTGATGGTTGTCCCAAAAACGTCGGCAATGATATTACGATACTGCTCTTCTGTAAGACGGCGCATATCCGGTGGAGCAGATTCTGTGACCGGTTCAGCCGGTCCACAGGCGGTCAACCCTAAACCCGCAAACACAAACAACGCTAACAAAACCCATTGCCTTAAGTGTGACACCACCGGGATCATGGTGATGTTTGTCCGCTGCCTGCAATACGTTCTTCTTGCTCAGGGTGGTTTATGAACGCCGCGACTGCATCGAATTTAAATGCCGATGAGAGCGTTGTGCAGTCTCCGGTCTCCGGGTCAGGGTGGCCATCTGCAAGTTGGTGAGCCGCAACATAAATAGACGGGCAGCTAAATTTGTGCCGGTTGGGGAATGTACTCAGCATGCCCCTGACATAGCTATAGAATTGATCAACGCCGTAGTAACCGGCAACGGAACCGGTCACGGGTTTGCCGTCTAATGGAAGCTCCATGTGCAGCTGCATGTCCCGGAACACCTGATTCATATATTGGTAGTTTCCGAAAAAAGGCAGGTGGACGTCGGCGGAGTCCGTCTTCAGCACACCGTCAACGATCTTGCCTGATACGATGTCGCCATAGCGGGGAAGACCGTCTTCGTGGTCGATGCCATAACTGGCGTAAGGTAAAACCTTGCCACTGCTATCTAAGTTATAGGACCCGATACCGCGGTAAAAGCCAACCTGCACACTGTCGTCATTAGCCGTGTCGTCAACGTTTGTGACTTCGATCAGGATCATGCCGAGGCCGCTGCTCAAGCGGTGAGAGTTAGCGTTATTTTCAATATGGCCATAGCTTTTCCACGCCTCGACGCACCCCATAAGCCGGTACATCTGATTATCGATGCCCGGCGCGCCGTTCAAGCTTGTGAAATTTTTGTGTTCGCATGTTTTAGGTGTGGCGGTGCCGTCGGCATTGCCATCGAGGTCGATGCCGTAAGCGTATTTACCCTCGACGATTTTGAGCGGTGGATCGTCAAAGGACACAGGGTCGTCACAAACGTTTACACCGTTACGGCCACGATTATTGATGTGCCGCAGCTTAGTAAAGAGCATGAGCGGATAACTGCGGCGGACTTCAGGTGTGACTGACGCCTCCCAGATTTCATAGTTCCCCGGCGTCGGCCCCTCTGGGCACTCATCCATAAACAGCGTTTCGTACATGGCCGTGTTCCAATCGGTCACGACAAAACCGAGCGTCTTCTTTTCCGCTACTCCGGCCTGGATAGGCCCTGCGACCACAAAAAAAGAAGCAAAAATAAAGCTCACCAGAAACCTCTGGAGTGGGAGATGCCGCGAATTAAATACCATCGTTTTAATCTTCCTCGCATCCGTATCCGGTGGAGACTTTAAGTATGCGTTAAATCCCCTCCGCGGGCACTGAAAACTCGTTTATTTGTCCAGGAAAGAGTTCAATTGTTGCGTATGAACGCTGGAATTGCCATATCCTAGAGAGGCTTTCTTAGACAGAAACGATGGAGTATCCGGTTTGGTTGACCGTTTGACCTTTGCAGCGGCAATGCTTCTATGTGCCTGTCCTGTCGCCGGGCAACCTACAGGGCCCGACGTGGACATGTCCTGTGCGTATTTCTCAGCGGACCCTCAAGATACCAATGGCCCGCCCATCGAGTTTTACGCCGAGTTATCTGCTGATGCGCAAGCGGCCCCCACAGAGAGCTTAGGCACTGCACGGGCGGACTTCGTGCTCGAACGTGATACGCTCAAATTCTCTTGGCGTCTTAACTATGGTGACCTCACCTCCGAACCCGTTGGCGCGCACGTTCACGCACCCGTGGCGCCGGGCGCAGAAGCTGCAGTCCTTTTTGACATGGCCCCGAATGGGTTTGGCTCACACATCGAAGGTGAGAGAATTCTGACCCGCGGCGAAGTGGCCTATGCCGTGCAAAATCTCATGTACGTCAATTTACACACGGCCAAGTACCCAGACGGTGAACTGCGCGGCCCGGTCAAGAAGGCGCGGCCCCAATGCTGAATTATCATGCGCTGAGATAACAGGGTCCGGCTTCAAAACTTCCCGATTAGACCAAGGCCGAAGGAAATCATTGGTGTGGTACGGCGGTTTTGAATGCTGGAAATAACCCCCGTTCCTTGATTTGGTGAGAACACGGTAGTTTTGCGATGGCTGGTGGTTTTGAGAACGTTGTTCCAGAGAAATCTTAGGATGATGTCGCCCGAAAGCTGCTTCTCAACAATGAGACGCAGGTTTGAGCGCGGGTTCCCTACACGCAACCGGTCAAATTCACTCCGAATGCGGGGGCCGTCGTTCGTGTATTCTATATCGTAGGACAAACCCCAGGCGCTAATATCGTGGCGGAAATTGACCGACATTTTCTGCTTGCCCTGTAACGCAAACTGACGGCTCTGGCCCGTAAAGGCGTCAATGACACTTGAATCTTGCCAGAGAAAGGTAGCGCCGAGAACCGCGTCGATAAGATTAAACTTGGCCAGTCGTAAGCTGGATTCAATTTCAAAGCCGTAGTGATCGCCCGAGCCGATGTTGCCCGGCTGTGACTCAAAGTCTCCAAATGGAACTTGGTCCTTGATATCATTAACCCGGCGATAAAATACGCGGCCGTTGACCAGCCCTTTCTGATTGGCGAAGCGGTGTTCTGTGCCAACTTCAAAATCCCAAGATGCTTCCGGGTCCAAGTTCGGGTTGCCGAGATCAACTTCATCATCGTTGCGGTCTACCTCGGCGACAAAGTCTTCAAAGTCCAGTTGACCTACATCCCGTTTGAACGAAAACCACAACTGCGTGCTTTGCGAAGCGTTGTACCATGCATCGAAAGACGGCTTAACAAAACGCAGTGACCGATTGACGGCAATATCAGAACCCACTTGGTCAAGCCAGGAAAACTCAGCTGCTAGACCTGTATCGAATTCAATTTTGTCGGAAAATTTCAAGTTATACGTGGAGAAAACTTCGACCCGGTCTTCGGACACCTTTTGGTCAGAATTAAAGATGTCGGCTTCAACTTGAACCCCGTCGACAACATCGAAGATGGTCTGATACACATCGAGGGAATTGATGGCCCCTTCGACGCCCACTTCAATGCTCTGCCGGTCGGCGACAGCCCAATCCAGTGTGGTCCGTAAGATTGTCTCCTTGGCTAATTTATCTTCCACATCGCCATTGATGAGATTCTCCTGCACGCCGACGACCCGGAAGTTATCATTAAACCGTTTGTGGAGGTCGGAGCGAATGACAAACAGAACTTCGAGACCAAGGTACTTCGATAGAGGTTTGCCGTAGTCGCCACTGATTTCCCAGTCCCGGTTGCGGCCCTCGCGGCGTTCCAAGGTGGCGTCGGTGTTAAATCGGTTTCCCGCCGGGTCGAAGCCAAAGGTAAATTCGGATTCAAACACACCAATGGGTTTGTCTTCGATAAAGCCATTGAGTTGGATGTAGTGATCGGGGCCCCAGTTGTAGGCCACACGACCACGGCCAATGTAAAACTGACGGTCGACGATGCGTTTTTCCACAAACTCGGTCGTTGGTGTGCCGTCTGGGGTGGTGATCAAATCGACCACATCACGGTTGGGCATGCCCGGGCGTGTTTCACCGAAGATCGTGTAATTCCAGTTTCCGCTATCACCACTATAAGACAGGTAGCCCGATGGGCGTTTCTGGCCGGTATCAAACGCCAGAGCGCCGATATGCCACGTGCCGCTACCGCCACCTGTATCTTCATCAAGCACCACGTTGATCACCCGGGCACCCACATCGGCGTCAATCTCGCGTACGTTGCCGCTGATCACTTCGATGCGGATAACCTGGGAGGCTGAAATGCGGTCAAAGTATTCTTCAATGGAACTGGCCTTGGCTGTCACGCGCTTACCGTTGATGAGAATCTGGTCGGTATCGGACCTCAGACCACGCCGCTGTTCAGTACCGAAACCAGTTTCGCTGGCGTTGAGAATGGCGTCGGCCCCAGGCACACGGGCCAGCATATCCTTCGCCGATATGGGGCCGTAAGGCTCGAAATAGGCAGCATCGTATTCAACGACGTTGCGGCCACCGTCTTCATTCTGGATTGGCTGGTCTTGTGCACCGGCAATGCCTGGAGGAATGACGATCGCCAGGCACGCCAGAAGGACCCCAAGGTTCCTGATACGCGATACCGATTGATGACCTGATAGGGCGCTTTGAAAGTGACTAATAACTTTTACTCTTCGGTTGCCTGGTTGACGGCTCTCCGCAACGTCACGGCAACCGGTTTTGAGAGTGTAATGATGGTGGTCTTGAGGGGAAAAATGACTGCGCAAACGTTCTTAGGGCAATCAAGAGATTACCGCCACATTTGACGGCCAATCGTAATGCTCTGGCCGCCGGTGAAGCAGACTCTTCAGGCGGACTATTTTTGCTTTTTACCTGACGCAGTAAACGGTTTTTGTCCAGCATTGGAGTTAGCCGTCGCAAGTGGCTTTGGCTTCTTCTGCTTCGGTTTCTTGGCTTCTTTATTGCTGCGCTGATTGTTGCCCTTGCCCATCGGTTTTCCTCTCAAATATGCAGTCGTCCACACAAGAAGGGCATGCCCCTTCTTCGTTGCGGGTTTCCCGTCGCGAGTTCTAAATACCCTATAGACGGCACCAGAAACCATAGCCTCGTGTAAAGGAGGCGGTATCTGGTGTGGTGGATTATTCACGTGATCATACGGCTTTAAGTGGATTTGCACCAATGCTGTTCCACGAAAAACGGTTAAAATGCGCCGAAAACGTTAGCGCTCTGTCAGTCATTCATTGACTTTTTGTGGATATGCCCTAAATAGCGAACATACGTGTTGCATTCGTTTCGTGTTTCTTGATTAGCTGCCAGACTGATTAGCTTTTTTATCCCCTAACAATGTGAGCGTTAGAACGACCGCGCCGTTACATAGTGTAATGCGCGGAATAACAACTCCTGTTAGAGGAAATTATTATGACAGTTGGTACAGTAAAATTTTTCAACCCAGCCAAGGGCTTCGGCTTCATTGAACCAGACGACGGCACAAAGGACGCATTTGTCCATATTTCAGCCGTTGAACGCGCCGGACTCAGCACCCTTAATGAAGGGCAGAAGGTCAACTATGAGCTTCAGGCCGGACAGAACGGCAAATCATCTGCCGAGAACCTGTCTCTCGCTGATTAACGACTAATACGCCGCCTCCAGCGTCTGCTGGAGGCGGCCCCGTCGTTGCCCCGTCACTTTACGTGGCGACCAAGTCCCTCAGACAGCACGAAGACATATAAGGACGTTATCCCGGCTTGACGCCGATGACGTTACCTTTGTTCGCCCCCGTTCGGCATAGTTCAATGCGCCCGGGCCGAGAAGCTGTCCCGATTTTTCTTCCTGCTCAGCGATGAAGCCCTCCTCGCGCATAGCGGCGGGCATGTCCAAATTCATATTTTCCAGAAACCACACTTCTTCGTTCGACGGTGAATAGACGGGAGTTGTTAATAGGCCGCCTCATCCAGCGCCCTGTTTTGAGCGGGACGCATATCCCGTAAAATAGGATAATAGTCTATTATAATAAATATAAGTAGAGGTTTATACTATATTTTCCATCAATTAGGCTATTAAATAGAATATTTGTCTCTTTCTCTCCAGTAAGCCTCTAAACAGTGCGGAGTAATTCACAATCAGGCCGCACACCATGAACGCCACACTCGCAACCAACACGCCCCCCTCTCCGACGAGCGTGCCTGCAGCAGCACTTGGCTCTGTGTCTTTAGTTGGCGCCGGACCGGGCGCGAAAGACCTGCTGACCCTGCGCGCAGTCGAGGCATTGGCCCATGCAGACGTGGTGTACTACGACAGCCTGGTTGATGACGACGTCCTGGATTTTGTGCCAGACGCTGCGGCGTGCGTGTTTGTCGGCAAGCGCAAAGGGTTCAGCGCGATGCCGCAGCAAGACATCCAGGACCACATGCGCAACGATGCTCTCGCCGGCAAGACCGTGGTGCGTCTTAAGGGCGGTGATCCTTTCATCTTCGGCCGCGGAGGAGAAGAGCTTCAAGACCTGCATGGGTACGGTTTTTCTGTCGACGTTGTTCCCGGCGTAACTTCAGCCACAGCCGCGGCAGCTGTTGCCGGCATTCCCCTGACTCACCGTGATGTTGCAACGTCAGTGACCTTTGCCACCGGCCATACGACCAACGGTGATGTTCCTGATCTGACCGGACTGGCATTATCCGATCGCACCTTTGTCTTTTATATGGGCATATCGAACGCGCCTAAGATCGCGTCTCAACTGCGCCACAGCGGCGCACCCGGCACAACCCCGGTAGCCGTCATCGAACAGGCCACCTTACCAGGCCAAAGAATCATCAATTCAACCATTGATGCGTTGGAGGCTGATTTGCGAACGCAAAATATCGGCATGCCGGCCTTACTGATTGTCGGCGAAGTCACCGCCTTGGGCGTGCCGAAGTCAGACTCACTCATTCCACTAGCACCTTCACCTGAGCCCGCAAACGACTTTGCGTGGGTTCATCACCCCATGGGCTGAAGTTGGGGTTAAAGCTAGGTTAAAGCCCGAGGTAACACGATGTCTTATGTCATTTCTGCTAATCGCCTGCTCAGCGGGTCCATTGTTTTTCTTGCCGCCGACGAAAGGTGGTCCGAGCAGTTTGAAGACGCCCATATTTTTTCAAGCGACGAGTTGGAAGATGCCCATCAGATCGGTCAGCGGGCCGAAAAATGCAATTTCGTTATCGGCAGTTACGCCGTTGAATTGAAGGCGGGAACGCCAGCGGTCCCTAAACGCCTGAAGGATTCCATCCGCCGCACCGGCCCCACCGTCGGTGACCACAATCCCCGGACGCTTGGCGGTCCTGAAAGCTGAGCATTTAAGGTTTATCATGTACACATACGATACGTTGGATAAGGCGCTGCTCAATCAGCGCGTCGCTGAATTTAGAGAGCAGGTGAAGCGCCGCATTGCCGGTGAGCTGACCGAAGATCAGTTCAAGCCGCTACGCCTGATGAACGGGCTCTATCTGCAAACCCACGCCTACATGCTGCGGGTGGCTGTTCCCTATGGAACTCTATCGTCAGACCAAATGCGTAAATTCGCTTACATCGCCCGCACCTATGACCGCGGCTACGGCCATTTCACAACGCGGCAAAACATTCAGTTCAACTGGATCGAATTGGGGTCAACGCCCGACATTCTGTATGACCTGTCTGAAGTTGATCTTCACGCCATTCAGACCAGCGGTAATTGCATCCGCAACGTCACGGCTGATCCTTTCGCCGGCGCCGCCGCAGATGAACTGGACGACCCCAGGGTATGGTCAGAGATCATCCGCCAATGGTCGACCCTGCACCCAGAATTTTCCTTTCTGCCCCGCAAATTCAAGATCGCAGTAACTGGCGCGGACGCAGACCGAGCAGCTATCAAGTTCCATGACATCGGTCTCAAGATTGTCCGCAATGACGCAGGGGACCTCGGCTTCCAGGTGTTTGTCGGCGGTGGGCAAGGTCGCACACCTTTCGTCGCACCGCTTATTCGTCCTTTTTTACCGGCTAAGGATATCCTGCGCTATCTCGACGCGGCACTACGCGTATACAACCAGCATGGACGCCGCGACAACATCTATAAAGCGCGCATCAAAATCCTGGTGGACAGCTTAGGCGCTGATCAATTCTCGTTGGACGTAGAGCGCGAGTTCGAAAAGCTCGACCCTGACCTGCTGGCCGTGAACGAAAAAGAAGTCGAGCGCATCCGCGACATGTTTGCCCTCCCCTATCTGCGCCCAGACACAGACGCTCAGGCTGGTCTCGAACAGGCGATGGAACAATCAAACCCACTGCGCCGGTGGTGCGAGACCAATACGGAAGTGCACAAGGTGCCGGGCTACGCCATCGCAACGGTTTCGCTCAAGCCGGTCGGTGGCATTCCAGGTGACGCCACAGCAGATCAGATGGATACCGTAGCCGATCTGGCTGATCGGTATAGCCTGGGCGAGATTCGGGTCACCTACACACAGAATCTGGTTCTGCCGCATGTGCGCGTGGCCGATCTTCCGCTGCTCTGGGCGGCGCTTGACCAGATTAGTCTTGCGACAGCAAACGCCGGCCTGGTCACCGATATTATCGCCTGCCCCGGATTGGACTACTGCACCCTGGCCAATGCCCGCTCTATCCCCCTCGCCCAACGCATCAGTGAGCGCTTCGCCGATCTGGATGCCCAGCACAACATCGGCCCCCTCGATATTCGCATCTCCGGATGCATCAATGCCTGCGGACACCACCACGCCGGACATATCGGCATTCTCGGTGTCGATAAGAAGGGTGTGGAACTTTATCAGCTCACACTCGGCGGTCAGGGCAACCGGGACTCCGCCATCGGCAAAATCTTAGGCCCTGGTTTTGATGAAGACGGCATCATCGGTGCTGTCGAAAATGTCATTGCGACCTATTTGAACATGAGAACGATCGGCGAGACGTTCTCCGAGACCTTACAACGTAAGGGTCATAGCCCATTCAAGGAGCGGCTTTATGATCATACTTGATACTAAAGGCCAAGCTCACGGCGAGCGTCGTGGTTTTTCCGAGCAACAGGAACCACCTCTTTTCGGTGCGACTGCGATCGTTTCGGCAGCCGCCCTTAAGGAGCGCTTCGCGCCAACCGATACGGACTCTCTAGCGCACACCGGGGTATCTCTGACGGTCGACGACGACCTTTCGGACATGGCCGGCTATTTTCCCCATCTTGCTATGGTCGAATTAGTGTTCTCCCAGTTCAAAGATGGCCGACCCTTCTCGACGGCCGTGGTGCTCCGACGCGACTTCGAATTCAAAGGCGCCATTCTCGCAGCGGGTGATTTTCTGCCGGACCAGGCGCTGTTTCTCTTGCGGGCTGGGTTCTCTGCTTTTGTCGTGCCCGAGCAATTCACCGCCAAACAATTCAAGTCTGCGCTCTTGGCCTATTCCGTAGCTTACCAACCTGGTCTCGGTGGCGCACCAGACCTTTTGAAAACATTGCGCGACCCACCCACAGCTGTGGCAGCAGGATAATGACCGCCCCCTTCACGATAGCGCGGCCATGAGCAAAGCCTTGTCTAGTCAGTCGTTGATGTCTGCCACCCTTAAAGATTCTCCCGGCCGGGTTGCTTTGGTGTCGTCCTTCGGCACGGAATCTGCCGTCCTGCTTCACCTCGCTGCACAACTCGATAAAGACCTGCCGGTTATTTTTCTGGATACCGGCAAACTGTTCCGCCCGACCCACGACTATCAAAAAACACTTACGGCTTTTCTCGGGTTAACGAATGTGCGGACGGTCCGTCCTGAACCAGCCGATGTGGACGGCGTAGATCGAACCGGCGCCTTGTGGCGGCGTAAACCGGATCAGTGCTGTACCGTTCGCAAAGTGTGGCCGCTTAATCGCGCCCTTAAAGGGTTCGACGCATGGATTACAGGCCGTAAGAAGTTTCAAAACACGGACCGGGACCGCGCCGCCAACATAGACACCCAAGATGGCCGCCTTGTTCTCAGCCCATTGCTGAACTGGTCAAAAGCAGACCTTGATGCCTATTTCGAGAAATACGATTTACCACGGCATCCATTGGAAGACGCCGGCTTTTCTTCTGTCGGATGTTTCACGTGCACAGCCCCAATTAAAAACGGTGATGACCTGCGCGCCGGGCGCTGGCCGGGGCAAGAAAAAACGGAATGCGGCATTCACCTGCCGGCACGAACTCAAGCTACGTAGAGATATAGCCATGTCGAGCCTGCAAAAAATAGAGCCCGCCACTATCAATGATGCCAGTGCGAATAACATTAGCGCGGCGCAGCCTGATGGACACTTCGACTTTGACCACGCCTTCGACCTGGACCTAACCGCGCTGAAGGCCGCAGGACTGTATCGGCGCTTTGCCCGGCTTGAGAAGTTGCCCGGCGCGTTTCCGAAAGCGCTCCTGCACCGTTCGGGCAAGTCCGCATTGGTCACAATTTGGTGCTCAAACGATTACCTCGGCATGGGACAAAATCCTGTTGTTGAGACGGCGCTGCACGACGCGGCGGCACAGTTTGGCGCCGGCGCGGGTGGCACCCGGAATATTGCCGGAACCCATGACATTCATACGGAACTTGAGGCAGAGATCGCGTCGCTTCACAGAAAAGAGGCCGCGCTTCTGTTTACATCGGGATACGTGGCCAATGACGCGGTGTTGAGTACACTGGCATCCCGCCTGCCAAACGCAGTCGTTTTGTCAGACGAAATGAATCACACCTCCATGATTGCCGGGATCAGGCACAGCAGAGCTGAAAAGCACATATTCCGCCATAATAATGTTGAGCACTTAGAGCACCAGCTTTCTAAATTGGACCAGAGCCGGCCCAAAATCATTGCCTGTGAGTCCATTTACTCAATGGATGGCACAATCGCTCCGTTGGCGAACATTGCGCGTGTGGCCCGCCAATACAATGCGCTCAGCTATGTCGATGAGGTTCACTCGGTAGGGCTTTATGGCCCGGACGGTGCCGGTATCGCCGCTGCCCAAGGCGCTGGTCAGAATATTGATCTCATTCAAGGCACACTGGCCAAGGCCTTTGGGGTAATGGGCGGCTATGTGGCCGGTTCACATCTTGCAGTCGATTACATTCGCAGTTTTGCGCCGGGCTTTATTTTCACCACTGCGCTGTCGCCGGTTCTGGTGAATGCAGCCCTGGCCTCCATACGCCACGTCCGGCAGACCGAGAGCCTTAGGCAGGATCACCAGAGACAGGTCTTGCGTACGAAAGAGGCTCTCCGCCAGCGGACTATACCGTTCCGGGACGAACCATCGCACATCATTCCTGTCATGATTGGCGACCCTTTTGTGACACGGAACGTGGCCGAAGAATTGTTGGAGACGTACAACATTTATATTCAACCGATCTTCGCGCCAACGGTGGAACCAGGCACAGAGCGTCTACGAATTACGCCGACACCGCTACATACGGACGCTATGATCGAGCACTTGGCTGACGCGCTGGCGGATGTTCTGTCTCGGCACCAAAGACCACTGGAGCCCCAAGATGCACTGGCCTAGGCTTCGTATAGGGACCCGGTCCAGCAGGTTGGCCCGCGTCCAGGTCAACATGGTCTGCACAGACCTGTACCAGCAGGTCCCAGCGCTGCAAGACCGCATCGAAATAGTGTATCTCGACACACCCGGGGACCGTGACCGCACTTCATGCTTGGAAGACCTCGGTGGCCGCGGTGTCTTTACGGATTCTCTTGACGCCTATGTGGCATCGGGTGAAGTGGACTGTGTTGTCCACGCCATGAAAGATATGGAACCGGCCTTGCGCTCCAACTTGGTGGTTGGGGCGACGTTAAAGCGGGAAGACCCACGCGAAGTTCTGATTGCGCCACGCTATGACTCTTTGGATGTGATCCCAACCGGCGGGGTATTCGGGTCCTCATCCATTCGCCGTCGTGCGCTTTTAAAACGTCTGCGCCCTGATCTGCAGTTCACGCTTCTGCGCGGCAACGTGGAAGAACGAATCGCACAGATGGACGGTACTAAACTCGACGGCACCATACTCGCCTATGCCGGGCTTGCCCGGCTGGGTTTGCTTGCACATGTACAAGAGGTTTTTCCGTTAGGCCGCCTGCCACCCGACCCGGCGCAAGGCGCCATCGGCGTGATCTGTCATCGGGATAGTTTCGTCGTGCGCCGCCTGCTGCAGATGATTAATCATCACCCGACGTTTGCCGAAATTACAGCCGAACGGGCTCTCCTCCGGTCCCTGCCCAAGCCTGATGCATTAGCCATCGGCGCCAATGCTGTCGCGTGTCAAGACCGGCTGGTGATGTCGGCACTTCTCGTTTCAGAAGATGGAGCCCAAGAGTGGTCGCACCAGCTTGACGGCCATACGGACGACGCAGAACCCTTAGGGCAGCGCATAGGAGCGGCTTTGCGCGGCCCCGCACAGTCACTCTTGTCGGCATGATCATCAACACCCGGCCCGTTGAATACGCGGACGACATGCGCCAAGCCGTCAGCATGATCGGCGATGCCATGATCATGTGCCCGCTGCACGCCATGACGGTAGTGCCGTGGTCCTATTCCCATGACACTCATGCAGATGCGGTCATCCTGACCAGCAGACTGGCCGCCAGCATTGCTGCACAACGCGGTGTTCCACGAGACCTGCCTGTATTTGCCGTTAGTTCCGCTACGGCCGCTTCCGCGCGGCAAGCCGGATTTCATCAGATCGTTGAAGGTGGCGGAACTGCGGAACGCCTTTTGAACATAATTGATAGCGCCTCTTTCGAGCGCGGCCTTTATCTTTCAGCGCGACACGTATCGCGCGATCTTTCTCTAGACCGGCCACAACGCATTCAACGGCACATCATTTACGAGATGACACCGGCCGAAGCGATGCCCGACGCCGTTCTGCAGTCCTTCACATCCAGGGCCGATGTGACCATCCCCTTCTATTCGCCGCGCGCCCTGCAGGCTTTTGAAGCTTTGGTTTCGCGGCACGGCTTAAATGAACATCTAAAAACAGCGACGGCTGTGCTGATACATCCCCGGTTGGCGGGTCATCTGACGACGGAGTGGCGCAGCATCGAAATAGCCTCAAGCCCGGACAACGCGGGCATGATCCAGGCGATGCGTGAAGCCGCCTGAGATGGGTTTGCCGCCATCAACGGCCGGCGCTCGCTTTCCAGCGACGCGGATGCGGCGCACCCGGCAGTCCCCGTGGATACGCGGCCTGGTGCGGGAACATCAACTGCATCCCTCGGACCTGGTGCTGCCCTTATTTGTCATCGAGGGAACAAACAAACGCGAAGCCATCGATAGCCTGCCCGATGTCAGCCGCCTCAGTATCGATCTCCTGGTTGAGACCGCGCAGCAGGCGGCAAAGCTCGGCATTCCCGCCGTGGCGTTATTTCCCGCAGTTGATCCAAAGCTTAAAACACCAGATGGTCGCGAGGCGTGGAATCCGGAGTCTCTTGTGTGCCGTGCCGTGCAGGCGTTGAAAACAGAGGTGCCGGGCATCGGTGTCATCTGTGACGTGGCTTTAGACCCCTACACCGATCACGGTCACGACGGGTTGGTGCAGGATGGCCAGGTAGTAAACGATGAAACCGTCGCGGTGCTTGTCCGGCAGGCCCTGACTCTGGCCGCAGCAGGCTGCGACGTTGTGGCACCTTCGGACATGATGGACGGTAGGATCGGCGCCATCCGATCAGCTCTAGAGAAAGACGGATTCGCCAACACCATGATCCTCTCCTATGCTGCTAAGTACGCCTCCACATTTTACGGTCCGTTTAGAGATGCTGTTAGTTCGGCGTCTGCCCTTGGAACAGCTGATAAAGCGACATACCAAATGGACCCGGCCAATGGTGCGGAAGCGGTGCGCGAAGTGCTCCTGGATGTGGAAGAAGGGGCAGACATGGTGATGATCAAACCCGGTATGCCGTACTTGGATATCATTCGCGACATCGCCCAAGCGACCAGTGTTCCTGTGTTTGCTTATCAAGTCAGTGGAGAGTACGCGATGTTAGCCAATGGCGCGGCCCAGGGATTATTTGACCGGAAAAAGGCGTTTCATGAATCTCTCATGGCCTTTAAGCGCGCCGGAGCCCGTGGCGTATTGACTTACGCGGCGCTCGAAATCGCGTCTGACCTAACTGGCGCCACCTAATGCTGCCGCTAATGGTCAATGTGTCAGCAACACCCATCGTTGTGGTCGGTGATGGTTTCGCCGCTGCCCAACGACTCACCATACTCCGAGCGGCCGGTGCCGGAAACGTCACCACCTTTGCTGCTGACCCAGAGACTGACGTGGTCGCTCTTTCTGAAGACCAATTGGTGCGCCGGCTGCCAACGGAAGAAGACTTCAAATCCCTGAACCCTCGCGTGGTCTATGTGTGTGATATTCCTGAGGCCGAAATGCGCGATGCCGTTACCTGGGCGCACGCAGTCGGGGCCCTTGTGAACGTACACGACCGCCAAGACCTCTGTGATTTTCATATGCCGGCCATCCTGAGACGGGGCGATTTGCAAGTCACAGTGTCGACGGACGGCAAAGTCGCGGGCCTCTCCCGTCTATTACGCGACTACCTACAAGACCAGGTGATCGGGGCCGAATGGGCCGAACGAGTCAGCGAATTGGGCCAAAAACGCGCGGGCTGGGTTGCTCAGAAACTACCGTTTGAAGATTTGCGGGATCATGTGAACGGCTATGTGAAAGAACGCGGCTGGCTTGATTGACGTTCCACTCGTCGCCTGAAAGATTATCAAAGGCGATTTCGCCGCAACGGCCCCATACGCACAGGTGGATGATAAACGTTGGAACGATGGGATTACGTCATTGTCGGAGGTGGCACGGCTGGCTGTGTACTAGCCAACCGGCTTTCAGCCAATCCGGCGCATCGCGTCTTGCTCCTGGAAGCTGGCGGACGCGGCTATCAGCCAGAAATTCATATTCCCGCCGGGATGGCGCGAGCCATTGATAACCCACGACTGAACTGGCGTTACCTCGTTGAACCCGATTCATCGCGGCACAACAGACCGGATATCTGGGCCGCTGGCAGAGGGCTCGGCGGCAGCAGTGCCATCAATGGCTTAGTCTATACCCGCGGTCAGCCGCAGGACTACGACCGTTGGGCCGAACTGGGAAATACGGGCTGGTCGTATGAGGATGTTGAGCCCTATTTCAAACGCATCGAAAATTGGGATGTGGGTGATGCTGAGAGTCGCGGTTCGCCGGGCATGCTCAACCTATCAAAGCTGCGTGCGGTCCATCCCCTTTCACACCTTTTTGTCGAAGCCATGCAAGAGTGCGGCATCCCGGCAGCAGACCACTACACCGGCAGCAAAGGCTCGGGCGTTTCTCTGGTTAACGTGACACAGAAACGGGGACGCCGCCACAGTGCGGCACCGGCCTATTTATCCCCCATTAAGCGCCGTTCCAACTTGCGTATCGTCACAGGCGCGCTGTGCACAAGAGTGCTTATAGAAAACAACGTGTGCGTGGGCGTGGAATACCAGCGCGGGGACTCGGCGTTCACAGCCACCGCAGATCGTGAAGTGATTGTTGCAGCCGGGGCCATAGGGTCCCCCAAGGCGTTGATGCTTTCGGGTATCGGGCCGGGGGAGCATCTTAAAGACCTGGGTATTCCGGTAATCAAAGACGCTCAGGGCGTGGGGCGTAATATACAAGAGCATCCCAATGTGGGCATCGGGGCCAACGTTTCCACAAGCACGTACAATTTGGACGCGCGCAATCCGCTTAAAATGGCACTGCATGTGCTGCGCTGGCTCGTAAGCGGCAGTGGACCGGCGACCAGTCCCTACTCCCAGGCCGCTGCCTTTTACAATTCAACAGATTTACAGGGCCGGCCCGACTTGGAGATTCTCTTCGCGCCTCATAATTTTGAATGGACGCCCAATGGGCCGCAGCCGAGCCCACAAGCCGGCGTGAACGGAATTGTCAGCCTGTGCCGCCCGGCGAGTAGGGGACAGGTGCAATTGCGAACGCGTGAAATACACGAAGCGCCGATAATTGATATGCGCCTTCTATCGGTGGCTGAAGATGTACAGCTGATGATTGCGGGCTGCCGCATGATGCGCCGGGTCTACGCGGCCAATGCGTTCAATACATTCATTAAGAATGAAACCTTGCCAGGAGAGGGCATTCAGTCAGATGACGAATGGGAAGACTATCTGCGCGCAACCGTCTTTGGCGGCAACCATTTGGTTGGAACCTGCAAGATGGGAACGGATGACCAGGCCGTCGTGTCGCCCGACCTTAAAGTCCGTGGCATTCACAATTTGCGTGTGGCAGACGCGTCCGTTATGCCTGAATTGATCAGCGCCCACACCAACGCCGCCGTATACATGATTGCTGAAAAAGCGTCCGACCTCATCCTTGGGGATGCGGTATAAATAAGATTACTCCGCGTGGTTTTATCGCCGTCATAATACCGGCACTCTTCGAAGATCTTTGGAAATGTGTCAACGGTTATGCATACGAGCGCGGCTGGGTCACGCGAAGAAGACTTGCGATCAATCGTTCTGATCTAGATCGTAAAGCACTCTATGGACACGATGGGTATCAAAGTAGGGACGTACGGAATGAACCTTGCCGTCCCGTACCGTCATGCGCACCAGATAATCATTTTCGTACATCGGTCCGGCTTTGGTTTTACCTCTCGCAGAGTATTCGATGGCGGCTTCCTCGCCACCGTCATCAATGGCGTTATGCACTTCGATGGAATAGCCAGAATCATCGTCAAAACCGGTAATTAAAGTGGAGTTAAGATGCTCAAGGGCCTCAGGAATGGGAGCCGTGCGTGGATAGGGCAGCGAGCGCTGGAACGTCCATAATGCGCCCTCGGCGCACATGGCGTAGCCACGTTCGGGGTCACCGTCCCAAAATGCCTGCAAAAACGCCAGCGCAATATCTTTGGCCGAAGAGTCAGAGGTGCTGATACCTCGCCCTCCCTAGCTGCTGGCGAAACCGCTCAGCACTTGATTAAACTTATCGGGCTCCTCGATAAACAGACAGTGCCCGGACTCTTCAAACACAACGAGCTCAGAATTTGCGATTTGACTTTGCATCCATGGCCCGATGGCTGTGGGCAGAGTGTGGTTTTTTGGACCGCCATACAACAGAAGTGTCGGCTCTTGAATGGTCGGCACAACATCACGGTAATCGGCCTTGACCATATCTTCGATAAAGTCAGCGCAGGTGTCGGTTGGTGTTAAGTAGGATTGCGCCCATAGACGCTGGAACTCATCATCGGGCGGCGGCTCTGCAAACGATCCCTTGATGAAATCTTGGAGAACGTTGCGGTCGGCCCGCACGGCACCAGCATAGCCATTGGCCATCTCAGCCGGAAAGTCGCCAAAAGTAGGGTGATCCCAGCCTTCAGTGGAAACCAACCGCGGCGTAAAATCCATCAAGGCAACTTTCGCCAGCCGCTTAGACCCATACCGTTTGTAATAATCAAGCACCGCGATAGCACCTAAGGCCAGTCCGCCAAGAACAATGTCCTCAAGGCCAAGCTGGTCGCAGATGTCTTCAATGTCATCAGCCAGCTGGGCAATAGTAAAACTCGAATTGGGTTTGCCCGATTGCCCCTGGCCACGCATATCCGGAAAGATCAGACGGTTATTTTCGGCCAAAGCGTCGATGTTTTTGCGCCAATAATAGTCGGCAGTAAACATCAGGGCGTTGATAATCAGCAGCGGTCGCCCCTGCCCTTTGTCGATGTAGTACAGAGGTGTTCCGTCTTTGAGTTCTAAATAGGCCATGACGTGGTCCTTAAGCGGTTGTGGTCGACGCTTAGAAATTAGCTCCGACTGTCACACCGTAAGTGCGTGGCGGCGCGACAAAGCCCTGTGGCACCGTCGTTGTGCCCGACACGCCGGACGGAAACAGGTTGGAGAAATATTCTTTGTCTCCGATATTTCTGACCCAACCGCGGATAGACCAGCGCTCATCGTCCGTGACGAATCCAATGCTGGCGTTAAAGACGCTCACGCCGTTTTGGGAAACGCTGTCACGATTAAACACGCTGTAAAATTGATCACCGGTGTATTGCCATTCAATGCGGGCATCTACATCACCTGAATCGCCAAGCGGCTGGACATAGGACAAAGCCAGGTTACCAGTCCAGTCGGGGGCACGCGGGAGCTTGTTGCCAGCCAGATTCGGCGTACCCGGGCAAACCGTGTTGTCTATGGGACGCGTGAGATCGCGGCCATCGTTGGTGCAGAATTCGTCAAACTCGGCGTTGAGATAAGCCAACGACCCATCAAGACGCAGATTTTCGCTGATCAACGCTGCCAACTCAAATTCCAACCCCCAGATAGTCGAGCTCCCGGCATTGGATGTTGTGGTCGAAAGATTAGTGACCTGGCTGAGCTGTTGATTCTTGTAATTGTAGTAGAAGCCGGCAGCATTAAGCTGGACACGGTCATCAGCAAGATTTGCTTTTGTTCCTACTTCGTATGCCCAGATCGTTTCTGCTTCGAACGCGTTGACTGGGATATCGAGGAAACTGAAGCCGCCCGACCGGAAGCCCCGCGTCGCAGATGCGTAGACCATCGTATCGTCGTCAAACGTATAATCGAGCACAAAGCGTGGCGTAAACGCATCAGAGCTCACCTCAGGAGTCTGAGGGAATCCTGGATCACCATCAAACACCCGGAAATCAGCGGTTGCATCTTTCTGTTCATCTGAATAACGCAGACCACCGGTAAACCTAAAGCCGTTTCCAAACTCGTACGTCCCTTCAGCGAACACCCCAAACGCATCGGTTTCATTGTTGCCGTCGTAAGCAAGGGTGATTCCGCCAAAGGCCGGGCCGAGCGGAATGGCGTATAGACCCGTTGCACTTTCCGTCAGATAAAAACCACCGACAATCCAATTGAACGGACCATCATCGTTGGATGTAATTTGAATATCCTGGGTGAATTGGTCGGAAAAGTCTTTTTGGTAGTAGACCACCAGGAAATCTGAAAGGCCGTCACCATCGTTGAGCCATTCGAACTCGATGTCGCGATACGCTGACGTAGATGTGACTGTGAAGGCATCAGCCTCATAGGTAATTTTACCCGTAATACCCGTTTGATCCCAGCGCCCTGCTGTGGTGGGGGCAATACTGTCAAACAACGGTGCTTCAAATTCAAACCCTTGTGAAACAGTACGAATGTCACTAGGAAATACAGACGCTGGCCCTTGCCATGGTAACGTGTCATCTGTGTACCAAAAGGCCGGCGGGTTGGAATCGTCGCGGTAAATGTCACCGATGAGTTCTATGGAAAGCTTTTCAGTTACATCCAAATCAAAACGGCCACGCAGAGCCCAAAGATCTTTGGAATCGAGATCACCTAGACCGCGCGCATCAGCGCCAGGAAAGATGTTCTCAGTATAACCATCGCGATTGGCAACAAACCCGGCGAGGCGAACGCGAGCGGACTCGGTGATTGGACCACTCACTGCCCCTTCAAGGCGGAAGTTATCATAGTTGCCGTAGGTTGCCTTGGCATAGCCTTCAAACTCTTCAGTCGGAGCCTTGGAGATAATGTTGATCACACCGCCGGTAGCATTACGACCGTACAAGGTACCCTGAGGTCCGCGCAAAACTTCGACCCGTTCAGTATCAAAGAAATCAAGAATGGCGACCGAAGACCGCGCGACGTATGCACCATCTAAATACATGGCGACACCAGGGTCACCACCGACTGTGAAATTCTCTGTTCCTATCCCACGGATTGTCGCCTTACCGATTACGTCGCGCTGAATGACCAGGCCTGGGACGCTGTAGGAAAAGGCTTCGGAGTCAAAAACTGCCGAAGCTGATAATGTTTCGCCCGTTACCGCCGTGATGGAGATCGGTGTGGATTGCAGAGTCGATGACCGGCGTTCAGCGGTAACGACAATTTCTTCTATCGCTAATCCCGACTGCGCTAATGCGGGCGCGCTTGTGAATAAAATACTCAACGCCAGGATCGACGTCGCCGTCATAAGGCACTTTTTCATCGTAATTCCCCACACAGAATTGTTTTCTCGTTCTAACCCCTAATTGCTTTATCCGCCCGCTAAACGACCCTATTTTGAGCGATTAACACTATGAAGTGTGAAAGAGAGAAGTCAATAATATCCTGATATATGCTCTTTATTTTCACATACATGAACTAGTACGCGTAACTCGCATAAGCTATGAAGCGGAGTAAGCGTCTGCTGCAGATGGGTCCGCAATGACAAATGATGTCGTGAAATCGGTTGGACGTGTTCTGGACGTGCTGGAGTTATTTCAGCGTGAACGTAGGTCTATGAAGGCGAACGACGTCTGCATTGCATTGGGCTATCCGAAGTCGAGCGCCAATGCCCTGCTCAAGAGCATGGTTCAACTCGGCTATCTTTCCTTTGATATTGATACACTGGGATACTTCCCAACAATCCGCGTTCATAGCCTTGGCGACTGGCTACCTGCGGCCCTGCTTGGTGATGAACACACCAACTTGCTGCGTGAACTCCATGACCGCACCAGTGAAACTGCCATGCTGTCAGTGCGTAACGGTTTCAATATGCAATTTGTTTCGGTGATACCGGGCAAGTTTGCTATTTCGCTCTCTATTCAAGACGGTTTCTTGGCGCCAATGCTGGGTTCTGCCGTTGGCGCCGCGTATATGGCCACACTTTCGGAGGGTGACCTTGATAAACTTCAGGATCGTGCGAGTAGAGCGACCGTTGAATTAGCTGCGGGCGTGACCTGGGAGGGGATTTGCAACGACATCGTTACAACAAAGAAACGTGGATATGCCTTGGCCTATAATCGGGTCACTCCCGATTGCGGCGCTATAGCCATGGTCTTACCGGATAGCTCGGCAACACGACCATTAATCGTAGGTATTGTGGGGCTCTCGACACGCATGCGGCGCGCCGAGAAAGGTCTGATCGAAGCAATGACGTCGCTAGTATCTAACTAGTAACAATCAGCTGAAGCTACTTGCCTTCAAACATATTCACATGGAAATGCCCTGCGCCAGCACGGGTCGGAATGCCCTCGTTTTGGTAGCGATCGCAATACCAGAAGTCGAGGCCATGTCCCTTCGTCGGCCATTTCGAGATCGCGAAGATTTTCTCATCCCATGACCCAGAAAGAACACGCACCCCATCGGCTTCGCAAATGACAAGGTAGTAGCTGGCGCGTTCCAGCATAAGTTCGAAGATAATCCCTCGGTAGACCATCAGCTTTTCAGCGTCGTAGGCCTCGCCATCGATGAACATGTAGCCGGGCAGACCATCCACAGTGGGCATCTCAAAGTCAGAGGCAATGGTCGGCAGCGGATCACCAGGAATACCGCTTTTCGGCAAACCTTGCGCCGCCAGAACCCGGACCTTCGGATCGATTAGTATTGGTTTAGTGGTTGGGTCAGCCTTTACAGCATCCCAAAAGGATTCGGTCGCGGCTTCGTTTTCAAACTTCAAGATTTGCGACGTGTAAGGAATGCTGCCGGGCTCAAGTGCATCCACATCAGCATAGGAAACATCTGCCAAACAGGCAGCACCTTTTTCTGCCGCAAGACTGATCAACATAGGAAGCGCAGCAAGCGCCGCTGGCGTAGCGGTTTCCTCTGCTTGAACGAGAACGAAATCGGGATTTGTTCCATTCGGCATTATGCTAATTCCCATTCTTGGCCATTAAATCAAGTTCACGTACATGGACTTAATTACTGACTATGTGGACAATATTGACACTATTCTAGGCGCGACCTAGCGTGCAAGCTAACGTGTAAACTCGACCAATCAGTGCTGTAGTAAAACAGCGCGGCCCGCAAACACTGCCGCAAACAGAAGGGGACACTCCTGCCATGACCAATCAAGCTTTGCCTAACGCACTGCCACAAGATGTGGCCGTGGGGATATACACCACCATGGTCCGCATTGATGCTTGCAATAAGCGCATTGAGCAGTTGCTCGCCGCCGGTGCCCTGCAATTTCAGTATTACCCTTGCGGCGGGCAGGAAGCTATCCCCGCCTCTATTGCCCCCCAGTTGAACGATGACGACCAGGTAGTCACAACCTATCGCGGTGTACATGACATCGTCGCCAAGGGCACGCCCATGGTCGAGATCATCGCCGAGATGATGGGTAAAGTGAACGGCACGTCAAAAGGTAAAGGCGGGGCTATGCATTTGTCGGACCCCAATGCCGGCTTGATGGTCACGACCGGTATTGTCGGTGCAGGCATGCCCATCGCCAATGGATTAGCGCTCGCCGCGAAACTGAAAGGCACGGGCAAAGTGGTGATCGTGAACTTCGGGGATGGCGCATCCAACATTGGTGCGTTTAACGAAAGCGTCAACATGGCAGCGTTGTGGGACTTACCCATCGTCTTTCTATGCCAAAACAATGCCTATGCGGAATACACCTCGTTCGAGGGGTCGACCAAAAGCCCCAACATCGCGGCCCGCGCCGCCGGCTACGGCATGGCAGGCGAAACCGTTGATGGTACCGACCCCGACGCTATTCATGCCGCCGCTGGCCGGGCCATTGAGCGCGCCCGCAAAGGGGAAGGCCCGACGCTGCTGGAATGCATGGCTTACCGATTGCAGGGCCATGCCTTTGGCAGCGAAGAAGACCATATGGATCAAGAGGAGTTGGCCGCGGCACGGGCTAATCAGCCCATTGCCAAGTTTCGCGCTACATTGATGGAACGGGGCGATGCGACGTCTGACGAGCTGGATGCCATCGAGGCCGCCGCCAAAGCTGAAGTGGAAGACGCAGTGGAACAGTCCATGGCCGCTGAAATGCCGGGCGAAGATGAACTGTACGCGGATATCTTTGCAGACGCAGCCAACGTGCCTTACGCCACCGGAAGAACGGTTAGCGAAGAACCTGACCTGTCTGACCGTGAGACGATTACAGTTCCCATGGTCGCGGCCATCACCGAAGCGCTGGACATCGCACTTGGTGAAGACCCGGACGTGTTTCTCATCGGTGAAGACATTGCCGATCCGGCCGGTGGTGTCACCAAGGCTACGGCTGGACTCTCCACCAAGCACGGGGAAGACCGTGTTCGCCCCAGCCCCATTTCTGAACAGGCGATTATCGGAGCGGCCATCGGAGCATCCCTCAACGGCATGAAACCGGTGGCAGAAATCATGATCAACGATTTCTCCATGGTGTGTATGGATCAGATCGCCAACCACGCTGCCAAACTGCGCTACATGTCCGGCGGACGCACCAGTTGCCCCCTTGTCATCCGCACAGTCACGGCGGGCAATGTGGGCAACTTCGCCGCCCAGCACTCGCAATCATTAGAGGCATGGTTCGCTCATATTCCGGGGATCAAAGTAGTAGCCCCAAGCACAGCAGCAGATGCCAAAGGCTTGTTGCTATCGGCCATTGCTGATCCTGACCCCGTGCTCGTGCTTGAGCCCATGCGCTGTTACTACGTGCCTGATGAAGTGCCCGCCGGCCGCTATGAAATTCCTATCGGTAAAGCTGCGGTGCGCCGTGAAGGCTCTGACGTGACGATTATTTCTTACGGCTGGTGCTCAGTGGAGGCCAATGCCGCTGCCGACACTTTGGCCGAAGCAGGAGTGAAGGCAGAAGTCATCGACTTGCGCTCAATAGTGCCGCTCGACATCGAGACTTGCTTAGCGTCGGTGCAGAAAACCGGGCGCTGTGTCATCGCTCATGCGGCGGTAGAGTTCTCGGGCTTCGGGGCTGAACTGGCCGCGAAGCTCAGCGAAGAACTGTATGGTCAGCTCAAAGCGCCGATCAAACGGGTGGGCGCACGTTACACACCAGTGCCGTTTACACCGAGCTTGGAATCTCTGCACTTTCCCAATGCCGGACGCATTGCGGAGACAGCTCAGTCCCTGATGGGTTGAGGAACGACTGTTGGGAAAGATTACGCTAAAGGTGCCGAAGGCCGCCGTGTCCATGCAGGAAGGCACCATCGTGGAATGGTTTGTAGAAGACGGCGCCCAGGTGGCGCTCGGGCAACCCATCTATGCCATCGAAACGGAAAAAACGACGCTGGAAATCGAATGCCCCTTCGAAGGCATGTTCAAGCGATTGGGTAAAGCCGGTGTGACCTATAAGGTCGGCGACCCAATCGCGGAGATCGTTCAATAGCGCGTGAAGCGGTGCGTGTTTAGGGAGGATGAAGCCCAATGCCGTTTGTTAGCTTTCTCGGTGACGAAAAAGAACTGGAAGCATTGATGATGCATCAGTCAGAGCGCTATCAGCCGTTTGGCGCATTGGCAGGCCATATTCTTACGGGACCTTCGGAACTGTCTAAGGCCGAACGGGAAACCATCGCAGCCTACGTCTCCGCGCTGAATGCCTGTGGGTATTGCACCGGCACACATAGCGCCGTCGCCAAAGCCCTCGGCATGGACCCGGCCCTTGTCGATGCCTTAGTCACAGACCCAGACAATGCACCCGTAGATGACAAATTGCGGCCCCTCTTGGCCTATGCGCGCAAGGTTACCGAAATGCCGTCAAAGTTGACCCAAAGCGATGCTGATGCGGTCATCACGGCCGGCTGGAGCGAGCAAACACTGAGTGACGTAGTTGCCATCGCCGCGTTATTTGCCATGGCGAACCGGTTGGTTGAAGGCCACGGCTTCGAGGCCCTGCCGCAAGCTATGAATGATTTAGCCGGCGCACGTATGGCTAAGAACGGCTACGGCAGTCCTGGTGACGAGAGTGTTCAGTAGCCCGCGGGCGTAACACACAAACAACAACATACGAGGCTGCTTGATCATGACAAAACCCACCTTTCCAACCTCACCTATCTCCCGCCGTACCTTCGGTGCCCTATCCTCTGTGGCCGCAGCGGCTGGCGTTGTTGCTCCGGCGGACGCTCAAGAAACCGCAGCGCCTGAAGGGCCAGAGATGAACCATTTGATCGGTTCCATTTACCAGGTGTGTTTTGTGGTCACGGATTTAGAGGCCGCGGTCAAACATTGGACGGAGAAATTGAAAATAGGGCCGTTCCTGGTGTTCGAAAACTTCACCTTCACCGATCCTGACGGCGCACCATTGCCCACTAATATTTCTCTGGCGCTGGCTTACTCAGGTGACAACTTTATTGAGTTGATCAAACTGAACTCCGGCCGTCCGACCATATACGATGCCGTAACCGATGCCGGCGGCGGCTTCCATCACCTCGCCAAACTGACCAACGACCTGGATGCTACTATCGCCGAATCGGAAGCAGCAGGTCATCCCCTCGCTTTTCTGGGCCACTTCGAGCCCGACGCCCGCCTGGCTTATGTGGATGCTCGCTCTACTTATGGCGGCTACATGGAATATGTGGAGTACAACGAAACCATCGCCGGGCTGCTCCACTATATGAAAGCAGGCGCGGACAACTGGGACGGCGTGACAAAAACGATGCCTTTTCCGGAGTAATCGAAGGCACGTTCATGGCACCAACATCTCTGGACCGGCGCTATTGCCAGACCCCGTTTGGTCAGGTGCATTATTGGGTGACCGGCAGCGGCCCCTTCCTGACCCTCGTTCATCAATCAGCGCAGTCGTCGGTGGAGTATGAGCGCATCACACCTTTACTGGCGGAGTCCTTCACGGTCATCGGCCTTGATCTGCCGGGACACGGCAAGTCCGGTGACCCAGACCACGAACTGGAACTGGAGGAACTCACCGCTGCTGTCGTCGCCGTGCTGGACGATGTAGGCGCGGAACAGACCCACCTGCTCGGGCATCACGGCGGAGTCAGCGTAACCATTGATCTTTCCAACCGCCATTCCGACCGTGTTGATAAAGTCATCCAGTCCGGCGGCGGCACACGCAGCGCCGAACAACTCGACGCGCTGAAAAACACACCCATGACCCGCGACCTTCCCATGGATACCGACGGTGGTTTTCTCACTCAGACCTGGGCAGTCTACCGCAAGATGAGCGCAGAAAAGACGCCGTCGGAGTTGACCGCCCTGCCCTTCTCAGTCGGATTACAGGCGCGTATGCGCCCCTTCGACATGCACCACGCCTTGTACAGGTGGGACGGCGAAGCCGCGCGCGAAACCTTCACCAAAGAAACCCTGCTCATCCGTGGCACCGAAGACATTTACAGCGGCGATGTCGCCGCCCGCCACGCGCAAATGGCCAACAGCACCTATGTGGAAATTCCAGACGGTGGCTCCTGGCTGTTTTATGAACAGCCGGAGGCTTGCGCCAAGGTCGTTCGTGAGTTCCTAGAGGCGTAACCGACCGAGGCTTACGCCAGTCGCAAACATCAAATCTCGACCGTCATGGCGTTGTAGACAAACTCTTTTGCCATTCCAGCGCTGGGCTGCTTGGCCCGATCGGCCGGGTCGGCACTCATATAAGTCTTGCCCCGCTCGAGTGACTTCACATGGAATTTGTTGGCACGGGCGACGCGTGCTTTTTCATAGCGGGCGAAGGCAGATTGCCAGTCGCCGTTGTCCGCTTCAAAGCAGCGAGCGAGTACAGCGGCATCTTCAAAGGCCATGCCCGCGCCCATACCGTAAAAGGGCGTCATCGGGTGAGCCGCATCGCCGAGCAAGACCACCCGCCCGGCGGTCCAACTGTCGAGGGGTTGGCGGCTGTGCAACGCCCAGCGCAAGCAGCGGCCATCGGGCGATGCATTGATGATGCGCTGCACTTCAGAGTGATAATCACCCAGGTGCGCTAGTACTTCGCTGACGTCGGTCCAGTCGTTCCAGCTTTCCTCGCCAGTGGCTTGAGGACGATAGGCGTTGGCAACCCAGTTGATCTGCCTGCCATGGCGCAACGGATAGCGGGCGAACATACGCCCCTCTGACGGATAGCCGGCAAAGTGCGGTACGACGTCAAGGCCCTGCACGTCATCCGCATCGACCAGACCGCGCCAAGTGAGAAAACCAGTGAAGGTTGGCGGCTGGGTGTCAAACAGGGTGTCGCGCACAACGGACTTCAAACCATCACAGGCGATGACAACATCGCAGCGCTCTGTAGCGCCGTTAGCAAAACGAAGCGTTACCCCATCATCGTTTTGCTCGATGTGTTCCAGCGCGTGATCCAGCCGCAGGGAGTCACCCTCTTTGTTGAACGCATTCTCCAGCACCTTGTGCAAGTCGGCGCGATGCAGGTGCCGTGTTAACGCGCCCTGTTTCTTTAGCGCTTCTTCAAGGCTGCGTTCCGTGAACAGAATCCGCTCGCCCGTTTGGTAATGATTGGTTCCGAATGTGGTTGTACCGCTGGCAAAAGACTCAACGGCGGCGTCCAGCCCGAGGCCGTTGAGGATTTTGGTGATGTTGGGTCCGACGGTAATGCCGGCGCCGATTTCTCCCAACAGAGGCGCCTGTTCAAAAACAGTGACGTTGCGAAACCCGCGCTGCTGCAGCGCCACGGCAGCCGTCATGCCGCCAAGGCCTGCGCCTACAATGCCTATGCTGATACCGTGACTCATATTCTTCGACTCGACTGTCCCCGTTGCTTTTTTGAACCTGGCGCCAACGTGACGACGGGTTGGGCTACCTAAAGCGCCTTGGCCGTCATCTGCCGCGCGATGTAATCGGCCTGACGCAGGGCCAGAGCAACGATGGTTAGAGTCGGGTTCTCCGTCGTTGCGGTGACGAACTGACTACCGTCAGAAACAAACAGGTTCTTCACATCGTGGGTCTGGCCGAAGGAGTTAACCACACCTTTGCTTGCGTCATCACTCATGCGGCAGGTCCCCATGTTGTGGGTGGCGGGCACGGTGATGACATGACGCGTACTGGTCGCTCCAGCCGCACGCAGCAACGCATCGGCCTGCCCTTTAAAGTGATCGGTCATTGCAATGTCGTTATCGTGGGTTTCCACGTTAACCACCGGCACGGGCAAGCCATGCTGGTCGCGCTCCGTATCATGCAAGGTCACACCGTTCTGGGCGCGGGGCATATCTTCCCCCACAAGCAAAACACCCGCCATATGCGCATATTTTCCGAGATAAGCTGTGTAGTCCCGGCCCCAACCGGCCGGATCACCGACCACTGCAAAGTTCATCATGCCAACGCTGACTGCTTCCATCAGATAGCCGCCAGCGAAACCACGTGTGGGATCGTGGCGCGCTTCGTCGAACACAGCACCGGGCACGGTGATACCTCGGTTCATATTGACCGGTTTCTCAAACTCGCCAAAGGTGATGCCGCCTGTGTGGTGGGTGTAGTTGCGCCCGACCTCGCCAGAGGAATTGGCAAGACCATCCGGGAACAGGCTGGACGCCGAGTTCATCAATAGGCGTGGTGTTTCAATGGAGTTACCGGCTACGCAGACCACGCGCGCACTTTGTCGCTGTTGATTGCCGTCGCCGTCCACATAAACCACGCCAGTAACTTTACCCGATGCATCGTGCTCGATGTTCAGCACCATGCAGCCGGTACGAAGATCCAGATTGCCCGTCTCCTCGGCTTTGGGAATTTCCGAGTAAAGCGTCGACCACTTGGCGCCCATCTTGCAGCCCTGATTGCAGAAACCGAGCTGCACGCAGGCCGAGCGGCCGTCGCGGAATTCTGAATTAATGGCCTGGCGGGCGTTACTGATCTGCGAATACCCTATGCGTTTGGCGCCGTTGTAGAGCACCTTGTAATTGTTGTTGGCGGGGTGCCGTTCAATGCCGTGAGTGCCGGTGACACCCATTTTATCTTCCGCGCGGCTGTAATAAGGGTCGAGTTCGTCATAGGTGACGGGCCAGTCGGCCACGGTCGCCCCTTCCACATTGCCGTATATCGTTCCAGCTTGAAATTCGTGGGGTTGGGCGCGCAGGCTGATGCCGTTCCAATGCACAGTCGACCCACCGACAGCTTTGACGATCCAGTTCGGCGCGTTGGGCGCTAGGGTTGCCGCCGGCCAGTCCCCGGTGGCAATACGTTTGTCCAGCCAGGTGAGCTGCAGGTAGGCGGCAAGCTCGTCGTTGTGGAAATCATCGATGGTCAAGCGCGGCCCGGCTTCGAGCACCACGACCTTGATGCCTTTCTCACATAGCTCATGGGCCACAGTACCGCCGCCGGCTCCGGAGCCAATGACGACAACAACGCTATCGTCTGTTTTATCGAACGTACTCATGAGGCCGGCTCCGGCAACCAACCCACATCGTCGAAGCCACGAAACAGATACCCACCCTGGCTATAAGACTCGCCTTCGTAACCGAGCGTGGGCCAGATAGCGGGGTTGGCGTACAAGCCAAACAGGGACATGGCCCGGACGGTGATGAAGAACGGCGTTGTTTGCATTTCAGTGAGCGCCTTTACGCGGGTTGGCTCATCTTGCGTGGCCCAAGACCCACCCGTCGCTTCATCAAGGGTCATGAGTCCGGAAGAAATCATTTCATAGGTACTCGCATCAGCGGCGGCCCCGCTTATTTGCGCCACGACGGCCTGATAAGGTGTGTCGTCCAAGGCGTCATGGGGAAAGATATCGCGGACCATGCGTAGCAAGGCAGCGGTTTGGCCATCAGATAGAGCGTATTGCCCCAAAGCAATGCGCCACGAACTCACGGTGGCGGTTAAAGCCAGCGCACTGGTCGCGGCGAGAAATCTACGACGCCTCATTGGGACGCCTCGAACAACAATACGTTAAAGTCGGACGCCGGCTGGCGTGTTGGGATGGCCACATTCTGATAGGTGTCGGAATACCAAAAATCTCTTGGCTCGGCGATGGATGGCCATTCGCTCAGTACCAAATACTGCGGCGGCCATTCTCCAGCGAGAACTTCCGGCCCGTCCGGCAAGGTCCAGGCCCGGTAAACTCCGCCGCGTTCAATGATCATGGGAATGATGGTTTCCATATATGCACCGATGGGCTCCGGGTCACTCACCGTACCCTGCACCAGCATATAGGCTTTGGGGCCTTCGCTTTCAGGAATTGTGACATTGGCCGTCGTCGGCAAAGGCTCATCGGACAGGCCGTCTTCGGGAATGCCGGGTACTGAAATGGCATGGAGGAAACCCTGCCCGCCAAACAAGGCTGTGAAGGCCTCTTGATGGGCACTATCGAACCAAAACGCGGCGGCTTTACCATCGGAGGTGAACTTGAAGACGACAACGGCGCGTTTCTTCGTCCCCTCTTCCAACACTTCTCCGGCGGAGGCTGGCGCGGCCAACACGACAGAGCCGGAATGGGCTGCCAATGGAGATTCGCAGAGATCTGCGTAACCAAGTACAGCGTCGCTGGCCTCTGGGGCTGCTTCAACAATTATGAAATGAGGCATATTTCCAGACATGGCCATAGACTGCCGCAAGTTTGCGCGTCTATCCAGTCATTAGCGCTCAGATTTTCTTAAGGTCTTATGTCACCTATGGCAGCGTCTTCGCCACCCGGAGACCAATGAAGATGCCCCGGCTGCCGGCCCCCATTCTGTGGCGGTGGTCAGACCGCAGGTTGAGAGCACTGTTAATCCACGCACCGCCGCGATTGTTACGCTGACAGTGGCCCTCTTTTTGAATGGCGCTGCCATCCGTTGGAGCGCCTTCATAGGTCGACTGATAACAATCTTCGACCCATTCCCAGACGTTGCCGTGCATGTCGTAAAGCCCAAATGCATTTGGCAGTTTCTGCCCCACAGCATGAATATGACCGCCTGAATTTTCGCCGAACCAGGCGTAACGGCCGAGCTCTTTCACATCGTCACCGAACGAAAACATGGCCGCGCTGCCGGCCCGCGCTGCGTATTCCCATTCCGCCTCAGTCGGCAATCGATACTGCTCGCCCGTTAGGACACTGAGTTTTTGAACGAAAACCTGAGCCTCATTCCACGACACCGTTTCCGCAGGCAAATTGGCGGTACCATCTCGATAGTCGCTTGAGTTTTCACCCATGATCGAAAGCCACAGCTCCTGCGTCACCTCATTTTTACCAAGGGCAAATGATCCTACCGTTACCTGGCGCTGCGGCATTTCATCCGGTGCGGGCGTAAAATTAATACTGAGAATGGGCTTCGCACCCATGACGAACGTGCCTGCTGGAATGACTACCATTTCTGGACAAGACGAGCAGTCCTTGAACAGCGTACCCGGTGATTGCGCAAGAACCGGAGAGCCGCATAACAGGCTAATCGTTGCTAATGAACATATAATTTTCATTCCAGCAGCGTCCTCAAGGGAAGTGATCGACGTAAACGGTCTAGAATTATGACGTTTTCGCTGCACAGGTTAGCGAACATCAAACCAAGCCGCTATCCTTAATGGAACGGTAAGGTGGAACACAGGGCACCCATATACAAGAAGTACTGGTATGCTTTAGCCGAAGGCACTAGCGTACCTGCCGTAGATTGGGCACGGAGAAGTTAGGTAGACATGGCTGTGAACTTTTTAGCCCGAATGGGTATGGCGCTAGCGATCCCTCTCAGCGTATCTGCCTGCGCGCTGACGCCAGATGCATCCTTCAAAGACTGCTCGTCTTGTCCAGAAATGGTAGTCATTCCAGAAGGCACGTTCGTCATGGGCGCCAACCCTGATGCAAGTACGACATTCAAACCAGTTCCCAACGAATTACCACAACGCCGCGTCACCATCGAAACCTTTGCTATCGGTAAATACGAGGTCACCCAAGCTCAGTGGTTTGATGTAATGGGCGAGCGCCCGAGCGAATTCACGGGCGACGAATTACCCGTTGAAACTGTGTCATGGAACGACATTCAGAACTTTATTCGAAAGCTCAACACCAAGACGGATGAGCGGTACCGGTTGCCGACCGAGGCGGAGTGGGAATACGCCGCCCGTGCCGGCAGTAGCGGGCAATTCTTCTTTGGCGATAATGTAGCTGCGTTAGACATGTATGCCTGGTATCTTGATAACTCAGACGACACCACGCACCCAGTAGGGCAGAAACGCCCCAACATGTTTGGACTCTATGACGTTCATGGCAATGTCTGGGAATGGACCGCAGATTGCTACAAAGACTCTTTTGAAGGCGCCCCCACCGATGGCCGCGCCGTTGAGCAGGCCGGGCATTGTTATCGCGTCGACCGCGGCGGGTCATGGATCAACAAACCGTTTAACCTCAGATCGACGCAGCGACATCGAAGCGGCGCCGGAGACCGATATTTCGGTATGGGAGTACGGCTCGCCAGAACGCTGGACTAGCCGGGTGTAAGTTCCAATAATATGTGTAGTGATTAGTTTCTTCGGGAAAAGACCATGAACGATACGACTTCGACTGTTTCACGCCGGACACTTGGCGCTTTGGCTGCTGGAGTACCAGCGCTGACTTTGTCAGGCCGTGCAGCGCTCGCTGCCGACGAGCCGGCCACAACGCAACAGGTGCGTGACCGCTTGCCCGTCTTAGCCCGTCACGAAGGGGTCTGGGACGGCACGTTCATGCGGCTAGATGCGAACAACAGCGTAGCCGCGCAGTTCAAGTCGCGCATCATCAAGCGCTTTCTACCCGATGAATTCTGGCCCCAGATTTACCACCAAACCAACATGTATGACCTCCCAGACGGCACCCATCAGGTGATCGATACCAAAGGCGCATATCGCGATGGCAAGATTCATTTCGGTAGCGCGCGCGTACAGGGCTGGCAGTTAGACGACACCACCGACCCTTTTAACCGCTCGGTGCTGCTGTATATGGTCTACACAAGCGATCCAAATCAATATGTCTATGAAATGATCAACATTTCTGATGACGGTCAGCACCGGACGCGCATAACTCAGTTTTTGAAAGACGGCAGAAATATGCGGCGCACGCTCATTGACGAAGAACTTGTTAGCAGTGACTGGACAAAATTCTAAGAAGATGGCGTGGTCTTACCAAGGCCACAATGAGGCTGCTAATTGTGGCGGCATCAACAGAATGGCCAAACATGAAACGTGAAATTCTCTCCTGGGTTCTGGTTCTCACGGCGGTCTTGGCCTTTCGCTCCTTTGCCTTTGCCTCCTACTACATTCCTTCTGAATCCATGGCGCCCAACCTACTGGTGGGCGACCGCATCGTTGTGTCCAAGTGGGCATACGGCTTTGGGCCCTATAACACCGAGTTTTTCGACCTCCCGTTAGAACAGCGGGTGCTGGCGAGACCGTTGAGCCGCGGTGACATCGCTGTGTTCAAACTGCCGCGGGATAACGAGACTGATTACATCAAGCGCATCATCGGCCTGCCCGGTGATGAGATACAATTTCGCGGCGGCGTAGCGTTCATCAATGGGGAAATGATAACGCGCCTGCGGATCGACGACTTTGTGTGGGCTGGCCCCGAGGGCCGGCAACAGAGGGCTGCAAGGTTTGAAGAAACCCTGCCCGACGGTAGACGCTATGTCACCCTGGACTGGGGCATCGGTAGTCGTGCCGATGATTTTGGCCCCGCGACCGTACCGGAAGGACATTACTTTGCCGTCGGAGATCACCGCGATAACTCGTTGGATAGCCGGTTTTCCAAGGCCTCCGGTGTTGGATTTGTGCCGGCGCGTAATCTGGTGGGCCGGGCTGAGGCGATTTTATGGTCTTGGTCGGGAGAAGCGGAGTGGAGTTCACCAGTAACCTGGCTAAACGCGTTTCGTGGCAACCGTGCTGTAAGTGCGCTGCACTGATGAAGCATCTCATTGCTATTGGCTGCTGGGCGTTACTGCTGAGTTCTAATGCGATAACGCAGATGGGTGAAAACTACCGGATTCCAGACGTTCTTGATGCTCAGCCGGAAAGCATGACGACCAGTATGCCGAGTGCCGCTATCAAAACGCCTAAGACCTCCCAAAGCACCATGCGCTCTTTGAACACAAAGCGTGACGCAATATAGACGAAGATTAATTCCACCTGCCCCACAGCCATAACGTAAGACGCGTTTTGCAAAGTGAACGCCGTATACCAGCAAGCCGAGGCGACAATGCCGGTAAAGCCAACACCCAGGCCATATGCCCATGACTTGGTGACCCTAGAAATCACGCCTGGGCTTCTGAACCGCAACCAAAACGCCAGGGCGACTGCTTGCGCCGTTGTCACCCAGGCCAATGTCGTCAGGGCCCGGAGAATAAAATCACCATCTGATAGGGAGAGTGCAGCCGCCCGGTAAAACACCGCAGCCACAGCATATAACCCTCCGACAACCAGACCGAACAGGGCTGGTTTATGGCGCAACGTGGACACGAAACTGGCGATGGATAGACCGGACCGGGCCGTTGCCATCAACACGACGCCGGCGAAGGCGATGAGAATGCCAAGAAGACCGCTTGTTTCGACACGATCATCAAGAACCAGGTAGGACACCGCAACTGTTTGGATAACTTCAGTCTTTGTATAAGTGGTGCCAACTGTAAACGTACTCAGTCCGAGCAGACGCAACAGCAATGCATTGCCGAGTAGCTGGGTAAAACCACCACCCCAGGCATAAGCCAAAAACGTGCCGTTGGGAGACGGCAGCGACGTGCCCGTTAAAGACAACAGCCCTGCCAGCCCGACAAGTATCATCGGCAAACCGAATAAAAAGCGGGAAAATGTAGCACCCAAGACCGTGAGGTCTTCCGTCAGATGCTTTTGCAACGACGTGCGTACAGACTGCACGGCAGCGGCCGCGATGGTGAGAGAAACCCACAGATCCATAAAAATATTTTCAGATAAGCACCAGAGGTAAACCCTCTAGAGATACACCCAAGGCCTTGCCGTTTTATCCCTCACCTGAAAGGCAAGGATTTCGGCGTCCCGCTTGAGAGTCAGGCCAATAGGGTCAAGCCCTTCAACCAACATTTCTTTGTCGGCTGGTGCGATATCAAAGGTGTACTGGCCGCCGTCAGGTCCCATAACGTTTTGATCCGGCAAATCAATTTGGAGTGCTGCTGTTCCGTTGCTGTCTTCCATGGCTTTGGCGAACGCCTTCACCGTATCTTCTTGCAAGACCACAGGCAGAATGCCGTTGCGCACGCAGTTGCCATAAAAGATGGTGCCAAAGCTGGGGGCGATAACGCATCGGATACCCCATTCCTTGAGCGCCCAAACTGCATGTTCCCGCGACGAACCACAGCCGAAGTTTTCGCCGGACAAAAGAATTTCTACGTCCCGGTAGGATGCTTGATTGAGGATAAAGTCAGGGTCCTCGACCCGCGCATCAACATTCGTATAGCGCCAGTTGGCAAACATACCAACAGACAGGCCCTCTTTGGTTACGCCTTTCATTTCCCGGCTGGGAATGATGGCATCTGTATCAATGTTGACCCGCATGATGGGCGCCGCGACTGACGTGAGCGTTGTGAACTTTTGCATCTGAAGTGTCATCACAGCGCTCCTTATTGGCCAAGCTTGCGTACATCGGCGATTGAACCAGCAATCGCTGACGCCGCTACGGATGTGGGACTTGCCAAGTGGGTCCGTGTCTTTGGCCCTTGGCGGTTTTCAAAATTACGGTTGGTGGAACTAATCACTCGTTCTTGTTCACCAAAGTGTTCGCCACCGGCAAAGAAGCACATGGAACAGCCACTTTCGCGCCACTCGAACCCGGCCTCTATGAGCACTTTATCTAAACCTTCAGACTCTGCCGCTTTTTTCACCTGACTAGAGCCAGGCACGACTATGGCCTTCACACCCTCTGCCACACGCCGCCCCTCCACTACCTTAGCCACGTCACGGAGGTCCGACAGGCGGGAATTGGTGCAGGAGCCGATAAACGCGGCATCTATGGGCAGCCCTTCCAGCGGCGTGCCGGGTGTGAGGTCCATGTATTCCAGCGCCCGCTCCCACGCCGACCGGGTGTTAGCATTTGGTGCACTTGAAGGATCGGGTACAACACCATCGATCCGGCTGCCGTGTCCCGGGCTAGTACCCCAGGTGACTGCCGGCACGATACGGGTACAGTCGATAGCGATGTCTTTGTCGTAGGCGGCATCGTCATCAGCCTTGAGGGTGCGCCAGTACTGCACGGCCCTGTCCCATGTGGCTCCGGTCGGTGCATAGGGACGGCCTTCAACGTAGTCGAGGGTGGTGTCATCTGGAGGAATAACGCCTGTGAAGGCTGCAAACTCCACCGCCATATTGCATACGGTAAAGCGGTTCTCCTGCGGCAAAGCACGGATAGCCGGTCCGGTGAATTCGATAGCATGCCCAACACCGCCACTGGCCGTGTATTTGCCGATGAGCGTGAGGATCATATCCTTGGCGGTCACACCGAATCCTAGGGCACCATCAAACGTCACTCGCATGGACTTGGGTTTGTTGACAGCCAAGGTTTTTGTCGCGAGGGCATGCTCACCTTCGGTTGAGCCGATTCCCCAAGCCAAAGCGCCAAGCGCCCCAAGGGTGCAAGTATGACTATCTGGGCAGACCTGAGTTAGGCCCGGCAAAGTGATGCCCTGCTCCGCCGATACCACATGGACAATGCCCTGGCGGTCGTCACCAATATCGAACAGCGTAATCCCTGCTGCATCGGCAGCTTCACGTGTAGTTGTGATGAAGTTTTTGCCAAACGGCATGATGGTGTCATCGCCACGCCCCGGTAGGGTGTCAACAATATGGTCCATAGTGCAAAATACCTGCTCTGGATTACGCACAGCGCGGCCCGCCGCTTCAAGCCCCTTCAGCGACACCGACCCCGTGCGCTCATGAAGAAAGACTCGGTCCATGTAGAGCAGGGTCGCATCGTCACCAAGATCGGCAACCGTATGCGCGTCCCAAAGTTTCTCGATGAGTGTACGGGCCATAAATAACTATCCATAAGTAAGTACTTACTTATGGATATAGCCCTCCTCTGCTGGCAAGAAAAGGTGTGGTGGTGGATTGTTCTATTTCTGGCGCGGTCACGTCACAATGCAGTGTAGGATTGCAGGACCACTGTCAATCAAAACACAAGGAGTGAGTAAATGGCCCTCGTTAGCCCCATGGTGCGCACAGCATTGTTCGTATCCGACATTGACCGGTCTGCAGCGTTCTATAAAGAGGTCATGGAACTTGAGGACGTCTATGCGGAAGGCGGATTAACCCATGCTACTGCGGCAAAGTTGCTCGGCATGCCGCCTGAAACCAACATCCGCTATAAAATACTGCGAGCAGCGGGACTGAACAAAGGCATGGTCGGTCTCTTTCAGATGAAAGACCCTGAGCCTCCCAACATTAGCAAGCGCCCTGACGGCTGCAGTGTCGGTGAAGCTTGTCTGGTGTTTTATTGCGCGGATCTCGATGTGGTCCATGACCGGCTGATTACTGGCGGACACCACGTTGTCTGCCCACCTCTGCATCTTGAGGTCGAAATTGAAGCTGGGGCAATAGAATCAGACGGCCGCGGACAACGTGAGATGACGTTTCACGATCCTGACGGCGTGCTTGTGAACCTAATCGAAATGGATCCAACCAGCGATCGTTAAGAGGAGTAGCGCTATGTTGGATGGTGAACTGACACTTGTGATGGATGCAAGGGAGACAACGGTTTCGCGCGGACAAAGTCTCGGTTTCCGTTTTGGTGTGGAAGGTGGCACATGTTGGAAAACAGATCGGATTTGCCGGCTACATTTATGGTTGTGGTCGGACCCCGGAAAGATGAAGTGGTCACATTTCCCGACCACAACCTTGTATTGGATGACAAAACTTCAGGACCGGTTTGGCAGCACAGGAGTGGAGTTCCCTATAGGTGAGAGCTAACGCATCTAATTATGTCGCAGTGGTCGTCTACTCATGGCGCAGGGCTTCGATGGGATCAAGGCGAGCCGCACGCTGTGCCGGCATATAACCGAATACCAGCCCGACCAGTGCCGAGAATACAAATGCCATCATCATCATGTCGGGCTGGATTATAAAGGGCACATTGAGCAACGGCGCCATCGCCCATGCGCCACTAAGTCCCACGAGAATGCCGACGATACCGCCAAAACCGGATAGCATGGCGGCTTCCACAAGGAACTGAAACAGCACTTCCTTCTCGCGGGCGCCGATGGCCATGCGGATACCGATTTCACGGGTGCGTTCTGTCACTGAGACCAGCATGATATTCATAATGCCAATGCCGCCGACCAACAAACTAATAGCCGCGATGGCCGACAAAAACCCGGTCATCACTGTCGTCGAGCTTTGGAACGCGGACGACATTTCCTGCACACCGCGGACGGTGAACAAATCGTCAGAGCCTGGTTGCGCTGGACGTCGTTCACGCATGATCATTTCGACTTCGCTTTGCGCAGCACTGACCAGGGAGTCACTCAAAGCAGAAACGTAAATCTGATCAACCTTCTTGTTGCCAGAAATGCGGCGTTGATAATATTTCACCGGCACAGCCACCACGTCGTCTTGATCACCAGAGAACATCACCTGGCCTTTGGGCTCCAAAAGGCCTATCACCTCACAGGAGGCTTTGCTGACACGCAGCGTTTTGCCAAGAAACGGTTCTTCCTTGAATAATTCCTTACGAACGGTTTCACCGATGATGCAGACCGACTTCCCGCCCTGCTCTTCCACCGGGGTGAAGAGCCGCCCGGCTGCCAACCCCCAACTGCGGACATTGACGAACTCACGGTCTGTCCCCACCACTTGAGACCGCCGGTTGGCGTTACCATAGACCACTATCTGCCGCCCGATGGACATCGGAGCCACACCCGACAACATGCTGGTTTCCCGGCGTAGGGCGTTAACGTCATCCATCTCAAACGGTGGCGCGGGCACGCGGGCACCGCCGCCGCGTCTGCGCTGTCCTGGAAACACAGTCAGCATAGTGCTGCCAAGCTTGGATATTTCCTCTTGCACTTGCGCCTTTGTCCCCTCGCCCAGCGTAACCACAATAATGACGGCCGCCACGCCGATAACGATGCCGAGCGTGGTCAAAATTGAGCGAAGCACATTGCGCCGGATTTCACGAAAGGAGAGAAGAAGAATATTACCTATCATTATGTCACCTCACGCCGCTTCTGCATGCCATTCACTAACTATGAGGCCGTCCCTGAACTCCAGTTTGCGGCGGGCGAAGGCAGCCATTTCATTTTCGTGGGTGACGAGCACGATGGTCAGTCCCTGCTCCTCGTTGAGACGGGCAAGCAACTCCATGATTTCTTGACTGCGGGCGGTATCGAGGTTGCCTGTCGGTTCATCGGCCAATAAAAGAGAGGGCCGTGTCACCATCGCTCTCGCAATGGCAACACGCTGTTGCTGGCCACCAGACAACTCGGAGGCGGTGTGATGTTCTCGGTCTTCGAGTCCGACCGCACGCAAGGCCCCCATGGCCATGTCCCGCCTTTCCGCTTTAGAAATGCGTCTGTAAATGAGTGGCAGTTCCAAATTCTCCAGCGCCGTGGTCCGCGACAACAAGTTAAAACCCTGAAACACGAAGCCAAGGTAATGCCGGCGCAGCAGAGCGCGCTGATCCCGCGTCAGAGTTTTGACATCGACACCCTTGAACAGATATCGCCCGGCAGTGGGTGTATCTAGACAACCTAGTATGTTCATCGTCGTCGATTTGCCGGATCCACTGGACCCCATGACCGCAACGAATTCGCCGGCTTGGATCTCAAAGCTCACGCCATCCAGCGCACGAACCGCCGTTTCACCCTCTCCGTAGACCTTCTCAACATTTTCGAAGGCGACAACCGGGCCGTTGAAGTCTGCCGTTGATAAGTCAGCTTCCGTCATGAATTTGCGGCCAGCAATCCAATGATCACTTCTGTGCCTTCTGCCACGCCGGTGCCGATGACCTCAGCACGTTCACCGTCGAGCAGGCCTATTTCGACGTTGATCGGACTTGGGCGCCCGTTTTTCAATACCCAAACTCGCGCCTTCGCGCCTGGTTGAAGCGTAGCCTGACGATTGCCCTGATTGCGATTAAAGCGCGGCATCATCATACCCATAAGTCCGGGCGGACCGCGCCGCCTCGCCGCGCTCTCGTCTTCGCCGTCTGGTGCCGCTGGAGGTTGGAATCTCAACGCGGCGTAGGGAACCATAATCGCACCGTTCCGATTGTCCGTTGTAATGGTGGCCGTGGCCGTCATGCCCGGACGCAGAGCAAGGTCACTGTTATCAACTGACAGCAATGCTTCATATGTCACCACGCCATTGTCGTCTTTGGGTGCGAAACGCACCGATGTAATTTCGGCTGGAAAAACACGGCCCGGATAGGCGTCGACCGAAAATATTGCGTCCTGATTTTCAACAACCTGGCCAATATCGGCTTCATCGATATCAACCACCAGCTTCATAGCCGAAAGGTCTTCAGCAAGGGTAAAAAGGACCGGGGTTTGAAAAGAAGCAGCAACGGTTTGACCCGGCTCAACCTGGCGCCTCAAAACAACACCGTCGATGGGGGCGGAAATATCTGTCTTTGCCAAATTTGTTTCTTCGGCCGCCAGATTGGCTTCCGCAACAGTCACCTGAGCAATGGTACTGGTTAACGCGGCAATTGAGCGGGCGTGAGCTGCGTTGGCATTGTCCATCGCTTGCTCAGATACGTTACCTTGTTCATGTAAGCGCGTAGCCCGTTTCAGATTATTTCGCGCTTCCAATTCACTGGCTTTGGATTCTTCAACTTTGGCGTTGGCCGAGGCTAACTGCGCGCGCGACTGCCGGACCCGGGCCGAAAGTTGGTCTTTGTCCATGGTCGCCAGGCTTTGGCCCTGACTCACTTGGTCATTAAAATCCACATGAACCTCTTCAATGAGCCCAGAAATTTCGGCACCGACATCGACTTGATTAAGTGGCTGGATGGTCCCCGTCGCGGTGACGGTGACGGTGAGATTACCTCGGGCAGCTTGCGCCGTTCTGAAACTAAAGTCAGTTTCGCCTGCGCCCGGCCGGAAGGCCATGAACGCGATTGCGACAACAATGAGGAGCCCCGCTCCAGCCCATCGATACCGGGCGAACAGCCCCTTATGCACTTCGTTGAGACCCAATATTTCTGCCATTCCGGCGCTGGGTATTTTTTTATCAGTCATAGTGTTGTTCCAAACCCTGAAAGTCCTATTGCCAGCTCCTTACGCACATGAACTGACGGACAGGTTGCACCATAAAGCAATCCTGTATCCGCAATGTGTCAAATACGGGTGCACTGTGTAAGGGAGTGTAACAGGCAGGAAAAGAAGGTAAGCCAGAATTAAGCGTCTTAAACGACGAAAGGCCCAGCGCTGCTGGGCCTTTCCTGACTGCTAAAGCCAGAGAGAGGGGAGATTTTAGGCAGCCTTTTTGGTGGCCTTTGTGGCCTTCTTAGCGGTCGCGTTTGCAACGTTAACACCGGCCTGTAAACGCTCGGACAAAGGAGCTGAGGCGTTCTTGAAAATCACGGTGGAGATTTCAGAAATCTTCTGACCTTCGACAACAGCCTTTTCCCAAGAATCCTTGGCAACCTTGGTCTGGAGATCAACCGCTTCATTTACAGACTTTGCAGTTGAAATCTGCTTGCTGGCTTCAACAGCGGTTTCGAATGAGGCGCTGGCGAAAGCGACATATTCTTTGGTCAGCTGTTCAAAGCCCTTGGCGAAGATGTTGCTGCTGGCGACCATGGCGTCGAAGTTGTTCTGGTTGAAAGCGACAATGTCATCATAGTTGTTCATGGCGTTTTTCCTGTTCTTGGTTCGCATTGCGAAGTTCGGGACTGCTCTGAAGCGGTTGGCAATATATGTTCTTTTTGCAACGCGAAATTAATGCTGCGGTGCAATATATATAGGGAGATAAACCCGTTACGTCAAGGAAATTATTGCGGTGCAACATAATTGCTGCATAGGCACTATAAGTCGTAAATATTCCAGCAAGTCATTGATTCTAGAGAGCTTTTTTCCTAGTCATTGAGGTTGCTTAGCTCGGCTTTAATAGCTTCAAGGCTGGATTCAGCCTTTGCCCCATCAGGGCCGCCTGCTTGCGCCATATCCGGGCGGCCGCCGCCGCCCTTGCCGCCTAGCGCTGCTGAACCGGCCCTTACCAGGGCAACGGCGTCAATACGGTCGGTCAAGTCCTTGGTGACACCAACAACCAGGGATACCTTGCCGTCCGAGACAGCCACCAGCGCGACAACGCCACTGCCCAGGGATTTCTTAATTTCGTCGGCCATGCCCTTGAGGTGTTTGGCCGGAACGTCCGCCAGCACCCGGCCGGAGAACGCGACACCGCCGACGGTTACAGCCTCAGGTTCTGATGCCCCCCCGCCGCCAGAGACAAGCTTCTTACGTAGGTCCGTAATCTCGCGTTCCATCTTCTTGCGATCTTCGAGAAGGGAGGAAATCCGGTCCGGAACATCGCGCGGCGCCACTTTAAGAACGCCAGCGGCGTACCCGATAACGTTTTGTTGGTCTCTCACCCAGGTCTCAGCGGCAGTGCCGATCACCGCTTCGATCCGGCGCACCCCCGAAGCAACCGCTGATTCGTCGACGATTTTAAAAAGGCCGATGTCACCCGTACGATAAACATGCGTTCCACCGCAGAGCTCGACCGAGTATTGGTGATGGCTGGTTTCGTCTTCTGTGCCCATGGATACAACGCGCACTTCGTCACCATATTTCTCGCCAAATAACGCCATGGCTCCAACTTCGATTGCGCTCTCTGGGTCCATCAGCTTGGTCAAAACGTTTTCATTGGCCCGCACCTGAGCGTTGACGATGTCTTCAACAGATTGAATTTCTTCAGGTGACAAGGGTTTGGGATGGCTGATGTCGAAGCGCAGCCGATCCGCTGCAACCAAAGATCCTTTCTGGGTCACATGGTCGCCGAGAACGTTCCGTAAAGCCGCATGTAGCAAGTGGGTGGCGGAGTGGTGACCGCGTACCGACGAGCGGCGGATGACGTCAACGTTGAACGTGGCTTCATCGCCTACAGAAATCGAGCCAGAGGTGATGGTGCCGAGATGAACATGCAGAACATTCAATTTCTTTTGGGTATCCGTCACCGCGATTCTGGCACCACCCGCTGTGGTTATTACGCCCTTGTCACCAATCTGACCACCAGACTCACCGTAGAAGGGCGTCTGATTGGCCAAGAGAGCTACGTCCGCGCCTTCGGGAATATGCTCTACCGGCTCCCCATCGGCGATAAGCGCAACAATTTTTCCTTGAGCGGTTTCGGTGGCGTATCCCAAAAAGTCTGACGCACCGATTTCATCGCGGACCTCAAACCAGACCTTATCCGTTACCTCATCGCCGGATCCCGCCCAGGCTTTCCGGGCTTCGGCTCGCTGGCGGTCCATGGCCTTAGCAAAAGTGTCCGTATCCACGCTAATGCCGCGCGGACGCAGCGCGTCTTGGGTGAGGTCGAGAGGAAAGCCATAGGTGTCATAAAGGCGAAAGGCGACCTGGCCGGGAAATACAGTGCCCGATGAAAGGTCTTTGGCTTCTTCGTCCAAAAGCTTAAGGCCGCGGTCGAGCATAGTCTTGAAGCGGGTTTCTTCAAGCAAAAGCGTTTCAGAAAGTAGGGCCTGGGCCCGATCGAGCTCTGGATAATGAGCACCCATTTGGCCCATCAGTGCGGGCACCAGCCGATGCAGTAACGGGTCGGAACACCCCATAAGATGAGCATGACGCATGGCACGGCGCATTATTCGCCGCAGCACATAGCCGCGCCCCTCGTTTGAGGGCAGAACGCCGTCAGCAATCAGAAAGCCGGTCGCCCTGAGATGATCAGCGATAACACGGTGAGAGATCGCATGTTCTCCATCAGGGTCAGTCCCTGCTGCGTGTGCCGCCGCCTCAATGAGCGTACGCATAAGGTCGATCGCGTAGTTGTCGTTCGTGCCCTGAAGAATTGCGACTGTCCGCTCCAGCCCCATGCCTGTGTCAACACTGGGTTTGGGCAGGTCGATACGCTGATCAGCTGAGAGTTGCTCGTATTGCATAAACACGAGGTTCCAGATCTCGACAAAGCGGTCGCCATCTTCGTCTGGTGAACCTGGCGGACCGCCAGGAATGTGATCACCATGATCGTAAAAGATTTCCGTACACGGACCACAAGGACCAGTCTCGCCCATAGCCCAAAAATTATCGGACGTTGGAATACGAATAATTTTTCTGTCTGATAGCCCGGCTATTTTGGTCCACAAGCTGGCGGCTTCTTCATCTGAAGTATGAACCGTGACCAGAAGTTTATCAGGCGACAGTCCGTATTCGCCGGTCACAAGATCCCAAGCCATTTTGATAGCTTCTTCCTTGAAGTAATCACCGAATGAGAAATTTCCCAGCATTTCAAAAAAGGTGTGGTGACGAACCGTATAGCCAACGTTATCGAGATCGTTGTGCTTGCCACCGGCACGCACGCATTTTTGTGACGAGGCCGCGCGGACATAGGGCCGTTTTTCATTGCCGGTGAAAACGTCTTTGAATTGCACCATGCCGGCGTTGGTAAACATCAACGTAGGATCATTGCGCGGCACGAGCGGACTGGACGCAACGACCTCATGGCCGTGACGGGCAAAGTAGTCCAAGAAAGTTGCGCGTATGTCGCTAGTAGACGCCATGTGAACCAACGTTGTGAAGGACGGACGTGACAGGACCTAACATGGGCCATTTATTACGTCACTTAAGTCCTGATGTACCGTACTCAAGGTGCCGATCAGGCGGAAGGCCTGGGTTTTAAAGGGTTTGCGCTAGAGTGTCCAGAATTGGGGGAACGGGAAAACTGCGAGACTAATCCACATCAGCACTTATTAGCCTGTAACCAAAGTCTTTTTCAGTGAGCGGCTCTAATTGGGCATTACGGGCCGCCGCATACGTTTTGCCAATGGATTCCTATACGTTGGGTGCAATACCCCTTTGTATTGTGCCCATCATTTTTAACACCGATCCTGTGTCTATCAATCTTTCGGAAACCCTGTCGGGCTTTGCGTCTGAGTGCCAAGCTTGGCGCCCAATGCTGGGTTAGCGTAGTAAATCACCATCCAATAGATTTTACCGTCACGGCAGCGGAAAAAATTAGAATTGTTCAGCGTCAAAGTACCGGTGTCTTTATACTTAGAGCCCAGTTTCGGTGTAAGCGTGACCGTGAAATTGGCCGCACAGCGTTGGTTATCCAAATCAATGGTATGTTCAAACCCCTCAAAATGGGCATCGTAATTACCAAGCAGGTGGTCGTAGAAAGCGTCTAAAGGAAGCTGGTCGCCGGTGGGACTACCGTAAAAACGGCGCACCTCATTATCGCCGTGATAAATAATCACTTCGGCATCGCCGGTAAAACACGCCACCGCACCCGCGATGTCCTCTTTCATAACGTTACCGAAATAACCCTCTTCAACGAGCTTGACATAGTAGTTACGATCCAATGTCGCCATGGACTTAAACCTCCCTGAGTTGATTTATCTAAGCATTAAAGGAGACATAACGACCCGCCTAGATGTGTTCGCCATAGCGCCTCCAGGCGAACAGAATACTGGGGCAGCAGATAAAATTATGGCGGCGGGCTGAGGAGAGCACCGCCGCCATAAGAGACCCGAGGGGATCTGGGTCGCTATTCAGCGGATGGAACTTCTGTTTCCTCTGCCTCGTCTTTCTCTACTTCTTCCACTTCGCCAATCATTGTCTCAGCGATCAGGCCGGCATTGACACGGATTTGGTGCTCAATATCGTTCGCCATGTCCGGGTGTTCTCTGAGGAACGTTTTGGCATTCTCCCGGCCCTGGCCGATGCGTTCTGACTTGCAGGAAAACCAGGATCCTGACTTTTCAACCAAACCCGCTTTGACACCAAGATCGAGAAGCTCGCCCATCTTGGACACGCCTTCGCCATACATGATGTCGAATTCCACTTGTTTGAACGGCGGCGCAACCTTGTTCTTGACCACTTTGACCCGGGTCTGGTTGCCGACCACTTCGTCTCTGTCTTTGATCTGGCCGATACGGCGGATATCGAGACGGACCGAAGAATAGAATTTGAGCGCATTACCGCCGGTCGTGGTTTCCGGGCTGCCGAACATCACACCAATCTTCATGCGGATTTGGTTGATGAAAATAATCATAGTGTTCGATTTCGAAACAGACGCGGTTAGCTTGCGCAAAGCCTGGCTCATCAAACGAGCCTGAAGACCAACGTGGTGATCACCCATTTCACCTTCAAGCTCGGCGCGCGGCGTTAAGGCCGCAACAGAGTCGACCACCAGAACATCAATGGCGCTTGAGCGGACCAATGTGTCAGCAATTTCTAGGGCTTGTTCACCAGCGTCGGGCTGCGAAATGAGGAGTTCGTCCAGACTAACACCGAGCTTGCGGGCATAGCCGGGATCCAGTGCATGCTCTGCGTCAATGAACGCACAGGCGCCGCCTTTCTTTTGGGCTTCAGCAATGACGTGTAAAGCCAGAGTTGTTTTGCCTGAACTTTCCGGCCCATAGATCTCAATGACCCGACCGCGGGGTAAGCCACCTATGCCGAGTGCGAGGTCCAAACCGAGAGACCCCGTGGGTATGGATTCAATGTCGACAACGGAATCACGCTGGCCGAGCCGCATAATCGAGCCCTTACCGAAGGACCGTTCGATCTGGGTTAAAGCCGCATCAAGCGCCTTGCTCTTATCCATACCGCCTTTGGTCTCCACCACTTTTAGATTTGGTTGGGGCATCTGTGCCTTCCTCCGTGTTTAGTCTGGTCATCCAGTGTGTGCAATCCCCCTAATGTACGCGTTTTGTTCTTATAGTCCAGGAAAAAGAACAAGATGAGAACAAAATAAGTAAAAATTCATAAAAACAGTGGGGTAGATTAATGTAACCAGCACTATTAAGAGCTGGGAGGCATGGCCAGAACGTCTTTTACCTTGGTCGCAAGCTGCCCCAAGCTGAATGGCTTAGGCAAGAAATGGATGTCAGGACTGTCAACCACATCGCCCCGGGCGACCTCTTCCGAATACCCAGAAATGAGAATGATGCGAACTTCAGGCCGTTCAACCCTGACAAACCGCGCCAAAGTGCCGCCGTCCATGCCGGGCATCATCATATCGGTGATAAGCAGGTCGAGAGCGTCAGTATCGCGCAAAATACCCATCGCCTGTTCACCCGTGCGCGCTTCGAGTATGGAGTAGCCCTTGTTCTTGAGCGCACGCGAGGCAAAGACACGCACAGCATCTTCGTCTTCCACAAGCAGAATTTTCCCACTGCCGGATAAATCACCTTCCCCACGGCCAGCCGCAAGCGCTTTGCTAATCTTGCCCGCTAGCGCCACCGGATTTTCGACGGATGGTGCAGGCATTGAAACGTCTTCTGCTGACTCTAATTCAGAAGCGTTTTCTGCTGCACCTTCTGGCGATAAGCGCGGAAGGTAAATTGTAAACCTGGCACCTTCACAGGGTGCGGAATCGACCAGTATGAAACCGCCTGTCTGGCGCACGATGCCGTAAACCGTTGCCAGCCCAAGGCCTGTTCCTGCACCGGGCGTTTCAACTTTAGTTGAAAAGAACGGTTCAAAAATCCGTCCGATATCTTCGCGGGCAATGCCTTTACCCGTATCCGCAACGGATATGGTAACATAGCGGCCTGGCGGAATTTGTTCCGCGCCAATCTGTGTCGGTGTCTCAAACACTTTCGTATCTGTCGCAATAGTCAGCGTACCGCCACCCGGCATAGCGTCACGGGCGTTCACAGCGAGATTAATAATAATTTGATCAAACTGTCCCGGATCCACCCGCACCACACCCAAATCCCGGCCGTGAATGAGTTTGAACTCAATCGACTCCCCGATCAGTCTGGTCAGGAGATGCGACAGCTCGGTCAAATGATCCGTGCAGTATAACTCTTTCGGCTGCAGCGGCTGCTTCCTTGAGAATGCAAGCAATTGACGCACCAAATTTGCCGCACGATTGGAATTTTGTTTGATTTGCATGATATCAGCGAATGAGGGATCTCCGGCAGCGTGACGCTGCAGCAAAAGATCACAAAAGCCGATCATGGCCGTCAGTAAGTTATTGAAATCATGCGCAACACCTCCCGCCAACTGACCCATGGCTTGCATTTTCTGGGCCTGGGCGAATTGCACTTCGAGGTTCTTTTGTTCGGTCGTATCGATAACGTGCACTACGGCGCCATCAATTTCGCCTGCGGCAGCCGCAACCGGACCTGACAGCGGCCCCAGAAAAATAGACACCTGCGTAGACCGGGCCCCGATCAAACGGGCATCAACCATCGCACTATCAGACTGACCGGTAAGAACGCGATCAAGTTCGCTCTTTAAAGCTCGACGGTCATCTTCGATGAGAAAGTCCGCAAGGTCATTGCCAACCAGAGCTTCACGATCTCTAGCGACTAGCTTTGCAAACGATTGATTGCAATCTCCGATCGCACCGTCGGGATCAACAGTCGTGATCGCCACAGGTGCAGAGTCAAAAAGTGACCGGAATTGACTTTTTCCTTGACCACCCGCTGAGTTTTCATCGGACTTAACGTCACGCAGAACGATGGACCGCGTGCGCGTCGTGCCAGCGTCGTCATAAGTCCCTTGAAAAACCAACGCTTCAACTGTTTTACCGGACGTGTTTTTGAATCGAATAACACCATGCCATTCACCGTCCGGCTCAGGCCGGGCAGACCCTTCAATAACGTCGTCCAGTGATACATTGAGAATGTCGTCGGTAGACATGCCAAGCCATTGGACGAATCTTTGGTTGGCGTAATGGAACTTGCCATCAACATCGACGGAATAGATGCCCGTCGGCATGAAATCGAGAAAGTCCGCAAGGTCTTGGCGCTCTTGACTGAGAATGTCGTTGATCGCCTTACGCGCTGTAATGTCTTCTAGTGACCAGGCCAAAAGCCCAGGCATAGCATGTAGCGGCCGAATACTGACTTGAAACCAATCAGGCTCGGGCATTTCACCTCTGAGCGGCACTTCAATCTGATCAGAGACTCCAACATCAACCGCTCGGCGCAGACGGGCGACCGCATCTCCACCGTCATACTCACGCGCTGCCAGCGCTGAAAGCCGGTCAAGAGGCGTTGCCCCCGAGAGCCACTCCCTGCCCCAGTCATTGGCATAGACGACGGAACCATGACCTTCAGAAACAATCCAGGGACCTGGTGCACCATCTAAAGTGGCGGACAGAAAGTCCAAGTGCTGTTCAAGCGAGGATGGACGGGACCTGGCCGTCCAAAACAGATACATTGAGGTCAACCAAAGAAGGGATGCCACACCGACGGCCCAAGCCCAGGTCACAAAGCCGAACGCAACGTTCGAGCCAAGCCCTGCGAGAGCCGCCACGCCTAACGAAAAAGCCGACCATGACCTTAGATTAGTGTGCAAACTGGCCCTTCATTTGCATGACGTATCCGATAATTTCGGCAACATCCTTATAGTGCTCCTCAGGAATTTCCTGATCAACGTATACGGCAGCGTAAAGCGCATGCGCCAATGGTGGGTTTTCGACCAAAGGCACTTGATTTAAGAAGACCCAAACGGCGTCACGCCCAAGTTCCAATACTTCCATCTCGTTCATGGGAGTATCCTATCGCAGCACTAGATGGGCATGCGTAGAATTTCTTGATAGGCCTGCAGAACTTTGTCACGCACTGCCACAACGGTTTCCAACGTATGTTCGGCGTTAGCAACAGCCGTGACCACCTCCACCATGTTCTCTTCCCCTGCGATCTGCGCCATGGAAAGCTGTTCGGCACGCATGCCGGCCTCCTTGGCCGTTGACAGAGAGGCCTGAACCATACCAGCAAAAGACCCGCCGCCAGCATCCGCCGGAGACAAGGCATTTCCGGTCTGCCCAGCTTCGCGAACGGCGCCTGCCGCTTCTCTGTGTGCGTTGATTGCGCTGCCAAAATCATCTGCCATGGTCCCCTCCGGGATTGTCTAAAGTATACGCCCTGATCGTTCAGGCCCTTCCGCTTTTTTCCGCGGATGAGGGTGGCCAACGAATCTTAAGAATCCATGAATCGGAGAATTATAAGGGGTTTGACGGCAAATTAGATGGGGCTAGAGGTGCCCTATTTAAGCGTTTCTTAAAGGCTATGGGGCAAATTTTGCCTACTGAAATCGGCTGTCGCCCAGCCGCCACACCGGGACACTCCTTTGAGCGCTCAACCCCCAATGACCACGACTCGGCTGCGAAAAGCCCGCCCAAGACCATTGCCGTAGCCTTGGAAGAGCAAATTGGCGCGCCGCCTTCTGTAGTGACCTCCGGACGCGCATTCGTCGCGGAAAAGATTCTTAATCTCGCCTTTGCCAATGACGCCAAAGTGCGTGAATCAGACCCTTGCCGTTATGTAGTGGATAGCCTCACACTTTCTCGGCCCCCACTGCCTTGACTTGAGGCGCCGCCGCGCCGCCCAATAGCCTTTGACATCAATTTCTATTGGGGACCAGGAATGGTGAACGCACCACAAGACCTCTTCTCTCTCAAAGGCCGCGTGGCCATCGTCACGGGCGCCTCCCGCGGGATTGGCGCCAGCATTGGCGATACCTTTGCCGCGGCCGGCGCCCAGGTAATCGGTGTGGGCCGGTCCGATAAGCCTGATTCAGAGCCAGCAGACGGTGTCTCTTATATAACGTGCGACATCACTGATACGGACGCTTTCGCTACCGTATGCGGCCAAACCCTCAAGGACCATAGGCGGCTAGATATCCTGGTCAACAACGCCGGAATCTTCATACCCATCAAGGAACCTGAAGACCGCCTGGACGCCTTCGACGGTATGATTGAGGCCAATCTGCGTGCCGCCTACGCCTGCGGTCTTGCCGCGTCCGATAAGATGGTTGAGGCCGGCAACGGCGGCTCCATCGTCAATATCACCTCCATCGGTGGGGTCCGCGGGTTCTCAGGCATGCCTGGCTATGCCGCGTCCAAGGGCGGGTTGGAACATCTCACCCGATCCATGGCCATGGACCTAGGTCCACACAATATCCGGGTTAATAACATCGCCCCCGGCTACATTATCACCGATATGAACAAGCACACCCTGACCTCTGACACGGTAGGCCGGGAGCGGCGGTTGAAGCGCCTCATTATAAAACGCCATGGGCATACCTGGGAGGTGGCGGCGGCAGCGGTATTCCTCGCTTCAGATGGTGGGGCTTACCTCACCGGAGATACGCTGCACGTGGACGGCGGCTGGTTCATGCAGGGCATGGATGGGTGAGCCACCACACCCCGGCAGTTTGCTTAAAGAAGAGGTCATCCTGGCGCTGGGAACAACTGCGACCCAGGCTGCTACGGACCTCGGTGTCAACCGCATGCCTCTGCACTGCGTGCTAAGTGAAAGACGTGCCGTCAGTCCGGAAATGGCAATCCGTCTAGGAGCTTGGAGCGGGAAATTACTGACCAGATGAAAGGCGTACCGGAGAGAGCAACGAAAGAAATATGAACAAAAGTAGCCGCATAAAAACGCACCCAGGCGAAGTGCTCAAAGAAGAGTTTATGGCACCGCTCAACTTGAGCGCCAACGCACTCGCCAAAGCTATTAATGCGCCACATCACCATCAGACTGGTCTTCGGCATCACCGCCGTTCAACGCAGCGTCTTCGAACTCGTCAATCCGGGCGCTAGTTTCTTCCTGGGCGATGGCGGAAGATTGACCGACGTCGACGGATGCCATAATGGTTCGCATATCTTGAGCGACGATCGTTACCCTAAACCCAAGAGCACACACAGCAACTACGATCATCAACGGCAAAACACGGACGATGGGTCCACGCCGTCGTGAAACGGCCTTTTTAGGCCGTTTTCTGGCCGTTCTGGGTCGCGGTCTAGGGTGGCGGCGGGGCTTGGTCATGCTCGGATTACATCAACTCAGAAAAATCAGGTGAAACTGGATTTATCGTGCGGACTGCAGGGCTTTGAGAAGTTCTCGCTCAGCTTCTGAGCGCTCATCCTCATCGACATAGGTTTCTGGAGCAGGACGCGCACCACCAGAGGATGGGCCTGCTTCTCTTTGTCCGGTGACGTTCGCTTCAGCGCGGGCAGCACCGATGACGGCCCGTAAATCAATTTCTTCGTCTCCATCCGAGGCCAAAGCGGCTCCGGCCAGAGTACGTGCGGCAACAGATGGATCGGGCGCCACCGCAGACCGAACCGGCAGTGGCGCGGCAGCAGGCTGAACATTTCCCGTTCGGCCGGTGCGAACCGCACCTTCAAGGCGATCTGCCATCTCTTCCGACCGCTCAATCATAAAAGCCAGGTCATCACGCAAGGAATGTGCCTTTTCGACGCGATCTTGTAGAGCGGAATTGGCTTCGTGCGTGGCTTTCTTAAGTTTGGGTATACCCGCTTCGGCCCGCATGGTGGCTTCGTTTAAGCTGCTCACCACCTTGGCCAACTCACCACGGGATTTTCGAAGGGTAGAGAGACGCCGATTGAGAATGACCGCGTATATAATGGTGGGGACAAGAAGCAAGATGATCGCCAGATCCAGAAATGTACTTAGGGGCATATTCATCATCCGTCCGCCTCACCTTAAATATCCACCGCACGAGCTATGAAACTTTTTAATTACAGCCTCTTAGCTGCGCGTATAGATAGTTTTCCCGTCACCATCTAACGCTAAGCGAAAGGCCATAATAAAGCGTTAAGCTGCTACCCGCCAAAAAAGCGAGTGCGACGCTTTATTGCGCCCAGGTGCGCGCGCCTTTTTCAAAGATCAACGCGCAGCTATGGTTGGCGATGTGTTGGCGGTAGCTGTGGCTATTCAAAACAGAGCAACCCTAACAGCGGACACACGACGCACACGGGACTCTGTCACAGAGACGCTCATAGTCAACGACCTGTTTAACGCACAAAACCGCATTCTGCTTGGCCAGAACCACATGCCGGGATTGGATGTGGAAAGGGGTAGTGACTACCGGGTGTCCGGTAATATCATCCGGGGTGAAACCATCAACATTAGCCTCGCCGCCGTCGTCCTGCAGATCCTGCCCAACGGCGACCTGGCCATAGCCGGGCGCCAGGAAGTGCACGTCAATAGCAAACTCCGTGGACTCACGGTCGCCGGTGTGATCCGGCCAGAAGGTGTCCGCTCAAGCAATACAATTAATTGGGGCAAGATTGCCGGTGGAATTTATTCCCCACTGGGTTTATTGCCTCTGATATCGCTTCACCGGTAAATTCTTCGTACTGTCCACTCTAATGTGGCACCCATTTCCGGAAGGTATGATTGTGAGACTCGTTGAGAATATGAACCGGCTTGGCACCGAGACCGCGTTTGAAGTTTTGGCCCGGGCCGAAGAGCTCGGTCGCCAAGGTAAAGACATCATTAATCTCGGCATCGGCCAGCCTGACTTCGCCACTCCCGCGCACATCGTCGAGGCGGCTATCAAAGCGCTACGCGATGGCCATCACGGCTACACCCCGGCGCAAGGGGTATTGCCGCTACGTGAGGCGGTCGCCGCCGATTTGCACAAGCGGCACGGGACAGAGGTCAGCCCGGATAACATCGCAATTATGCCAGGCGGCAAGCCGACGATGTTCTTTGCGATACTGATGTTCGGCGAACCGGGCGTCGAGATTATGTATCCTGACCCAGGCTTTCCCATCTATCGCTCAATGATCGAGTTCACCGGTGCAACACCAGTACCCACACCCCTGCGCATGGAAAATGACTTTGCCTTTTCCGCTGACGAAGTGCTGGCAAATGTGAATGAGAAGACCCGGCTGATCATCGTTAACTCGCCGGGGAACCCAACCGGAGGCGTTACCCCTAAATCCGAGATCGACAGGCTGATAGCGGGCCTGGCGGACTGGCCAGACGTCGCAATAATGTCAGACGAAATATACAGCAACATGCTCTACGACGGGCGCAGCCACACCAGCTTTCTCAACTACCCAGACATTCGCGACCGACTGATTTTGCTCGACGGCTGGTCGAAAACCTACGCCATGACTGGCTGGCGCCTGGGCTTCTCGGTCTGGCCCGACAGCTTGATCGAGAAAATCGTGCGACTGGCGGTGAACAATCACTCCTGCGTAAATGCGCCGACGCAGTTCGCGGGCATCGCTGCCCTCACCGGGCCCCAGGACGCTGCGGCCCAAATGATGACGGCCTTTGATGAGCGCCGTCGGATCATCGTGCCCCTGCTCAATACACTGCCGGGCTTCAATTGCCTGGAACCAGCAGGTGCGTTCTATGCCTTCCCGAATATCGAAGGCACCGGCCGCTCAGGCAAAAAGTTGCAGAGCGAAATGCTGGAGAAAGTCGGGGTCGCGACGGTGCCGGGCAGCAGCTTCGGGATTCATGCGGACGGATTTGTGAGGTTTTCCTATGCCAGCTCAGTTGAGAACATTAACAGTGCCGTGCAGCGGATCGGCGGTATGCTAGCCGCAGGTTAAGACAGACCCGGTTGCCAATGAATTCAACGCAGTAAGAATTAGAAGGCCCTTTTTCGCCGGAACAACCCCATGAAGAACAAAGACCCTTCAGATGACAAAGTCTCGCCGGAACAGCGCGGCCATACGGCTCGATATGGGAGACGGTGCAGTATTAGAAATCAGTGAGGGCGACACCACGCCCGCCATAAAGCCGTCGACCGGGAAGGCGCCACAATGGTCCCGGTGTTCAGGCTCTATGGAATTACCTTTATAAAGACCGTATGAAACAGGCAGGCGCCGGCTGCCTTCAAGAGGTCGAGCTCACCGGCGGCCGACTATGGTACGGTTGGGATCCGGCTGGACATCTGTTTGGCTTTCAGGAGCGCAAACCACCCGACCCGAACCCGGACAAATGTATGACTCGGCTAGAGGAAGACCTCATAGCGAGAAAGCTCTGGGAAACTAAAAAAGCAGCAGCTTAATCTGAGCCCGGCTCAGTCAGAACGGTGTGTCCGCTCCATGCGCTCGTGGCGTTCTTGGGCTTCAAGGCTGAGGGTGGCGATAGGACGGGCTTCGAGCCGTTTGAGGCTAATGGGCTCATCGGTTTCCTCGCAATACCCGTAGGTGCCATCTTCAAGCCGCAGCAAGGCGGAATCAATCTTGGATATCAGTTTGCGAGCCCGGTCGCGGGTGCGCAGCTCCAAGGAGCGTTCCATTTCAGCAGACGCGCGATCAGCGAGGTCGGGCTCTTGCAAGCCACCCCCGTCAGCAAGGTTTTCCAAGGTGTCTTCTGTTTCCTTGAGCAGCTCACCGCGCCAGCCGAGCAACTTCCGGCGGAAGTACTCCTGTTGGCGGGAATTCATAAAAGGCTCTTTTTTGGTTGGACGATAGTCCGGCGGCAAAGGGACGGTCATAGGCTCCTAACCAAGGTTATTTGCGCCAATCGCGCGGGACTATAAGGATAGGGCTTTGCTGCTGCAATAGGGAAAGGGGCCAAATTGCAGGCTTGTTATAAGCGGCGGGGACACAACCAGGATTAATTGTAAGGTACTGCTACAATTGAGTAAATTATCTAGCGGTGGGCCAGTTTAGCCAATTCAACCTCTAACCGAAGCTCGATTTCGTCCAACAACTACGAAATAAGCGGGTCAGCGCCCCATCCGCTCGGCACGCCAACCTGCCAGCCAATTACCAGTGGTCCGAAAAGAGAACGAGACATCAAACTTAACTTCATTGACCTTTAGAAGGCCTTCTTAAGAGCTTATTGACCAAAGTCGGTTCGCTCATATGCGGGCGGTTGCCCCGACAATGCATGACAGGGGGAAGCTGGAACGATAAAGTTGTCGTGCTGAACCGACGACAATGCAAGTCCGGGAAGGGAGTTTCCATGTCCGGTTTTAAGGTGAGCCAAGTCAAATGCCTGCTTAGCAAGGTCTCAGAAGACATGGCAAACTTGGCGGTGTCCAACTCTGGCCATGCCGAAGTACTTATGGGCGCCATTCATGACCTCGCAGCCAACCTTTTGCGACCCAGGCTGTTGTAGCCTGCATGCTCAAAAACAACCCTGTGTATGTGGAAGAGGCCAAAACTTGGATTCGCGAACAGGCGGAATCCGCGGGCCAAAAGGCACCAAAAGCGGAGTCCATGGTCGACTATATCGTATATGGCGGGTCCTAACGCTCAACGCACGACGAATTGTTCATAATAAAAGGCTGCTGCGTTATGCGCCCCGGTCCTTTCTGCCATACCAACAGCGGCAATCATGACTTTCACTCTTTATAGACTTTTGACCGATATAGCGGCCTGGCCGCTCCGCGCTGTATTGCGCTGGAGATCATGGCGCGGCAAAGAAGATCCTGCACGGCTTGCAGAGCGGCGCGGTCTATCCCCCTTACCTCGGCCTGAGGGCCGGCTTATTTGGTGTCATGCCGCCAGTTTGGGTGAGTCCGTTGCCCTCCTGCCGCTGATAGACCGGCTCTGTTCGAGCCCAAGAACTCACGTGCTGCTCACATCCGGAACAACCACCAGCGCACAAATTATGGCGCAGCGGCTACCTGACGGCGCGACGCATCAATTCGCCCCTTGGGACCGGCGGGCCTGGGTATCGAGGTTTCTCGAACATTGGCAACCGGACCTTGCGATTCGCATGGAATCGGAATTATGGCCCAACACCCAATTGCTAATGCACGAACGCCATATTCCGGTCGCAGTCATAAACGCACGGCTATCGGCAGGGTCCGCTCGCGGCTGGTCACGTTTTGGCGCCATGGCGAAAACTGTTTTCGGCAGCATTGATCTCGTCGTCGCCCAATCCGCAACCTTTGCTGCTGCTTTTGAGCATCTCGGAGCCAGGCATGTGAAGGTCGCCCCTAATTTGAAGTTATCTGCGAATGCGCTACCGGTTGACCGTGAGGCGCTAACCGCACTTCAGGGCTCGATTGGCGCCCGGCCGGTGTGGTTGGCCGCGAGCACCCATGATGGTGAAGAACAAATTGCCATGGATGTACATCGTTCTGTGTCAAAAGACGTTCCAGAACTCCTTACAATCATCGTTCCGCGCCATCCCGACCGGGGGGGCGATATTCGGCAGCTTGCCGCTGGCTCAGGTTTGCCGGTGTCGCTCAGGAGCACGAACGACAGCATTGACGCAGAAACTGATATTTATGTGGCCGACACACTTGGCGAACTTGGCCTCTTTTATACCGTTTCACGAGTCGTCTTTATGGGAAAGAGCCTAACCGCCACGGGTGGACAAAACCCTGTAGAGGCAGCGCACTTTGAATGTGCCATACTATTCGGCATTCATATGGAAAATTTTGAAGATATTGCGGAAACCATGCTCGCCGCCGGTATGGCCGAACAAGTCGACAGTCAGGAAACACTGGAAGACGCTGTACGGTCTCTTCTTATAACCGATTTGCGCAGCGACGTAATGTGTGCATCTGCAAGCTCCATGATAAAAAACGTCCCTGACGGTCTCGACCAAACTTATGGCGCCCTACTAACGTTGATGGATGGGTCCGACGGCAATGGACGCTGAGGCTGGGGCTGAAAGCAAGCTGCGCGACCTCCGCCGGGAACTCGCGGAGATATGTCTGGATGCACGTCTCGATAAAATCTCCGCATTGTCGAATGCACCGTCAGGTGACGCTCTCGCCACAATATACAATTCAGGCCTTCGGCATCTTCCAATGACGAAGGCTGATCAGGCTGTCGCGGAACGGTGTCACCGTATGCTGACGGTTGAGCACGATCCTGTGCGCAAAGCCTGCGCCTTTCTCGCCCTTAATCTTTTTTCTTTTTCGTATCGCATAGACCGGTCGTTTGATTTGATTGACGTACCGACAGAGTTAGCAGCCACCATGGTCCGCGCACTCCTCGGTCTGCCACAGTTTTTTGAAAAGGATGGTGCACGCAAACAAGCTCTTATTCATTTCACGACTTCCATGGAAGAGATCCACAAAGCGGCACGGGTCATTGATAAGCCTGATTTTCGGCAAGCCATTCTTAGTGGCTTTCTCGACGGCTTCTCGCTGATGCCGATGTACGGCGAAGACGTGCCCTTAAAAGATATAGCTGTTATGCGGGCATATCTCATTCGTCTGCACTTGGAAACTTCAGGACTTGCTCAAGACGCTGTTCCGACCTGGCCTGGGCAGATGCCAAGTCAACTCAGACTTGGAATCCTGAGCCCGGGCGCCCAAAGTGAGATGGCTGCCATCAGGGGGCATCTGTCAGGAATCAATAAGGAGCAGTTTCATATTACCGCTTTCGTACCTGATGCCGCCATCGACAGTGTCAGTCGGGGCGTCGAAGACATAGCAGACGCTTTGATTCCCCTTCCTGTCGATGACATTGCAGAAGCAGCTCAAATGGTGAAGCAGGAAAACCTCGATATCCTTATCGCCGCAGCCAACATTACAAACATTCCGACTTTTCCGTGGACTTTGTTGATTGCTCAGCGTCTCGCACGGATTCAAGCCACCATGCATGCGTCGCCTTTGACTTCCGGGTTTGATACCGTCGATCTGTATTTGAACGGAACCTTGAACGAAGGTGAAAGCGCTCAAGACGATTATACGGAAGACCTGACCCTCGTTACCGGCTCATCCAATCACTATCTTTTTGTCGACGGTGTTCCTCCGCCGCAGGACATCCAGAGAAGCGAACTTGAATTACCAAACACCGGTCCAATTCTAGTATCAGGAGCTAACGTTTTTAAGATTGGCCCGGACCTTGTTGAAACGTGGGTCAGCATTCTGGGCACATTACCAGACGCTCATTTGGTTTTATATCCCTTCAATCCCAATTGGGCGGCGCAATACCCTCAACGTCAAAGCTTCCTAAAGTTCCTGCGTTCACGGCTTGCTGCGGCAGGCGTCGAAAAAAACCGTGTGCATGTATTGGATGCGCAATCCTCGCGGAGGCCAATACTCGGTTTGCTCAATTTAGCTGACCTCTACCTCGACAGCTTTCCCTACTCAGGCGCCGTATCAATCATTGAACCTCTTGTCTGCGGCTGCCCACCTGTGGTGCTTGAGGGCCAGACCGCACGCTGCCGGCAAAGTGCGGCACTGTTAAAAGAGATTGGTCTTGATGTTCTCGTAACAGGGTCACGGGACGACTATATCGCGGTGACGGTACGGCTCATTAAAGATGAAGCATTACGCAATGAAATGGCACAGGCTGTAAAAGAAATGTCAGGCCGCGCTGGTCTCGGCCTATCTAATTCCATCGGCAGCCGAGTCGGTGATGCGTTATGGAACTCCTTTTTGGAACGCTTGGGCAGCACTGTCTGAGTCAGGCTAGATTTGGCGAATCAGTCCAGAGAAACTAGGCCGTCACTTTGTTTCAGCTTAAGCGCATCTTCCACTTGGGCAGTGCAGTCACCACGAATTGTTTTAGTGATCAGTAATTCACCAATCCGTTTCTCCTGACCAGCATAGAACCGTCCAAACCGCACTGACCTGTCCCCTATGCGTGGTCCAGTTGGTTTGAGAGAGCCCGGAAGTTTTCAAGGTATTGCGGTTTGACGGTTCGAGGCAAGGCTGTCTGTGGTGCAGGCTCTGTGAACGCCGCCGCTTTAGAAGCCTCAATCGTCGACCTTGGACAAGAATTCACATGGATGAGTACAACGCAGCGGGCTTACTCCTCTGCAGCTAAAGTGATCACCGCAGCCGATGATATGCTTGATGAACTATTGCGAAAGAAACGTTAAGCCTGATCTTTCATAGGCAAAATACAAAATCCCTGGAGTTTTCTCCGGGGCTTTTTGTTCTTAAACATTAATCTTGGAAATCCAGGCCTAAATCCAGGCACGGCGCGGAATGGGTAATCCATCCGACGGAAATAACATCCACACCGCTTTCGGCAACAGCAGCAACAGTGCCTAGCGTGATCGACCCGGATGCTTCGACAACGGCACGCCCCGCTATAAGCTGGACCGCACGAGCCATGGTCGGCGGATCCATATTGTCGAGCATGATGACATCAGCCCCTGCCCCAAGTGCCGACTCGATTTGATCGATGTGATCCACTTCCACTTCAATCTTCACCATATGCCCGGCTTTCGCCTTGGCGTTTTCTACCGCAGCAGCAACACCGTCAGCAGCAATGATGTGATTGTCTTTGATAAGCACCCCATCGCCCAATCCGAAACGGTGATTAAATCCTCCGCCGCAGCGCACAGCGTACTTTTCGAGCGCGCGTAATCCAGGCGTGGTTTTGCGGGTGCAGCAGATCCGTGCCGAGGTGTGAGAAACGGCGTCCACGAGTTTGCGCGTCTCCGACGCCACGCCAGAAAGGTGGCCCAAAAAATTGAGGGCCGTTCGTTCGCCCGCAAGAATCGTACGCGCGTTACCAGAAACTTCTAGAACTGCAGTGCCGGCTTCCACCAAACCACCATCGCTGTTCAGGGCCTTAACGGTTACCCCTTCGCCCGCCAACACGAATGCACGCGCGGCAATGGCGAGACTAGAGAGAACACCCGGTTTCCGCGCGACGATAGTTGCGGTTGCTTGCGCATCTTCTGCAATGGTTAAATTTGAAGTGAGGTCACCGGCAACGCCAAGGTCTTCGGCTAATGCGGCGAGAACGGTTTGATCAAGCGCTGTAGGGGTAAGAGGAAATTCTGGCGCAGACACACACACTCCAATTCATGCAGCGTCGATGGCGTTGTTACTGGCCGGGGGCCCAGCCGTTTAACATACGTTCCACAGACCGGCGGGCGTTATCCGTAACGGCTGGATCAATGGTCACTTCATGTTCCATGTTCTGAAGCGCCGAGAGAATGTTATCCAACTCGATGCGCTTCATGTGCGGGCATAAGTTACATGGCTTGACGAACTCGATGTCCGGGTATTGCGCTGAAACGTTGTCACTCATGGAGCACTCGGTCACCAGAACAACACGGCTAGGGTGTTTCTCACCAACGTAGTCTGCCATGCCTGCGGTTGAGCCGGAAAAATCAGCTTCATCAACTACATCGGGTGGGCATTCGGGATGTGCGATAATCACGACCCCTGGATAGCTGGTGCGGAAGTCACGCATATCCTGCGCGGTAAATTGTTCGTGGACCTCGCAGCGGCCCTTCCAGGCGATGATCTCCACATTGGTTTCCCGGGCAACGTTCTGTGCCAAATACTCGTCGGGCAGCATGATTACCTTATCAACACCTAAAGACTCAATAATCTGCTTGGCATTACCGGAGGTGCAGCAAATGTCGGACTCCGCTTTAACCTCAGCCGAGGTGTTGACGTAAGTCACGACGGGTACACCTGGATACTTTTCCTTGATCAGCTGCACATCAGCGCCGGTGATTGAAGCCGCAAGCGAGCAGCCCGCCTCAAGGTCTGGAATGAGCACTGTCTTGTTAGGATTGATCAGTTTAGCCGTCTCGGCCATGAAGTGTACGCCAGCCATCACGATAATATCTGCTTCCGTATCGGCGGCATGGCGCGCCAATGCCAGTGAATCGCCGACAATATCGGCGACGCAGTGATAGATCTCCGGCGTCATATAATTGTGCCCGAGGATCACGGCATTACGCTCCGCCTTAAGACGGTTAATGGCATCGATCTTGGGTGCATGTACGGCCCATTCGATCTCGGGAATAACCTTTTTCACACGGTCATAGAGCAGCGCAGTCCGGCTCTGGGTTTCTTCATTAAAGGTCAAATCGGCCGCAGCCAGGTGGGGCACATTCATAACATCAATCTCTTACCAGTTTTGCATCACTTATACTATTTCTGAGCATATGGGGGGCGTATAAAAAAGCACTCCCTTATGCTCACGCTGAGTGAAAGCCTAGGAGTATCCTGTAAAGGAGTCAAGAAAACGAAATGGCGTATCACCATTGGGCGGACCAATCTCACGGGTTTGTAAGCATAAGTGACTATTTTGCCCGCCGTCCCCGGGGCACACGCACGCCCGGTGCCGGACGCTCTCGCACCACATCATGGCGGAACCGGAACAGTTCTGCAGGTCTCCCGCCCGTTTCAGCAGAAATCCTGCCCGTTGGTTCGACCAGGCCTTCGGTTGCGACCAACCGGCGGAAATTCTGCTTGTGCAGCGGTGCTCCGGCCAGGCCTTCAACCGCCCTTTGAAGTTGCAAAAGCGTGAATTCGGCTGGCATAACCTCAAAAATCACCGGCCGATAGCGAATTTTTCCACGCAGCCGGCCCAGGGCTGTTGCCAATATCCTGCGATGGTCTTGGGCCAAAGGCAGACCCATTAACTGATGGACGTCTATTTGGTCTTGTTTGGTACGAATACGACCGTCAGCCAAGGTTTCGGCCACCAATCCGGCTTCATAAAGTAGCTCGTAACGTTCCAACACCCGGTCCGCATCCCAGCCGACGTCACCGAAACCAAACACAACGTCAGCCCGTTCTCGCCGGATTCGTTTTTCGGGCTTCGTTTCACCACCGGTAGCCCAGTCCAATAATTGGGGCTGTATCACCTCACTCAGAATCGGTGGTGCACCGCCGCGCCAATCTTCCCAGGGGAATAAGCGATACCAGCCAAACCAAGAGCCGCCAGCCAGCCTTTTCGCCGAGGATTGAAGGACCAGAGCCACATATCCTACGGAAATCGGCCTCGGACCACCGGTTCTTTGGGTCGGATCACGGAATCGGTCACCGAACGTGTATAGTTGTTCTAGGAATCCTAAATTGAGACCTGTCTGGTCCGCAACCCAGCCCCTTAACCCCTCCTCCATAGTCCGGTCCCTTTCTGGGTCGAAAGGACCTGCGGGTAAACGGGGGCGACCAGTTTCAGTCTCGCTGTCATTTTCGACCAGAAGAATCCGCGGCTCTCCGGCCGAAACCGTGGAAATCACAGCGCTGAGATCGAGTACCACCGACTGCGTAGTGTCCTGGACTCGCTTTTTGGCCGCTTTTCCGGTCGCTTTGGCTGGCATATCACCCGTGCGTTGTTGTTCTGCGCCAGGCTCAGCCCGGCGAATCTTGCCAGGTGTTAACGTCTTCTTCACCCAGCCCTCTTACGGCTCACGATTACAGGTAAGAGGACTGTAAAGCGCTTGGATACCCAAACGGAAGCCATAGGGACAAAAAGCTTCCAACAGAACGCCAGGCCAATCAAGAAGTTAGGGACCGAACGTAAATCCGTTTGCTCAGCAGCTCAAGAATCTTGGGCCTGCCCGGCTGGCTGCCATGGCAGGTGTCTCTGTCGGGTTAATCGCCTTTATCATTTTCTTTGCGACCCGCTTTTCGTCGTCACCGATGGAGTTGCTTTATGGTAATTTGACCCAAACAGATTCCCGCGAAATTACACGCCAACTAGTGTGCAGACATCCCAGGTGAGCTTCTCGAATCTGAATTGTTAGGCCGTGGAAAAGGTGCCTTCACGGGTGCAATTACCCGGTGCATCGGAAAATATGAAGAAGCCGACGGCAGCACGCTGCGTAATACGCTTAATACGCATGCAGACCAAGGTGTCCCCGTGCCGCCACCAGGCGGAGGTTAAGACGCACCGGCCATAGAACTTCGTTCTAGACGCACATCTTAACGAGACTCTTCTAAAAACATACGTGTAGTCTTTCAGAGGCTTTTTCGGGATTCTCTAGTAGAAGAGGTGCTCAATGGCTCGGCCTTGGATCGAATTTCTTTACGCGCAAAAACTACCCTGGAATACAGGCCTCTATGGCGGCGCGCGCGCCGATGTGGAAAGTAAGATTCTTAGCATTGACTATACAGCTGGAGATTCAAGCACCCTGATACGCTATCCCGCTGGCTGGGAACGCACCGCGCCCGAAGTACTGACGGCGGAGGAAGAGTTTTTCATTCTCGACGGCTCTATTGAAATCAATGGCCGCACCTATGCACGGGAATGTTACGCCAATTTTCCAGCCGGTTATGTGCGCGAGTCCGCATGCTCCCCGGAAGGCTGTGTCGCGTTGACCTTTTTTGATTCCGAACCACAGCTGTACGACGACCAATCAGTCGAATATGACAAAAAAGACCTCATTGAGTTTCTCAACACATTCGACATGAAATGGGATTCCGCCACCGCTGATCCTTCATTGGAGTGGATGGGCAACCGGCGCAAAGTGTTGAAGTGGGACCGCGAATACGATCAGAAGCAAACGTTTTTATTCACCACGCCGCCGCATATCTATCCCGACAACTGGGCCTGTCCTACCCTAACCCATCCTTGCGTTGAAGAATCGTTTATGCTCTCTGGTGAAATAACCGGGCCCTTCGGACGGATGAATGAAGGGGCCTATTTCTGGCGCCCAGAAGGTAAGCCACATGGACCGTTCGGCACCCGAGGCGGTGGCTTTACGTTCATCCGGTTCAAGTACGGCGCGCACGTCAATGTCTGGGGCAAGAATGATGTCCCTTATCACTTCGATTTTGAGTATAATCCTGAACTTCCGCCAAATCTCGCCCACTTGGGCGACGCACCATACGAGGGACTAGAGCGTTTTTGAGAACCGGCTCACATCAACGCTGATATGTCACTCACGGCGCCACAGTTCTCAATGTCTTGCAGCGCGTCATAAAGGGTTTGCGCGCCGACCGTGCTAAGACTGGGTTCAGTCACCCGCATAAACTTGCCATGGAAAATATCATCCGGCATGGGCATTGCTGGGCTGCCCCAGGTATCGTTGAGAGTTCTTGAGCGGGCCAAATCGCCCTTGGTGGATTTGATCTCAACCCAACCGTCGACGGCTGGTAAATCCAAAGCCTGGTATGCCGCGGTCGCGGCTGCATCCTCGACAATCTCCACTTTATCCGCCGTAGCATGGCAGACCGCATCGGCAATACGTTCATCGGTAAACCAGTCTGGCCCAGACGGCACCCTGTGGACGGCCATGGCGAAAGCCCACGCCGTCGAATAGATTGCCTCCCAGTAGCGCGCCGGATGCGGATTGTTCTGATGCGGCATGAGATACACATTGGGCAACCCGGCTTTGATCGAAATGATGTCATCGGGCTGAAGATCGTTTTCGCCCACCAGTTCCTCGATGGATTGAACGACCATGTGACACATGTGACTGGTCGGCCAAGGTTTGAGAAACAAGTTGCGCTGAGTTTCTTCAAACCGCGCAGAATGGTCGACTAATTTATCCAGATCGTACTGATCACCCATTTGATCTATTTCGTCGAGCACGCTCTCAAATCCATGAGCTGTCATGAGGGCCGCTTGCAGACCGGCACGGACGGAAAAGATATTGCCCATGCCCAGCGCCGTAATCCTTTTGTCGACTTTAGGCCCGGTGTAGTTGATAGACTTGATGGGAAATTCCCATGCCACGCTAAGGGCGCGTCCCACCTGTTCCTGATCAAATCCAAGCAGGCGCGCCGCAATTGCCGCCGCGACCATATTGTTATGGCGGATATCAGGCCCGGCCTTAGACGCCGCGAAAAAACGGCAATTGAGGTCATGACCAATGGCCATAGCAGTGAGCATGTCCTTACCGGAGCAGTCGACCCGCTGCGCCACAGCATGGGCCGTATGGGTGATTAATGGACCAGGGTGCAGACCGGGACCGGAATCCTCAAAGTCTGTATTGCGGCACACTTGCGCGTTCACCGCCGCAGCGATCTCACATGACACACGGTCTTTGGTGCCTATCAACAAGGCTTCAGGCCTACCACTAACCTCTTTTGCATAGGCTGTGAGCGCCTGCCCGGTGGCGCGATGCCCCATATAAGTGATGCCGACGTGATCCACGAAAAGGCGTTTAAGCCGGTTAATCGCCGGCCGGGGCACATCTTCAAAGGATGTGGACAGGATTTCCTTCGCGAGGGCTTGGGTTACGGACATGGTGTGTCCCTATTTTGCAATGTTAGTTGGAAACAGCTTCGGCCTGTTGCCGCGCATAAGCAGCTTTGCCTTCAAGAATGATATCGTAGAGACGCTGTGCACCCGCCCCGGACCGGTCAATGATCTTTCGCGGTAAGTCTGCTGTGCGGTCTTTCCAGAGCTGCCGCTGAGCCGGTGTGAGTTCATACACAATTTGGCCATCGGCAATAGCTTGAGTGAGATAAGGTTCATTCTCTTCAATAATGTAGTTGCGATACCACGCATCTGTGGGAATGGCAGACCGGTAAATGCTTTGATCCTCAACTGTGAGCCCATCAAACCATTCACGATTGGCGATAATTATGGCGTTGAGATAAGCATGACGGCTTAACGTGTAGTGCGGCGCGTATTCACCAAATCCGCCAGTTACAAACAATTGAGTGCTCTGCTCGCCTCCATCAATCAGGCCTGTCTGTAGTGATGTGAGGACGTCGGAAAATGAAACCTGCACATAATCGGCACCCACCTCCCGTAGGAACATCAGCGCAGCGGCATCGATATTGATGCGTATGCGTTTGTTTTTTATATCGTCGGGAACCCGTATAGGCGTTTTGGCGTAAAAGTTGAGCCAGCCAGCCGACATCCACTCCAGCATTACGAGGTCCTTGGCAAGCAGGAGCTCTGTAACTGGCTCTCTCAGGTAGTTGTCGAGCACGAAACCAACTTGTTCAACGGAATCAAACATGAAAGGCGCACGCAGGATATCCAACGCTGGTTCCACCAGGGTCACCCCAGAGGTCGAGACACCGGCAAGATGAAGTTGGTTGCGCCGAAGCCGGCTAAACAACGTTTCTTCAGGGCCAATCTCTCCACGAATGAACATTTTAGGCTGAAGCCGCCCATCGCTCTGCGAGACCACGGATTCATTAAATTTATTCCAGTAAACGTCACCGGGTGTATCAGGCGCGGCCCGCCCACCAACGATGGCTTCGTGGCCATCGGCAAACACCGGTTCAGCCGCTAGCCACATCAAAGCCGTTATGTGTAAAAAAACAAGTGTGGCTCGTATTTTCATAGCATCAGCCTAGCCTCATAAGCAGACGCGACGCAATCAGCACCCTACCGCTCAGTAACGTTTGCGCCCGAACCGCCCGATATGCTCAATTAGCTACTCTTGGGGAAGGGGCAACACTATGAAAAAAGTCGCAGCAGCAAGTTTTATTGGTACAGCGCTTGAGGGATACGATTTCCTGCTATACGCCAGCGCGGCAGCCTTAGTCTTCGGTCAACTTTTTTTCCCAGTCTCAGACGACCCGCTCATCGGCACGCTGCTCGCTTATTCCACGTTCACCATTGGCTTCATCGCCCGCCCCATCGGGGGCATCATTGCTGGGCATTACGGTGACAAGATCGGCCGCAAGCCCATGCTGGTGTTAACCCTAACTGTCATGGGTGTGGCCACCATGCTGATCGGCTTCCTGCCCACCTACGCCCAGGTCGGGATTCTGGCGCCGATACTTCTGACCTTATTAAGGTTCGTTCAAGGGCTTGCTTATGGCGGCGAATGGGGCGGCGCTATTCTGATGGTCATTGAATACGCGCCAGAAGACAAACGCGGCTTTTGGGGCAGTTTACCCCAGTCCGCCGTGCCGTTCGGCTTCCTGCTTGCCACTGCAGTCTTAAGCGCTTCCATCGCGATCAGCGGTGACCAGTTCCTGGTATGGGGGTGGCGCATCCCCTTTATCCTCAGCATCCTGCCGGTGCTGGTTGGTCTCTACATCCGTATGAACATCGATGAAACACCAGAATTCAAGAAAATCCGCGAGCAAAGCGCTACGGCAAAAACACCCGTGGTGGAGGCCATTAAAATGCAGGGAAAACAAATTCTGCTAGCGACCGGTGCGTTCGTCCTGGTCAGTGGCCCCTACTACATCATTATTTCATTCATGCTTTCCTACGGCACAACCACAGTCGGCGTCGACCGTCAGGTTATGCTCAACGGTGTACTCATCGCTTCAACCATACAGATATTTGCTTGTATAGGTTTTGGCGCGCTGTCTGACATAATCGGCCGCAAGCCCGTTCTATTCGGCGGCGGAATTTTCATGCTGGCCTATGCTTACCCGCTGTTCTGGATGGTCAACACCGCGGACCCGCATACCATTTGGTTTGCTCTCAGCCTGGGCCTCCTGGCATTTGGTGCGCTCTACGGACCCATCGCAGCTTTCTTCGCCGAACTGTTTGTATCTAACGTGCGCTACACCGCCGCATCGCTTGGCTACCAAATGGGCCAAGTCTTCGGCGGCGGTTTTGCACCGTTCATCTCGACCGCCCTGTTAGCATGGGCGGGCGGCGCCTACTGGCCCGTACCGCTGTACATGATGGTTCTGACACTCATTGGTCTGGCGAGCATTTGGGGGCTGGCGGAAACCCGCAAGACAAATTGATCAAAATGTGTCCGCTTCTCTCACGTCATATGCAATGGACGTGGCGCAGACTGTAACAGATTCTAAGTATTGATCGATTGCTTCGCGTGACGTCATCGCGGACTTGAAATATCGAAGTGTCAAATATCCCAACACGAGATGCCCTGGTGCGTGTTTGCCCTGGTGCGCGCTGTGCCTTACAATTGAATCACGTTTTGCCACTAACATTTAGAGCCCGCATCATGCTTTGGAACCTGTCTAACACCCTTCACACCCTCGCCGCCGTTATCTGGGTTGGTGGCATGTTTTTCGCCTATGTGGCGCTGCGCCCGGCCATGACCGGACTGCCAAAAGAAGAGGCCCTGGCACTGTGGCGCCGCACTTTACAAACCTTTCTGCGCTGGGTGTTAGTGATGGTGGTCGTCCTCTGGGCTACAGGTATTTACCAGATGTTCTTTGTGCTTGCAGGCTTCGGGGCGGCCGGCATCCACGTTGACACTATGTTCACTACGGCTCTGGTGATGACCATTCTGTTCTTCTGGCTCAACCACGGGCCGTTCCGGAAATTCAAGCTGGCTGCCGACAGTCGCGATTTCGACACGGCCGGCCAGGTGATCCAGACTGTCCGCAAGATCGTCGCCACCAACTTGGCGCTTGGGATAATTACCACAGCGATAGCCTCATGGGGCGCAGCGGGCTAACGCGCAACGCTCTGTAATTGCTTCATCATACGCACTTTGTTTCCGGACCGCTCAGTCTCGGTCCATCCCAGATGTTCATACAGAGCAACATTTTCTGGCATAGCCACATGGGGGCTAAAAAGAGTTACGATAGTAACGATCAACGTCACGACTAACGCCCGTGTACTACACGAACAACGCCATGGGGAGCGCCACACGTCGTAAACAATGCGCCTGAAATCTTACACAGCTGCCACCATGGCCGAAGCCATGAACATGGTCCGCGAAGAACTGGGAGAGAACGCGATCATCGTCTCTACCCAGCGGTCTTCCGACGGGCAAGGCCTGCGTATTACGGCCGCTCTGGAAGAGCCCGGCAGCGACGATGATATCGCCAAAGCACTCGCCGGCGAGGAGTCGGCGCCGTTCGCAGAGAAAGTACGTGAGTCACTTGCCTATCATGGAGTCCCGCCCCGACTGATTAAAAAAATGGTGATGACCGCGCGCTCTTTAGAAGTTGGTTCACCGACCATGGCCTGCGCAGCGGCTTTGGAAAATCACTTTGACTTCGCGCCTCTACCGGAACGCAAAGGGATACGGCCGTTCATGATGGTCGGACCACCCGGTTCAGGTAAAACCATCGCTGTTGCCAAACTAGCGGCCCGGGCGCGCCTCGCCGGCCGTCCGGTCGGCGTCATCACCACTGACACCATCCGCGCGGGTGCTGTCGAACAACTGACGGCGTTTACCAGTATTCTTGAAGTAGAAATCAGTCAGGTGCGTGGACCCGACGCCCTACCCCAGGCCGTTGACTTGATGATGCAGTCCTATGACCTGGTCTTTATCGATAGCCCCGGTCTCAATCCCTTTAGCCATCAGGACATGGGCTACTTAAAAGCCTTAACCCAAGCCGCTGACGTAGAGCCGATCCTGGTTCTGGCGGCGGGTGGCGATGCGGGCGAAGCCGGAGATATCGGCGAAGCATTTTCCGCCTGTGGTGCAACACGTATTTTGGGCACACGGCTTGATATGACCCGCCGCTTAGGCGCTATTCTTTCCGCCGCCGACGCCGGGCAATTAATGTTCAGTGAAGTCAGTCTTAATCCGCATGTGGCGACGGGACTTTGCGCCATCAATCCCGTATCCATGGCCCGCATGATTTTACCGCCGGATGAAGATTTACAACCTGCTCACTTCGAAGAAAACGATTTGGCAGAACAGCCGACTAGCCCCAGAACTGAGGTTTCTTGATGAGTTCTGATTTGCCACCATCATCACAGGCACTATCACTGGCCGGAAAACCGGCAGCGACCATCCGACGTGACCACTTAATCGCCGTTGCATCGGGCAATGGCGGCGTCGGCAAAACATTTTTCTCTATCACTCTTAGCCATGCGCTCGCCCGTCGCGGGAATCGTGTTCTGTTGTTCGATGGTGATCTGGGCTTAGCCAATGTCGATATTCAACTGGGCCTCATGCCGCATTACGATCTCGGCAGCGTCATCGCCGGAAAACTTTCGTTGAACCAGGCGTCGATGCATTACGAAGAAGGCGGCTTTGACGTGATTGCGGGGCGTTCCGGCTCAGGCAGCCTTGCCAACATACCCCTCTCTCGCCTGCAGATTCTTGGTGAAGATCTATCGCTCATGTCTGCGCACTATGACCGCGTCATTCTTGATCTTCGCGCCGGTGTTGAGAAATCGGTGCGTCAGCTCGCGCGCAGCGCAGACACCATACTTGTCATCACCAGCGATGAACCGACGTCTCTGACGGATGCTTATGCCTTTATCAAATTGACTGCCATGGAACGCCCAAGCCTGGATATCCGCGTGGTCGTTAACTCCTCCAACTCCACTCGCGAAGGAGAACGCACCTATCAGACGCTCTTCAAAGCGTGCCAAGGATTTCTCAAAATCTCGCCGCCGTTGGCTGGCATTGTCCGCCGCGATGCCTGCGTGCGCGATACCATCCGCAACCAGACATCGATTTTAACACGCTCGCCATGCTCGGAAGCGGCAATAGACATTGAAGCGATCGCCGAAAGGCTGATCGCGGACTAACGTGTCGACTACTCCGCCACCCGGCGCTCAGCCGCCGCAGCCGCCGCCATCGGCGCGAACCAACCCTTAAAACTCGAACGGGACAGCGTCTAGGCGTGATTGCGACCAACTAAACGTCAGCAGACACCGCATCGGCAACAGGAACCGCACTTCGCCGCGTCACAATCCACACCGCGATCGGCGCCAGCACCGCCGCCAAAATCACCGGGGCCTGCCAGGACGATGCACCGACCGACACAATGGCCACACTGACCATCATCATCACAACGGCGGCGGCTTTAGCCGACGGCGGAATTACGCGATGCATATGCCAGGCACGCAAAGGCTCGCCAAACTTGGGATGGGTCCATAGCCACCAGCGCAAGCGGTCGGAGCTTTTAGAGAACGCCCACAGGGCAATGATCAAGAAGATGGTCGTCGGCAGACCGGGCACAAATGCACCGACAAAGCCTAATCCGACACAAACCCAGCCCAGCGCCAAGAACACCGGGCACAACCGTGAATGGGTCAGCGGCGGTGGTGGAATATCGTCCCAGTCGTCTGGCTTGTGAGAGGTCATGTCCGTCTTTCTGGATGCGTTAGGGGCGTTCTAGACCAATTAAAGCGCCAAATAAAGGAATCTCGGCCCTTTATCACTCCTTACAATCCATTGAGATCGCGGCAGCATAGCCTTCTTTTGGCATGGACACTGGACAGATGGCGCCAGTAATGAGTCACTGGCGACAAGGCGGCTTCCGAAAAGGCCCGGCGGCGCGTAAAAATCTCTTCCAAAATGAGGGGGCATCTGTGTCAGGAAAAACTGTTACCGCTGAGCCTAATCGCGAGGGGCTTCATGTTAAACCCCTCAACTTCGAGGTTTGGTGCGAGCCGGGACTCAACCGGCTCAACATATACACGCTGCTTTACGCGTCGTTTTTCACCATCGCTAGTTCGGTCTTCCTCAGTTTCAGCCAGCCTTACGTGTTTACTGAGATCCTGGGAATCCCCATTGATGCCCAGGGGAAACTCTCGGGTGCTTTGGTGCTCTATGCAGAGATCGTTGTGCTCTGCCTCATCAGCCCTCTCGGCGTGTTGTCCGACCGCATCGGTCGCCGCCCCATTTACGCCGCTGGGTTTTTCTTTCTCTTTCTCGGTTACATGCTCTACCCCACAGCACAAAGTTCAGAGGAACTGATTCTTTACCGTATGGTGTTTGCTGTCGGGATTGCCTGCAACACCGCCATGATTGCCACCGTGCAGGCCGACTACCCACAAGACCCCTGGCGCGGGCGCTTGATTGGCGTCTGCGGTTTGCTGCAAGGCTTGGGCGTGGTCTTGGTCGTCACCCAGGGTAGCAAACTGCCAAACCTGTATTCCGCTGCGGGTGCAGATGCCGTCTCCGCCGGTCAATACGCCTTTTGGACATTCGCTGTCATCTGTCTCGTCAACGCGATCATTGTCCGCCTCGGACTCAGAGGGGGCATACCCGCAACCAAACAGAACCGGGATGACGTTTCAGTCATCAAAAAATTTAAAATCGGAATCGCCGCAGGGCGTAATCCGCGAATCGCCCTCGCCTATGTAGCCGCGGGCGTGTCGCGCGGCGATTTGACAGTCGTCAGCACCTTCTTTTCTCTGTGGTTAGTGCAGGCTGGTATCGCCAATGGCTACACCGCCGGAGAAGCGCTCGTGCAGGGCGGTAAGTTTTTCGGTGTGGTGCAAATCGTTGCGGTGTTGTGGGCCCCTTGCGCTGGAATCATCATTGATCGTTACAATCGTGTGTCCGCTTTATGTATCGCTATGGGGCTGGCAGCCATCGGCTACCTCTCCTTGGGCGCCATCGCCGACCCCACACAAAACATCATGTACCTCGCCGCCATCATCCTCGGTATGGGTGAAGTCAACGCCGTGCTTGCCGCCCAGGCGCTCATCGCCCAGGAAGCGCCGAAAGAGCATCGCGGCTCAATCATCGGCGTGTTTGGTTTTTTTGGCGCGCTCGGCATATTGGCGGCGGCCTCTGCTGGCGGATACTTATTCGATGCCTGGATGCCCGCCGGACCATTCGTTCTCATGGGATGCGCCAACGCTGTCCTGATGTGTATCGCGCTCACTGTCCGCAAGATGGCGGGAACCCCAGACACCACCCCGGCAACTGCACCCTCTGAAAGTTAAAGCACCACTCCATGGCCGCACTCGAACGTCACACGCTTGCCATCAACGGCGCAGAAATCATCTACCGCCGAGGTGGGCCAAAAGAACAACTGGCACCCACGCTTGTGTTCCTCCACGGCGCCGGCGGATCAGCCAACGCCTTTGGCCTCCTGGAAAAATTGGCTGACGATCATCACGTCATCATCGCCGACCATCCGGGCTTCGGCGAAAGCGACACGCCGGAGTGGCTTGAGACCATTCACGACATGGCGTTTTTCTATCTGGATGTCTTCGAAGCTTTAGATCTAAAAAACATCCATCTCGCCGGCCAATCCCTCGGCGGCTGGATCGCTATGGAAATCGCCGTGCGGTCCACTGCACGCATCAGCCGCCTCACTCTCTGCGGCGCAGCGGGCATCAACTTGCCCGACGTGCCCATGGGCGACCTGTTCAGTTGGGACAAAGAGACCCGTTACCGAACCATGATTTTCCATAAGGATTTGGCAGAAAAACTTTTAGCCATACCCAGTTCACCCGAGCAAGACGCTATGGCCGCCAAAAACGAAGCCACCACGCGCAAGCTTTCTTGGGAACCGCGCTTTAATGATCCCGACCTACACAAATTGCTGCACCGCATCACCGTGCCCACACATATTATTTGGGGATCACACGACCCGGTGTTTCCGCTGCCTTACGGTGAGAAATTGAAAGACCTGATTCCGGGCGCGGCTATCTCTGTAATTGAAGAGTGCGGTCACTTGCCCCAGGTGGATGCACCTGGGGCGTTGAAGGCACTCATAAGTGCCGAGTTGACCGCCGCGTAACTATTTTTTCCCGCGAATGGCTTGGGTCTCCGATAGCTCCGGTTCGGCCACGCGGCGCAGATAGAACTCGAAGGTGTCTTCCTTGCGGTTTGCAAAGTGCGGCACCCGGTAGAGCGCCGACATAGCCTCCAGCGTGCGCGACATACGTATCGGCCCTAGGTCCATGGGGTCGAACCCAAGTGCGGCGATCAACTCCATCACCCAGGCTTTCGCCGCGTCATCATTGCCAGCCACAGGCACACTCACGCGCCCATTGGCCCGTGCGGGATTGGCGAGAATATGAAAACCAATGGTGTTGAACGCCTTCACCACCTTCGCCGTCGGCACCATGCGCTGGACCATCTCACCTGAGGACTCACCACCCATATATTGCGGCAAACCATCGTCGCCGCCTTTAACCGAATTACCTGCGTCTATGACCAGCTTGCCTTCAAGGTTTGGCTTTAATTTCTCTACGACCTTTTCGGCCACATCGCGGGGCACGGCCAAGAATACGATCTCAGCTACCGCCGCAGCATCGACCTGCTCTTTGGCCGAGGCATCACCCTGAGTTTTACCGATGAGCTTGAGGATGCGCTCGCTGTCGGGCGAACGTGATCCGTAAATCACCGTATACCCTAGATCACCAAGGCGGGTACCGATGGACGTGCCCATCATGCCGGTTCCGATAACGGCGATGGTCTTTGCATGCGCATTGGCTGAAACGACGTACAGCGAGATTGCGAGCGCGGCGGCAAATCGTTTTAGGTAGTTATTCAATTCATTCTCCGTAAATTCAGTTGGTTGCGCCAAGGTGCCCTAAAGCTCCGGCAGCTTCGCACTAAACGAGTTCGCGGCTTCTCGCTCCGCTTCCGTCGCGCCTGCCGGCCACATCCGCAGCAAAATATTATCCTTGCGAACGAAGTGATGCCAGATCGCCGCCAGCAGATGCAGGCTCAACACCATCCCACCGGTGTACAGCGCATAGCGGTGGATTTTTGCAAAGAACGTGTAGCCGAACTGATGATCAAGCGGAAGCTGGGGCACAATTGGCGGCATGATATTCCAGGCAAAAAACCAAAGTTCTGTTACACCGAATTGTTCGGAATCACCAAGCACCGAATTGGCCGCCCAGCCCGACAAGGGCATGAGAAACAGCAGCGTATAGAGAAACGTGTGAGTCAGGCGCGCCAACCAGCGCTGATAGGTTTCCAACGATGCCGGCAATCCCGGTGCCGGGTTCTTAAAACGCCAGGTTAGGCGATAGGCCACGAGTGCCAGTATGCAGAACCCATTGGTGAAGTGAATCTGCGCCATCAGGATATGCAGACCAGCCAAAGGATTGTCGTTGAATTTGGCGCCGTAGGTTTGGGCCATGATGAAACCCACAGGTACTTCCATCAGAATCATGAAGGCAATGAGCCAGTGCAGCCACTTGGCCCGGCTGCCCCAACTGGTGTCTGTGTTCTCTTGCATGGTCGGTCCACTCTCTCAATTGCGCCCATGTTTTCCGGTGTCACCTGTAAAGGCAAGTCACGGGTGACCCAACCGCCAACCCAAAATCCTTCATGGGGTTGTTCCCCCGAAAAGGTGGGCTGTGTTTCTTATATCATTGAAAAACAACAGTTTTTGGATATTATTCTTGCCCCCGGCCCCGCCGATCAGCGGTCACAGAAACTCTTCTCTCTATCAGGTTTACAGGCCAGAGGTCTAATGTCCTCTACCTCTCAAACCATGTTTCATATAGCCTGGTAGACACCCCCACATGACGTCATCCAATTTCGTTTCCGACCTAATGACACCGAGCCCAACCTGTGGCTCCTCCACGCGGCGGGGGCTCCTTAAGGGTATCGGCACAACAGCGCTTGCGGGTCTGGGTGGCAGTCTGGGAGGAAGTTTCATGCCGTCTCCGGCCAACGCTGCAATCATGAATCGTCCTGGCGGTCTCGACTTTTCCGATCCCAAAGATAACCTCTGGGCCTTCGGAAAAATCTGGGCTGGATATGAAGAGCCGGTAATCGGAGGCTTCTACGGATTGATGTATGCCCGCGTTGGCAACAAGCGGATGATCCCGCTGTTCAGCTACGAAGGCACGGGCTGTCTACAAACCAAGTGGGACCCCGACGGCTTCCTTAATATCAAGTCGCGCGAGACCGGCTACTTTACGGACCTGGCAACCGGCGAAGTGCTCGAGGCGTGGGACAATCCTTTCACCGGAGAGAAGCAAGAGGTCTATCACTTTTACAACAATGTGCTCGGCGGCCGTCTCGGCACGCAGATTCCCAAATTTGTCATGGGCGACGTTGGCGATGCACCAACGCTGATGAATGAAGGCACCGTGTTTCCAAATGAAGACGGCGAGTACCCTTTCATTCTGCCGTTCAACCAGTTCGGCAATGATTTGTTGCTATCTTGGGACTACACCCACGAATACACTAACCCGGTGACACCTGAAGGCTGGCCCAAATCCTCGACCGGAAAAACCATCACGCCGTCTGAACATTTTCTCTTCTATGTTGACCGCGACGAATTAGAGGACCGCAGTAATCCGTCGGCCCGCATGCGTGCCGGCTTCTCCCGGCAATGCAACTGGTGGCCCTGGATGAAGATGGGCGGGCATGAATACCAAGACGGCATTTTGTTCGGACGTATGTTCAGCCAGAAAGGCCTTCCTGGACTAGACTCCGTTCGGCCAAAGGTACGCGACTATATTGAAAAGAATGCACCTGAGTTCTTCACCCTTCCCGACGACTGGCCCATCCGCAATGATCGGGTCGGCACCTGGGAATGTTATGGCCAAGACATTCCTCCCGAGAACCCTGATTACGAGTGGGAGAGCAAGCGCAAAGACGGCATCATTGCACCGCCCACAGGGTCGGGCGCCACTGCCGTAACAGAAATATAAAGCATGACGTCTCTATTTAACGCTGACCTAAATTCCAATCGTCGTCAGGTCCTTTCAGGTTTAGGGGGGCTCTCACTCGGCGCCGGCGCACTTGCTGCGGGCGGCCCCGCCGAAGCTGCAAAGCCGAAGTCAGACGGTGGCCTTGACTACACCGACCCCAAAGACAACCTCTACGCCTTTGCCAAGATGCTATCGTCCTTTGGTGAACCCGTCGTCGGCTGCTTCCACGGCCTCATGTACATGCGCTGGGGCACAAATCGGATGGTCCCAGTTTTCGGCTATGAAGGCACAGGGTGTATGCAAGCCCGCTGGGAGCCAGACGGCACATTATCCCGCCGCTCACGTGAAACCGGTTACTTCACAGATTTGGAAACAGGCGAAGTGCTCGAGACCTGGGACAACCCTTTCACCGGGGAGACTGTAGAGGTGTACCACTTCTATAACCCGCTCCTGGTGCGGCGCATGGATGACAAGATGTCTCTTTTCAATTTCGGTAAGGAGACGGATTCACCAACACTGATGAACGAAGGCACCGTGTTCCCTGACGAGACCGGCAACATCCCGTTTATCATGCCGTTCCAGCAGTTCGGTGACGATCTAATGCTCAACTGGGACTACACGCACGAGTACACCAATCCGGTCACACCCGAAGGCTGGCCCAAGTCGTCCACTGGCACATACATTTCACCGTCAGAGCACTTCACCTTCAATATCAAAAAGGCAGAACTGGAAGACCGCAGCATTCCGGCAGCCCGATTCGTCGCCGGCTTCTCGCGTATGTCCCAATGCTGGCCGTGGATGAAAATGGGCGGGAGCGGCATGGAGGACGTGCAGTTGTTTGGCCGCATGTTCAGCCACAAAGGCTTGGCCGGCACCATGGATGTGCGCCCGAAAATCCTGAAGTACATCGAAAAGCATGCACAGGAATATCTGACCCTTCCTGACACCTGGGAAATGGAAAATTTCCGCGTCGATACATGGTCGAGCTACGCCGCCGATGTGCCGCCGGAAAACCCAGACCATGACTGGGTCGAAAAACGCCCCGATAACATTGCCGGCCCACCGACCGGTTCTGGTTTTCTTGGATAGCAAAGCATGATTGGACGGCGAAACCTGCTAACGACCGCTGGGACCAGCGCACTTGTCGCTGCACTACCTCGTCAAGCACTAGCAGCCAACAAACCCTGGTCGAACGATCCGTCCACCTGGACCGACGACGAGCGGGTCTGGGCCGTCGCCCGCCAAGGCGGAGCGGTCACAGAGCAGAAGGTCATCTGGCGCACCCGCGGCGCGCTTTATGCCTTCAAGTATCCTGAGTCGCCCGTACCGCTCGTACGCATGCAGGGATCCGAACAACAGTGGTGGCGGCCGCAAGACGACGGTTCTTTTCTTAGGACTAAGTCCCTCCTGACATTCTTCGCTGACTATGAGACCGATGAACTGCTCGAATCCTTCACTAATCCTATCACCGGAAAAACAATTATACCGAGACCCAACTTCAGTCGTGTACCCGACGGACAGGTACTGTCCACTCAAGGCTGGTCACACAACATCATTAGGAAAGCGTTTCCTGACTATTACGGCAAGCGCTCCATTCGCGATATCGAGATGAACATAATTGGAGACGATCTCTCCTTTCACTCCAAAGTACATTGGCCCGAGCTCTTAGTGCGCCGCCCCTACAACCAAGACAACACCCACTTCGCCCGATTATCTGAGGTTATGGATGATGAAATTTCCTGGGTGCCGTCCCACGGAGCCGGCCAAATTCTGATGCCAGAGATGCCCAATGTGGGCATGGATGATCCGAACCTCGGCCAAGTGCTCTGGCATGTGGAGTATTACAAGGTGCTCTCATTCGATGATCTGCCTCGGGCCTATTTGGAGCGGGCCATGGCGGAATACGACAACTATACTGTTGACCCCATAAACGACACCGGTGGCTCCCGCCTAGAGCGCCGCCTCAAAAGGGCTGGGGTTTGGAGAGAATAAAAACCGCCGCATTACGGACAGCCATATCTGTACTTTTGGCCCAGCGTTTCTCAGCCGGCATGGTAAGCTCCTGCCTCGCTGAATTTAGGAGATTCCCATGCACAGACCCACAACGGCAGCTTTGACGTCTGCATTTGGTGTGGCCGTGATGCTGTCAGGTGCGGTGGCCGCACAGACACCATCTCAAATGGCAGATGATGAACCGGATTTCGTTTTCTTTAATTTGATTGAGGACGGCAAGGTATCTCGGGACAAGGTCGCCAATCACTGTGCCGGGTCACCACGCGCTCTATCCGTTGAAGCCCGTGATGTGATCCATACCAATCCGCATCAGCGCGTGTCTTTTACCGGACGGCAAATTACCAACGTCAATGCCAGCCCAGGCGAGTGGACGGGCGCGTTGTACAAACCTCTGTGTCCCGGTCTTTATACCTTCACGGTTGACTTCATGAGCAGTGCCGAAGACGGCGCCACCGACGGCGAAGTCATTGTCCATTTGCATACATGGCACAAAGGTGGACGCGAGCGGCCCGGCGAACTGGCAGCCCTCGCCGTCAAACCAGCCGGTCAAGAGCGCGGTGTCGGCCATGCCAGCGTAGTAGTTGAAATGGCGTCCGGCGACGAATTTTCATTGTTCACCCTGTCTCCGGGGGCAGACAAGCGACGCTTCGAAAGATTGCAGCTCAACGCTTTTCTTTTGCACGATATGCCAAAACTGGCGCGGGATTTTGATACCAAAGTCTGGGATGAAGAGCGCGCCGCGGCAGAAGCCGTACCAGGAACCACCCAATGAGACCGTTACTAATTACGGGCTCGCTTTTTGCCCTGGTTGCATGCACGACCAGCACAAGCGCCCTTGATACAGAGGTACGCGACCGTTTGCTGGCTACACCTCTAACACGCGACCTGGGCGGCGACACAACACGGCCACTTGCCACATCAGAGGCGTTTACATTCATCGCCGCTAACGCGCCCAGCAGCGTCAAAGCCGGGTTTACGTTCGGCAACCAACTGTTCAACACGGTTTGGCGCCCTGCCCCTGGGCCACAATCGACCACAGATGGTCTAGGTCCTACCTTCAACCGGGAAGCCTGCTCTGATTGCCACATCAACAATGGCCGAGGTCTGCCGCCAGCCCCCGACGGCAAAGTGATGGAATCTATGCTGGTGCGTATTAGTGTGCCGGGAGCGAACGAGCATGGCGGACCGAAAGGCGTGCCGATGTACGGCGACCAGCTGCAAGACCGTGCTATTGACGGTGTTCCCCGCGAAGGCAACGCCATCATGACCTGGCACGAAATACCCGGGGCCTATGACGACGGCACGCCATACTCTTTACGCCAGGCTGTCATCACAATTGAAGACCTGGCCTTCGGCCCAATGCCAGACAATATGATGACATCACCTCGGGTGGCCAACGCCATGATTGGCCTCGGACTCTTTGAAATGGTCTCGGATGAGTTGCTCTATGCTTTGGCCGATCCAAATGACAATGACGATGATGGCATATCTGGCAAAGTTAACGTGGTTTGGAATGCCCGCGACCAGATAATGGCGACAGGTAAATTTGGCTGGAAGTCGAACGTATCTAACCTGACCAATCAGAACTCAGGCGCAGCCCTTGGAGACATGGGAATCACCACGCCGGTGCGACCGATAGACAACTGTGATGACGGCCAGGAAGCGTGCCAGGCCGCAGCCACCCATGACGGTGTCGAGATGACGTCTGCTTTTCTCAATCAGCTTAATGTCTACACACGCCGGCTCGCCGTGCCGCGTCAACGTGGCAGTAATTGGCCTGAGGTCCTGCGCGGACAAAAACAGTTCATGGCGGCTGGCTGCCAAAACTGTCATATGCCGACCCTGGAAACCAGCGCCGATCCGCGTGGCGAGGACCTGGCTAATCAAACCTTTCATCCTTTCACGGATCTTCTCCTGCACGACATGGGTGAAGGACTTGCTGATGGGCGCCCCGATTTTCTCGCCGACGGATCAGAATGGCGGACCGCGCCTCTTTGGGGGATCGGCTTGACCAAGAAAGTGTCTGGTCATGAACGTTATTTGCACGACGGCCGTGCGCGCGGGCTGGAAGAAGCCATTCTCTGGCACGGCGGAGAAGCGGAAACGGCGAAGGAGGCGTTTAGCATGATGCCGGCGGACGCCCGGGACGATTTGGTAAGTTTTCTAAAGTCGCTCTAAGCTCTTAAGACCGCCTATCTGGCGACGATAGCGTCGCCTTCACTGGCAACGTCTGCAAAAACAGCTGATAGCGTGTCTTTGGGCGGCGCGAACACTATGACACGAAACGGGTCATCGCCGCGATCAATCAACCGGTAGCGCCGTCAATACGTTTCGCTACTTTGAGTTTCTCTTCCGTCAAATCATATTGCGTCAGACAGATTGCGCCAATGAGACCTGTCAGTGCTGGAAGACCGGCAGCACAAATATACACAGCCGTAATCGCGCTATCGGGCTGTTCAGCGAAACCATCGCGCGAGGCTACATACCCCATGGCGGCTAGAACGCCACCGGTAATAGCTGGGCCGAAAGCGAACGCAAATTTTTCAATCGTAGTGTAAACGCCAGCGTATACACCTTCCCGGCGCAGTCCAGTGAGGCAAAAATCATACTCCATGGTGTCAGGCAGCATCGCCTGCCCCATCAACAATGTGGCGCCACCTAAGAAACCGAGCACGACGCCACGCAGCAGAGTCAGGCCGAACGCCTCTGCCGGCGTGGCCAAGAGCCAGGACAAGTTGGCGACCACCGTCAGAATGAGGGCGGCGATAAAAATATCGCGCTTCCCGTGTTGTTTTCCAAAGCGCAGCCATATGGGTTGAGAGATAATCATCGCCGTATAAAAAGCAAACCAGTAAAACCCAAAGCTGGTCAGACTCGCACCTAGAATTAGTGGGAAGAAGAAGGCCTTAGCCGGATTACTCAGAGCCTGCCCAAGAAGCCCGCATAATTTGGCAATCATTAACCATAGAAAGGGGCGATTCTGAATAATAAGCCGAACCTGCGCTTTGAACCCGACGGGCACTGCTTTCGTGCGGTGCCTAAACGACGCGTCCTTGGTGAAGTAGAAGCACAACAAAGATGAGATAAGTACAGCACCGCCCATAAACCATGCCATACCTTCAAAACCGGCACGGCCGCCACCAAACATGTCTATGATGACTGGGCCGCCGAAATACCCCACATATCCGGCTCCAGCGATCCCATACACACGGAAACTCATCAAGTAAGCGCGCTCATGATAGCCGTCCGTCATCTCTGCCGGCATGGTCAGGTACGGCACGTTAAAGACGGTATAGGCTGTCGCATAAAGCAACAGAATTAGAGTCATATAGATTGCAGCGCCGGTAACGGTTTCAAAATCTGGCACGTTGAACATTAAAACCATGGAAATGGCGAGCATAAACGCACCGACGAGGAGGTAGGGGCGACGACGGCCAATAGCGGTGTTCGTCCTGTCGGTAATCACCCCCATTAAGGGGTCGGTGAAGCCATCGTAAACCTTCGACAGAGCGATCAATAGACCGGCCAGGCCAGCTGTGATGGCCAGATAGTTGACCATAAAGCTGAGCGCGAAAGTGCTGACCAGGCCAAACATGATAGCCATGCCAAGGCTGCCAACACCCCACCCCATGCACACGGTTAGGGACAATGTACGCTCAGGGTGAGCTGTAGCGCCGCCGGCTGAACCGGCCGTTTCCGGCGTCGCATCAGTCATGAATGAGTCCCTTTACCGCTGCCCGTTTTGTACCAGGGACTCGACCGTGAATTCCACTTCCCACGGCGCCCCGGCAACACGACGGACAAAGCGGTCTCTTTCTTCGTCCAGTTCTTCTGCAAATTCGCCTTCGGGTGCGTAATCATCAATCGCTTTTCGTTCAACCACGCCTTTTTCTTCAAGCATCTTTTCAAGAACGGTGACGCGATCACGCAAAATCCACAGTTCAGACATCATTTCTGTATTAATGCGCATAAGCGCATCCATTTCGTCTGAACCCGTAATAGGATTGGGAGGCGGCTTAGTCATAACAAATGCTCCGTGCCCGCTTCAGCAGGTTTCGTGCCAAGATTAATCCAGGGATACCCTTTTGAACCGAGCCCAAAGGCATTGGTGTCCACAAATCCGACGTCCTTGAGCACATCGACCCATTCCGTTGCGCAGGTTTCGGAGAAGAACGGCTCACCCCGGTTGTCCGTATCCCAGTCCAAAACAACTGCTTGGAACGGATGGACCTGAGCGAAGGGCGGCGGGTCGTTGATGATAATGTCACCGCCGGGCTTGAGAATACGAAAGGCTTCCTCAAGCGCTTCCTTGCAAACACTCACGGGCATTTCATGAAATAAGGCGTAACACACAATCGCATCTACACTTTCATCGGGCTCACCGGTCTTACGGGAATCTCGTTGCTTGAAGTGGATGGGCACACCCATGGCCCTGGCAGCGTCGTGACCGCCCTTAAGCATTGCCGTTGAAAGGTCACTGCCGATCAACTCGGCTTCAGGGTAATTCTTGTGGCACGCGGACAACGTTGTGGCGCCACCACACCCCATTTCATAAATACGGTCGTAATGGTCTTTGGGAAGATTTTTTGTGACGTTGACACGCTGATTACGTATGTCGTCACCAACCTCGACAGCGGCATACCCGCCCTTGCTAAACACGTAACGGCCGATACCGGCCATGAACATAGGCCCGGCAAGATCGTAACCGTCCCAGCCACCGGGTTCGAGATGCCATTCAACACCATCATAGTATTCGGGGATCGCAACACTGTCGTCGAGTTCTAATGAACCGCCGCAGTCCTCACGTGGACCACCGACCATTTTTTCTGCTTCTTCCCGTTTTTCTTCGACAGCCGGAATGGCACGGACAAAGTTCTCTTCACCAACGTAGCGTTGATAGAACCGCTCATGTTTATAGGCGATGGATTTTTCCGCCACGGCTTTAGCGCGTGCGATGCGTTCTGGCCAGGGCTCATTGGTGCCACCGCGTTCATGTTCTGCGATGATCTCAGCCCCGACAGGATCTGCTTCGAATTCAGCTTTAGCTATACCTCTGACACGGCTGGAGGCGTAGGGTTGAAGCGACCCCAGAAACTGAAGGCCGGCGCGGCCCCGCTGTGACAGATTAAGCATGAATATAGTCCTCTTTCGTAAGGAGCGGTTTGTTTTGATCTTAATTATGTGGGGTAGCACACCTTTCATTCAAGCGCGGCGAATACAATGGACCCAGATCGTTCTCCTGGTGATTAATTATTGGCTTAAAGCCACGACTTTGGAAGCTGCATGCCATGCACGAAAGTCATATCTAAGGCCCAATCCTCCCTTTAGACTGTGGTCCAATCGGGTTGCGGGTAAAGGCCTGACCGCGTGCCGCTCAGGCACCGGCTCAGCGCGACAGAGAGGGAGGCGCAGCATGAGCCGTAAATTCAGCCCTAATAAACTCACCAGCCCCCATGCTTAGAAACCCCAACGCAATCGCGATCGCGGTCTTAATTGTTCTCATCGTCGGCATTGGTGGATATTGGGCCATCGACTGGTGGACCTATGGTCGCTATCGGGAGAGCACAAATAATGCCTACATCCGGGCAGATATCACTGCCGTAAGCGCGCGGGTTGAAGGATACGTCGACGACGTGCTTGTCGAAGACAACCAAGCAGTAAAGACGGGGGATCTACTCGTCCGCCTACAGCAAGACACATTTCTCGCACGCATTGCCCAAGGCCGTGCCGATTTAGACAAAGCCATTGCAGAAGTAGAAACCGTCGCCAGCCGGCTCGGTCTTCAGGATAACCTGATTGAAGAAGCACAGGCCGAACTTGAGGCGATGATCGCAGACCATGAACTGGCCGTCGTCGACCTAGAACGCGCTAAAGGATTGGTTGCCGACAACGTTGCCTCTGCTCAGCGCTTTGACACAACCGTCGCTGAAGAGTTACGAGCACGGGCAAGAGAGTCCGGAGCGCACGCCAATCTCAAAGCCGTGCGCCAGGAACGGAACGTCCTAAAAATGGAACGCCTTGCCCTCAGCGCTGAAGCGGATGAAAAGGCCGCGGCACTCGAACTTCTCCAGATCGACCTTGCCCATACAGATGTACGCGCGCCGATAGATGGTATTGTCGGTAACCGGTCCACGCGGATGGGACAGTTTGTCCGCCCGGGCTCACATCTCATGGCGGTTGTGCCGGTCGATACGCTTTGGGTCGTCGCTAACTTTAAGGAAACACAACTGACGACGATGGAGGCGGGACAAACCGCCGATATTTCCGTCGACACATTTCCCGACGTTACCCTTCAGGGCTCGGTCCAAAGCCTATCGCCTGCGAGCGGAGCAGAATTCAGTTTGTTGCCCCCTCAGAACGCCACTGGCAATTTCTCAAAAATAGTCCAGCGCATCCCTATCAAGATTACCTTAGATGGAGACCACCCCCTCTTTCAAAGTCTACGGCCCGGCATGTCTGTGGTTGTAAGCGTAGATACGCGGTCCGATGGATCCGGGTCCTTGGCGTCTGGCCAAGATTGATCCATGGCTCTCCCGTGACAAGCGCAGCGACTGCGGCAGCTAATGGAATTGGCCCAACAGGCCGCGTAACAGGTCCTGCGGCGTCTGGTGACTCAGTAACCTGGCGTCATTGGCTCGGATTTGTGTTCCTTTTGATCGGTCAGTTCATGGCCGTCCTTGATATTCAGATTGTGGCAAGTTCTCTAGGAGAGCTAAGAGCGAGTCTGGGCGCGACTGTCGAGGAAATCGCCCTTATTCAGTCCTCTTATCTGGTCGCCGAAGTAGTCATGATTCCTCTCTCGGCCTGGCTCGCTCGCCTTTTTTCTATCCGCTATATGTTCGCCGGATCAGCTGCCTGTTTCATGGTGGCGAGCCTTCTATGTGCCACTGCCTGGAACCTCGAGTCTATGATCGTGTTCCGCTCCTTACAGGGATTTTTTGCCGGCGCCCTTACGCCCCTATCCTTTGCCACCATCTTCTTCATGTTTCCGCGGTCCAAACACGCCATCGGCGTCGCCATCGCCGGTATGATCACAACGACAGGGATCACCTTGGGCCCAGCTATCGGCGGCTTCATCACCACAACTTTCTCTTGGCATTGGATATTCCTGATGAATATCGTGCCAGGATTAATCGTGGTGTTCGGGGTTTTAGCCCTTATCGACGTGGACAGACCCCAGTGGCACATTTTACCGCAGATCGACATACCGGGAGTCCTCCTCGCCGGGGTATTCCTCAGCAGCCTTATTATTCTGTTTGACAAAGGACCTGAAAACGATTGGTTCGATACATTATGGATTCTACAGCTCACCATTGTGACTGCTGTTAGCGGTATATTATTTGTTTGGCGCGAGCTGACCTGCCGATTTCCGATGATTCAACTCAAGTTATTCACCGATAAGACTTTTTCAGCCGGGTGTGCGTGCTCATTTATTCTCGGCGCTGCCATTGTTGGTTCAGCTTACCTCTCTCCCGCCATGCTTTCGACGGTACGGGGTTATAATAGCCAGCAAATCGGAACGATCATGATGTTCACCGGTGCAGCACAAGTGTTTCTTGCACCCGTAGCCAGCCTGATGGTGCAACGTATGGCTGGACGCATTGTCTTAGCCATCGGGCTTGTCGTACTTATGGCGGCCCTCGTCTGGCATGGTCAGATGACGGCAGAAATGGGTATTGATCAGCTCGCCATACCTCAATTCATGAGGGGCTTTGGCATCATGCTGTGTTTTATGCCAATAACAATCATCTCTATTGGCAGTGTTCCATTGTCAGAAGTCCGAAACGCTAGCTCCCTTTTCAATCTGTTTCGCAGTCTGGGTGGGGCCATCGGACTATCAATGGTCACAACGGCTCAAGAGGGTCGGTTTGACTTTCATCGGGAGCGTCTTTTGGAGCAACTCTCTGAAGGAGGCGCAGCGGCAACTCAATTTCTAACCGGCCTGCAGCAGCGCATTGAAGACACTTACAGCACGATACGGGATCCGGCAGAAGCTGCTCTTCGCATTATGAACGCCTTCATCGAGCGGGAAGTATGGGTGCTGACCTTCAACGACATGTGGATTGCCATGGCTGCATATTGCGGCCTTACGTTTTTGTTCTTGCCGTTCCTGCCCGATAAGGTGCCGGTTCAAGACGACTGAGTTTTATTAGGGAGTCATCACCATGAACGATTCATTAGTTTCGCATGACGGACCATGCGCATTGTGTGGCACCGACATAGAACCTCGAAGTTTTGACGGGAAATCCAAGGTAAGCCGACGCAACGCCCTGAGTTTTACCGGCGGCGTGACAACAGCATTGGCCGGCGGACTTGGCATAGGTAAAGCTCATTCGTCGTCCCACGATAGGACCATGGTGCCGTCAGGTGAATTTGTCATCGAAGCCGGATGGGTGTTAACTGAAAAAAACGGCGTTCATAAGCTTTTAGGCGATGCCTCTGTTTTGATTTCAGGAGACCGCATTGTCAAAGTTGAATCCGGTCGGATCGATGGCGATTACACGCGGATCGATGCGAGCAAACAGTTAGTCGTTCCAGGATTCATTTCCGGACATACCCATGCCTGCACAGCAACACCGACACGGGGCTTGATCGAGGGCGGCCGCAGACCTAACAACCGGCGTCCCCAGGAGCTGGTCGAACAACTCACCGACGACGATCTAGACACGCTGACAGCTTACAATGTGGCTGAGCTTCTTCGTGGTGGCACAACCACTCACGTCGAGATGAGCCTCAGCCTGCGCCAGGCGCAGTCCTATGTGCGGGTCGCCGAGGCCTGGGGCGTGCGAGGTTATCCGGGCGGCATGATCCCCGGGTCTCGCATCTTGGGGCCGATTTGGGCCCGAACCGACGATCAAGTCCTGTTCGATGCCGAAGACGCGATCTTAGAGGAAGTCGCCGCCAATCTCGCCTTTGCAAAAAGCAAAATGGGCGCCGCCGGTGGTCGTATTCTCCCCATGATGACGCCCCATGCCACGGATACCCATACGCCAAAAACCATGGCTGCGATTGCCGATGCCGTAAAAGAGCTTGGCACAGGTATACACATTCATCTGTCTCAATCGAGTACAGAAACCGAGCGTGTGAAACGGCTGTGGGGCATGACTCCAACGCAGTGGCTGGATAGTTTTGGCTTGCTGGACGGCACCGTCTTTGGTGCTCACATGGGTGGACTGGATTGGGATATTGACCCTGCCATTCTGATCGAACGGGGTGTGGTGCTCGCTCATTGCCCCTCTGCTGGAGGCGCAGGCGGCTTTAGTCAGAACTATCCAGAGGCCTTGGCTGCAGGGATGGCCGTCAACATCGGAATCGACACCCATTCCAACGATTATCTGGAAAATCTCAAGCTTGCGGTTCTTTACGGACAGGCCCGCACTATTTTACAGCAGAGCAATGGTGGGCGTGCTGTAAAAAAACCAACCATTTGGACCGCGCTCCGCAACGCTACTCAAGTTCCCGCTGCTGCCCTAAAACGAGACGACATAGGCCGCATTACCCTAGGTACCAAAGCTGATTTGGTTTCTATTGATATCTCTGGCTTGCTGGTCGGTGGCGGTACGCTGCCGCCCGAGCCGTTGAATAACCTGCTCTATGCTAACGGCATGATGGTCCGCCATGTGATGACCGATGGCCGCCTGCAAATCTTTGATGGCCACCTTGTCGCCGACAACGAGGACCGTGTCACCGACGAAGGCGGGCAAGTGATGGCATCGATCTATGATCAGCTCCATAGCGAGAAGTGGTTTACGCCACTGCCGAGAGAGTAAGTCTTGAGATGAGCGTCACGTCCAGCCTCGCTGCAGAAGTTATCACGACTCGCACGGAAGACATTCCGGATTCTGTGATGGACGCCGTCAAAGCCATGACCATCGATCACATGGGCCTTCCCTTCATGGGCCGCCGCTATACGGGTGATGCGTTATGCGCGTTTGCCAAAAATACATTAGGGCCAGGCGAAGCCGTGCTATTGGGCGAACATATTAGAGTCAGTCCAGGGTTGGCCGCGGGGATCAACGCCCAGATGACACAAAACTCTGGCATGGAAAGCACGGGACCAGGGTTGCATCCTGGCCCTCTCCTTGTGCACACCGCCTTTGCTGCCGCGCAGAAGAATAAGGTGTCTGGCGCCAACATGCTGGCGGCCATAGCGATCGGTTACGATCTTAATGCACGGTTCCATTTGTCGCGGACGATCGACGAAGACGTGCGTCACTTGAATTGCGTCGCGGCAGGGGTAGCCTGCCGGGTATTCGGTTATAGTGAAACGACAACAGCGCGGGCGATGAGCGTTGCCTGGGAAATTCCTCTGCGTTCTTTGCGTTATCTCAAGCCTAAAGTAGTGAAGCGCATCAGCCCATTTCCTATGGGCCATTTATTTGCCGCGCAAGCAGGGTTTCAGGCGGCTAGTCTTGCCCATAATGGTCTCGATGCCGTTCCTGACGAAATTGATACTCTTGGCGACGAATATGACTTGGACGGCCTCCTGAATACATCACGACGTTTTCACTTTGCCGAAGACGGATTGTTTTTGAAAAAATGGCCGAGCAGCAATTTGTGTCACATGGTTCTGCAATCGGTGACTGAGATCATCGAACGCGAAGATATTCGTCCCCGTGATATTGAGACTCTCAAAGTCGGTTTGCCAGATTTGTATACCATCCCGCATCAAACCGACCCGGCTCCAGACTCCTACTGGCAGGGGATTTACAGCGCGCCCTGGGCTATTTCCATGGCGGCACACGGCATTGAACCGGGGCCCGACTGGTTTACAACCGAACGGTTTGCTGATCCATCAGCCCGTGCCCTTGCGGCTAAGGTTGAAATTGTTGAGCATCCACCGGCTTCCAAGGCCCTTGCAGCGAAAGACTTTCTTGGCGTTGAAGGATGGGTGGAACTCAAGACGCCCAAAAGAACGTTCAAAGAAACAAAGACCATGGCTGAAACAGACGGGGCACCAACTTCGCCTTTGCCCCTTGATCAATTGGAAGATAAATTCAAAAGGCTTGTGCTCCCTGACTTGGGAGAAGGTCAAACGGAACGTGCGCTAATAGCTCTTAACAGCCTTGAGGCCTGTGAAGATGTTAATGAAATCGCAGCAGCATTGCTCTGCTCCTAACCGTTAGCTATAGAACATATCGTGTATGATTCAGCTCACCCTGTTTATCCGCACCTTTTTTCCCCGATTACCGTCGCCGGGAAAAACCTGCGCAATCGCATTGTCCACGCGGCGATGTCTCTGCGCTACGTGCCCGACGGCAAGGTCAGCGATGACAGTATCACCTACTACCGCAACCGCGCGGAAGGCGGTGTCTCCATGGCCATCACAGAGCCCATGGGTACGACTCGATGGAATGTGGCGCCCCGGCGGATTCGTGTTTTTGGTAAGTCCAACGAAGATGGTTTGAAACGCTTTGCGAACGTTGTTGGAAATGCCGGTTGCCACATGATCGGACAGTTACAGGATTCAGGCCGCGGCCGTCACGAAGGCGGACGCAACATGAACGCCATTGGACCTTCTGCACTGCCTGATGATTTGAGCTGGACCATTCCTCATGCGCTTTCGACCAGTGAAGTTGAAACCATGATTGGAGATTTTGCAGAGTCATCGGCCTGGCTCTATCACTGCGGCTGGGGCGGTGTGGAAATTTCAGCCGGACACGGTCATATCTTTCACCAATTCATGTCGGCACATTCAAATACGCGAGAAGACAAATACGGCGGCGACTTAGAAGGCCGCACCCGTATCGTCACAGAGTTGATGAGTGCTATTCGGGACCTAACCGACAAAGACTTTATCGTTGGCGTCAAACTACCTGGCGAAGACGGCACGCTCGGTGGCATTGATTTTGCAGAGTCCAAAAAGATCTCCGAGCTTATTGCCGCCAATGGCAATGCGGACTTCGTCACCTACTGCTGGGGATCACACTCAGACACGTTGTATTGGCATTTGCCAGATCTGCATGGCGACCGGGCCCCTTTCGTTGAGAAAATACGTGAGTTGGCTGAGCCGTTTAACGACACGCCGGTTGGAGCACTCGGCCTCATCACCGACCCCAACGAAGGCGACCGTGCCATTGAAGCTAACCAAGCAGACTTGGTGATGCTGGGCCGTCCTTTGGTGACGGACCCCGCCTGGGGCAAGAAAGCCATGGAAGGGCGCGAATCTCAAATTCGATACTGCGTGTCCGGAAACACCTGCTGGAAGCTGATCATCGATGGAGGACGGCTGCAGTGTGACAACAACCCTCGGGTCGGTCAGGCCGACGAGGCAGACTGGTGGCCGCCTCCCGCAGAGACAAAACGCAAAGTCGTTGTGGTCGGCTCTGGTATCGCCGGCATGGAAGCCGCCTGGATTGCCGGTGCGCGCGGTCATGACGTTACGGTGTTTGGAACCTCTGCTGAAGTTGGAGGCAAAACACGCCTGCACGCGGAATTGCCGGGCGGCGAGAATTTATCGAGCATTTATGACTACCAAAAACTCAGCGCCGTGCGCGCAGGAATCAAAATGGAACTCGGCGTCATGGCGTCCGCAGACGATGTTCTCGCCCTTAAGCCTGACACCGTGATTCTAGCGACAGGCTCAACCATGTCCTGGCCCGGCTTCTTGCCTGCCGAGTACAAAGATGAAGGGTTTTTCCTCGATCTTCGGGAGATCATGACCGCTTTGCTGGAGCACCCCTCACCGCAGCCCGGCACGGCCGTCATTTACGATCAGGACCATACCAAGATGACCTACGCTGCAGCAGAATGGATGGCCGATAAATTCGACCATGTGGCTATCGTCACACCGCGAGATCGGATCTCATCTGATGAAGCCTTGGTCAACCGCCAAGGCATCTACGACAGACTGTCTAAGAAGAAAGTGCGGATCATCACCAGCTCTGAGCCATCACCGGACTCGGCGTTTGAAGAAGGCCAAGTCACCCTGCGAAATGTCTACAGCGGTGAAGAACAGACCTTGGATGACATCAGCTTGTTTACCTACGCCACGCCGCGAGTGCCCAATGTAGACCTCGTGTCCGCACTCGAAAAAGCCGGCGTTGAGGTGCATCTCATCGGCGATGCTTATGCGCCGCGCATGGTGGTAACCGCCACGGCGGACGGCAACCGGGTGGGCCAGCTTGTCTAACGTTTAAACCGACTGGGGTTTTGAGCTTACCTATACTGGTTTTGGTTCTCGGGCCGTCATGAAATCCCGGTAGTTGTTGCGTACGCTGGTCCAGCTATTGAGATCAAACATCGCGGGTACGTGCTCGACCAACAAACCCAACGGTTCGGGCGGAATTTCTTCCATACTCAGGAACTTCATACCGAAGCCGCGAGACAACGAGAAGCCGGGGCGCCCCGCCATTTCAAGCCACGGCGCCCAAGTGACGTTTTCCTGATAGTGGTTAAGGGCGCGGACCGACCTCAGATCAGCATTCTCAAGGTCAGTCTGCGGTGCTTGGAACAAAATAAAGGAATGCCATTTGACCGTCGGCCCCGATGATTCTTTGGGCCATTTCTCGGGCGAAATCGGATTTGGAAAAGAGAATTCAGACTGCACGGGCACCCAAACTGTGCCGCCCATCACTGTCCAATCCATACTCACCGGCTTGATTGTGGCTTCAGGTCCGGTGTCTGAGCCTTCAGGCGTGACCGTTACGTCTATTGGTCCGATGAGATAGGTCATCGGCTCGACGGTATCGCCAGTAAACGGATTTTCAAACGTTTCGAGCTTTTCCCATTTATCAAACTTGGTGTAGAGCGCGCATTCATACATTCGGTAGGTATGCGTGGTATCGTCCAGCTGTTCCCATTGGGTCACGTTGTAATTTATCATGCTGTAAAACGGCGCGAAGGTGTCACTGCCCGCATCGTAGCCGTAAACCCAGCCGCGGGAGACGCGGTGCATAGTCATACCGTCTTCCAACGTCCCGCGCATCTTGATTGAGGCCCGCATTTTGGAAACAGGGTCGGTAAGGTCAAGCGGCTCTTGCGCAGATACAGGTGTACCTATTTCCAACGCCGGCAAGCCGGTAAGCCCGGTCACTAAACCCGCGCCAGCACCCAGAATTGAACGGCGGTCAAACATATCTGTCATGGCTCAGCCCTCCGCCCGTTTATCATCGAGTGACGGCTTGGGCTTTTGAGTGCGCAAGTACCAGAGAAACTCGTTTTGGAACTCTCCCCAATTGCCGCGATCCAGAACTTCAGGAACATATTTTTCCATACGCTTGATGCGCTCGATGGGAATATCTTTCCACCGCATCTTTTTGCCATAGCCGCGCGCGACGAGACGCCCAGGGCGTTGCCCCATCAGCATCCAGGGTTGCCAGCGAATGTTTTCCTGATACCAGCTATGAGACATGGCTTGAGTGACATTAGGATTCTCAAGGTCCTTCAATTTAGTTCCGAACATGATGAAAGAATCCCAGCCAAACGTTTCACCTGCTGAAGCCCGTGGCCAAGCGTCGGGTTGCAGGGGATTTGGGTAATCAACGGAAGAATCAGCCGGCATATAGACGGTGTCTCCCACCAGCTGCCAATTGAGGTCTTTCGCTATTATGACGCGTTCTGCATTTTCGGCGCCTGCATCGGCATCGACAGCGCGTGGATCATGAGTCGATGTCATTGGACCAATTGCGTAATGGTGCACTTTCACCGTTTCGTCAGTAAACGGGTTGGTCCACTCTTCCATCACCTCATCGGTGCCGAACTTCATATAGACAGCCGTTTCGAACATACGAGTGCGCAATATGCCGTTGTCGTCGTGGGTCCATTCAGAAACGTTGTAGTTTTCCAACGTACAGAAGGGTGTGAAACTGTGATCGTCGGGGTTGTAGAGCCAGACATGACCAGTCGACAGACGGTGAACGGTTTCTTCCGCGAGGGTCCCTCTTGTCTTAATGCGGGATTGAAAGCGCACTGCGGGGTCATTGAAATCTAGCCCGGTAGCCGCATTGGCTACGCTCGCACCCATCATCATTGGCAGCCCCATGCCTAAGCCCATACCAGAAGCCAACCCACCGGCAGTGCTGATTATGTCTCGCCGATTGATAGATTGATCAGTCATAACGACCCCCTTGCCTAACTTTTAAAACCGATAAGAGACAAGCTTATGCGCGAGACGAGAATTCAGCCAGGATAGATTTAAGTTTGGGGTCCTGTAGAGCTTCTAAGGCATCTTGAACGGTCATCCAGACTCGCGGCCGAATGTCACGCTCCGGGTAAAACTCAAGGACTTGCGTGACCTGCAGGGGATAGAGTTTCACCCGGCAGAGCTCACCGCCTTTTTCTGGCTTTTTCCGGTACTTATATGAGCCGATGCTGCGGGTACCGATCGTGCCGACGACACCCGCCTCCTCAAACGCTTCAAAATAGGCAGATTCTGATGACGATAGCCCAGGCTCAAGATTGCCTTTGGGGAAAATCTAGATTAAGTCGTCCCGGCGCTGATAAGGTAAGGCCCCCGACTGCTGTATACCCGAAATACCAATCACTCCCGAAAAATATCGATAAAAACCATTGACCCCGCAAAGCAAACAAAGTTAGTCAGCTTCGCAAGTACTATAGTTTTATGAAGGTGGTAAAACCTTACTATGACCAAAACCCCTCCCTCGTTTGATGACGATGAAGTTGTAATTGCCGCCAAGACGACAGTCGACAAAGATCTCAAGAGAATCACCCAGTTAGAGAAGGCTTCAATACGGGTTGGGTTGGGCAATCTCAATGTGGGCTTTGCACTCTTGTTCGTGCTTGCGGTTTGGGTATTTACATTTTTCAGGTCGGGCAGTGCCGACGGCTACTCCATCATCGCGGTCGCGTCTATCATTGGCGCGTACATGGCGATGAACATCGGGGCTAACGACGTTGCCAACAATGTCGGGCCGGCCGTAGGATCAAAAGCCCTCACCATGTTCGGCGCGTTGGTCATCGCTGCAGTCTTTGAAGCCAGCGGCGCCTTGATCGCCGGCGGCGAGGTGGTCAATACAATTTCAAAAAGCATTGTCAGTCCTGATTCGTTCGCCGATCAAACAGTCTTTATATCCGCGATGCTGTCGGCCCTGCTCGCGGCTGCCGTCTGGGTGAATCTCGCGACCTTGGTCGGCGCACCGGTTTCAACGACCCACTCCATCGTCGGTGGTGTCATAGGCGCAGGCATTGCGGCGGCTGGTATGTCGGCTGTGGACTGGGGCGTCATGGCGACGATCGCCGCAAGCTGGGTAATATCCCCCGTTCTGGGAGGCGTTATCGCGGCAGCATTTCTCGCTTTCGTGAAATTCGCCGTCCTTTACAAACAAGATAAAGTCGCCGCCGCAACCCGGTGGATACCGATCCTCCTGGGAATCATGGCCGCTGCGTTTTCTGTCTACCTGGTCATGAAGGGTCTCAAAAGAATCTGGAAGCCTGAAGCTGAAATGCTTTTTGTCATCGGTGCCAGTGGGTTTGTCCTCACCTACTATTCAACCCGCACCTCGATCCGCCGTACAGCAGCGACCATTGAAAACACCCGGAAATCCGTGGCCAGCCTGTTCCGGGCTCCTCTGATCGCCGCCGCCGCACTGTTGTCATTCGCCCACGGTTCTAACGACGTTGCCAATGCTGTCGGACCCCTGGCCGCGATTGTGAATGCGGTGGATGGGGGCGGTGTAGCGTCGGAAGTGACTTTGCCGCTCTGGGTGCTAGCAATCGGGGCAATTGGAATTTCCATTGGATTACTGTTGTTCGGCCCAAAAATTATCAAGATCGTCGGTGAGAAAATTACTAAGCTGGACCCGGTCCGCGCTTTCTGCGTTGCCCTATCCGCATCGATTACGGTGATTGTCGCCTCCGGGCTTGGCCTTCCTGTGAGTTCAACGCATGTGGCTGTAGGCGCAGTCTTTGGTGTGGGATTCCTGCGTGAGTTTCTCACCAACCGACGCATTTCGTTGAACGTAACGGTCCAGACGCCGAGACCGGAAGACCCTGAAGTCGCAGCCGGTAAGTTCCTCAGCCGCTGGACAAAAGCACGTAAAAGAAAACTGGTACGCCGGCATCACCTCACCGCAATTATTGCGGCGTGGCTGATAACGGTCCCCACTTCTGCGGCGATCGCTGGGATCATTCTGTTAGCTATCCAAGCCTTCGCCTAGAGCGGCTGAAAAAACTCCAGGAAAACGCCGTCTGGTGTGTTGACGGAGAACAATGTCACATCGCCGTACGGCGGAATGTTGACGGTCTGCGGCTGAGTTTTGATGTTGCCGCCTTTGCTTACAATATCAGCCGCGCGCGCTTTGGCATCGGACACAGGAAAGCGCAACGTTAGTATGCCGAGATTAGGGGCGACCGCGCGGGCAGAGAGATCGCGGCCCGTAAGCCCGTCCCACTCGACAAACTCAACCCGCCCGGTCTCACCAGGGCTGCCCTCACCTGTGGGATGCAAGATGGCTGATTTCAGAGGAGTTGAGAGCAACAGGTTCGCAGGCAGGCCAAAGTTGTTAGAGGCCGGATTGGATGCTGCGGAATTTCCGATCCCTAACGAGACAAAACCTAGTACATCAAGATAGAACGCCACCGTCGCGTCGCGGTCTTTAATGATCTGCATGGCGTTGAACGGGCGGCTAATCTTCTTAATATTTGGCCAGCCGTCGAGGCCGGGCACAACCCGCTCATAGATCGCAATGTTGATGCCGTCTGGCCCGCGCAAAATGACATTGCGCAGCCGTCTCTCGGGGCCGAGGTGAAGGATCACGGGGTCATTGTAGCCCGTCCAATCATGCACTCGGGCATCGGCAAAGTTTTGCTCCACGCCGCGGGAGCGAGTCAGCAGCGAGATCCAGCCGCCCGTATCCCAGGTTTGCGCACTTGAGCGGATCTGCACCTGGTCTACACCGTCAAACTTAATAAGGCGGACTAGCCCCTGGCTCTCTCCCAGATTTTGCAACACAACAGTCTGCGCGGTAACCGGGCCCTCAAGGCCCCAGACTTTGAGCTGGCGGGGATCAACAGACCCTTCGTGAATCGGCTGCCAGCCGGCAATGTCTGCAAGGTGGGTCTGCCACTCGGCAAGATCGCTGACACTGACGATGGCTTCCTGCCACCCAGCATCGAGCTCTAGGGGCCAATCAGAGTTGGCCTGGGCAGGGAACACAAAAAGACAGAAAAGAGCGAGGACGGAGAAAGACGGACGCAACATAGAACCTCTGATTGGGCTGGCGGCACGGGTGATTTCTAGCACACAAAATATAGAGTGAATGGCAGGTAAAGGATCGCAATAATGGACACCGGTCCGGTTTGTTAGGAACTACCCCATGAAGGAACCCGAATTGCTGATAAATTAAATTGATAATTTTGTGACTGCTCTGGTGATAAAATTTAGTGCGAAACTGCTTTGACTGGCTATGTTTTTCCTTTGCTGCGTCAATGACGGGCGTCTTCCGCGAGTCGTTCTATCCGCACTGGGCACAAGAATGACGAGCATGGGTGACAAAGACATTCATAGGATGTCAGCTTCACCTCTAGCATCCGGGTTGCTGACTGATAATGGCCCGTCCGGCTTGGATGGCATTTAAGAGGATTAAGACGGTCTATGCATGAACCCACAAATATCTTAATAACCGGTGCCAGTGACGGTATCGGCGCAGCCTTGGCCGAGGAATATGCGGCCACTGATGTCACACTGATGATCTGTGCGCGCCGTGAAGACAAACTGAATGCGGTAGGAGAAAAATGCCGCGCCAAAGGCGCCACGGTAGTTTCTCAAGTTATGGATGTGTCCAATACCCCGGCTATGACGGCCTGGGTGAAGAAAATGGATACGGCGCATCCGCTGGATTTGGTGATTGCCAACGCGGGCATCTCTGCGGGTGGCGATAGCACGGACACTATTGCAGAGCATATTGAGCAGGTGTTTGCCGTAAATGTGCAAGGCGTGTTCAATACTGTTCATCCAGCTCTGCCCGGCATGAAAAAGCGTGGCAACGGTCAGATCGGTATTGTGTCGTCTGTGATGGGATATGCAGTGTTCCCTCGTGCGACCAGCTACAACACAACCAAGATGACCGTTAAAGGTTACGGTGAAGGCCTACGCGGTCTTGTCGCCAAGGACAATATTAAGGTCAGTGTGATTTGCCCGGGCTATGTGCGCACGCCCATGACCACCAGCAATGAGAAAATTCCCGTAGTGTTTCCCATTGATGCGGATAAAGCCGCCGTTGTCATCCGCGAAGGTCTGGCAAAAAATAAAGGCCGTATTGCGTTCCGCAAACAACATGCCTTTATCATGCGGACGATGCAGCATCTGCCCTATTGGCTACTGGACAAGATGTTTACTAAGTACCCCCAGGTAGAACCCAAGGAGGCATAGCGATGAGCTATCAATTTTCCGTCGAGCGCGAGTTGACAGACTATAGGAACTTCAAAGCCATTCCGGCCTCGGGCGCGCTGGGCGCCTACATAGAAGATATTAATCTAAACGATCTGTCTGACGATGCCTTTGTCGAGCTGAAAGAGGCATTTCTGGAATTCAAGGTGCTGTTCTTCCGCGATCAGCCCATGACTGAAGAGCAGCATGTGGCCTTTGCGCGCCGCTGGGGCATGCCGCAAGGGCCCGGCGCTGTGCCTCAGGTGGAAGGCTATCCTCAAATCAAAGACCAGCAATTCGATGAATTATCCTCCATTGGGTCTGATGTGAATTATCACTCCGATGATACGTTCCGTGACTACCCTTCCAAACTTTCCATCCTGCGCGCCCTGGCGACGCCGCCCGGCGCCGGTAACACCATCTGGTGTGACATGGAAAAAGCCTATGACGCACTTTCCCAACCCCTGAAGGACATGATTGACGGCCTGGATTGCGTGCACGATTTGGACAAAACCTTCGGCAAAGTCATTTTGGAAGGCGCAGGTGCAAAAGGTTGGGAGGACATGATGAAACGCAACCCGCCTGCCACGCACCCGGTCGCGCCCGTGCATGCGGAAACAGGCCGTAAGTGTATATATCCTTCAAAGTTGACCGGGAAATACATTACTCAATTATCGGACGAAGAAAGCCAATGGCTACTGGACTTCCTGATGCAGCATTCATACCGCCCTGAGTTTGAAGTGCGCATGGGCTGGGAAAAAGACACCATTGCCATGTGGGATAACCGATGTTTGCAACATCGCGGCATCAACGATTTTTCACCCGCCTTCCGCCACATGCAGCGTGTAGCAATTATCGATGAGTTGCGCCCGGACCGTCACCCCGAAACTCAGAAACCTTTAGCGTTTGATCCCACCCTAGATTATGTGCCTGTGGCGGACCTCTATTCGCCCGAGAACAAGCCGGAAATGACCTATGGCAAGCGAACAACAGACGAAGTGACGGACGACAAAGTGGTTGTCAAGGACAACGGTGAGGATGACAACACCCCGGTGGATCAGAAATTTTGGGACAAAATAAATTCCACAAGGGAAGGTGTTACGTTCACATCCGGCGCCGCAGCTAGCGTGAAAAAAATCCCCGGCATGTTCCGCGGAATGGCTTTAAAATCCATCTTCAAAGAAGCCAAAGCGCAAGGCAAAACCCAAATCGATGTTGCTGTCTTACAAGCAGTGAATGAACAGCGTCAGGCGGGATAGTCTGAGCCCGCTTTTGTCCGTACAAGTCATTAATATTTCAGAGCAAATGTTCACAAATCAGTGTGCGTTTCATGCATCATCGACAGTCCAGGCGCGTGGTGAAATGAGCTCACGACACAGAACGGGGAACGCATAATGCTTAGGCGACATCTCTCAATTGCTGCTTTTCTGACCCCCCTTTTTAGCTTTGCCGGTTTAGCCCACGCGGCTGAAGAAACGGACGCACCCATCCTGGCCGCCATCGAAGCGTACAAGGCCGATGTAAAAGCAGAAGCCGCGGCAACGGCAGATGCCCGCGTCGCTCAGCGTGCCGTCGACGTAATGATGGACCCTGGCAACCCGGTCATCGGCAACCCGGACGGTGACGTCGTTATCGTTGAGTTTTTCGATTACCAATGCCCGTTCTGTAAGGCTGCGGAGCCGCGCCTGCGTGAGCTGGTGGAACGGGACGGTAATATCCGCCACGTCACCATCGACTTTCCGATCCTCAGTGACGTCTCATTGGTTGCGGCCAGAGCCGCCCTCGCCTCCGTCAAGCAAGGCAAGCATGAGCCCTTTCACCACGGCATGATGGATCACCGCGGCCAAATCACCGAAGACCGCATTTGGACCATTGCTGCGCGCGTTGGCCTTAATGTCGATCAACTCAAAATGGACATGCAGGACCAAGAAATCGCCGACCAGCTGATTTCAAATATGAATTTGGCCCGCAAGCTGCGCATGGTGGTAGTGCCTGGGTTCATCGTGAACACCCACGTTTTATCCGGCCTGTCAGGTGCGACAGAAACGGCGAAGATCGACTTCGACGCGGAAGTCGCAGCTGCGCGCGCCAAAGCCCAAATGTAGGCGGCCTCGCCGAGCGCAAGATGTCCGTCGCCATACAGCGCTCACCGAAAGCCCCTCGTTTAAGTGTGTCCTCAGTTGGCTGATGGCCTATAAACTCTGTTCATCTGAGGCCATTGAGAGACATTTCGACTATGGACGATGCGTTTTTCCCCGCTTTAATCGCGGTGCTTATTGTCAGTTTGATCTCCCTCGCCGGGTTGATCACGCTGGGTATGAATACGGCGTTCCTTAAAAAGGCGCTGCCCTTTCTAGTGAGTTTGGCCGTTGGCGCCTTGTTCGGCGATGCCTTCATCCATCTTATTCCCTATGCCCTGGAAGAAGTCCCGGGAGAGATGGTGGTGCCGTTCTGTGTGCTCCTGGGCATTGTGTTGTTTTTCACGCTGGAGAAATTCCTGCGCTGGCAGCACAGCCACGACCTCCCCGGAGAATTGGAGGTAGATCTGGCCCATGGCGGTCACAGCCATCACGATCATCCAATTAAACCCGTAGGCTCTATCGTGCTCGTGGGTGACGCCTTTCATAACCTATTGGACGGCATCATCATCGGCGCCAGTTTTCTCATCAGCCCGGAAGTGGGTATAGCCACCACCCTAGCTATCGCCCTGCACGAAATTCCGCAGGAAATTTGTGACTTCGCCATTCTGCTGCACGCCGGTTACAGCAAGAAGAAAGCGCTTCTGTTTAATTTTATCTCAGCGTTATCCGCTGTCGTTGGCTTGGTGATCGTCTTCCTATTCGCCGACGTCGAAGGGCTGATGCCACTGTTATCCGCCATCGCCGCCGGTGGATTCATATACATTGCTGGATCAGACTTGGTGCCGGAACTGCACGAAGAAACCACCACGTCCCAGTCAGTGTTGCAACTCATCGCCATGATTCTTGGAATCGGGATTATGTTCGGGCTGGTGATGCTGGAGCATTAATAGACGAAGAGGAGAGACAAAAATGGAAGAGATCTTCAATTTCCATCAATTAACCTTGAATGTCGGGACCGGCGGGCAACCGACCATCGACCAATTCAGCGATATTGCAGAGGCTAATTATGCGGTGGTCATAAACATGGCTATGCATGATTCCGACAACGCAGTCCCCGATGAAGGCAATATCGTTGCGTCATTGGGCATGACCTACGTCCATATTCCAGTGCCGTTTGATGCGCCAACAGCCAATCATCTCAGTAAATTCTTCAAGATCATGGACTCATTTGAAGGAGAAAAGATCTTTGTGCATTGCGTTGCCAATTTTCGGGTGTCTGCCTTTATGCATCAGTACCTGACGCTGAAAAAGGGTATCCCCTCTGAGCAAGCAACATCACCGGTACTGAGAACTTGGCCGCCACGAATGAGCGACGTTTGGAAATCACTCATGGAACTAAAGATTGGTGATATTGAGTGAGAACACAGGCCATATAGATTGAAGTGTAAATGATGACTAAGCCGTCGGCGGTGTTGTTCATCGCCATTATCCTCATCGACCTCCCGGTTTGGGTGCATAGCTGGCTTGCGGCAGATTGGCTTATCAAATGGCGTACGGGGCAGCTGCAAAACCCGCCGGGCGGTCATAGGGACCCACCCCCAACGAAAGCCTTTCTTAAAACCTTCAACGAAGTGGACCAGAACTGGATGCCGTATATTCGTGATCAGGCTGCCCTAGCTGAGTGACAAGGCAGACGGTATTCAGGCTAAACTCTTTAGGTGGGGTGGACGCGTTTGCCCCATCATATTCTGCGTGACTAGAATTTAGCTAAATCTTTCTCGGCACACCCCACTCACCATCCAAGAATGTTCGCACCATCTTCGCCGTCTCTTGCGAATGATAATCAAGAAAGCCGAGGCCCCAGTCGGGCATATCAATGAGCTGTCCGCCGTTGAGGTAAGGTGCGACGCGCGGCGTGTACGGGTACAAATCGTCTCTGGGATTGAGGGCCAAAATTGGTTGTGTCACCTGCGGTAAATTTTCCACATAAGAAAATTCTTTATTCGCTTTGTAGGCCCAATGGTTTTTGTCGTGGTTGCGGATGATATCGATGAAACTTTTCATGAGTTCATCATTATTGCGATGGGGACCGCGCCAACGGACACTATTCTGCCACGTGGCGAGAAGGTGAGAGCCGTCTTCCTGAAGCGCTTCACTGGTATCCATGGAGGCGTAATGCTTGGTTTGTTCCTCACGGCTGTACATGCCGACACCAACCAAAACGATGTGCTTAATGGCGTCGGGTCTGAGTAAAGCCAATTGCACTGCGATGCGTCCGCCAGTGTGAAAGCCCATGAGATCAAAGTCTGTGATGTCCAGCGCGTCGGCCACATCTGCCATAGCACCGGCATACTCTTCCATGGGCGGCGGCGCTGACGGGCTGTCTGAATAGCCATAGCCGGGTGTATCAACCGCCACGGCCAGGCGGTCGCGGCCGATCTCACCCAACCAAGTCTCATACATTTGACCTGAAAACGGGCTGAGGTGAAAACACATCAACGGTAATGCAGTTGGAGTATCCGGTTCGGCGATACGCACATGCATCTGGCCAAACCGGCCATCAATGTACTGTCTGCGCACCGATACAGGACCGGCGTTCATCTCATTACGCTATAGAGCATTAGGCCATAGATCATTAAACAACCGCGGGCTTGGTCGCCGCAATGACCGTCCAGGGAAAACGCCAAGCGTCATTGGCGTCCATATCAACGCCGGAGGCCTCTTGGAACGGTGCGATTTCAATATCCGTGAACCCTTTTCTGGCAAGCACGTCTGCCAGATCCGTCTCGGCTAGAAGTGGCATGTACGGTTCGTTGTTGCGCCGGGCATGACCATAGTAAATGAACTGGCGGAACGCATCGGGCAAACAATAGAAATCCAGATGGACCATGCGGCCGCCTGGCTCGAGCACGCGGTAGGCTTCATCCAGCATGGCGTCGATAGTTTTGGGAGGCATCTCATGGATGACCATAGTGGACGTCACAAGATCAAAGGACTCGTCGTCGTAGTCGGTGGCGCAGGCATCCATCTGCCGGAAGCGGACATTCTTGGCTTGGTTCTTTTGCGTCGTATGCGCGGCCAAGGAAACGCATGGGGCAGACAAATCAACGGCCTCAATGCTGGCGTCTGGAAATCGCTGAGCGAAAGGCTGGGTGCTTTTGCCGAAACCGCAGCCCATATCGAGTACCTTTTCAGGCGCACCCTGTTCGACTGCGATATCAGTGAAGCGGTCGTGCAAATCTTTATGGGCCGTGCCAAGCATGGGTGTGGTGGAGCGCGCGCCCCGTTCATAAGCAAGGGCCGCGATGTCGTCTCGCCACACACCACCGGGCTGCTGATGGATATCCACACCGGTGTAATAGGCCGGCAGGGCCAGATCAGGATCGAGCTCTAAGGCTGCTTCGTCACCGCTGACAGTGTTCAACAACGCTGCACGGCGCTCTCGATGATACGGCATGAGGCCATAGCGCCCGGCATACTTCATCCGTTGCAAATGCCGTTCGAGCCAGGCGAAGGATTGGTACAACACCGTTTTTTCCAACACCTCCGCCACGTGGGCCATGGTCTCAGCTTGAGGCGCGCGCACAGCAGCGGTATCGCGCAGCTCCCGGTACATGGTGGTGGTCCAAAATGTTTTGGCGGCAAGAAGAAAATCCTGCCCAGCGGCAAAGGCACGCTCATCCATGACGGCTTCTCCTACACGTTCGCTTTGAGGCTGTGACGGCCGGGCGCGCCCAGCGCCTCTTGCTGGCCAAGCAGTGGTTTGAGGAGCGCCTCGACAAAATCGCTGCGATCCGCCGTGGTTTCTGCTCGCTGTTCGGGGGTTGGCTCTTGATCCAACGCTGCCGGGTTCAAGGCTTTCGTTCTAGCCAATTCGCCCTCCAGAGCCCGCACGCGGTCGCGCAGCACGTAATGCTCCTGGGCCAAGGCCATAACAGTACCCATGAGGCGATCCATAGCCGGATCGTCAAAGAATTGCTGCTCAGCCCGGGGAGTATTAGGCGAAGTATGAGGTGCGTTTTCCATAGAATCTTCCATGTTCATCACAGGAGCAAAGTGTCTCCGTATCTTCCGTGAATGGTAGCCTAATAGGCTATCATCCCCTACAGTCGAGAGGGACAAAGTGAGGTGTGAAGGGGAGGTAACCCATGCTTTTTGAATCATTTTTTACGAGGCGGTTTCACATTGCGACTATCGCGATTGCCTTGATATCTAACACAGCAGCGGCACAGCCTTATACAGAACAGGTCGTTGGCACGCTCGAAGCCAAGGGCCGCGGCTGGAACCAGATTCAGTTTGTCGATGTAGAGAGTTTCTCTCTCGATGAAACACCGCGCTACGGAACACTGTCGAAGACCATCTTCCGCGGACCGGAGTTAGGCTTTCTGGTCCACACGATTTTCCCGCCGGCGTGGAACATGCGCATGAGCCAGGGTGGACCGCATTATCACCTGTTTCATGAATGGGGTTTTACACTGGAAGGCGACTCCGTTTTGTATGAAGCCATCAGCCCCTACCAGATGAACGGCAAGATGGAGTGGAAACCGAAAGGCGGCTGGCTCGACCGTCCGCCCTTCTCCATCCACAGTGCCAATTGGTTAACAGGTGGACTTCGCCCGCAGACGCCCTATCACCTGCTGATCTTTGAAGAAGGGGACGGCAGTCTCATCACCATTCCGCGGGACGGCAGCATGGGCGACCACTATGGCCCGGAACGCCGCTTCAAGCCGGACCCCTACGAGCCAGACTGGAGAAAAGTTAAGCAGTGGAATCCGCCGTGGCTGGTAGACACCGCCCACGACTTGGAATGGGAACCGGACCGAGAGGTGGAAGGTCGCTTCGTCAAATGGCTGAGCGATGATTGGCAAGACGGTTTTCGGTCCCGCATGATTAAGATTCCGCCGGGTTGGGTCCCGCCTGAGGATGGTGGCAAGACGTACTACAAGAAAGCCAATGTCATGCGCTACATGCTCTTCGGTGAGATGAAAGTGTGGCAGTTCGAGGATGATGAGGACGTGGGAGCGCCGGTGACGGTGAAGGAGGACTTCTTCATCTACCAGCCACCGCGCAGCATCTGGGGTTATGGTGAAGGTCCGCTGACCGGCGTCTACGGCGCCACCTGGCTGGAAGTGATCTACGCCAAAGGCCTCTCCCACGGCGGCGGACCCATCGAACAGCCCACGGTGATCGATTGAATAGGCGAGAGCCTACGTCACCCGAATGACGATCTTGCCGAGCTTTTCACCGCTCTGCATATATTCAATGCAATCGTAAATGTCGTCCCAATCGTAAACCCGGTCGATGATGGGTTTGATGTTGTTGGTATCCATGGCCGTGAGGCAATCGACAAACATGCGGCGGCTACCAACGATGATGCCGCGAATGGTCAGGTTCTTGATAATAATGTTGGGCAGCTTGGAGAGGGACGGCGGTTCCTGCGGACCTTGATTATGCACTACGGGGTTGGCGCCGATGTGCATGATGCGGCCATTAGACGCGGCGGTCAGTAAACAGTTCTCCAACTCGCCAAGCCCGACATTGTTGAGAATGATGTCCGCGCCCTCTCCGCCTGTCAGCTCAAGCACCTCTGAAGGCCAGTCTGGGTTGGCGCGATAATTGACGGTCAGGTCAGCACCGAGTTCTTTCATGCGTTCGAGTTTCTCATCGCTCGACGAGGTGATGATAACGCGGGCGCCAAGCATCTTGGCCCACTGCATGCCGAACACAGAAACACCTCCGGTGCCAAGGGTCAGGATGGTATCGCTGGCTTTGCCCGCGCCGGCTTCGACCACGGCGTTCCATGCGGTAAGCCCAGGACTCTGAATGGTGCTGGCTTCTTCATAACTGATGCTATCGGGTAACTTAATGAGTGCGACGGCAGGCACCACGACCTGCTCTGCAAGGAAACCGTCGATAGTCGAGGCGTAATCCATCTTGGCCATGTCGCCATGCCAGTCACCATCGAGCCATTCCCAATAATGGGTCATGGTGACGCGATCACCGACCTTGACATTATCGACACCCGGGCCGATCGCAATCACATCACCGGCGTTGTCGCTCAGCGGCACGCGGGTGTAAGGCATAACATTCTTACCGAGCGCACCCTCCATGATTGAGAGATCGCGGGCGTTGATGCCGGTCGCGCGCACCCGCATGACCGCCTCACCATGGCCCGGCACCGGCTCGGGCCGCTCGACTTTATGGAGGCTAAGCCCTTTGGTGTAGTCACCAATTTCGTAAACTTTCATACGCGCCGTCCCAGCTGATTTTGCGTTTTGTGAACTCTATACATATGGGTCATTGGAGCAAAGTACCTGCACACCCTTTCCCCAGACCCACATTCGCGCGACACTTCCTCAGGATGGGGAAATTAGTCTCTTTAATTATTGGGGTTAGCGTAAGCGCTTTAGCGTCACACGCCTCTGCCTTTGACTGGACCCAAACCGAATTTCAGTCGAACTTTGGCGTCATCGACACCCCGAGCTTTGCCGGCGGTGGCGATAACACGACGGTTGTTTTCACGATTGAACATTCAAACGGCTGGGCCTACGGCGACAACTACTTCTTTATCGACCTCGCGGAAAGCACTACGCCGTTCTACAACAATTGGGATATCTACGCCGAGTACTACGCCAATTTCAGTTTGGGCAAAATCACCGGTGAAGCGGTCGGCTTTGGTATTGTGAACGACGTTGGCCTGATAGCCGGCGTAAACTGGGATTTGGATGCCAAGGTGCTCAAATATCTTCCGGGCGTCCGGTTTCAACTCACGCTTCCCGGCTTTGACTTCGCGAATCTGGATTTCACCGCCTACATCGATGACAACGCCGGAGTGGCCAAAGGCGGTGCACCAAAGCAAAGAGATAGCTTCATGGTCGATTTCAATTGGGGATACCCCTTTACCATCGGCCGGAACGACTTTGCCATTAATGGGCATTTGGAATACATCAACAAGAGACGCGATTCCTTCGGCAACCGCCTCGAGTCACACGTGCTCAATCAGGAACAAATCAGATGGGATATCGGCAAAGCGATGAACGGCACGCCTAGGAAAGTGTTTATTGGCGTTGAATTGTCAATTTGGTTTAACAAGCTGGGAGATCGCAAGACTAATGAGTTTGCGCCGCAGGCTTTGTTCGCATACAGATTCTAAGTCACCGCGTGAATGAAACTTTAGCGTCGAGCGCTTGCGACTGAATTCACGAAGTTCTTAATTATAAAAAGACGATTCCATTGGTTGCCCCGCTCACACCGACATCGGCGCGCTCTCCTGGAAAGGAATGGTCTCACCTATACAGTATGCTGCAATTGTTGGTTTAGCACCCGCCACGTCAGTACGTGGCTGGCCCTATTCCGCCATAGCGCCTGAGCGCCATGCCGATGAATGTTTGCACTGCGGACATATACGCTCTCCCGACCAATGGCTTTCAAAGGTCGTTGCGCAATTAAGACAACGGCGCACCTTGGTCGGCGGGGGGGCTTCTTTTTCGGGCGGGGTGAGATCTTGCGTCATATGATTAATACTGGCCTTTGTGCGTAGAAGACCAATTACCTCTATTTTATATTAGGTAGACCAGAATGGTGCCCAGGCGCGGAATTGAACCACCGGCGCGTGGATATTCGGTCTATTGGATTGTTGAGACCTTTATTTAAAGATTCGTCTGAAATTGTCCAGTTTTATTGTGATTAGCCTAATTTAACTTGAGGCACTTTTTGCCGGTAACTATGTTTTCTAAGTCCCAGAAACCCCTTGTTCTTGGGGGTTCTAAGAGTTCTCCATAAGGCCTCGTATTATGTTTTCACTGTCCAAAAATTGCCGTCCCTTATTAGGGCCAACTCTATTCATCGTGAGCCTGCTATTCGGTCAAAGCCACGCCGAAACCTTACGGATTGCAGCCGGTGGCGTCCCGCCTAGCCTCGGGAATCCCTATACGGCGACAGCCCTGCCGGCGACGGAACTATGGCTGGCCATGTTTGATGGGCTGACGCGCCTCGATTGGCGCGGCGGGCCTCGCCCCGGCTTAGCGGTGTCGTGGGATAACCCGACCCCACTCACATGGCGCTTCACCCTTCGTGACAGCATGACGTTTCACAACGGCCGGCCTGTTACGGCTGAGTCCATTGCGAACGTATTCACCCTTCTACTGAGTGAGGATGCGGCCTCACTTTTAGTCGCCAGAGAATTGACCAATATTGCTGACGTCGTGGCTGTCGACCCACTGACCGTTCAATTCAATCTAGGCGCGCCCGATGCAATCCTGCCGAAACGCCTCTCGCTTGTGATGATCATCGAGCCAGACTCATGGACCGAACGGGGTGTTGATGAATTCACGATCGCGCCAATTGGGACCGGGCCATACCGTTTAGTTGACTGGGGGCCGGGAAATACAGCGCCGCGGCTTACGGCCTTTAATGGCAATTGGCGCGCTCCCATCGGGTATACGGACCTTGAGTATCGTGTTGTCGGTAATAAGACGTCACGCCTTCAAGCTCTTTATAGCAACCAAGTGGACGTTGCTACGGGGCTCAGTGAAGATGACGTTGGTGACGTTAAAGCGAATGGATATGTCCCCTACGTCACAGCCACGACACAAATAAAATCAATCGCACTACCAAATGTGCGCGATGGTAACCACCCATTGAAGGATCAGCGGGTCCGACAGGCTCTCAACTATGCCGTCGATAAACAAGCAATTGCAGACGTAATCTTGGGAGGCTGGGTTGATGTTGCCAGCCAGGGAGCGGTCCCCGGAATTTCCGGTTACAACCCCAATCTCAAACCTTATCCCTACGACCCCGAGCGGGCGCGAACGTTGTTAGAGGATGCGGGCTACGAGGACGGGTTCGACATGGACATTGAGTTTGTTGCAACGTTAACGCCACTTGACCCAGTTCTATTCCAGAAAGTCGCCCAGGACCTGCGTGAGGTCGGTGTGCGGACCTCCGTTCGGCAAATTCCGTTTTCCGATTACTTACGAAAATACGTGCCAAACCAGTGGGGCGATGTCGATGCGTTCGGCTTGTTTTGGAATTCAGCGACATTTCAAGATGCCATTCGGCCCTATGAGTACTTCTCCTGCTTTCGCTTAAACCCGTTTTTCTGTGACGAAGACGTCACTGCCGACATAAGAGCCGTACAGGTCATGGCGGACCCGGCCGAGCGCGAAACCAAGATGCAAGCGATTATGGCTAAGTTCCATACTCTCGCGCCGGCCATATGGATCACGAATTCGGCCTATGTGAATGCCACGCGCCCCGGTATCAGCAACTTCCGCATGGTACCTGCCGGAATCCGTTTCGAAGAACTGAGGCCGGAGCAATAATCTCATAAAATTACGAGATGACGTGCCGCCATCTGATCACACCGCCTGATTAAGTTCGTGGCAGAAGTATTCTCTACTCACGACTTCTGCAAACCCAGAACCCAGTGACGAACTTGTAGCTTTTTGAAGCCCCGCTGCGATCAAATTTTGCCAACTCAAGCCACCCCCCCTGACAATACCCCGCAAGATACTGTTTTCATTGATTAATTCCTGGATAGCAGCCTTGGGCCGCCAAAATTTATAGGCCGTGTCACAGAGTATTAGTTATAATCTAATTGCGAATGATTATGAGTTGCATCCGCAATGACAGCAGAGTATATGAACGCCTCATGCCAATTAAAGGGGAACGCCATGTTGGTCCGAACGCTACGGTCAAAATCGTTTATAGCCGCCGCAGTCGCCTTAAAATTTCTTGCAATACCGTTTGCCGCATCGGGCAACGAGGGTGAAGCCTTAGATACCGCTGAAAAAGCCACGCCCAAATTGCTTATCGAAGCCATCACCGTTGTTGGCAACCAATCAAAAACACTACAGCTTGCCGGTTCTTCAGATTTTCTGAATGCGAGAGACCTCGCAGTTTTTGATTACGGCGACGTTAATCGTCTGCTTCGTCAGGTCCCGGGAATCAATATCCAAGAGGAAGACGGATATGGCTTGAGGCCTAACATTGGCCTGCGCGCGACGGGACTCGACCGCTCAGCAAAGATTACTTTGATGGAAGACGGAGTGCTGATTGCCCCAGCGCCCTACGCTGCACCGGCAGCCTATTATTTCCCTCATGTCGCCCGAATTTCGGCTGTTGAAGTGGTCAAAGGGCCGGGCGCAATCAAATACGGTCCGTATACAGTGGGAGGCGCTATTAATTTATTATCCACGCCAGTAGCCGAAGAAAATAGTCTTAACGCTGAGCTTCTGTTCGGTTCAGACTCTTTTCTACAAGCTCATACCAGCGGTACTTCACGGTTCAATTTGTCAGACGCTTTGGAGATCAGTTTCTCTGGTGAAACACTCAAGTGGCAGAGCACAGGTTTCAGGCAGTTGGATGGTGGAGGGGATACAGGATTTGATATTGAGGACTACGTCGGCAAAATCGAGATAACCTCGCGACATATAGATCATGTCACCCAAAGCTTTCAATTCAAGGTGCAGACCTCGGATGAAGTATCTCATGAGACTTATCTTGGTCTTACCGACAAGGACTTCGCCGCCACGCCTTCTCGTCGTTACCGCGGCAGCCAACGGGATCTAATGGATGCCGAACACCATGGTTATCATGCGACCTATCGAGCCGATTTCCTGTCCGGTTTAAATGTGACGGCTGTTGCCTACCGCAATGAGTTTGCCCGCGATTGGTTCAAATTGGCTAAAGTCGTGGACCCTCTGGCTGGGCCTGTGAGTATCAGCACCCTTTTGGAGAATGCTGATCTTTTTCCGGGAGCATTCAACACTATCGTCGGTGAAACCGGATTCATCAGTGCCGACGACGCCCTTGCCGTGAAACACAACAGTCGAACGTATGTATCAACAGGCGTTCAAACGGCAATAGCTATACCATTCACATTTGGGTCCAGCTTTCATCAGCTCACAGGGAGTGTGAGATACCACGAAGATAAAATGGACCGTTTTCAGTGGGTGGATCGGTTCCGCATGGACAATGGTACCATGGTCCTAACGAACGCCGGTGTACCAGGAACGGACAGTAATCGCATTGATTCAGCCGAGGCGTGGTCCGGATACATTCAAGATGAAATTATGATCGGCCCGTGGACCGCTACCCCTGGCTTTCGTATCGAAAGCGTTGATCTATTACGTCTGGATTACGGAAAGTCCGACACCGCACGTCAGGAAACGGCTCTCAAGACCATCATGACGTCCACAACAGCTGTTCTGCCAGGCATTTCGGTATCCTATGAAGTTACCAACCCCCTGCTCGCATTCATGGGCGTTCATCGCGGTTTTGCACCGCCCGCGCCTGGGAAAAATGCGAACGAAGAAACCTCGCTAAACTACGAAGCAGGCCTTCGATATGTTGATCAGGGACTTCACCTTGAAGCTGTCGGATACTTTACCGACTATGAGAATCTCATTGGCACCTGCACCAATTCAACCGGCGGAGTATGCGTTATTGGAGATCAGTTCGACGGGGGTCAAGCACACGCTTATGGTTTGGAAGCAACAGCAAGTTACGATCTTTCCGGTCTGGCAGACTTCAGGCATTCCATCCCATTTGATTTCGCATACACATTTACCCGCGCCCGCTTCCGGTCAAGCTTCGAAAGCGCCTTCGATCCCTGGGGTGACGTGATCAAGGGAGACAATCTTCCGTATATTCCGCGTAATCAGGCAACGGTCAGCCTTGGTATTGTCGATCCTCTTTGGAGTCTGCGCGGGACACTGAACTACGTGGCGAAGACCCGCAGCCAAGCAGGCCAAGGCCCGATCGCACCGAAAGAGACCATTGACTCACGCGTTATTGTCGATCTGGCCGGACAAGTTGCCTTGACCGAGCGCGCCGATATCATTGTGCGAGTTGAGAATCTTTTCAACACTACGTATAGCGCCGCACGCAGACCTGCTGGATTAAGGCCTGGCAAGCCTTTTACGCTTAAGTTCGGAATAAAAGTTGGGATTTGAACGGCCTTAGCCCCCTCAAGTACCACACGCACCTGTGCGCGTCGTCTTATCTGGGTGTATTGATGTTGGGATTATGCCCCCGAGTGGTAAAGCCCAAGAAGTTGTACTCCGGGTCAGCGATGTAATGGATCGACACCCCAGCCCTGGGATGAGTCCAGGTGTCGATGACGGGACTGCCCAAGGCCTTCGCACGCTCTACCACTTCGTCCAGCTGATCCGTTTCAAAAATACCGAGCACGCCCTGCTGGGTACGCGACGTCTTGGGGCCCGATGGTTGGGTGTCCGGATCCATTTTGATGATCTCCAAAGATCCCTGATTGCCCGCCAAATAGAACACGACCCCTTGACCCGGGATTTCCCGCCCTCTGACGAACCCCAGTGCTTCATAATAGTCGGCCAGCTTTGCCGGGTCAGGCGTGCGCACGATAATAGTGGCGATGATGCTGTAAGTGATTGAGTCGTCGCCGCCGTCATGGCCGTCAGCCCGTACCAGAGACGGCACGCCAAATGCGATGCAGGCAGCAAGTAAACAGGTGAATACAAACTTCATTATTTCCCTCCCCAGGATAGTCGAGACGAAAGCTAGCTTGCTCGCCAGGACACGCAACCGTCGGAATTTGCTTTGATCGGTGTGAGGTCACTACCCATTTGGCACGGAGACCGGTTCCGGGGTTAGGCAGAGCCGTTGCTTTGCCGGGTACGCGAGAAAGTACGCTTAGAAGGGATTTCTTATGTCCGCTTATGGCTAAATGCGGAACTCACAGCACGCCCGAAACACTTCCGCTCTAACTCCTTAAGCGGACATCGTATTTGATAGCAGTCGCGAACGCATCAATGTTGATTGAAAAATCTAAAGGAAAGTGGTGCCCAGGGGCGGAATCGAACCCCAAGGGCAGAAGGCGACACGCGGATTTTCAGTCCGGGGCATTCTAGAAGTCGGCTCAAACGAGTAAGCTACAATCCCCAATGTAGTTACTAAGCGAAATGTGATAGGTTTTCCCATGACCAACACGTTTCCAATTACGCGCTCAGTTCCCGATGCCACGAACTTGGCTGAGGAGATCGCGAAACTCTATCCCATAGCCGACGTTCCCTATTGCGGTCTTGCCTCCCGCAACATGGCCGATGTCTTCCTGGTACGG
>JAQWRV010000029.1 GCA_029243545.1 Rhodospirillaceae bacterium
CCCCAGCCCCAGCCCCAGCATCGCTATCTGCACACCTCACCAGAATTTGCGATGAAAAAGCTGCTGGCCGCTGGCGAATCCAAAATTTTCCAAATCTGCCACGTATTCCGGGATGGCGAAGACAGCAAAATTCATCATCCAGAGTTCACTTTGCTGGAGTGGTATCGGGCGGGTAAGGATTACACGACCCTGATGGCTGATATTGAAGCGCTGTTGGAAGGTGTTGCTAAGGCGGCGGGCACTAAGGGTTTTCAAGGCGGAGTAGTGTCATGTGAGGCACCGTTGACATGGTCACGCATGACTATTGCTGAAGCTTTTAGGCAACTCGCTGACATTGATGTCGCCGGCACCATTGACGATCCTTTTAATCCTTCTGGAAAAGCGTTGGTAGCCGAGGCCCAGCGCATAGGCGTGCGTTGTAACCCCGAAGACTCTTGGGATGATGTATTTCACAAAATTCTATTGGAGAAGGTCGAGCCACACTTGGCCAACCAGCCGTGCATATTTATCACTGATTACCCGACCCCTGTCGGTGCACTTGCCCGCCGCACGTCTTCAGATCCACGGTTTTGCGAACGCGTTGAGGCCTACGTCTGTGGAATGGAACTGGCCAACGGTTATTCCGAGCTTACGGATGCCGCCGAACAACGCACCCGTTTTGAACGGGATCGAGCGCTCCACGCATCTCTGTATGGTGCCCCGCCCCCAATAGATGAAGATTTTCTAGCTGCTCTAGCTGATGTGCCGCCTTCAGCAGGTATGGCGCTTGGAATTGACCGTTTGGTTATGTTGCTGACTGGGGCTGAGCATATTCGTGACGTCTTATGGGCGCCGGTCGATATGTCGAAGGGCGTGGGCTAATAGAAAACCGCGGACACTGAGGCCCGCCGTTTCAATCACTTTATCTTATCAGCGGAATATTACTTAGGGGGCGTGCAGGCCTCTTCAACCATTGCCAAGGCCGGAATTTGAATTTCGGCGTCTTGAATTGTCGCTGCTTCAAATTGCATTTCTTCGCACCAGAATAATTTGTTTGATTCACATTCTGAGCTCATGCGTTGGGCAAATTCGGTGTTGTTCTCACTGGGGACCCAAGGTTTGTATTCTTGCTCGTTGTCCTCGGCGACTTCTTCCAGAATTTCTTCGTATTCAATGCGATCTTTGCGGCGCTTTCTTGAGGCTTCAATGGCGGCGCTTTTTGAACACAAAGCAGCGCCCATAGCAGCGATTTTCCATGATTCTCCGCCAATGTCAGCGATGTTTTCTATACCATCGCAAGTCTTTGCCGACTGTGGGCCACAGTGATCCAACTTCACTTTCTTTTTCTCAGGCACTGCTGGCGCCGCTGGCGCTTCCTCTTCCAGTTCTGGTGGGGGAGGTGGTGCCGGCGCCTGTGCTTCTTGTGCGAAGCTCGTTTGCGCACACATAACGGTCAGAGCCGTCGCTAATGCAATCCCGTATTTCATCATTATCTGCCTGGTTTCAGGTTCTCAATCGGCGACACATTATTCGTTCACGTCGACGATGGAAAGGGCCAGTTTGGGTCAATTTTTGCTCAACTCGACATCTGTTCGCGAAACAAGCGCGCCGCTGTCGCTGGACCCTCAGGGTAAGCCCATATTCCAGAGGAGACAGCCAAGAAGTCTGCGCCTGCCTCGATAAGAGGCCGGCAATTGTCCGGAGTAATGCCGCCAATAGCGACACAAGGCACATTTGTTGTTTCAGACCAGATCTCGAGTTCATCTAGAGGTGCTGTCTCAGTATCTGCTTTGGTTTGGGATGGAAAAAAGGCCCCAAACGCCACGTAATCAGCGCCCGCGTCGGCCAGCTTCATTGCCACATGACGCGATGCTTGGCAGGAAACCCCGACGGTGGCGTCGTTGCCGACGATACGGCGCGCGTCCTCGTAGGGCATGTCGTCAGGCCCAATGTGCACGCCATCGCACCCAGTCTCAAAGGCCAGGTCAGGCCTGTCGTTCAGGATCAGCGCTACGTCATGGGTGGTGCAGATAGGAAGGAGCGCATCCACGGTTTGCCGGATCTGGGTGTCGTCGACGTTTTTGAGCCGGACCTGCAGGCAAGCAACGTCGCCGGCCTCAATCACCGGCGGCAGGGCAGCTGCAAACGCTATGGGGCTATCCAGCTGCGGCGGCGTGATCAAATAAAGCCGGCAGGACAGAGCCTTGCTCACTCTTTACCTTTATAAATATTGATCAGAGTGTTGAGCATACCCAGGGCATCTTCTTTCGAGCGTTGGAACGTATTGCGGCCAATAATTGACCCGTTTCCGCCGCCATCCCTGATCGCCCTGGCTTCCTCGTAAAGCCCCTCAAGTCCTTTCTTGCCGCCGCCCGAGAATACCACAAGGCGCCTACCGTCAAAACAGCTCTGAACCACATGCTGAACCCGTTCTACGAGCGTGGCTCTGGCAATTTTATGCTCTTTGTAGACTTTCTCCGCGGCAGGTAGCTCCAAGAAATCCGTTGGCAGCTTGACCTTGATGATATGGGCGCCGGCCAGGGCCGCCATATGTGCCGCATAAGCACAGATATCGAATGCGGTTTCACCGTCTTTGGACACGTAGGTCCCCCGTGAATAGGACCAGACAACCACCGCGAGGCCAACAGACTTGGCCTCTTCCGTCAGTTCACGGAGATCTTCAATCATCGCGTAGGCTTGCTCGGAGCCGGGGTAAATCGTGTAACCGATAGCTGAGCAACCGAGGCGGAGCGCATCACCGACGCTGGCGGTAATGGCTTGGGTCGGGGCGTCATTGTTACCCATCAGGGAGTTGGCGCTGTTCACTTTTAAAATCGTCGGTACCGATCCGGCGAAGGTGCTGGCGCCTGATTCGATCATGCCGAGTGGCGCAGCAAAGGCGGACAATCCGGCGTCAATGGCCAGCTGCCAATGGTAATGGGGGTCATAGGCTGGCGGGTTGGGGGCAAAACTGCGTGCAGGGCCGTGCTCAAACCCTTGATCAACGGGGAGAATAACTAAATGGCCGGTGCCACCCAGGCGTCCCTGCATCAAAATACGGGCGAGATTGGCTTTTGTGCCAGGATTATCACTTTCGTACCCGGCGAGGATCTTTTTTACCCGCTGTGTCAATTTCATCGGTCTTTGGTCCCTTATCTAAGAACGCCAGTCCCCTCTAAACGGTCCGGCTAATCCTGATGAGATATATCGGCCTGTTGACGCTGTGAACAGACCCTATCCAATCCTCACAGCAGGACGATATGCGATCGCACTATGTTGACGGCTACGAAGCCTCCGCTTATGTTCTAGTCTTAGTTCAAGAAAAGGTACCTAGGCCCTTGAAAGATATTGCAATCTATCGACTGCAGCGCGTTGATAAAGCTCTTGAGCGGCTGAACGCGGTGGTTGCGCGGTTGGAAACGGCAGTGCATTCAAAAGGGGCAATCCCAGCGACTCAATCCGGTGAAAATGGCCAAGCATTAACCGATGTCAGGGCTGATATGGCCGCATTACGTTCTGATTATGATGCGCTCCGTGCCGTTGCCAGCAAGGTGGCAGACCGCCTTGATGCTTCAATTGACCAGCTGAAAGCGGATACGTCCGCTGCGGCCGGATAGCACAGTGATTTGATCTTCCATGGCACAAGTTCCCATTACGCTCCGGGGTCGGACCTATCAGATAGCCTGCGAAGATGGCCAGGAGGCGCATTTAACGCGTTTGGGACGCTATCTGGATGAGCAGGCTGATCAACTACTCAAGAGCGCCGGGCCCGTACCCGTAACTGACACTATGTTGCTGGTGATGGTTTCGCTTTTGGTGGCCGATGAGCTGTCAGATACGGCAGGAGAGCTTGAGAATTTCCGCCGCGCCGGGGAGGGAAAGACCCGGATTGAGGTAGAAGAAGCCGTCGTCACGGCCATAGATACCTTGGCATCCCGGATTGAAAGTATTGCCGAACGCCTTGAAGGTGCCTAAGTTCCAGCGCTGGAGCTGCCGGGTGCGTTAGGTTGTGAGTTATCCCTGGGGCGATTTTCTTAAGACCGGGAGCTGTCTCTCGTAGGGTCTTGGCCCTATGACGCGGCGCCCACATTTACCCTGTGGCCCAAGGCGAGGTCACGATAATCGACGGCCATGGCGGCTCCATCATTTTCCCATTTAAGACCTGGCAAATATGAATTCTACAGCGTCAGACACCAGTGGTGAGACTCTAGAAGCGGCGAAGGCACGTGTGCGTCAAGAATTCTTAGACCGAAGAGCATCATTGAAGGCTGCTGAGCCCGACGCGGGAAACCAAATTAAAGATCAAGTCCTGTCGCTCCATAAGGACCAGCTATTCGGCAAAACTGCCGGCTACGTCGCGATTGGCGACGAATTGGATATTGGTCTTGCCATGAGTGCTCTCTATAGGCGGGAGACCGTGCTTTGCTTGCCCGTAAACGAGGCTCAGGCTTCAGTGCTTAGTTTTCGGGCCTGGGAGCCCGGTTCAGTAATGATTGGCGGTCCGTTTGGGACACGTTTTCCAGAGGCCAATGCTGAGGCGGTCAGTCCAGACGTTCTTCTGGTTCCGTTAGTAGCTTTCGATTGTTCTGGTCATCGGCTTGGCTATGGCAAAGGGTTCTACGACATAACTCTCGCTGAGCTACGAAAAGACAATAGCATAGCGGCCTATGGAGTTGCTTACGATGGACAGGAAATTGAAAGCGTGCCGCACGATGTATTCGATGCACGTCTGGACGGTATCATAACGCCATCCCGCATTATCCTCTCAGACAGCGAAAGCGATGAACCGGCATGAGGTTGCTTTATCTCGGCGATATTATGGGTAAGTCAGGCCGAACGGCTGTGATTGAGCGCATGCCGGATTTGCGGGCGTCTCTAGACCTCGATTTCGTTATCGCTTGCGGCGAAAATGCCGCCCACGGGTTCGGCATAACGATCAAGATCTGTGAGGCTTTATTTGACGCCGGAGTGGATGTGATCACGACGGGCAATCATGCCTGGGATCAACGTGAAATCATTGACTACATTCCAACGGAACCGCGGCTTTTGCGTCCGGCAAATTACCCGGAAGGAACACCGGGGCAGGGGGCAGGCCTTTATGAAACTGCGTCTGGCCAGCGGGTCGCCGTGGTCCAAATCATGGGACGATTGTTCATGCCGCCTATCGACGAGCCTTTTCGCTGTCTTGAAGATTTTCTCAGCGGAACCCAGTTGGGCACGGATGCGGATGCTATTGTGATTGATATCCACGGTGAGGCGACCAGCGAAAAGAATGCGCTGGGGTGCATAGCTGATGGGCGCGCATCGCTCGCTGTGGGTAGTCATTCCCATATTCCGACCTCTGACACGCGCATCTTGCCTGATGGTACCGGCTATCAGACTGATGCCGGTATGTGCGGACCTTATGAATCCGTGATTGGCATGGATGCCGGCATTGCTGTGCGGCGCTTTATGGAGGCGCTGCCGGGTGAGCGTCTGGAACCGGCAACCGGTCCGGCCACGATCTGCGGAGTTATGGTTGAAACCGACGATCAAACCGGCCTGGCCGCATCCATACATCCAGTCCGCGATGGCGGCCACTTAGCCCCTTATTTACCGACAATTTCTGGGGCACTTGCTTGACAGCCCGGTTCCAGGGCTGCAAATCAGCGCACAACATGCTTTATGGCATAGATGGGGCTCTATTTGGGGTCTAAACACAACACCTGGTATAACCAATTAGGTACCGCCTCTTAGCAGGGTGGCCATCAAGGAGGGGGCTATGGCAGGCCATTCCAAATTTAAGAACATCATGTTTCGTAAAGGGGCGCAGGATAAAAAGCGCGCTAAACTATTCTCTAAGCTAGCGAAGGAAATCACTGTGGCTGCGAAACTGGGCATGCCTGACCCGGAGCACAACCCGCGCCTGCGGTCGGCCATCGTTGCTGCCCGGGCACAAAGCATGCCCAAGGATAATATCCAACGGGCAATGGAAAAGGCAGCTGGCGGTGACGGAGAAAACTATGAAGAAGCCCGCTACGAAGGGTACGGTCCAGGCAATGTTGCTCTCATTGTCGAGGCCTTGACAGACAACCGCAATCGAACAGCAGGTGAAGTCCGAACAGCCTTCACAAAAAACGGTGGCTCGTTAGGGGCCAGCAATAGCGTCGCCTTCAATTTTGAGCGCGTTGGGTCGATTAAGTATCCGGCGTCGGCCGGAAGTGAAGACGCCGTCATGGAAGCCGCGATCGAGGCTGGCGCGCAGGACGTTGAGTCCAGCGATGACGGTCATGACATTTATTGTGAGCCAGATGATCTTCATGAAGTCCAGAAGCATCTAGAAAAAGTGCTCGGTGAACCAGCAAGTGCCCGTCTTGATTGGCGCCCGCTCAATACGGTCGATGTCTCCGCAGACAGGGCGCCAACCCTGTTTAATTTACTTAATGCGCTAGACGATAGTGATGATGTGCAGCACGTCGCAGCGAATTTTGAAATAGATGACGCCGTCATGGCTGAGTTGGGTGACTAGATGCGCGGCAAAATTACAGGAGGTGGCCATTCGTCTCTTGGGGCTTGATCCCGGTCTACGTGCGACTGGTTGGGGCATTATTGATGCCAATGGCAATCATTTGTCGGCTGTAGCGAACGGGACGATCCGCGCGAGCGTTGATGCACCATTGGCTGAGCGCCTGCATCATATTTTTGCCGAAGTCGGCCGCGTCATAAATGAATTCTCTCCCCATGAGTGTGCCGTTGAAGAGACCTTTGTGAACAAAAACCCGGCCTCGACGCTAAAACTAGGTCATGCGCGGGCCGCGGCAATTCTTGGTGCTGCTGAGGCTGGATTGATCGTCGCAGAATACTCGCCGAATGCTGTCAAAAAGGCAGTCGTTGGTGCTGGACATGCCGACAAGAAGCAAGTCGCGGTTATGGTTAATATGATTTTACCGGCCGCTAACGCGGACTCCTCTGATTCAGCAGACGCTCTAGCTGTGGCCATTTGTCATGCCCATCACCGCACGGCTAATACTAAACTTGCGCAAGCCATGGCTGCGGGGCAGTCACGATGATTGCCAAACTTAAAGGGTTGGTTGACAGCGTGGGCGTTGACTGGGCTGTGATTGATGTCGGCGGTGTCGGATACATGGTTTTTTGTTCGTCACGTACATTGTCGGTTTTACCGCAACCCGGCGAAGCCATGACCCTATCTGTCGAAACTCATGTCCGTGAAGACCACATTCATTTGTACGGTTTCGCTACTGCCAGTGAACGTGATGCATTTCTATTGGTGACGAAAGTGCAAGGCGTGGGAACGAAGGTTGCCTTGGCAATTCTGTCTGCCTTGAGCCCGGACCAAATGGCACAGGCCTTAGCAGCCCAAGACAAAACGCCGTTTACCCGCGCCAGCGGCGTTGGTCCTAAACTGGCAGCACGTTTGGTCACAGAATTGAAGGATAAGGTCGGTGGCATTGCGGCCGTACCGGTGCTTGCTGCCAAGTCGAATGGTAAAGCTACTGGTGAGAGGGGCACTGACCCAACCGCCGATCTGCTTGAAGACGCGGTCTCTGCGCTGGTCAATCTTGGTTATGGCCGGGCTGACGCATTCGGAGCTGTATCACGTGTTGTTTATGCCGATCAGGGTGCGCATACCCTGGACGGGCTGATCCGCAATGGCTTGAAGGAACTTTCAAGCGATGTCTGAGGGCAGGATCATTTCAGGCGGCGAGCGTGAGGATGACGCGGATGGGAAAATGCGTCCGCAGCGTTTGACTGAATTCATTGGTCAACCACAGGTCTGCGAAAATCTTAACGTATTTATTACGGCAGCCTCTAGTCGCAACGAACCTCTTGATCACGTACTGCTGCATGGTCCACCTGGGCTAGGCAAAACCACTCTGGCGCAAATCGTGTCCCGGGAACTGGGGGTCGGTTTTCGTGCCACGTCGGGGCCGATGATCGCTAAGGCGGGTGACCTTGCCGCCATTCTGACCAACCTTGAAGCACGGGATGTGCTCTTCATTGACGAAATCCATCGCCTCAATCCCGCCATAGAGGAAGTGTTGTATCCAGCGATGGAGGACTTTCAGCTCGATCTCATTATCGGGGAGGGGCCGGCGGCCCGTTCCGTGCGGATCGAACTGCAACCCTTCACACTTGTTGGCGCGACTACGCGTTCGGGTTTGTTGACGACACCGTTGCGGGACCGCTTTGGCATTCCCTTGCGGCTAGAATTTTTTTCACCAGAGGACCTTGTAAAGATCGTGCAGCGCGGCGCCAAAATACTCGGTTTAGATTTGGCGGCGGACGGTGCTTTGGAAGTCGCTAAAAGATCACGTGGCACGCCCAGGGTTGCAGTACGCTTACTGCGACGCGTGCGGGATTTCGCTTCTGTTGACGGCGTGACACCGGTCGATGCAAAGGCCGCAGATGCGGCGCTTCAACGCCTCGAAGTGGATGCGCTTGGGCTCGATGCTATGGACAGGCGTTACCTAACGTGCATCGCCCATTTTTACGGTGGTGGACCCGTGGGTGTCGATACGCTGGCGGCGGCGTTGGCAGAAGAACGCGACACCATAGAAGACGTAATTGAGCCCTTTCTGATTCAGCGCGGGTTAATTCAACGCACACCGCGCGGACGTATGTTGGCTGACAGCGGTTACAAACATATAGGTTTAACTGTTCCACAACGTGATCCTGCGCAGTTCGACATGCTTGATGGTGACGAGTAATGACAGTGTCTCTGCCGCGACCAACATCCGGCGCAATGGACGGCAACACTCATTGGTTTCCATTGCGTATCTATTACGAAGAGACTGACGCTGGGCAGATGGTGTACCACGCGGCTTATCTTAAGTTTGCTGAGCGTGCACGCACTGAGATGATGCGGATCAATGGACTGAGCCATACGATGCTGATGGAGGACGGCGGTTTGATTTTTACCGTTCATTCGGCTGATGTTCGATATTTACGGCAGGCCAAGTTGGACGATGAATTGGTTGTCCGAACTCAAATCAAAGGACTGGGCGGGGCGTCGATGGACATGGAGCAGCGGGTCTATCGCAACAACAATGGTGAATTGGGAGACGCGGTCGCTGAGTTGGATTTGCGTATTGCCGTTGTAAGCCAAGAAGGCAGACCTCAGCGCATCCCCGCGCGATTGAAAGATGTTTTGGAACGACTACACGACAAAAAGGGTTAGAGCGGTATGGACGTGGAAACGGTCGGTGCAGTGGGCGCCATCGCGGCGGAGGTAGAATTCTCAATCTGGGGATTGTTTCTCCAAGCCGACATTATTGTAAAGGCGGTTATGATTTTCTTAGCCGCTGCGTCAATCTGGTGTTGGGCCATTATCTTCGACAAGGTTCTCAGGTTGAGGTCGCTCACAAAAAGAGCGGGGCATTTTGAAGAGAAGTTTTGGTCGGGTAGTTCATTAGAAGAATTGTACGATCGCGTTGGGCCGCGCCCGCCCGATCCCATGTCCTCAATCTTTGTTGCAGCGATGCGGGAATGGCGCCGGTCGTCTGCAAAAAACAAAGACGGTAAACCCGATAATATGGCCGGTCTTGGCCAACGCATTGACCGGGTGATGCGGATCAGCCTCGAACGCGAAATGGATCATCTCCAGCGCCGTATGACGTTCTTAGCATCTACGGGAGCGGTGGCGCCGTTTCTTGGCCTGTTTGGAACGGTGTGGGGCATCATGAATACCTTCACGGCCATCGGGTTATCCAGCGATACGAGTCTGGCGACAGTGGCGCCTGGTATCGCGGAAGCATTATTTGCGACGGCCTTGGGTTTGGTGGCTGCTATTCCGGCGGTGATTGCCTATAACTCGATTTCGTCGGATATGAATCGCTACGCTTTACGGCTTGAAAACTTTGCCGGCGAATTCGGTGCAATATTATCCCGTCAACTTGAAGATCGGGCCTGACCATGGGCATGTTTGTTCAACCCAACGAAGGCGGCGGCGGTGCGCGCCGTCAACCCTACCGGCCGATGGCTGAAATCAATGTCACGCCAATGGTCGACGTCATGCTGGTGTTGCTGGTGATTTTCATTGTAGCGGCGCCATTGTTAACCACCGGTGTTGACGTGGATTTGCCGGAAGCAACTACGCCAAATTTACCCCAAGATAATCAAGCTCTTACGGTGAGTATCAATAAAGAAGGTGTGACCCTTCAAAATACGCCGGTGGACCTCGATAAGCTTGGAGCGCGACTAAAAGTAGTTACGGAAGCCAATCCGGAGGTTAGAATTTATGTGCGGGCCGACAAAACGCTTGCCTACGGCACAGTCATGGATGTCATGTCTGAAATTTATAAAGCCGGCCTGCGCAATGCCGCGCTTGTGACTGATCCACCGAGAAATTAACGAGCTGAATTCAGCACCATGAGCAAAGGGCTCGTCTTATCGACTGCATTTCACGGCCTGATGATTGGGATGGCGTGGGTTGGTTTACCGTTTACCGCGCGTGAACTGGTCGAAGTTGATACGCCTATTATTGTTGAACTGGTCGCGATAGGAGAGGTGACGGCTGCGCCGCCGCCTGAGCGCAAACCAGAACCTGAACCTGAACCGGAACCAGAGCCGGAACCCGAACCGGAACCAGTTCAGGCAGAAGAAGCGCCGCCACCGCGACCGGAAGAACCTGTTCCTCCTCCACCGCCTGAGCCAGAAACTGAGCAAGTCGCTGCCTTACCAGCCGAACCCCGGGTTTCGGTGCCACCTCGCAAACCAAAACCACCTAAAAAAGATTCCTTTGAGGAGCTTGTTAGCCTGGTGAAGAATTTGGAGCAGGAAGTTTCGCAACGTCCTCAACCTGAAACACCGCCGCCTGACGATGCCGAGCCTGATGACCGGTTGCGCACAATGCAAACGGCAGATCGCGCGACGCTCAGTGAAAGGGACGCGATCAAATCGCATATCGAGCGCTGTTGGCGTATCGACCCAGGCAAGGTGGGCATACAGGACCTCTCTGTCGATCTGCGTGTCGGCATCAATCCCGATGGCAGTGTGAGGCAAGCGGTCATTGAAGACACAGGTCGGTATTTTTCCGATCCAGCGTTCCGCACTTTTGCCGATAGCGCGCGGACAGCGGTTTTGAGTTGCAGCAACATCCCAATCTCGCCACAAAGATACGAAATTTTTAAGGATATCGTGTTTACCTTCTCCCCTCAGGGGCGGATCAATTAGGTAATTAGCCAAAGTGGTGACCAACACCTATCGCGATCATACGCAACGAGATAGCTTGGCGCCGAGGGTAGGCCATGGGGAAGAGGAGCTTATTTCATAGTGTGCAATCTTTGGCTCACAATTTTTTACGGCTTGACGGCTCTTTTCATAGTGCCGCTCGCCCACGCGCAAGTTCAGATTGACATCACCCGCGGCCGCGTCGAACCGATGCCGATTGCCGTCACCAATTTTCCTGGCAATGAAACTGAAGCCAGCGAAATCGGCCGCGACTTGAGCGCTGTTATCTCGAACGATTTAGAACGATCAGGGCTGTTCCGCCCCATTGACCGAGACGCCTTTATTCAGTCGTTGCCATCGTTGGGCGTGCAGCCGCGCTTCGCTGACTGGCGGGCTCTAGCTTCTCAGGCCTTGGTGCAAGGCGAGGTCGAAGCGCAACCCAATGGCCAATTGCGTGTTGCCTTTCGTTTGTGGGACGTATTCGGCGGTCAGCAAATGGTTGGTCAGGCTTATGTTACACAGCCTGCGAATTGGCGCCGGGTGGCTCACATCATCGCTGATGCGATCTATACGCAGATCACGGGTGAATCAGGATACTTCGATACGCGCGTGGTTTATGTGTCTGAAAATGGCCCAGGCAATGCGCGCATTAAACGCTTGGCCATTATGGATCAGGACGGGGCCAATCATCGCTTTCTGACCGACGGATCAGCCTTGGTATTAACGCCACGCTTCTCACCGACGGCGCAGGAAATCACTTACCTGTCCTATTTCCAGAATGTGCCCCGGGTTTACCTCTTCAACATCGATACGGGGCGTCAGGAATTACTGGGTAATTTTCCAGGCATGACCTATGCGCCTCGGTTTTCACCCGATGGGAACAAGGTCACGTTCTCAATGGCGTCTGATGGTAACTCAGAAATCTATGAGATGGATTTGAGAACCCGCCGTTCGCTCCGCCTGACCAATCATCCGGCGATCGATACATCTCCATCCTATGCACCTGACGGCCGCCAGATCACCTTCAACTCAGACCGTGGCGGCAGTCAGCAAATCTACGTGATGAATGCTGATGGCTCTGAAGCCCGGAGGATCAGCTTTGGGTCCGGACGCTATGCGACACCGGTTTGGTCGCCGCGCGGAGATTTGATCGCATTTACCCGCATTAGTCGCGGCACTTTCTACATCGGGGTCATGCAGCCGGATGGAGATGGTGAACGCCTGCTGGCGCAAGGATTCCTTGTGGAGTCACCAACTTGGTCTCCCAATGGCCGTGTTTTGATGTATTTTGCCCAGGCTCCGCGGCGGGCAGATGGGTCTGGCGGGCGCGTCCGTCTATATTCGATTGATTTGACGGGTTACAATCAAAGAGAGATGGTGACCCCCCAGGACGGGTCTGATCCGGCCTGGTCACCCTTAATTCCATAGGGCGTGAATAGAGTAAAATAGGCTAATTCCTTACGTGACGGCCCTGCTTTTCTGCCTTGAAGGCCTTGCGTCGCATCAAGCACCTGATAAAAGAGGTGCGGAAAATCGCCATTTTGTGCATAATTATATATAGTTACGTCAGTTTATATATAGTTACGTCAGTCTTGTGACCGAAGGGGAAGAAATACAATGATGGTTCGTTTAATTAGTGTCATCGCTGCAACAGCACTTTTGGCTGCCTGCGCGTCTGATAATAAGGATGACATGGGCTCCGCTGACATGGGCTCCACTCAGCCTGCTGCTGCGCCGTCAGCTCCCTCGGGGCCGGCAATGGATTCAGCCGAGTACTTTAATCAAGTGGTTGGCAATGGCGTTTATTACGATCTCGATGAGTACTCCTTGAACGGAGCGGCTCAAGCCACCTTACGCGGGCAGGCATCCTGGCTCAGTCAGAACCCGTCCCGTTCGATCGTCGTCGAAGGACATTGTGACGAACGTGGAACCCGTGAATACAACCTTGGCCTTGGTGAACGCCGGGCCAATTCTGCGAAGGATTATCTTGTATCCTTGGGTGTAGCACCGAGCCGCGTGCGGACGATCTCTTATGGTAAGGAGCGCCCGGTCTGTGTCGCATCCAACGAAAGTTGTTGGAGCCGTAACCGGCGCGGTATTTCCGTCGTCCAATAAAGTTATCACTGTGCGGTCGCCGATCTGGTGATCTTGCAGAACATGAAAATTGCAGCGACGGCGTCCGGATACTCGGGCGCCGTCGTTTGCCTTATTTCTACCGTACAACTCTACTAACGAATGCATTCTCTATTACCGTTGTAACGGCAAGAAGACTAATACGATGACACGCTTTCCTTTGTTCTGTGGCTTATTTTTTTCCGCAACCTTTTTGATGTCGGTCACGTCGGCGGTCGCACAGGTTCCGCTTGACGTGCGCGTTATCTACGAGCGTCTGGATCGCATTGAAAGCCGTCTCAGAGATGCTCAAAGCGATAATCAAACAGGAATGCCGGCTCTGCCCGCAGAAGCTGGTACCCAACCACAGCAGTTGCCCACGGATGTGGCTGGCCGTCTCCAGGTTCGCATTTTTGAGATAGAGCGTTTGGTTGAAGCGCTGACCGGGCAGATGGAGGAAACACGATTCGAAGTGTCCCAAATGCGTGCGCAAGTGCAGCAGATGTCGAACGATGTAGCCTATCGTCTAGCCGTACTTGAGCAAGCGGCAGGTGTATCCTCTGCTGTTGCCGCTCCGTCACTTGGTGCGATTCTGCCCATGCAGCAGCCGGGGCAAACGAGCGGTATCCTGGCGCCAGTAGTTGCACAATCAGGTTCACCAGCACGCGCACCTGCTTCGTCGGTTTTGAACGGAGCTGGCCGCGTTGAACCTGACTTGAGCATGCCAATGTCAGCGCCCGTACAACCCCAACCGCAAATATTGTCTGACGCGCAAACCCAAATGCCGCAAGGCCAAACTCCAGCCGGGCAAGCACCAATAAGGCAGGCACCACTAGGGCAGGTTCCGGCAGGGACTGTTGTTCTGGCACCGGGTGAGACGCTAACCGCGCCGATGCAAGCGGGGCCGGTCAACCAAGGTGATACCTTCGGAATGATTCGAACGGATGAGACTGGCAACGTTTTGCCACCAGCGCCTGGTGCTGAAGCAGCAGCCACACAGTTGCCGCCGCAACAGCCTACTTTGATGGCACCACCGCGCATTGAAACCGCGCCGTCGCTTGGGCCGGTGGCTGCTGCGCCAATCGGTGCTGCACCCGATCCATTTGCAGCCATGACTAGTCTTCCTGCTGGCACACCGAAAGAACAATACGACTACGCTTTCGATATTTTGAGAAAGGCTGACTACGGCAGAGCCGAAACGGCGCTTCGTATGTTCTTGGAAGCCAACCCCAACGATATGCTGGCCGGCAACGCACAATATTGGCTCGGTGAGACGTATTATGTTCGCGGTGACTTTGAGCAGGCGGCTGTGGAATTTCTGTCGGGATATCAGGCATATCCCAGCGGCAATAAGGCACCGGATAATTTGTTGAAGCTCGGGTTGTCTATGGCGCGATTAGGTCAAACGGATGGCGCCTGCACGGCGTTGTCACGTTTGGCGACCGAATATCCCGAAGCTAATGATACCATCCGCCGCAGAGCCCAAACGGAGCGCGGTCGTCTGACCTGCAGCTAGTCAGTGGCCTCCAATTCCGACCAGAATACGCTAGGGCAGATGGGTAACGCAGTTACCAACAATGAATTTGATCAACTCTTAGCGCCGCTCGGACCCTTTGCCAAAGGGGAAACCATTGTCGTTGCGGTCTCCGGTGGCGCAGATAGCATGGCTTTGTCCTGTCTCGCGCAAGCTTGGGCAAAAGCAAACGAATTAGCTATTGTTGGTCTTACGGTTGACCACCGCTTGCGTGAGGAGGGTGCAAAGGAAGCTGTGCAGGTCTCACGCTGGCTCGGTGAATACAACGTTGAACATCATGCTTTGGTTTGGCAGGACGGAGATGCTGTTGGGCAGTTGGATCGCAGCCCTCAGGCAGCAGCCCGGGAGGCGCGGTTTGATTTGATGGTTCGCTGGTGTCGTGACAACAAAGTTGCAAACCTGTTGGTTGCGCATCACGCCGATGATCAAGCTGAGACATTTATGCAGCGCCTGGTTCGTGGTTCGGGTCTCGATGGTCTCGCGGCTATGCAGCATTCAATGGCTCGTGGCGGAATTAAAATCCTGAGACCGCTCTTAAGCAGACCTAAAGCTGATCTGCTCGCCACGTGTGAGGCATTTGGACAGGCCTGGATTGATGATCCTTCAAATCAAGACGACCGTTACACTCGTGTCCGGCTGCGCAACCTATTAAGTGCACTGGAAGAGGAGGGTCTCGACCGCGATCGCCTGCTCAATACGGTGGCCCATATGCAGCGTGCCAAAGCTGCGATTGATGACGCAGCGGAGCATCTTGTGCGAGATAGTGTGGTGTTGGCGGAAAACGGTTTTTTGACCATAGACCGAGAGGTCTTATTGGCTGCACCAGATGAGGTCGTTCTGCGCTGTTTGGCGCGATGTCTTTGTCAGGTTTCAGGTGCTGTTTATCCACCACGTTTTGATAGTTTATTCCTTGTCTTCGAAGCCCTTGGCTCCACCGATTGGTCGGATAGGACATTACATGGTTGTCAAATACGGGTTCGCAACGGCTCACTGGTCATCTCATTAGAAGCGCAGGAACGGCAGAATCCTTGCTAAAACAGAGCATTCATCGCCCCTTGTGTAACGATGAGAAGCGCCCGCATAAACCCTAAGGTTTTAAGGTATTTTCTTCCTGGCTTGCTTTAAGGGCCTCACACACTATTTAATTCCTGAAGAACTGCAGTTTCCGGACCTAAGCAGCAGCTTATCATTGGCTCTTTTTGGTGTAATGAGAAGGATTGGGCGTGAACATAAGCCGTAATTTGATTTTGTGGGCCATCATCCTGGTATTGATTGTTGCCCTGTTTAACCTGTTCCAGGCACCAACTTCCCGCTCACCCAGCCGTGAGCTTTCTTTCACCGAGTTTATGGCCTCGGTAGAAGGTAACGAAGTCAACAGCGTCACCATTCAAGGCAATAACATTACCGGTCAGGCGCGCGATGGAACACAGTTCCGGACCTATGCGCCTGATGACCCGACCCTCGTGGCAACGCTTCGGTCTAACGGTGTCGATATAAAGGCCATGCCGCGTAGCGATGGTGAAACAACGTTTTGGAGCATTCTCATCTCATGGTTTCCGATGTTGCTGCTGATTGGCGTATGGATATTCTTCATGCGGCAGATGCAAGGCGGCGGTGGCAAAGCGATGGGTTTTGGCAAATCACGCGCCAAGATGCTGACGGAACGGCAGGGGCGGGTCACATTTGAGGATGTTGCGGGCATCGATGAAGCTAAGCAGGAGCTAGAAGAAGTTGTAGAGTTTCTGAGAGACCCGGCTATATTCCAACGCCTCGGAGTAAAAATTCCAAAAGGGGTTTTGCTAGTCGGCCCACCAGGAACAGGGAAGACTCTCTTGGCGCGGTCAATCGCCGGAGAAGCCAACGTGCCGTTCTTCACGATTTCTGGTTCGGATTTTGTCGAAATGTTTGTCGGTGTCGGCGCAAGCCGCGTCCGCGATATGTTTGAACAAGGGAAAAAGAACTCGCCCTGCATTATATTCATCGACGAAATTGATGCGGTTGGCCGTCATCGCGGAGCCGGATTAGGTGGTGGCAATGACGAGCGCGAGCAAACGCTAAATCAGTTGCTGGTAGAGATGGATGGCTTTGAAGCCAACGAAGGCGTCATTCTAATAGCTGCAACCAACCGTCCTGACGTGTTGGACCCGGCTCTGCTCCGTCCCGGCCGTTTTGACCGCCAGGTTGTGGTGCCTAACCCAGACATTATCGGGCGCGAGAAAATTCTCAAAGTACATACCCGTAAGACGCCAATGTCCCCGGATGTAGAACTTACAGTCATTGCGCGCGGGACACCGGGCTTCTCTGGCGCGGATCTTGCCAACCTCGTGAATGAAGCGGCTCTGTTAGCAGCGCGAAAGGCTAAACGCGTTGTTACAATGCTCGAATTCGAGGAAGCCAAAGACAAAGTTATGATGGGCGCTGAACGGCGGTCTATGGTGATGACGGAAGATGAAAAGAAACTCACCGCGTACCACGAAGCTGGCCATGCCCTCATCATGCTGCATGCCAAAGGGCACGAGCCTTTGCACAAGGTCACAATCATTCCACGCGGGCGTGCTTTGGGTGTTACCATGTTCTTGCCTGAGCGGGACAAGTACAGCCAATCTATGATGGAATTAAAGGCAATGATCGCCAGCCTATTTGGCGGCCGCGTTGCTGAGGAGATGATTTTTGGCGTTGATCACGTTACGACGGGCGCGTCCGATGACATAAAACGGGCGACGGGTATTGCAAGGCGCATGGTCACTGAGTTCGGTTTCTCCGAGAAACTTGGCCCGCTCCTGTACAACGCTGATCAGGAAGAAGTCTTTCTGGGGCATTCTGTCTCGCAGCAGAAGAATGTTTCCGATGCCACAGCAGAAGTAATTGATCAGGAAGTGCGCAGGTTCGTTGAAGAAGGTGAGGCTACTGCCCGAACAATTCTGGATGAGCACAAAGGCGATTTAGAAATCATCGCCCAGGGACTCCTCGAGTATGAAACTTTGTCCCGTGAAGAGATTGAAGCGCTGCTGCGTGGTGAAGCAATCGACAAATCAGACAAGCCGACATCGCGTCCGCGCCCACCGGGCCGTAGAACATCTGTCCCGATCACGGATGGTGGTGATGAAGAAACAGACTCAGGCGGACTTGGTCCTGAGCCTGAGCCTGAACCTCAACCGAACACGTGACCCCTGCTGTATCGGGTTTACCGACACCGCGAGACCTGGAGAAGGTTCCGGAGTCTGCACTTTACGTCGTGCCGCGGGCGGTTGTCTTTGGGAGCCATGCGACTCAGCTCTTGAAAAGTGGACAGGCGTTTTTATTATGCGGAAATGCTAGCGCGTTTGCAGCTGTAGAAGTTGTTGTCCGGAAGGCAGATCAGATTTTGCGCTATGTATCGTCCGTAACGGCGTTTGATTCATGGCGTCATGTTTTAAGTCAATCACAACAATCTCATTTCTCTGAGTTCCTAGAAAATATTGCACGGAGTCGTCCTCCATTTGCGGGATTGGCTGTGAATGAGACTAAGGTGATGGGGATTGTAAATGTTACGCCCGATAGTTTTTCGGACGGTGGCGATTACGCAACACATGATGCAGCTATTCAACACGGCTTGGTACTTGCAAACGCAGGAGCGGATATTCTGGACGTGGGAGGAGAATCAACACGCCCTGGCGCAGAAGTTGTTTCTGCTGATGAAGAAAAGAATAGGGTTTTGCCAGTCGTAAAGGCACTCGTAGAAAAGGGCTGTATCGTTTCAATTGACACACGTAATGCTTCGACGATGGCGGCGGCGATAGATGCGGGCGCCTCAGTCGTCAATGATGTGACTGCGCTCGCTGGAGACGCGGAATCTCTAGACGTAGTAGTCAAGAAACATGCTCCTGTGGTGCTCATGCATATGCAAGGCGACCCCAGGACAATGCAAACTGCGCCGTCCTACACTTATGCGCCGATAGATGTTTATGACGTGCTGAAGAGCCGGGTAGATGTCTGTATTGATGCTGGTATTGATCGTGGCTCTATTTGTATCGATCCGGGAATTGGCTTCGGGAAAGACGATACAAACAATCTAAACTTGCTGGACAATCTGACGCTGTTCCAAGGATTGGGGTGCCCGATCATGCTTGGAGCATCCCGCAAAGGCTTTATTGGACGTTTGAGCAATACGCCCGACCCTAAGGATCGCTTACCGGGCTCGCTAGCAGCTGCGCTTACAGGTGTTGATCAGGGTGTTCAAATCTTGCGTGTGCATGATGTTGCCGAGACCAAACAGGCTATTTCCATGCAACATGCCATTCACGCGCAGCAATTAGACCAATGACTGATGTAATCTTAATTGAATTCTGTTCCTGTAATTGATCCGCTATTAGAATTGGTAAGTGCCATAAGGCTGCTTGCTTCAAAACGACTCCTGGGCCATGAACAGGGATGTGGTTGTGGAGTAAAGCTGCAGCCTCCAAGAATGTGAATCGAGGATACGATGGGGAAAAGGCGTCTATTTGGGACTGATGGTGTGCGCGGCACAGCCAATACTGACCCCATGACGGCCGATCTGGCGCTCAAACTCGGCATGGCCGCAGGGCATACATTTACGCGCGGTGAACATCGTCACACAGTTGTTATCGGCAAAGACACACGCCTGTCTGGCTACATGCTTGAGCCAGCACTAACGGCAGGGTTTATTGCCGTCGGTATGGATGTGGTGTTGGTTGGTCCTGTGCCGACTCCCGGTATTGCAATGTTGACGCGTTCCCTTCGTTGCGACCTCGGTGTCATGCTCTCTGCTTCACATAATACCTTTGAAGATAATGGCATAAAATTATTCGGCCCCGATGGGTTTAAGCTTTCGGATGACATTGAATCTGAAATTGAAGACCTCATCTCCAATGGCATGGAAGACTTGCGGGCGCCGCCCGACAAGCTGGGCAGGGCGAGACGGTTAGACGATGGTACAGGCGCCGTGCGTTACATTGAGTTTGTTAAAAACACATTTCCGCGCAATTTGCGGCTAGACGGTCTTAAGATTGTCGTCGATTGTGCCAATGGAGCGGCATATCGTGTTGCGCCTACAGTACTTTGGGAACTCGGTGCAGAAGTGATTCCCATCGGTGTGAATCCCGACGGATTCAACATTAATAAAGACAGCGGCTCTCTCCACCCGGAACATATGGCAGAGCAGGTTGGCACGCATCAAGCCGACATAGGAATAGCATTGGACGGCGACGCTGACCGGCTGGTCGTGTGTGACGAGACTGGTAGAATTATTGATGGCGACCAGATTATGGCTGCCATCGCAACTCAATGGCACGAATCAGGACAGCTGCAGGGCAATGCCGTTGTTGCAACTGTGATGAGTAACCTAGGCCTTGAACGTTATTTGTCTAGCATTGGCCTCTGTCTAGAGCGCACCAAAGTTGGTGATCGTTATGTGTCTGAACGAATGGAGGAAGGTGGATTCAATCTAGGCGGAGAGCAGTCTGGCCACGTCATTCTCGGTCATCATGCGACGACCGGAGACGGCATCATGGCTGGTCTGCAGCTTCTGGCCATACTGGTGGAAAAGCAAAAACCAGCGAGCGAAATTCTGCGCCTGTTTGAAGCCGTGCCCCAGGTTCTTCAAAACGTACGTCTTGCTGACAAATCGATCGCAGACCGTGTGCTTGAAGCAAGTCTAGTTAAAGACGCTATATCTGCCGCGGAGGGACGCCTGAATAATTCAGGGCGTCTCCTCATTCGTAAGTCGGGAACCGAGCCCCTCATCCGCGTCATGGCGGAGGGAGACGACGCTGACGAAGTGAATGCTGTGGTGCGAGATGTTGCGTCTGTCATTGAAGCGACAGCGGCTTGACCGGCTGGCTGTGCCACACCGATGGGACACCATTCAATAAATGGCCGCGTTTTAATTATCGCAGGGTCTGATAGCGGCGGGGGTGCCGGTATTCAGGCCGATATTAAAACTGTTACCGCACTGGGAAGCTATGCTGCGACGGCGGTTACAGCCGTTACGGACCAGAACACATTAGGAGTTCATGGGGTCCATAATATTCCACCAGATTTTGTGGCATCGCAGATTAGAACTGTGCTCACAGATATCGGAGCTGATGTCATTAAGACCGGGATGCTGGCCTCTGTGGACGTTGTTAATGCCGTGGCCGACGCCTGCGCTACGTATGGGCCGCGTATACCGCGCGTCATTGATCCGGTCATGGTGGCGACGGGCGGGCATCGTTTGATTGCGGATGGCGCAACCAGTACCATGGCTAAACGGTTAATAAGAGGGGCTGCTGTGGTCACGCCCAATCTTCCTGAAGCTGAAGTTCTAACGGGACTTTGCATTCGCACTTTAGCTGATATGGATGCCGCTATTGATGCTTTGCGTGAATTGTCGGCTGATGCGGTCCTGCTCAAAGGTGGGCATGTTGAAGGAAACCAAATCACTGATCTTTTAATCACCAAGGACGTCGTTGAACGTTTTGAAGGGCCTCGGCTTGAGACAAAATCGACTCATGGAACAGGCTGTACTTTGGCGTCTGCGGTTGCTGCAGGTCTTACGCAGGGATTGGGCCTTTCTGCCGCGGTAATGACAGCGCGAGAATTCGTGAGAGACGCTATTCTGACGGCGCCCGTTTTTGGCCGCGGCCATGGACCGTTAAATCATGTCCATGCAATTGCAGGAACAAGCAAATAACGTCATGGCAGGTTTTGAAACTACCTTTCAGATGTGGGCAGTTCTTGGCTTGGCCGTGATGCTGCTGACACTATATGTCACACAGTGGCTGTCGCTGGAAATCAGTTCCCTTCTGGTGCTCACGATTTTACTCGTCCTGTTTCAGGTCTTTCCGCTGACCGGAACATTTGACGTCAATCTTCTTAATGCTGAGACACTGCTTGCCGGGTTCGCCAATCCGGCGCTGATTGCTGTCTTAGCTTTATTGGTGGTCGGTGAGGGGATGGTCCGAACCGGTGCCTTGGAAGGCTTCGGAGCGTGGGTGTCACGGATTAGGCTGCACCCTATCTTAGTGTTGGCACTGTTATTGTTGGTTGTTGCGCTGCTGTCGGCATTTCTGAACAACACACCGATCGTTGTTATCTTCATTCCTATTCTGCAAGCTTTGGCACAGAAGAACGGTTTATCAGCCAGCCGAACAATGCTGCCATTGTCCTACGCAGCCATTCTAGGCGGTATGACCACATTAATAGGTTCAAGCACCAACTTATTGGTATCCAGTTCCATGAGCCAGCAGGGCTTGCGGGAGCTTGGATTTTTCGAAATCACGCCACTGGGGCTGATGTTGGCAGGCGTATCAATTTTTTATGTTTTGATCGTGTTACCACTCATTCTGCCTGAAAAGAAGAAAACCGCTTCGAGTGGTTCGAGTGGTCGCCAATACATCTCCCAATTCGTCGTAGCTGCTGATTCAGATCTCATGGGTGAGTCTGCGAAGGCCGGCGCATTCAAAACACTTCCAAGTGCCACGGTTCGTTTCATTTTCCGTGGAATGGAGACGGTATTGCCACCGTTTGACGACTATCGCATTCAAGCTGGGGATACGTTTGTGATTGCGGCAACGCGGCAAGCACTCACAGAAATTGCTAGCAAACACCAAGGCCTGTTTCATCCACCGTTGCCCTATGGTCTCGACCTTCATGAAACACGAGTACGCGAATACGATGAAACGGCAGCAAAAGAAGAGGATGAGCGGCCTGAGAAGCGCGACACGGTAATGGTGGAGGCCATGGTCACACCCGCATCGCGGATGGTGGGTCTCACGCTTGAACAGTTTGAACTTCAGCAAAGTCAAAGGGCGATTTTTCTAGGTATTAAGCGGCGCGCCCAAATGACGGCAGCCCGCATGACAGATATCCGTCTTCAGTCTGGGGACGTCTTATTGCTGAAGGGGCGAGAAGAACAATTGGATTCCTTCCGGCCAGAGCGCGATGTGGTTCTGATATCGGGAACGCGTGGTGTTATCCCAAACCGTGACCACGCTAAGCGGGCCATCACGATCTTTGGGCTGGCTATCGGTTTGGCAGCTACGGGTCTCGTGAGCATCACCATTGCAGCCGTCGCTGCGGCAACAGCTTTGATCGTGACTGGATGCATGAACCTGCGCCAAGCTAGCCGGGCCATCGACCGCTCAATTTATTTGCTGGTTGGCACATCCTTGGCGCTTGGAACGGCGATGACAGCGACGGGTGGGGCCGCTTATTTGGCTAACGCGATCGTCCATCTATTCGGAACCGCATCTCCGGCCGTTCTGTTGTCCGTGTTCTTTCTGGTAGTAGCATTGTTCACCAATGTGTTGAGCAACAATGCGTGTGCTGTGCTGTTTACCCCGATCGGCGTTAGCCTGGCTGCCAATGTGGGCATTGATCCACGGATTTTCGCCATAACCTGCCTCTTTGCCTGCAATTGCTCTTTTGCAACACCGATGGGATACCAGACAAACCTCCTGGTCATGGGGCCTGGGCAATATCAGTTCGGAGATTTCGTTCGAGCTGGGCTGCCTCTCGTTCTCGTCCTTTGGCTGGCTTTCAGTCTCATTGCGCCCTGGTACTGGGGCCTTTAGACAACCCAAAAAGGCCGCGTTGACGAGGCCCGGTCCCGACCTTAGTATCCGCGCCCGCTGGTCCAATCGCACCCATTTCTTCGAATTCCTCCACTAGGAAAGCCGAGCGTCCATGTCCGTTTCTGCTAAGCCCAACAAGCGCCCCTCAAATCCTAATTTTTCGTCCGGGCCTTGTGCCAAGCACCCTGGGTGGACTCCAGACGCCCTTAAGGGCGCCATGGTTGGCCGTTCGCATAGAGCCAAGCCTGCCAAAGCTCGCATACAAGAGGTTTCTGACCGGTCTCGCGCCATACTCGGACTGCCAGATGACTATCACACCGGCATTGTTCCAGCATCCGACACTGGCGCTATGGAAATGGCTATGTGGTCTATGCTCGGCGCACGGGGTGTAGACATGCTGGCCTGGGAGAGTTTTGGGTCCGGATGGGTTACCGACGTCGTCAAACAATTAAAGCTTGAGGACATTCGGACTCTTGATGCCAACTATGGCGAATTGCCGGACCTCAATGACGTCGATTTTGACCGCGACGTTATTTTTACCTGGAACGGAACGACATCTGGCGTGCGGGTACCTAACGCGGATTGGATTCCGAATGACCGGGCTGGCCTTACCTTTTGCGATGCGACTTCTGCCGTATTTGCTATGGATATGGACTTCTCAAAACTCGACGTAGTGACCTATTCCTGGCAGAAAGTTCTTGGCGGGGAGGCGCAACACGGGGTTCTCATTCTTAGCCCGCGCGCAGTGGATCGCCTTGAGAGCTATAGCCCACCGTGGCCCATGCCCAAGCTGTTCCGTATGACCAAGGGCGGCAAATTCAATGCCAGTATTTTTAATGGCGCAACGATAAATACAGTCTCCATGCTGTGCGTCGAAGATGCCCTGGACGCTCTCAAGTGGGTGGACGGCATTGGCGGCCGGCAAGAGACGGTGCGACGCTCAGAAGCCAACCTAAAAGCCATCGCTGATTGGGTTGAGGCGACGGACTGGGTCGATTTCCTAGCCGTCGATGCGGGAACACGCTCGTGCACATCGATTTGTCTTACGATTATTGCCGATTGGTTTGTCGAACTCCCGGATGATGGGCAGGCAGGGGTAGCGAAAAGAATGGTAACATTGTTGGACGAGGCCGGGGTCGCCTATGACATCGGTGCGTATCGTGATGCTCCTCCTGGATTACGTATTTGGGGAGGGGCCACAATCGAAACTTCTGATTTAGAAGCTCTGTGTCCTTGGCTTGACTGGGCCTATGAACAAGTCCTGAGCGAGCAATAAGGAAAAAAAATGCCTAAAGTTCTGATTTCAGACAAGCTCAGCCCACTGGCCGCACAAGTCTTTAAAGACCGTGGAGTTGATGTTGATGTTAAGCCTGGAATGGGCGCGGACGCGTTGAAAGCATGCATCGGTAAATACGACGGTCTGGCAATTCGATCAGCTACAAAAGTTACACAGAAAATTCTTGAAGCGGCTAGCAATTTGAAAGTTGTTGGCCGCGCCGGAATCGGTGTTGATAATGTCGACGTTGCCGCTGCGACACAGCACGGCGTCGTCGTGATGAACACCCCGTTTGGCAATGCTATTACGACTGCGGAACATGCTATTTCCATGATGATGGCGCTTGCCCGTCAAATTCCTCAGGCGAACACATCGACACACGATGGCCTTTGGGAAAAGTCCAAGTTTATGGGTGTCGAACTGTACGGTAAAACGCTCGGTGTGGTTGGGTGCGGCAATATTGGTTCGATCGCAGCCGACCGAGCGCTGGGGCTTAAGATGAAGGTGATTGCATTTGATCCCTACCTTTCGGCAGAACGAGCTGTCGATATCGGCGTAGAAAAAGTCGAGCTTGAAGATCTCTTTGGCCGGGCTGATTTCATCACCTTGCACACGCCGTTAACTGATCAAACCCGCAATCTCATCGACGCAAAAGCGATTTCGACCATGAAGAAAGGCGTGCGGATTATCAACTGCGCACGCGGAGGTCTCGTCAATGAAGCTGACTTGAAGTCTGCGATTGAAGAGGGGCATGTCGCCGGTGCTGCTTTTGATGTTTTTGAAGCCGAGCCGGCAAAAGAAAGTGTTCTTTTTGGTTTGGAAAATGTGGTGTGTACGCCGCACCTCGGTGCTTCGACGGCAGAAGCACAGGTCAATGTTGCGGTCCAAGTGGCTGAACAAATGTCAGATTATTTACTGACTGGCGCGGTGACCAATGCACTCAATATGGCATCGGTATCTGCTGAAGACGCGCCACGCTTGCAGCCATACTTAAAACTTGCTGAGCAACTGGGGAGCTTTGCTGGCCAGGTTACGCGAAGCAGCATCCGCAATGTCTCGATCACCTATGCTGGTGCAGTCGCTGACCTCAATACAAAACCACTAACCGCCATAGCTGTTAAGGGACTGCTTTCGCCTTTGATGGAGAATGTAAACATGGTGAATGCACCGGTCATCGCCTTTGAACGAGACATAGAGATTAGCGAGATTAAAAAAGAGACCGGTGACCAATACCAAACTCTTGTCTCGATCTCAGTAACGACGGAACGGCAGTCGAGAACCATCACCGGAACTCTATTTGGCGATAGCCTTCCTCGGATAGTGGAGGTCAACGGCATCCGCTTGGAGGCAGAGGTCGGTCCTCACATGCTCTACATCATCAATGATGACAAACCTGGTTTCATAGGGGCGTTGGGGTCTGCGCTGGGCAATGCAGGTGTTAATATCGCTTCGTTTCATTTAGGCCGCCCGAATCAGGGCGGTGACGCTATTGCTTTGCTCCAGCTTGATCAAGAAATAGACGAATCCTTGCTTGAGGGCGTCCGGGGCCTTCCACAGGTTCATCAGGCCCAAACACTTTTATTTTAGGCCCATAAACTCTGATTCCCGTTGCTCTGGATGATGGGGAAGGCTAGAACACGACTCGACTCAAATAGCTTAAGCGCCATAAGCGGCTAGAGGCACGGCCAGCGCTTTGCCACCCTAAATCAGGCCCCTTTTAGTTATGTCCGAAACAGTCAGCCCAACTCTGCTGCCGGAAGGCTTGCGCGACGTGTTACCGCCTGACGCGGCAATAGAAGCTGCTCTGGTTGAGCGCCTCGCAGCTTCATTCGAAGCCAATGGGTATGACCGCGTTTCGCCGCCGCTGGTGGAATTTGAAAACACTCTGCTTGCTGGCATGGGCGCGGCAACGGCTGATCGCATCTTCCGGATGGTAGACCCGGTATCGCAACGCACTCTTGGGCTGCGTGCTGATGTGACGGCGCAGATTGCGCGTATCGCTTCAACCCGTTTGCAGACTGAGCAGCGCCCCTTACGTCTCATGTATGCGGGGCAGGTTATGCGCGTAAAAGGCCGTCAGTTACGGCCTGAGCGTCAATTCACACAGGTTGGGTTTGAACTCATAGGTCCGGATAGTGTGGCCGCTGACCTGGAAGCTATAGTCATAGCAACTGAGGGCCTGGTCAGTCTCGGGATCGCTCATATCACGGTGGACATGGCATTGCCTCCTCTTGTGCCAGCAATACTTGCAACACAGAAATTCGAGGCCTCTCACCTTGATGATCTTTTGCTCGCGCTAGATCACAAGGATGTTGCAGAAATTCGCTCGCTGGCTGGTCCACTTGTCGATGTGTTAACGGCACTTATTGAAGCGACGGGTCCAATCAAAAATGCGCGTGAAAGACTGGCCGAAATTAAATTGCCTTCAGTCGCGGCGGTGCAACTAGAGACATTGTTCACCGTGGCGGATCAGGTTAAGGACCAATCTCCTGATCTATCCCTGACTCTTGATTTAGTCGAAAATAGAGGGCTGCAATACCACACCGGGGTTACGTTCTTCCTCTTTGCTAAAGGCAGCCGTCGCGAAATTGGCCGTGGCGGACGCTACGAAATCGACCACGATGAGGGGCGTACTGAACCGGCAACTGGCGCGACATTGTTTATGGATGGCCTCCTGTCCGTCTCGACAAAACAGGAGTTGAGTGTGTGCGTCTATATTCCTTTCGGAACGGATCGGAAAACAATTGTAGACCTCCAAGCTGAGGGTTACCGGACTAAAGTTTCACTCAGTGACGGCAATGACATTTTCAAAGAGGCTGGCAGGCTTGGTTGTAGTCATGTCTTGGCTGAGGGCTCTGTGCAAAGAGTTATCAAAGAAGGGAAGGCGACATGACGAATGTGGCCGTTGTCGGCGCCCAGTGGGGTGACGAAGGAAAAGGTAAAGTTGTTGATTGGTTATCTGAACGCGCTGACGTCGTTGCACGATTTCAGGGTGGGCATAATGCCGGACATACTTTGGTTATTGACGGTCAAACGTACAAGCTGAGTTTGTTACCATCCGGTGTGGTCCGTGGAAAACCGTCCATAATCGGTAATGGCGTAGTCATAGATCCTTGGGCTCTTCTCGAAGAAATTAAACGCGTTGGGAAGCAAGGTGTCCGGATCGATTCAGATACCTTGCAGATTGCTGAGAATGCCAGTCTGATCCTCCCGCTCCACAAAAATTTGGATCTTGCCCGCGAAGAGGCGGCGGGTGAGAAAAAGATTGGTACAACAGGTCGTGGCATTGGTCCGGCATATGAAGATAAAGTAGCTCGCCGGGCGATCCGACTTTGTGACCTAAATGATCCCGAAACGGTGGCGTTAAAAGTAGATCGGTTACTGTCTCATCATAACGCTTTACTAAGAGGTCTGAGTCAGCCGGAACTCAGTGGTGAGGACTTGTGCAAGCTATTAGCCGACGTCGCTCCAAAAATTTTGCCTTATCAATCCCCCACTTGGGAGCTCCTAGACAAAGCGCGAAAAAAGGGGCAACGCATTCTTTTTGAGGGTGCTCAAGGCGCTATGCTTGATCTTGATCACGGCACCTACCCGTACGTGACATCATCAAACACCTTAGCCGGCCAGGCAGCCGTCGGGTCCGGCCTTGGGCCAGGCGCTGTGGGGTACGTTCTCGGCATCACAAAGTCCTACACCACCAGGGTTGGGTCTGGTCCGTTTCCAACCGAGCTTCACGACCATGTTGGTGAGACGCTCGGGGAGAGGGGGCATGAATTTGGGACTGTTACGGGCCGCCGCCGCCGATGTGGTTGGTTTGACGCTGTCATGGTCCGCCAAGCCGTAAAGGTCGGGGGTATTACAGGAATTGCGCTCACCAAACTCGATGTTCTGGATACATTGACTGAGCTGAACGTTTGCGTCGCTTATGAACTCAAAGGTGAGAAAATAGATAGGTTTCCAGCATCAATGGCCGATCAAGCGGGTGTAATTCCCGTTTATGAAACGCTTTCAGGCTGGAATCAGAGTACGCGTGGCGCGCGGTCCTGGGCAGATCTGCCTGCTGAAGCGATCAAATATATCCGGCGTGTTGAAGAACTTATTGACGCACCCGTGGCTCTACTTTCGACTAGCCCCGAGCGCGAGGATACCATAATGGTTCGGGATCCCTTTGCCGACTAGGTTTACTGGGGGTCATTTGTTCGTGGTCACAAGCACTTGATTCTAACCCTTCGATAACGCCGATATGGTGAGCTATGGTGCTTTCTAAATTCCATCAAAGGTGAGGTCGAGAGTACCCCTATACGCGAGGCAACGAGCTCCAGAATGCGCTGCATATGGTTGATTGGGGTGCTGCGAAATGGCCGCCGGTAAATCGCAAATGCGTGGTAGTTATTTATCACTGGCCTTTAGGCGGCCGGGTGATGGACAACCAGACCAGCGTTGCGGCACGCATTTCGGGTCATCAATCTCCGAACCCAAAGAGCCGAAGCTGTAATTACTAACACCTAGCAGACCTCACTCAATGCGCGCTGTAGCGTGATAAAGTCTACAGGCTCGCCTGAGGTAAAACTTACGGCTTCGTTTGTCACAGGGTGTTTGAATCCTAGTATGCCTGCATGCAAGGCTTGGCGGCCAAAGTTCCGGACGGTATCTGCCAAGGTTTTATCTATCCCACGTTTGAGGCCTTTACCATAAAGCGGGTCACCGATAATGCTGCTGCCATTGTGGGTCATATGAACACGAATTTGATGTGTGCGGCCGGTCTCCAATTGGCATTCGATTAGACTTGCTATTGCGCCATACGCTTTCTGGAACCGGTAATGGGTGACAGCTTCTTTGCCGCCTCTTGCTACCACTGCCATTTTCTTCCGGTTGTTTGAACTCCGTCCAATAGCACCGATTACGGTTCCCGAAAGCGGAGATGGAACACCCCAAACCAAAGCTGAATAGCGCCTCTCGATTGAATGATCAGCGAACTGCTTTGTTAGTCCTGCATGGGCTGTTTCTGTTTTCGCGGCGACCAGAAGTCCTGATGTATCCTTGTCGAGCCGGTGGACAATACCAGGGCGTTTGACACCGCCAATACCTTGCAGTGAATCGCCACAATGGGCGAGCAATGCATTAACGAGCGTATGATCAGGATTGCCGGCGGCCGGATGAACGACGAGACCCGCTGGTTTGTTGAGGACAATCAAATGCTCGTCCTCAAAGTGAATTTCGAGTGGAATTGACTGCGGCTCAGGGTAGTCCTCTACCGGCGAAGGGATACTCAAAGCAATTGTAGAATTATGTTTGAGCCGGAAATTTGGATCGTCGATGGTTTCACCATCAACACTCACGTTACCAGACTCGATAAGCGTTTTAAGGCGCGATCTAGATAAGTTATCCATCGTACCTGCTAACATCTTGTCAAGTCTTTGGCCGTGTCTGTCCGCGTCAACGGTGCAAGTGATTATCTCTTTTGGCAAGATTTCCCCGCTATGGGTTCGTCGTTATATCATTTACGATGAGTTTGTACGCTAACCGGGCGACGGGAGGAACCGGGACAATGAATGCCGCGAAAATGCTGGTGTGGGTTATGTCAGGAATGCTGCTTGCATTGCTAGCCATTCTTGTCATCGGCTTATCATTGGGTTGGCATAAAAATGACAATTCAGTCACTCAATCCGCAAGCTTCATAAGCGGGCGGGCCTTTGACCTCGTTGACCTGCGTCAACCCTCTGGAACTTCAGTCGCTGACGTGACCGAAATCCAGGGGTGGATTGCGGTAACTCTCGCTGGTGGTGGTGTCCCGGACAGAGTCGTCCTGATCAATCCTGAGTCTGGAGAGATCGTGGGAGAGATCGCGGTCAATTCAGGAGGTGCTCGTCCGTCTTCGCTATGACCAAACTTGTTATCACAAAGGCTCAAAGAAAATTGATTGAACGAGAAGCGGAAGTAGATTTCCCGCGCGAGTGCTGTGGACTACTTATAGGGCATGGTGAACAAACGGTTGTAGTGGCCGACGTAGTTCCAACACAAAACCAAGCTGACTCAGAAGACCGCTTCCTGATTGATCCGCAGGTTCAATTCGATTGGATTCGCAAATTACGCGGTTCAGACCTGCAACTTATCGGGCACTACCACTCTCACCCTAACGGTCGGAGAGGTCCTTCAGCACATGACGCGGCTATGGCCATGGACGCGGGGCAGATATGGCTGATTGCATCGATGGATGACAGCCGTGTTGGTGAAATTCAGGCTTTTGTAAATGGGCCACATACTGGGGTGCTTTTGCCAATTTCTATCCAGATTAAATGATCTACCACGCAATGCTGGTAGCACTGTGTGGTCGCGTCCAAGATGGGATAGATAAAGGTATGACGGTAAACGCAATGCTGAAGGCTAAAATCACAGAAGACTTGGATGCCAAGTGGGCTAGTGGATTTATGGGGCCAACATTTGTGGTACAAAACGTCTACAATAGTTTGACCAAATAGAGATTGGCCAGAATCCTGGGAGGGTTCCATGGCACCTACATTCGACCGCAGACACCTATTCCGCGCAAGCGGGGCAGCCTTGGGCGTTGTTGCTACTGGACTGGTCCATGGCGGTCTACGGCGCGCTCACGCTGCTGATAACAACGGTCCTATCCGGCTTGTTGCAAATGAAAACCCCTATGGGCCCTCAGCGAGCGCGCAAGAAGCTATGGCGAACGCGCTTGCAGATGGGTGGATGTACGCCACGACCGAGGCGCGCGTCTTACGCGGTCTTATTGCCGAGCGAGAGGGGGTTGAACCATCCAATGTGCTCATAACGGCGGGGTCGGGTGAGCTCTTGAAAATGGCCGGGTTAGGTTTTGGGCAGACTGGCGATGTGGTCGCCGCGCGCCCGACATTTTCGATGCTGGTCGGATACGTGCGCAACACAGGTGGAACGGTGCACGAGATCAATCTTGATAAGAATATGATCCACGATCTGGCAGCAATGGAAGGCCGAATTTCGGACAACACCAGCCTTGTTTATGTGTGTAATCCCAATAATCCAACGGGGACACTGTCGGATGCAGATACGCTGCGTTCTTTCATCGACACCGTAGAAAGTCGCACCACCGTGTTCGTTGATGAGGCCTACGTTGATTTATTAGAGGACCCCTCCAGCAATGCCATGGTTGACCAGGTCAAAGCCGGTAAGAATGTTATTATCGCCCGCACATTCTCAAAAATTCATGGCATGGCAGGGTTGCGTATCGGTTATGCTATTGCCCGCGAAGATTTGATCAAGCGGTTGCGGCCGCTGCAAATGAGCTTCCTCAATGTTATGGGATTACGCGCTGCAGTCGCTAGCTACAAAGACATAGAATTTCAAGAATTTAGTAAGTCTAAAATTCAGGAATGCGTATCCATCACACAATCTGCCTTTGAGGATCTGGGGTTGCCGTACACACCGTCAAAAGGCAACTTCGTGTTGTTTGATACGGGCGGGTCTGTACGTGCATTTTCAACTGCTATGCGCCGCAAAAACATCCTTGTCGGCCGCTCTTATGCGCCGTATGAATCATGGTGCCGGGTCAGTATGGGAACAGTAGAGCAGATGGCGGTATTTGCTGAAGCTCTGAGGGAATATTACAAGGGATAAAGCCATGACTTATCGTATAGGTGTCCTCGGAACAGGGGGCGGAGCAACAGATAATAATATTTCACCCATCTTAGAAATTGCCGGCGAGGGTTTTAAGCCCGAGTTGATCGAAACACGTTTGCGCACGTTCCCAATAACGCCCTACGACAGAGGACTAACGGCTATTGCTAATTTGGACTGTGCCATCGAGGCAGAAAGGGCTGGGTTCGACGCCGTTTTTATTAATACTGTTGGTGACTATGGCATTGATGAAATGAGATCCGCTACCAGCATGGTTGTGGTCGGTGCTGGTGAAGCGACGATGGCGATGTGCTGCAACGTCGGGCGCAAGTTCTCGATTGTGACTATTTGGCCGCCCAAAATGAATTTTATTTATCATGAACGTCTGCGCAATTGCGCCATGGAAGATCGTTGTGTGTCGATCCGCAACGTCTTGAACAATGACGAAGTAAAAGGCGTGGAGGGTGCTGGAGCCGCGACCAACGATCTAAAGAACGGCGATACCAGTCTGCAAGATCGTATAGTGCAAACCATTGAATCTGCAGTGAGCGAAGATGGCGCGGATACCATTATGCTGGGATGCACCTGCATGGCACCGGTTGGTCCACAAATCGCGAAATGTGTTTCAGTGCCCGTTCTAGAATCTTTGCGCACCGGGTACAAAACCACTGAAGCGATGCTGTCTCTTGGTATCCGGCATAGCCATCAAGCATTTCCCAAGGCTGATCCAGCGAATGTTGATGCGGTCGGTGCGCTCATTGCAGGGCAGGGAAATTTAGCTTTAGGTGGCGACTGCGCGGTTTGCGTCATCGCACAGGAAGCAGCTGAGTAGAGTGAATATAGTTATCTTGTTGCACGAAACTATTTGAATGGAGGGCGATGAGTCACAGCATAGACATAGTACTAACTCAGAGGCGTTGCCCGCCATTCCCAATGAACGGTTGATCAAGATCGTTCTGGCTACGACGATCGCCGCGAGTGCGTTCACGATCCAAATATTCTTGCCTGCTTTGCCAGCTGTACAAGCGGCATTCGACGTGACTGCGTCGCAAGTACAATTAACAATCAGTCTACCGCTGCTCGTGACAGCCCTGGCTACTCTTATATATGGCCCGTTGTCAGACCGGTTTGGCCGGCGGCCAGCACTTGTTGGTGGGATGATAATATTTTTTGCTGGCACCGTTCTCTGTCTATTTGCGAATTCAATTGTAACCTTAGTTCTAGGACGGTTCATTCAAGCGCTAGGGAGCGCAGCTGGTGTAGTCATTGCCCGTGCTGCGGTGCGTGATTTGTATGGCAGAGAACGCGCTGCAGCCGTTCTCGCGGGCCTAATCGCCGTTATGGTTGTTGCCCCAATGATTGCTCCGACCCTCGGAGGATTTCTTGTCGACGGATTTGGCTGGCGAGGCAATATCGGTGCCACTGTCATATTTGCAGGGATTCTTTTGGCTCTCATTGTTTTTGGTATGCCCGAAACCCACAAAGCGGAGACCGGAGTGTCCTTTGGTTTGGGCAGTATGCTAGCGAGCTTTAAGATATTGCTGAGTGCACCCGCCTATCGAGCTTACGCCTTTCAAAGCGCGTTTATGATATCCATATTTTACGTGTTTCTCGCAGCAGCCCCCTATGCCGTCATGACCGTCATGGATGTCAGCGCGACCAGCTACGGCCTGTACTTTCTACTTTCTACAATCGGCTACTTGTCCGGAACATTGATTGCCACAAGATATTCTGAGCGAGTGGGTATAGACCCCATGATCAGGATCGGTACGTTACTCGCCATCGTGACCACGGCTATTGTGGTTGCTTTTTTAGCCTTTGGGGTATGGCATCCCTTGGCAATATTTCTACCCATCACAATTCTTGGCACTGCAAATGGCATGGCACTTCCTAATTCGAATGCCGGCGCAATAAGCGTTTATCCTGAACTCGCCGGTACAGCATCAGGATTAACTTCGTTTATACAACTGGGTATCGCGGCACTCTTCGCTCAGGCGTCCGGAAGCTGGCAAAACGGAACACCCTTTCCGCTCGCTATTTTTATGCTTTGCGCTGCTCTTCTGGCGTGGACGGCGTTCACATACTCAAAATATGAAGAACGATCAGCGGCTGTAGGAGCGACTGACGGGCCAACTTAGTCTTTAGTGTGCTATCGCCACTTTGAAGTCTGTACGCGATTTACTGGCACAGCTTTTTTGTTAGTCGGTGCGGGTGCAACTTGGGCCAGTTGGCGGCTGCCTTTATAGGCTTTCCACCAGTGGCGCATAGAGATGGCGATGGGTTGGGCCCATGTCTAAAGACGATATAGTCACTCAGGTCCTTAGTGTCTTCCATGGTTGTCAGGTGCAATGCCGGGCAATTGCGTTCGGTGTTAAACCAGAACTTAAAGAACGCGTCGCCAGCTGATGCAAATATAATTTAGGTATCACGGTCTAACGTGACCATTGCTTCGATATCCCGGTCCGCCAGATTGGCTGCCAAAATCAATTTTATGACCCGTATGTCTAAAGGATCGTCAGTTTCTGAGTCCGAGGCATACGATGCAACTGCATCATTAAAGCGCTTTTCCATGTTGAACAGGCCCTCCGGGCCAAATGGTCGTGCAGCCAATTCTGGGCCGAGCATGAGAAATCCTGAGAACGCAGCCAGGTCCATGAGGTGGGGGTCGATTTTGCCCTTGGATTCGCCGAATTCCTGCGCCCATTGGAATAACAATTGCCGGACGCCGCCATCGATGGGCCGGGTGTCAACATCTAGAGCCGCCCATTCGCGGTCTAGTACACTAAAGGCCCATTTCCTCTTACTACCGAAGCCAAGGAAATCGAGATTAAACACCATGGTAGATGACCCTAAACAAGCGACCCCTGAGTTGCCTGGCAATCAGGAGTGCCGCCAAGTGCGGCGCGACCTTTCGCTGGGAGCCGAGCAATGCCGGCATAAAGGCCTCGCCTTTGGTGGCACGGCTGGCAACGCCGTCTGATGCCTGCGACTGCGGGTATGGGCAGATTGGCCCGCCAGGCGTGGCGAAATTCTAGCCGACTGATTTTCACGACAAACCGACGCGGTTCTGATCGAGCGATACGGCCTTAATGAGAGCATAAACAGGCATATTCGTTTGTAACGCAAGGCGTTCAGCAGCGAGCCGCGTCACCTGCGCCCACAAATGGACCGGCTTCTTGGTCGATGCAATGTTCACTTGTACATCGACCACCGGCCGCCTGGGCGGTTCCAGTATAGATGTAATATTCCCTGATATGATGTTGAGAACACTGAGGTTGTCCGGTCTCTCCAGGGCGAGGGCGACGTCCTGTGGCCGGACTTGAATACGAACGTGTGTCCCTTCTACCAGATCGAGTTTCGGCACCATCATGGTCTGTCCGGAGAGGGACAAACGGGTCAGCCCATGTGCTTTTTCATGACCGGCCACGGTTGCCGCTAGGACAGAACCGGTGTCGCCACCTTCGGCCAGGGGCGAGAGGTCCATCTGGCCTGTGATGTCTTCCACGGATCCAAAGGCCTTGATTTCCCCTTTTTCGAGTACGGCCATCCAGGTTGCCAAGCGGCGGATTTCTCCCAAGCTGTGCGACACGTACAAGATTGGCAGGTCAAGATTATGACGGAGGCCTTCAAGGTAGGGCAGGATTTCCGACTTCCGGTCTGCGTCGAGGGCGGCAAGGGGCTCATCGAGAAGCAACAGGCGCGGATTGGCTAGTAGCGCTCTCCCGATGGCAACGCGTTGACTCTCTCCGCCCGACAAGCCGTGGACACTACGATCCAACAGACTGGCAAGGTCGAGCATGGTGACGATGGAATCGAATGCGAGCGCTTTGCTTACTGGTGGCGGATTAAAGCGCCGGCCAAACATCAGATTGCCTTGCACGTTTAGGTGAGGAAACAGGCGAGTGTCTTGAAAGACATAGCCGATCCGCCGTTGTTCCGGCGGGATCCACGCACCGTGCCGCGTATCGCACAATACTGCCGATCCTACTTGTATACGGACGTAATCGGGACGCAATAATCCCGCGACAACCTTGAGCAACGTCGTCTTACCTGAACCCGAGCGGCCAAACACAGCCGTCACGCCGGTATCTGGCGTTTTCAACGTCACGTCTAGGCGGAAATCATCCGGCCGATCGACGAACCTATGTCCGGCTTTTACATCTAGCATGACAATCAACCACGCCTTTGGGTGTAGGTCCGTCTTGTAAGCCATTCCGACAAGATCAATGCACCGAGAGCCAGGACGAGCGACATCATGACCAGGCGCATGGCGATCGGATCGCTGCCAGGGCTCTGTGTCGCCGTGTACAGAGCCAAAGGCAGTGTTTGGGTTTCTCCCGGAATGTTGGCGGCAAAGGTAATGGTCGCGCCAAACTCACCAAGAGCTCTGGAGAAGAACAGCAATGCCCCAGTTAAGACCCCGGGCATGACGATGGGGAGCGTTACGGCGAAAAACGCTTGCCGCTTGTTGGCGCCCAGAGTGAGGGCGGCTTCATCCAGGCGCGGGTCGACCGCCTCCAGAGCCTGCCGTATGGGGCGCACAAACAATGGAAAGGCGACAACCGAGGCTGCAATCGCCGCTCCTTGCCAGGTAAACACCAAGCCGATGCCAAACCAATCATTTAGCCAGATGCCGATGAGGCCTTGCCGGCCAAGTAACACCAGAAGCAGATAGCCAATGACGACAGGGGGAACGACCAACGGTACGTGGATGAGGGCATTGAAGACGGCCTTGCCCCTGAATTCCGTGCGTGCGAGCAGCCAGGCAGACCCCAGGGCAAGAGGCAGGGTCCAGATAAGGCTCCATAACGACACCTTGAGGCTGACTTGAAGCGCTTCCAGTTCAAGGCCCGTCAAACCAAGCATGCCGCTAACGCTCCACGCTTGCCGGCGTCATTGCCGCCATGGCTTGATCCAGGTCAGCCATAAGGTCTATCGGGTCCTCAAGTCCTACATGAAGGGAGACGACTGTCGAAACACGAAAAACTGGCGGGTTAACCGCGCCGTCAAAACGCTCAGGGTGACTACCGCCGTGAACAAGGCGGGTATCCAGTCTTTTCGGCTCTTTATGACCCGCCACAAGTGTTCCCCTAAACATCCCTCGGGGGCATTGTGGCGTGTTAGGTCCGAAAACGAAAGCGGACCTGCTTTGACGTCAGGCTGCGTCTGCGGTTGGACCTAGCTGATGCAGAGCGGCGAGCGGATTGGACTCAATATCGGTGGCGATCGTCGCATTCCATTTGTTGAGGAAGCCGAACAGGGCAATGATGGAGACGATCTCGCAGATCTGATTGTCGTCGTAATACTTCTTCATCTCATCAAAGTCCGCATCTGTGACTTCAACGGGGGCATGGCCGGCACCCTGAGCAACCCGAAGCGCTGCGCGCTCAGAATCAGAGAACAGCGGGCTGCTTTCGTACTCCCAAAGGGCCTTGATCTTGTCTTCGCCGAGGCCAGCCTTTTCAGCGCCGTGCAACGTGTGGGACTGGCAATAGGTACAGCCTGACGCGGTACTGGTGATAATCGATACCATGCGCTTGAGTTCGTTGGAGACGAGACCGTCTTTGCCGTAGATCGCCCAGGTCAGACCGGCCAAACCTTCTATGAGTCCTGGAACCCGAGCCAAAGTAAGGCCGTCATTGGCTTTAAAGCCCATGCGGGCGACACCCATTTTCATTTTTTCGCGGAGATCTTCCGGCAACTCTTCCACATCGAGGGGTTCTATACGGGGCATCACGCGCCTCCTGTTTTGGTATTGTTAGTCTGCAGTACCGGTGGTCACGGGGGTGTCTGGATCGCTGCCCCAGTCCACCCAAGACCCATCGTAAATAGCGACGTCGTCTTTGCCGAGGAGATGGGCTGCTAAGGCTACGGTGCAGGCGGTGACGCCAGAGCCGCATGTGGTGGCCATCGGCTTTGACAGATCAACTCCAGCGTCGGTGAAGTCAGCCGCAAGGCTGCTAGCGGGCTTGAAGGTATTGTTGTCCGCATTGAACAGCGTCCCGAAAGGGATATTGCGGCTGCCGGGTATATGCCCGGACTTTAGGCCTGCGCGCGGTTCCGGGTCGGACCCAGCGAAGCGCCCGGCAGAGCGAGCATCTACAACTTGGTACGCCGGCTTGTCGATATTCGCAAGGATGTCCGCTTTTGAAAGCACCTGATCCAAGGCTTCCTGAGACGCCGCGAAGGTTTTAGCGGGTTTTTCGGTGATCTCTTGGGTGAGGGGGCGGCCTTCCGCTTTCCATTTGGCAAAGCCGCCGTCCAATACGGCTACCCTCCCGTGCCCGAAGGCTTTGAACATCCACCATACACGAGCTGCTGCACAGCCGCCGCCCATGGCGTCATAGGCGATGACGAAAGAGCCATTGCCTATCCCCAAAGCCCCAACCTTGACGCCGAAAACGGCGGCCGACGGCATGGTGTGGTCTTGCTCCGCATCTGGGTCGGCAACCTTATTGATATCGAAGTAGATCGACGCCGGAATATGGCCCTCTGCGTACTTTTCTTTGGCTGGTGCAGTACCGCCAGGGACAAAAAATGACGCGTCAACTATGACCAAATCACTGTCTTCCATGTGTTCCGCAAGCCATCCGGTCGAGACCAGCGCCTCCGGATTAACATAATGCATTGAAAGCTATCCTTTAACCTAGTTCTATCTTTTTGGGCTATCTTCTTAACCTAATCTCTTATGCCATCCAGGGCGGAACAGGGAGGTCCTTGGACCTAAGGAAATCGGGGTTGAAAATTTTACTTTGATAGCGGCTGCCGTAATCGCACAAAATCGTGACGACATTGGCGCCTGGCCCCATTTTCTTACCAACGCGGATAGCCGCTGCCACGTTGATCCCGGTTGATCCGCCCATCACCAGACCGTCATGCAGAACAAGGTTATAGATGGCATCCAGCGCCTCGGGGTCGAGGATGCGCTCAGCATCGTCCAACGGGGCATCTTTGAGGTTTAGCGTCACCCGGCCCTGGCCAATGCCTTCGGTGATGGAATTACCTTCAGAGGTCAGTTCGCCGGTTTTGATGAAGTCATGAATTACCGAGCCACCAGGATCGGCGGCGACGATAAGAACATCTTTGGACCGTTCCTTCAGCGCAATTGAAGTGCCGGCCAGGGTTCCGCCAGTGCCGACGGCCGTTGTGAAGGCATCAACCTTGCCGTCGAGGTCATTCCAAATCTCCGGGCCCGTGGTTTGAATGTGGCTTTCTCGATTAGACGTGTTGTCAAACTGATTACAGAAATAGCCGTCGACTTCTTCAGCGAGGCGCTTGGCAACATGGACATAGTTTTTGGGGTCTTTGTAAGGAACAGCGGGCACTTCGCGTAGCTCAGCCCCGCAAGCCCGGACGGTATCTTTCTTTTCCTGGGATTGGGTGTCAGGCATGACGATGATCGACTTGTAGCCCAGTGCATTGCCAACCAAGGCCACGCCGATGCCGGTATTGCCGCCAGTGGCCTCAACCAGAATGCCGCCGGGCTGTATGAGCCCGCGCTTCTCGGCGTCACGGATCATGAATAGGGCGGCGCGGTCCTTCACGGACCCGCCAGGGTTCATGAACTCCGCCTTGCCGTAAATGTTGGCGCCGGACACCTCGGACGGCCAGGTCAAGCGGATCAGGGGCGTATTGCCGATGGCGTCTATAAAATCGCTGCGTACTGGAGTTTTCATGAAGGTTTCACAGGGGTATTACAATGGGGGCAGTGTTACGTCCCTCACCTTAAGACTATGCTGAAATACATCCAAGGGCCGGGATCTCACATCTCGGTTAGCGGCTGCCGGAGAGAAGGGTCGTCGAATATGGCCGATACATTTAAAAAGTAACCCCAGCGGCCTTAATAGACTTTCTAAACACATATATTTCTTTGCAAGTCGCGAAACGCTCATTGTCTCAACAAACATAAGTTTCGACTTAGATTTAGAGAAACTCCTTCAGCATCACAGCATATATGCGGCAGCCGGCAAAAAAGGCATGCGGAATGTCTCGCACAGATGCTGTTGATATCATTATTGGAGCCGCTGCCGCGCCTATCATAAGGTCAGAGTCTTCACGGTATTAACCAGGGGTACCCCATGGAACTTTCCTTCTCACGGCAACATTTTATGCGCTTAGGCCTTGCTGCTGGTTTGGCTGGCTTGGCAGGCGCCGCCGCGCCGCGTTTGGCGCGCGCTCAGACGGCACGGCCTCTGCTGAGCCGCATTAAAACTGTGACTATCGGTGCGCCGGACGTGGATGTTATCGCCAAGCACTACAGTTCATTGCTGAACTACAGCGTGGTTGAAGAGGGCGCGGTCGCCATTGATCTGGCCCTTTCCTGGGGTACGCCCAACAGTGCCGGGCGCAAATTCATCGTCATGCAGCCGGAAACCGGCGAGGACGCGTTCGTCCGGGCTGTGGAGATTGATCAGCCAGACGGGTTTAAGGCCATCACCACCTGGGGCTGGAACTCCATGGAGTTCGTTGTCGATGACATTGAGCGGGTGCATGAACGGATTAAGGCCTCACCGTTGGAAATCCTGGGTGCACCAGCCCTTTTGGGTGCCTTCCCAACCATCGGGGCCATGCAGGTGCGTGGGCCGGCTGAAGAAGTCCTGCATCTAACCGTTGAGACTGGCGAGCGTTCGGCTTCGATCCTGCCGCTGCCTGGTGACGATGTGGGGCGGCTAATTATCACCATTTTGGCTGTGCCCGACGTGGCGGCGGTCAATGACTGGTATGCGGTAATGTTCGGCATGACCAAAACCCCAGTCCGCAATGACCCCATTGCTGTCGTCAACACTGCCCAGGGCATGCCGGCAGATCATGGCCTGGACGCGACCTTCCTCAGCATGGCCGAGCGGGGTAATTTTCTGGAGCTTTGGCAGTTAGACAAGGGCAAAACCACGGACCGGCCCCGCGCCTTTGGTCAGTTGCCGCCTGGAGTGGCCATGGCCAGCTTTTCGGTTCCTGATCTAGACGTGATACCGGCACCGTTCCTCTCCTCACCGCATCAGGATGAGAGTCTGATTTACGGCAGCAACAGATCGGCGGTGTTTAGAGGGCCGGTGGGAGAGTTGGTGGAGCTAGTGGAAGAGCCATAAATATAGCAACGTATATATGACTGTCAGGCCCAGCGGGCTTAACACCCAAGGAAAATAGAGATTCAAAATCAAGGGCTTAGGATTCTTTGTTGAGAGATTGATTCAACAGTGAGCGGATGCGCTAACCCATCAGCATGAACGTAGTGATCAGCGCAGCGGTAAAGACAACGGCGGCAACCAAAGACCGCTGCGCTTCAGAGTCTAAAAATAGTTTACAAACAACACATTACGAATCAAAGCTAAGATATATATTCAACGCGTGAATCTATCCAGTCCTACCCCAGAGATATCGATTTCAGGGGTTCGCCCGGACACCAAATCAGTGATTACTTGGGCCGATCCACAGGCCATGGTCCAGCCCAGTGTGCCGTGGCCGGTGTTGAGGAATAGGTTCTCGTAGGGGGTCGACCCAATAATCGGCACGGAATCCGGCGTTGACGGGCGCAAGCCAGCCCAGGGCTTGATTTGGCTGTAATCTGCGGCATGTGGGAATAGTGCCCGGGTGCCGGCTATGATGGGAGACATGCGGTTGGGATTTATCGACCGGTCCCAGCCAGCCAACTCTGCTGTTCCACCGGCGCGAATACGGTTGCCCATGCGGGTGATGACCATGAACCGGGATTCATCCGTAATACTGCGCCGGGGCGCGGCCTCGCTGTCCGTTATCTCGGCCGTGAGGGAGTAGCCTTTAGCCGGGTAAATGGGCACAGACAGTCCGAGAGGCTTGAGCAGGGGCGCGGTGTCACTTCCGAGGCAGACGACAAAGGCATCAGCCTCCATGGAACCAATGGTAGTTTCAATGCTTACTGTGTATTTGTCCTTGGCCGTTATCCCGGTGATATGTGTGTCGAATTGAAATGTGACGTTCTGTTGCCGGGCGACCACGGCCAGGGCCTCGGAAAAAGTATGGGCGTCGCCGGTTTCATCCTCTGGGCTCAAAATGCCGCCAACGATAGGGTCAGTGGATTGAGCCAAGGCGGGTTCTTCGGCTATGACTTGATCATGATCGAGGACCATTTGGGATAATCCATGGCCGCCCAGGCGAGCCGCCAGGTTCGCAGCCTCTGCCAATGCCTCCTTATCGTGATAAATGTATAGAAGGCCGCCAGTAGAGTGGTCGTATTTAAGATTGTGCCTCTGTCGCAGGGCCTTGAGCATTGCCCGGCTATACACCGCGATCCTAAGAGCCCGCTCCATGTTTAGCTCAAACCGACGGGATGTGCAGTTGGCTAGAAACTGCAAACACCAGCCCCATAACGCCGGATCCCAGCGCAGGGGATTAATGCGCAGAGGGGCGTCGGCCCGAAACATCAGAGAGAAAGCCTTAAATGGCATGTGCGGTGTGGCCCAGGGTGCCGCATGGCAGGCTGAAATCTGACCGCCGTTGGCGAAGCTGGTCTCCATCGCCGGACTGGGTTGACGGTCGATGACCGTAACTTCATGGCCCGCTGCGGCAAGGGCCTGGGCTGTGGTCACGCCAACCACACCGGCACCGAGTACGGCCACCTTCACCAGTGGCGCCTTTGGGCAAATGATGGATAGCGGTTTATCATAGCGGCGCTATATATACGATCGGCAGGAGTTGCACCAACGCAAGTAGCGCAGATCTCACTTTAGAAAACATAATAATAGTATACTATGCAATAAAGAATGCTATGACGATTCAAGACAGTCAAGAAATCCTCACCACGGCAGAGATGTGCGCGGCGGACAACGGTGCAGTAGCTGCCGGGTTGTCCAGTTTGGCGCTGATGGAGGCGGCGGGAACCCATTGTGCCCGTGAAATCCGACAACGCTGGCAGCGGCAGCGCACAGCCGTGCTGTGTGGACCCGGTAACAATGGAGGGGACGGGCTTGTTATCGCCAGACTGCTGAAAAAGGCTGGCTGGCCAGTTCGAGTGGGTTTGTTGGGCGATATTGGCAGTCTCAAAGGGGATGCGGCCATCAATGCCCAGCGCTGGATCGAAGACGGCGGCGCTATCGAGCCACTGACCACAGACCTTGTAATCTGGGGTGGTCTGGCAGTGGATGCCCTGTTCGGCGCCGGGTTATCCCGGCCGTTGGAGGGTGAGGCCCGGACTGTTGTGCGGGCGCTACTGGAGCTGGGCCGGCCCTGTATGGCCGTGGATGTACCGAGCGGCGTTAGCGGCGATACCGGTGAAATTGTCGGCGGTGAAGATGGTCTTGCGCCTCTGTGCGACCTATCGGTGACCTTCTTCCGGCCCAAGCCAGGCCATTTACTCTGTCCAGGCAGGGATCTGTGCGGCGATGTGGCTGTGGTGGATATTGGTATACCCGAACAGGTTTTGGGCACAATCGTGCCGCGGACCTTGGTTAACGGCCCCGGTCTTTGGTTCATTCCGGTGCCCGGGACCGCGGACCACAAGTATTCGCGCGGGCATGCCGTGGTGTTCGGCAGCGCGGCAATGAGCGGCGCGGCGCGGCTGGCAACGGCTGCGGCGCGTCGTATCGGTGCAGGACTGGTCACGGTGGCCGCCCCGAAAGAGGTCGAAGTCACTTATCGGGACGATGCGCCAGGTGTCATGTTCGAGCCTATCAAGACCGATGACCCTGCGGTCTTTGTCCTAGCTGACACGCGCCGCAATGCAGTACTTATTGGGCCAGGCTACGGTGTGGGTGAGGCGACCCGAACAAGGGTATTGGACGTTCTGAGAGCAGGGCGGGCTGTGGTGCTGGACGCAGATGCCCTGACAAGCTTTGCCGATGTACCCGCGCTCTTGTTTAGCGCCATTCAGGAAGCGACCGGTGACGTAGTGCTTACGCCCCATGAAGGCGAGTTCACTATGTTGTTCGGTTCTGACGGCCGTGACCGCTTGGCACGGGCCCGCGCTGCGGCGCACGCCAGTGGCGCCGTGGTCCTGCTCAAAGGCAGTGATACCGTCATCGCAGCTCCAGACGGGCTTAGTGCGATCTGCACAGACATGCCGTCTTGGCTCGCCACGGCTGGGTCAGGCGACGTGCTTTCTGGTCTCATCACCGGGCTTCTGGCCCAAAGTATGGATGCTTGGGGGGCCACCTGCGCCGCAGCCTGGGTTCACGGCGCGGCGGCTAAGGCAGCGGGACCCCGACTGATTGCTGAGGATCTGGTCGAAAATACCTCCTCAATGGCTCCTTAATTTCGTTGTTCTTACCTTCGCTGTTGCCTATTTTCCGCCATCCCATTAAACGGGTGCGGCGCTGGAGGGTTACCTCCTTCCAAAGCTGCGGTTTCGGCCGGTGGGCGGGTGTGGCGGAATTGGTAGACGCGCTAGGTTTAGGTCCTAGTGACTGCAAAGTCGTGGGGGTTCAAGTCCCTTCACCCGCACCATTCTCGTTGGACAGGTCAGCTGGACAGGTCAGGATCGGGAACATGCCAGCAGGTGATATGCGGTACATATGACTGAAGCGAGTTGCAAGGCGTAGTTAGGGTAGGGTTTGGCACAAACATTTCGCGTCTTTAAAAGTGTTTTTAACGATTTGACGCACACCTAAGGGTTTATTGATGGAAATTACGGAAAAAAGTTCAGAAGGCTTAAAGCGGGAATACAGCATCATCGTTGGTGCCGCAGAGATCGAGGGTAAGGTGACCACACGTCTGACGGAAGTCGGGCAGCAGGTCCGTCTGCCCGGTTTCAGGCCTGGCAAAGTTCCTATGAACCTACTCAAGAAACGATTTGGTGAGTCCGTACGCGGTGAGGTGCTTGAGTCCACGATTCAAGAAAGCACCCAAAAAGCGCTCGAAGAAAAAGCGCTCAAACCCGCGATCCAGCCGAAGGTTGACCTGGTCTCCTTCGAAGAAGGGGAAGACCTAGAGTTTTCCGTTGAGCTTGAGTTGCTGCCGGACATCGAACTCGGCGATATGTCCTCTCTTAAAATCGAGAAACTGGTCGCCAAGCCCGGCGACGACCAAGTGAATGAAGCCCTTGGGAAAATGGCCGAAAACAATAAGGCCTCCAAGCCGACAGATGAGAAGCGCGTCGCTGCATTGGGCGATGTTGTGGTTATGGATTTTGTGGGGACCGTCGACGGCGAAGAATTTGAAGGCGGCAAGGCCGATGATTTTAAACTTGAACTAGGATCAGGCCGCTTTATCCCGGGTTTTGAGGAGCAGCTGGTCGGCTTGGAGCCAGATAGCCAGAATGACGTCAAAGTCACCTTTCCTGAGGACTATCACAGTTCAGACCTAGCCGGAAAAGAGGCCGTTTTCAGCGTGTCGCTGAAGGGTCTGGAAGTTATTGATACGCCTGATGTTGACGGTGAATTCGCTAAATCCATGGGTTTTGATGATCTCGCGGCATTGACCGAAGCCGTTACAAAGCAAATCGGTTCGGATTATGATTACTTGTCGCGCATGAAGATTAAGCGGGAATTGCTGGACCAATTGTCCGATCTTCATACTTTTGAGGTTCCCCCAGCCATGCTGGAGATGGAATTTAACAATATCTGGCAGCAGGTTGAGAAAGCAAAAGAATCGGATCAACTAGACCCTGAAGATGTCGGCAAGTCCGACGACAAATTGAAGGCAGACTATAACACCATTGCAGAACGCCGTGTGCGCTTGGGCCTTCTTCTGTCTGATATCGGGCAAAAGAACAATCTGCAGGTGCCGCCTGAAGAAATATCTCAGGCGATCGCCCGAGAGGCCAGCCGCTTCCCAGGCCAAGAGCAGTCCGTGGTGAGCTATTACCAAAGTAACCCCCAGGCTGTGGAGCAGGTGCGCGCACCACTGTTTGAGGACAAAGTCATTGACTTCCTTCTTGAGCTTGCCCAAGTGACGGAGAAGGAAGTATCGCCGGACACGTTGATTGAAGAGGCCGGTGGAACTGAAACAGATGGACCTGTGCCAAGCGCGAGCTAGGTAAGGCCAGTCCAGCCGGGCTAAATCGAGATTATATCGAGCCCGTAGTGAGCGTAAGAGAGAATGGTAATGCAGGATCGCGATCCCATCGAAGTGTATGACAATACCCTGGTTCCGATGGTGGTCGAACAGACCAACCGCGGCGAACGGTCCTATGACATCTATTCCCGGCTTCTCAAGGAGCGCATTATCTTTTTGACCGGGCAGGTCAACGACGTTGTTTCGTCACTGATTTGTGCTCAGCTGCTCTTTCTTGAGTCGGAAAACCCGACCAAGGATATATCTTTTTACGTAAATTCCCCAGGTGGCGTGGTGACGTCCGGCATGGCCATCTACGACACCATGAAATACGTCCGCCCTGATATTTCGACTGTCTGCGTGGGGCAGGCTGCCTCAATGGGCTCGCTCTTGCTGGCGGGCGGGGCGGTGGAAAAGCGCTACGCCTTGCCAAACGCAAGGATCATGGTTCATCAGCCATCGGGTGGTTTCCAGGGGCAGGCGGCGGACATTGAAATTCAAGCGCGTGAAATTTTGGCTCTCCGGGCAAGGCTAAATGAGATTTATGTGGAACATACCGGCCAGACCTTAAAGGCCATCGAAAAGGCCATGGACCGGGACAACTACATGACTGCGGCAGAAGCAAAAGAATTCGGCATTATTGATACCGTGGTTACAAAACGGCCGAGGCCGGATGGCGAAGATGATGCCGATGAAAAGGGTGAAGACGCCTAAAACGGGCTTTAGGATACCTTCTTACCCTTCAGGATAGGCTGAAATCACGCCTTTATTGCTGTATTAACCGGATAGTCAGGGTTTTGTCGTTGTCTTGCCCCGAATACGTCGTTTAACATCGCCTCCACGCAATATGTGGTGGCAATGCCGGTCTAAAACCACAAGATCAGTGGGGCCAGCGGAGAGAAGTTCATGACTAAATCGTCAAATGGCGATTCAAAAAATACCCTCTACTGTTCTTTCTGCGGAAAGAGTCAGCATGAGGTTCGGAAGTTGATCGCCGGCCCGACAGTATTCATCTGTGATGAATGCGTTGAGCTGTGCATGGACATCATCCGGGAAGAAAACAAAACGAATCTGGTCAAATCGCGGGAGGGTGTGCCAACGCCGCTCGACATACTTACCGTGCTTGATGATTACGTGATCGGCCAGGCCCATGCCAAGCGGGTCCTGTCTGTTGCGGTCCATAACCACTACAAGCGTCTCGGCTCCAATGCCAATAATGCCGATATAGAGATTGCCAAATCAAACATCTTGCTGATTGGGCCTACCGGCTGCGGAAAGACTTTACTGGCGCAAACACTGGCGCGAATTTTAGACGTGCCGTTTACTATGGCCGATGCGACCACGCTCACAGAAGCGGGTTATGTCGGTGAAGATGTTGAGAACATCATTCTCAAATTGCTTCAAGCCGCGGACTACAACGTAGAGCGAGCACAGCGTGGCATTGTTTACATCGATGAAATCGACAAGATTAGCCGCAAGTCTGATAACCCCTCCATTACACGTGATGTTTCGGGTGAGGGTGTCCAACAGGCTCTGCTCAAAATTATGGAAGGCACGGTTGCGTCTGTTCCACCGCAAGGTGGGCGCAAGCATCCGCAGCAGGAATTCCTCCAGGTTGACACCACAAACATCCTATTCGTCTGCGGCGGCGCTTTTGCCGGCTTGGACAAAATTATCTCTCAACGTGGCAAGGGGACGTCAATTGGATTCGGCGCCGATGTACGCACGGCTGATGATCGCCAGACGGGTCAGATTTTGCGCGGCATCGAACCAGAAGATCTGCTCAAGTTCGGAATGATTCCTGAGTTTGTAGGCCGGGTACCTGTATTGGCGACACTTGAAGACCTGGATCAAGACGCCCTGATAGAGATTCTAACCAAGCCAAAGAATGCGCTGGTCAAGCAGTACGGCCGCCTCTTTGATATCGAAAATGTCGCCCTGTCCTTTACCGACGATGCATTAGCCGTGATCGCCCGCAAGGCAATCAAACGTAAAACCGGCGCGCGTGGTCTGAGGTCCATCATGGAAGGCATTCTATTGGACACGATGTTCGATCTACCCAGCCTTGAAGGGGTGGAAGAGATTGTGGTCAATGGAGAGGTTACAGAAGGACGCGGGAAGCCTCTGTATATCTATGCTGACCGGATCGAAGATGTTGGCACACCGGCGTAGTGTAATTGCTTCGGCTGTTTTAAAATTCTAAGGGGGCCAATTGCGCGCCGCAAAAGTACTCCCTAAGTAAGAGACGTGAAGTCGCGCAATGGAACCCTTCGGGGGTGTTAGAAGTATAACAATAGCGGTTCGGCTGGACCGTAGGCCGCATCGGACTCTTTCCGGTGCGCCAAAGAGCGAGGTAAGTACACGTGAGTTCCGATAAGGGTCAGTTGTATCCCGTCCTTCCACTGAGAGACATCGTGGTCTTTCCGCACATGATAGTTCCTTTGTTCGTCGGCCGTGAGAAATCGGTCAAAGCGCTGGAAGATGTCATGGGCGATGACAAGCAAATATTGCTTGTGGCGCAAAAAGATGCCGCGGTTGATGACCCAGCGTCGGATGACATCTACGACGTCGGCACTATTTCCACTGTCCTGCAACTCCTCAAGTTACCTGATGGGACTGTGAAGGTGTTGGTCGAAGGCGGCCAGCGCGCCCGTATTACAGGCTACAAAGAAAACGAAACTTTTTTCGAAGCATATGCAGAGCCGTTCTCGAATGAGGAACAAGAAGAACAAGAGCTTGAAGCGCTTTCTCGCTCGGTCGTGAGTGAGTTCGAGCAATACATCAAGCTCAACAAGAAAATACCGCCAGAAGTGTTGGTGTCGATCAATCAGATCGAAGAGTCGTCTAAGCTCGCCGATACAGTTGCGTCCCATTTAGCCTTGAAGATCGCCGACAAGCAGGAATTGCTTGAGCTGGTAACCGTTTCCGAACGGCTCGAGAAGATTTATGGCGTTATGGAAGGTGAGATCAGTGTTCTCCAAGTTGAGAAGCGGATCCGTAATCGCGTCAAACGCCAAATGGAAAAAACACAACGCGAATATTATTTGAATGAACAAATGAAGGCCATTCAAAAAGAATTGGGTGAGACGGAAGACGGCCGCGACGAAGTCGCCGAGTTTGAAGAAAAAATTAAAAAGTCCAGGATGTCTAAAGAGGCCAAAGAAAAGGCCCACAGCGAGCTCAAGAAGTTGAAGGCGATGAGCCCTATGTCCGCTGAATCGACAGTCGTGCGCAACTATCTCGACTGGATTACCGACATTCCATGGAAGAGGCGTTCGAAAGTCAAAACCGACCTTAAAGAGGCGGAAGACCAATTGGATCGCGATCACTTTGGATTAGAGAAGGTCAAAGAGCGCATCGTTGAGTATCTGGCCGTTCAACAGCGCACCAAAAAGATCAAAGGGCCAATTTTATGCCTGGTAGGCCCCCCGGGCGTGGGTAAAACCTCGCTGGGCAAGTCGGTTGCGAAGGCTACAGGACGCAGCTTTGTCCGCATGTCATTGGGTGGCGTGCGCGATGAAGCTGAAGTGCGTGGTCACCGCCGGACGTACATTGGATCCATGCCAGGTAAAGTCATCCAGGGCATGAAAAAAGCGAAGACTTCCAATCCGCTATTTTTGTTGGATGAGATAGACAAGCTCGGCAACGACTGGCGTGGAGATCCGTCGTCGGCACTTTTGGAAGTGCTCGATCCTGAACAAAACTCGGCCTTCCAAGATCACTATTTGGAAGTCGACTACGATTTATCAGACGTGCTCTTCATTACTACAGCGAACACACTGCGCATGCCGCAGCCGTTGCTGGATCGCATGGAGACCATTCGTCTGTCGGGCTACACCGAAGACGAGAAGCTTGAAATCGCCAAGCGGCACCTCATCAGCAAACAACTCGAAGCGCATGGTCTCAAAGAAAAAGAGTGGTCGATCTCTGATCAGGCGCTGCGTGACCTGATCCGTTACTACACGCGCGAGGCTGGGGTGCGCAACTTAGAACGCGAGTTAGCCAAGCTGATCCGCAAAGCAACCAAAGAAATTATCGTCGATAAGCTAGATGGTGTGAAAGTCAAATGTCAAAATCTTAAAAAATTTGCTGGCATCAAGAAGTTCCGTTACGGCGAAGCCGAGCAAGAGGATCTCGTGGGTGTGACCACTGGACTGGCTTGGACTGAAGTCGGTGGCGAAATTCTATCGATCGAAGCTGTGGTTATGCCGGGCAAAGGGCAGGTGACCCTGACAGGCAAGCTCGGTGATGTGATGAAGGAATCTATTCAGGCTGCCCGTTCTTATGTACGAAGTCGGGCGCTGCCGTTTGGGATTAAACCCAGAATCTTTGATAAGAACGATATCCACCTCCACGTACCTGAAGCGGCGACACCAAAAGACGGGCCGTCTGCGGGTGTGGGGATGTGCACGTCTATTGTTTCCGCCTTGACCGGAATACCCGTACGCAAAGATGTCGCTATGACGGGTGAGATCACTTTGCGGGGGCGCGTGCTGCCCATCGGCGGCCTCAAAGAGAAGCTATTGGCAGCTCTGCGCGGTGGTATCAAGACGGTTCTTATTCCCAAAGAGAATGAGAAAGATCTGGAAGAGATTCCGGACAACGTCAAACGCGATCTCACCATCATTCCGGTTAGCACGGCTGATGAAGTGCTTGAAAAAGCATTGACCCAGCCATTGGTGCCGCTTGATCTCGATGATGTGGAAGAGGAGGGCGTGGCGGCCAGCGCTGCTGCTGGCACGGAAGACGACGTTCTTGTTACGCATTAGGCCATCACAATATGTAGTGGTTTCCGAGTCTCTGAGGAGAACCAGAGTCACGGATTTCGGCCCTTTCTGGCGTTTGGCCACCCCTAAATAAGGTATGAAAGGCCGGTTTTCTGGCTTGACAAGGTAAAAAGGGCATTATTTCCCAGTTTTCCAACGTTTCTTCAGCTTCTTTCCATTGACGCACAGAAAATCTGCCCCTTACACTCAGAGTTATCCCAGCGTAAAAAGCTGCGGTTTTCTCGCATTTGCAAGGGCCCGTAGTTCGTTGGAGAACATCATGACGGTGCTGGGTTGTTCTCAATTGTTTTTATAGTCAGACATTACATAAGGGGTCAGATATGAACAAAAACGACCTAATTGCCGCAGTGGCAGACGATACCTCGCTGACCAAGGCAGATGCCGCGAAAGCGGTAGACAGTTTTATAGATACGGTCGTGGGGTCTCTCAAAGGCGGTACTGAAGTTCGTTTGGTTGGGTTCGGTACCTTTAGTGTTGCCGATCGGGCAGCCAGTGAAGGCCGGAATCCTCGCACCGGCGAAAAGATTCAAATTCCCGCATCCAAGCAGCCTAAGTTTAAAGCCGGCAAAGGCTTAAAAGACGCGGTAAACAAGTAGACCGCCGTCCTAGACGGAGTCTGAAATTATGCCGGTTGCCTTGTGCAACCGGCATAATTCTTTTCGGCTTAAGGGTAACAAGCCCATCTTTTCGTTTGATCCGGTAAACGTAAATGCCTAGTGTTCCGCCGCTTGGGTGGTCGGATGGTCATCTTAGGCTTATGGATAATGGTTAGGGGCGATTAGCTCAGCTGGGAGAGCACCTCGTTTACACCGAGGGGGTCGGCAGTTCGATCCTGTCATCGCCCACCATTCCATTGGAACGCCTTTATTCGGGCAGTCAGCTTGTTGAAAGCGCATGGACTCAGGGTTACCGCTCAAAATAGCGCTCATCGGCAATGGCAGCATTGCAACCGTCGTCGCCCACCATTGCGAAGGGGCGCCGGACCGGCTGCATATTGTAGGGGCCTTGGGTTTACCCGAAGATCTGACGAGCGTCGGGCAGCATCCTCTGGTCCAGGACCTCTCGGCTTTACTGGCTGAGATGCCGGACCTTGTCGTCGAATGTGCGGCCCAAGAAGCTGCTCAAGTCCATGGCACTGCGGTTCTGGATTCAGGCATAGATCTGATGGTGATTTCGGTTGGAGCTTTTGCGGATCCTATCTTGCATGACCGACTAGAAACGGCGGCAGTGCGTGGGAAGGCAAAGATTATTATCCCGGCTGGGGCGCTGGCTGGACTGGATGCTCTTGGTGCGGCTGCCTTGGATACTTTGGATTATGTCTCGCTGACGACACGAAAACCTCCACTGTCCTGGGCCGGGGCCCCAGGAGTGGCTGACATAGATCTTTTAGCCTTGAGGGGCGCAACGACGATATTTGAGGGAACTGCTCGGGAGGCGGCCCGGCGATTTCCTAAGAATGCGAACGTAGCAGCGGCTTTAGCGCTTTCAGGATTAGGGATGGATGCAACCCAGGTCACGCTCATCGCTGACCCTCAGGCAAGCAGAAACAGCCATCAAGTCGAGGCTAGGGGCGCTTTTGGACGACTTTCTGCGACCATAGAGGCAGAACCTTCGCCCGATAATCCAAAGACCTCCTATATCGCGTCGCTGAGTATAGTCAGAATGCTGGACCGGTTAACCGCCCAATTAGCCAATTAACGGGCAAAATCAGGCTAGATGCTCAGAAAAAAATTTCCCAGCTCAATATAAGTTTTACTGCGTTCGGGCCGTTTATAACCTTGCCTTACAGGCTAAGAATCATACCCTAATACTTGAGCTTCGAAAGCTGCTTTTAAAGTATTGCTATTGGTCTGATGGGGAGCCCGGCCCAATGGCAAATAAGCGGGCCGGTTGTGGGGCCAGAGTTGGACAGGGCCGAGTGGGACGACTCAATCGATAGCTCTGGTCATCAGGGCCGACAACACTGTCCAAGCCAGAGTAAGCGAGGCGACTAACCCGGAAGGTTTTTACACCTTCACCGCGCCTACAGACGTTAAGGCAACTGCCGCACTCAGTGGCGCTGCGCTCGGCTCAGAAGTTAGATTTTTTAACTTAGCCGGTGGATCACAAGGGGGCGCGACAGCAGACAGTAATCGCAATGCGTCGATTACGATTAGCGCTGTAAGGAGTGAGTCTTATTTTGTGTCGGTGCTGGTGACCAGTGATACGGATTATTCATTAGATCTCACCTTTAATGAGAAAAATCCTGCCGATAGCGTTTTTACTCCCCTCAACGTTAGTCTACCGCTACTGCTTGATGCGGTGACGTTGGATGCCGCCAGAAATCCCCCAGACTCATATCGTGTCGTCGCACCGAATGACGCAACTTTAGTGGCGAACACCTCGCTGGTAACGGGTGATCTAGGTTTACGCATATACGATAGTCTTCGCATTTTACTTAACGTGATTGCTTTAAAGCCCACCAGTTCAAGTGCTGAAGGCCTCTACGATATCAATAGTTCTTTTGCGGTTTAATTCAGTGCTCAGTCTGCGGCATAGGTAAAGGTTGTTGACGAAGATCCAGTTGTTTCTTAACGCCGCTTGAGGTTCTGTTTCGCATGCGGAATCAGGGGTTTTGTCAATGCGTAAGTTGGCTTGACTTGCGCGGTTAGCAACGGCTACACCAACCGTAGTCGGGGACAGTTAGAAGGCCGCGGAGCCGCTGTGAAAAGCCTAACTCTGCAAGCGCTTAGACCGGGTCCCATAGACGGCCGAAACACAGCGCCAAAGGCACCTTTACTAATGGTGCAGGCGGGCAACGGACTGAGACGGGAATGGAAGAATTGCTTACGGAATATCTGCCGATACTGATTTTTATCGGTATCGCTTTTGGCTTGGCTTTCGCCATCGTGGCAGCCTCCCTTCTTGTTGCGCCGTCAAATCCAGACCCTGAGAAAACGTCGACGTATGAGTGTGGTTTCGAGGCCTTTGATGATACGCGCTCTAAATTCGATGTGCGGTTTTACCTAGTTGCAATTCTATTCATTATTTTCGACCTGGAGGTGGCTTTCCTCTTTCCGTGGGCGGTGAGCCTGTCGGGGATTGGTATCTTCGGATTTTGGTCAATGATGATTTTTCTGGGCGTTCTGACGATTGGCTTCATTTATGAATGGCGCAAAGGGGCTCTTGAATGGGAGTAACCGTACCAGCTCAACCGGCAACCGATGTAATTCGTCCTGCAACGGATGATGATCAAGCCGTTGCTGCGCGCGTTGCCGAAGAATTGCAAACCAAAGGGTTCGTGCTGTCATCCATTGATAAGCTGGCCAATTGGGGGCGGACGGGGTCCATGTGGCCGATGTCGTTTGGACTAGCCTGTTGCGCCGTGGAAATGATGCATTCGGCGATGGCGCGCTATGACCTTGACCGGTTTGGCATGTTTTTCCGCCCCAGTCCGCGCCAGTCTGATGTGATGATTGTTGCCGGCACGTTGACGAACAAAATGGCGCCGGCTCTGCGCAAAGTTTACGACCAGATGCCGGAACCCCGGTGGGTGATTTCCATGGGGTCTTGTGCCAACGGCGGCGGTTACTATCACTATTCCTATTCTGTGGTGCGGGGTTGTGACCGTGTGGTCCCTGTCGACATCTATGTTCCGGGTTGCCCACCGACTGCTGAAGCTTTGCTCTATGGCATCCTTCAACTGCACAAGAAAATCCGCCGTGTCGGTACGCTGGACCGTTAAGGGACCTATTAGGTATTGAGCGATGATAGCAGACCCTGATCAGGCATCGGCACTTTCTGACTTGGCAGAGATCTTGGGTCTCTCCCTTGCCGACGATATAATCGAGGCGGCCGTGATTGATGGCGCCTTGACCGTTGCTGTGCAGCGCCCTTCAATAACGAAAGTTCTGAAGTTCTTGCGCGACGATACCAATTGTCAGTTCACCCAATTGGTCGACCTGTGTGCTGTTGACTTTCCCGAGCGCGAAGAACGCTTTGATATTGTATATCATCTGCTCAGCATGAACCATAACTTGAGGATACGCGTGAAGGTGACGGCGTCGGAAGAAGCGGCAGTCCCTACAGCGTCTAAAGTGTTTTCCTGTGCCAATTGGTTCGAGCGGGAAGTGTGGGACATGTACGGCGTGTTCTTTTCCGATCACCCAGATTTGCGGCGTATCCTAACCGACTACGGTTTTGATGGGCATGCGCAACGCAAGGATTTTCCACTCACGGGTTATGTCGAAGTGCGTTATGACGAAGAACAAAAGCGCGTTGTCTATGAGCCGGTGAAATTGACCCAAGATTTTCGTTCGTTTGATTTTATGAGCCCTTGGGAAGGGGCGGAGCACGCACACCAGCAAATGCTTCCGGGTGACGAGAAGGCGTTTCAAGATGGCTGAACCTGTTGAAGCCGAAATTGAGAATTATACCGTTAACTTTGGACCGCAGCATCCAGCGGCCCACGGTGTTTTGCGTCTTGTGCTTGAGATGGGCGGAGAAACCATAGACCGCATTGATCCTCATATTGGCTTGCTTCACAGGGGTACTGAGAAACTCATAGAATATAAGACGTACCTGCAGGCCGTGCCTTATTTCGACCGGCTTGATTACGTTTCACCGATGAATCAAGAGCAGGCCTATGCGATTGCTGTTGAACGTTTGCTGGGTATCGAAGTGCCAAAGCGTGGGCAATACATTCGCATGCTGTTTTGTGAAATCACCCGCATTCTCAATCACATTATGAATATTGGTTCCTATGCCATGGACGTGGGCGCGATGACTCCGTTCCTGTGGACGTTTGAGGAACGTGAAAAGCTCATGGGCTTTTACGATGATGTTTCCGGCGCGCGCATGCATGCGGCCTATGTCCGCCCCGGCGGTGTCGCGCAGGACATGCCAGCTGGCTTGGCGGAACGGATTTCCGACTGGGCCGCAGCTTTTCCAAAGATTATCGATGACGTGGAAGGTTTGCTGACAGAGAACCGCATTTTCAAACAACGTACCGTCGATATCGGTATTGTCAGCAAAGAAGAAGCTCTTGATTGGGGGTTCACAGGACCGAACCTGCGGGCGTCTGGCTTGGCTTGGGATTTGCGTAAGTCACAACCTTACGACGGCTATGACGAGATGGATTTTGATATTCCCATTGGCAAACACGGCGACTGCTACGATCGTTACATCGTGCGAATTGCCGAAATGCGGGAATCACTACGCATCATTAACCAATGCCTTGAAAAAATGCCTGGCGGTCCAGTCAAAGTGCAGGACCGTAAGATTAGTCCGCCGCCGCGTGGTGATATGAAAGGCTCGATGGAGGCGTTGATCCATCACTTCAAACTCTATACCGAGGGCTACCACGTACCGCGCGGGGAAACTTACGCCGCTGTCGAAGCACCGAAAGGTGAGTTTGCGGTGTATCTGATTTCGGATGGCTCTAACAAACCGTACCGCTGCCGTATTCGCGCACCTGGTTTCGTGCACATGCAAGGTATGGACTTCATGCTTCGCGGTCACATGCTGGCAGATGTACCTGCCGTGCTCGGTTCTATTGATATCGTGTTCGGGGAGGTGGACCGATGAGTTTGCGCCGCCTCGCTAAAGAACAGCCGGAAAGCTTCGTGTTTACCGACGAACATCAAGCCCGGGCTGAAAAGATTATTGCCAAGTATCCGGCGGGATATCAGGCCAGCGCCGTTATTCCATTGTTGGACTTGGCGCAGCGGCAAGACCGTTGGGTCACCAAGCCGGCCATCGAATATATTGCAGCCATGCTCGATATGGATGTGATCCGTGTGCTGGAAGTCGCGACCTTCTACACCATGTTCAATCTGAACCCAGTCGGGAAGAGCCACATTCAAGTGTGCACAAACCTTCCCTGTATGTTGCGTGGCTGCGCTGATGTGGTGCGCGCTTGCGAAGATAAGCTTGGCGTAAAATTTGGCGGCACAACTGCAGACGGTGATTTCACATTGAGTGAAGTTGAATGCGCAGGCGCTTGTGTTAACGCGCCAATTGTTGCTGTCGACGATGATTACTACGAAGATCTTGATTATGAATCGATGGGCAAGCTCATTGATGCGATTAAGGCCGGCAATCCACCGTCACCCGGGTCTGCGACAGGACGCCAAGGGGCCGCGCCGGCGGGAGACCGTAAAAGTCTGACTGAAGACCCGACACCGACTTATTCCGCGCGGGATTGGGCGGCAGCTAAGCAGAAGTTTGAAGAGGCCCAGGAAGCGGCCCGCAAGGCGAAGGAAAACGCGTGATGTTGCAAGACCAGGATCGCATTTTCACGAACCTCTACGGCCATCATGATTGGCGTCTCGCCGGTGCCCGCGCGCGCGGCGACTGGGATGGCACCAAAGAAATCATGGCCATGGGGCAGCCCTGGATCATTGATGAAATGAAGGCATCCGGCTTGCGTGGACGTGGCGGCGCCGGGTTCCCAACCGGGCTTAAGTGGTCATTCATGCCTAAGACGGAAACCGACCGGCCGCATTATCTGGTTGTGAATGCCGACGAAGGCGAGCCCGGGACCTGCAAAGACCGCGACATGATGCGGTTTGATCCGCACAAGCTTGTAGAAGGGTGCTTGCTGGCCAGTTTTGCCATGAATGCGCACGCCTGTTACATCTACATTCGCGGTGAGTTCTATAACGAAGCGTCTAACCTTCAGGTCGCGATTGATGAAGCTTATGAAGCGGGACTTATAGGCAAGAATGCATGCGGGTCGGGCTGGGATTTTGATCTGTACCTGCACCGCGGCGCCGGCGCCTATATTTGTGGCGAAGAAACCGCGCTCATTGAAAGCCTTGAAGGTAAAAAAGGTCAGCCACGTTTGAAGCCGCCATTTCCAGCTGGTGTAGGCCTCTATGGGTGCCCAACCACTGTAAACAATGTGGAAAGCATTGCTGTTGCACCGACTATTTTGCGCCGGGGTGCATCATGGTTTGCCGGTATCGGCCGCCTGAACAATACCGGGACAAAAGTGTTTTGTATTTCCGGGCACGTTAACCGGCCGTGCAATGTAGAAGAAGAGATGGGCATTCCACTGAAGGAACTCATCGACAAACATTGTGACGGTGTGATCGGCGGCTGGGAAAACCTGCAAGCCATCATCCCGGGAGGTAGCTCTGTACCGTGTCTGCCGAGCACTATTTGTAATGACATTTTGATGGATTTTGACTCATTGCGTGACGTGAAGTCGGGTCTCGGCACAGCCGCTGTGATGGTGATGGATAAATCAGTCGACATCATTGCCGTTATTACGCGCCTGGCTGCCTTTTACAAACATGAAAGCTGTGGCCAGTGCACGCCATGCCGGGAAGGTACCGGATGGATGTACCGGATTATGCAGCGGCTTGTCTCTGGGCAGGCGTCGCCAGAAGAAATTGATATGCTGGAAGAGGTCACCTATCAAATTGAAGGTCACACGATATGCGCTCTTGGGGATGCGGCAGCGTGGCCAATACAAGGATTGATAAGGCACTTCCGGCCACAACTTGAACAACGCATACAAGACTTCCGCGACGGCAAATTTCCGCGCGCGGCATAAGGATAGACGATGCCAAAACTTACAGTCGACGGCATAGAAGTTGAAGTCGAACCTGGGGTCACCATACTCCAGGCGGCGGAGCAGGCTGGCGCCGAGATTCCGCGCTTCTGTTACCACGACCGCTTATCCATTGCCGGCAACTGCCGCATGTGTCTGGTCGATGTGGAGAAGTCACCCAAGCCGGTGGCGTCCTGCGCTATGCCAGCCGGGGAAGGTATGGTGGTGCACACCAAATCTGAACGGGCGGTCAAAGCTCGTAACGGCGTAATGGAATTTCTGCTGATTAATCACCCGCTGGATTGTCCGATTTGCGACCAAGGCGGCGAATGTGATCTGCAAGACCAAGCGCTGGCGTTTGGTGCAGATCGCGGGCGCTATATCGAACAGAAGCGGGCGGTCAAAGATAAAGATATGGGGCCGATTGTATCGACCATCATGACCCGCTGCATTCACTGCACCCGTTGTGTCCGCTTTGTAGAAGAAATAGGCGGCGTTGCTGAAATCGGTATGACTGGGCGCGGCGAGGATACGGAAATTACGACGTACCTTGAGCGAGCGTTGACGTCGGAGCTTTCGGGCAATGTGGTTGATCTTTGCCCGGTGGGTGCGCTGACCAACAAACCCTATGCGTTTACGGCGCGCTCTTGGGAATTGCGCAAGACAGAGTCGGTGGATGTGATGGACGCCGTTGGCACCAATATCCGTGTTGATAGCCGTGGCCGCGAAGTCATGCGCGTGTTGCCGCGTCTCAATGAATGGATCAATGAAGAATGGCTGGCGGATAAATCCCGCAACGCCTGTGATGGCCTCAAGTACCAGCGCCTAGATAAGCCTTATGTGCGCCGTGACGGAAAGCTGCAGGCAGCGTCATGGGATGAGGCCTTCGCCGCCATTTCTGAAAAGGTAACGGGCGCGTCCGGATCGCGCCTCGCGGCACTTGCAGGTGACACAGCGGATTGTGAATCCATGTTAGCGCTGAAGGATTTGATGACCGCGTTGGGTTCCCCAAACACAGATTGCCGGCAAGATGGCGCTGCTCTGGACCCCAATGTCCGTGCTTCATATTTATTCAACACCACCATTGCCGGGATCGAAGATGCCGATGTTATTCTTCTGATTGGCACCGACCCGCGCAAAGAAGCACCGATCCTCAACGCACGCATCCGCAAAAGGTTTCGCGCCGGCGGCGTGAAAATCGGGGTCATCGGTGCAGCTGCTGATTTGACCTACGACTACGATCACCTAGGTTTAACTGCTGATGTGGTGGCAAGAATTGCTGACGGCAGCCATCCCTTTGCAGACGTCCTCAAGAATGCCGAATGTCCCATGCTGGTGATTGGCATGGGTGCCTTATCACGCGCTGATGGGGCAGCCATTCTTGCTACGGGTCATGCTATCGCCGATTCAACGGGAATGGTTTCGGGAGACTGGAACGGATTTAACGTGCTGCACACCGCTGCGGCTCGTGTTGGTGGTCTCGATGTCGGCTTTACACCGGGTGACGGCGGCAAGAATACGCAGGCTATTCTAGATGGCGCCGCGTCAGGCGACATTGATGTAGTTTATCTCTTAGGCGCTGATGAAGTTGATACGTCAAAGCTCGATAAAGCGTTTGTTATTTACCAAGGGCATCACGGCGATTCGGGCGCTCATGGGGCTGATGTTATTCTCCCGGGTGCGGCTTACACGGAAAAGAACGGCACCTATGTGAATACGGAAGGCCGGGCTCAATATGGCCAGCGAGTGATCTTCCCGCCAGGGGATGCCCGCGAAGACTGGTCTATCGTCCGTGCTTTGTCGGAACGCGTCGGCCATACCTTACCTTATGATTCTTTGGAGCAGGTCAGAGCGAGGCTGCGCAATTTAAGCCCTGTCTTTAATCATATGGATGATGTGGTTGTCGCCGATTGGGAAATCTTTGGACAGGCTGGCTCAATTGAAGCCAGTGCTTTCACCTATCCCGTGGATAACTATTACCAAACTGACCCCATAAGCCGGGCATCGCAGACCATGGCCCAGTGCACGCAAGAATTTGTGCTCGGCGGGACAGGGAAGGCGACTGGCACCGATGGTTGAGTTTTGGACCGCATATGTTTGGCCGGTGCTGTGGATCATCATTCAGATCCTCATGTTCCTGGTGCCAGTCCTGATTGGCGTGGCCTATTTGACCTACGCCGAGCGCAAGATCATCAGCGCCATGCAGATGCGTATTGGCCCCAACGTGGTCGGCTGGTTTGGTCTCCTTCAACCGATTGCCGATGCGGTCAAATTATTGACCAAAGAAACGGTGCTGCCGACAGGTGCCAGTCCGGTGGTGTTTTTCCTCGCCCCGATGGTGACCTTTGGCCTTGCGATGATGGCTTGGGCCGTTATTCCGGTGGGCGATGGTTGGGTTATCTCTAACTTGAATGTGGGCATTCTGTATCTGTTCGCCATTTCATCCTTAGGTGTTTATGGCGTGGTAATGGCCGGTTGGGCCTCTAACTCGCGCTATGCCTTCCTCGGTGCCATGCGGTCCGCCGCGCAAATGGTCTCTTACGAAGTGTCCATCGGTTTCATTATGATTTCCGTGTTGATTACGGCAGGAACGTTGAACCTGACTGAACTCGTTCTAGCTCAATCTGAACCGCTATTCGGGGTGTTGCCGGGTTGGTACTTCATTCCGCATTTCCCGATGTTCATTGTGTTCTTTATTTCCGTGCTGGCTGAAACAAACCGTCACCCGTTTGATTTGCCGGAAGCGGAGTCCGAACTCGTCGCCGGGTTTATGACCGAATACTCGTCCATGTCGTTCGCGCTGTTCTTCCTCGGCGAATACGCCAACATGATCATGATGAGCGCCTTGATCACGATCCTGTTCTTGGGGGGATGGCTGGCGCCCTATGATGTAGCGCCGCTGAATATGATTCCCGGGGTGGTTTGGTTCGCACTTAAAATTGCAATGTGTTTGTTCGTGTTCATTTGGACACGGGCAACGTTTCCCCGCTACCGCTACGATCAACTAATGCGTCTCGGCTGGAAGATATTCCTGCCGTTCTCATTGATCTGGCTGGCTTTGACAGCTGGTTTCTTGGTCTACGCCGATGCGTTACCAGGTTAGAGAGGAGGACTGAGCAATGGCTTTTATTGACCGTACCGCCCGTTCGTTCCTGCTGACCGAGCTAGTGAGTGGCATGTGGCTGACGTTGAAATATATGTTCGGACCAAAAGTCACGATCAACTATCCCTACGAAAAGGGACCCTTGAGCCCGCGCTTCCGGGGCGAGCATGCATTGCGCCGTTATCCCAATGGGGAAGAGCGCTGCATTGCCTGCAAGCTGTGCGAAGCTATTTGTCCGGCGCAAGCGATCACTATTGAAGCGGAACCGCGCGACGACGGCAGCCGCCGGACAACCCGCTACGACATCGATATGACCAAATGCATTTACTGCGGTTTCTGTGAAGAGGCCTGCCCGGTTGATGCCATCGTTGAAGGGCCGAACTTTGAGTTCGCCACGGAGACCCGCGAAGAATTGCTCTACAACAAAGACAAACTGCTGGCCAACGGGGAACGTTGGGAACCGGAATTGGCCAAACGCCTCGAACTTGATGCGCCGTATAGATAAGCATAACTGAATGACTGACGTAATGGTAATTAACGCACCAAACACCAATGCAGGAGGCGCCTCATGATTGCGGCGGCGATCGCGTTTTATGTGTTTGCGACCATGGCCGTGATCGGTGGCCTGAATGTCATTTTTCAGCGCAACCCGGTGCACTCCGTGTTGTGGCTGATCCTGACGTTCTTCAATGCGGCTGGTCTGTTCGTGATTCTCGGTGCTGAATTTGTCGCTATGATCTTAGTTGTGGTTTATGTGGGCGCTGTCGCGGTGTTGTTTCTCTTCGTCGTTATGATGCTGGACATCAACATAACGGTCATTCGTGAGGGAATTCATAAATATGTGTGGGCCGGTCTATTGGTCGGCGGCGTCTTGCTGGCTGAATTGGTGACGGTCTTCACCAGCTGGGTGATGTTTGATGACGCTGCATCTCTCAGTACCGCACCGACACCCGATCCAAATGTCATCACCAACACGGAAGCGTTGGGCAACATTTTGTATACAGACTATGTGTACTTGTTTCAGGCAGCCGGGATTATTCTCCTGGTGGCGATGATTGGTTCGATTGTTTTAACGTACCGGACCCGCACAGGTGTGCGTAAACAAGTTATTGCTGATCAAGTGGCGCGCCGTCCTAGTGATACCCTTGAGATGGTCAAGGTCGAGTCAGGGAAGGGCCTGCAATAATGGCTGTTAGCCTTGCCCATTATCTGACCGTCGCGGCGATCCTGTTTAGTATCGGTATCTTCGGTATTTTCGTGAACCGGAAAAACCTGATCATCATTCTTATGTCTATCGAGTTGATGCTGCTGGCGGTGAATATAAACTTTGTCGCGTTCTCGGCCTTCATGAACGATCTCATGGGGCAAATATTCACGATGCTGGTGTTGACGGTTGCTGCTGCGGAAGCGGCCATTGGGTTGGCGATTGTCGTCGTCTTCTACCGGGCGCACCGCTCGATCGAAGTTGAAGATATTAACCAGTTGAAGGGGTAGGGGCACAAATGTACGCCGCCGCCATTTTCCTGCCCTTGCTAGGGGCTGCCATTGCCGGGTTCTTCGGCCGCCGTATTGGCGACCGGGCTTCACAAATCGTCACCTGTGCGGGTGTCGGCCTTGGTGCCGTGCTGTCGATCCCGATCTTTTTCTCGGTCGCTGTGGGCGGTAACGAAGAAGTTGTGACCCTGGCCACTTGGATTAACTCCGGTACCTTTGAAACAGCCTGGGCGCTTCGCTTCGACACCTTGTCGGCGGTCATGGTGATGACGGTGACCTGTGTCTCGTTCCTTATTCATGTCTATGCCGTCGGCTACATGAGTCATGACGACTGCAAGCCGCGGTTCATGGCGTATCTCTCGTTGTTCACTTTTGCCATGCTGATGCTAGTGACGGCGGATAATTTGGTTCAACTATTTTTTGGCTGGGAAGGCGTTGGTGTGGTCTCCTATTTGCTGATTGGGTTCTGGTTTAAGAAACCCACGGCAAATGCGGCGGCGATCAAAGCTTTTGTGGTCAATCGGGTAGGGGACTTTGGTTTCCTGCTCGGGATATTCGGAATTTACTTGCTCGTAGATGCAGTAAGTTTTGATACCGTATTCGATGCCGTGCCGTCACACGCAGAGGATGCGGTCACTTTCTTCGGTATTGAAGGGCATGCGCTAACGCTTATTGCGTTATTGTTGTTCGTCGGTGCTATGGGCAAGTCAGCGCAGTTGTTTCTGCACACTTGGCTGCCAGACGCCATGGAAGGCCCGACACCGGTGTCGGCACTCATCCATGCCGCGACCATGGTCACGGCGGGTGTATTCTTGGTGGCCCGTATGTCGCCGCTGTTTGAATATGCTCCAGCTGCATTAGAGGTTGTAACCGTCGTTGGTGCTTCGACCGCATTTTTTGCGGCGACCATTGGCTGTGTGCAGAACGATATCAAACGGGTGATTGCTTACTCGACCTGCTCGCAACTGGGTTACATGTTCTTTGCCTGCGGGGTAGGCGCATATTCCGCAGCTATCTTTCACCTCATGACTCACGCCTGGTTTAAGGCGTTGTTGTTCTTAGGGTCTGGCTCTGTGATCCATGCCATGTCTGATGAGCAAGACATGCGCAAGATGGGCGGGATTTGGAAGCACGTGAAGGTCACTTACGCCATGATGTGGATTGGTACATTGGCTTTGGTCGCCGTGCCGCCGTTTGCCGGTTATTATTCCAAAGACATGATTCTTGAAGCAGCTTATGGGGCTCACACCAGTGTTGGGCAGTACGCCTTTATCATGGGGATAGCAGCGGCCCTTATGACCGCCTTCTATTCCGGCCGGCTGCTGTTCATGACTTTCCATGGTGAACCACGCGCCGAAAAAGAAGTTATGGACCACGTACACGAAAGCCCGTTGATCATGACTCTTCCATTGGCGGGGCTGGCCATCGGCGCCATCTTTGCCGGTTACATCGGCTACGATGTATTCATCGGCGACGGCCGTGACATGTTCTGGCGAGATGCGATTGCGGTGTTGGGTAATGATCCTATTGAAGCGGCTCATCATGTTCCGGCCTGGGTGGTGTGGTCGCCCATGGTGGTAACGTTGCTGGGTCTTGGCTTGGCCTATCACCTCTATATGCGCCGGCCCGATATTCCTGGCCGTCTCGCCGCTAGTTACCCGTTGGTCTACAAGTTCCTGCTCAACAAATGGTACTTCGACGAGTTGTATGACTTCCTGTTTGTCCGCCCGGCCTTTCGTATTGGCCGCGTGTTGTGGAAGCGCGGAGACGAAGGCGTCATCGACCGCTTCGGACCGGACGGTATTTCGGCCTCTGTTATTGCAGGGGCTAAGCGCCTTGGTGCGGTGCAGACCGGTTACCTCTATCACTATGCCTTCGCCATGATCATCGGCATTGCCCTGTTCGTGTCGTGGATAGTGGTAGGTGGATAGGGGTCTGCTGGTATGAACGCCTTTATCGAGAATCTTCCGCTGTTGAGCGTTGTCACGTTTACGCCGTTGCTTGGCGTTCTTTTGTTGCTGACCATCCGAGCAGACGATTCCGAGATTGTTGCGCGTAACAGCCGGTGGGTGGCGCTGTGGGTGACACTGGGTACGTTTGTTGCTTCGCTGCTGATCTGGGCCAATTTTGACAATGGAACAGCAGATTTCCAATTCGTCGAGAAGCACGATTGGTTTCCCTCATACGGTATTCAATATCATATGGGTGTGGACGGCATTTCCATGCTGTTCGTTATTCTCTCCACCTTCCTGACACCGATCTGTGTGCTGGCCAGTTGGGACGCGATCAAAACCCGCGTGCGGGAATACATGATTTCCTTCCTGATTTTGGAAACCATGATGGTCGGTATGTTCTGCGCCCTGGATATGGTGTTGTTCTACGTCTTCTTTGAAGGTGTGCTGATCCCCATGTTCCTGATCATCGGGGTGTGGGGTGGGACGCGCCGGGTGTATTCCGCGTTTAAGTTCTTTCTCTATACCCTGACCGGTTCGGTGTTGTTGCTGGTGGCTATGCTGGCCATGTATTTCACTGCCGGGACCACAGACATTCCTACATTGATGACGACCCGGTTCCCGTTCGATACGCAATTCTGGCTGTGGCTGGGTCTGTTTGCCTCCTTCGCCGTGAAGGTGCCCATGTGGCCGGTGCACACATGGCTGCCTGACGCCCACGTGGAAGCGCCGACAGCGGGCTCAGTCATCTTGGCTGGTGTGCTGTTGAAGATGGGCGGTTACGGGTTCTTGCGGTTCTCTTTGCCCATGCTGCCATTGGCCAGCGAGTACTTCACACCATTAGTTTACACCTTGTCCATCATCGCGGTGATCTACACGTCGCTAGTGGCGCTGGCTCAAGAGGACATGAAAAAGCTGATCGCTTATTCTTCTGTGGCACATATGGGATTTGTCACCGTTGGTATTTTTGCCGCCACGCAGCAAGCCGTGCAGGGCGCGGTCTATCAGATGCTCAGCCACGGTATTGTCTCGGGCGCGTTGTTCCTCTGCGTTGGTGTGGTCTACGACCGTCTGCATACTCGAGAGATCGAGCGTTACGGCGGCTTGGTCAACAACATGCCCAAGTACGCATTCGTCTTCATGCTGATGATGCTGGCGTCGGTTGGCCTGCCAGGGACATCCGGGTTTGTCGGCGAATTTCTGGTGCTGGCGGGTGTGTTCCAGGTCAACACCTGGGTGTCGCTGCTCACAGCCACTGGTGTGATCTTAGGCGCTACTTACATGCTGTACTTGTACCGGCGTGTCATTTATGGCGAACTCACCAAGGAAGACCTTAAGGGCTTGCCCGACTTGAGTAGGCGCGAGCTAGTTATTTTCGCCCCATTAGTGATCATTGTGATGTGGATGGGCGTTTATCCCACGTCCTTTTTGGCTGTCATGGATGTGTCTGTCGCCAAGCTCATTGCTGATTACAACGCTGCCATTGGCGCAGAATCCGCGGCCCTTAATATGGCCGATGGCATTCGCCTGGCGCTGGGCCGGTAGGGGTGGATTATGACTCAAATGCCTAATCTCGTCCCAGCCTACGCAGAGATTTTCCTCGCTCTGTCTGGTTTGTTATTGCTGATGGTCGGTGTATTCCGCAAAACGGATCCAGTCCGTGGTGTTGCGCGACTAGCGATTTTGGCCTTTTCCGTGGCTGGAGTGTTGGTGTTGACGACCAACGCTGTTGCGGTGACGACCTTTAGCGGCATGTTTGCCGTCAATGCCTTCACCAGTTTTGCCAAGCTATTGGTTCTTCTGGGCGGTGGCTTTGCCGTGTTCCTGATGTTGCCTTGGGCGAAGAATGAGGGCATCGCGCGCTTTGAACTACCGGTCGTCATGGTCTTTGCCGTACTCGGCATGATGATGATGATCTCGGCCAATGACTTAATCTCATTGTACGTTGGCCTCGAACTGCAATCGCTGTCACTCTACGTACTGGCGGCGTTCCATCGCGGTAATTTGCGAGCGACGGAAGCTGGGGTAAAATATTTTATACTGGGTGCGCTGGCGTCTGGCTTGCTACTCTACGGATCATCCCTCATTTACGGCTTTGCCGGCACGACTTCTTTTGTTGGGTTGGCCAGTGCCCTCAGTTCGGCACAGGAGAACGTTGGGGTTATAGTCGGCATGGTCTTCGTTATTTCCGGCCTCGCGTTCAAAATTTCCGCCGTGCCGTTTCATATGTGGACGCCGGACGTGTACGAAGGGTCGCCGACACCGGTAACAGCCTTTTTCTCTGTGGCACCGAAGATTGCCGCGCTGTGCTTGTTCTTACGTATCTTGGTCGGCCCGTTTGACGACCTCATGTTTCAATGGCGTCAAGTGCTGATAGTGATCTGCGTCGCTTCAATGCTTTGGGGTGCGGTGGCCGCCATTGCGCAGAGCAATATCAAGCGGTTAATGGCTTATAGTTCTATCGGTCATGTGGGCTACGCGCTGATCGGGCTAGTAGCTGCTACGCCTGAAGGCGCGCGCGGCATGATCTACTACATGCTGATTTATCTGTTCATGAATGTGGGCACGTTCGCGGTGATTCTCAGCATGCGGGTTAAAGATCGCTATGTTGAAGGGGTCAACGATCTTTCCGGTCTATCTAAAACCAATCCGGCAATAGCCTTGGCGCTCACCGTGCTGATGTTCTCCATGGCCGGCATTCCGCCGTTGGCAGGATTCTTCGGTAAGTACTTTGTCTTTGTCGCTGCCATCAATGCCGGGCTGATTCCCTTGGCGGTTATCGGCGTGTTGTCCAGTGTCATCGGCGCGTACTATTACCTGCGCCTCATAAAAATAATGTACTTTGATGAGGCTGGAGAAGGGTTAGATAAACCTGACCTGTCGACCGGCGTGGTTATGGGCGTTTGTGCCTTGGCCGTCGTTGTTTTCATCCTCGTACCCGAGCCTATGCTAGCCGGCGCAGATGCCGCCGCAGCGGCTCTATTCCAAGGCTAGATTGTGGTCTGAGATGCCTTTTTCTCGCGCCTTGTCGCCTAAATTTCCTAGCGGGTGGCGCCTGATCACGGTTCCAGAACTTGATAGCACTAATGCAGAGGTGATGCGCTGCGCGGAAACGGGAGAGCCGGAGGGGTTGGCTGTTCGCGCAGATGTACAAACGGCTGGCCGCGGGCGGCGTGGCCGGTCGTGGGAAAGTCCTAATGGCAACTTGTATCTCAGTATTCTTATCGATGCGCCGCCAACCGTGGCCGGTCAGGTAGGGTTTGCGGCAGCGTTGGCTCTGATTGACAGTCTGGAGATCGAAGCCGATCAGGACTTGCCTGACCTCTGCTGCAAATGGCCAAACGATTTGCTGTTTAAAGGCAACAAGATTGCGGGACTTTTGCTGGAAGTAGTACCAGGCCATGATCAGGTCGTTGTTGGGCTTGGAGTGAACTTGGTTCCAACGGAGGTTACAGATGCGGTGTATCAGGCTGGTTCCTTGGCAGTCTTAGGTATTCCTTTTGATCTAAACGTGTTGGCAGCCCGGACCTGTGTATCTTTGGAATCTTGGCTCGATACCTGGAGGAAGGTTGGATTCATTCCCCTGCGCAACGCGTGGCTGGCCCGTGCTAAAGGTTTACATGAGCCAATTGTGGTGAGTTTGCCTAATGAAGAACTCGAAGGCCGGTTTGCCGGTCTATCAGCGGACGGCGCATTGTTGCTTGAGCAAGGAGCGGTTGAGCAAATTATTCCCGCCGGTGATGTTTTCTTCACCATTGATAGTGGCCGGGATTTGGGAGCCTAACGCATGCTGCTAGTGATCGATTGTGGCAACACAAACGTAGTTTTTGCCGTATACGACGATGACACGCTTAAGGGTCATTGGCGGACGGCGACCAATAGTGAAAAAACCTCAGATGACTATGGTGTCTGGCTGACCCAGGTCATGCAAAAAGATAGCGTGATGCCGGAAGATGTTGGTGCGGTTATCGTGTCTTCGGTTGTTCCTAATAAGAACCTTCCGCTTCGGACCATGTGTCACGATTTCTTCGATATTGAAGCTCGTTTTATTAGTGACCCGGGCATCGATATTGGGGTTAACGTCATCATGCAGGATCCACGCAATGTGGGGGATGACCGCTTGGTTAACGCCATAGCCGCCCACGAGACATATGGCGGCCCAATGATCGTCGTCGATTTCGGGACAGCGACGACGTTCGATGTTATTGACGGGGATGGCAGCTATGGCGGCGGTGTTATCGCGCCAGGTATCAACCTCTCCATGGAAGCGCTACACAATGCAGCAGCATTATTACCTAAAATTCCCGTCGAAAATCCGGGTGACGCACCCGTGGTTGGCAACACTACGGTGGCGGCCATGCAGTCGGGTGTGTTTTGGGGCTATATAGGTTTGATTGAGGGACTGATTACCCGCATCAAGGCTGAGCGTGGTGATGACCTTAAAGTTATAGCGACGGGTGGACTTGCGACATTGTTTGCGGAAGCGACCGACGTGATTGAGCAAACGGACTCCGAACTCACGTTGCGGGGATTGCGCGCCGTGCATAAGCGGAATTCCGTATGAGCCGTCCCAGGCGCCCCAACGAGAGTTCTCCGCCTAAAGGGCTCGACCAAGGTCTGTGGTTCGTGCCGCTCGGTGGCTCCGGCGAAATTGGTATGAACCTCAATCTTTACGGCTGTGATGATCAATGGATCATGGTCGACCTGGGTGTGACATTTGGCGATGAAAGCATCCCAGGTGTTGATGTGGTCATGCCCGACCCCGACTTTATTGCCGAACGCAAAGACAAATTGCTAGCGATAGTCCTGACCCATGCCCATGAAGATCACTTGGGGGCCGTGGCCTACTTATGGCACAGGCTTGAATGTCCTGTGTATGCGACGCCATTTACGGCTGAATTCCTACGGCGTAAATTGCCCGAGACTGGTATTGATAAGCTGGTTGAATTGATCGAAGTGCCGCTCGGTGGGAAACTAAACATCGGCCCGTTTGATCTTGAATACATCACGCTGACCCATTCCATTCCCGAGCCCAATGCTCTCGCGATCCGCACGTCGCACGGCACAGTTATGCACACGGGTGACTGGAAGTTCGATCCTGATCCGCTGATCGGTGAAGTAACAGACTTCACTGCGCTTGAAGCCCTTGGAGATGAGGGTGTGTTGGCGATGGTCGGCGATTCCACCAATGTGTTCTCTGAGGGCGAGGCGGGTTCGGAAGCCGATGTCCGGGAAGCCTTGACCGAAGTGATTGGAAAATGTACTGGGCGCGTAGCGGTCGGCTGCTTTGCGTCTAATCTGGCGCGGGTTGAAAGTATCGCCCGGGCAGCTGAAGCCAACGGCCGTCATGTTTCTCTTGCCGGGGCCTCCCTGTGGCGGGTAACGGCAACGGCCCGCCAGACCGGCTATTTGGCCGACGACATAATCTTTTATGAAGCCGAAGATGCAGCCCACCTGCCGGGTGACAAGGTGCTCTACATTTGTACCGGCAGCCAGGGTGAGCCGCGCGCTGCGTTAAACCGCATCGCCTTCGGCAGCCACCGGGACGTGGGCCTGGAGGAGGGAGATACGGTGATTTTCTCCTCCCGCATTATTCCCGGCAATGAGAAAGCCATCCTAAAACTACAGAACCAGCTGGCGCGCATGGGTGTGGAGATCATCACGGCGAGGGACGCGCCAATCCATGTGTCAGGTCATCCGGGGCGGGACGAAATGCGCAAGATGTATCAGATGATCCGGCCACATACGGCGATCCCTGTACATGGCGAGCATCTGCACATGCGTGCCCATGCGGCCTTGGCCAAAGAATGCCAGGTACCGCAAGCTTTACTAGTGGAGAACGGATCAACGGTGCGTCTGGCGCCAGGCGACCCTGTGGTTGCGGGTGAAGTCTGGGCCGGGCGGATGTCGTGGGAAGGGGACCGGGCGGTGCCGTTCTGGGACCCCATGCTGCGGGACCGCAAGAAGATCTTCTTTAACGGCAGTGTGGTTGTCTCTCTGGTGTTGGAGGATGACGGCCGCTTGGCAGCCGACGCTGAAGTGTCGGTGCTGGGTATCCCCGACCCATTGGCTGATGGCGGTCCCACAGCCCTGGCTGAGGAAATAGAAAGCGCGGTGGAACGGATGCGCGGTAAATCACGGCGCGATGACGATGCAGTGGAAGAGGCGGTACGACGCTGCGTGCGGCGGCTTTTTTCCATGGAGCAGAGCCGCAAGCCTTTGACCCGTTTGCATATTGCAAGGGTGTGAGTGAGATAGAGAGTATGAGGATTACATGATTGGACGCTTGAACCACGTTGCCATTGCCGTGCCGGATTTAGAGGCAGCAGCGGCCACCTATCGCGATGCTTTGGGAGTGACGGTGACCGAGCCAGAAGATTTGCCCGACCACGGCGTCACTGTTGTGTTCGTCCAACTCCCCAACACCAAGATCGAATTGCTGCATCCGTTGGGTGAGGGTTCTCCGATCCAAGGGTTTCTCGACAAGAACCCGTCGGGCGGCATGCATCATATGTGTTTTGAGGTGGACGATATTCTTGCTGCGCGGGACAAGCTTAAAGCCGAAGGCAAACGCATCCTTGGCGACGGCGAACCCAAGACCGGCGCCCACGGTAAGCCGGTGCTGTTTGTGCACCCGAAAGACTTTGATGGTACTCTAATTGAGATCGAACAGGCTTGAGTGACGAAGCACGGTTTCTAGACTGCGTTCTGACCAATCCCATCGACGCGGCTATATTTAAGCGCATGCCGGCTCTAGACCTACCCGACTGCCGACTGCTGTCCGGTAGCTCGTTTCAAACTGTGTGGAATGCACAGATGAGGCGCGATCCCACCTACGGGATCAAGTATTATGATATTTATTACTGTGGCCCTGGTGAACTGAGCTGGTACGCGGAAGGTGCGGTCATTAAAAAATGGCGAAGGTTAATATTGCCGCGAGATTGTCACCCATGTTCCGGCGGACGATGTCACTTACATGCCTGGCGTCGATGTGAATGGAAACGCGGTCGCGCCGGCACATCTTGGCGGCGGATACGGCATTACCGCACGGGAAGAAGTGACCATTGATATTTGTCTGGATTTGACACAGCGCCTGGGTCTTGGCGTTGGTGAAGGGGCGTGAGGCGGCGCAGTGTCGGCTCTCATCGGTGGCGAATCCGTGGTCGGTCAGGTTACGGTGTGCGGCAATGATATTTATTGGAACGGCCATAAGATTCCCCGCGACAGTTATGCTTCATTGGCTGCGGCTTGCGGCGATTCCTTTACAGCATCAGGCATTCCGTCTCCACTTCCAAAGCCAGCTATGGAATAGAAAATTAGCGCGCTGCGGCTATGCCATCATCGCCTCGATGAAATGCGGTCCCGGTTCTTTCAGGCAATTCTTCAGTACATCTTCTAAGCCCCTACAATCATTGACCCGATGGGAATCGACCCCTTGTGCTTCGGCTAGCTTGGCGAAGTCGATGCTAGGGTCATCCAAATCCATCATACGGCGGGCATTAGCTCCGGCTGGGCCCAGCCCATGGCGCTGCAATTCGATGTCGAGGATGAGGTAACCACGATTGGAAAACACCACCGTCGTTACGTCGAGCCGCTCTCGGGCCATGGTCCACAGCGCCTGGATCGTATACATGGCCCCACCATCGCCTTGTAGACAGAGTACTTTGCGGTCTGGCGCGGCAACGGCGGCGCCCACGGCCACCGGCATAGCCCAACCGATGCCGCCACCCGTGATAAAAAGCCAGTCGTGGGGTGCGGCGCTGGCGCTGCGGGCATAGGCCGGAAAACCAACCGTAATACCTTCGTCGACGACGATGGCCTGTTGGGGAATCGCGCGAGCGATGGCTATGGACGCGGCTTCGGCAGTTAACGGCCCATCGGGAGGTGGTGGAAGGGCAAGTGCTTGCGTAACTCCACTTGTTTTAGCGCCCAGTTCGTCGGCAAGCGCTTCAAGGCTGGTAATGACATCGCCACCCAACGGGACCAGAGTTTCAAGGGCGCAACCCTTCGGCACCAGTGAGCCGCCGCCGGTGGGATACGAGAAGAATGAAACAGGCACTTTGGACCCGCAAAGGACGATATGTTCAAGCCCGGCTAAGTGTTCGGCAGCGTCTTCAGGAAAATAGGGAATGCGTTCCACAGGCACGCGCCCTGCACCACGTTGCATTAGCGGCTCAAAGGTGTAGGCGATGAGCCGAACGCCGGTTTTTGCCGCTATGCGCCCAGCGGCCTTAAGGCCTGGGTCTGTCAGTCCTTCAGCGCCGATTAAAAGAGCTGTTTTGTTTCCTTTCTTCGTTAGCGCAGCGATGTCAGAGACCACTGTTGACGAGGCCGGATGCCGTTCAAGCCGTTGGATGGGCGAAAAGGGTTCGATGCCATCGCCCCAACTGCAATCTGCAGGGATAATCAGGCTGGAAATCTGTCCCGGCGGGCCCAATGACGCAGCGACAGCCTCGGCACCGTCCTCCGCGATATCTTCTGGCCGGGAGACTTGCCGCACCCAGCCGGATACCGGCTCCGCTAGACCAACGATGTCAGAGGTAAGGGGGGCGTCGTAAATCAAATGAGAGCGGGGGTGATTGCCGATTAGATTGACCACCGGAGAATGGGCCTTACGCCCGTTATGTAAATGACACAGGCCATTGGCCAGGCCTGGGCCCAGATGCAGCAGGGTGCTGGCTGGTTTTCCAGTGATGCGGGCGTAGCCGTCTGCTGCACCGGTGCACACGCCTTCAAATAAGCCCAGGACCGGGCGGATACGATTGGTGCCATCTATGGCACCGACCAGATGGGTTTCCGTCGTTCCTGGATTGGCAAAACAGACCTCAATGCCACTGTCGGCAAGGGTTTGGATCAGTGCTTCAGCCCCATTCATGCGGGTTTATCTCCACCGAAATGTTTGGTGCGGGTGTCTTCCACATCGTGATAGTGCAACGTGCTGGTAACGGGATCGAGAGCACCGGAATCATCGGTCACCACATCTACAACGACAGGCTGGTCTGAAATGGCAAAGGCCTTGTCCAGTAACGGTCCTAGATCCGCTAGAGCTTCAACACGTAAGCCGGCGGCGCCAAAACCTTCCGCGACCTTATCGTAGCGCACTTCGCCAAAATGCGCGTTGATGGTGCGGCCCACTTGCCGCGGCTGGACGTAAATCTCGTTACCCCAGCCGCCGTTGTTGGATATAACACAGAGAAATGGCAATCCGGCCTTTGCGGCTGAGTCCAGTTCCGCCGGATAAAATCCAAACGCACCGTCGCCGGTCACTAAGATCACCCGGCGTTCGGGCTCGCCCGTCTCGGCGGCAACCTCTTTGGCCCCGGCAACCGCCCCTAAAGCCAGTGGTGTGCCCATGCCCATAGACCCGAGCGGCATGATGTCCATATAGGCGCCGGGTGTGTGATAGCGGGTGACCGCCCAACTGCGGACCAGGATGAAAGCGCCGTCCTGAATAAAGATCGCGTTGTCCGGAAGCCGTTCCTGAACCGCGCGGGCCAGGCGGAAGGGGTGGATGTACTCTTCTTCGTGGCCGCTCTTTTCGATGATGGCCAACCGCTCGGCCAAAGACTCTTTGATCCAGGAGGGGTCGAAGGGTTTAGTCTTACGCTCAACCAACGCGGCGTGTATGGCTTCGAGCGCAGTGCGGCTGTCGGCAACCATGCCCACATCGACCACGCGATTACGGCTGATCTCTTCCGATTCCACATCGATTTGAATCATCTTTTGTGACGCCGGGAATCTGGGGCTCAGGCCATAGCCATATTTCTTACCCATGCGCGCTCCAGCACAGATGATTAAATCCGCGTCCTTTGCTGCGAATTGAGCGAGAGGCCAGCCCCAGCCAGTCACGTCATCTTCCGGCACCAGGCCACGGCCTTGGAAGTTGGTTGCGATGACCATAGAAAAGTCTTTGATGATCTGACGCAGTGTCGGTCCTGCTTCAGACTTAAAGGAACCGGTACCGGCAATAATCAGGGGGCGTTTGGCAGCGGATATGAGATCAACGGCCAGGTCCACGTCGTCTTTTGACGGTGCAGGTCGTGGCAACGGCGGCATTGGCGTGTCGACATCGACCCCCGGGTCGACCAGTTCCTTCAAGAAGTCTTTCGGGAAGGCGAGCGCCACAGGTCCGGGACGTCCGGCCAACGCATGACGGCAGGCTGCCTCGAGATATTCACCAAGACGCCCGGCACTCCGTACAGTCCGCGCCCACTTGGTCACCGGTTGCACCAGCCCGAGAATTTCATGATCGAAATCCAGTTCCGGCTGGGTCCAGGTGTCGGGCTCACGGCCAATCAATACAACCACCGGTGAACAGGCTTCAAAGGCTTGCTGCAGGCCTGTAATTGCGTTGGGCATGCCCTGATCCACATTGACCATGGCGATGCCGACTTTGCCGGTGACGCGGGAATAGCCATCTGCTGCGCCCACGGTCGCGCTTTCGTGGCGGCCTGGCACAATACGCATGCCAGTTTTTTCGCATTCGTCGAGGAGTTCGGTCTGAGAAGCGCCGGCGAGAGCAAAGACTGTCTTGATGCCGAAGCGTTCCAGCACCCGCCGCATGACAGCTGCGCCGGTCATGCGTTTGGTTGTCATTCTCGTCCCTCCAAATAATTGTCTGACGCTCTTGTTGCTAGGGTCGCACAAACCGGCCAAATGTGAGAAAAGTTTTGCCTATGCAAAGATGTTTCCGCCAGCGCCTCGTTGCCATGGTTGTTTTCGTGTTCGCCTTATGGGCGTGTTCGATTGAACCCGCAACGGCACAGCCGGCAAAAGGCCGCATTGCCGCAAGCGCGCCCAAGGGGTCGGTGTGGGATCAGCAATGGGACCGCTACAAATCCAGCTTCGCGGCCCGGCCTGATCTTTTTGAGTTGGATTATCACATATATGGCGAGTTGGGGGCGTCGGAACCCTTGCTTGGGTCCGTGCGGCGCGGGCGGGTGCAGTTCGTTGCCACATCGCAATCGGTGATCTCGACCCAGATCCCTGAAGTGGCGGTGCTCAGTATGCCGTACCTGTTCGAAAGTCGGGAAGAAGCGGATTACGTCTACGACTGTTGTATTCGTGATCTTTATCAGCCTTTGGCGGCAGAGGAGGGGTTTGTGTTGTTGCAGTTTGCCGAAGCCGGGTGGTCGCACTTTTATACGACGCGTTCGATCCGCATTCCGGCGGACGTTAACGGCATGCGCGTGCGGGCCGCGCAATCGCCCGCGGTGGTCGGATTCCTTAAGGAACTTGATGCTGATGTTGTGTTTCTCAGCATGTCTGACGTGGTGCCCTCATTGCAGACCGGCATGGTGGATGGCGGTTATGGCGCGATCACCTGGCATGTGGGGGCAACCCGGAAAGACGCGCCCTTCTTCACATTGACCGGGCATGTCTATGAAACGGGTTTATTCCTAATGAACAAGAACTGGTGGGATGGCCTCTCCCATGAGCAGCGGGAGATGATGACCACAACTTTCGAAGGGTTCGAAAAGCAGCGTCTCGATGTGCGGGTCGCGCAGGATGGAGAAATTCAGCGGATCATTGATGAAGGGGACGCGGTGTCCGAACCGACCTCTGCTGAACAGGCCCTGTGGGTTGCAGCCGGGCATCGCAGCCATGGCAGCATTCTCGACGAGCTGGGGGGTGATGCGCAGATGATCTACGACCGCATTTTAGAAGCGAAGGCACAGTATAGGGCTGCAGGAGGTTGAGGCTGGTGGAGGACATAACGGGGTCTTCATAGACACCCGCCTCGGCTTTGCCTAAATTGCCCTCCAGTATTGGTTCCATCTTAATTTTCTGAGGTTTTTCATGCGCTTGTCCCGCGCCTTTATTCCTACGTTGAAGGAAACGCCCTCTGAGGCGCAGATTGTCTCGCATCGATTGATGTTGCGGGCCGGTCTGGTGCGTCAGCACACCGCCGGAATCTACAATTGGCTCCCCATGGGCGCGCGGGTGCTCAAGAACATTGAGCAGATCGTCCGCGAAGAGCAGAACGACGCTGGCGCCCAAGAAATCATCATGCCGACCATTCAGTCCGGTGAGCTATGGAAAGAAAGCGGGCGTTACGACGACTATGGTCCTGAGATGCTGCGGATCAAAGACCGGCACGACCGGGATATGCTTTACGGCCCCACCCATGAAGAGGTGGTGACGGACATCTTCCGCAACAATGTGCTCAGCTACAAAGACCTACCGATGAACCTGTATCAGATTCATTGGAAGTTCCGCGACGAAGTGCGGCCCCGGTTCGGGGTCATGCGTGGGCGTGAATTCCTAATGAAGGACGCTTATTCCTTTGACCTCACGTTTGAAGCGGCCAAGCACTCCTACAATCAGATGTTTGTGGCCTACCTGCGTACCTTCGCGCGCATGGGCCTTAAAGCTATACCCATGAAGGCCGATCCCGGTCCCATCGGTGGCGACATGAGCCATGAGTTCATCGTGCTGGCGGAAACGGGGGAGAGCGCGGTCTACTGTCATTCGGCATTTCTCGAGAAACCCATTCCGCTGGTGGTCGATTACAATAGCGACTTGCAAGAGTTCGTCGATATTTGGACCAGAGATTACGCCGCCACGGACGAAGAACACGACCAGGCCATTAGCAAGGAACTGGGCGATAAGATGATCGAGGCCCGCGGCATCGAGGTGGGCCACATCTTCTATTTCGGCCAGAAATATTCCGATCCCATGGGCGCGAAAGTGGCTGGTCCCGATGGGGAGATGGTGACGCCTTATATGGGCTCCTACGGTATTGGTGTGTCGCGTCTTGTGGGGGCTATCGTCGAAGCCTGCCATGATGACTACGGAATCATCTGGCCTGATACGGTGGCGCCCTACAGGGTAGGCTTAATCAATCTAAAAGTCGGGGCGGAAGAAACCGACAAAGTCTGTGACAAACTCTATAAAGACTTTTCAGAGGGCGGCCTGAGCGCCTTGTATGACGACCGCAATGAGCGGGCAGGGGTAAAGTTTTCCAACATGGACCTGCTCGGTATGCCGTGGCAGGTCATTGTTGGGCCCAAGGGCCTTAAGAACGGCACTGTGGAACTCAAACGCCGGGCTACGGGCGAACGACAAGAGCTCAGCCTTGAGAGTGTGATGTCGAAGCTGACCGCACACCACAATGCTGAAAAACAGTCGGGGGCCGGCGGCTGATGTTCGGTCCCTTTGAGCGCATGATGGCAGGGCGCTATTTGCGCGCCCGGCGGAAGGAAGGGTTTGTTTCGGTCATAGCCGGGTTCTCATTGTTGGGCATCGGGCTGGGGGTGGCAACACTGATCATCGTTATGGCGGTGATGAATGGTTACCGCGAGGACATCATGGATCGCATTCTTGGCGTCAATGGCCACATCGATATTCAGGGTGTGGAATTCTCCATTGCCGATTACGACCTTCGGGTCGATGCCATCAAGGAAGTGCCGGGTGTGGTCTTGGCCATGCCGCAGATTGTCGGCCAGGTGATGGCGACGTCGGGCGGTATCAGTGGTGGCGCTGTAGTGCGCGGGGTCCGTGGTGAAGACCTGGCGGCACGCACCGTTATTTCAGAAAACATCGTTATGGGATCGTTGCCCGCATTTGCCCGGGGTGATGGCGTGATGATCGGGGTGCGTATGGCCGAGCGTTTTGGGCTCGGTCTGGGCGACGAGATCACCCTGATTTCACCAAAAGGCAACGTGACGGCCTTTGGCACAGCGCCACGGCTGAAGGACTATCTCATCATTGCCATGTTCGACGTGGGCATGAGCGATTTTGATTCCTCTATCATTTATATGCCGCTTAGTTTGGCACAGGTGTATTTCAAGTATCCCGGCAGTGTAACGGCCATCGAAGTGCAGGTAGAAGACCCTGACCAGGCTCGGTTTATCGCCCGAGAAATTGTCGACGTGGCAGGCCCGGGGATACGCATACTCTCCTGGGAACAGACCAATTCAACCTTCTTCAATGCCCTACAGGTGGAACGCAATGTGATGTTCCTGATCCTGACCCTGATCATTGTCGTCGCGGCGTTTAACATCATCGCCGGGTTGATTATGCTGGTGAAGGACAAGGGCCGCGACATCGCCATCCTGCGCACCATGGGGGCGACGCGCGGCATGATCATGCGGGTGTTCTTCTTGGCCGGTGCTAGCGTGGGTGTGACCGGCACAATCCTCGGGCTGATCCTCGGCATTGTTTTCTGCGATAACATCGAAGCCGTGCGGCGCTTTCTGGAGACACTGACCGGGACGGAGTTGTTCTCGGCGGAAATCTACTTCCTCTCAACTATTCCTGCCGTCATGGACTGGAGCGAGACCATGTCTGTCGTGCTGATGGCTCTTGGGCTTTCCTTTGCCGCAACTTTGTATCCTTCCTGGCGGGCGGCCCGGACCGATCCGGTCGAGGCGCTGCGCTATGAGTGAGGCCGCGCTGAGTTTGGACGCTGTTCATCGCACTTTTGAACAAGGGGGCAAGACGCTCCAAGTTTTGCGGGGCGCGAGCCTGACCGTTGCCCGTGGCGAGATCGTTGGCCTAGTCGGACCATCGGGTTCGGGCAAATCGACTCTGTTGCATCTGGCTGGGCTTTTAGAAAAGCCGGACCAGGGTGAGGTGTTCGTTTCCGGTGAGTCTTGTGCCGCTTTGACCGAACAGCGTCTGACGGAACTCCGGCTCAAATACTTGGGCTTTGTCTATCAATACCATCACCTATTGCCAGAGTTCTCGGCGGTGGAGAACGTGGTCGTGCCGCAGATGATTGCCGGTACGGCGAAGGACGAGGCGGCGATACGGGCGCGAGCTTTGCTTGACAGTTTAGGCATAGGCGAACGCTACGAGCATCGCCCGGGTTTACTCTCCGGTGGAGAACAACAGCGGGTCGCCATTGCCCGGGCCCTGGCCAATTCCCCTTCCGTTCTTCTTGCCGATGAACCGACCGGTAATCTTGATCCGCACACCGCCGCCGGCGTGTTCGACGCATTGCTTAAGCTGTCGCGTGAACATGGATTGGCGGCGTTGGTGGCAACACATAATCCGGAACTGGCCAAGCGCATGGATCGCGTGGTGCGCTTGGACGAAGGCGTGTTGGTCGACGGATGACATTGTTGCGCGACCCCCGTTTTATTTCCGGCCTTATTTTCATTATTTTTGTCGCGCGGCCCTTTTGTGCGGCAGCGGCAGATATAACAGTCAGCTATGCCTGGGTGAGGGCGACCATCGGCCAGGCCATCGTGACGGCAGGCTATGTCACCATCGCAAACACGGGTGAGACCGATGACCGTCTTCTATCCGTTCGGGCCGAAGGCGTGGCCAAAGCGGAAGTCCACCGAACGACCACGGGCGAGGGCGGGATCATGCGTATGCGTCTAGTGGCTGTATTGGAAATTCCGGCTGGGGAAAAGGCTGTCTTTAAGGGTGGAGGCGATCACCTGATGCTGACCGGCATTGCTACCCCATTGAAAGAAGACGAAAAAATTTTACTGACCCTTACGTTTCAGAATGCGGGTGAGGTTGCGGTGGTTGCCCGTGTGGCGCGAAGAGACCCTTTTCTGTAACGGCTTATCCTCAGGGTTATTCACTTTTCTGTGGATAACGTGACATCAAGACTTCTTTAAGACGGCTGCGGGTGCGATCAATAGACCCATGAACCACGCTCCTTTTGTTCATCTCCGCACCCATTCGGCCTACTCCCTGGCGGAGGGTGCGATCAAGATTCCGGCCTTGGTTGACCTCTGCGTCGACAACCAGATGCCGGCCGTGGCGCTGACCGACACCCGCAACTTATTTGGTGCGCTTGAGTTTTCCGTTGGCTGCGCCGACATGGGTGTGCAGCCGATCATTGGCTGTCAGATGTCCGTGCGGCGGGACGGCGAAGAAGGAGGCGTTGGTAGTGGCGGTGCGCGTCTACCCGAGCCGGATCAGCTGGTGTTGCTGTGTCAGACGGAACAGGGCTACGGCAACCTCATGAAGTTGGTCAGCAAGGCGTTCCTCGAAACGCCGCCAGGTGAAACCCCGCATATCACCATGGAAGATGTGACCGGTCATGCGGATGGGCTCATTGCCTTGACGGGTGGGACCGCCGGAGCCGTTGGCCGCCATCTGATCGATGGTCAGTTCCCCAAGGCCGAAGCCATGCTGCTCCGGCTCAAAGAAATCTTTCCTAACCGGCTTTATGTGGAGCTGCAGCGCCATGGCCTGAGGACTGAAGATCAGATCGAGTCTGGGCTGATCGACTTGGCCCACGCCCATGATGTTCCGCTGGTGGCGACCAATGAACCGTTCTTCGCTGATGAAAGCATGTACCGCGCCCATGATGCCCTGTTGTGCATCGCCGAGAAATCTTATGTCTCTGTGGCAGATCGGCGGCGGGCAACACTTGAGCACCGCTTTAAGACGGCAGAAGAAATGCAGGCCCTATTCGCGGACGTGCCTGAGGCCATCGACAACACCCTGGTGATCGCCAAGCGCTGCTCAGTGATGGTGGAGCGGCGGGACCCTATCCTGCCGCGGTCCCCAAAAGCCGGAGACCAGACAGAAGAAGATGCGCTCAAAGATCTTGCTAAGGCGGGTTTAGAAGATCGGCTGATTAAGCAGGTATTCACCGACGAGATGGATGAAGCGGCGAAGACTGAAATCGCCAAACCTTACCGTGAGCGGCTCAACTATGAGCTGGCCGTTATCAACAAAATGGGCTTCCCCGGATACTTCCTCATCGTTGCTGACTTTATTCACTGGTCGAAAGAGCACGGCGTGCCTGTAGGGCCTGGTCGTGGGTCCGGCGCAGGATCGGTGGTTGCCTGGTCGCTTCTGATTACGGACTTGGACCCTTTGCGTTTCGGCCTGCTGTTCGAGCGGTTTCTTAATCCTGAACGTGTATCCATGCCTGACTTTGATATCGACTTTTGTCAGGACCGGCGGGAAGACGTGATTAGGTTCGTGCAGCAGGAATACGGTGAAGACCGGGTTGCGCAGATCATCACCTTCGGAAAGCTGCAAGCACGGGCGGCATTGCGCAATGTGGGGCGGGTGCTGGAAATGCCCCTCGGCTATGTGGATAAAATCTGCAAAATGGTGCCCAATAATCCTGCGGCCCCCGTAACCTTATTCAACGCCATTGAATCTGAGCCCGAGCTCCGGCACCTGCGCGATACGGATGAAACCGTTTCGCAGTTATTCGATATCTCTCTCAAGCTGGAAGGCCTTTACAACCACGCTTCGACCCACGCGGCGGGTGTGGTGATCGGTGATCGCCCACTATCCGATCTGGTTGCACTCTATCGTGACCCGAATTCGGACATGCCGGTGACCCAATTCAATATGAAGTGGGTAGAAGAAGCGGGGCTGGTCAAATTCGATTTCCTCGGCCTGAAAACACTGACGGTGCTGGACCAGGCAGTGAAGCTCCTGCTTGATCGGGATATCAAACTGGATTTGCTGTCCATTCCTCTCGATGACACTGGGACCTTCGACATGCTGTCGCGTGGTGATACGTCGGGTGTGTTCCAGCTGGAAAGTACGGGCATGCGCGATGTGTTGCGCAAATTGAAACCTGATGTGTTTGAAGACATTATTGCCGTGGTGGCGCTCTATCGGCCCGGGCCCATGGATAACATCCCAAGCTTTATTGACCGCAAGATCGGCGAGGAAGATATAGCCTACATGCATCCGGTGCTGGAGCCGATCCTCAAAGAGACCTACGGCATCATGATCTACCAGGAACAGGTGATGCAGGCTGCGCGGGAGATGGCGGGGTACTCCCTCGCCAGCGCGGACCTCTTGCGCCGGGCCATGGGCAAAAAAATTAAGAAGGAGATGGACGCCCAGAGGGAACAGTTTGTTGAAGGCGCGGTTGGGCGGGGCACGGCAGCCTCTAAAGCCTCTGAAGTATTTGATACCATCGCCAAGTTTGCCGGCTACGGATTCAATAAATCTCACGCCGCCGCCTACGCCCTGGTGGCGTATCAAACAGGCTACATGAAGGCCAACTATCCGGTTGAGTTTATGGCAGCGACCATGTCGCTCGATATGCAGAATACTGACAAGCTGGCGGGCTTTAGGTCGGAGCTGACCCGCCTCGACATCGATCTGTTGCCGCCGGACGTGAATTATTCCGGAGTCAGGTTTACTGTCGAGCAAAAGGAGAGTGGAACCTGGGCTGTCCGCTACGCCCTGGCGGCGATTAAAAATGTGGGCGCCGGCGCCATGGAGGGTTTGATACGGGTTCGGGAAGAGGGCGGGCCATTCAAGGATTTGGCCGACTTTACCGGCAGACTTGAAACCGGCCTTATCAATAAGCGGTTGATTGAAAATCTCGTCCGCGCCGGGGCCTTGGACTGCCTGCATAATAACCGCGCTGAACTCATGGGAAGCGCTGAAACGATTTTGCGTCACGCACAGGCACAGGCTGAAGAGCGTTCATCCGATCAACACGCTCTGTTTGGCGGTGAAAGTGAAAAACCTAAGTTGAAGCTTAAAGAGCTCGAGGACTGGCGGCCGATGGAACGGTTGAGCCAGGAGTTCGATGCCATTGGGTTTTATCTGTCCGCCCATCCGCTTGATGCCTATGCGGCAACCCTTGAAGCCCAAGGCGTTATTAAAGCCAGCGATCTTGACGATTTGACACCCGACGAGTGCCGGCGCCCGCTGCGCATGGCGGGGACGATGGTGAGCAAGCGGGAACGGGTCGGTAAAAGCGGTAATCGTTATGCTTTCGTAGCATTGTCGGACGCAACAGGCACATACGAAACGGTGGTGTTTTCTGAAGTGTTGGTGGCGTCCCGCGAGTTGCTGGAATCTGGCGACCCGTTGCTTATTACATTGGATGCAAAGCTAGAAAACGATCAGCTTCGTTTGATGGCGACCAGGATGACACCACTTGATGAGGCGGTCGCGGCGCGCCTTGATAACCTTCGCATTCAAATCAAGGACGGGGCGCGGGTCGATGAGTTGCAAGAGATCATTGACGCAGATGGCAAGGGCAACGGACGTATTCTTTTGGTGGCGCGCTCTAATGGCCACGAGGTTGAGGTGTCACTGCCGGATCGCTACTCCATATCGGCTTCGACCTTAGGCCGGATCAAAGATGTGCCCGGTGTTGAGGAAATTCGCCAGTTTTAGTCTTTAGGCCAGTGTTGTCGTTGATGCTCTAGAGGCGACCGCATGGCAAAGAAGCGGTTTCTCCACACCCAATATAAAGCGCTACACTGACAGACCGCATGTGGGAGGTTTGCCATGATCCGACGTCGTGTTTTGACAGGACTGCTATTTGTAGCTGCTGTCACTAGCCAACCCGCTGCTGCTGTTGAATCCAGCGGCCTCAATATTCTGGTCATCGGGGCAACGGCCCGCACCTCGGAAGATCTCATTCCCCAAGCGCTCGCCGCTGGACATGAAGTGATTGGGTTGGCCCGTCGGCCCAACGCCGTGAAATTTGAACATGCAAACCTCACCGTGGTGAAAGGCGACGTCTATGACGTTGACTCGCTCAAAGCTGCCATGACCGGCGACGAGATCGTCATATCCGTTTATGGCCCGCGGACGACACCGGAAATCGAGATTCCTGAATCCGATCTCATGTCAAAGGGCACCGCGAATATTATTGAAGCCATGAAAGCAAAGGGAAACACACGCTTGTTCGCGACCAGTTCCACGTCGGTGGAGCGTGAGATTCCCGAAACAGAACCCATAGGCGTGCCGCTGACCCAAAAATGGATGTGGAACATGCGGGGTGTGTATCGGGACATGCGGCATATGGAAGATGTGGTTCATGAGAGCGGACTTGAAGCCATAGTGTTGAGGCCGTGCCAATTGCTGCAAGAACCCATGCGCCACGACATCAAACTGGCGGTGGACGTGCCTGCACCCGGCCGGCGCCTGATCACCTATGCGGATTTCTCAGCGTTCATTCTGAGTCAATTGGAGTCCGACGACTACATTGGTACGACAGTGAGCGTCTACAGCGACCGGACCATTGACTGGGGTGGGAATGTGGATTTCGAGGCTGAAATGGAAAAGCTCAAGCGTCTCAAAGCCGAATCTGAAGCCGGAACCTAGCCAAAAGCTGCCGTCAGACGGCTATAGCCATTGAATATCGGTATCATTAGGCCGGTTGCAGGCGTAAACTTTCTTCCAGTATCCTGCCGCAGAGGACTGCCTGGTCCGGTTAAGGGTGGTTTGCCAAAAAAGCGTGCGCAGGAGAGCGAGTTAGCCCTCAGGAGGCCTGCGCCATGGCAGATAAAGTATATAGCCGCCCCACTTATGCTTCTGATTTTGTAAAGCACGACACCAAACGCGCAGTCTACATGGGCAACGTCATGATCGACAACCTTGTAGAAGCGGTTGTTGCGCTGGGCGCAGAAGTCTGGAGCAACCGGCGGCGGCAGAAAGTTGTAGAGGCTTTGCTGGAAGAAAAGGGCATCACCGAAGAAATGATTGAAGCCTATATGCCATCCGAGGAAAAGCAGATGGCATGGAAAGAAGATCGTGATGCCTTCGTCCAGCGCACTATGACTGTGTTGGCCAAGCAAGCGGATTTACCCCTGTCATCCGATTTCACAACACCTGTGCAATCAACCGAGGAAAGGATGTAGTCATGTTGGATCGGCGTACTTTGTTGAACACATCAGTTGCTGCTATTGCATCGACGTTGCCGGCGCTTAAAGCCGAAGCGAAAGGTCTCGACTTTGACCTCGAGCCGCGCGGCACGACGGGCGTCTTCGAGCGGCTGCCCCGTCTCGACCTTGAAAGTGAACTTGGTTTTTACACTAGCTATCGGACGTGGATACGCCAAGACGTCTTTCGTTCAGCGGCGCGCCGGGCCAACGCCATTTTCAGGGAACTGGCCATCAACCCGCGTGAGAATGACCTTCCCATCCGCGAGGTCGTCAAGATACTCGAGAATGATCCGCTAATGGGCTACACGGTGCATGCGCGTGAAACCACTCAGCAAATTATGTGGGCGGCCATTCAGGACGCCTACCATGCCGATGGGGAAATGTATCTGGAAGAACTGGAGCGTGCGGAGCTAAAAGGGCCTGGCTCTCTTCAACTCCGGGCCGATCTGCACATTCCTAGATTCGCCAGCTATGAAATTCATCTTCAGCCGGGCGGCTATGTGGGCGATCCGTTTGCCGGTTACATTTATTACCACGGCCTTAATGTTGAATTTGGCAACGGGAATTATCGCGATGAACTCCAAACAGGCCGGGCGGACGCGGTGCCGCTGCCACCGGATGGCAAGGTTAAGCGCGTGCTCGAGCAGGGCTGTAGCGCAGGGCAGCTCACTTTGGCGCTGAAGAAGAAATTCCCTGATGCGGAAGTATGGGGTAACGACATCGGGGCACCAATGTTGCGTTTTGCACATATGAGATCAGCAGACTTGGGTGTAGAAACCCACTACATGCATGAGCTGTGCGAAGAGAGTAATTTCCCTGACAACCATTTCGATATCATTACTAATTTTCTGCTCTACCATGAAATTCCAGAGCAGGTTGGCCGTGACATCATTCATGAGAGTTTCCGCACCCTCAGACCTGGCGGCATCTGGTACCCGATGGATATCTACACGTCGAGCCCGCCACCGCAATCAGCTTATGGCAAGTTCTCGTCGTGGTTCGATCACCGCTGGAATTCCGAGGTGTGGTGGCTAGATTACCGTAAGCTGGCGCCAGACTTTGAGAACGAGATGAAACGCGCTGGTTTCGAGGTCGTGCGCCATCCGACAGGACAGGGCAGCCGCACCAACATTATGGGCGTTAAACCGGCCTAAATTGTCATATTGCTATGGTTTGAGATCGCCTGAAGTTGCCACTAGTATTCAGGGATGACCCCATCATTGGCCTCCTCCGGCTCAGTGTCCGGCGGTTTTGCCAACTCCAAAACGGTTCTGGAGTTGGCGGGATTTGGTGACGCCAGGGGCAGTCTCGAGAATTTGCCCTAAGGTAAAAATCGACATGCTGCTGGATAAAGGGCAGGGCGGTTAATTTTGCCCAGCGTCTGGGTGAGGACACCGGTTTTCCGGATGGCCATTTTGAGATTGTGGCATCTTATATTTTGCACCACGAGCTGCCGCTGCATGTTTCCAAGCAGGTCACTAAGGAAGCCTATAGGATTTCCCAGCCGGGCGGCGTGCTCTATCCAGTCGATACCGGGCTAATAAACCCGCCGACCTGGGCCTGAGACAAATTCGGCTGGTGGTGGACCCAATGCTGGAACCAGGAAGTTTGGTATTATGACTCTGCTACCCTCGATTTCTCTGGCGAATTGGCCAAGTCCGGGGAGCATTAGGCGTCCGCAGGGGGGGCTGGCTGTCGCCCAATCGCTGAGCCTGGATTTAGGCTCGGCCAATCTAGTCGTGATTAAGCCTGCCTGAGGGCGTATATGGCTTGCATTTAAGGGGGTAAACACTTAGAAACCCGCTCATTCCACATGTAGGGATGCGGCTGCCGGGAGTTTCGGTAGTGCGATCCGGTCCGGGGCAGGGGCCCCGGTCTCCCCCTACAGAGGTTCAACCGGAGAAGAATTATGTCGCTGCCTACGTTCAGCATGCGTCAGCTTATTGAAGCTGGCTGTCACTTTGGCCACAACACACGCCGCTGGAATCCGAAAATGGATACCTTCCTCTTTGGTGTCCGTGATGGAATTCACATCATTGATTTGCAACAGACGGTGCCGCTTTTGCACCGGGCCATGCAGGCAGTACACGACGCCGTCGCCGCCGGCGGCCGGGTACTGTTTGTTGGTACAAAGCGCCAGGCTCATGATCCCGTAAAAGAGTATGCCGAGCGCTGCGGCCAGTATTACGTTAATCACCGTTGGCTAGGCGGAATGCTGACCAATTGGAACACGATTTCAAAGTCGATCAAGCGCCTGAAGGATCTTGAAGCGCGCTTTGCCAGCGAAGACGGTATGGCGGGCTTGACCAAAAAGGAGCAGCTCAACCTCGAGCGGGAAAAAACTAAGCTGGACCTGGCACTGGGCGGTATCAAGGACATGGGTGCAATCCCAGACCTTATGTTTGTGGTCGATACCAACAAGGAAGACATAGCAGTTGCCGAAGCCAACAAATTGAATATTCCCGTTATCGGTATTTTGGACAGTAACTCCAATCCATCCGGTGTCGATTTCCCCATTCCCGGGAACGACGATGCTATTCGGGCGATCAAGCTGTATCTGGAGTTGATGGCTAACTCCGCCCTTGAAGGTATTCAGGATGAAATGAAGGCTGCAGGTGTAGACCTCGGTGCACAGGAAGAAGCGCCGCAGGAGAAACTGCCGGTAAAAGAAAAGTCTGCCAAGCCTGCTGTAGAAGAAAAAGAGGATGTGGCTGAGGCTGCACCGGTTGAATCCACACCGGTTGAAACCGCTTCAGCTCCAGCTCCAGCTCCAGCTCCAGCTCCAGCTCCAGCTCCAGCTCCAGCAGACGATAAAACTATGGCAGATACGAAAGCGAAAGAACCAGCGGTAGCAGAACCAGCGGCAGCGGAGCCTGAAGAAAACGCTAAAAACGCAAAGGCCGAACAGAAAAAACCTGCTGCAAAAAAGGCTGCTGCAGTTAAAAAGGCCGCCGCCAAGAAAAAGGCTACCCCAAAGCCAAAAGCTCCTGCAGTCAAAAAGGCCGCCACCAAGAAAAAGGCCGCCACCAAGAAAGCTGAAGCAAAGAAAGATTGACGGGCTGGTGTCCGATTGGGCGGACAACGCTCTACCCTGCCAAGTGGCGGGGACGGCGTTGTTGCTTTGAGTGGCCAGAGATAGGCAAGGAAGAACAGAAGAAATGGCACAGATCACAGCGGCTCTCGTGAAAGAGCTGAGAGAAAAATCCGGCGCGGGCATGATGGACTGCAAAAAGGCGTTGTCGGAAACAGATGGCGATATAGAAGCCGCAATTGACTGGTTGCGTAAAAAAGGTCTGTCGGCTGCCGCCAAAAAATCCGGCCGGGTTGCGGCTGAAGGTTTGATTGGCGTTGCAGTAGACGGTACCAAGGGCGCGATTTTGGAAGTGAATGCCGAAACAGACTTTGTTGCCAGGAACGATATCTTCCAAGGCTTTGTTGAAGCCGCTACAAATCTGAGTCTCGGAACCGATGGTGACCTTGAAGCGCTCAAGACAGTTGACGTGCTGGGAGAAGGCCGCAACGTTCAGGATCAGGTGATCCACCTTGTGGCGACCATTGGCGAGAATATGCAGCTTCGCCGCTCCGAAGCCCTATCGGTAAGCAAGGGGGTTGTCGCCGCTTACATGCACTCAGCCGTTAAAGCTGGGCTCGGCAAGATCGGTGTGCTGGTTGCTCTGGAGTCAGAGGGTGATACCGAAAAGCTGACAGAATTTGGCAAACAGCTCGCTATGCATATTGCGGCTGCAAGCCCACGATTCTTGACGACGGACGGTGTCGATGCGGTCACCCAAGCGCGTGAGCGCCAGGTTTTGACCGATCAGGCCAAGGAATCCGGACGCCCAGATGAGGTCATTGAAAAAATGGTAGATGGCCGGATGCGGAAATTCTTCGAAGAAGTTGTGCTGCTTGAGCAGGTTTATGTGATCTCTGAGGATAAATCGAAAGTCTCTAAGGTCATCGAAGCAAAGGCTGAAGAGTTAGGATCGGGTATCAAATTGGCCGGGTTTGTGCGATTTGCTCTCGGCGAAGGTATAGAGCGCGAGGAAAAAGACTTTGCGGCCGAAGTTGCCGAAGCGGTTGGCGGATAACCAGTATTCATCTTCTTCAACCCTCCCTTTTGTATAAAAGGAGCGGGCGTTTGGCTGCCAATTTGTGTATGATGTGGGCGCTTCACGGGGCCCAGGCATAGAGGGACGGAGTACCGTCCCTTTTTTGCATCGGAGAAGTCTAAATCTTTGGGGATCGGCGGCTGGGTTTTATAAGAGGGGAATACTTCAACTCATGGCTAGACCGCTCAGCTATAAACGCATCATGGTTAAGGTGTCCGGTGAAGGACTGATGGGGCCTGAAACCTATGGTCTTCACAAGGCGACGGTTCTTGAAATCGCTGAAGATATAAAATCCGTTCTCGCAATGGGCCGTCAGGTTTGCATGGTCATAGGGGGCGGCAATATTTTTCGTGGTGTATCGGTTGCCGCGGAGGGCATGGATCGCACGTCTGCTGACTACATGGGCATGCTGGCCACGGTTATTAACGCGCTCGCGGTGCAAAACGCCTTGGAAAGCATTGGCATTCAAACCCGTGTCCAATCAGCCATTAGCATGAACAAGATATGTGAACCTTATGTGCGCCGGCGTGCCATGCGCCATATGGAAAAAGGCCGGGTTGTAATTTTTGCTGCTGGAACTGGCAATCCCTATTTTACGACGGATACGGCGGCTGCTCTACGAGCGGCTGAAATGAACTGCGATGCCCTATTGAAGGCTACACAAGTGGATGGCGTATATGCTGAGGATCCAAAGATAAATCCTGACGCTGAGCTATTTGATAGCCTGAGTTTCGACAAAGTTCTGGCCGAGGATCTTCGTGTAATGGATACCACTGCAATTGCTTTAGCCCGAGATAATGATATGCCGATCGTGGTTTTTAACATGCATAAAGACAAGTCTGTGACGCAGGTTCTTAAGGGCGAGGGCCGGTTTACAGTGATTGGCGGTGAGGAGTGAGTCATGGTTGACTTCGAGGGACTAAAAAAAGACCTCAAGCATCGGATGGACGTTACTGTTGAGGTTGTGAAAAAGGAATTTTCCGGCCTCCGCACTGGTCGCGCTGCCGTCAGCTTGTTGGAGCCCATCATGGTTGATGCTTATGGCAGCCAGATGCCGCTCAATCAGGTTGCTAGTATAGCGGTCCCCGAAGCGCGCATGCTGACCGTTCAAGTATGGGACAAAGGGCAGATCAAAGCAGTTGAGAAGGCTATCCGTGAATCTAGTCTCGGATTAAATCCTGCGGTTGATGGACAGCTTCTTCGCGTTCCTATTCCGGCACTTAACGAGGAACGCCGCGAAGAGCTTAAGAAGGTTGCTGGAAAGTACGCTGAAGACGGAAGGGTCGCGATCCGTAATGTCAGGCGTGACGGTAACGACCAACTCAAGAAGATGGAAAAAGATCACGAAATTTCCGAAGACGCTCATCACGAATATCACGATGAAATCCAAAAGATGACAGATGACCTCATCGGCCAAATTGATGCGACCCTTGAGCTAAAACAGCAAGAGATTATGCAGGTCTAATGAAAGATATGTCGCTCAAAGCGGTTGAAGGGTCAGGCTTAGTACCACTCCATGTAGCAATTATCATGGATGGTAATGGGCGATGGGCACAGGCGCGTGGATTGCCTCGAACGGCTGGTCATAAGCGCGGTGCCGAAGCTGTTAAACGGACAATTATAGCTGCTTCTGATATTGGTGTCCGTTATCTGACGCTGTTCGGTTTTTCTGCTGAGAATTGGCAGCGGTCTGAGTCAGAAATCAAAGACCTAATGGCGTTATTGCGGTTTTATCTTTTCAACAACGTTAAGGAACTAGCCCAAGAAGGCGTGCGGCTAAGAATCATCGGTGACAGGTCGAGATTGCCTCCCGATACGGTCAAAATAATCATTGATGCGGAAGAGCTAACCGCTGCAAATGAGAAACTGTTTCTTACAATTGCATTGAGCTACGGTAGTCGGCAGGAATTGGTAGACGCTGCACGCAATTTAGCCCACCAGGTGCAAAAGGGCGCGCTATCTCCGGACGAAATCAACGAGGATATATTTGGAGACCAGTTATACACACGAGATATTCCTGATCCGGACCTCTTAATCAGAACATCTGGGGAGCAACGCATTAGTAATTTTTTGCTGTGGCAACTGGCCTATACGGAATTGGTTTTTACGGAAACCCGCTGGCCGGACTTCGGCGCTGCTGAGTTGGACGATGCTGTTGATGAGTATCGCCAGCGTGAGCGTCGCTACGGTATGATTTCGGGCTAACCTTTATATGTTCTGGACCCGTGTTGCCACAACCGCTGTACTTGCGCCTATCACTTTGAGTGCTGTCTATGCTGGGTTTCCTTTTTTCCATGTGATGATTGCGCTCATGGGGGCGGCGGTTTTGTGGGAATTTACCCAGGTCGTCGAGAAAATACGTCTTACGCCTAGAGTAACAGCTGCACTGATAGCGACGGTCGTAGGCGTCGGAGTAGCTTACAACAATATTGAGCTCTCTTTGGCGGTGATCACGATTACCTGGATTGTACTTTTGATAACTGATCGCTCGGCCCGTCGTTTCTCCAATTCAGCGACCCAAGCTGCGCTCATTTTTGCGGCGCTCCCGGCGATAGCTTTGGTGGCCGTGTTTTCTATTGGCGGAGCAGCAACCGTGTTTTGGCTGCTTGCGATAGTGTGGGGGACTGATATTGGCGCTTATGTTGTCGGGCGGCTCGTCGGGGGGGCTCGTTTAGCGCCTGTCATCAGTCCGAATAAGACATGGTCTGGTTCAATTGGCGGACTGATAATCGCAGTTCTAGCGGCGGCGTTCGTTAATATGGTTGTAGGAATTGGTATTAGTTTTTCTCATCTTATTTGCGCAGCCGGTTTGTCCGTGATTGCTCAGATTGGAGATTTAGCTGAGAGCCGGTTTAAGCGTCAACATGGTGTCAAGGATTCTGGAACTTGGATACCAGGACATGGCGGCGTGATGGATCGATTGGACGGCCTTTGGACCGCGGCACCGGTCACTGCTCTGATTTGCGCCACCAGCGATGGTGGATTGGCATCGTGGTAATAGCGACTTCCAAGCGCATATCGATTCTCGGATCAACAGGCTCGGTCGGTCAAAATACGCTTGATCTTGTTGACCGCAATCGCGACCGCTTCGACGTAGTCGCCCTTACAGCAGGTCGGAATGTTGACGACCTCATTGCACAGGCACGTCAGTTCAAACCTTTGTTTGCTGTGATAGCTGATCCCGACGCTTACAAGCAATTAAAAGACGGCTTATCCGGGACAGGTGTTTCTGTGGCCGCCGGGCCCGACGCGCTGATCGAAGCGGCGCAACAGCCAGCTGATCTTATTATGTCTGCCATAGTAGGAGCAGCAGGTCTTAAGCCGACGCTTGCGGCATTAGCCCAAAGCACTGTAGTAGCGCTAGCCAATAAAGAGTGTCTGGTCTGTGCCGGCGCTATTTTCATGGATGCCGTACGGCAGCATGATGCAACGCTTTTACCTGTTGATTCTGAACACAGTGCTATATTTCAGGTTTTTGACGCGCAACAAAGCAATACAATTAATCGCATCATTCTAACGGCTTCGGGGGGGCCGTTTCGCGAATGGTCAATTGAAGACATGGCGAAAGCATCGCTAGCGCAAGCGACGGCTCATCCCAACTGGTCGATGGGCAGTAAAATTTCAGTCGATTCCGCGACGATGATGAATAAAGGGCTGGAGGTCATTGAAGCGCATTATCTGTTTGGTTTGCCTGAGAGTCAGATCGAGATTCTCGTTCATCCCCAGTCCGTCGTTCATAGTCTTGTGGACTACGTCGATGGTTCTGTCTTGGCCCAACTGGGTACGCCCGATATGCGAACGCCCATCGCCTATGCCCTGGCTTGGCCAGACCGTATGGCCGTGCCATGTGAACGGCTTGACCTCGCAGAGATCGCTACGCTCTCTTTCGAAGCTCCTGATTCTAAACGATTTCCTGCCTTGGCCCTGGCGCGCAACGCTTTACAGGCGGGTGGCGCGGCACCTACACTCCTGAACGCCGCCAATGAGGTCGCTGTGGAGCGGTTTTTGGCGGGTGAAATAGGTTTCCTAGACATCGCTAGGGCGGTAGAAGACACGCTGGTGTATTGCCAGTACGAAGCCCCGTCTAGTCTCGATGACGTTCTGATGCTGGATACGGAAGCCCGGCGTGCTGCAGGACGTTGGCTCGCAGTCGGTTCGGCGGCGGAATAGACGGAAAAAGGACTGAGACACGTTGGAACAAATTCTCGGAATTTTATCAGTCCTTTTCAATTTCATTGTCGCGCTTTCGGTGGTTGTTTTTGTTCATGAGCTTGGGCATTTCGTTGTCGCCCGGTGGAACAATGTACGCTGCGAGAGCTTTTCCATAGGTTTCGGGCCCGAGCTTCTTGGATTTACAGACCGCCTCGGTACGCGGTGGAAATTTAGCCTTATCCCCCTCGGCGGCTATGTGAAGATGTTCGGCGAAGCCGATATCGCCAACCCCGGTGCAGGCGAAGAGGGAGAGGAAGGCCTCGAGCCCAAAGAAATGGCACCGGAAGAAAAAGCAGTGTCGTTCAAGTTCAAGACATTGGGGCAGCGGGCCGCAATTGTTTTTGCAGGACCTGCGGTAAACTTTGTTTTCGCGATCCTCGTGTTTTTCGTGCTGTTCATGGCTGTTGGCCGACCCGTGACTGAGCCGGTTATTGGCGAAGTTGTTCCAGGTAGCGCTGCCGCCGAGGCTGGTTTGCTGGCCGGTGATCGTATTTTAGCAATAGACGGTCAAGAAATTGACCGCTTTGAAGATTTGCAAAGGTTGGTTCCGCTTGGCAACGGCGCTGAAATGCGCCTCACGATTCTGCGTGCGAATGACATTCTCGACGTTGTTGCTGCGCCACGAGTTATTGAAGAGACGGACGTATTCGGCAACCCCCAAAGAAGAGCATTGCTTGGTGTCTCTTCTTCTGGAGAATCACGGATGCTTGTACGCCACAATCCTATATCTGCGGTAGGACTGGCCGTTCAACAAACCTACATCGTCGTTGAAAGCACCTTCATTGCGGTGGGGCAGATTATCTCCGGAGATCGTGGCACAGAGGATTTGGGTGGGCCGATCCGCATCGCCAAGTTCTCCGATCAAGCAGCCAAATCTGGGTTAGCAAATTTTGTTATATTTATGGCGATTCTCTCCATAAATCTCGGCATCATAAATTTATTCCCTGTGCCGTTGCTTGATGGCGGTCACCTGTTATTTTACGCCATCGAAGGCCTGAGGGGCCGACCACTTTCGGACCAAACACAAGAGTGGGGTCTGCGCTTCGGCTTGGTCTTGGTCTTGTCCCTCATGGTCTTTGTAACGTGGAATGATATTCTTCAACTGTGATATTGATTGCGCATTCCGCCCAAACGGGACCTAAAAGAGAAAAGGTAAAGAGGGTGCTATGCAAGGGCTGACCGGCACTGTGAAATTTCGGATACTGGTATTTATCACTGCGGCAACATTTTGCTTCGCCTCGGTTTTTGCTCAAGCGCAACCTGCCGATGGTACAATTTCTCAAATTGCTGTTCAGGGTAATCAGCGCATAGAGCCTGCGACCATTCGCACTTACATTGCTGTGCAGGAAGGGGATCCGTTTGATCCCATCGCCATTGATCGCTCGCTCAAGAACCTTTTTGCGACGGGCTTGTTTGCTGATGTCAGTATCGGTCGCCAAGGCGAGATCATGATCATTCGGGTGGTTGAGAACCCAATCATCAACCGTATTACTTTTGAGGGCAACGACCGGCTTGAAAATGACAAGCTAGAACCTGAGGTTCAACTAAGACCGCGCGTCGTTTATACACGCACCAAAGTGCAACAAGATGTGGAACGCATCCTTGACGTATACCGCCGGAGCGGCAGATTTGCCGTTACTGTAGAGCCGAAAGTCATTGAGCTTCCACAGAACCGTGTCGACCTTGTGTTTGAAATCAACGAGGGAGAGCCAACTTATGTGCGCAAGATTACATTTATAGGCAACGAAGAGTTCTCTGATAGTGACCTGCGTAGCACGGTGCTTACACGGGAAGAGCGCTGGTGGCGCTTCCTAACATCCAACGACACTTACGACCCAGATCGACTGGCCTTCGACCAAGAATTGCTGCGCCGGTTTTATTTGTCAGAAGGCTATGCAGACTTTGAAGTAACATCGGCAGTGGCCGAATTGTCGCCAAACCGGAAAAGTTTTTTCGTTACTATGATGGTGGATGAGGGGCCTCGTTATCGTTTCGGTGAACTCACCGTTGACGTTTCAATTCCCAACCTGGATTCCAAAGATATCCAAGCCGCAATCGTTCCAAAACGGGGCGACTGGTATAACGCAGAAGAGATTGAGTCGACGATCGACGTCTTTACAGATGTCATTGGAGCCTTTGGCTACGCCTTTGTTGATGTCCGACCAAGGGTCTCGCGGAATGCTGAAACGCGCACAATCGATATTATTTTCGATGTTCAAGAAGGACCACGCGTCTTTGTGGAGAGGGTCGAAATCACCGGGAATGTTCGTACACTTGACAAGGTAATTCGCCGTGAGTTCAGGTTGGTTGAAGGTGATGCGTTTAATACGGCGAGAATGCGTCGCTCACGTGAACGCCTCCAGAACCTTGGGTATTTTAAGGAAGTCGAGATCGACAATGTACCGTCGGAGGTTTATCCCGACCGCACCGTTGTTACGGCAACCGTTGAAGAGCAGTCGACCGGTGAGTTGCAGTTCGGGATTGGTTTCTCGAGTGGCTATGGGGCGCTGTTCGACATCGGTATCCGAGAACGGAATTTGCTCGGGAAAGGTCAGGATCTCAGACTTAATTTCAGCCTCGCGCAGCAGCAGACTCAGATTGATATCGGCTTTACTGAGCCATACTTTCTAAACCGCCGTCTCGCAGCTGGAGCCGATGTCTTTGCCACCGAGACGGATTACTTGGATGAAGCTGGGTTTATTAGCCAATCCGTTGGCTCTACCCTTCGCTTAGGATTTAACTACAACGAATACATGTTCCAGCGGGTCAGTTATTTGCTGTCGTGGACCCGTTTGCAGGGCATAAATCAGTTTGCCTCCCAGTTTGTCCGGGAACAGCAGGGTACGACGACGACGTCGCAGATCAGCCAGACCTTCGCCATTGATAAACGGAACAACGTTATTGAACCCACAGACGGCTATTTCATTAGTCTTTCCAATGACTTGTCTGGATTAGGGGGGACCGAGAAATATCTGAGATCAAATTTGGCGGTTGGATACTATTATGAGCCGTTTGAAGGGTGGATATTTAGTGCTACCGGCAGCGCGGGGCATATAATTGGCATTGGGGAAAGCATCAAAGTATTTCAAAGGTATCAACTTGGTGGTAACAACCTGCGCGGTTTTGATGACTTTGGAGCTAGCCCACGAGATTCGACGATCGGCGACGCGCTGGGCGGTGACTGGGTAGCGACGGCCAAGGTAGAGATGAAGATACCCCTAGGGTTGCCGGAAGAAATTGGGATTACGCCTAAGATATTTACCGATTGGGGCAGTATAGGTTCGCCCACCGATCTTAAGGAACGAAGCGGTGATATTCTGCAATCGCAAATCATTCGGGGGTCAGTTGGTCTCGGAATTGAATGGGAATCACCCGTTGGCCCGATCAATATTGACTGGGCTCACGTGCTACGCCAAGCAGACTTCGACATAACGCAAAGTTTTCGTGTGAACTTCGGACAAAGGTTTTAAGACAATGAACAAGACACTGACTTCCCGCTTTATCTCAGCTGTTGCAGGAGTGGCTGTGGCCGCAACCCTGATTTCAGTGCCTGCCTCCGCGCAGCAAAGCGGTCATACCCGCCCTGTCATTGGCGTGCTCAACACGGAGATAATTGAACGTGACTCTCTTGCTGCCAAAGGCGTTCGCTTGGAACGGGACAAGTATATCTCACTCTATCAGCAAGAAATTAAAACGATTGAAGCTGAGTTGAGGGAAGAAGAGCAACGCCTAACTCAGCAACGTAATGTACTGTCTCCCGAAGTATTTCAGCAGCAGGTTGAAGAGTTTCAAGAAAAGTTTGCCGTTGAGCAGCAGACTTTGCAGGTCAAGCAGCAGAACCTGCAGGCCGTTTATCAGCAGTCGATGATTGAGATTAATCAGGAAGTTCTGAAGATATCCAGCCAGGTTGCGCAAGAGCGGGGGATTAATTTGGTTATGGCGCAAAACTTGGTTTTGTTGTCCGATCCGTCAATGGACGTTACTCGGTCGGTTCTAGAACTCTTGAACGAACGCCTTCCTCAGGTGGCTTTCCAAAATCCCGAAGGGGACGTGGCTCAAGCTGATGGCGAAGCAGCGGCTGATTAAAAGCTGAGCGAGTTATGCCAGACCCCCGGTTCTTTACGCGCAAGGGGCCTTTCCGGGTTCGCGAAATTGCAGCTTGGACCGGGGCGGCATCACCAAGCGGATCGGACCTCGACCGATCCGTATCTGATTTATCATACCTCAAGAAGGCAGGTCCCAATGACCTGTGTTATCTGTCTGGTCCTGAGCACGCCGCTGCGGCCCAAGCTAGCAAAGCAGGCGCTTGCTTAACAATTGAATCCCTGACGGATTTAGCACCGCCAGACGCGGTAGTTCTCATCGCTAAAGACCCGCAGGCTGCTTTCTCGGTTGTAGCGGACTCTTTTTATCCTAATCGGTCTAGTCCGATTATGGACGCTGAGCAGATGCCAAACGGTGCTTTAATCCATCCGGACGCGGTGATCGCTGAGGACGTTCTCATTGCGCCGGGTGCCGTTATTGGCCCTGGTGCAATGGTTGGTGCGCGGTCCCGTATCGGTTCGATGACAACGGTAGGAACGGGTGTGATGATTGGCGAGGACTGCGATGTGGGTCCTAACGTTTCTATCGGGTACTGCCTCGTCGGCTCAAATGTCATGATTCATCCTGGGGTGCGCATTGGTCAGGACGGCTTTGGTTTCGTTTTCGATAGTGTTGCCGGCCGGCACCGCAAAGTACCTCAATTGGGGCGCGTGATTATTCAAGATGACGTGGAGATTGGTGCTAACACGACGATTGACCGTGGCACACTGGATGACACCGAAATAGGTGAAGGGTGCCGGATCGATAATCAAGTCCAAATTGGCCACAACGTATCTCTCGGCAAAAGATGCATAATCGTTTCCCAGGTGGGTTTATCAGGCAGTTGCAAGATTGGTGACGATGTTGTGATTGCGGGTCAGGTAGGGCTGGCAGACCATGTAAGGGTAGGTCCAAAGGCCAGAATTGCGGCAAAATCTGGTGTTATGCGTGATATTCCGCCGGGTACTGTAGTAATGGGATACCCTGCTAAGCCAATCCGCACATTTTGGCGCGAGGTCGCTGCCTTGGGCCGGTTGACGGGTAAAGGTAAGCCCTCTTAATAGATAGAGACAATTTGTGTAAGGGAACAGGCGCTATGGATGGAGAAACGGTCAACGCCTCGGCCTCCACCATCGATATTCATCGTATTATCGAAATGATTCCGCATCGCTATCCATTTCTTTTGGTGGACCGCATCGAAGACGTAGTTCTGGGTGAGAGCGCTGTCGGGGTCAAAAACGTTACGATTAATGAACCCTTCTTTCAGGGGCATTTTCCAGGCCGGCCGGTAATGCCTGGGGTTCTTATTGTCGAAGCAATGGCTCAAACGGCTGCGGTTTTGGTGGTCCATACCCTTGGTAAGGAAGCCGAAGGAAAACTCGTATATTTCATGACGATTGAAAATGCTCGGTTTCGCCGCCCGGTAGAGCCAGGTGATCAACTACGCTTGGTCTGTACCAAATTAAAGCAACGGGCGGCAGTCTGGAAGTTTAGCGGAGAGGCGCGCGTCGGTGATACGGTCGTGGCCGAAGCGACTTATTCAGCAATGATCATGGAGCAATAGTGTATGCCGGAGATTCATCCGACCGCTGTTGTTGACTCTTCAGCTCAAGTCGCGGAAACGGTTTCAATCGGTCCTTACTGTGTCGTCGGCTCCAATGTTGTCCTGCACGCCGACGTTCACCTTAAATCACATATTGTTGTAGATGGGCATACAACAGTTGGTAAGGGAACGGTTGTTCATCCCTTTGTATCGCTCGGTTTGTCGCCGCAGCATGCAAACTTCAAAGGCGAACCATCAACTCTGATAGTTGGTGAAAACAATTCGATCCGGGAGCACGTTACGATGCATCCTGGAACGGAGAGTGGCCGAATGACGACAACGGTTGGGGACAACTGTTTATTTATGGTAGGGAGCCATGTTGCTCACGACTGCGCAATCGCAGATGACGTCATTCTGACAAATAATGTTGCTTTGGGCGGACATGTCGTCGTCGACGAGTTCGCAATCATCGGCGGTCTTTCTGGCATTCATCAATATGTACGGGTAGGGAAGCATTCGATGATCGGTGGCTGTTCGGCCGTTGAAAGTGATGTTATTCCCTATGGCTCTGTTAAGGGAAATCGCGGGCGTCTTGCTGGTTTGAATGTCATAGGTCTTCGCCGACGTGGTTTTTCACGCGAGGATATACGTTCGCTCCGTACGGCGTACGGACTTTTGTTTTCGCAAGGAGGCAATATGGCTGAACGTATCAGTGAAGTTGCCGATCTGTTTAGTGATCATCCGGGCGTTATGGACATTATCGATTTTATTCGGGCAGATTCGTCGCGTGCTATTTGCCAGCCCCTCTCGTCAAACGGCAACGGCAGCTGAGCACGCAAGGCCGGATTGCATTGTAATGGTTCGATCATGACGAACCCAGAACAGAAGAAACTCGGTATTATCGCCGGTGATGGGCATTTACCGGCTTTGCTGATTGCAGCCTGCAGAGGACAGAACCGGCCATACACTGTGATTGCTATTCAAGGGGCTGCCCAACCTGACTTGTTGGGCGAAGATCCGGCGCTTTGGATGAGATTGGGCGCAGCAGCGAACGGTTTTGCGCAATTGCGCAGTGATGGCGTCGAGTGCGTCGTCCTTGCCGGTAAAGTCATGCGCCCTTCGTTCAAAGACTTAATGCCGGATTGGCGCACGGCGAAGTTCATCGCGCGCGTTGGGACACGTGCCTTTACTGAGCGTCATTCTGTCGGCGATGATAAGTTCATGCGTGCAGTAGTCGCAGAGATTGAAATTGATGGCTTTGTCATCGTTGGCGTTGACACTGTACTGCCTGAACTGATTGCAAAACGCGGACCTATTGGAAAGAAGAAACCAACAGTGGGGGACTTTGCAGATATATCCGTTGGATTCCAGGCGGCAAAAGATCTTGGTCAGAAGGATATAGGTCAAGCGGTTGTCGTGCAGAATGGGGCCGTAATTTGTAAAGAAAGCGAGACCGGGACGGATTCATTGATTGCCGCCGCAGGTGCGATAAAGGCCGACGGTCCAGGACCCATACTCGTCAAAACAACAAAGCCCGGACAGGATCGTAGAGTAGACCTTCCAGCGATAGGTGTGAAAACCATAATGACTGCTGCAGAAGCGGGGTTCCGTGGCATAGCTATCGAATCGGAAAACACTTTGATTCTTGGTCGCGCCGCTGTGGCTGTTTCCGCTGATGAGAAAGGGTTATTTGTTGTTGCAGTTGACGGAAGTGAATGGGCGAAATGACTCGACGCGTAACATCTATCTACGTCTTAGCCTTGGAACCGTCCGGGGATATTCTCGGTGCGCGGTTAATCGCTGCTTTACGTGACCAAGCAAGTGTGTCTGTCTCCTTTTCTGGTGTGGGGGGAACGGCCATGAAAGCAGCCGGCTTGGATTCTTTATTTGACCCATCAGACTTAGCCATTCTTGGAATATTTGAAGTTCTACCCAAAGCGAGAACGGTTTTACGGCGCGTGCGCGATGTTCTTGCAGATATAGAACGAGTCCATCCCGATGTATTGGTAACCATAGACTCCTGGGGGTTTACCGGCCGGGTTCATAAAGCACTGGCCAAGAAAAACAGTACAGTTAAGCGTGTCCGTTATGTTGCGCCACAAGTATGGGCCTGGCGGCCGGGCCGTGCAAAACAGCTCTCAGGATGGATTGACCATCTTCTAACATTATTCCCTTTTGAGCCGCCGTTGTTCGAGCGTCATGGACTTGCAGCGACTTGGGTTGGTCATCCGATAACGGAAAGCGTGTTTCGGGGCAGTAGCGCGCGGTTCCGGTCTGAAAATAGTCTCGGCGCTGACGCTCAGGTGCTGACCGTTCTGCCGGGTAGCCGGCAATCAGAAATTCACACGCTCATGCCAGTGTTTGGTCAAGCCATAGCGCAGCTGGCCGATCGCTTGCCAGAGATTTCAGTCGCAATTCCAACATTAGCGCACGTTGAGGCGGAGGTGCGGGCTTGGGCTAAGACATTACCCATCGAGGCACATGTGGTTGTGGGTAGTGACGCGCGCGATGACGCATTCGCCGCATCATCCGCGGCGCTTTCAGCATCAGGAACTGTAACGCTTGAACTCGCCCGCGCAGAGTTGCCGCACGTAATTGCGTATAAGGTTAATCCGTTTTCTGCGTTCGTGTTCCGGCGCTTAACTAAGACTCGTTACGTCAATCTCATCAACGTGCTCATGGGCGAAGAGGTCGTTCCAGAATGTTTGCAGGAAAGATGTACGGCGAAGGTATTGTCTGAGGTGGTGTATTCTTTAATGAAAAGTGAACCGCAGCGACGCAAACAACTGTACGCGTTCCATTCGGCGCTGGCTCAACTTTCACCAGGGGAAGTAGCCCCAAGCGATGGGGCAGCAGAAATTATTATTGAGTTATCAAAAAATTAAATTTTCAGATCCACTCAGCCGAACGTATTGAGAAACGTGTTGGTTAATTCTTCATCTGTGCGGATCAGAGCAACAGGAGCTTCATGCTGAGTTGAGGGCGTTAGCAGACCAATGCTTTCCCCGTGCTAGGTTCACCGGTCTTTAGGAATCTTGCGCAAAAAACGGCGACGCTGCCGATTGGGGATTCGCTAACAAGGGCGGGCGTGGTCGCTAGAAGGTCCGCAGCCTGTGCGTTGGCGATATTATTTGCCCGCACATGAACAACCTGCTGAGCAGCGCTGATGTGCCGATACCGGCAACGTTCACGGGTGGCGCTCCATTAAGATTGTGAGCTGGGTTATAGAGGAACGCGGCAGACTACCTCAGGGATACTGAAAACGGTGTGGCCTAAAGAAAACAGCTCCCATGGGTGGCGCCGCTGAATGATCCAGTGACAAGCCCGATCTAACGATTATCGAGGGCCACGTAGTCCCGTTCGGTCGGTCCTGTATACAATTGACGGGGGCGGCCTATTTTTTGATGTGGATCTTCTACCATTTCATTCCATTGAGCGATCCAGCCGGTTGTCCGAGCCAAAGCAAACAGTGCGGTGAACATGGTCACTGGAATACCCATAGCCTGGAAGATAATGCCGGAATAAAAATCAACGTTCGGATAAAGCTTTTTCTCGATGAAGTATTCGTCTTCAAGCGCGATTTTTTCTAAGGCAATAGCGATATCGAGTAAGGCGTTATCTTTGACACCCAGTTCGTCGAGTACTTCTTTACAGGTTTCAGCCATGATCTTCGCGCGCGGGTCATAGTTCTTATACACCCGATGGCCGAAGCCCATAAGACGGAACGGATCGTCTTTGTCTTTGGCCTTGCCAACATACTCATCAATACGGTTGGCATCGCCGATCTCATTAAGCATGTTGAGCACTGCTTCATTGGCGCCGCCATGGGCAGGCCCCCACAAGGATGCAATGCCAGCTGCGATACAGGCGAACGGGTTGGCGCCGGAAGATCCGGCCAGGCGTACCGTCGATGTGGACGCGTTCTGTTCATGGTCGGCATGCAATATTAGAATGCGGTCCATCGCTTTAGAGAGGACCGGATTAACTTCGTAATCCTCACAGGGTGTTGCAAACATCATGTGGAGGAAGTTTTCCGCATAACCGAGGTCGTTCCGCGGATAAATAAACGGCTGCCCTTGTGAGTATTTATAGGCCCAGGCAGCAATCGTGGGCATTTTTGCGATGAGCCGGTATGACGAAATACGCCGGTGGTCCGGGTTCGTGATGTCGAGACTGTCGTGATAGAACGCCGACAACGCACCAACCACGCCGCACATAATGGCCATGGGGTGGGCGTCACGCCTGAAGCCAGAATAGAAGTTATGGATCTGTTCATGCAGCATCGAGTGATAAGTGATGTCGTGCTCGAACACTGCCTTTGTCGCTTTGTCTGGCAATTCACCGTGCTGCAACAAGTAAGCAACTTCTTCAAAGTTGCAGTTCTCGGCTAGATCTCCGATGGCATACCCACGATGCAAGAGCATACCGATATCGCCATCAATATAGGTGATTGCGGATTCACAGCTGCCGGTCGAGGTGAATCCGGGGTCATACGTGAACATGCCGGTTTCGGCATAAAACTTGCGGATGTCGACCACATCAGGCCCGGTCGAGCCGCTCAGGACTGGATACTCGTAGGATTTGTTTTCTGCATTCAGGGTCACGGTATCAGCCACGGTGCAGTCCTTTCGTTTTTCAGGGCAGGGTACTCCCAAGAACGAGTCAGCCCCTTCTAATTATTGGAATTTGCTGCGGTGCTTATAATACGTCGACCCCAAACGATCAATTGGGTGGGGCACCAAAGCATTCCAGCGTCCGAAACGTGAATGCGCTAATCCATTGAGAACTAAGTAGTTACGGTCACATCCGTGATTCGGGCAAGTGATTCTGAGCAACCGAAAATCGCCATAACTTCGAATATGGGCGGAGAAACTGTCGTTCCAGTTATGGCCGCTCTCAACGGCTGGGCGACTTCTCTTAGTTTTAATCCATGTCCCTCAGCATAATTCCGGGCCCACTCTTCCAACGCTCCAGCTGTCCAAGGTTCTAGCTCCGCCAGAACGTTGTGCGCCGCAGCAAGAACCGCACGTCCACTGTTGCTGAGGATTTTGTTGGCCTTATCATCCAAAGTAAGCGGCCGAGGGCGCACATAAAGTGCAGCGCTTTCTTTCAAATCACTCAATGTTTTGGCGCGTTCCGCAAGGCCGGCCATGCCTGCTGAGAGCCGCTGTGTTGTTTCTTCGTCAACCGCCGCACCAGTCGCGGTCTCAAGATCACCGGCCATAAGGTCGATGAGACGCTGCGGATCCGCAGATTTAAGGTAATGAGCGTTGAGGGCCGTTAACTTTTCAGTATCAAAGCGGGCAGGGGATTTACCTAGGCTTGTGCCGTCAAACCATTCGATCGCTTGCTCATCTGAGATGATTTCATCATCTCCGTGTCCCCATCCCAGGCGCAGCAGATAGTTCCGCATGGCCTCGGGTAGAAACCCCATATCCCGATAAGCTTCAGCGCCTAGGGCACCGTGGCGTTTTGACAATTTGGCGCCGTCGGGACCGTGAATGAGCGGCACATGCCCAAAGGTTGGTGGCGTCCAGTCCATGGCATTGAACAGCTGGATTTGCCGGAATGCGTTGGTGAGGTGATCATCACCGCGGATCACGTGGGTGATTTCCATATCATGGTCGTCAACGACCACCGAAAGCATGTAAGTAGGCGATCCGTCCGAGCGAAGCAGGATCATGTCATCAAGTTGAGCATTGGCAACGGTCACCTGGCCCTGGACCAAATCGTTCACAACCGTTTCCCCCTCTTGAGGGGCTTTCAACCGGATGACCGGATCCACCCCTGCCGGCGCGTCTGCTGGGTCACGATCACGCCAGCGGCCGTCGTACCGTGTAGGGAGCCCTGCAGCCTTTTGCTGATCGCGCATTTCTTTCAGTTTATACGGAGAGGTGTAACACTTGTAGGCGTGCCCTGTATCGAGAAGCTGCTGGGCTACTTCGGCATGCCTGTCCCTTTTGGCGGACTGGGAAACAGGCTCACCATCCCACTCCAAACCGAGCCACGTCAGGGCATCATAAATGGCATCGATAGCCTCCATGGTGGAGCGTTTCTTGTCGGTGTCTTCAACCCGGAGCAAATACCGCCCGCCGTGATGGCGTGCGAATAGGAGATTAAACAGCGCCGTACGGGCGCCGCCGATGTGTAGAAATCCAGTGGGAGACGGTGCAAATCGGGTGACGACAGTCATAATGAGGGCAATCGATGTGAGAGGTAACGCGCGTTAACGCTGCACGGTGGCGCATCCTGTAGCATACTGGTAGGAAGAGCGAAATGGAGCCTGTTACAGCGACAAAATCATGGCCGAAACCGCGTCGGATATGATGACAGATTCTCTAGACGATGATCTAGAGCAAGCGGACGGTGAAGCGACGTCAGCGTAGTACGCGTTCGCTGCAGAACAAGCGTTGAGACAAACCCAGCATGGAGTTTTGTGGCGGCCAACCCTTGGTGCAGTTGGCGTTGGTGTATTTTTCTCTCTCGCGAGTGACCCACAACCGCTAGCCGGTGTGACCGTTCTCGGCTTAGCCGCTGTGTTGCGCTTTGCATTTCGAAAGGTCTCAATCCTCCGTTTCCTCAGGCTTGTTCCGTTGACTGTCGGAATCATCCAGCCGTGGTTGGCGGATACACCTAATATTCTGGTGAATGAAAAGGCCGAGGTGTTTGCAGTTTTAGGTGACGACGGCCGAATAGTCTTGTCACTAGGCCTGAGAGAAGGCTTTACCCGCGGCGTTTGGGTCGAACGGTGATCGTGTCCGTGTATCACGGGTCTCGGGTTATACGGGCCGGCGGATTTGGAATAAACCTACTTGGCGTCTCCCAAAATCAGTAGACTAATACTGCCTCAACAGTCCCACCAACTTGCCTTGAACCTTCACACGGTCCGGCCCAAAAATGCGTGTCTCGTACTCGGGGTTAGCCGGCTCGAGAGCAATAGACTCACCCTTGCGCCGCAGACGTTTCAGAGTGGCTTCTTCGTTATCGACAAGGGCAACGACGATGGACCCGTTTTCTGCAGTAGTTGCGTTCTGAATAATCACGGTATCGCCATCAAGGATGCCGGCCTCAATCATGGAATTCCCTTCAATGGTCAGGGCGTAGTGATCGCCGCTGCCCAGAAGGCCGGGTGGAACGCCCACATGGTCTGAGGGATTGCTCAAGGCTTCGATGGGCATACCTGCGGCGATTTTTCCATACAGGGGAAGTTGGACAGATCCCTCGGAATCGTTCGCACAGATTTCCCCGACAATCACTTCGACCTCAGAGGGCCCTTCGGCTGGGGCATCGACGCCTTGAGGGCTTCTGAACCTGCCTGCGATGACGTTGCTGCTTGCGGCTGCACTGTCTTCCGCGGTGATGTTCTCCGGTAGTTTAACCACTTCCAAAGCCCGGGCCCGATGGGGCAGACGACTTAAGAAACCCCGTTCTTCGAGGGCTGTAATGAGGCGGTGAATACCTGATTTTGACTTTAGACCAAGGGCGCCCTTCATCTCGTCGAAGGAGGGCGCAACGCCGTCGCTTTGCATCCGCTCATGAATGAATGTCAGCAGTTGATGTTGTTTCTTGGTGAGCATTGAGCCGATCTCCATGCAGAACAAAGCATAAACAGAAATATGTTCTACTTTAGTTCTCATGGGTGGTCAAGGCTGACGGCTCACAACAGGCCGTCCAGGGGAATAACCGGGACGGTCTCTCCTGTTTTTGCGGCCGGGGCGCCCATAGGCCGGACGATCAGCGCGGCAGACTGGGCTAGGGCGCCGATCATGCTTGAATCCTGCATAAAGATAGGCGTGGCGCACCAGCCGCCGTCATCGTTGCGGGACAGCACGGCGCGCATGTAATCCTGGCGCTTGCCGTTTTCCGCCAAATCAGCGCCAAGGGTAGCCGGAACAGGCTTGGGCGCGTCGCCGTGCAGCCCTTGCAGACGATCAATGGCGATGCTGGCAAAAAGCAAAGCGCAAACCAAGGCGGATACAGGGTTTCCGGGGAGGCCGAGGACAGGGATGTCGCCGAGGTGGCCAAACATCAGTGGCTTTCCAGGACGCATGGCGATCTTGTGAAAACCGACTTCAAGACCCGCACTCTCAAAGGCTTTCCGCACTAGATCCCGGTCACCGACGGAAACGCCACCTGATGTGATCAGCATGTTGCAGTCTTTTGCAGCTTCGGCCATTGCGGTGAGGGCGTCTTGGTCATCTTTGACGACGCCGAGATGCACAGGAATGCCTCCTCTTTGCGTTACAAAAGCGGACAGCGCCGGCCCGTTGGCGCTGACGATCTGAGCCGGGCCACGTGGTTCACCAGGTAGAACGATTTCATCACCGGTGGAGAGAATGGCCACGCGCGGCTGACGATGCACTTGAAGCCAGGGTCTATCAGCGGCGGCGAGCAATCCGATGTGCCGCGCGGTCAGACGGAGCGGCGGGATCAGCAATTGATCGCCTTCGTTGAAGTCTTGCCCCTTGGCGCGAATGTGACGCCCTGCTTCAATTTCGCGAACTGAGATAGTGTCGTTCTTTTCGGCGCCGTCTCTATCAACGTCTTCCTGAATAACGACGGTATCAGCGCCGGGCGGGACTTGTGCGCCGGTGAAAATGAGCACGGCTTGTCCTTCGGAAACCTCGCCGTCGAAGGGATGACCGGCAGCGGACTCTCCGATCACGGTAAGGGTGCTGGGGACCGTGGGCACATCGGCAGCGCGGACAGCGTAGCCGTCCATGGCGGAGACGGTCTGGGAGGGGTGGGAGATGCGCGCTTTGGGCGTTTCGGCGAGGACCCGTCCCCCCGGATTGGCCAAAGAATTGGCCAGGGCGATAGTTTCCGTGCCGAGGGGCTGAACACCGTTCCGTACAAGCCCCTGCGCTTCTTCAACTGAAATCATCAGTTAGACTCGTATGTGCCTGATTTGCCGCCTGTTTTTCTAATCAGGTGTATATCGGTCAGGTGCATACCTTTGTCGATGGCCTTGCACATGTCGTAAACGGTCAGTGCGGCGACGGATACCGCTGTGAGGGCTTCCATTTCCACACCGGTCTGGCCTGTGATCTTGGCGGTAGCGGTGATGTCGACCGCGCTGCGCGCGGGGTCGCAGCTGAGGTCCACTTTGATCGACGACAGGCCGAGGGGATGGCACAGGGGAATGATGTCTGCCGTACGTTTAGCGCCCATGATTCCTGCCAGTTGTGCGACGGTGATCACGTCGCCTTTCTTGATGCCGCGATCCATGATGGTTTTGAGGGTCTCTGGCTGCATCAGCACAGAGCCTATGGCGGTTGCTTCACGCTTGGTCTCGGCTTTGCCGGAGATATCGACCATGGTGGCGTTGCCGTCGGCATCGAAGTGGGTGAGGTCTTTTGTCATTTAGGCTACAGCCGTTGCGGGAGCAGGTTTCTCGAGCATGGCCTCGGTTGCTGCGGTGACGTCATCCTGGCGCATAAGGGACTCTCCGATAAGGAAGCGGCGAGCGCCTACCTTAGCAAGCCGGGCGAGATCAACGGGGGTTTTCAAGCCGCTTTCCGCAACAAGCACCCGGTCAGAGGGCAGGCGCGCGGATAGGCGTTCCGTGACGTTGAGATCAACCTCCAAGGTTTTGAGGTCGCGGTTGTTGACCCCGATCAGCGGAGAACGCAGGGCAAAGGCCCGGTCCAGCTCTGCTTCGTCGTGCACTTCGATGAGCACATCCATCTCGAGATCCATGGCGCAGCACTCGAGTTCGATAGCTTGAGAGTCCGAAACGGCGGCGAGAATGATGAGGATGCAGTCGGCCCCGATCGCTCGGGCCTCGGTTACCTGATAGGGCTCCAGCATGAAATCCTTGCGTAGCACCGGCAAATCACAGGCAGCCCGCGCGGCTTTGAGATAGTCGGCAGAGCCCTGGAAGTTAGGTTCCTCGGTGAGGATTGACAGGCAGGCGGCGCCACCGGCCTGATAAGCCTGAGCCAGGGCCGGAGGGTCGAAATCGGGGCGGATGAGGCCAGCGGAGGGCGAAGCCTTCTTGATCTCGGCAATGAGGCCGTAGCCCGAGGCTGCGGCATGGCTGAGGGCCTGGCCAAACCCGCGCACGGCATGGGCATCCTGGGCTTCGGCTTCGACCTCAGCGAGGGGGCGTTCGGCTTTGACAGTAGCGTAGTGCTGCCGCCGGGCATCGCAGATGGCATCGAGGACGTTGCTCATCACGCATTTCCCTGCGTGATCGCCGCTAATTTCGCCAGTGTTTCCCCGGCTTTACCGCTGTCGATAGCGGTTTCGGCTTGGGCCACGCCGCCTTTGAGGTCAGACGCCTTACCGGCAACGATAAGGGCAGCAGCGGCATTGAGCAGCACGATGTCCCGGTAGGCGCCTGGCATACCGTCGAGCAAGGCTGAGAGCGCCTTGGCATTGTCTTCCGGTTCGCCGCCCTTGAGATCAGCCGCTTTATGCACGGACAGGCCCGCGTCTTCAGGGGAAATTTCGAAGGTTGATACCTGGCTATCTTTCAGCGCCGCGATCTGGGACGGGCCGGTGACCGTGAGTTCATCGAGGCCGTCGGAGCCATGCACAATCCAGGCACTATCCGAGCCCAGCGCCTTCAAGGTTTCGGCCATGGGTACAAGCCAGTGAGCAGAGAACACGCCGAGGAGCTGATGCTTAGCGCTTGCTGGGTTCGACAATGGCCCGAGCAAATTAAAGATGGTGCGGATGCCAAGCTCGGCGCGCACCGGGGCCACATGCTTCATGGCGCTGTGATGCTTCTGGGCAAAGAGAAAACCGATGTTGGCTTCGGCCAGGGCGCGCTCAACCACATCTGGCGTGGCATCCATGTTCACACCCAGGGCTTCAAGCACATCAGCGGTGCCGGATTTGGACGAGGCCTTGCGATTGCCGTGCTTGGCCACAGGCACACCGCAGGCGGCAACGACGATGGCGACAGCGGTTGAGATGTTGTAGGTGCCCGAGGCATCGCCACCGGTGCCGCAGGTATCAATTGCACCGTCCGGAGCTTTGATGGGTAGGGCTTTGGCCCTCATGACCTGGGCGGCGCCGGTGATCTCGGCGGTGGTTTCGCCGCGCACCGCCAGGGCTGTCAAAAGCGAGGCGATCTGGGCAGCCGAAGCCTCGCCGGACATGATGATTTCGAACGCTGCTTCAGTATCGGATTCGCTGAGAGACTCACCGGAGACGGCGGTAGCGATGAAGGGTCTGAGGTCGGCAGACATGTGAACTGACATAGGAACCGGCCTCACGCCGCAACAGGAGTGCTGACCGAGCGATCGTGAATGTCGGGGGCATCTAGGCCGGTGGCGCGCAGGAAGTTTCGCAGCACCCGGTGGCCGAACTGGGAGGCAATGCTTTCCGGGTGGAACTGCACGCCGGTGATGATTTGCTCTCGGTGGGCGAGCCCCATGACCAGACCATTGCCATTTTCGGCGTCAGTTTCAGAGGTGATCTCAAGCACATCGGGCACGGAGGCGCGCTCAACGATGAGCGAGTGATAGCGCGTCGCGTTGAAGGGCGAAGGGATGTCGGCGAACATGCCGTGACCGGTCTCGGGCCCTGCGTGGCTCATGGCGCTGACCTTGCCGTGCATGGGCACAGGCGCGCGGCTGATCTCACCGCCGAAGGCTTGAGCGATGGCCTGGAACCCAAGGCAGACTCCGAAAATCGGCACCTGACCGGCGGCGGCTTTAACCAAGTCGAGGCAGATTCCGGCCTTGTCTGGATTACAGGGGCCGGGCGACAGGATGATGCCTTCTGGCTTCAGGGCCAGGGCTTGATCGACGGTGACTTTGTCATTGCGCTGCACTTCTACCGTGGCCCCGAGCTCGCCCAGGTAATGCCACAGGTTGTAGGTGAAGCTATCGTAGTTATCGATCAGGAGATACATGCCGAGACCCTCAGAATAAGGCTCGGAAAATGCTCCTTTCCCGGGGATATAGTCAAGGACCCCGCTGCGAAGCAGCATAAGAAATATGACCTGCGAAGCTGCATGTATTTGAAAACCTTAACTAACTGATCTGCGGTTTTCTGAGTAACAAGCCCATGAAGGAGCGGTTCGGCATGGGAAACGGGAAGATATCCGATAACAACGGGCAGTTTGAAACAACCCCATGAAGGAATTTCCCTTACAGTACAATTTATTTTGTTATAATACCCAGGCTCGAATTTTGCGCGATTATGATCCCACTGGTTCCGCTTTGTTGTCGAAAGCGGATATGCCACCATCCCTCATGCTCCAACCATAGAGCCCCAACCCTGGACACCGTCTGTCTTCGTCCTGCCAGTGGCACCGTTTGGTTGTGCAGACCCCATGTTGCACCGCGAACGTCGGGTTTCTGTCGACATAGGAAAACGTCTTTGCCAGTCTTTCCCTCAAGAGATCGGTCTATATTATGCAGAGACCAATGTGATTCGTGGGCCGCCCAAAAGGATGTAACAGATGGGACAGCGGTATTTCCTATTAAGCGCGGCCGCTGGTTTGGGCGTGGTGCTTATTTCTTTCATTGCCGCCCCAGCAAATGCCACAGAAAGCAAAACTTTAGGCTTTGTGGTTCGGGATTGGTTCACCGCTGCCTACAACAGCCGGTTCAATGACGAGTGCCCCGAGGGCCTGGCCATTGGTAATGATGAGCTTTGGTGGCGGAGCCTTCCGAAAGATGAGCGGGCGGAACTGACGAACAACGGACAGCGGCCCAAACTGGACCGCTACCCCACCGCCATGCGCCGCGGACCTGATGGTGAAAACGTTTGCCTCAACCCCACTGTCGTTACCGACCCGCCCATGCGCGTGGTGGAAGGCAAGTATTCCTATGGCCGCAATCTAGACGGCAACACCGATGGCCGCGCTATGCCCAAGACCTGCGCCCATGACAACTTCATCCATCTGGACGGTACGCCGGGGATCGACAATCAAATGTACCGGCTGGTCGGATGCGTGCTCGGCTGGCGCAAAGGCGGCCTGACAGAAATGATCTCCCATGAACGCCGGCGCCAAAACGGCCTGGGCATGATCCTGATCGAGATCACAGGGGTCGAGGATGCGCGCAACGATGACGATGTCACAGTGGCCTTTTACCGGTCCGTCGACCAGTATGTTCAGGGTGGCAACGGCCGACCCTTGCCCCATTCCAGCTACAATATCGACATGGCCGGCGACAGGCCGCGCTACGGTGATACCTTGAAGGGGCGCATTACGGATGGAGAGCTGACCACGGTTCGAGGCGATGTGAGCCTGCCCTTCTACGCAAACTACACCTTTATGCATCCGGTCATTAAGGACATGGACCTGCGTTTGGAGATCGGCGCAGACGGGGCGTCGGCCAAAGGACTCATCACCGGCTACTACGACATGGAAGCTTTTCTTCATTATATCGGCGGCATGCAGGGGCACACCTCATCTGCGGCCGATTGCCCGGCCATGGTGAAAGCGGCCTACGAACTGGCGGACGGATATCCCGATTCGGACACGGGACAGTGCACGCACCTATCCAGCGCCTTCGAGATCAGCGCCATCGCCGCGTTCATTATTCACCCTGATGTCAGGGCATACGGCGAGACGAGCGGAAACGTAGAACAGATGCAATGGTCCGCCGCGGTCGAACCGCTGCCGCTGCCACCCGGTTTTAAAATTTTCAAGACCGAACGCGGGCAGCTGCTTACCGACGCTCAGACTATGACGCTTTATGTTTCAAGCGCGGACCCACCAGGCGCGTCAGCCTGCAACGATGCCTGCGTCAGAACCTGGCTACCGGTGGAAGCCTGGTGGGGTGCGCGGTCAGCTCCTGATGGTTGGTCCCTCATCGACCGCACGGACGGTTCCAAACTGTGGGCTTATAAGGGCCAACCGCTGTATCGCTATACAGGGGACCTCCAGCCAGAGGACTTTTCCGGCGACGGTGTGGATACGTTTTCTGCCGTTGTCCTAGAGCCACCGCCGCCGGTACCCAGCTGGGTAACCGTTCAATATTCAGACGCCGGACCCCTGCTGGCAGATGCAAACGGCATGACCCTGTACGCCTATGATCTGCCGGAAGACCGTGCGTTTAGTACACCGTTCGACAGGGGTACAAGCCGCGATATGGCCACGCCCCACATGTGGACGCCGGTCTATGCGGATGACGCCGCCGCGCCCACAGGCCATTGGGCCGTCGTAATATTGGACGATGGTCAGCGCCAGTGGACCTACAAAGGCATGAAGATTTCCGTGTACAAAGCCGACACAGAACCTGGAGACCTCAACGGCCAGCGCGGGACAGATCGCTATTGGCGCACCATCATGAAAAGCGGCAAGGATATGGCTGGCGCTGGCCGCTAGGAAAACCTGGTCACAGCCATAAAGGGGTTAACATTGGTTGTCGTGGGCATACTCAGATATGGGCGAACCTTTGGGCTAAGGTTATTCATGTCCATTTTTGGCTGGTTGCGGACATTTCAGCACGCATGCCCAAGTCCGCTTATCATCTAAAAACAGCCATTAGAGGTTAGACTTCCGCTATGCGATATCAAAGACTGAACCCTTTGCTTGCGCCCGATGACTAGCCATGCGCAGAGCGCGTAAACCAAGGCATAGATTTCAATTGTCTGCTTATGGCTATTAGCGGACATACCGCCTAGGCCTGAATACTTCCGCTCCACCCCTGAAAGCAGATATTTGATGCGTGAGTTCTACTAAGGGGTGTGATTTGGACCTGGATCGGGGGAAAGCGTTTTGGTCCATTTCTGGATAAAAGAATAGAGCCCGGAAGTTTCCCCGTTGCTATAAGAAGGGACAAGGCGCACTCTCGAAACATAAAATAATGGGGAAATATGCCATGAAACGCAGAAAAAACGCTGGGACAGCGCTCTTACCAAAAGTTTCCAAGAGAGGTTTTCTGTCAGCTATGGGTGCGACCGCAGTTGGTCTGGGGCTGGGCCCCAAAGCCATCGCGGCGGATAGCTCAGACAGCTACGACCTAATCGTTATCGGGGGTGGAAATGCAGGCATGCCCGCGTCCATCTTCGCGGCCAAACGCGGTGCCCGGGTTTTGATTATCGAAGCGGCAGCCCAATTGGGTGGAACGCTATTCCTATCCGGCGGGCAAATGAGCGCAGCTGGCACAAAACTGCAAAAGTCGCAGGGCCTAAAGGATTCTCCCGAGGATCACTACAACGACATAATGCGTATCAGCAAAAACAAGGCGAACCCTGAACTAGTCCGTTTGGCCGTCTACAATGCCGCTGAAACGTTTGATTGGATAACCGACAACGGTCTGGAGGTCCATCCTGAGCACCCGGTTACAGGTACCACCCATGAACCCTACAGCCGGCCCCGCTATGCCTGGGGGCTCGAAGGCGGTATCTCGATCCTCAAGGTCCTCGAAAAACTCATTCAGCCCCATATTGACAGCGGCGCAATTACGGTTCGCACCAGCACCGAGGTCATCGAATTGACACAGGAGGGCAACGGAGCGGTCACTGGTGTGGTGGCCCAGGACGAGAAAGGAAAGACCGCGAGATACACCGGACGTAATATTCTTCTGTCATGCGGCGGCTATGCCTCAAACTCAGAGATGGTCGAGGACCTTGAAGGGCACACGGATTATGGCGACGTGTCCTACCCATACAGCCAGGGTGGCGGCATCACTCTCGGTACGGCTGCGGGAGGCTACGTGCGCGGCGGGGAGAATCACTTGCCGTCATTCGGCAGCATCCTACAAGACGATAATTTTCCGAGCCCAAGACTGGCCCGGTTTGTCTCATATCCACCACATCGCCAGCCATGGGAGATTTACATCAATGTCCACGGCGAGCGGTTCCTGCGAGAGGACATGGTGAGTCACGATGTTCGTGAACACGCTCTGGTGAGCCAACCAGAAGAACGCTGCTGGGCTGTCTTTGACGACGCAATCCTCAACGAAGCGCCGCCTGCGATCGGCGGTTGGACCCGGGAGGAAATCAAAGACGCTTTTGAGTCTCAGTCCATGTTCTATCAAGCGAGCAGCCTCGAAGTCCTGGCCGACGCGACGGGGGTCGACAAAAACGGTCTAGTCAAAACCGTGGCCCGCTATAACCGGGGCCAAAATGGCGGCAAGGATGCACTGGGGCGGGACCACATGCCGATGCCCATCGCCAAAGCGCCTTTCTATGCTATCCGCATTCAGGGTTCACAGCTCATTGGGTGGGCTGGTCTGGCCGTCGATAGTCAATTGCGGGTCATCCGGCAGGACGGCTCAGCGATTCCAAATCTCTATGCCGCCGGTGAATTACTTGGAACCGATCAGTTTATGGGCCGGTCTTACTGTGGCGGCATGTTGGTCACGCCTGCGCTGACCTTTGGCCGCCTTTTGGGCGACCGCATGCTCAACTTCAGTATTTGAAGGAACCTTTTTTGAAGTTCGGCATGACTGCTCATTAATCGCTAGACACCACAGGGTGGGGTGAATATGTCCACTTATGGCTATGAGCAGACCTTCCAGTGCGCCCGGCTTCCGCTCTGCCTCTGAAAGTAGAAGCAGACATTGGCTCGTACTAATGTGTTAACTTTGGAATCCCCAGTCGTCAGCCTTAGAAACACTATTATTATGAACTTTGAATTGATCTCACGGTGAAGGCGTCGGGGGCGCGCAGTATGTGCAAGTTCTTTTCTGAATTGAAACGCCGCGAAGTGATACGGGTGGCCATTGCTTATCTATTGGTTGCTGGTGTCCTCGTCGCGATATGGACACCCCACATTGCAGTTGCCCAACAACCCCCTACGGTCTTAGTAACTGGGTCGAGCCGAGGCATGGGGTTAGAGCTGACAAAGCAATATGCAGCAAAGGGGTGGAAGGTCATTGCAACCTGCCGCACACCTATCACAGCGGACGCATTGAATGTGTTGGCGGAGGAATATTCAAGAATTGCGATCGAAGAACTTGATGTAACTGATCACGCTGAGATCGAGGCATTGGCTAAAAGATACGCAGATGTGCCAATTGATGTTCTTATTAACAATGCTGGTATCTTTGGTCCCGTTGCGATGCAGACATTGGAGGAGTTGGACTACGACACGTTCGTGGACGTTATGGCGGTGAATGTTTACGGGCCCCTCAAAATGTCCCAGTCATTCGCTGACAATGTGGTCGCGAGCGAACAAAAGAAAATCGTGACGATCACCAGCGGGCTTGGCTCCATGGCTTTGACCGACAAGAATGGCGGCTACTACTTCTACAGAATAAGCAAAGCCGGAGCGAATATTGTTGGGCGTGCTTTGGCCGCCGACTTGCGAGAGCGAGGGGTTCTCATTGGCCTGTTTAATCCGGGCATTGTCGAAACGGAATTTGGAAGAGATACCGGTTATGCCGGCTTGCGACTCAAACCCGACGTCGCTGTTGGTGCTTTGATCGGGCTCATTGATGAGCTCGACGCGGAGAATGCTGCTACGATGTTCAATTACGACGGCACACGTATGCCATGGTAATAAACAAAGTATCCGCTTTTGAAATCTACGAAGTCCGCCCCTCAGTGAAACGCATGGTGAACTGCACTTTAATCGAAGTGCATGTCCGCTTATGGCTATAAGCGGAACTCACAGCGTGCTTGGAACACCGCCGCTTTACAGTTGAAAGCAGACACGCGAGGCTAGAGGTTCAGTATCTACGCCGCCACATCTAAGGCTCGAAAAACTCATCGAGTTGGCTGCCAGCATTTCTGGCGAAGAGGCCATGCATTGGTCGGTTTTGTTGAGTGCGCTTGGCTAAAACCCAGTTCCAGTGAATTTTATACCGCTGCCTGAGGCTGCCTAACGCCAGAAATCTAGATTCAACTTAGTTTAATGCCAGTGTAAGAGGCACGGTTATGCACCGTGCCTCTTGTTGTTAGAAAGTCTATTGAACGTCTGCTCAAGAAGGTTAGCTAAGACAGCAGTTCTGGAGCTTAGTTTCTAGGCCGCGTAGCGCTGTTGCCGCTGTTGACCACCTTTGCCATTTCCATCCGGTTTCCGTTTGTTCTGGCGGCGGCGTTTGGGCTTTTGACCTTGTTTGTCATCGGGCCGTGCGCCGTTCTTAGACTCAAACTTTCCGGGATTGCGTTTTTGCCGGTTTTCGCCCTGGCTCTTGCCATGGCTCTGGTCGCGGCCTTGGCTCTCGAGGCTTTTACCTTTAGCAGTATCTGTGCGCTTGAAGCTTTTCTTCTTCTTGAAGCCTTCAGACTTAGACCCTTCGTCTCTTGGGCCCTTGCCTTTGAACTTGCTCTTCTTTTTGCCGGGGCCTTTCTTGCTGCTGCCTCTTTGAGTAGGGGTAAGGGCATCACCGGTGAGGCTGTTGCCGATGGTCCGTTCGATGTCGCGCAACAGGCCGCGTTCGCTGTTATCACACAAGGAGATGGCAATGCCAGACGCGCCGGCCCGGCCGGTGCGGCCGATGCGGTGGACGTAGGAGTCGGGTTCTGTCGGTATGTCGTAGTTGATGACATGGGTGATGTCGTCGATATCTAAACCACGGGCAGCGACGTCGGTGGCGACCATAACCTGCAGGTGACCCTTCCTAAAGGTGTCGAGGGCCTTCTTGCGCTGGTTCTGTGATTTGTTGCCGTGAATGGCGGTGACTTTGATGCCAGCCTTGTGGAGCTGGGCATCAAGGCGATTGGCGCCGTGTTTGGTGCGGGTGAAGATCAACGCCTTATAGACGCCGCCAAAGCGTCCGCCGTTCTGCAGCATGTCGAGGACGTAAGGAAGCTTCTCGGGGCGTTCCATGCACAGTACGTGCTGTTCGACGTTTTCCGCCGTGGTCGCCTGCGGCGCCACATCAACGCGCTTCGGCATATGCAACAGTGCTTTGGCCAGCTTAGCGATGGTCGGGTCCATGGTTGCTGAGAACATCAGGGTCTGGCGGTCGGCCGGGCACATGGCGGCGATCTTACGGATGTCGTTGATGAAACCCATGTCAAGCATGCGGTCGGCTTCATCGAGCACCAGGGCTTCAACCTCTTCGAGGCTGACGCGGCGCTGATTGATGAGATCAAGCAGACGGCCCGGTGTGGCGACCAAAACATCAACACCACGCGCCATGGCTTTGATCTGCTGGAAGGAATTAACGCCGCCGTAAATAGCGGTGCGGCGGATGTTGAGAAAGCGGCCATAGCTGCCAAAGGAGGTGTGAATCTGACTGGCCAGTTCCCGCGTCGGGCTGAGCACCAGAACACGAGCGCACTTGGTGCCGGGTGCTTTGGGATTGCGGAACAGGTGTTGCAGTAAGGGCAAAGCAAAGGCTGCGGTCTTACCAGTGCCGGTTTGGGCACAGCCGATTAAATCATGTCCCTCAAGCAGAGCAGGAATGGCCTGTAACTGAATAGGTGTTGGTCTAATGTAACCGTCGGCGGCCAGCGCTTTCTGCAAGGGCTTGATCAAACCGAGGGCGGAAAAGGTGCCTTCTTCTGGTGCGTCTTTATTTGAAACGACGTCGAGAGAGAAAGGGGCGTCGATTGTTAGGTCTTCCGTATTACTCTGTTCAGAGACGTTTTGTTCGGAAGTGCTATTTATTGAATCAGTCAAAAAATTATCTTTCTTGTTTTTGTGTGACCGGTTGGGCCTTCCTAATAACCGATCGTGAATGACGCTTACTGACAACACACGCGCAGAGGCGCTATTCAGCCCAAGGGCAAAGCAAACCAAAGGGGGCTGAACAGCCAAAGCGCGCCATGGAAAGGGCGTCTGCTTCTATCGGAATGTCGGTGAAAGTGCGGTCAACCGCGAACGGGACCAAGCTGGCAAAAACACGCCGACGGGAAGGTTGGCGGCTATATGGGGGTTTTTGCCGACATTGTCAAATTGGAAAGTCTACTCAGAGCTCTCTGATTCTAGCTCTGTCGGAAGGTTAGGCGTTAGCTCTGTTGAAACTTCCAAGGGAGAGCCGTCCACACCCAATCCTTTTTTTTCGTCGGATTTATCTTGTTTGGCCTTCAATCGTTCTGCTTTTTTAGCCGCCTTTTGGCGATCGCGTTCCATCCGGTCGAAGCGGTAATTTGGTTTTCTGGGCATCGGCGCCTTCCTTGTTAGTACGTTTATAGCACCTGGTCGCAGGTGTGTGCGCAGAATATGTACACCTCAGAATGAGGGGCTTTCTATTAAGGCCAGTTAAGACTGAGGGAGGGGGTCCAATTCGGATTCTGTGACCATCCGTTCCCGATCATCTCCTTTGCCTTTTATGCGGTATTGGAGCTCGTCACCTACCGGTGGCAAGAGCCTTATCACTTCATAAATTTGACGGCCGCCTTCAACGTCTTTCTTAGTCCGCACCAGTTTGATCGACGGTGCGCTGAACGTAACGGTTTGGCCAATGGTGTATTTATGTTGGGTCATGAGTCGGACAGCTTCAATCGGAAAGTGTGTAAAATAGAATCCGGCATCGTTATAACCGGTGCAATGCCTGGCTCATACACGCCGACGGAAATGTAATCATATTATGGGCGTTTTATGGCGCAAAGTCAAACAATTGCACTGATTTACAGGCTCACTGAATTATCAATATCTCCTTCGAGCTTTATCGCTTCGCCCTGGCGCAGGACCCGGTTCTTGGAACGGTCTGCGACGAATTGCGGCGTGGACGCAAATTAACTCATTGGATGCGGTGCATCTTTGCGCAGATAACCGGACTGGGATACAGAACACTTTCACAGACGTACGCCATCAGCGGCGTGGACGAAGCCCGGGCTTATTTGTCTCACCCTGTCTTGGGACCAAAATTGAATGACTGCAGGCAACTCGTGACGGGCGTGAAGGGAAAATCCGCCCACGAGACCTTCGGCAGCCCTGATGGTATGAAGTTTCACTCATCAATGACGTTGTTCAACGAAGCTGAGGAAGGTGTATTCCAGCTAGCATTAAACACGTATTATTAGGGGCGGGGCTACGACAACACCCTCGCGTGGCTTAAGGGCTGATAGCTATGACTGACACCACAACCGCCGGGCATCTGCGTGACATTCTGAATGCTGATCACCGCACCGAAGAAGTCAGGGAGCGCGACGCGGCACGTCACCCGTTGGAGACATTGACCTTCTTCGGCCTGCATGAACATATGAATGTGGTGGAGATCTGGCCGTTCTTCGGCTGGTATTCCCACATCATTGCCCCGCTGGTGAAAGACTACGGCCGGTATATGGCGGCGATCTTTCCACCCGACAACAAACAAGACTACATGAATAAGCAGCGGCAGGATTACATTGACCTGCTCAACAACACGCCGGAGGTGTTCGGCAAGCCGCACATCGGTGATTTTGGCAACGGCTATTTCAATTATGCGCCGGACAACAGCGCCGACATGATCATCACCATCCGCAATTTACACAATTGGTTATGGGATGCGGACTACTCCGGTAATAAACGCCCGCCATACTACAAGGAGGTGTTTGAGTCGTTCAGGCGCATTCTCAAGCCGGGCGGGATACTCGGCGTGGAACAGCACCGCGGCGATCCCAATAAGCCACAGGACCCGTTCGCCAAAATGCTTTACGTGCGTCAGGACCATGCCATCCAATTGCTAGTGGAGGCGGGGTTTATTTTCCTGGGCTCATCGGAAGTCAACGCGAACCCCAAGGACACGCGCGATCATCCTGAAGGACCCTTAAGCCTACCGCCGTTCCTGCGCGGGGTCCCGGAAGAGGACAAAGACAAATACCGCGCCATTGGCGAAGCCGACCGCATGACGCTGAAGTTCATGAATCCGGTGTGAGGGATCACACCACGAAGTAATTCTGTGATAGTCTTTCCATCATCAGAGACACATAAAAAGGGGGTTCAACTATGAACGGGATTGTTAGAACTGCGGCGACGTTTGCACTTATTATCGGCATGTTCTCCTCAGCCGGTGCCTTTGCCGCAAACATATTAGTGTTCGGCGGGACACGTGGTGTGGGGTTGGAAACCGTGCGCATTCTGATAGAGCGGGGCGATAGCGTTACGGCTTTTGTCCGCCCGACTTCGAACCGCGCCGACCTTGAACCTTTGGGCGTGACCTTCGCCGTCGGTGATGCGCTGGATGCGGACAGTGTGATGGCGGTGTTTGCCGGCAAGAACTTTGACGCGGTGATATCAAGCCTGGGTGCGGCCCGGGGTGAGGGCAATGACGTAGATAGCATTGGAACTACGAACCTTGCGAACGCGGCCAAGGCGGAGGGTGTTTCACGCTTTGTGATGGTCAGCGCGGTTGGCGTTGGTAACAGTAAGGATGCCGTTCCCGCGAACGTCTATAAAATACTCGAGCCTGGGCTGGTTAGCAAAAAGGTCGGCGAGGATTACCTCATGGCTAGTGGCTTAGACGCGACGGTCGTGCGGCCGGGTGGTCTGGGCAATGGGCCGGCGACAAATGACTTTCATTTGACGGAAAGTCCATCTGGTCCGTTTGATCGGGTGGACCGCGCAGAAGTAGCGCGGCTGACAGTTCAAGCGCTGGATGACGACATCACCATCGGCAAAAGATATCACGTGGCGAGGTAGGGAGGCTTCCCGCTTCTCAAATAATGTGAGGTTAGGGCTTGCCCAGCAAGATGCGGATAATCTCTCGTCCTGTTGACGCCCGCCTCAACGCGCGAACATGCGGCCTATGCCGTAGAAATGAACATCAATTGGGTTGCGGTTTGCCAGTTGTTCGACGATTCTTAACTCTACCTTTTCGCCTTCGGGTTCATAGGTGCCGAAAAGTCGATCCTGGTGAAATTGGCGCAACTTGGGCAATTCCAGAAAACCCTATAAGGGCGGTGGCGGCGAGCGTTTTAATTAGCTTTATCATCACCTTTTTCCCCGCGGCGTGGCGGGTGACCTCTGCCAGGTTTCTATGCAAAAACCGTGAAAAGGAATATTGAGTAATGAATACAATCTGTTAGCAGAGTCTGGAAAAGTGTAAAGGATCGCTACGCTATCCTGGGATTTTTTATACCGTCGGGAAGTAAGATTACGCGCCCAAACTTAAAGGAGCGCTAGATTGGCTTCATATACATGACTTAGGGTACTAGGCTGAGGCGCGTGACCAGCGAAAACCTCCCCTTGTCCATGGAGCGCACGTGGTTGACGAGAGAACGCACAGCATTGCCTTTAGAACGCAGAACGAGCACTGCAAAAAATGTGCCTCGGAACAGGGCAAAACCCGATTAAGCTCTCATAAATAGAAAGCTGATTTGGAGAGATGCGATGCTGCGTTCGCTGATTGTATCTGTGATTTCATTACTGGCTATGGGGGCGACGGCGTTTGCCGATATCGCTGGGACTGGGATGCTCTCTGGCTCCGTGATAGCCGACGGCCCCTTCATAGCTGCCAAGGTTTATGCGCAGCATCAGAGCCGGCCGATTCTTTATATGGTCTACACAGAAAACGGCGATTACCGCGCACCTAATATGATGCCCGGACAGTACGAAGTCTGGGCGCAGAAAGAGGGCTTTAAAACGGACCGTCAACGTATCGCAATTCGTGCCAATGGTTCCGCACGCGCTAGCTTCGAAATGCGGTCTGCCGAAAAAGTGATTACCTATACAGGCTCACGCACGTTGGAAACCTTGCACGATGAACCGCTGGTGGTGGCCTCTTACGAGGAGATTTATCCGCCCGGGCCGGCCCGGGATCTTCTTGAAGAGTGGTGCATTGTCTGCCACGGCGTCAATTTTCTCCCACGCCAGCCCACTTTCCGCGAAGGCTGGGAAGCCCATATCGATTTCATGACCACGACAGAAGCTTTTGGCCGCGAAGGTGCGGTGTCCATGATGCCGGCGGAAGTGCTCGAAGACGGCAACAGGGAGATGTTGGTCGATTACCTGACGGAAAATTTTGGCGAAGACAAACCGCCCCAGGCCGTCATGTCCCCGGGCGAGGCGCACCTTGATGAAGCTGCTCTCGGTAAAGCCATGTATGTGGAATACCAGTTCGCCAATACGGAAAAGCGGCCAAGCCGCTGGACCCAGGAACCTCACTTCGACAAAGATGGGTATGTCTGGGTGACGGAACGGGGCGTACCGAGCGGTATGACTCGTTTGAACCCTTGGACCGGCGAATACGTGGATTACGATAATCCTAATCCCAGGGGGTCTCCGCACGGCGTTGTCATCGACAGCGAAGGCGATGTGTGGTGGGCTGGCCGTGACGTACATTTGGCACGGCTGACGCCGTCCACCGGGGAGATACGTGAATACAGGACCAATGGACCAGCCATGCATGGCCATACACCAGTGTTAGATTCAAAAGAGAATGTGTGGTTCTCCATGCTAGCCGGCAACCACATTGGCAAATGGGACCGTGCAACCGACAAAATCACACTATGGGAATCGCCGGTGGGACGTGACCGGCCATACGGTATTTTCGTCAGCCCGGACGATAAAATTTGGTACGCCAAGTTCCATGACTGCGGCGTCTCTATGTTCGATCCGGAGACCGAGACCTTCACCCAGTACAAGGCCGCGAGCGCGCCCTGCGCCGTGCGGCGTTTGGGCCAGGACAGCAAAGGCATTGTCTGGTACGGGTTGTTCTCCCGCGGTATTTTGGTGCGGCTGGATCCGGCGACTGGTGAACAACGGGAAATTAAAATCCCCACCGGTATTTCCGAACCCTACGATGTGTGGCCGGATCCGTTCGACAATGTGTGGCTCAGTGACGGCGCCCAAGAAGGCGTCCTGATTAAGTTCGATCAGGAAACGGAAGAGTTTACGTTTTACCCGAGCCCGCAGCGCACGGACTTCCCCAAAGTGGCAATTACCAAAGAGGGGGCGGTCTGGTACGCACCACGCATGGTGGCCATGACTAACGGTGGCCCGGCTGGCCTCGGCGTGCTCTATCCGGACAAGGATAAGATGACGACGTTTGGTGCGTTCTACTGATGAAAGGCCGCAAGCTACTCACTTTAGTTTGCGGCTTATTGTTTAGTGCGTGCGCCGTACAGGCGGAAGAAATCGAGATCACGGCGATTTCATCTTTCTCCGCCAATCTTGAATTCGCCAAAGACCTTCAGGTGTTCATCGGTGACGTGAATGAACGGGGCCGTGGACTCGTGCGCATTCGTTACGTGGGTGGTCACGAAGTGATTCCTCAACGCCAGCAAGTCTATGCTCTGCGGCGTGGGGTAATCGATTTGTCGTTTGCGGCCTCAACGTATTTGATCGGGGTTGCGCCGGAAGGCGATGCCTTTTTGGGTGCAACCATCACGCCCTTTGAAGCGCGGGAGAAGGGTGCTTACGACGCCATCCAAGAGATTTGGGCAGAGAAACTAAACTCGTTTTTCCTAGGTTGGCATCAAACGGGCTACAGGCTGCACATCTTTCTGCGTACTCCGCCTGATTACCGTGAAGATGGGCTGCCCGATGTGCGGGGATTGCGTATCCGCACATCACCCACGTACAGACCATTCTTGAAAGCGCTGGGCGCAACGCCGGTCGATATAACATCGTCGGAAGTCTACACGGCGCTGGAGCGGGGCACGGTCGACGCCATGGCCTGGACCGGCGTGTCCATGTCGAACGAGGGCTTTCAGCATTTTGTGAAATACCGGCTCGAGCCAGGCGTGCTCAACGCTGTTATGACCATGCAGATGAATCTCGACAGTTGGAAGGCGCTGCCGCCGAACGTGCAGGCGTTCTTGTTGACTGAGTCTATGACCTACGAGCGGGAATCCCGAGAGAGGTTCTTCGAAATCGCCCGGCAAGAAAGAATCAGCCTCGCCCGCGATGGAATGTCCTCCGTGGATTTGCCAGCCGGTGTTGCAGAGTCCTACAAGCAACTAGCAACCGACGCGGTGTGGGGGCGCATGGGCACGCGCGCGCCTGAGTCTGTGGCAAGGTTGCGGCCCCTCTTTGACCCTGGGTTCGACCCGCAGTAGCTGCGTCGGTTTTCGTTGCCGCTATAGATCAAGTTGATATTTCTGAATAAATACCAATAAGGGTTGTCATTCTGCGCCTTCACCTGATACTGCGGTTTTCGTTTTACTAAACACTCCATAACGGTTGCCTTTACCATGTCTGTCGTTGATAGCGTTATCGCAGCTGCTGATGTCTATAAGAAGGGTGAAGTAAGTAAGGCGATTGATCTGTTTGAGCAGGTCATGGCGGAGCATGAAGAAGAGCTTATAGCGCTCAAGAAAAGGGGGCCGGATTTACGCCTCTTTCACCGCCAAATGGGCAAGGTTTCTGCTTTGAGGCAGGCCCTTGTGCAGCTTTCGTCAGGCAGCAATACGATTGAGATCGACGTGAGTGCGTATTTCGGGCGTCACCCTTTTCGCATCAAAATGAACAAAGAGATCAGCCAGTTTGCCAGTTCATGGAAGACGACAACGGCCTTCGATGTTCACCTTGCATCAGCCATTAAACATTTTGGCGCGGACTTTAAATCGGTTTTTGGGTCGACTACCTGGCGCGAAGATATTGCGGGCAGTGTCTACGTGTCCGCGTGGATGGTGACCGACGCATTTGAAATGGCGGCGGCCTTACCGGACTCACCAAAACATGTCATTAACATTGGCTGCGGCATGGGATTCTTTGACGCGATTTATCTGGGGGGGCGCAGTGAGCCCGCATCAGCAACCCTCATCGATATCGATGAAACCGTGCAGCAATCCGTTTCTGAGGTGCTCACGCTCAACGGAATTGAGAATGCGACTTTCCAAATGAACGCAGACAATATTCCGTACGATAAAGTCGAGTTGGTCTACACGGTGCGATCATGTGGCTATCTCTATGAGATCGACGCATATGACGACGTGTTTCGTGCCCTAAAACCTGGCTGCCGGTGCCTCATTGACGTCACACATGACCGTCGTGAAGCAGTGGTCAAATATTTCGAAGGTCTCGGAACGCGTCACAACGTGTTCAAGCGATCGGCAGACGAAACGGTGTTGCTGGCCTTCGACTTCGTGTGATCCTTAAGAGGTGCGTTACCAATTACTCAGCGTGCTCCAGCAGATACACGGCTCATTGGTTTCTAAAAGCACTTGGGACAGCGCTGTTTTTTCTGATCAGCCTATGGAAGAGCCTAGGGTTGTTGGATAAATCTTATTGGCCGTCGCTGAATTCACCCGTGTCGAGGGGTTTCAGGTCAGTCGGGATGAAGGCGTAAAGCGTTTTCCATTGTTCCGCTTCAATGTCGTCGCTGCCGATAATCTCAATGGATTTATTTAAGGCGGCAGGATTTTGCAGTGAATCGATCATAATGGCGGCGGCATCTGCGCGGGCGATGTAGCCGAGGTCATAATTGCCCATAGTGGCGAATGTGACGCCGCGCAGGCCACGAGGCTCGTTGCGCAGGGCAACCGGGCGGATAACCGTGTAAGGCATCCCTGAATCCCGCAGGTAATCCTCGCCGAGCCATTTCCATATCAACACATTGTTCACCGCCACGTTGAGCATGTGATCCGTCTTGCCGGCGCTGGCCGCGCTCATCAGGACAAATTGTTTGACGCCATAATCCTTGGCGACACCAACGATATTTTTTACGCCCCCATAATCCACATACTCAGGTCCGTTAGGGCCGCGAGCTGTACGGGCGCCGATAGTGGAGATGATAAAGTCGGCCCCCTTGAACGCGGCGCGAATTTGATCGACGTCTTGAACTTCCATGGAAACCCAATCGATATCTTCGCCGTGGGTTTCTTTGGCGCGCTCCACGTTGCGGGTGGTGGCACGCACGTCATAGGCTTCATCAGCTTGGAGCTGTTTAATCACTTCAATGCCCGACTGGCCTGTACCGCCAACGACGACAACCAGGTCTTTTGCATTTGCTGAAGCAGCGGTGAAGGAGAGCGCCAACAGCGCTGATAAGAAAAATTTCATAATGTGCTCCCGCATCTATTTGGTATTGGCGTACCTAATCCCAGATGGCAGCGATACGCGCCCGTTGTTTCGCATCTGCCAAGGGACCTTGCCCGGCAACGACGTTATCTGCCATGTGTTTGGCCTTGGTTGTCCCCGGTATGGTGACGGTTACAGCAGGGTGAGAGATAACGAACTTCAAAAGCAGTTGGGCAAAGGTTTTACAACCCAGTTCTTCCCGGGCCCATTCAGGGACCGACTGGCCTTCCACATCCTCAAGTAGGCTACCCCGCCCAAGAGGGACATTGATCATCACGGCAACGCCCAAATCTTGGGCTACAGGCAGGATTCGTTTTTCCGCGCCTCTCATATCGATGGAATATTTAATTTGAATGAAATCCAAATTGCCTGTTTCCATAACGGGAATAACACCGCTCTGAAACCACGACAGGAAGTGGGAAACCCCCACATAACGGAATCTGCCGGCCGCTTTCCACTCCAGCATGGTGGGAAGGTGGACATCGTCGTTGCGCAGATTGTGCACCATCATCAAATCAATGACGTTGGTCTGAAGTTCGCGGAAAGACTTCTCCATGGTTTCGATGCCGTTGTCCCGGCCGCGTTCACTCACCTTGGTGGCGATGAACACTTGGTCCCGATTGCCCATGCGCGTGAACAGTTCACCCAACACGGCCTCAGACTGTCCATACCCTTCAGCGGTATCGATGACGGACCCGCCGGCGTCCAACAACGTGCGTATGACGTCCATGCGCTGCGCGGTTTCGGCCGCATTGCCAGGATCCTTGTAACGGTTAGTCCCCAAGCCAATGACGGGCATGGTTTCACCATTGGGACTCCTAGGGATGGGCTTACGCACCATAGGGGGCTGAGCCATGGGGGATTCAGCCATGGGGGATTGAGACTGTGCGGGCAGGGTGTTGGGTACGGCTGCGCCGAACGCAGCTGCGCCCGCTGTGCGTAAGAACCGTTTGCGGGTCAGTAAGGTCATGGCCAAGGCCTTAACTCCCCGGCTTAAGGTCCTTTAAAATAGCGATGTCGTCAGCATGTGGCGGCGGCGGTACGGATTCCAGATAAGCAACGATGTCTTCAATCTCGGCATCAGAGACGACTTCTTCAGGATACATGGGCATACGACCGGGGCTGAAACGGATAAAATTTGCGAGGGCTTCGGGCGGCAAAGGGTCGGGCGTCAGCGCTGTTCCCGCATCATTACCTTTGCCGTCGTCGCCATGACATTGATAACAGCCCACCCGCATGAAGGTTTCGCGCCCGCGATCTGCATCACCTGTGGAGTCCTGCGCGAAGGCTGAGATGCCTCCTAATAAGCTGAATGACATGACGATGCTTGAGAAGAGTTTCGTTTTCATAATCTATTCCCCTAGCGCATCTGCGTGACGACATCGACCAAAGCCGGATAGCCCGACTTAACCACCTGAACGGCTTCGGCAAGGGCAGGGCCCAATTCGTCGGGGTCTTCAATGGGACCGGCAGACCACACGCCCATACCTTCGGCGAGTTTGGCGTAATCAATGTTGGGGTCCTGGATGACGGTACCAATGTGCGACTTGTCGACACCGCGCTTCCGGTTGTTGGCGGTGCCTTGCACCAGCATGGTCTCCTGCGCATAGGCGCGGTTGTTGTGCATGACTGTCAGCAGTGGAATGCGATGATGGGCGGCGGTCCACAATGCACCGTTGGCATACATGAAATCGCCGTCGCATTGAATGTTGACGGAGAACCGTCCGAGCTTTTTGTTGGCCAGACCTGCGCCCACAGCGGCAGGCAAACCGTATCCAACGCCGCCACCGGCACCGATGCCGAGATAGCGGTAATGCTCATCAAAGTTCCAGAGACGGTGCGGCCAGGAACTAACGAAGCGTTCCGACGCGCCAACGGAAACCAAAGCCCAGTCTTCGTCTTTGATTTTTTCGTAAAGCTCCATGCACATACGTCCCGTACTGACCGGGCTGGAATTCCAACCGCGGGCGGCGAGTAGGCGGGATTCCTCATATGAGGCCGCATGGTCTTTGCGGAAGCCGTCTGCGCGATCTGCCAATTCCCGGCGGCGGCTGCGGTCTATAGCTTCTTTGACTTCTTCAATGAGCGCCGGTAGGGAGGCTTGGGCGTCACCAGAGATGGAGATATCCACCGGAGCGTAGCGCTGGAAGTCCTGATAGTTGGACTTCATATAGAGGTCATTGACACTGATGGTAATCAGCTTAACGCCCTCTTTAGTGCGTGGTTGGGCGGTCATGTTGCCGCGATTAATGGAGTTGACCTGACCCCAGAAATCGGTGACTTCCAATCCCAGAATGACATCGGCCCTTGGAATAAGACGACCGCTTTGCCGCGTTTGGTTAAGATAATGATTGGTTGGCATGTTCTGGCGGCTGGCGAGATCGACAACGGGCGCGTTAAGCAGCTCAGCCAGTTCGACCAGCAAACGCAAGCCTTCCGGTGTGCGCGCCGCGCGGTCTGCGATGATGAGAGGGGTCTCTGCGTTGACCAGAAGCTTTGCAGTTTCTTTCAACGCGCCGCGTTCGCCTTGGGGCGGTTCAGACGGCGTATAGCGCGGGATGGTTAGGCTGGCGCGATCTTCTACCTCCATGGTCTGTAGGTCGGCATCTGCGACGATCGCGATGGGTTCCATGGGCGGCGTGGTGGCAAATTTCCAGCCACGGACAAAAGAATCAGCAAAGGCCTGCAACGACATGGGCTGATCGTCCCACTTGGTGAAATCGCGCACCATGGCAGCAGGGTCTTGGGCTGAGTGACGCCAGGTCGTGGCCCCCAGACGTCCGTTCGCGTCGGCATTGTTGCCGAGGATGGTTACGAGAGGCACCCGGTCGCACCAGGCGTTGTAGAGGTTCATGGCGGCGTGCTGGAGGCCGACTGTGCCGTGACACATAATGGCCGCCGGTTTTAGCGCCGCCTTGTAATAGCCATTGGCCATGGCGGCAGCAGATTCCTCATGCATACAAGTTATGAATTCGGGCTTTTCGTTGCCGCCGTAGGTAACTATGGACTCATGCAGGCCGAGAAAACTAGAGCCCGGGTTAGAGAAGACGTAGTTGAGATCCAGCGATTTCATAACGTCGATCATGAAATCGGAGCCGAAAGACGGTTTGTCTTCCGGCCCGAGACCAACGGCCAGTTGCTCACTGTTCGCCTGCGCCAGTTGATCTGCCCCATCAGAAGTAGAGGAGGCTTCTAGTTCCATCTGTGCGGCGGACGGTGGCGGGGCACCACGGGTGAGTCTGGCATCGGGTGCTGCCTTTTCAGCCGCAGTGGCTGCGCCAGGAATCGTTGATGCGGCTCCCGCAACGGCTGCGCTTTTCAAAAAGTTCCTCCGTCCAACTTCTGGACGGACTTTGGGTTCTGGTTTGGTAGGCATTGACGTCATGACTCTCTCCCCTGGGCCTTGAGCGTGGCTATGATCGTATGTGATCCTGACACAGATAGAGGGTTAGCCGTGAGGGCAATTAGGCCGCTCTCGCTGGCCGGACGGCATGATATACTGAGCTATGATTTATCTCCCAGACGGTCCGGAACGCCCAAACCAAGCTGCGTTAGACGCGTTTTGGACAGAAGCTAAGGTGTCTAATCCCGAGATCGGTGACGAGTACCAGGTGCGCTGGTTCGGCATTGATGTCAAAACAACACGCGGGATCTTCGGCTATATTAAAGAGGGCGTAAAAACGGCCACTTATACCGTGCCATGGATTTTGGAACAGGAAGGCGTGCCTCTGGCCCGTGCGGGCGATTACATCGTGCTGATTGATTATGACGGCACGCCAGCCATGCTGCTGCGCATCGGTAAGGTTGAGGCCTGGAAATTTGAAGCCATCGACGAGCGGGTAACACATACAGATGGCTCGTCGGTGCGCGACCCGAATGTCTGGAAACTGTTACACAAGGCTTTCTGGAACAGTGAGCTGAAACAATACGGGCTTAAAGTCACTGACGACATGCCGGTGTTGGTCGAACATTTTGAGCGGGTGTTTGACAAAGTGTAGCGCGCTAGCCAATCAGGCCTGGCAGCCATAGGGCGATAGCTGGGAACAGAATGAGCAAAATCAGCAATATCATATCACAGCCGAGGAATGGCAGCGCTGCGGCGATGACGTGTTTAAGCGTGGTGCCTTTAGGTGCGACGCCGGTCATAAGGAACAGCAGGAGGCCGAACGGTGGGGTGGTTAGGCTCATTTCCATGGCGAGCAAAACGACAATGCCAAACCAAACCGGTTCGAAGCCGAGCGCTTGGGCCAGGGGAAAAAAGAACGGGATGGTGATGAGCAGGATCGACAGCTGATCCATGAACATGCCCATGACCAAAAGTACAGCGAACATCAGCATCAAAACCGCGAATGGCGAAGCGTCCCAATCTGAGACGGCACCGACGATCTCTGCACTAGCGCCGGAGAAGGCGAGGAGTTGAGAGAAGGCGGCAGAGGCGAAGATCAGCAGGAAGACCATGCCGGTCACAGAGACAGCGGTTTCCAATGAACGGCGTATGGACTCTAGCGTCAGGCACTTGAACATGGCAGCGAGAACAACGACCGCCATGACGCCAAAGGCTGCCGCTTCCGACGGCGTGGTAATTCCCAGCACAATGAAACCGACAACACAGAAGATCACCAGGCCCATGGGTAATACGTTAAGCGCGAATTGCGCCAAACGCTGGCTAAGGGGCGGAATCTCCATGTCGTAAATAGGGGCAGCGCTGGGGTCGCGCCACACTTGGATGGCAATAGCCCCACAGTAAAGCACCGCGAGGAGGAGCCCTGGCACCAAACCGGCGATTAGCAGGGCTGCGATATCGACGCGGGCGAGGGAGCCCAGCAGGACGGCCAAATTCGAAGGTGGGATGATCATGGCTAGGCCACCGGTGCCGATGATCGGGCCGATGGCGAGCATCTTGGAGTATCCACGTTTTTCCATCTCCGGCACCATCAGCGAGCCCAGCATGGCCGTGTTGGCCATGGTGGAGCCAGTGAGGGTGGAGAAGGTGGTGCCTCCGACAACGGTCACATAGGAGAGACGTCCGGGCAGCCGGCCGAACAAGGCGTCTAGAGAATCAAACACACGGTTGGCGAGGCCTGAATGAAATAGCAACGCACCCATGAGCACAAACATGGGAATGGCGACGAGGCGGAACGAGGTGATGAGATTGGTGGAATTATCGATGAGTTGCACAATTCCAACCCAACCGCCCATGAGCAGAAACGCACCGACGATATTGCTCAAAAGAAAACCAAATGCGACGGGGATGCCGAATGCCATCAGCATCAATACAAGGGCAAAAATGAAAATGCCGATGGAGAAAGGATCAGCAAACATGGCTAATACCGCTCCTGAGTATGGGCGGCTTCGTCGGGCGCGGCGTAGAAAGAGTCTTTGGTGAACAGGAAGCGGAGGAATTCACAACCGACGAAAAAGAATCCGATCAACAGTGGCGTGAATAGAATCCAGCGTGGCACATCAATAGAGCGCGGCTCGGAATCGCCGATGATCACGCTTTCGATGACAAGGCTGCCTGAAACATAAGCAATGGCCAACGCGACACTTGCGCAAATGACATAAACGCTGGTTTCGAGGAACCGTTTGGTGTCGGCATCAAGCCGGTCATAGATCACGCGCACAACTACATGTCCGCGGGTGCGTACCAGATACGGCGCAGCGAACATGGTGAAGTAGAGCAAGGCGTATTCGGTTGTGGCGACGGTCGCCCGGATGGGCTGAAAGCCGAGATTGCGAAGGCTGACATCGACGACAATGAGGATGCACATCAATGCCAGGATGACTCCTGCGATGGCGGCCAAGCTAACGACGATGCTGTTGTAGAGTTTGCGTAGGATGTTCATGGCCTCACTATAACGAGAATTACGCTAATCCGGCAGGACTTCGTGGTGCTAATCCTGTACGACTTTAATGGCGCGCCTCTGGCACGACTTGTTTGCCGGCGGTGAAACCACCATCAACACCAATTACCTGGCCGGTAATGTAACTGGCGGCATCTGACGACAAAAATGCAATGGCGTTGGCGACCTCTTCCGCGGTCCCGGGGCGTTTCATGGGGTGGGCATTGATCAAGGTTTGCCGCACATCTTCGTGGCCGGGCGCGTTTAGGTGCGAGGTCATCGGCGTATCGATCAGACCCGGGCAGACGCAGTTGGCGCGGATGTTATCTTTGGCATAGTCGATGGCCAGGCAGCGGGTGAGGTGGGCGACGCCGGCCTTGCTGACTGCATAACCGATCATGCTATCCCGTGCGATCATGGAAAACGTGCTGCCTATGGTGACGATGGAGCCACCTCCGTTGAGCTGCATATGTGGGATTACGGCGCGGGTGATGAGAAAGGTCGATGTTAAGTTGACGTTGAGTATTTTGGACCAGAACGCCGGGTCAATCTCCGTTGCTGAACCGTGGCCAGTCATGCCGGCGCAATGAACGAGTGCGTCTAGTCCTTTGGTCGGTATTTCAAAGGCGTTGATGACGTGGTCGATTGCAGGTCCATCCGTCACATCACCCTGCTCGAACCCAGCGAAGAGTGAGTCGTCGTCTGGTGAATTCAAATCCATGCCGAGAACGATGTAACCCTGATCGTTGAACAGCCGCACACAGGCGTTGCCAATGCCCGATGCAGCCCCGGTGATGAGAACGCGATTAGGAGTGCTCATTCATGTATCCCGCATTAAATGGGGCCTTACACTAATTAGGATCTATTCCAGGTCTCGTGCCACGCGGAACCCAAACAAGTGGTAAGACGTGCGTTCAGGATCCCGGCCGCGAAAGAAGGGTTTGTGGCGGCTCACGCGGCTGCGCCACGAGCCACCTCGGATGGCTCGTTTTTCACATTGGCCATCGACTTCAAATGCGCTGCCGTCTACTGGTTCGTCGGGGTAAAATATCGGCGAGCAATCCTGGGTCCATTCCCACACGTTGCCAACCACGTCGTAAAGGCCGAACGGATTGGGCTTGTATTGCCCAACTGGTGCGGCGAGAACGTAGCCATCGTTGCACTGAGCCGCCATGGTCATACTTGTTCCACTGCCGACAATGAGGTCTTCTCGGTCTGCGGCAGCTTGATCTAGTACGTTGCCGTATTCGCAAATTTTGGTGTCATCTTCGCCCCAGAACCATTCTGTATCGGTGCCACCCTTGGCAGCCCATTCCCATTCGGCTTCTGTCAGCAGGCGATAGGTTTCGCCCGTTTGTTTGCTGAGCCACGTCACATATTCCTGTGCTTCGGTCCAGTAGACACACATCATCGGTTCTTCATCCAGGACAGGGCGACCAAAGTCCGGGTCTTCAAAGGTGTTGCCCATCCGCTGTCCTTCGCCACCCCAGGCACGACAATCGGTCGCTGCATGGTTAGTGTCGGCCACAAAGGCAAGCCATTCGCCGATGGTGACTTCATATTTACCAGCCGCATAAGGCGTCGAAATAGAGACTGTGCGCACAGGACCTTGGGGGCGCATATCGCCTCCACGCATGGGTTCTATATGCTCTGAACCCATCTCAAACGTCCCCGGCGGGATGACCACCATTTCTGGGCAGGTTTCACAATCTTGAAAGGTGCTGCCTGGCGTTTGAGCCTGTGCACTTAAAGCAAAAACCAGAATGGCGGCGGCCGATGTAATGTAAGAATAGATTTTTACCATTGAAAGTCCCTTTAATTCGACGTTTGGTTGAGACTAGCGCGTCTGATTAGTTTTGCACGGCAATTGAAAGGCTTTTATTCGCCCGATGGTCATTTAGGGCGGGAACCCTGTGAACGGGCCGCCAACGCTTGGCGAAGTCATATCTAGCCCGTAATCTCAGGGTATCAGATTAGGGGGTTACTCAATGCGACTACTCATATTCGCACTTTCACTTGTGTTGTCTTGCTCGGCTTTAGCCGACCTATTGCTTAAGCCTGCAAAGGCTGACGAGCACCTGCGGCAGGGAACAGCATTCAAAGACTGTGAAACGTGCCCAGAAATGGTCGTGCTGCCGGCGGGCACGTTCATGATGGGCTCGACGGAAGAAGAAACGCTGATCGGTCAGGTGAGGGCGGACGCCGCTGAACGGGAGCAACCCAAACATGCGGTGACGCTGGCTAAGCCTTTTGCCATCGGCAAGTACGAAGTGACTCTCGCCGAGTATCGCGCCTTTGTGGAGGCGACAAACCGGCCTGATCCGGACCGTTGTATCACGTGGACGGAAGAGACCGAGGTTTGGGGGGAAGTGGACGGGGCGTCATGGCACAACGCGACCTTCTACCAGGGTGAAGACCATCCCGCTGGATGCTTGGATCTGCAAGATGTGCGTGACTACAGTGCCTGGTTATCAAAGACCACCGGCGCCCGTTATCGGGTGCCCAGCGAAGCGGAGTGGGAGTACGCGGCCCGTGGCGGGACAACGACGGTCCAGGCCTGGGGCAACACCATGGATGAAATGTGCCGATTCGCTAATGCGTCTGACCGCACAAGGGCAGACGTGCACAGACGTGTGCGCGACGAGCCGACACGCTTTTTCGAATGCCGTGATGGCTATGTTTATACGGCGCCGGTGGGTTCGTTCCCGCCCAACGCCTATGGCTTATACGACATGGTTGGCAACATTTGGGAGTGGGTCGAGGACTGTTTCATCGTCGGCTATGCCGGCGCGCCGTCAGACGGTTCCGTGCGGTATGACCCTAACAATTGCGAGCGGCTGATCGTCCGCGGCGGCGGCTGGTACGCCCGCAATTGGTTCATGCGCCCAGCGGGCCGGAGCCGGGAGCATCCAGATTACCGGTCGACGACGCTTGGGCTGAGGGTAGTACGGGAGATTGATTGAGGTGCAAAACGGTTGCGTCGCAACAGGCCCCCCTGTAAACGGCTGCGAATTTATTGTTTAATCACCCAAGGTAAAGTCTTCTTATGGCGCGCAAGTCCCGCAAGGCAAAACTAATGGAACGGGCCGGTAGTGTGCAGGACCCCATTCCGGAAACGGGCAGTTTGCCGCGCCCGGCAGTGTTCTTTATCATCGCCATAGTTTTGTTGTTGCTCGGCGTGACTTTCGGAATTGTCGTCGACGTGGTTATGTAGCCGGCGCTTGAACCGGCTGTCACGTCACTTGCCACTGTTCAGCTAAGGCCCGTTGCACTGCTAGTGATGGTTAACTCGCTAAAGTGGAAGCTTTAGCGTGTATGCGGTTGCGATCTGTCACCCCTGTGATAACACAATTCAAGCGCTGGCGGCATGGTTGCCAAGTTTAGTGGGGAAGGGGATTACTTTGGCATCGATGATGAAAACAGTTCGCCGGGCTTCACTATAATTACTTCACCCGTTGCTGCTATAGCGTGCGGCCTGTTCAGCGGCGCGGAGAATCGCTTTAGCTTTGTTCAGGCTTTCCTGAAACTCTGCTTCTGGATCTGAATCCGCCACGATGCCACCACCGGCTTGAACAATGAGTTCGCCGTCCTTAACGAGGGCTGTGCGTAGGGCTATACAGGTATCGAGGTCTCCGTTGGCGGCTAGATAGCCAATGGCTCCGGCGTAAAAGCTACGCCGTTCGGGCTCGAGCTCGTCAATGATCTCCATAGCACGCACCTTGGGTGCACCGGAAACGGTGCCGGCGGGAAAACCTGCCATGAGTGCATCCATAGCGTCGGAATTAGGGCTGATCTCACCATCTACATTAGACACGATGTGCATGACGTGACTGTAGTATTCGATCAGCATCTGCTCGGTGACTTCAACGGTACCGGTTTGCGCCACGCGGCCGACATCGTTACGGCCGAGATCGAGCAACATCAAATGCTCGGCGACTTCTTTCGGATCGGCGAGGAGGTCCCGGGCGTATTGTTCATCTTCGGCCTTGGTCTGACCGCGCGGCCGGGTGCCGGCAATAGGGCGGATCGTGACCTTGCCCTCACGAAGGCGCACTAAAATTTCAGGGCTTGAGCCGACAATCGCAAAGCCATCAAAATTGAGGAAAAAGAGAAAAGGTGATGGGTTGAGTCGCCGCAGCGACCGGTACAACGAGAACGGTGGATGTATGAACGGCCGTCGCAAACGTTGCGACGGGACAACCTGAAAGACATCACCAGCGAGAATGTATTCCTTCGCTTTCTCGACCATCCGATGGTAGCCCTCACGACCGACGTTAGAGACAGCCTCGACGACATCGTCAGCCTCACTACCGTCACTAACAACTCGATGAGGTAGGGGCTGGTCTAAGATTTCAATAACGTCTTTTAGACGTTGCTGTGCTTCTGCATAAGCGTGATCAGCGGTTTGTGAATCTTGCGGGCGCACTGGCGTGACAATGCTCATGCTGTCGGCGACATCATCAAAAATCACCATTACTGTTGGGCGCATGAATACGCCTTCAGGAATGCCGATCGTATCTGTGTTATCGTTCGGGATATCTTCGACCAGTCGTACGGTGTCGTAGCCCATATATCCGATAAGTCCCGCCGCCATAGGTGGAAGAGTATCGGGCAGGTCGATGCGGGACTCAGCTACCAGAGCGCGCAAAGAGTCGAGTGGAGCTAAGCCAGTATCAACATATGAAACGTGTTGTCCGTCAGAATCCCGACTGATTTCGGACACTTTGCCGTTGCAACGCCAAACAATATCGGGCTTTAGTGAAATGAAGGAGTAGCGGCCGCGGGTAGCGCCACCTTCTACTGACTCTAGCAGTGATACATAATTCGATTCAGGCCCAAGTTTTAGGGCGGCGGAAACCGGAGTATCTAAATCGGCAACAAGCTGGGTCCATAACACTTGGGCTGCGCCCGCATTATAAGTGTCGGCGAAGAGTGAAGACTCTGGAAAAACGTCCATGGGATCATCCGCCGCTGCGCAATCTTATTGCGGAACAAGTTGGTCGATAATCTCGCGGTTAAGCGTGACGTCGAAACCATTTGTGAGGGAGTCCGTAAATTCTGCAACGAGATCGTTGGCAATGGATGATTTTACAGCATTGGCGACAAGGCCTCTATTCTCAGCCAACGCAATTTTGTCAGGTGGCACGACTTCAATCATCCGGGCGACAATATACCCTGCCGCAACGCGGGCCTTTATGACGTCGCCAACCCTAGCGTTGAATAGGCCCTCCATTGCTTCCGGACTAACGAATTGGGCCGGGATAATGGCGTCGAGGCGCAGGCTGTCGCCGAACCGTGTGACGGGGCCCAGTTTAACAAATTGAAGACTTGCATCGCTCTCTGCCATGGCAGGGAGATCACTCGAGGGGCCTATGTCATCAAGAAAAGCTGTTGCCATCTTTGCAGTTGCCGCACTTCGTGCTTGCGCACCCCATAGTTTCTGAACGTCGTCTTTCACACGTTCGTAGGGTTTCGGCGCCGGTGGGATTATATCTTCCACTCTCAAAATATAAGCGTATTCGTCTGTTTCAATTAGCTGAGAATCAATACCGCGTTCGGTTGCATACGCTAAGCGGAGGAATCGGTCTTGGTCCATTGGGAATGATAAACGTTGGCCGGTGACGCCTCGACCATCCCTGTCAACCGCATCAAAATAGACATAACTGAAACCCGGTGCATTCGCCACTTCATTGACGGCAATGCCGGCTGCAAATTGATCTTCCATGTATATTGTCGCTTCGTACATTTCATCAAAGGCACGGTCCTGAACAATAAATTCAATAATTTCTTCGCGTACTACCGGCAATGCTTTGATGCTTCCGGTCTCGCGACTGGTCACTTCAAATAGATGCCAACCAAAGTCAGTCTGCACTGGTGTGCTGATTGAATCGACGTCGAGATTGAAAATTGGCCCGATGTCAAAACCGATATCGTCGTTAGCGCTCAATTCGCCCAGTTCAATCGGCGCATTTAGGCTTGTTCGCTCCGCTAAAATAGCCAGTGAATCTCCATCTTGAATTTGCTCGTGTGCTGCTTGCGCTTCGAATTGCGTTCCGAAGATCAACTGATTGACGGCTCGTTTTTCCTGTGTCCTGTAACGGTCGATGTTTTCATCATAAAAACTTTTTATTTCATCTTGGGTGATGCTTTCGGGCGGCACGAGATCTTTTGGCTGCACAAGTGCAGCGCTTACCGTGCGGTATTCTGGTGCCGAAAAGGCTAGGATGTTTTCGTCGTAAAGCTTTCGTAGTTCTTGTTCTGTCGGTTCAGCAGGTAAATTGACATCGGCATCACTTATGTAAAGGATATCGGCCATACGTTGTTCAGCACGATAGCGAAATAGCGGGTCGACTAACGCATCCGGCGCTCCTGCATTAAGCGCAACGGGCTCAAGCAATGTTTGTCGGGTCACGTCGCCACGAAGAAGATCGACGAAGCCTTGTTCCGTTAGATTGTTGCTGGTTAGTGTCGAGGTAAAGAGAATCCGATTGAAGTTGCCGGTTTCGTCTTTAAACGCATCCTGTTGTTGCAAGGAGCGCCTTAGCGTTTCGTTGGGAACGATCAGCCCCATCTCACGGGCCGCCATCTCGATAGAAGCGCGCTGGCTGAGTTGCCTGATGATGTTATTATGAATGCCAAGGTCTGCAGCTTGTTTTGCCGTGAAATCAGGCCCTAATGCTTCGCGAAGCTCATTGACCTCCTGATTAAACCTGCGTTGCAGTTCCTCGGCACGGATTTCTACCTGATCGACCTTAATCACAACGTTTGGATCGAGAGCAGGGTTGATGGCGTCACCGACGCCCCAAATGGCAAAACTTATCATCACCAGGCCCAAAAAAGCCTTGAGCAGGAAACTCTCTTTAATGGCGACGGTCAAACCTTGAATCATCGCGGCCCCTCTTTCGTACTGTCATAAAGCCGCGGCCTGGAATGCCGCGAACAAGCGATTAATATGGAACGCGCCTTTTACGCGCCAATCCTAGGCTGAGCAAGCCTTTGGGGGTAGTCGGGATCACCTGGAACTGGCCGGGGCCATATGTTAGCACACCATCTACACGAGATTGGGAAGGCGGATACAAAGAATGGCTAAGTTAATTGCCGGAAACTGGAAGATGAACGGTCTTTTGGGGAGTGGGAAGGATCTGGCGCAAGCATTGGCCAAACGTATTCGTTCTATGGAAACAAACGCAGAAATAGCGGTTTTCCCACCAGGACCGCTGATCCCACCGATCTTAAGGGCAGTATCTGATACGTCCATATGGGTCGGCGGCCAAGACTGTCATTGGAATGGGGCAGGAGCTCACACTGGTGATGTAAGCGCTCAGCTTCTGGCAGACCTGGGCTGCTCAGGCGTCATTGTTGGACATTCTGAGAGGCGGGCTGACCATGCCGAAACAGACGGTCAGGTCAAAGGCAAGGCTGAAGCGGCGCTTGCAGCCGGGTTAAAGGTCATTGTCTGTGTCGGAGAAACCGAGGCTGAGCGCGATGCTGGGCAGATGGAGACCGTTGTTAGGACGCAGATCGATGGTTCTCTGCCGTCGGGAGGAACGGTTGATACGGTCATTGTGGCCTATGAACCAGTTTGGGCAATCGGTACAGGGCGAACTCCGTATTTGGACGAGATAGGGGTTATGCATAGCCTGATACGTAATCGTGCCGCTGGACTGGTATTGGGCGAGGGGCTCCGTATTCTTTATGGTGGGTCGGTCAAGCCGACCAATGCTAAGGAAATCCTTAGAATTCCGGGGGTTGACGGGGCTTTAGTCGGTGGCGCAAGCCTGACGGCCGATGACTTCTGGGGCATTATTGAAAGTTGCCCCTAGCTTCGGGCGCCAAAGGCGACTAAAAAGCCGTCAAATTTCAATACGTTTCGGCTGATGCCGGGGCCTAGAAACAGCAGAGATTGCCAAGAGTATTCATGGAAACAATTCTTCTTCTCATACACTTGCTCATCGCTATGGCCATGATCGGCCTGATTCTTGTCCAAAAGAGCGAAGGCGGCGCTATGGGCGGCGGATTGACGGGCGGTGCTTCGGTTACGGGCATGGCTCAATCGCGCGTCAGAGCAACCCCGGTAACGCGCGCGACAACAATCCTGGGCATATGCTTTTTCGCATCGAGCCTTGGGCTGGCGATTCTGGCTACGCCAACGGATGCCCCGTCATCTATTTTTGAGACAGCACCTATTTTCGACGGTCCGGGCGAAATCCCCATTGTACCTATCCTGCCAAGTGAGGGTGGAATGCCAGTGGTGCCTAGCGTTCCTGTCGACGACTGAGCTTTTAGGCATTTATATGAGGCGAAATTCCCTCCGGAAACCGATTATTCTTCCGGAAGACGACCTCCGTGCTTGCAGTGCAGCAAAATACGGCTATCTTGGCAATCCATGACGCGGTTCATATTTATCACCGGCGGCGTGGTTTCTTCCCTCGGAAAAGGTCTCGCATCTGCTGCACTTGGAGCATTGCTCCAGGCCCGTGGATATTCCGTCCGTCTTCGCAAACTAGACCCCTACCTTAACGTCGATCCGGGCACCATGAGCCCGTTTCAGCACGGGGAGGTTTACGTTACCGACGATGGGGCGGAAACGGACCTGGACCTCGGACATTACGAGTGGTTTACGGGTGTTCCATCTCGGCAAAGCGATAATGTGACAACTGGCCGGATCTATTCAGATGTTATCGTCAAAGAACGGCGGGGCGATTATCTCGGCGCCACAGTGCAGGTAATCCCCCACGTCACCGACGCGATCAAAGAATTTATTCAGGCCGATCTGGACGGAGAAGATTTTGTTCTCTGCGAGATAGGCGGCACCGTGGGTGATATCGAGAGCCTACCGTTTCTTGAAGCCATTCGGCAGTTGGGTAATGAGCTTGGTCCAGATCGGTCCATGTTCGTGCACCTTACATTGGTGCCTTTTATTGCTGCGGCCGGCGAACTCAAAACCAAGCCAACGCAGCACTCAGTCAAAGAACTACTTGGCCTAGGGATTCAGCCACACGTGTTGATCTGCCGGATTGAGCGGCCCATGCCCGACGCCGAGCGGCGCAAGATAGGGCTGTTCTGTAACGTGCGGCAGGATTGCGTCATCCCCGGCGAAGACATGGATTCAATTTACGCAGTTCCTAACGCCTACCATGAAGAAGGCCTGGATACGGTGGTGTGCCGACATTTCCGCTTGCCGATTGATCAAAAACCCCGGCTGACCATATGGGACGATATTGTCACTGCCGTGCGCCGGCCGGAAGGCGAGGTCACAATCGCGGTCGTCGGCAAGTATGTGCAGTTGCCCGACGCCTATAAGTCGCTATCCGAAGCGCTCACCCATGGTGGGATCGCCAATAACGTCGAGGTTAAGCTGGATTGGATCGATTCAGAAATTTTTGAGCGCGAGGACGCGGTCAACCACCTTGACCATGTCCACGGTATTCTTGTTCCCGGCGGTTTCGGTGAGCGTGGCTCTGAAGGGAAAATAGAAGCGGTGCAGTTTGCCCGCGAGCGGACCGTACCGTACTTCGGTATTTGCTTCGGCATGCAAATGGCTGTCATCGAGGCGGCGCGTAATTTGGCCGGGCTGACCGGAGCCAGCTCCACTGAATTTGGCCACGCCAAAGAACCCGTTGTCGGTCTTATGACGGAATGGGCCAAAGATAATCAGTTGGAAAAACGGGATGTGGAAGATGATTTAGGGGGCACCATGCGCCTTGGCGCCTATCCCTGTGATCTTGTCAAAGGAACGCGGGTTGCTGATATCTACCGGTCGGCGTCGATTTCCGAACGTCACAGGCACCGCTACGAAGTGAACATTACCTATCGTGAGGCTTTGGAGGCTGCGGGTTTGAGGTTTTCAGGTTTGTCCCCAGATGGAGTCTTACCGGAAATCGTTGAATACGAAGACCATCCGTGGTTTATCGGCGTTCAATTCCATCCAGAACTGAAATCAAAGCCGTTCGGTCCACACCCTCTGTTTACGTCGTTTATCGCCGCCGCCGTGAATCAATCCAGGCTGGTATAAACACCTCAAAGAAAGAGCCATTTCCCAATGGGTCAGACTGTTGCAACAAGCCGCCACGTGCCTATCGGTTCCTTTGAGACGGGCAACGACTTGCCGCTCGTAGTGATTGCGGGGCCGTGTCAGATTGAGAGCCGCGACCACGCACTCGAGGTTTCGAGCGCGTTGAAGGAGATGGGTGAGGCAGCTGGTGTGCCGATCATCTACAAAAGCTCTTACGACAAAGCCAATCGCACGAGTGTCTCGGCGACACGTGGTCTTGGCCTAGATAAATCACTACAAGTTCTCGCTGATGTGAAGGCCGAAACAGGACTTCCGACTCTTACAGATGTGCATGAAATAGCGCACTGCGCGCCCGTTGCCGAAGTGGTTGATGTCTTGCAAATACCGGCGTTCCTATGCCGGCAGACTGATCTATTGATCGCTGCCGGGGAAACCGGTGCCGTCATCAACGTCAAAAAAGGTCAATTCCTTGCGCCGTGGGATATGAAAAATGTGGCTGCCAAGGTTGCTTCCACCGGGAACGAAAACATCATTCTGACCGAACGCGGTGCATCTTTTGGATACAATACTCTGGTCACCGATATGCTATCGCTGCCGCAGATGGCGCAGACAGGATATCCTGTAGTCATCGATGCGACACACGCTGTGCAGCAACCGGGCGGTAAGGGCACCAGTTCTGGCGGTAACCGTAAGTTTGCCCCTGTGATCGCACGTGCCTCTGTTGCTGTTGGTGTAGCCGCGGTATTTATGGAGACTCATCCAGACCCTGAGAACACAACATCATCAGATGGTCCCAATATGATCTTTCTAAGGGATATGCCGGATATTCTTGCGACCATGAAGGCCTTTGACATGCTAGCCAAGGCTAATCCTGTAGTAATCTAGTCAAACACTGCTTCTCAAAGAGGACGTTATGAGCGCTATTTCCGACATTACCGGCCGTGAAATTTTGGACAGCCGGGGCAACCCGACAGTCGAAGTTGATGTTGTGTTGGAAACAGGTTCGGCGGGCCGAGCGGCTGTGCCGTCGGGCGCGTCCACCGGCGCCCACGAGGCGGTTGAACTGCGCGATGGTGATAAAGATCGCTACAACGGCAAGGGTGTTCTCGACGCTGTGGATGCGGTGAACGGTGAGATTTTCCAGGCGCTTTCGGGGTTAGATGCGGACGAGCAGCGTTTGATAGATCAGACTTTGATTGATTTGGACGGTACGCCGAACAAGAGCCGACTGGGCGCCAATGGGGTCCTAGGGGTGTCACTGGCCGTTGCGAAAGCCGCAGCAGATGATGCTGGCCTCGATTTATATCGCTATGTTGGCGGTGCTGCCGCTCACGTGCTGCCTGTGCCGATGATGAACATCATCAATGGCGGGGAACATGCGGATAATCCGATCGATATTCAAGAATTCATGGTCTTGCCGGTCGGCGCCGACGATGGTGTCGAAGCCATACGTGTCGGGTCAGAGATTTTTAACGCCTTAAAGAAGCAACTCTCGAAAGCCGGGCACAACACCAACGTAGGCGACGAGGGAGGCTTTGCTCCTAACCTCAGTAGTGCGGATGAGGCCATCGGATTCATTATGAAGGCCATCGAAAAAGCAGGATACGAGCCTGGCAACGATGTGGTTCTGGCTTTGGATTCTGCGTCAACGGAGTTCTTCAAGGACGGCACATACGACATGGCCGGCGAGGGCAAAAAGCTCGATGCTGACGGTATGGTGAAGTTTTACGAAGACCTGACGTCGCGCTATCCCATCGTCTCCATTGAAGACGGTATGGCCGAAGATGACTGGGACGGCTGGAAGGCACTGACCGATGCTATTGGCGGCAAGATACAGTTAGTCGGAGATGATCTATTTGTCACCAATCCTGACCGGCTCCGTGATGGTATCCGCAAGGGTGTTGCCAACTCCATCCTTGTTAAGGTGAACCAGATAGGAACCCTGACGGAAACACTTGAAGCCGTCGAAACCGCCCACAAGGCCAGGTACACGGCAGTCATGTCGCATCGCTCAGGTGAGACAGAAGATTCTACCATTGCCGACTTGGCAGTTGCGACTAATTGCGGACAGATCAAAACCGGCTCACTGTCCCGCTCCGACCGGCTGGCCAAATACAATCAGCTTATTCGTATTGCCGAGGGGTTGGGCGATCAGGCCCGCTATGCAGGGCCTAGCCTGAAAGGGCGCTGGGGACTGTAGGGTAAGACCCCGAAACCAGCCAATTAGATTAATATTTGGGTTGACCCCAACTTTTTTCCAGGCTGTCTCGCCCGGTGATGGCCATGCCTTTGGTGTGGGCCACCGGCAGCTGTGGCAGATAGTCGTTGACCGAGCCTTCCAGGTCTTCGTCGGCAAAACGGACCACGGTTTCATTATGGAATTCCTGAATGGCAGCGTATTGCGCTTCGGTCCCGCCGCGGCGCTGTTCCTTGTGCGTGGCGCCGACGAGCAAAAGAAAAACTCAGAGCTTGGATGAAAGATTTGTTTGTGTATGTCCTTAGATTATTCCGCAGCTTCTGGTGGAGCTTTTTCTTTTTTGACGTCATCGGCCGGCATGTAAAGGTCGCCACCATCGCGGTACTTCCGGGCCATGTCCGCCATGCCTTTTTCCGCATCGCCGAAGCCGCCTTGGGCAGCAGTATCTCGAATGTCCTGGGAGATCTTCATGGAGCAGAACTTGGGTCCGCACATGGAGCAGAAGTGTGCTACCTTGTGCGCTTCCTTCGGCAGCGTCTGGTCATGGAATAGCCGCGCAGTTTCCGGGTCAAGCGAGAGGTTGAACTGATCTTCCCAGCGGAACTCAAAACGGGCGCGGGAGAGGGCATCGTCACGGTCCTGAGCACCGGGATGACCTTTGGCGAGGTCGGCCGCGTGGGCGGCAATCTTGTAAGTGATGACGCCGGTTCGAACATCTTCTCGGTCTGGCAAGCCGAGATGCTCCTTCGGTGTGACATAGCAAAGCATGGCCGTACCGAACCAGCCAATCATGGCGGCACCGATGCCAGAGGTAATGTGATCATAGCCCGGCGCGATATCGGTGGTCAGCGGTCCAAGGGTGTAGAACGGCGCTTCACCGCATTCTTTGAGCTGCTTGTCCATGTTGACCTTGATCTTGTGCATGGGCACGTGACCCGGGCCTTCGATCATCACCTGACAATCTTTCTTCCAGGCGACTTCGGTGAGTTCGCCGAGGGTTTCCAGTTCTGCGAACTGGGCTTTATCGTTGGCGTCGGCGATAGAACCTGGGCGCAGACCATCACCTAGAGAGAAGCTGACGTCGTAGGCAGCGCAGATATCGCAGATGTCCTCAAAGTGCTCGTAGAGGAAACTCTCTTTATGGTGCGCCAAGCACCACTTGGCCATGATAGAACCACCGCGAGAGACGATTCCGGTGGTGCGTTCAGCAGTTAGCGGTACGTAAGGCAAACGCACGCCGGCGTGAATGGTGAAGTAGTCGACGCCTTGCTCGGCCTGTTCTATCAATGTTTCGCGGAAAACGCCCCAGTTGAGGTCTTCGGCGACGCCGTTCACTTTTTCAAGAGCTTGGTAAATAGGCACGGTGCCGATGGGCACCGGGCTATTGCGGATAATCCATTCGCGGATGTTATGAATGTTGCGGCCGGTTGAAAGGTCCATCACCGTGTCGCCGCCCCACCGGATCGACCACACCATCTTTTCGACTTCTTCGGCCATGGAAGAGGTGACGGCGGAGTTGCCGATGTTGGCGTTGATCTTCACTAGGAAGTTCCGCCCAATAATCATCGGTTCAGATTCCGGGTGGTTGATGTTGGACGGAATGATAGCGCGGCCGCGGGCAATTTCATCGCGGACGAATTCAGGCGTGCAGTAGTCGGGAATTTCAGCACCCCAGTCTTCGCCATCACGTACCATGGCTTCTTTGGCTTGTTTACGGCCGATGTTTTCGCGGATGGCGATGAATTCCATTTCCGATGTGATAATGCCGGCGCGGGCATAGGCCAATTGCGTGACGGTTTTGCCCTCTTTGGCGCGGAACGGCTTGTTGGTGTGCGGAAACACCGGCGCCATTTTTTCTTCTGACACAAAACCGTTATCAGCAGCAGTGACCGGTCGGCCTTCGTAGCGTTCCACATCGCCGCGAGCTTCGATCCAGGCTTCGCGCAGACGCGGCAGGCCTTGGCCGATATCGGTTTTGACTTTGGGGTCGGAGTAGGGGCCGGAGCAGTCGTACACCGTGACCGGGGTTTCACCGGCGGTGGGATGCAGGCTAATCTCGCGCATGGGCACGCGGATGTCCGGGTGAATGACTCCCGGCTTATAAACTTTGGTAGAGGCGGGAAGCGGGCCGGTGGTGACGGTTGGGCTGATGTCTTTCGAAACGTGATTCATGTAGGCCTCCACAATGGCGACGACGTCGCAATACGATCCAGGTGAAGGATTTGGAGGAGGGGGCGCGAACCGTGCGACGGACCACCAATCCCTACGCCAGTGCAACCTGGATCAGGTTCTAAGGGTCGTCACATTTAGCCTTTCCGGCGCATTGGTGACGTCTCATCCCCTCACTCTTTATGGGCGGGGCTCCCCTTTGGTTGATCTGACCTTAGGCCTGGGATGATAGTCGGTCAACGGCTGCATCTGTGGATAACTCGCGACATTGTGCCCCGCTCACACGGCAAGCGTGACAGGCTTGGGTATTGAATATTCATATACCTAAAGAGCCATACCAATTATGAGTCTGGCTCATGTTCGATGACCTTCTAGCCACGATTCTTATTCTAGTTTCTGCCGTTATTCATGCAGGCATGAGTGCAATGATAATAACCAGTGAGGATAAGTACGCACGGCGTGCCTCCATGCTCATGGTCAGTGGCTGTATTGCGCTTCCCGTCGTGTTTTTTGTTCCGTTCCCAACGCCAGAGGTTTGGGTGTTGCTGATCGTTGGTAGGGTTATCCACTTGGGTTTTGAATTCTGCCTGATCAACGCCTACCGGTTTGGAGATCTGTCCCAGGTCTACCCAGTCTTCCGAGGAGCGGCTCCGGTTTTAACGGCCGTTGGGGCATATGTGTTTCTCTCGGAATCATTATCATGGTTGGAAATTCTAGCGTTGTTGACGCTCGCTCTTGGTATTCTCTCCTTTGCTATTGAACGGCATACATCCCTGGCCAGTGTTGGAACGAACAGGAAGGCTTTGCTTTTCGCGGTCGCCACCTCCGTTTTCATTGCGTTCTACACCCTGATAGATGCCACGGGTGTAAGGACCGTGGATCAGCCTCTGACCTATATTTCTTGGACATTCGTGATGGCAGGTTTGGCTTTCCCAGCAACGGTCGCCATTTGGCGTCCGGGGACATTGCGTGCGCATTTTAGAGATCATGCACGGACCGTTTTATTTGCGGGATCGCTAGTGGTTGCGACGTACAGCCTCGCACTGTTTGCATACAACTTAGGTCAGACAGCTGAGATCGCCGCCCTTCGCGAAACCAGTGTGGTGTTCGCGGCTATCATTGGCGTGGTCTTCTTAGGAGAGCGCTTCGGACGGCGAAGGATACTGGCAGCAATCGTGATCGCTGCCAGTGCCGTCGCGCTTAAGGTTGTTTAGATCGCATAGCTTAACTTCATGCCGGGATTTATTCCGAGCATCCAAGGGAAAACTAACCGTCCCGGCTATCCACATTGTCCACTTAGAATCACATTGCCCAAGTGCTCTGACCATTGTTCCGGATAATCGTACATCCAGTCGGAATACCCGCCTCCAGGTTAAGGATTTCTTGTGCTGCTAGGTTTTCCGTTCAATGAGACTCTAAAAGTTGCTTAGGTCTCACACATCAAACTGTAATAGACGCTCGCCGAGCAATTTGCCGAAGGTAATTGACGGCGTCACCAGCATGCCGCCGCAAATGGCGCGGCCTGACGTAGCGCCGGTGCCGAGCAATTCGCCCGCCGCATAGAGTCCACCAATGGGCGATCCATCCTGCTTGATGACTTGCAGATCTTTGCCGACGGCTATTCCTGCGAAGGTGGTCAGGAACCAGCTTTGTAAGCGTATGGCGTAGAAGGGGCCTTTTTCGATGGGTAACGGCATGTGCTCGCGGCCCAAATCATCGTGTCCTGTGACGCGCGCCATGTTGTACTTGGAAACGGTGCCGGTCAGGCCTTTGGCGTCGATGCCCGCTTTTTCTGCGAGCTCTTCCAGCGTGTCGGCCTTAAAGAAGTTGTGATAGCCCTCGTTAAAAGCGTCGGCGATGTTTTCTTTTTCCATCATGCCCATGAAGCCGCCTGAAATGAGCGGTGGGGCTTGGGTATGAATTTCATGATCCCACACCGTCCAACACTCTTCGCCCGGTTGTTCCAGCAAGGCTTCTTCGTACGCAGCATGACTGAGGATATCTTCCTGCAGGAAGCGCTTGCCTTGCGCATCGACGATGATTTCCCAAGGTGGGCGGTCCCCTGGGAAGTGACGGGCCACGGCAACCATTGGTGCTGGATACTCTTCATCCCCGAGAATGGCACCGAACAGGGGTAAGTGGTTCTCGCCGTAGCGGACATAGCCGCCAACAGACGTACCAAGGGTAATGCCTGCGCCCTGGCTATAGGGGTAGGAGACGTCGGAATAGTCGATGGCGCCTTCGAGCTCTTCGAACATTTCAGAATTGGAGGCATAGCCACCGCTGGTGAGCACCACATTCTTGCCCATGTAGCGCGCCGTTTTACCGTCGGCATCGACCGTGGCGACGCCAACGACCCGGCCACTGTCATCTTGAATGAGATCGGTGGCCTCGGTGCTGGTTTTGATGGTTACAGCACCGGACTCCATCAGCGGCTCAAGTTGCTTCTCAAAGAGGGCCAAAATGCCCATACCACCCTCTCTGTGCCAGGCGTAGCGCGCGTGACTATAGGGCTCATGGGTTGTGCCGGTGACAGGGTGGTGGGGGTAAACCTCAAAACCGTTATCCGTGAGCCAGTCAAAGGCTCCGGCGGCGTTTTCTGTCGCAAGACGCAGGATATCCGGATCAGCGGTGTTGTGGCTGATGTTCATAACATCGTCATAGTGGGACTGTGGGCTATCGCCCTCAATGCCTTTGGATTGTTGTAGTTTGGTTCCCGCGGCGCTCATCTGGCCACTCGAAAGGAAGAGGGTGCCACCGATGACCGGTGCGGCTTCGATGACGAGAACCTTGCCGCCACGTTGGCCGGCGAAAATGGCGGCTGGGAGGCCAGCCGTGCCACCGCCGACAATGACGGCGTCATAGTCAGCAGATTGGGCCTTGGCGCTGCGGCCTTTGGTCAGACCGATAGCTGCTGCTGCGGCGCTGACTGTGGATAGGAATTGCCGTTTGGATAGTTTCTGGGCCAAAGGGCTCCAAAAGTGAGTTTTGTTCGCCATGATCTCTCTCTCTCCCTGAATGATTTGAAAAGACCTTAGCTCACGGTTTCGCTCGAACCTAGCGCACAATGAGCGCGCCCGTATTGTGACCATGGCCTCTTGAAATGTCAGCTTAAAGCTTGGAATAACTGGAATCTTAGCGCTACAAAGCGCAGAATTAGAAATCTTTTCCGCGATTGTTCGTTTCCCGGGCCGCGCAATTCCGCCAGCTCATCAATTCTAGGGGGATCATCCATGTCTCGCTTACTCAAAGACAAGAACACCAACCGCCGCGCGTTCCTGCTCGCAGGCTCGGCTGCCGCAGCCGTTGCCGCACCTTCGCTTAAGGCCATTGCCGAAGCTGCTGAATGGGACGCAGAACCCCGTGGAACGGTAGGCAGATTCCACGAGCGTCTGCCCAACCTGTTGGTCGAGAGCGAACAAGATTTCTACAGCGGTTTTCGCGATTGGCATACGCTAGAAATTATTGCAACATCGCAACGTAGAGCATTGGAAATACTCAAAGAAAACGGAATCGCCCCCGACGAAAAGATCCCCATGGAAGACGTCATCGCGCTGATGGAGAATGATCCCATCATGGGCATGAGCGTACTGACTTGGGAAAATACACAGCAGGCTATATGGGACACGATTCAGCGGGTCTATCACGAGAACGCAGACCTCTATTTCGATGAAATGGAAGCCGCTGAAAAGATGGGCCCGGGCAGCATCGAACTGCATCCAGAAATGCACATTCCCCAATACGCCAGCTATGAGATTCACCTCCAGCCGGGCGGCTATGTAGGCGATCCGTTTGCCGGATATATTTATGTGCACGGCGAGAACGCTGTCTTCTTCAACGGCAATCACCAGGATAATGCCCAACGATCGCTCGCCCGCCGGGTTCCGGCGCCACCCGACGGCAAGGTCAATCGTGTTCTCGAGCAAGGCTGCAGTTCCGGCCAGTTTACTCTCGCTCTCAAGGACAAGTGGCCTGAGGCAGAGGTTTGGGGCACAGACGTAGGTGCACCGATGATCCGTTACGCCCATCAGAAGTCCGTCGATCTCGGCATGGAAACGCACTACATGCAGGAACTCAGTGAAGAGAGCCGTTTCCCCGACGAGCATTTCGACGTGATCACCAACAACCTTCTGTACCACGAATTACCGGAAAAAATCGGCATTGGCGTCATTGAGGAAAGTTTCCGTACTTTGCGTCCGGGCGGGATTTTCTTCCCCATAGACCAGTACACCGAGAATGCGCCCAATATGACGGCGTTCGGCCGGTTCTGGGGCTGGCGGGACTACCGCTGGAACGAAGAAGTCTGGCGCTTTGAATACGAAAACTTGGACATGGAAGGCGAAATGCGCAAAGCCGGCTTCGAAGTAGTCAGGGGCCCAGTCGTGCGCCGCGGCAATCGTGGTCTGTATTCCGAGGATGGCCGTCCGTTAGGCAATGTCATGGGCATCAAGCCCGCTTAGGGCTCAAGGAGAGCAATTTTATATGTTTGATCGTCGGACTTTGTTTCAGGCCGCTGCTGGAATAGGCGGGGCACTTACTGCCTTTGCGGGCGGGCGTAAGGCGGAGGCCAAGTTACCCAAGGGTTCTGATCTAGAGCCGCGGGGCACCGACCGACGCCTGGAACGGCTTCCGAGCTTGGATGTGGAGAGCCGTGAGGATTTCCTTACGCAGTTGCGCATCTGGTCTGGCCGGGATGTCAGACGTGTGGCAAATCGCCGGGCCAACAAAATCCTTAAAAATAAGGGGCTCAGCCCACGCGATCCTATGTCCTATGTGGAAGCCGCCAAATTGCTTGAAGATGATCATATTATTGGTTTGAGTGGCCGGGCTTGGATTAGCGTCCAGCAGATTATGTGGAAGAACCTCCAAGATGAATTCCACTCTAACGGGGACGCCTATCTCGAAGAATTAGAAGCGGCTGATACGGCTGGTCCGGGTTCCGTGGATCTGAATCCTGACATGGATATTCCAATGTACGCTAAACACGAGATACACATGCAGCCAGGCGGATATGTGGGTGATCCTTTGGGCGGTTACGTCTACCACTACGGAACGAACAACTTCTGGCAGGGCCGCAATTATCAAGACGAAATGGATCAGCAACTAGCTGAAACCATTCCTATTCCCAAAGACGGCAAGGTCAAACGGATTTTGCACTTGGGCTGCAGTGTCGGACAGCTGACCTGCCGCATTAAGGAAAAATATCCAGACGCCGAGGTGTGGGGCCTGGATGTGGGCGGTCCCATGGTGCGTTATGCCCATATGCGGGCGGCGGACCTAGATATCGACGTTCATTTTGCCCAGCGGCTGGCAGAGGACACCAAGTTCCCCGATGGTCATTTTGATTTGGTGACGTCGTTCTTGCTCTTCCATGAAGTCACCTCAGAAGCGGCAGAACAGATTATCCAAGAGGGGTACCGCTTACTCCGGCCTGGAGGCGTGTTCTTCGCGCGAGATCATAGAGATAAGCCTACAACGACAACGACTGCCATGGCAGGTTATGCCCAATACTGGAATTGGCGGTGGAACCACGAAGTATGGATGATGGACCACCTGAGCAATGACTATCCCAAATTGATGGCGGGCGCCGGATTTGATGTGGATACAGAAACACCGGGCAATTATTCTGGATTTGGCGGTAATGTGATGGGCGTAAAGCCCGCCTAACAGAGAAAAGTGGGTAAGATATGTTTGATCGCAGAGCACTTTTTCAGGCTACGACAGCAATAGGCGGAGTTCTCACTGGTTTCCTCGGCGGACGCAGGGCTGAAGCCAAACTACCAAAAAAGGCCGATGTTGAACCGCGCGGCACCGACCGTCGGCTTGAACGTCTTCCCACCTTGGACGTGGAAAGCCGCGAGGACTTCCTCACCCGCTTCCGCACCTGGGTGAACAGTGATGTACGCCGCGTCGCATCTGAGCGGGGTGACAAAATCATGGAGGCAAAAGGCCTCGACCCCCGTGGCGACATGACCTACGAGGAGGCCGTCGCCCATTTGGAGGACGATCACATCGTAGGACTTAGTGCCCGGGCTTGGATCAGCGCCCAGCAAATCATGTGGAAGAACCTGCAAGATGAGTTCCACGACAATGCAGACGCCTATCTCGCCGAAATGGAAGCGGCGGACAACAGGGGGCCGGGTAAGCTGGAACTGAACCCGGACATGCATATTCCCCTGTACTGCAAACATGAAATCCACATGCAGCCTGGTGGTTATGTGGGCGATCCCCTTGGCGGGTACGTCTATCACTACGGCACCAACAACTTCTGGGAAGGCCGCAACAGCCAGGACGAAATGGATACCCAGATAGCCAAGGTCGTGCCGGTGCCCAAGGACGGCAAGATTAAACGCATCCTGCATATGGGCTGCAGTTCCGGTCAATTGACGCTGCGCTTACAAGAACTCTATCCGGACGCTGAAGTCTGGGGTGTCGACGTTGGCGGCCCAATGGTGCGCTATGCCCATATGCGGGCTGTTGATCTTGGCGTTGGAGCTAACTTCCGCCAGGCGCTGGCTGAAGAAACAGGTTTCCCGGATGGTTATTTCGATATTGTCACCTCCTTTTTGTTGTTCCATGAGGTCAGCTCGGAAGGGGCGGAAGCGATCATAAACGAAGGGCACCGGGTGCTGCGGCCGGGTGGTGTGTTCTATTCACGCGATCAAAACGACTGGTCTAAATTGCCAAACAGAACCGCTTTCCAAAACTATCAAGGCTACTGGATTAACCGCTGGAATCATGAGGTTTGGCAGCGGGAACACCGCTCCAACGATTATCCCAAGCTGTTGTCCAACGCTGGGTTTGAAGTTGGTCAGCCGCGCGAAGGCAGGAGCACCATGGCTAAGGCTGCATTGATGGGTACCAAACCGGCGTAGGCAGTTCGACCCGATATAAACGGCTTATATTTGCATTTGCATTATGTATTGGTGTGAACACCAACGCGTTTGCTAGAGTGCCTTCATATTTGAAGGAGAACGAATTATGCTCGATCGTCGCGCACTGTTTCCAGCCTTTACCGGTCTCGGCGCGGCTGCCGCGTCGTTGTTTAGCGGCAAGGCCGCCAAAGCCGGAACACAACCTAATTTTGCTGTTGGATTTGCAGGGGATGTCGAACCCCGCGGCACGGATGATCGTCTTGAGCGTTTACCAACGCTCGATCTTGAAAGCCAGCAAGATTTTCTGACTGGTTTCCGGTCCTGGGGTGGCAGCGGCTTTAGACGTATTGCCGGTAAACGGACCCAAGCGCTTTTCGAGGCCAAGGGGCTCGACCCCAACGACGATCCATCTTTGGAAACCGTATTAGATATCCTCGGTGATGATCCGGTTATGGGGGCGAACGTCCGGACGTGGGTCTCCAACCAGCTGTTAACCTGGAAGACAATCCAGGATTACGTTCACGCCAACGCCGACACCTATCTGGCTGAGATGGAAGCCACGGATAATATTGGGCCTGGCACTCTTGAACTGAACCCTGATGTGCCACTGCCCGACCACGTGAAACATGAAATTCACATCATGCCCGGCGGCTATGTGGGCGATCCTCTGGGGGGGCACGTCTATCACTACGGCACCAATAATTTCTATGGCGGCGGTAATTTCCAAGACGAAGTGCATATCGACTTGGCAAGCAAGATTGCAGTGCCTGAAGACGGCAAAGTTTTGCGCATTCTCGATGTTGGCTGCACCACAGGGCAGATGACTGTGGCCCTAAAGGAGCGCTTCCCTAATGCGGAAATTTGGGGGATCGATGCCGGCGGGCCCATGCTGCGGTATGGCCACATGCGCGCTGTCGATTTAGGTGTCGATGTTAATTTCGCTCAGCGTTTGGCTGAAGACACCAAATTCCCTGATGGCTTCTTTGATGTCGTCACCTCGTACATTCTGTACCACGAGATGCCAGCAGAGATCTCCAGGCAGTCGGTCACAGAAGCCCACAGAATTCTGCGTCCAGGCGGCGTGTTCTTTCCCATCGATTTCTATACGGGGAGCAATGTCGTAACCAAACAGGCTCATCTAAAATTCCGCCGCTGGTGGGACCATCGCTGGAATGACGAAGTCTGGTTCCAGGAATATGATGGGTTTGATATGCCAAAAGCCATGCGGGAGGCGGGTTTTGCCGTCAATGAAGAGGGGCCGGCGGCTTGGATCGGTAATAAGAACCTGCTCGCGACCAAGCTGTCCTAGGCAAAGCGTGAGGCGGAGTCATCCAAATCCTTTGATTTTGTGGCCTTGAAGGGGCATCATCGGCACATAACGTTTGCCTTTTGACCTAACCTCTCCCAAGGAGGCCTCTCATGCTTGATCGTCGCACGTTGTTTGGTGCCACTGCCGCCACAACCGCTTTTGTTTCATCGCTGATTGGCGGCCGTAAGGCTAAAGCGGCCAAATCCGCCGCTGTCACATTTAACGATGTTGAAGAACGCGGAACTAAAGGCAGGTTAGAACGTCTTCCCGCGCTTGACCTGGAAAGTACCCAGGACTTCCTTACCGGCTTTAGGAATCTTGTAAACGGGGACATGCGTCGGTTGGCGGCAAAACGTTTTTCTGAGATTCTTGAAGAAAACGGCTACGAGAAAGATGCCGACATCCCGCTTGAAAAGATTTTCGAGCTGGTGAAAGACGACCACCGGGTGATGATGTCGGTGCGCGGTTGGGTCTCTAATCAGCAGCTGACTTGGAAGCAAGTTCAAGACTACTTCCATGCCAATGCTGACAAGTATTTCGCTGAAATGGAATCTGCGGACAATTCCGGACCTGGGTCTCTAGAACTAAATCCTGGTATTGAGCCGGAATACACCAAGCACGAAATTCATATCCAGCCAGGCGGTTATACGGGCGACCCGTTTGCGGGCTACATCAACTACTATGGCGTCAATAATTTCTATGGCGGCAGCAACTACGACGACGAAGTGCAAGCTGCCATTGCGGAGCGGGTGCAAACGCCTCCGGACGGGATGGTGGGGCGCATTCTTGATCTGGGCTGTGCTACTGGCCGCCTCACCATTGCCATGAAAGATCGTTTCCCAGACGCAGAAGTGTGGGGCATTGATGTGGGTGGCCCGATGGTGCGTTTTGCCCATACTCGCTGTGTTGATATGGGCAAGGATGTCCATTTTGCTCAACGTCTTGCTGAAGAGACCAAATTTCCTGATAACCATTTTGATATGGTGGTTTCGTACATCATGTTCCACGAGGTAACGGCGGACGCGCAAGATAAAATTATCGCCGAAGCCATGCGCGTCTTGCGTCCAGGCGGCGTATTTTTCCCCATGGATTTCCGCACCGGCAAGCAAGCGGCTACGAATACCGCCTATCGTAAGTTTTCAACTTGGTGGGATCACCGTTGGAACGGAGAGCCGTGGCGTTTTGAGTATGCCTCGCGCGATTTTGGCGACCTGGTTGCCAGTTACGGCTTCGAAGTGGATGAAACAGTTCCAGCAGCACGCCGCGGTCATGGTGCCATCATGGCGGTCAAGCCAGCGTAACCACATCGTCTTATAATAGAGTTTGGAACAGCCCCGCCTAACCAGCGGGGCTGTTTGTATTCCGGCTAAAACTAACTCTACCTTTTTAGTTGCGCACCCTAATCATCGCCATCGGGGCAGGGACATGAGCTTCGCCGAGAATAAGTGCCTTGGCATATTCTGGAGCAATAAGATGGCAATACAATGCGCCGCGAAAACGTTCCGGCACTAACTTGAATATTAGACTTGTCCAATCAACCCGCAGTCCTTTGGACTGGATGTGCAGGTGCCCGTCTTCTCCGCGATATGCCATATCAAATGGTTTTAGCCAGTTAACGCCCATGAATTCCGTTAGATCATCATCAAACACGATTTGCTCGTCTGCTATTACGCGTTGTTCTGATTCCGTATCTGAGAGGCTGGCGATAACGGCGGCCATGTTTTCCCTGTTGATCGCTTCACAAGAACGAGGTTCTTCGCTGGTGGCCGTTTCACCGTAAAACTCACGAATGTGATCGGGCGTTTTCATCTTGCAAGACACCATTCGCGGAAGGTTATCTTCTCCCAGTTCCGTGAATTGTTCATTGCGCAATGGATCGATTGAGGCTTTTGAGAGAACAAAGGTTTCTTTATCGGAATGCACGATATTCTGAGCAGGAATAGTATTTCCCATGATGGAGGTTTGAATTTCTGTACAGAAGGTATCTGTGATCGCTGATTGTCCAGCGGCAAATGACGCAATCGGCTGGAGCAATAAAGCGACAATCGAGACGACAGTAAGGAAGAGGCGGGGGGGCAGAATCAATCTCCTCTTAGTGGAGGCTGGATTATGGCTGCCGAGCGGATAAGTAGCCATTAGAACTATCTAGTCATCCAATTCGCGGACAACACGAAAACCCAGATCGCTAACACGGTTTTGAGGATTCCCACGCGTGACTATACTTACGTTCGTCTTTACATTCCTAATGTACAGGCGGTGGCGCGAGATCGCCCATGGTGAAGGGCTCCTCCGGCAGATGCGCCATGATTGGGCAGGTGTTACAATCTTGAAAAGGTATACCTGCCTCACCCGGCGCAAGTGCGGAATGTGCCATGAAGATCAATGCAACTGATAAGGCAGAGAAACGCATTGGCGCAGACTAAGTCGTGCCGCGGCGATTAACGCTCAAAGTCTCAAACTAGCCACTTACTTCATCGGCTGTTGGCATAGGAAGCGTGTTTGCCATGATAATTGTAACGAAGAGCAGACTTGCACACATGATGAAAGGGTATGAGCCGTCTACCTGATAGGCGAGGGTGCCAATAATCGGCCCGATCATAAAACCGGCTGCCTGAAAGGCCGACGTCAGACCCGCCATGCCCCCTTGATTATGGATTCCAGCCGCAAGCGATGAAGCGGTCATATATGCTGGCCAGCCAGCGCCGCCGCCGAGGCCAAACAGCATCATTCCGCCAACGGCCACCGTAAAGCTGGGGGCGGACATAACAACGAGAGCACCAATCATAGCCACCGGCATGCCGGTATTAATCATGCGGCGCGGTGACCATTTCAGGCGGGGAATGATGCCCACTTGGATGATGATTTGCATAAAGGCAGACGCCATGAGGGCAATACCCACATTGCGCGCGGTTTGGGCCGTATCAAAGCCAAAGGTGTCTTGAAAATGAAAGCCGAGACACACCATCATGGAGACATTGCCGAGGATTAGCAGCGCAAAGCCGCTCACCACACTCAGTACCTTCGGTGTAATAATATGACGAAAACCGGTTTTTTCCGGTTCACGGTGCCGAACCGGTTCTTGCAGGTAAAAGAAATAGAAACCGACCATGGCCACACCCATAACGGTGACTACGTAAAAAGGTGCTGTTGGGCTGAGTGATGAGAACATCGCAGCTATAGCTGGGCCGATGACGGAACCAAATCCCCAGGCGGCACTTATCATGGCGACACCACCAGCCCTTTTTTCCCGGCTGGTCATATCGCCGACCATGGCCATGGTGGCAGGGTAAATGGCGCCTGATGTAAGAGAATACAGGCCACGGATAGCGATCAGAGCAATGAAGCCGACGGATGCCGACAGGGCGCCTGCGAGGCGAAGATCGATGGTGAAAGCGAAGATTGCTGTCGTTAGCACGTAGCCCACAGAACCCAGCATAATTACTTTTTTGCGGCCTATGTTTTCACTCATCCGGCCCCAAAAGGGCCCGGTAATGAGCATGAAGGCGCCACCCACGGCTAAAATGACGCCGACTTGAAATTCTCCCAAGTCCATTTCACGGCCAAGCGGCGGCAGGATGGTAATGAGAAAGTTGTTACCGATGGCGCTGATCAGCATGCCGTAGGCGAGAACCAGTGCCGTGACTTTAGGAAGAGAGCCGTCTCCGGCTGCGGCTGGTGTATCTCCGGTATCGGTCATAAAGAACAGTCTCTTATAAAATTAATTATTATAGGTAGTCTGGACATGTGGCAGATCACTCCGTGGAGCTTCTTATCGGGTGCCACACCCTAAGATGCAAAGAAAAATAGCGAGCGCCGTGGCTTGGTGTATGGCTTAAGCCATGCGGTGGTCGGGCGCGCGAGTTCGTGAGCAGAGCGATCCGTAGCGAAAGGACGCTGTTGTCGTCGCAATAAGCATTCTGAATGATTAATACAATACCTTAGATATTATTTTCCTATATGCTATAATTATAATTTATCTGTCGACTCTTTACAGAGATTCCAAAAAGAGAAAAAATTTTGAGCTGGGTCAAACGTAAGGCAATCCAATAGCTCCATAGATAGCGTATATTTTACTTAATGGGCATTTGGCCCAATTAAGTCTTCAATGAAGAGGCGCCTGACATGTACATGAATTTTTGGTACCCGGTTTGTGAAACGGCCGAACTCACGGATAAGCCCATCCGAGTGCGTATTCTGAAGCACGATTTTGTGGCCTTCCGCGATAGTGAGGGCAAACCGGCTCTCTTGGCTGACACATGCGTGCACCGTGGTGGTGCTCTGTCTGGCGGGAAGTGCATGGACGACGGAACCGTGCAATGTCCCTACCACGGCTGGCGTTTCACAACGGACGGCGTGTGTACGCGCATTCCGTCACTCGGCATTAGCGCAAAAATTCCAGCCCGCGCCCGTGTCGATGCTTATCCAACTTTGGATAAATACGGCCTTGTCTTTGCTTTCCTCGGCGACCTTCCAGAAGAAGAACGCCCACCGATCATGCCGATTGAAGAGTATGAAACAGACGGCTGGCGCGCGACGGTTCAGACCTTCAACGTGAACTACAATTATGAGCGGTCCATCGAGAATGGTCTCGATCCAGCCCACAACGAGTATGTTCACTCCACACACGGTTACAACGGCGAGAAGGAAGAAGAGTATCAGGTCAATGAACTGGAACCTTATAAGAACAATGATTGGGGTTTTGGCTTCATGCACACTTTTGATGCTCCGCCACTTAAGAATTGGTTGATGAAACGCTTCCGTAAAGAGGGCGGCAAGATGCAAGCGGGTTCGGGCACCTATGGTCCGAACCATATGTGGACCTATATTCACCTGTCGGAAACCATGCATATGCATCAGTACATGTTCGAAGCACCGATTGACGAAGCAACAACCAAAGTGTTTTTGGTTAACTTGCGCAATATGGCCATTACCAAGCGGGAATGGCTAAACAAATTCCTTGATAAGAAGATCAAGGAGCGGAACATGTTCGTTGCCTCGGAGGACATCAAGGTTGTCGAAAAACTCGAACCTAAATTGACTCCACCTTCTACCACCAAAGAAATGCTAATGCCCCATGACCGGGTGGTTATTCAGTATCGTGGCAAGCTCAAAGAATGGGAGCAGAAGGGGTGGCGGCTCGATTACCAGCAACTCAATGAGATCAAAGCCCAGGCCGATGTGATTACAGCGATTCCATGCCCCGCGAGACGTGAAGCGAAAGCGTGGGTATTGGACCCTGCGCCGGTTTATGGCGCCCTGCCGGAAGCAGAGCCCATCCGCGAGGCCGCTGAATAATACGTTAAGTACACATTCATTGTTAAAACGCCGGTCTCCTTGAAGGTGGCGTTTTTCTTTGGGCATGAGCGTTTATTTCCTTGCCGCCGGGCCGAATAATCTAACCACTGTGGGCGAGGGCGTAGACATGAAAAAAGAAGTCTCGGAAGAACTCATCACAGGCTGGCAGCCGGAAACCATAGAAACCCATAAGCGCTGGCTGTTGGTCAATCACCCTCTTGGTATGCCGGCACTGGATGATTTCATGATGGTGGAAGATGTCATTCCGGCGCCGCCCCCGAATAAAATTTTGGTGCGAGGGCTTTATCTTTCGGTCGATCCGTTTCAACGCCTAATCCTGAATTCGACATCCCGCAACGCAGAGATCGTGCCGCTCTACGGCGTAATGATGGGAGACGTGGTCGGCGAAGTTGTGAAATCCAATCACCCGGATTTTAAGGATGGCGATGTGGTCAACGGCATCCTCGGCTGGCAGAACTACGCCATCACAGACGGTGCCGGGCATTACATTCATAACCGGGCCGGGTTGCGCGTGGTCGATGAATCTCTTGGTCCGCTCAACACAGCGGCCAGCGTGCTCGGCAGGCCTGGCATGACGGCCTACTTCTCCGTCATGCGCGAATGCCTACCAAAACCGAGCGATGTGATGGTGGTGTCGACGGCGGCCGGTGCGGTTGGGCATTTGGCTGGGCAGATCGGCAAGATTATGGGCGCAACGGTGATAGGCATTACGTCTACGGCAGATAAAATAAAATTTATCGAAGACCTCGGTTACGACGACGCCATCAATTACAAAGAAGTGAACGATCTCTCATCAGCGGTGCAGCGCGTTTGCCCCAAAGGCGTTGATATATTTTACGACAATGTTGGTGGTCCCATGGCCGAAGCAGTAATGATGAACATGAATGACGGCTGGCGCGCGACCTATGTGGGCGTCACCCAGAATTATAACGAGGTCGGCGAAAACGGCCAGCCGTGGAAATGGAAAATGGATAAGCCCATGTTCATCGTCCACGACTATGTTGCGGAATACGAAGATGGCCGACGCCAAATGAGTGAGTGGATCAAGGACGGCAAGCTCAAATACCAGGATGACATCGTTGATGGCATAGAGAATGCGCCGGAAGCCTTCATCGGCTTGTTCGCGGGCACTAACACGGGCAAGCGTCTGGTGCGGATGAATCAGAAACGCTTGAACGGCGAGGCGGCTTAGTTACTCCGCCGCGCCACTTAACGCCGCCATATCCTCTGGCTTGACCCGCTGCGTTTGGCGTAGCTGATCGCCCCAATCGCCCGAGAGAAACTCACTGATATCGCCGGCGAGCAACTCGGGCTCTTCGATGTAGGGGTAGTGGCCAAGGCCTTCGTACTTTTTGACGATGCTTGGCGCACCGGTCAACCATAGCTGAATGACGTTGGCCTCCAGGTGCATGACTGTTGGGTTGTTCATCCCCCAAAGGACAGCCGTTGGCGCCTTGATTTGATTGATAACGGCTTCTGGGTCGCCGGTGATGTAATTGCGCCGGAACAGAAGGCCGGTTTCGTAACGGTCATCGCGGCGGTTCATGTCGTAATTCATTTCCACATGCCAATCGAAAGGCGGGCGCTTAGTTACGGTGCTAGCCAATGAAGAACGCCACCAATCCATGGACTGATGTTTGCTGGCCACCCAGCGGCCGAACGTTGAGCCGCGTTCCCGGTTAGGGTTGGTCACAGCAGTGCGCGGCATGCCGGCGGAATTAATCAGCACTAAGCGATCAATTTTATCAGGATTTTTGGCGGCATAGCGGAACGCCACCGTGCCACCGGATGAGGTGCCGACAAGATGGAATGTTTCGATATCGAGCGCATCGGAGAGCCGAGTAATTATTTCTCCGTAAAGCTCAGGAGAGTATCGGTTCTGAGAATCTAAACCACTCAAGCCGTTGCCCGGAAAATCAAACCGGATGACCCTGAACTTGTCTGTCATGTTTTCGACCATGCCGTCCCAGGAGCGAGTGGAGTGATAGGAGGCGTTGGACAGTAAGACCGCCGGGCCAGCGCCTTCATCGATGTAGTGCACGTCTATCCCGTCGAGTTCGATGTATTTGGACGCTGGCGTTTCGTATTTAGCGCGCAGGTCTTCCAGCGCAATATCGAATACACCCGTGGTAAGTAATAAGGCCCAAACGCCGAACCCGGCAGCTGTGGCAATAATCAGCCCAAATATGGCTTTAGTTACATTACTCATAGCGCTCTCCTTGTTATGAGGATTCTAGCAAGGTGGCGAAGGTGCGCAAAGGACCTAGTTCAGATTTGTCATTCTGTGCAAAAAAAAACGCTGGGCGTTAAAGAAGTATGGGATTGTCGATATGGCCTAGGTCGACTATCTGGCTTCGTTCGGTATCCGTACTCTAATCTCGGCCTTTCAGGACATACAGAAACAAGGCGGCAGAAAAGTTATCGTTAGTCCGCAGACCATGGTTGAGGATATTCTACAAAAAACGTGAGATCTCGACACTGAGTGTGATGATCTCAGACCGATCGCCGGATTTCCATTACAGGAGCTTCAGTAGGGCTTTGTCACATACCTAAGTGAAACCTCATACTAGACTATTAGCCTCGATAAATCGAAGGGTTCGCTTCGAATCAAAGTGAGTCGGAATTATCACACCCTTGATTTCATTGAGAGAATCCCATTCGACCCGCTTGACCCGTAGACTCACTCGTGTTTCCATACCGGCATGGCGTTGAACTCAGACCATAGCAAGAAGGCTAAACAGGTACTCACACCTTTGCTGGGTGCTGCACTCATGGCCTACTTTGCGTATCATGCCGTTCAGGGTGACCGGGGTCTCCTGGCTTGGTGGCAATTCCGCTATCAAATGGAGGTTTCTGAAACGGAATTAGCATCAGCCCGCGTCGTAAGAGCAGACCTTGAGCACCGCATTTCTCTGTTGGGACCGGGAAGCTTAGATCTGGACCTTCTGGACGAGCAGACTAGGCGGGTTTTTGCCTACATCCAGCCAAATGAGTTGGTCATCATTCCTGCCGCGCAATAAGTCGGTTCATTATAAATTCTGCGTGTTGTGCTCTGAGCCAGGCTTGAATCTGGCCATTTGGAGGTATTCATGCGGTTAAGGAAACGTCTTTTTTACTCAATGCCATTGGTTTCTGTAACCATAACCCCTTAATTTGCGAAATATTATTGCGTAGAATTGAGTGTAATTCCTCGGTAAATGCTATGGTTTTCAATAGTTTAACCAATAAATAGTTAACCATTGAATTGTGCAGTGCAAACAAAGACTTAACCGTTGTTTCGCTTGCCTAACCACAGCCTCGCTGCGATAAACGGGTGAAACAACGGCGCAAAACAAAAGCAAACGCGCGCAAAAGGTTTGGGGAGAACGCATGGCCGCTCGTAAATCTGCGACCAAAAAAACAACCTCACACAAGGGTGCAAAATCAGCATCTACATCACGGACTACTAAGTCCGCAAAGTCACCATCACCTGAAATATTAACTGATGTTCAGGTTCAATTTTATAAAGACATGCTCAAAATCCGGCGTTTTGAGGAGCGTGCAGGTCAGCTCTATGGCATGGGCCTAATTGGTGGCTTTTGCCACCTTTACATCGGCCAGGAAGCCGTTGTTGTGGGCTTGCAAGGTAACGTCATCGAGGCTGATAGCGTCATCACGACCTATCGTGACCATGGTCACATGCTGGCTTGTGGGATGGATCCGAAAGGCGTTATGGCTGAACTAACCGGCCGCGTCGACGGATACTCGCGTGGAAAAGGTGGCTCAATGCACATGTTTAGCCGTGAGCGTGGTTTCTTTGGCGGGCACGGCATTGTTGGTGCCTCAGTGCCTATCGGGACAGGACTGGCATTTGCCCATAAGTACAATGGCGATGGCGGGGTGAATTTTAGTTATTTCGGCGACGGTGCCGCTAATCAGGGCCAAGTCTACGAGTCATTTAACATGGCGGGGCTATGGAAGCTACCAGTGATCTACGTGATTGAAAACAATAAGTATGGCATGGGTACCTCTGTTGAGCGTGCGTCCGCAAGTGCGGACCTGCATCGCCGCGGTGAGGCGTATGGCATTCCCGGCAAGGTCGTCGACGGTATGGACGTGGCCGAAGTGTTCAAGGCGGGGCAGGATGCCGTGTCTTATGTTAGAGGCGGAAATGGACCGATTATTTTAGAGATGAAAACCTATCGCTATCGAGGGCACTCAATGTCTGATCCAGCCAAATACCGGTCGAAAGAAGAGCTGGCAAAGATGCGTACAGAACACGACCCAATTGATCGCTTGCGCCAGAGATTACTCGATCAAGGCGTTCTCAGCGAAGACGCTTTCAAAGAGATTGATAAGGGTATCAAAGCAGAAATCACAGCAGCCGCTGCATACGCTCAGCAATCACCAGAGCCAGATGCCAGTGAGTTGTATACCGATGTCTTGCGCGACGTTGCGTAGTCGCTGCTTATATAAGAGACGCATAGGGACGTGCATTGCAGGTTCCTGACACGGGACCACTAAGGGAGACCATATCCGTGGCCACCGAAATATTAATGCCGGCTCTATCGCCGACGATGACCGAAGGCACACTTTCCAAATGGCTTGTGAAAGAAGGCGATGTTGTGTCTTCGGGTGATATCATCGCTGAGATCGAAACAGACAAGGCAACAATGGAATTGGAAGCCGTTGACGAAGGTACGATCGGCAAAATCTTAATCAACGAAGGCGCTGAAGGCGTAGAAGTCAACGAGGTGATTGCATTGGTTCTAGACGAGGGCGAGGACTCTGCTGCGCTTGATGTAGCTGCTACGGCAATTTCAACAGTAACGCCTGAAGTAACTAGTCCTGCTGAAGAGGCCTTGCCCGTTGAGCGCCCAGCCGCCGTTCCAATGGCAGTCATGGATGCAGATGAACCCGCATTGGGCGAGACAATCGAATTGACCGTCCGTGAATCATTGCGCGATGCCATGGCGGAAGAAATGCGCAAGGATGAAGCCGTCTTTCTGATGGGGGAAGAGGTTGCTGAGTATCAGGGTGCTTATAAGGTGAGCCAGGGCTTGCTTGAAGAATTCGGCGACAAAAGAGTGATTGATACACCTATTACGGAGCAAGGGTTTGCCGGCCTTGGTGTCGGTGCTGCGTTCGGCCGCCTCAAGCCGATTGTTGAATTTATGACGTTCAATTTTGCAATGCAGGCGATTGATCAAATCATCAACTCAGCGGCAAAGACATTATACATGTCAGGTGGACAGATGGGCTGCTCGATCGTTTTTCGAGGGCCGAATGGAGCAGCATCCCGTGTCGGTGCGCAGCATTCACAATGTTATGGTGCTTGGTATTCCCATGTGCCGGGCCATAAAGTTGTTGCGCCGTGGTCAGGCGCTGACGCTAAAGGTTTGCTGAAAGCTGCAATCCGCGACCCAAATCCCGTTATCTACCTCGAAAACGAACTGTTGTATGGATCTAAATTCGAGGTACCGGTGAGCGATGATTATGTGTTGCCAATTGGGAAAGCAAAAATTGAGCGGCCAGGTGATGACGTTACCATCACTGCGTTCTCTATTATGGTTGGCAAGGCATTGAAAGCGGCAGAAATATTAGCTGCCGAAGGGATTTCAGCCGAAGTCATAAACCTGCGCAGTCTACGCCCCCTTGATACGGAAACGATTATAAAGTCGGTACAAAAAACCAATCGCTGCGTATCCAGTGAAGAGGGATGGCCTTTCGCAGGAATCGGATCAGAAATATCCGCGCTAATCATGGAAACGTCGTTCGATTGGCTCGATGCACCTGTTGCTCGCGTTACAGGCATCGACGTCCCCATGCCGTATGCCGCTAATCTTGAAAAACTCGCGATACCGCAGGTCGACGATATCGTCGCCGCCGCTAAATCTGTCTGTTGAGACGACTGATAAGCGCCTAAGAGGAAGCACCAATGCCCATACACATTCTAATGCCCGCTCTTTCACCGACAATGACCGAGGGCACGTTATCTAAATGGCTCGTGAAAGAAGGGGACGAGGTAGCATCCGGTGACATCATAGCTGAAATTGAAACAGACAAAGCAACAATGGAATTGGAGGCCGTTGACGAAGGCAAGATCGGGAAAATTATTGTTCCTGAAGGCACTGAAGGCGTTGAAGTTAACAACCCCATAGGCGTGCTTCTGGAAGAAGGTGAGGATGAAGGTGATATCGGCGACGTGAGTGCCCCTGTGCCAGTTGTCCCTGCGCCTAAAGCCGAACCCGAACCCGAACCCGAACCAGGATCAGCACCTATTGAAAAAGCCCTACCGGCACCTGCGGCTACTGCACCAAGGACGGCTCCGGCTGTGCCATTGAGCGGTGATCGGATTCTTGCAAGTCCGCTGGCAAAACGCATTGCTGCCAATGCAAGAATCGATTTGGCTGCCATCAAAGGTAGCGGGCCTAACGGTCGGGTTGTTAAAGCGGATGTGGAGAATGCCTTTTCTGGCGGTGTAACGCGATCGGCTGCCGCACGGGTTTCGTCGGCAGACGTGCCTGATTTCGGACAAGCCTATACGGAAGTTGCAAATACAAACGTGCGTAAGGTCATCGCCCGGCGATTACTAGAAGCCAAGCAGACCGTGCCGCATTTCTATATGAAGGTCGATTTTGTCATCGATAATCTGTTGTCACTGAGAAAAGATTTGAATGGTCAAGACGGTGCTGATTACAACCTTTCGATCAATGACTTTGTGATCAAGGCCTGTGCTGTGGCCATGCGTAAGGTCCCGATGGTCAATGCGTCATGGACTGATGATGCTATTCGTATGTACGAGAATGTAGATATATCAATTGCCGTGGCAACTGAAGGCGGCTTGATTACGCCTATTATACGCAACGCCGATCAGAAAGGGTTGCTGGCGATTTCAACTGAAATGAAAGACCTGGCCAGCAGCGCACGTGACAACAAACTCAAGCCGGAAGAATTTCAGGGTGGCGGCTTCACTATTTCGAATCTCGGTATGTATGGAATTAAAGAATTTTCTGCCATCATTAACCCACCGCAGAGTGCCATTCTTGCTGTTGGTGTAGGGGAACAAAGGCCCATCGTTAAAAATGGTGCGCTTGCCGTTGGCACAGTGATGAGTTGTACACTTTCATGCGACCACCGCGTCGTAGACGGCGCTGTTGGTGCCGAATTTCTTCAAGCGCTAAAGCCTCTCATTGAAGACCCGCTGAGCCTTCTGTTGTAGGCGGAGTTGAAGAATGTCCGATACGAATTTTGATCTTGTTGTCATTGGCGGTGGGCCCGGCGGATATGTTGGTGCCATTCGTGCCTCACAACTCGGCATGAAAGTCGCTGTAGTTGAGCGCGAGCACTTGGGTGGAATCTGTTTGAATTGGGGCTGTATTCCGACCAAAGCGTTGTTGCGCACTGCGGAGGTCTATCATCTCATGCAGCACGCGGAAGATTTTGGCCTAAGCGCTAAAGAAATCAGTTTCGATGCCAAAAAGGTAGTGGAACGCTCTCGCAAGGTTGCCGGACGTTTATCCGGCGGCGTCGGCATGTTGATGAAAAAGAACAAGGTCACGGTGTTCGACGGGCAGGGGGCGCTTGCCGGGCAAGGCCAAGTGAAAGTCACCAAGGACGGCAAGAACGTGGCGGTGTTGAAAGCCAAATACATTATGCTGGCCACTGGCGCGCGTGCGCGGACCCTTCCCGGGCTTGAGCCAGATGGTAAACTAGTTTGGACGTACAAAGAGGCCATGGTCCCCGACAATATGCCAAAATCTCTTTTAGTCGTTGGGTCAGGTGCCATTGGCATTGAGTTTGCGAGCTTTTACCGCACGATGGGTGCGGAGGTGACGGTTGTAGAGGTCATGAATCGCGTGCTGCCGGTTGAAGACGAAGAGATTTCCATGCTTGCACATAAAGCATTTGAAAAGCAGGGTATGGAAATAGTCACAGGCGCTACGGTCAAGAATCTAAAAATCGGTAAATCCAATGTAACGGCAACGATTGAAAAGGGTGGGAAGGCAGAAAAGGTTACTTTCGATAGGGTCATTTTAGCTGTTGGTATTGTTGGTAACATTGAGGATATCGGGCTGGAAAAGACCAAGGTTAAAATTGAGAAAACACACGTGGTTGTTGGTAAGTACAGCGAGACGGATGAGCCGGGCGTATATGCTATTGGCGATTTGACTGGCCCCCCATGGCTTGCGCATAAAGCAAGCCATGAAGCGGTGATCTGTGTCGAAAAGATTGCCGGACTTACACCACACGCGCTCAATACGTCACGCATTGCAGGCTGCACATATTGTCATCCTCAGGTGGCGAGTGTTGGCATGACAGAAGCCAAAGCTAAAGAGTCTGGGCGGAAAATCAAGGTTGGCCGATTTCCGTTTATCGGCAATGGCAAGGCGATTGCCATGGGAGATGACCAAGGCCTGGTTAAGACTGTTTTTGACGCCGATACCGGTGAATTACTTGGCGCCCATATGATCGGATCCGAGGTGACTGAACTCATTCAAGGCTATGCAGTTGGCATGACGTTGGAGACGACTGAGCAAGAACTCATGGAAACCGTATTCCCGCATCCAACCTTGTCGGAGATGATGCACGAGGCCGTACTTGATGCGTATGGTCGCGTTATCCATGTGTAAGTTATGAGCGACGTTTCACCATTTAAACAGCAGCCAGAACGTAAGCCAAAACCGGCTTGGCTACGGGTTAAAGCTCCGACTTCGCCAGCTTACGGGGCGACCCGCAAGCTCATGCGCGACCTCAATCTGCATACCGTATGCGAAGAGGCTGCTTGTCCAAACATTGGAGAATGCTGGGCTCAAAAACATGCGACGATGATGATCCTTGGCGATATTTGCACACGCGCCTGCGCGTTCTGCAATATCAAGACAGGTAAACCAGGTAATGTTGATCCCTCTGAACCTGCTCATGTGGGAGAAGCCGTCGCCAAGCTAGGGCTCAATCATGTTGTTATCACTTCAGTCGACCGGGACGACTTGGACGACGGAGGAGCCGCGCATTGGGTCTCAGTCATCGAAGCCATTCGCGCAGCCTGCCCAAATACAACGATTGAAGTGCTTACGCCTGATTTTCGCAAGAAGCTGGGGTCTACTGAATTAGTAGCGGCGGCACTGCCAGATGTATACAACCACAATCTTGAAACAGTACCCCGCCTTTACCGCAGTATTCGGCCGGGAGCGAGATACTTCACGAGCCTTCGTTTGCTTGAGCACGTGAAAGATATTGTGCCTCAGGTTTTCACTAAGTCCGGGATCATGGTCGGGCTGGGCGAAAGCAAGGATGAAGTACTTCAGGTTATGGATGACATGCGCGCAGCAGATGTCGATTTTTTGACAATTGGTCAGTATTTGCAGCCAACTCCACGGCATGCGCTCATTGACCGCTTTGTTACACCAGACGAGTTTTCTGTTTACGAGAAAATGGCACGGGCCAAAGGGTTTCTCATGGTTTCAGCTAGCCCGCTGACGCGTTCATCTTACCATGCTGACGAAGATTTTACGCAGCTACGGGATGCACGCGAGAAGAAGCTATCGCAGACCGCCTGAGCGACCGGTACAACCGATGCCTATCCATACTGAAAAGCGTGTGTTGCCTTATAGGCCGGAGCAAATCTTCGCTTTGGTCGCAGATGTGGAGAAGTATCCTGAGTTTCTTCCCTGGTGTGTGGCTTGCCGCAAGACCAAAATATTCGACGATGGATTTGAGGCTGATCTTGCCATCGGATTTAAGATGGTTCGTGAGAAATTTACATCGCGGGTTACCTTAAACAAACCAGACCGCATCGAGGTTGCGTACCTAAAAGGCCCTTTCAGTACACTCTCGAATATATGGCGCTTTACGCCGGTTAAAGATGGGGATCAAACCGAAATTAATTTTAGCCTTGATTTTGAATTTAGTTCCCGTGTCATACAAAAACTTATCGGTGTTTTGTTTGAAGAAGCCGTAAGGCGTATGGTTGCGGCATTCGAGGCACGCGCGAGCTACCTCTATGGAAGCTCAGAAACGGATTAGGATCCGTTCTCTTCCTCGGCAGATTGTCTACGCTCTTCGAGACCGCTGTGCATAAGTTCAAGAGCGGCCCCAACTGCGGAACGACGTACGTCGTCCCGATTACCAGCGAATACATAACGCTTAATCACCGCATCTTCGCCTGTTTGCGCCAGAGACAAGTACACAAGTCCGACTGGTTTATCGGTCGATCCGCCGCCGGGTCCGGCAATTCCCGTCACGGATACCGCTAAGTCTGCACCTGAGTGGGCAACTGCACCTTCAGCCATTGCTGATGCAACAATGTCGCTGACCGCTCCAAAATCCGTGATGGCATCGACAGGCACACCGAGGAGGCGGGTCTTGGCTTCATTTGAATACGTAACGAACCCACATTGGAACGTTTCAGAAGCGCCGGGCACAGACGTTAGACAGCTGGAAATTAGCCCGCCAGTGCAGGACTCAGCAGTTGCGATGGTGAATCCGAAGCTTGCCGCTCGCTTTATGACAGCTTCCGCGAGGGTCGTGAGATCGGTTGGAAGAGTGTTCATAGGGGCTATGCACCAATGATTAGGAATGCACCGTACAGTAAGGTGCCTGCATAGACAGCTGCAGCGATGTCATCAACCATTACTCCAAGGCCACCTGGCATATTTTTCTCCAGCGCGCGGATTGGCCATGGTTTAAGAATATCAAAAAGCCGAAATAATAAGAAACCAAGTCCATATAGGAGGAGATTGGGAGGTACGACAGCTAGTGTCAGCCACTGTCCTGCAACTTCATCAATGACCACCCAGCCTGGATCTCTTTTCGCCTCAGGCGTTATGGAACAGACAAACCACCCTATGAAAAAGACGAGTAGAGCAGCTGCGGCAAGTCCGGTTGCGCCCCAATAAATTGCAATGACCCAAGCAAACGGCAATGCGGCGATGGACCCAGCTGTGCCCGGGGCTACCGGGCTGTACCCAGACCCAAACCAAGACAAGAGGAGTAAATTGAGACGCTTCATTTTGTCAGCAATGCTTTGATCCGATCTAGCGTGTGATTGCTGGCGACTAATTCTCTTCTTAGGAGATTATCACCGAATAGTCATGAATCTGGGTGGTCAATACATTATAGCATCTCACGACTCAGTCTTTCTATTTGAAAAAACTCAAGAAAATCGTCAGAATTCGTACCACTTGGGTTGCGTTTCTAATACGCACAGCTTCTTGTGGCTAAAATTGCCACCTTGGTGCTGATATCTAAGCCTACGCCGTGCGAACCGGTGGCTAAAAAGTAAATAGACCGGTCGCGTACACTGAGTTCTCACTTGCTTTGGGGTGAGTTTCGGTAGTGTTTTTTTTGTGTTCGGGGATACACATGTCAAAGTTTGATCCGCACGACCGCAGTCTTTCAAACGCACAGCGTTCGCTGCAGCGATTTTTTCCGGAGCGTCAGATCATTCTGCGCGCTGAAGAACGTATGCACACGCTTCGGTTAACAACGAACCGTCAAGCTATTGCATCTTTCTTGGTCACGGCAATTGGTGGGTGGCTTTTAATCAGTTCTGGTTTGGTGGTCAGTCACAGCGATCGCATTAGAGTAAAGAATATTGAGATTAAGGATGCGCGTTCTGGATACGAACAGCTCTTGGCACAATTGTCGGTCTACAAAGAAAAAATTGATGACATTACGGAAGAGTTAAACAAGAACAACGAACATATGATAGACCTCGTCAACCGGCAGGTCGCTCTTTCAGAGCGCAAGACGACGAAAGGCGCATTGGCTATTGCTGCACGGGAGCGCAAGCCGAGCTTGAAAGATCGCGTGGCGGGCGTGTTTATGTCCAATGACTCTCAACAACTCGAGGTAGCGATTGGGCGGCTTGAGTTGGAACGCAACAGGGTTGCGGCAGAGCGAGATGGTCTTCGCGCTCACCTAAGCCAACTTAAAGTTGACATGGTCGATGTAACACTTGTGCATGAAAGTACGGTGTTTATTGATCCGAATACGCTGGAATTGCGTCAGCTGGTGATCGAGCGCGATCTAGCTGCAGCGGAACGTGACGGTCTCATGAACCGCGTTGCTTTTCTTGATGATCAGCTCCGAGAGATGGAAAGTACACAGCTTCTTTTGTTCCACCGGTTCTCTGAAGTGGCGGAAGAGAAGATTGATCAGATTGAATCATCGTTGAGGACAACAGGTCTTGAAGTGGATGCCTTGCTGGACTCTCGGCGTAAGGAGTCTGGTAGCGGTGGGCCGTTTATTCCGTTGGATTCCGTGCTAAGTGACGAAGGCCCGCTGCATGAGTCGCTCATATCTCTTAACCTAAAAGTTGACAAATTGATCGAACTACAGAATTTGGCGGCCATCATGCCAATAGATAAACCGCTCAAGAAGTACTGGATAACCAGTGGCTTCGGAGTTCGTAAGGACCCTTTTAATGGCCGCTACGGCCGTCATAATGGCCTGGATTTTGGTGGCCCATATAAGTCGCCAGTATTCAGTCCTGGTGAAGGAAAGGTTATTTACGCCGATTGGCGCGGGCGGTATGGTCGTATGATAGAAATTGACCACGGCATGGGCTTGGTGTCCCGATACGGGCACATGGCAAAAATAACTGTAGAAGAAGGCGAGTACGTGGGGCGTGGTACCCAACTCGGACTTCTCGGAAATAGCGGACGAAGTACAGGGCCTCATCTACACTTTGAGGTTTTGTACAAAGGGAAGTCCTTGAATCCGTTGAAATTTATTAGAGCGGGGAGCGATGTTCTCGAACAAGGTTAACGGAAAATCTCAGGGGCAAGTTTCTAGTATGACTGAAGCACAGGTCAAATCTGTGCCGTCGATCATAAGTGTTGATCTCTCGGTGCAAGGCAATCTTGCCAGCAACGGCGAGATACAAGTCGATGGAAACGTCCAGGGTGACATCAAGTGCAAAGCCCTGATTGTTGGCACTAAAGGTTCCGTGAGCGGTGAAGTGACTGCTCAAACTGTTCGCATACATGGTGCCATCAGAGGGCAAGTTAAAGCTAATTCAGTGTTTCTTGCGTCAACCGCACGCATGTCAGGCGACATTGAACACGAGAGTCTTGCGATTGAGCCGGGTGCGTTTATGGAAGGGTATTGCAAGCGTGTTGCCACGGAAGCGCCAGCTCGAACAAAACAAGCAAAACTTGAGAGAGTTGCTGTGAAAGGGCAAGCCCGCCCAACGAAACTCGACCAAGGTGCCATGCAGCAAGCCGCAGCGTCTTAATTTATTAGGTTCCATTTGAGATTTAAGAAAAGGCCGGTTTAACCAGTCTTTTTTTGTACTCGCATTCAGTTTGAAGCAAGGTTCCCTGGGCGTGAAAGATCATTGGGCAGAGTTTGTGCGAGTTGCTGTGTATTAGCCAGCACGGCGCGGTAGACCTGGAGGTTCTCCATAACGCGTTGAACATAGTTGCGTGTCTCTTTGAACGGAATTTGTTCAACCCAATCGATCGGGTCAACGTCTGCCGTGCGAGGGTCACCAAATTCACGCACCCAGCGTCGGACTCTATGTGGTCCTGCGTTGTAGCCCGCAACTGCCATGATGTATGAGCCATTAAAGTCTTCAATTAGGTCCCCGAGATACTTGGAGCCGAGCCTGATATTGTACGCAGCGTCTATGCTTAGGGCGTCGCGGTCATAGCGCTCTTGAATTTGCCGTGACACTGCCCGGGCTGTTGCTGGCATAAGCTGCATTAGCCCACGGGCACCGGCACTACTGCGCGCTCGAACGTCAAAGTTGCTTTCTTGGCGCGTGACGGAGAGGAGTAATGCCTTCTCTGGATCGAGAGGATAGTCAAAACCAGGAACAGGAAATCCATGCTCCAATAGAATGATGTAGTCTTGCGCCGCGCGCCGGCCAACCCATACACCAAGGTCTATTCGATTAAATTTACTAGCCATTTCTGCCGATAAGTGGCGTTCAGTGGCGTAGTCTGACGCTTTCGCTGCGGCCAGAACGAAAGTTCTTAAGTGATCTCTATCGCCGACTTCTGCAAGCATACGGACCGCGCGGGCAAGATCGCTCTGATGAAACGAGTTTCGCTCGCTAATTGTTGGCATGGGGTCAAGCGGCAGTTGGGGCAACGCATCATCAGCCAACTTGGCCAATGCGAGCTGGCCGTAATAAGTGATGATGTGAACGGCTGCTTTCTCGTACCATGTTTTAGCTAACTCTGCGTCGCCACCGGCTTCTAAGGCGCGGCCTGCCCAATATGCACCGCGGGATAAGCTTACGGGAAATTGAACGGAATCGTAGACGCGATAGAAATGAGGTAACGAGGCCTCCGGATCATTTAAAAATTGAAGTTGAATCCACCCTGCCAGCCATTCTGCTTCAAAAATAGACAGGGCATCCGTGGCACGATGGTCAGTAGTGATCCGGTAGGCTTCGGTAATATCACCTTCTGATAGAGCTTCGCGAGCGAGAATATGGCGCTCACGCCACCACAAGTCAGGGCGTACATCATCATCAATACTCGAACTGCTTAGAAGTTCCGCAGCGCTTTCATACCGTCCGCGTTTTCGCCGCCATTTCAACCGGTCATAGATTAACCCTGAGTCATCTCTCAACGATTTGGGTACTTTGGCAATCTTTGCGTCAACTCCGTATGAGAATGTCATGAGCGCGATACGCGCTTCTGCCAATTTGCGCTGATCGGAATTAACACGACGAATCATACGCCGCGCGCTGTTTGAGTGTCCGTCCCAGAGCAACCGATTGAGCCGTGAAAGATGGTCCCGTTCTTCAAATACAGAACCGAAAGTACGCAGAAATTTTAGCTCTTGTGCACGGGTAAACGTGCCTTCAAGCCAGGCTTTCTTAGCATACACTAAAGCTGCCTCGGCGTTGCCTGCTTTTTGATAGGCATCGGCAAGTGCAGCCATGCCAGGACCGCCAACTGGGGGGAATTTTTCAAACCACGCAATGATTTCAGACGGTGGCATCGACTGATCAACAGATTCTTCGGCTCGGCGGCGTATGGTATCTGCGCTTGGCCAGTCCGTGTGGGTCTCAATGAACTTAGTTCTTGCTTTGAATGATGTTTGAGCGCCGGTCTCCCGGAGATAAAGCCAAGCTAAGATATCGCTCGGTAAAGGGTCTTCAATCTTCTTAACTAGATTGCGCGCGCGGCCCCATCGTCTGGATTTTGCCGATGCGAGTACCCTGGAAAACAGATCCCGGTCCGCCTCTTCCAGCAGATAAATATAGTCACTGCCGAACGGCCCATAATACGCCGGCTTACGGTCTGGGAGCACGGGAGCTAGAATTGTTTTCGAGATCTTTACCGGGGCAGGCGGTTTTGCCAGCGGAAGAGCAGGCGGGGCAGCTTCGATGGAAAAACTCGTGATCGAGAAGTAAGTCAGCACTGCGAAAAATATACAGCTGCCGCGGTTGACAGATGCTATCATGAATTTTGCCACATGATGTTGATAATCCAAGCGGATATAATACCAAGTCTTGAGCCAACCCCAAAGTGGTGTTGTCCGATTTTCCCTTAATTGTGATGTAAATCTTATGGCGGGTGCTGCTTGGGAGCGAGCTTGCCGCCGTGAGACCTGAGAGTTATGGTCCGGCAAAACTTCGTCTTGTATTCGTTTGACGCAACAGGATGAATTTGGAGACAGTTTAAGATGTTTACCGGTTCCATAACGGCTCTTATTACTCCCTTTCGGGATGGCCAAGTCGACGAGAAAGCATATCAGGACTTCGTCAACTGGCAGATCGAGGAGGGCAGTCATGCTGTCGTCCCATGCGGGACAACGGGTGAGTCGCCCACTTTGTCCCATGAAGAACACAATCGTGTGGTTGAATTATGCATTGAAGTTGCCAAGGATCGCGTCCCTGTTATTGCCGGGTCGGGCTCAAATTCGACCGAAGAAGCGATCGAATTGACCAATCACGCTGCTCAGGCTGGTGCAGATGCAGCCCTTGTGGTAATCCCGTATTACAACAAACCTACGCAAGATGGCCTCATAGCACATTTTGTGGCTATTGCTGATTTCACAGACATCCCCATTATCATCTACAACGTTCCGCCGCGTACTGTCGTGGATATGACTGTAGGCACTATGGCGGAGCTGGCAAAACATGCGAATATTATTGGTGTCAAAGACGCTACAGGAGACCTAGCCCGGCCACTGTCCACGCGGTTGGAACTCGGCCCGGAATTCTGCTTGCTCTCTGGTGACGATGACACCGCTGTCGCATACCTGGCTCAAGGTGGATTTGGTTGTATTTCCGTTACCGCAAATGTTGCGCCCCGCTTATGCTCAGAACTCCATGACGCCTGGAGAAATGATCAATTTGAGGATGTTTGGCGCTTGCGGGATATTTTGCATCCTCTGAATTTGGCTCTTTTCTGCGAACCAAATCCCGCGCCGGCAAAATTTGCATGCAGTTTACTCGGTAAATGCCAAGCTGATACGCGCTTGCCCATGTTGCCTTTGTCGCCCAAATCAATGGCCCGTGTCGAAGAAGCGATGCTCCATGCCGGGCTATTAGACTAGCCGTTATTCGAGATGACTAAGCCCGGTTGGATATCGTCTGGTACGGTGGCCCAAAACCGCAAGGCGCGCCACGACTACAAAATTGATGAAACCTTTGAAGCGGGGCTTGTGCTCACGGGCACAGAGGTAAAGTCATTGCGTCTCGGCCGTGGAAATATACAAGAGTCTTACGCGGTACCAGAAGACGGTGCTCTCTATCTGATCAATGCCTACATCCCGGAGTACGAAGGTGCTAAGAATTTTGGACATGAGCCTAAGAGAAAACGCAAACTTCTGCTGCACCGCCGCGAATTTGAGAAACTAAATTCTGAGGTTGCACGCAAGGGAATGACGCTGATTCCACTCTCCCTCTACTTTAACGACCGCGGAATCGCGAAACTCAAACTTGGTCTGGCACGCGGTAAAACTAACATTGACCGCCGCGAAACCATTAAAGAGCGGGATTGGAACCGGCAAAAGGCCAGAGTTTTGCGGGATAAGGGGTAAGATAGGTGACGGCAGACTCTGGTAACGCAAAACTCATCCGTACCAAAGAGCAATTGGCGCAAAATGGCCGAAGCATTACAGGAATCATTGGGGACCGTAGGAAGGACCGTTTGCCTCCGGGGCAGCATTTGGTCAAGGATTTCCCCGTTCTGGACCTGGGTAAACAACCGAACATGTTGCCAAAAGACTGGGCACTCTCAGCCGCGGGGGAAATTTCGAGGCCTTTTAAATGGAACTGGCGTGACTTCATGGCGCAGCCACAGGTCGAGATTACCAGTGACATCCACTGTGTTACGACCTGGTCGAGATACGGCAACCGTTGGAAAGGGGTGGGCGCGCGGCACTTTCTTGCAGAAGTTCAACCCAAGCCAAATGCGTCCTTTCTCATGGTGCGGGGTTACGACGGTTACGCGACGAATGTTCCCTTGTCCTGGCTTGACGATGACGACGTGCTTTTTGCACATACCTGGAATGGCGCGCCGCTGGCACGAGAACACGGCGGACCTGTAAGGCTGGTTATTCCAAAACTCTATTTCTGGAAGTCAGCGAAATGGATCCGGCACATCACCTTCATGGACAAGGATGCCCCCGGATATTGGGAAGCACTCGGATACCACGATGTTGGTGATCCTTGGAAAGAAGAACGCTACGGATAGATAGAGGGCCTAAGCCAGGGCGCCTTCGATAATGGACATGGTCGACGGAGCCGGTGTCGGCAAAATGCGCAGCAGCTGTAATCCAGCCGACGTGAATAGGTTTTCAAATTCTTCAGCCGTTCGCTCTCGTCCTTGCAACAGCGTCATAATACCCATGTCGAGATATTTATTCGAGTCGGCGTCGTTACCCGGCTTGATGATAGCATCTATAACGGCTACACGGTCTTCAGCTGTAAGAGCTTTGCGTATACATGTCAAAATACGAAGGGCACCTTCATCACTCCAGTCATGAAGAATACGTTTGAGCATGTAAACATCCGCGCTAGCTGGGATGGCTTCAAAGAAGTTGCCTGCAACACCATCACATCGATCCTCCAGCCCGGCCTTGATAATAGCCTCGGGGTTTGTGACGACTTGTGGTTGATCAAATAAAATACCAGTGAGCGATTGATGCTGATTAAGCACGGCAGCGAGTAGGCCTCCTCGGCCACCTCCAATATCCATGACCGTCTTTGCGTCCCCAAACGGATAGGTTTCCGCAATCATCGCGTTTTCAGGACCAGACATAAGAGCCATGGATGTGTCAAACATGGCGCCGTATTCAGGATTATCTGCCAGGTAATCAAAGAAAGGTTTTCCATGGGCCAGAGTGAATGCCGGGTCACCAGTTTGCAGGCCCTGCGGAATCATCTTATAGGTCTCCCAGACCACGTCTTGCCACCCCTGGCGCACGAGTGAGTAAATAGAGCCCGGCACATGCTTGCGAAGGACTTCAGACTGGGGTGTGTTGCTAAAGCGTCCATCTTCGTTTTGCTGAAAAATCTCAATGGATGCCAAAAAACGCATCATCCGGAAGAGGGATGGCCCGTGTATTCCGCAAGAATCGGCCAATTCTTCGGCTTTTTGAGGGCCTTTTGTGAGTAAATCTGCCAGGGCCAGCTCAGCTGCAATAGCGATACAGCGGGCCGGCAGCAATTGACTGGTAATTCGCAGAATGGTCGCTTGAGGTGAGGGGGCGGCCTGGGAGTGATCTGTAGGCATGATCTTTCTCGTAATATATATTCAGGAGTAGTCTGGTCCGAGACACTGACACATCGGTGCATCGGCATTAACCTTTACGCCATGCCACGATCCAAATGCTAGAAAGGAATAACCGCAATGAATAGACGCACAGTGACAGCAGTTTTGTTTGCCTCAACACTGACCCTAATTGGAGGACTCCCTGCCATGGCTGAATCAGCACATGATTTTGCGTTTGACGCTATCGAGGGCGGCGACCTGCCAATGTCTCAATACAAAGGGAAAGCGGTTTTGGTTGTGAATACCGCTTCGTTTTGCGGTTACACACCTCAGTATGAAGGGCTGCAGAGCCTTTGGTCTGAATACAAAGACAAAGGGTTAGTGGTGCTTGGCGTTCCCTCCAATGACTTTGGTGCCCAGGAGCCAGGCTCTTCTAAAGAGATAAAAGATTTCTGTGAGGCCAATTTTGATGTCGATTTTCCTTTGGCCGCTAAAGAGGTAGTGAAGGGAAGTAGTGCTCATCCGTTTTATCAATGGGCGGCTTCAGAGAAAGGTGCCGACAACGCGCCAAGCTGGAACTTTCACAAATATCTGGTCGCGCCAGACGGTTCACTAGTCCAGGCTTTTCCGAGTAAGGTCGAGCCGATGAGTAAGGAACTTGTTGCGGCCGTGGAAGCGAACCTGCCGCAATAGACGCCTAAGACAGAGTGTTAAATACGGACTCAAACATTTCGGTTGTTAAACGGCCGGTGTTCAAGTTATAGCGGGAACAATGATAGCTATCCGTCAGCATTGTGCCGTTTGGCAATGGGTGCTTGGCGCCGTGAATAAACGGGTGAGCGGATTTCTTGAGTTCAAACGTCGCGACAATCGCTTCATGTGCTACACGGCCAAGAGCCAAAATAGTCTTTAATTTGGGAAGAGCGGCGATCTCATCGACAAGGTAAGGCCTGCAGGCTTTTTGTTCGGCCCCGATAGGTTTGTTTTGCGGTGGAACACAGCGCACCGCGTTTGTGATGCGGCATTTTTTTAGTTTTAGCCCGTCTTTAGCGGATTGCTTATAGGTGCCCCTTGCCCAACCAAATTTCAGAAGCGTGGGATACAGAAGATCCCCAGCATAATCGCCGGTAAATGGCCGACCTGTTCTATTCGCACCTTGCAGCCCTGGGGCCAAGCCGACGATGAGGAGGGTGCAATTGGCCGACCCAAACGAAGGAACGGGCGCGTTATGCCAGTCAGGGTGTTTTTTACTATTAGCGTGGCGAAAATCCACGAGACGTGAACACTTGCCGCAATCGAGCGGCGGGTCTGCAGGAGCGTGTGCCACGTTTAATCCTCTTCGTATTGATCGGACTCATCGCCGTCGAAGTCTTCGTCCGGAGGATCAGCCGATTCATACCTCTGCTGTCGTTGACAGCCATTGTCTTGTCCGGCACGCCCAATAGCGTGTTGTAGATCAGCCAACTCAATAAAGTTATCCGCTTGGCGTCTCAGTTCGTCAGCGGCCATAGGTGGCTGTGATTTCACTGTGCTGACAACGGAAACACGCACGCCTTTTCGCTGCACTGCTTCAATAAGGCTGCGGAAATCACCATCACCTGAGAATATAATGATATGCTGAACATGCTCTGCGATATCCATGACATCGACTGCCAGTTCGATGTCCATATTGCCTTTTACTTTGCGGCGGCCCTGACTGTCAGTGAACACCTTGGCTGGCTTTGTCACCATCGTAAAGCCGTTGTAATCGAGCCAGTCGACAAGGGGGCGTATAGGAGAATAATCCTGATCTTCCATCAAAGCGGTATAGTAGAGCGCACGAACCAATTGCCCTTTAGAAATAAAAAATTCCAAAAGCCGCCGGTAATCGATGTCAAATCCTAAGGATTTTGTAGAAGAATATAAATTCGCGCCGTCGATAAAGAGCGCCATACGCTCGTGAGGATAAAACAGCATTTATTCTTCCTTGGAAATGAATTTAGGTACACAAATAGGTTGAGAGTGGAATAGCGAAATTCTAAAGGCACAATCGAATTAAATTGCAAAAGAGTGCTTATAATATTGAGCAGAACTGCATCGTTTTACATTTCCAATGAACGATCAAGCAAGAAAGCCTAACGTATCATGATTTTGATTGCACTGGGCGCTAACTTACCAAGCAGAATAGGGGCGCCACGTGAAACCTGCATTGCAGCGCTTGGTGCACTGGAGCAAAAAGGTATTAGTGTTGGAAGCGTTTCTCGATGGTACGAATCAGTGCCTGTGCCATTATCCGATCAGCCGTTGTATGTGAACGGAGTTGCGTCTGTTGATACGTACCTCAATCCAGAAGATTTGCTTTCGATTCTTCTGGATATTGAAAAAGAATTTGGACGCGAACGTTTTGAGCATAATGCGGCCCGCACACTCGACCTCGATCTTTTGGCATATCATGAAAGTAAGCGTGAAACAGCACCAGTCCTACCACATCCCCGGCTTCAGGACCGCGCGTTCGTTCTGCTGCCGCTTATGGATGTGGCTCCAGGATGGAAGCATCCGAGAACGGGCGACAGCCTTGAGTCGATGATTTCTGCCCTAGATGATCCAAATTCTGGCATTTCACTGTCTTAGCGCGGTATTTCCCAGGACTAATTTGCGAGGAAAACCTTGTTTTATCGCCGATTCCTCTCTAAATAAGCGCCGAGATTAATCCATTGCGCTTGGTTGTTCTGGGTTTGGGCACTCCTAGACTAAGCTGCCCGCACCTCAACCTCTCTTTGAGACAGGAAAAACTATGGCTCGCGTTACCGTCGAAGATTGTGTCGTAAAAGTAAGAAACCGCTTTGAGCTTGTCGTGGTGGCGTCTCAGCGCTCACGTGAAATTTCAGCCGGCGGGGATCCTCTGATCGAGCGCGACAATGACAAAAACCCCGTGATTGCTCTGCGCGAAATAGCTGAAGATAAAGTCGTTCCTGATGAATTATTAAGCGGGGTCATTCAAGGCATGCAGCGCCATATTGAGGTCGATGAGCCGGAAGAAGACGGTTTTGACGCCATCGAGGATGGGCGTTCTTTGGCAGGTCCTGGACAAGAACACAATGACGAAGTCGCAGCCGCGACCGGCAAGACGATCGAAGGCTCTGTTAACGACGGCGATGAACAGCATCCTCCAGTGAGTTATGAAGATGTGACCATCGATGAGGTTGCTGCCATTCAGAGAGGCTAGTGAATAGTCCACGGATTGGTCGCGAATATAGGCCGCGTCGCAGGATACCTTGCGGCGCGGTTTTCTTTGCGGGCAGGCGCTGTGGTATGATTAGGAAAATATGAGCGGAGGCAGTTAGTCAGCATGTTACGCCAGTTCGAATTAGTCGAACGGGTTAAATCCTACGATGCGAATGCAGATGAGGACGCGATAAACCGCGCCTACGTCTATGCCATGAAAATGCACGGCTCCCAGATGCGAGCCTCAGGCGATCCCTACTTTTCACATCCCATTGAAGTCGCGGGTATTCTCACCAATTACCGTTTGGACAGCGCATCGATTGTGACGGCTTTGTTGCACGACACGATAGAGGATACGGGCGCAACGAGTGAAGAGATATCGGCTTTATTTGGAGAAGATGTCGCCAAGCTGGTCGACGGGGTTACAAAACTCACCCGTATTCAGTTGCAAAATGTAGAGGCAAAGCAGGCCGAAAACTTCCGCAAACTGCTGCTGGCTATGTCAGAAGATATTAGAGTTCTCCTCGTCAAGTTGGCCGATCGCCTGCACAACATGCGAACACTTAACTACATTACCAATGCTGATAAGAGACGAGCAATTGCGCTAGAAACGATGGAAATCTATGCGCCCCTGGCCGAACGCCTCGGTATGCAGGAAATTAAAACTGAACTAGAGGACTTAGCGTTCGGCGAACTCTACCATGAAGCGCGCGCCTCGATTATGGCGCGTCTCCGTTTTCTCGAACGGGAAGGTGGATATCTTGTTGGGCAAATCATGGACGAGCTTGACCACACGATCGAGTCAAGCGGACTAAAAGGTTACGTTTCGGGCCGGGAGAAAACGCCATATTCAATATGGCGCAAGATGCAGGTGAAAGAAGTGAGCTTCGAGCAGCTGTCCGATATCATGGCCTTTCGCGTGATGATCGACGAACCAGAGGATTGTTACCGTGCTTTGGGTGCCATTCACGCGAGTTACAGAATGGTGCCCGGACGATTCAAAGATTTCATTTCTACACCGAAACAAAACGGCTATCAGTCTATCCATACCAGCGTTATCGGCCCGGCCCAGCATCGTATCGAGGTGCAAATTAGAACGCAGCGTATGCATGACGTTGCCGAATTGGGTGTTGCCGCCCATTGGCAATATAAGCAGGGCATCGGCAATGTAGCCGGTCGTCAATATCACTGGGTGCGCGAACTAGTGGATATTTTAGAGCACGCTCAATCCCCTGAAGAATTTCTCGAACACACGAAACTGGCGATGTATCAGGATCAAGTCTTCTGCTTTACACCAAAAGGAGAACTTATAACTTTGCCTCGCGGCGCAAGCCCGGTTGATTTTGCTTATGCCGTGCATACGGAGGTGGGAAACACATGCGTTGGCGTAAAAGTAAACGGGCGCATTGTGCCGCTACGCACAGAATTGTACACCGGAGACCAGGTAGAAGTCGTCACATCGAAAGCGCAAAAACCGTCACCTGAATGGGAGAGCTTTATAGTAACAGGCAAAGCCCGAGCCCATATTCGGCGGCGCATACGTACCGAAGCCCAAGCTGAGTATGCGAAACTGGGTAAAGAAATTCTGCAAAAGCGGTTTAAAAAAGAAGGCTACGACCTCACGAAAGAAGGTTTGGTTGCCGCCTGCAATAAACTTCATCTGGAAGACCGGGCTGCCGTTTATGCGGCTGTGGGTGAGGGGCAACTCATGGCACGTCAGGTGCTTGAGGCTATCTATCCAGGTGTGAAGCCAGACCAAGAACCTAAAGTCGTGAATATTGTAAAGGCAAAGGAGAAAGGGCGAGCTAAAGGTGACACCGCTGTTCCTATTAAAGGCCTGACACCTGGATTAGCTGTCCATATGTCGGAGTGTTGCCATCCCTTGCCGGGAGATAGAATCGTCGGCGTTCTTACGGCGGGAAAAGGGGTCGATATACATACGATTGACTGTGAAGCGCTCAAAGATATTTCAGGTGATACCGATCGCTGGCTTGACCTGGTTTGGGATTCTGATCGTATTGGTGGTTTTCATCTGGGCCGCATCAATCTCGTCGTCCTCAATGAACCGGGAAGCCTGGGAGCACTATCCATGGTTATTGCTCAAAACCGCGGCAATATTTCCAACCTTAAGATCGTCAATCGATCTAATGACTTCTTTGAAATGGACTTGGATATCGAGGTAACTAGCGTAAGACATATCACCAATATCATCGCGGCATTGCGGGCGTCGCCCGCGGTCAATTCCGTTGAGCGAGCCCGGCGCTAGGAGAGGTTTAGGCTATGTTTCAGCGCCGGTCGCAGAAAACCATACTCATGCGCGTGAGAGAACTTTTTTGGCCCAGGAAGGGATGGCGTCGCGCCAGCCAATATCTATGGCATCGGCTTCATAGATTGCCAGGGTCTCCGTATTCTATTGCCGCTGGTTTAGCGACCGGTGCGGCATTTTCGGTGACGCCCTTTATTGGGATCCATTTCTTCTTAGCGGCACTGCTGGCCTGGCTCATTAGGGCCAATGTAGTCGCCTCAGTATTCGGTACGCTTCTAGGTAATCCTTGGACATTCCCCGTTATTTGGCTATCGACGCATCAATTCGGACGTTTCATGCTGGGTCGCAATGTTGCGCTCGGAGATGAACTAAATTTTACAGCAATGTATACCGGCTTGGTTCACTCTATAATTGAAACCGATGCGACCATGTTTGTAGAACAGGTGTGGCCGCTCTGGATGCCAATGTTTGTAGGTAGCATACCGTCTGCTATTTTCACTTGGCTAGTCGTATATTTTGTTTGTTTCCGGCTCACCAAATCCTATCAAGAGCGGCGTAATGCACGTCGAGTTGTGAAGATTAACGCATTGCGTGATTCGTCTCTAAAGCAGGACATAGCGGGATGACGTCGCATCTTCGACTTGGCGTGAACATAGACCACGTCGCTACGATTCGAAATGCTAGGGGTGGGCGGCACCCCAATCCAGTGCGTGCGGCTGTGATCGCAGCCGCGGCTGGTGCGGATGGAATAACCGCGCATTTGCGGGAAGACCGGCGCCATATTTCCGATGAAGATATTGAGCAGCTACGGCGGGAGATCAAAATACCTCTTAATTTAGAGATGGCGGCAACCGATGAGATGTTAGAAATTGCTTTACGTCATCGCCCATTTGCGGCGTGCATTGTGCCTGAAAAGCGAGAAGAGAGAACAACTGAGGGCGGTCTGGATGCTGCAGGTGGGTATAATCATCTGGCCCGGTTTGTAAGGGGCATGGGTGAAGCTAACATACGTGTGTCGCTATTTATTGAACCTGATCCAGCACAAGTTGAAGCAGCGCAACGATTGGGTGCCCCGGTTATAGAATTGCACACCGGCGCTTACTGTGACGCATTAGTGGGACCAAATCGCCAGCGCCATCTTGAGCGTATTAAAGCCGCTGCAGTGCGGGCTGAAGCATTGGGGCTGGAATGTCACGCCGGCCATGGGTTGAGTTTTGATACCGTTGGGCCAATCGCTGCTATACCAACACTTAAGGAACTCAACATCGGACACTTTCTAATTGGGGAAGCAATTTTCAGTGGTCTCGCTACAAGCATTAAAGAAATGCGGGGTCTAATGAATGAGGCACGCGAGGAAACGGAAGGTGACGGCGGCAGATGATTTTAGGCATAGGTACAGACCTCATCGATATACGCCGCATTGAAAAGACCTTGGAGCGTTTTGGCGAACGTTTTATTACCCGCATTTTCACAGATATTGAGCAGGCGAAGGCGGAGCGGCGGCGTGGTGCAGGGCAGGCCTATGCTGCAACATATGCAAAACGCTATGCAGCAAAAGAGGCGGCTTCCAAGGCCCTAGGTACTGGTTTCCGCCGTGGTGTCTATTGGCGCGACCTGGCTGTGGTAAATTTGCCCTCTGGTCAGCCTACAGTGAAAATGACGGGTGGCGCAGCCGAACGCCTTAAAGCGTTGATTCCAGAGGGAATGACGGCGCGTGTTGACCTAACTATCACAGATGAATATCCAATCGCGGAGGCGATGGTCATTATCACGGCGATTCCAGTTGAGGCTGTTTCACCTTGATTAATAAGGGCTCTCGCTTGACACGAGGCTATTGGCCCGGTTTTATCCGGCCCTTCAAGTTAGATATATCAGCCGTCTCCAACATATTTCGTTGTAGTTAAGGTTACCGTTTCACTGTGTCAGATAACACTGGGGCCATGTCCAAAAAAAAGAACGACGGGTTCTGGGAAACCATCCGCACGGTCATTTATGCGATATTAGTCGCACTCGCGATCCGCACCTTCGCCTATGAACCCTTCAATATTCCGTCAGGGTCCATGCGGCCAACTCTGCTGATCGGGGACTACCTATTTGTATCCAAATATTCCTATGGATATAGTCGGCATTCTTTCCCGTTGAGTATTATGCCGTTTGCAGGGCGTGTCTGGTTTGATGCGCCTGATAGGGGTGATGTAGTGGTATTCAAACTGCCAAGTGATAATAAGACGGATTACATCAAGCGCATCATTGGATTGCCTGGCGATACGATACAGGTTCAAGACGGGCGGCTCTTTATCAATGGTGAATTGGTTCAACGGGAACGTATTGGTGATTTTACTTACCGCAATACATACGGTAGCCAACTTCGAGTTGCCCAGTTTGTAGAAACGCTGCCAGGTGGAAAAAAGCACTTCATCCTGGAAGAAGGCGATAACCGTATCTATGACAATACCCGTGAATTTAGTGTTCCGCAGGGGCACTATTTTATGATGGGTGATAACCGAGACAATTCGGCAGATAGCCGTAGTCAGGTCGGTTTTGTCCCTGCAGAAAACTTGGTCGGACGCGCGGAATTCTTGTTTTTCTCGACCAACGGGACGGCCTCCATTCTTGAATTTTGGAAATGGCCAACGGCCATCCGTTTCAGCCGGCTGTTTGATCCTTTAAGCTGAGGGGCATGACGGATAGAAACTCTCTCGAAGATCGTCTTGGTCATCATTTCAAAGATGGATCCCTCCTCAATCTTGCGCTAACGCATCGGAGCGTTATTGCGGAAGATACTTCGGCTGTGATCAACAAAACCAATGAGCGCTTGGAGTTTTTAGGCGACCGCGTTCTTGGCCTAGCCGTGGTGCAACTCCTATTGGAGTCATTCCCGGATGAATCAGAAGGGCAATTGGCGCAGCGATTTTCCGTGCTCGCCAGTGCCAAAACGTTACACTTGGTTGCTATTGAAATTGATTTGGCCCCTCACATAAAAATGGGCGCGAATATGCATATGGCAGATGCCATTGTATCTGATGCCTGTGAAGCCCTGATTGGTGCTGTCTACTTGGACTCGGGTTTCGAATCAGCGCGATCTGTTGTGCTGCGCCACTGGCAATCAATCATGGATGCGGCGATTAGCCCTCCCAAGGATGCAAAAACAGCGTTACAGGAATGGGCGCAGGAACGTGGACTTCCGTTGCCAAAATATGACCTTGTTGATCGATCTGGCCCAGACCACGCGCCGCAATTTACCATGGCCGTGGCCATTGAGGGGCATGAATCGTCTAGCGGCGGCGGTTCATCAAAACGGGCTGCAACACAAAAAGCAGCGGAAGCCATGCTCGCGACATTGGCGTGACCGAAGTTAGCCCAATCAATACCGATACCCGGTGCGGTTTTGTGGCCGTACTCGGAGCGCCTAACGCTGGCAAATCGACGCTGGTGAATATGTTGGTTGGGACCAAGGTCTCGATTGTGTCGCCAAAGGTACAGACGACCCGTAGCATTGTGCGGGGAATCGTTATGCACGGTCAGAGCCAGATCGTAATTGTAGATACACCTGGTATATTCGACGGCGCGAACCGGCGTTTGGAACGCGCCATGGTGTCAGCGGCATGGTCCGGTGCGGACGATGCCGACGCCATACTGCTTGTGGTCGATGGCAGCAAAGCTCTTGGACGGGATGCAAGTCAGATTGTCAGCGCGTTATCGCGGCGTCTGGCAGAGAGGCCTTGTCCAGTAATGCTTGTGGTTAACAAAGTCGACATCGCCAAAAAAGAGCTGCTGCTCGTTCTTACATCCCATCTTAATGAAGCTATCGCCTTCAACGAAACATTTATGGTGTCGGCTTTGTCAGGCGACGGTACTGAGCCCATGTTGGACCTTATCGCCGCTGAAATGTCCATCAGTCCTTGGCTCTACCCGGAGGATGAAGTTTCTGATTTACCGCAGCGTATGCTTGCGGCAGAGATCACCCGCGAAAAGCTGTTTCTCACCCTGCGCCAAGAGCTGCCCTACGATTGTGCCGTCGAGACTATTTCCTGGCAGGATTGGAAAGACGGCAGTGCCCGCATTGACCAAACCATTTACGTTACGCGGGATAGCCAAAAGCCTATCGTTCTTGGGAAGGGGGGGCGGAGTATCAAAAGTGTGGGGGAACAGGCCCGCGTTGAGCTGGAAGAGCTTCTTGGAGTACGCTTACATTTATTTTTGCATGTTAAAGTGGAGCCAAAATGGCGCGAACGGCGGGCGCACTATACGGCTTGGGGCCTCGACTTTGAGGCCTAAGTTGTTAGAAATACCCGACGTTCGTTAAGTTTTAAGGATACCAAGGTGAACCTGGACGCTTGGGGAATTATAACATTCTGCGTATGGGCCGTTGCTTTGTCTGCGAACGTCTTCCAGCGCACCCAAGGGAAAGGCGGTCGTAGACCTGACTATATTGTACTTTTTGCCGGAGTTGGCGGCATGATTGTGGGCAGCGCGCTTCTTTTTCTCCCTGACCAGGAATAGCGCGCGGCATGGCTGTTGAGTGGACGAATCTTGGCTTGGTTCTCTCCGTTCGCAAACACGGTGAACACGATATCATTCTCCATGCCCTGACTGAACATCACGGCCATCATGCGGGTTTGGTAAAGGGCGGGAATAGCCGCAAGCACAAAGGCCTTTACCAGCCTGGCAACCGACTGCATATGCGATGGCGCGCGCGCCTTCCTGATCATCTGGGTGCCTTTGTGTGTGAACCGGATCGCATGTTTGCGGCTGAAGCCCTTCATGATAGGGGCCTATTACTTTCATTAACGGCCCTGTGCGCGACCGCAGAAACGGTCCTTCCAGAGCGGGAGGTGCACGCCTTGGCCTATCGCCAGGCCTGCCACCTGCTTGAAACGATTGGCACCGATGGTTGGGGCGCCGACTACGTGTTGTGGGAAATGCATCTCCTTAATGAACTCGGTTTTGGTCTCGACCTTGAGTCCTGTGCGTCCACAGGGGAATCAGAAGATCTCATCTATGTCTCTCCCAAAAGTGGCCGGGCGGTATCACGGGCAGCCGGCATTCCTTACAAAAAGCAGTTGCTTGATCTGCCGCCCTTTTTGACAGCAGAGGACCATGGCCGCCCAACACAGGAGGACGTCGCGGCGGGACTGGAACTCACCGGATATTTTCTAGAGCGGTATGTTTTCGCTCAGCATCGGCAGACCCTGCCGGACGCCAGGGTGCGCCTGCAGACAATGCTGGCAGGATAGCGCTGCTATAGAAACACCCCATGTCTGGGTTACGTAACATGGTCACATCGTTACTGTTTCTTGCGCTGGGTACCGCAAGCGGCGGAAAGCGCGATTTGTGGCAGAACTGCTGTTGCCATAGCCGATCGTGACCGAGCTTAATTTGTTACAGCTACCACTGCCACCTATCGCTGTTCCAATTTCTCCAATGTGATTGTTATCATTAAATATTTGGACAAAATTTGAGATGTACTGCCAATCGTCCGTCTTATGGTTCAGGGATGCTACCGCTGTTTTCATGGCCTGAATTTAAGCGCTTTTAGCTCACGAAACCCACCTCATCTGGATGAATAGTGCGATTATGCGGCTATAAACTCTATATTTCGTGTTTACACAGGCTCACGGCCACTGCATTTTGTGATTTAGCCCTCAACTCCGTGTTTTCTAGGCAAGTCGCTCCATGGCCCGCAGACCCGTTAAAAAGCTAGCAAAGAAGAAGGCCGCTAAGAGCAAGGCCAAAGCTGAGCCTCGCAAGAAGGCTGGGGCCAAGTCTAAAGGCCGGCGCTCTAAAACGGCGCCGGACCTGCAGACCACTGCTGAACGCATCGTCGATACGCCGCTGGCTGATGCGCTGTCTGAGCGCTATCTGGCCTACGCCATGTCGACCATCGTCTCGCGGTCGCTGCCCGATGCACGGGATGGTCTGAAGCCGGTGCACCGTCGTCTGTTGTTCGCCATGCGCGAGCTCAAGCTCAACCCAGATCAGGGTTTTAAGAAGTGCGCGCGAGTAGTCGGCGATGTCATCGGTAAATATCACCCGCACGGTGATGCATCAGTGTATGACGCGCTTGTTCGGCTGGCTCAGGATTTTGCAGTGCGTTTCCCATTGGTGGAAGGGCAGGGCAATTTTGGCAGCATTGACGGTGATAACGCGGCTGCCATGCGCTACACGGAGGCGCGCCTAACTGCTTACGCCCAAGCTATGATGGATGGGCTCGAGGAAGATGCGGCTGACTTCCGGCCCACCTATGACGGGGAAGACTATGAACCCATCGTTATGCCGTCGGCAGTGCCAAACTTATTGGCCAATGGGTCTGCCGGGATTGCCGTCGGTATGGCAACCAACATTCCTCCGCACAATGTGGGCGAGTTGTGTGATGCGCTTATCCATATGGCAGACGTACGCAAGAAAGACCCAAAGAAGGCAGGACAAATACGCGGTCGCCCAGAAATTCTTGATGGCACGTTGTTTAAGTATGTACCGGGACCAGATTTTCCTACTGGTGGTGTCCTAGCAGAAGACGCAGAAGTCATTGCAGAGGCCTACCGTACGGGCCGCGGTAGTTTCCGTGTGCGCGCCCGCTGGGAAATCGAGGAATTAAACCGAGCTAAATACTACATAATCGTCACCGAGATGCCCTATCAGGTGCAAAAAGCAAAAATTATCGAGCGCATTGCCGAGCTAATGGACGCGCGCAAGTTGCCGTTTCTCGCCGATATCCGTGATGAGTCAGCGGAGGACGTACGCATTGTTCTCGAACCTAAGAGCCGTGGTGTTGAGCCTGAACTGTTGATGGAGCAGCTTTACAAGCAGACGGATCTGGAATCCCGCTTCGGACTCAATCTCAATGTGCTGTGTGCCGACGGTGTGCCCCGAGTGCAAAGCCTGCGCGAAGTACTCCAGGCCTTCCTCAATCACCGCCAGGGTGTTCTTGTCAGGCGGTCTAAGTTCCGTGTCGGCAAGATCAAGCACCGGCTGGAAATGCTCGAAGGGTATTTGATCGCCTACCTCAATCTCGATGAGGTGATCAAAATTATCCGCACCAAGGACGAGCCTAAACCAGAGTTGATCAAACGATTTAAACTGACCGACGTGCAGGCGGAAGCTATCCTAAATATGCGGCTGCGTTCATTACGCAAGCTTGAGGAAATGGAGATCAAAGGCGAGCACGATGTCCTTTCGGTAGAACTGAAAGCACTCAATGCGCTGCTGCGTGACCCGAAGAAGCAATGGGCGAGCATTGGCGTTCAATTGCGTGAGACCAAGAAAGCCTTTGGCCAAAATACCGTGCTCGGCAAGCGGCGTACGGAACTCACATCAGCGCCAGACATCGTGGATGTCCCTATCGAAGCGCTGGTGGAAAAAGAACCCATTACCGTGGTGCTCTCTACCAAAGGCTGGATCCGTGCGCTCAAAGGGCACCGTGATGATGTTTCCGATCTCAAGTTCAAAGACGGCGACAACTGGGATTTTGCTCTGCAAACCACAACGGTCGATAAGGTCATATGCTTCGGATCGGATGGCCGTTTTTATACCATCCCCGGAGACCGCCTCCCCTTGGGTCGAGGGTTCGGCGAGCCATTGCGGCTGATTGTTGATCTGCCCAACGACGCTACCGTCGTCAGCATGAAAATCTGGTATAAAGAGGGGCGCCTGTTAGTAGCCTCAAGTGCGGGGCGCGGGTTTGTGGTGCCGGAAGAGCATGTGGTTGCCCAAACCAAGAATGGTAAGCAGGTGCTGAATCTGAGCAAGGGAGAAAAGGCCGTCGTTTGCCATGAAATGGATGCAGACGACAACTACCTGGCAGCGGTCGGCCATAACCGCAAAGTCATTCTCTTCCCGCTACATGAGGTACCCGAAATGACCCGGGGCAGGGGCGTGATCCTCCAGCGCTATAAGGATGGAGGGCTGTCTGATGCTAAGACTTTCACTTTGGGAGATGGCCTGACGTGGATGACCGGTGCTAAGGAGCGCACGGAAACCGATATCCGCGCCTGGCTTGGCAAGCGGGCGCAGGCTGGGCGAATTGCCCCACGTGGGTTTTCCAAGACCAACACGTTTCAGTGAGCATCGCGCAAACGTTAAACGGCGGATAGCCATAGCAGGGCTAGGGGTGTTGACTTTATTTTTTGTCGTTTCCTCTGCTGGCTGCCGCTCAGAGTTCGTTTGGCGTTTTCGTTAATCTTGAAGGAAATTATGGACCTCTCGAAATCTTGAAGATGGACGACAACGCCCGGCCGTGCGGCCCTAAAACGTCTCGTACGCAGCAGGGGGTGGTGGCCATATTCGAAACCCTGGACCATGAAGAAGTCGTGCGACGGGCAAAGGCAGCTGGTAGCCTGATGGTCGAAAAATGGGATTCAACCCAGGGCCCTGTTTCGATCTATTATACCCCCGATCCTGAAAACAATATTTTTGGCTTTGCGCCGCGGCATCATAACCCAAACCTGACTACGCCGTAATTGTCGGCTGCAAAAGCTATTCTCATGTGCTCAAAAAAATGGACTGCCAATAATTCAGAGATCTTGCAATCGAACGCGAATCACAGAAAAACTATGCGCCTTGGGGTGCAATTTATTTAGCTTAAAGCTGTGTTATGAAGGATTTTCGTCGGCTTCTAGTGGCTGCCATCCCTCTGGGCCAAGTTCCTCTAGGGGTTGGAAGCGGGTTTTGTATGCCATTTTGGGACTCTCAGCTATCCAATAGCCAAGGTAGACGTAGGGAAGATTTAAAGTCCGTGCATGGTCTATCAGCCACAATACTACAAAGTTACCTAGGCCCGAATGCTCAGGCTCTGAGGAAAAAAAGCTGTAGACGGCCGAGAGACCGTCGTCGGTTTGATCGGTAAGGCATACGCCGACAAGGTCGCTTTGCGGCGTACGGTATTCCACCAAATACGTTTCGATGGGGCTGTCTTCAATCATGGCGCTGTATTCATAGAAACCCATGTTAGCCATATCGCTGCTGGAATGACGTGAATGCTGATACTCGGTAAACAATTCAAACTGTTCGCTGGTGGCGCGCGCCGGAACCACATGGGTCGTGATGTGGGCATTACGTTTCCATATGCGCGCTAAGCTACGTCGTCTTTCAAAGTTTTTGACATCGACCCGAACGGGGACACAGGCTTTGCATCCGGGGCATGCGGGCGCATAGGCAATGGAGTGACTGCGGCGGAACCCGCTTTTGGCTAGGCCTTCATGTAGTATGTCTGACACAGGACCAGCCAGCTCAGTAACAAGTTTCCGCTCTAACCGATCTGATAGGTAAGGGCACGGCAGCGGGGCTGTCGTATAAAAAAACTGCGGACGCTTGAGCGGTGTTTGTTCCATGGATATCCGGCTAAATCAAAGCGATGACCAGACTGCATAGCCCAGAACCGGTTAGCAAGGGGTGAATCACTCAGAAACTCAAGCAAGCTGTGGGTTGGCGGCTAACGTTGCTCTGGAGCACCGCCTAGACTATCGGGTAGAGGGCTGAATTGTCGTCACTGCAGAGGAGGACAATGCTAATGCGCCCGTTCCGCGCTTAGTTCCCAGTTGCTGTAACCGGACGGATCGCTAAACGGCGTCGTATCGGTATGGCCGGATATGATCATTTCGTTTTGAAGTTTGTTGATGACCTGCGCAACCAGCGCGAAAACTTGGCGGGTTTAGCCATACACGCCGGCTCTGATATGTGTTGCTCAAATTCTCGTTAACCCATTTCTTTGGCAGTAAAACTCTTATGAATTCAAGGTGTTTTGGGAAGGGGTTCAAGGATCAGCGTGTGTGACGGTCCGTCTGGACCACTAACTGGCATGTTGAACATGCCGCCGTCGCGCCAGACTGCTGTGAGATCGCTGTATTGGCTGGATGCCGGATGACCTGACTGCCCCACGGCTATAACATATTGGGAACGATCCAGGTTATCGAGATCAAAAACGGCGCGAAGGCCGGCACCATGGCCGTGGCGGAATGGTGTGCGGCCACGCACAGAGCGGAAGCCTCCACGATTGACCGTATGATCGCCGCCATCGGTTTCTATTGTAACGCTGGTGAGAGATGACAGCCCAGGGATTAAGCCAAATAGCGGGTGGGCGAACCTAGCCTTGTGAAATTGACCCCAGCGCCAGGACGAAAGCGCGGTGCTTTCTGTTTCCGGCCGGTCGGCCAGCCATATCACAGCGTTTTCTAAAGCCATGGACACGGCATGTGCACAGTTTTCCGTAGTCAGAGATGTTACGTTGTCGCACCAATGACGGTTCCTGGTCAGGATCGATTTAATCAGGCGTATGCGTCCACCACGAAAGGACCTGTAAAGTGGTCCAAGGTCGTCAGCAAGAAGTTCAGATTTTATTTCCTCTAGCCAGGTGAGGAAGATGAGTGGCTCTGGCCGGGCACGATTCATAGTGCCGTCCCAATCGGCCAGTAGATCGAGCGCGTGTTTCCCGTCTTCAGTTGTAGGCGTAGCTAAAGTTAGGAGGCGTGGCAAAATGTCATGGGCCATGCTGGAGCGGCTGTCCATCTGAATGGTATGCATGTCTTCGACTGTGGCTTGGTCCTCAGTTAATTCGTCAAGGCGTTCGTTGATACGCTGAGCACGATAGCCCTCGGGAAAACTGGCGGCGATGAGGTGAGGGTATGCCTGAGGCATCGGGCGATTATTAGCATTAACCAGACGTCCTGAGTTCGGCCGAAGACTGTGAGGTAATTCATCATAGGGAATCCATCCCAGCCAATCGTAGACGCCACTCTCTCCAGGCACTGGAACGGTGCCATTACCGGCGCGTCGCATGGGGACTTTGGCCGCTGCGGTGTAGCCAATTCCGCCGTTCACGTCAGCATAGACAAAGTTCTGCTGTGGTCCTTCAAACAATGTGAGTGCGGCGCGGGCCTCTTCGACCGAGCGGGCCCTACTCAAACGCTCCATACCGCTGGCGGTCCGATCATCGTCCCGCAACATAGTTGCTGAAAGGGCCAGAACCGTATCGGACTCTGCACCGGCATTATTAATCCCGGCTAGATCGCTCACGACGGGTCCATGGCGGGTTAGACGGACAGGAAGCGTGACCGGGTCTCGGAAACGCACATCAATCACTTCAGTTTGCTCCACAAATACGGCAGGCCCAGTCGGCGTTAGATACCGGCCATCATCAGTGACGCGCTCAATGAACAGGTCTTGCAGGTCCGCATGGGTCGTGGTTATGCCCCAGGCGAGGTGGCCATTGTGTCCAATTACAAAAAGCGGCACTCCAGGCGTGGTGGCACCGACCCTTACCTCACCGGGCCAAGCCAGATGAGCCAGGTACCAGACGATCGGCGCTTGGAAGCCGAGGTGGGGATCACTCGCCAACAGTGGCTTACCTGTTGCCGTATGTTGCCCATCCAGTGCCCAGACGTTAGAGGCCAGGGTCGGCGGAGCGTACGCGTCAATTGCGGAGCCTAGTGCCTTTATGACTTGAAGCGGAATATCGCCGGCGTTAGCTGTTGAGAGTTCATTGGGGCCGGCATCTGGCCAGAGCTCACCTACCTTGTGTGGTGAGAGACTTTGGAGCAACTCAGCCCGCAACAGTTCATCTCGCCAGTTGCCAGCCAGGGATAGGCTCATCAGCTTCTGCCACACCAGACTGTCAGCCGGTTTCCAATGCTCCGGCTCATATTGCAGCAACTGAAATTCCGGTGGTAGCAGCTGGCTCCGGGTTTCGAGCCAAGCATTTACACCGTCGGCGTATCGTTCAAGGATGCCAATAGTCTGAGCATCCAAGACTTTGAAGTTCTCCTTTGCATGGCGATAAAGCCCCAAAGTCCGCATGAATTTATCGGACGCTAACCCTCGTGATCCGAGGACTTCAGCGAGACGCCCAGCACCCAGCCGGCGCATGAACTCCATTTGGAACAGGCGGTCCTGGGCATGAACATACCCAAGGGCGAAATAAGCATCGGCTTCGCTGACTGCTGAGATAAACGGCACGCCGTGCTTATCACGTGCAACCGTAATGGCTGCTTCAGGGCCAGCGAGTATAACGGTGCCCTCGTGTATGGGCAGCGAACGCCATGTCGTCCAGGCCAGAACAAAAAAAGCCACTAGGAAAAATGCGCCGGTCCCGATGCAAATTCGTTTTATCCAGCGCATGGTGTCCTAACCGTTTCGCTATTAGTTTTTAATGCAGGCGTCTCACAGCGGAGTATCTTCTGACAGATTTTCTAAACGTTTTGGCATAACGGCCAGATGCCTGTCGAACACCGAAGAAAGGATATGCATAATAAGTCTAGAGCCGGGCAAATACCAGGGGCCCTAAGGTGACATCAAACTGCGCGAAGTGGTGTTTGAAATGCTCCGAATTGGCAATTCGGTCCGGGTGGCGGCATTAGACCTGGGCACCAACACGGAAGTTGTATTGGTCGGCTCGGCACACATGATCTCTTATTCGCTCAAGATCACCGCAACCCATAAATTGCGCTAAGTAATCGCCAAAAAATAGGCAGATTAGGACCCAAAACGCTTATCAAAGCGCTTGTGATCCATTGGCAAGCCGAGGCTATATGTGGTACTTCGAGCCTATACCGTCGAACACGAGGAGTCTGCGACAAACGCAGGCAAATTCAGCATGACAGACCAGGACTTTGTTCAGGCGGGTGATACCGTCGCCATAGCCAGCGATCACGCTGGATTGAGCCTTAAGGAGACGCTCCGTGAGGATTTGGAGGGCATGGGATTTACGGTGCTTAATCTCGGTACTAATGACGAAACGTCCGTCGATTATCCTGACTTCGGACGGGCTCTGGCTGATGCCGTATCTGATGGACGCGCTAAAGCAGGCGTGGCGGTGTGCGGCACCGGGATCGGCATTAGTATTGCGGCCAATCGCGTGCCGTCCGTCCGGGCAGCCTTGGTGCACAACGAAATGACGGCTGCAATGGCGCGAGAGCACAATGACGCAAATGTTATGGCCATTGGTGCGCGTGTGGTGGATGTAGATACGGCACGCGCCTGTTTGATGGCATTCTTTACAACACCATTTGCTGGCGGTCGTCATGAACGACGCGTGGCAAAATTGAGTGCAGCATGAGCCGCCTCATAAATAACCCCAGACGACTTAACAAAAGTATATCCGAACTATGAACTATGCCGTCCAGCCATCATTTTTTAATTCCTCACTCGCAGAGACCGACCCTGATGTGATGGGCGCCATCGGAGAAGAACTTTCACGCCAGAAAGATCAAATCGAGTTAATCGCGTCAGAGAACATTGTGTCGAAAGCGGTACTTGAAGCCGTGGGTACGGTGCTGACCAATAAGTATGCCGAGGGTTATCCAGGCAAGCGTTACTATGGTGGCTGCGATGCGGTGGATATTGTTGAAAACCTGGCCATCGAGAGGGCGAAGCAGCTGTTTGGCTGTTCTTTTGCTAACGTTCAGCCCCATGCCGGTGCGCAGGCTAACGAAGCGGTATTTCTCGCGCTTGTTAAGCCGCGCGACACCATCATGGGGATGTCCTTAGACGCAGGCGGTCATCTGACCCATGGTGCAGCACCAAACATTTCTGGCAAATGGTTTAACGCAGTCCAATATGGCGTGCGGCGCCAAGACTACTTGATCGACTTTGACGAAGTGGAAAGTCTTGCTAAAGAGCACAAACCGAAGCTGATCATTGCTGGCGGTTCGGCGTATCCGCGGATCATCGATTTTGCAAAATTCCGAGAGATTGCGGACAGCGTAGGCGCCTACCTGATGGTCGACATGGCCCACTTTGCTGGGCTTGTAGCCGCTGGTATTCACCCCAGCCCGGTACCCATTGCGGACGTTGTGACGACGACAACCCACAAGACACTGCGTGGCCCTCGTGGTGGAATGATCTTGTCCAATAACGATGACTTCGTGCGAAAGCTGAATTCGGCCATTTTTCCAGGATTGCAAGGTGGGCCCCTCATGCACGTTATTGCTGGTAAAGCTGTGGCTTTCGGCGAAGCTCTCAAACCGGAATTCAAAGCTTACTCAGAGCAAGTGGTGCAAAACGCTAAGGCTCTCGCTGAAACCCTTGTAGCTGGCGGCGTTGATATTGTTTCTGGCGGTACTGACACACACTTGATGCTGGTGGATTTGAGACCGAAGGGGCTCAAGGGTAATGCAGTGGAGAAGGCCTTGGAGCGTGCCGGCATCACATGTAATAAAAACGGTATCCCGTTTGATTCTGAAAAGCCGACGATTACGTCAGGTGTGCGTCTTGGTTCACCTGCTGGAACAACGCGCGGTTTTGGTGTCGAGGAGTTTCGTTTATTAGGGCAACTAATTTGTGAAGTACTCGACGCGTTAGCAGACACTCCTGAAGACATATCTACTATTGAAGCATCAGTACGTGAGCGTGCGGAGGCGTTGTGCCGCAAGTTTCCGATTTATCCGTGACGTATTAGACCACAAGGGGAGGGAAATCATGCGCTGTCCTTATTGCGGGGGGCTTGATACTCAAGTGAAAGATTCCCGTCCGACGGAAGATAACGCCGCAATTCGGCGCCGCCGTTTCTGTCCAGCATGCGCTGCGCGTTTTACTACGTTTGAACGCGTGCAGTTGCGCGATCTCGTCGTTTCGAAAAAGAATGGGCAGAGGGCACCGTTTGATCGCGATAAATTGGCACGCTCGCTTTTGATTGCGTGCCGTAAGCGCCCGGTTGATGAAGAGCGGATAGAGCGCATAGTCAACGGTATTCAGCGGCGTCTGGAAAGCATGGGCGAGAATGAAATCCCGTCTGAAGTCGTCGGCGGGATGGTGATGGAAGCCCTAGAAGGTCTCGACAAAGTTGCCTACATCCGCTTCGCATCTGTCTATAAAAACTTCCATGAAGTCAAAGACTTCGAGAGCTTTGTTGAAACTATAGTGGAAGAGCCGGACGCTGACGAATGACCTCACTTGCGGCGCACGACAGGGCATTTATGGCGACTGCTCTAGCTATGGCGTCTCGAGGATTGGGAACGACCGCACCAAACCCATCGGTCGGGTGCATTCTTGTCAAAGATGGCCGTATTGTTGGCCGCGGGTGGACTCAACCCGGTGGGCGTCCTCACGCTGAAACCGAAGCGCTCAACAGGGCTGGCGATCTTGCCCGGGGCGCAACGGCTTACGTCACGCTAGAACCTTGTTGTCATCACGGCGAAACGCCGCCCTGTACCGATGCGCTCACTGCTGCAGGTGTTGCGCGCGTTGTTATTGGCAGCGCCGACCCTGATGACCGGGTTGATGGCGGCGGGATAGCGGCGCTTGAAGGTGCAAATATCGAAGTCGAGACAGGAGTACTTCAAGGTCATGCCGATGCCGTCAATGGTGGTTATTTGAAGCGGGCACATAGAGGTTTACCTCATATTGCCTTGAAGATGGCTACTACCATGGACGGCCGCATTGCCTTGGCATCAGGCGAGAGCCAATGGATTACGGGTGAGGATGCGCGGCGTTATGGCCATCTGTTACGTGCCACATATGATGCTGTGCTAATTGGATCTGGAACAGCTTTGGCAGATGATCCGCAATTGAGCTGCCGCTTGCCGGGAGTGGGTGCGTCCAGCCCTAATCAGCCCATACGCATTATCCTTGATCGCCGTCTGCGCATTTCTGCAGACTCTAAATTGGCGACGACTGCCAACTCTTTAACAACATGGGTGATTACGTCAGCCAATGCGGACGCGGACAAAGTATCGCAACTTGAGAAAGCCGGTGTTGAGATTTTTGTGGCTGCTGATCCAAGCGACCATGCATTCGCCCTTGCGGCCGCAGGAGTATTGGCAAAACAGGGGATGACTCGGGTCTTGGTCGACGGCGGTGCCAATATTGCTTCTTCTTTCCTGCAACATGATTTGGTTGACAGGATTTATGCCTTCCGCGCTCCTAGTTTCATTGGCGGGGAGGGGATAGCCGTGGTTGCAGGGCTCAACCTTGGCTGTCTGGCGGACAGTCCACGATTCAACAGGACCGAAGTACGGCAATTGGGTATGGATTTGCTTGAAATTCTCGACCGTCCGGCCACGTTCTAAGGATGTTTACCGGTATCATTACAGATTTGGGCGAGGTAGCCGCGGTCAATGTGCGGCCAGGGGGCACTCGGTTTGACATTCGGACGGGATACAATACCCAAACGATCGATATCGGCGCCTCCATAGCCTGCAATGGATGTTGTTTGACCGCTGTGTCTCTTGTCAAAAACGGCTTCACTGTTGACGTTTCGCGAGAATCTCTAGATCGCACGACGCTTGGTACGTTGCTGGAGGGTTCAAAGATCAACCTCGAACGCTCACTCAAGATGGGTGATGAACTTGGTGGGCATCTTGTATCAGGCCACATTGACTGTGTTGCGACCGTTGCGGAAGTCAGGTCTGACGGAGATTCATCCCGTTTTACCTTTAAAGTCCCAGCTGGTTTTGCAAGATTCATTGCCGAAAAGGGGTCTGTGACCGTCGATGGGGTATCCTTAACCGTTAATGAAGTTAGCAACGGCTCCTTCGGCGTCAACATCATTCCTCATACCTGTGCTGTTACGACTTTTGGCCAGCTGAAACATGGTCATAAGGTCAACATAGAAATCGACATGCTCGCGCGCTATGTTGCACGGCTTTTGAACACGGCCTGAGGCTCCATTCGTGCCCTATTCTGAATATCTATCGTCCATTGAGGACATCCTTGAAGACGCCCGTAATGGCCGAATGTTTATTCTTGTTGATGATGAAGATCGAGAAAACGAAGGCGATATTGTTATTCCAGCACAAATGGCGACGCCGGACGCCATCAACTTTATGGCCAAACACGCACGAGGCCTTGTTTGCTTGGCACTTACGCACGATCGTTGCGAAGAATTGAATCTACATTTGATGGAAGCTCACAACCAGTCTCGTCTGGCGACTGCTTTTACCGTAAGTATAGAAGCAGCTAATGGAGTAACCACTGGCATCTCTGCTTCTGACCGTGCTCACACTATTTCTGTAGCCATTGATCCTTCCAAAGGCCGCGCTGACTTGGCAACTCCGGGCCATGTGTTTCCGATCATGGCGCGTGAGGGCGGTGTGCTTGTTCGTGCCGGACATACAGAAGCTGCGGTTGATATCGCACGCATGGCTGGACTGACGGCCGCCGGCGCTATTTGTGAGATCATGAATGAAGATGGCAGTATGGCGCGCATGCCGGATTTGATTCCGTTTGCCCAAAAGCATGGCCTGAAGGTTGCGACGATCGCCGATCTTATTGCTTACCGGCGTCAAAATGAAAAATTCATCGAAATGATCGTGGAACGTCCATTCAATTCCAAGTTTGGTAGTGGCTGGGTTTTGCGCATATACAAAAATTTGATTTCGAACACTGAACATATGGCGCTGGTCAAAGGAGAACTGTCTAGCGGAGGTCCTGTGATGGTGCGCATGCATCAGGTTAATGTACTCGCAGATATGTTTTGGGATGCCGACAGTCCAAAGACCGGCGAATTGCACCGTGCTATGTCCATGGTGGCTAAGCACGGTCGAGGTGCTGTGGTCGTGCTACGTGAAATGGGAACACCGCAATTTAGCGACCGGATCAAGGCCGAGCAAACGCCCACAAGACTTATTGACTATGGGGTGGGAGCGCAAATACTGGTCGATCTTGGAATCGAAAATATGATTCTGCTTAGCAACACCTCGCGCAACATTATCGGTCTCGACGGGTATGGCCTCAAGGTTACAGAACAATGCCCCATTCCCCTGGATTAAGGGCCAATTGGACTGATGGATAACAAGCAATGACAGAGGCTCCGAATATTGTTTTAATCGAAGCGCGGTTTTACGAGGCGATTTCTGATCAGTTGGCCGAGGGTGCCATAGCCGCGGTTGAAGCCGCGGGGGGCGTTGTGTATCGCATTGCGGTTCCAGGAATCCTTGAAATCCCTGCAGCTTTGCAGTTTGCCATAGAAGGCCGTGGCAATCCGGACAATGATCGCACCTTCGATGGAGGTGTTGTTCTGGGATGCGCCATTAAAGGTGAGACGGATCACTATGTGCACGTCTGCAGTGAGTCACTGCGTGGAACTCAAGACGTGGCCTTGGCCCATGCCTTTCCTGTTGGGAGCGGCATTCTAACGTGCCCGGCGCGCTCGCTGGCGGAAGATCGTGCCAGTGTGAGCGGCTGCAATTTTGGCGGCAGGGCCGCGGAAGCGTGCCTTCGCCTGATCGAAGTGCGTGACGCGATGGGCGTTATCGGGTGAGCGCTGCTGCCGAAAATTCTGGTGGTTTGCCATATGTGAAACGCAGTGCCTCACGGTTAGCCGCAGTGCAAGCACTATACCAAGTTGCGTCGACACAGTCCGATTACACAAAAGTCGTACAAGACTTTTTGTCCGGTCGTTTGGGTGGTATCGCCATAGATGAAGATCCAGATACGGAAGTAGAAACGCATGTGAAGTTGGCGGATATGGATCAAGCCATGTTCTCAACTTTGGTGTCAGTAGCCTGCTCCCGTGAAGATGAGATAGATGGAATGATTGATGCCAGTCTGAGTGCCGAGTGGCCAAAAGAAAGACTGGAGCTTATCGTTCGTTCAATATTACGGGCGGCCGTTGCTGAACTCTTGGGAGCCTTGGAAGCACCAGCGCGGATGACAAATTCAGAATACGTCGATATTACACACGCTTTCTATAGCGGGTATGAACCGAAGATGGTTAATGCGGTTCTTGATAAGATTGCCCGTACATTGCACGGTCCTAAATTCGCTGCATCTTGAATAGAAACCGGAGACCTGTTTATGCCCGGTTTATCGGAATTCGAACTTATCGATCAGTTCCTGAAACCGCTTTCTGCGGGCGCACCCGGTGCTTTTTTACTGTCTGATGATGCAGCTGTACTGCCTTATCTACAGGAAGGTAGTGTGCATGTTGTCACCAAAGATGCGCTTACAATTGGTGTGCATATGCTGGCCGACGATCCGCCGGCTGACATGGCCCGTAAAGCGTTGAGGGTTAATTTATCAGACCTAGCCTCTATGGGGGCAACGCCAGTGGGCTTTTTCATGGCGTTGTGCTTGGGCGTTGATACGGACGAGTCTTTCTTGCGTAGCTACACAAATGGACTTGCGAGTGATGTTGCAGAATTTAAGGTTCCACTCATGGGCGGAGACGTCATCCGGCAACGTGGACCGTTTACCGTCACCATTACAGCCATTGGTGTAGTGCAGAGGACAAAATTGCTCCGGCGTTCTGGTGCGCAACCTGGAGACTCATTATGGGTATCTGGGACGATCGGGGATGGCGCATTAGGATTGTTATCGGCACGTGGAGAGGTGGGGCATCTCACACAGGGTCATAAGAGCGCGTTGATCAATCGTTACCAAGTGCCTCAACCACGGTTTTATCTTGGTCAGAAACTTGGCGACCTCGCCAGCGCCTGCATCGATATTTCTGACGGCCTAATTTCTGATGTTGGGCACCTGTGCGCTGCATCGAATGTTGGTTGCACTATTCATGCGAACCAAATTCCATTGTCTGATGCTGCACACTCATGCTTGCTCGATAAGCCTGCTCTGCTGGAAAATGTTTTATCTGGTGGTGATGATTACGAACTGGCCTTTGCGGTGCCACCCGGTAAGAAAACGGCCCTTAAATCTCTTACCGTAGATAAGGAAATTACCGTTTCTAGGATTGGGGAATTTACTCATAGCCCCGACGTGCTGGTCCTAGATGAGGCTGGGGCAACCATACCCATAGCTCAAACCGGCTATCGCCATATTTAATAGTAATTCACTCGGGTCTCCTGCGTTGGTTTACGGAATGGACGAATGAAACGCGTCATCATTATCGTTCTAGTAATGCTTTTTGTCGCTGGTGGCGGCATTGCTGGCCTTATGGTGCTGGCATCGTAAGAAACCCGTTCGCTGAAGAGGAAAATATGGAGGAAGGAAGAGAAGGCGCAGGTGGTAAGCCCGTTTTTTTCCGCCTGAACGAGCGCCTTAACTCTCTGCACTAGAGGCCCTTGTAATCCCAATCATTATTGATGGCAGGGTAATCAAGCGCGTTTAGATCTCGGCGCACTTGAATTTTTTAGCTCTGGTAATCGCTCGGCCGTAAAAAATGCCCTATCCTGAATGGAAAGTGCGCTTAATGAGAGCTTGCTGGCATATTTATAACGGTACTTCTCCAAAAATAACCGGCCTGAACCGCGGGGACTCAAGTCCGTTATGGTGCGTCCTGAGAATCAAATCTGCGGCGAAATGATCGCTAATCTGTTTCTACTAACCATATTCGTGCAGTAAATACGTCGGAAATCCAAGGTTTTCCCTGGACTTCATAGTTGCACCGGCCAGCCTGTTCTGGCACCCTCCCGTCGCTTTCCCGGGCGGGAGAGCGATGAACACTCCTATATCATTGATCTGAAACACTATTTTCGGGTCCAGCGGCTGGTTTTACCCAGCTTCCTTAGTGAATCGAATGGAACACGAATGAGCACTCTTGAATTAATCGTCCTTGGCAGCGGCGTTGTCGCCATTCTGTACGGGATATTTACCATCCGTAGCCTAATGGCTACTGGAACCGGCACTGACAAAATGGTTGAAATTGCTAGCGCTATTCAAGAAGGCGCTGCAGCTTATCTGAACCGTCAATACACCACCGTCGCCATTGTCGGGGTTGTGGTGACCGTTATTCTGGCAGTGACACTGGGACTGCTATCCGCGATCGGGTTTGTCATTGGGGCGGTCTGTTCGGGCTTGGCCGGCTATGTCGGCATGAACGTATCAGTCCGGGCTAATGTAAGAACGGCTGAAGCGGCTCGGTCCTCAGGCATGAGCGCAGCACACGCCGTAGCATTCAAATCAGGTAGCGTCACCGGCATGCTAGTCGTCGGGCTCGGTCTTTTGGCTGTTGGAGGCTATTACTTCACTTTGCAGGGCATGGGTACGGATAAGCGTGAACTGATCGAATCATTGGTTGCGTTGTCATTCGGTGCATCCTTGATCTCCATCTTTGCCCGTCTGGGCGGAGGTATTTTCACTAAGGGCGCAGACGTTGGCGCGGACTTGGTCGGAAAGGTCGAAGCAGGTATTCCAGAGGATGACCCCCGCAATCCGGCGACTATCGCTGATAATGTTGGAGACAATGTCGGCGATTGCGCCGGAATGGCGGCTGACTTATTTGAAACCTACGCCGTAACGGTTGTGGCGACCATGCTTCTAGGAACCATCTTCTTTGACGGTGCCGCACAGGCAACCGCGATGCTTTATCCGCTAGTCATCGGTGGTGTGTGTATCTTCGGTTCGATCATTGGCATGTTTTTTGCAGGCGTAAAAGATGGCGGCAAGGTGATGAGCGCGCTTTATCGCGGCTTTATTGTTTGCGCCGTTATATCTGCTGGTTTGATTGTCGTTGTCACAAACATCATGTTTGAATCTGACATCATAATGACGGATGGAACGGCAATTACCAGCACACAGATGATAGTCTGCGCATTCATTGGGCTGATAGTCACCGGCTTGATTATCTGGATAACGGAATACTACACCGGTACGGATTACCGTCCGGTGAAGAGTGTTGCGGAATCTTCGACCACGGGACATGGAACCAATGTGATTCAAGGTCTCGCGGTGTCCATGGAGTCAACCGCATTGCCGGTGCTGCTCATATCCGCAGCCATCATTGCCTCCTTTTTGCAGGCTGGCTTGTTCGGTATCGCCATTGCGGCAACAACTATGCTTGCACTAGCCGGAATGGTCGTGGCATTGGACGCATACGGACCGGTGACGGATAACGCGGGTGGTATCGCAGAAATGGCGGACCTGCCTGAAGATGTTCGCAAGATTACCGATACCCTGGATGCGGTCGGTAATACAACGAAGGCCGTGACCAAGGGCTATGCTATCGGATCAGCCGGTCTTGCTGCGTTGGTTTTGTTTGCCGCGTATACGTCGGACCTTGAATTCTACTTTCCCGAAATGGCCGGCATCGAGTTCTCGCTGAAAGACCCTTATGTGGTTGTTGGCTTGTTTATTGGTGGCATGTTGCCTTACCTGTTTGGCTCTATGGGCATGCAGGCGGTTGGCCGGGCTGGCGGCGCTGTCGTTGTTGAAGTGCGGCGTCAGTTTAAAGAAAAGCCGGGCATCATGCAGGGCACCGAAAAGCCAGAATACGGTTTGTTGGTCGATATGCTGACCAAAGCAGCCATCAAGGAAATGATCGTGCCGTCCCTTCTGCCAGTGCTGGCACCGGTTGTTTTGTACTTCATCGTTGCTATGACTGCTGGTCAAGAAAAGGGCTTCATTGCTCTTGGTGCCATGTTGCTGGGGACTATCGTAACCGGTTTGTTTGTCGCTATTTCCATGACCTCCGGCGGTGGTGCGTGGGATAATGCCAAAAAATATATCGAAGATGGTAACCATGGTGGTAAGGGGTCTGAAGCCCATAAGGCGGCTGTGACCGGCGATACAGTCGGCGATCCGTACAAGGACACCGCTGGCCCAGCCATAAACCCGATGATCAAGATCACGAACATCGTGGCGATCCTGCTTTTGGCCATTCTCGCTGGGTAAATTTTTGCTAAAATGAATATGCGGAAACGGCTCGTGCTAAATGGTGCGGGCCGTTTTTCGTTAGTCCGCTGGTGGTGTTTACGGAGAAGGCCTATAGATCTCCTAGCGCAGTGTTTGTATTTTCTAGACCCAAAACTTGTGGCGCCTGCTAACCTGTAATTTTGGCACAGCTGACATTCTCCCAGAGTTCATCGAAAAAAGAGATCCGGCCGACCGGCATGAGAATTTGTTCAGTGATGTAGTTAGACGCGCGTTCTTCAGACTTTCTCATACCCATTTTCGGAGATGAGAATACTCTTTCAAATGGCTGCAGCAAAGAGCGAAACCGTTCGGCCCATACACTTTGGTGAAAATGGTTGGAGTTAGTGAATGCGTACAGGTAAAAATCAAGTATGGCTTGGGCAAGCAAGTTGGCCACGCTGCGCGTAAGCCGCGACCATTGAGAAAAGTTTTGCCAAGCGATATGCATCATCACCCGCATAATAGGCACAACAATCAAGGGCCCGATCAAAGTTAATGTATATGGCAACACCACCTAGATCGAATAATAAAGCGTCTGCGGAGCGTGCTGTGTTTATTGAAGGGGTGGTCTATGTGAAGATCAGATTTGAGGCTGTAAAAATTCTCTAGTCAAAGAAATGCGGCTTAAATGATAGCCGGATGTTTTTTAAGGGCCGGCTTCAGGACGGCCACGGTCGAACCGGCCAAGGTTGCCAATTAATTGTTCAATCAGGCTGAATTCGCGGCCCATAGTAGGCGTTTCGCGTTCGACCACTTGAATCTCTTCACCATCGCCAAGGCCATAGGTTTTGACTTCTTGTAAAATCCCTCTTTCGTCAAACTGTAGGGCGTAAACATC
>JAQWRV010000018.1 GCA_029243545.1 Rhodospirillaceae bacterium
TCTGTCACGGAGTGGGGTAATCCAAGTTCGTATGCCGATCAGACCCATATCAAAGCCATCCTAAGCTTCCCTCAACACACCTATTTTACAGTTTGAAAACCCCTAAAAATATGCCGGGGCTGTCTCTACGTATGTGAAGGGGGGGTGTGGCCGTATGGTGGCCCTGGGAGTGCCTAGGATTTGATGATAGTTCGAGTAACGCTGTTTTTGCCCCCCCCACCTCCTAAAACCTCCGTCAATCCTCTAACTATATATTTAGTCAGTTTCGTACTCGGTCATTTTGATTGGGACGTAGTATGAATCTAAGCGGCCACAATGCAGTCACAATACTTCCAAACTTTGTCTTGACGACGATTCATTAAACACCGAAATATATGTTGTAACGTCTTCAGTTAAGGCTTGCTTGTGGTTAGCTCAGGGGTAGAGCACACCCTTGGTAAGGGTGGGGCCGGAAGTTCGATTCTTCCCGGCGGCACCATCTTTTTTAATAATTATTTGTCGCTAATAGATCATTTATTATCTTTTAGAGATACTGATCCTGGGCCTTGAGACCAAGAACACTAGCCATCAGCAGAGCCTTCCGCCCAATTTTTAGCCTCTTCATAGGAGGCAGCATAGTGGCGCAGGTTGTAAACCAGGAACCCGGCGGCAAAGAGCCCAGCCATTACGGAGACGGATGCGACCGAGTAGCGCAGCATGGCATCATCACGGAACACATAATCCGTGAACAGGGCTATGCCCGTAGGCCCGACGGTGAGGCCGAGAATATTGACGACGAAAAAGTACACCGCCGATGTTTGCGCCCGCATTTGATTGGGCGTCACCATCATCAAGGCAGCCAGACCGGCTGCCGTGGCCGCACTGGTGCCAACGGAAACCGGCAAGAGCATGATGAGGGACAAATAAGGATGCGGCATCAACGGTGTGGCAACCGCAAAGACAATGCCGATGAGACTGCCCCAAAGGGCCGTGCGCATGTGGGCATCCTGGTAGCCGCGGCGGGAAAACGCCTCAGACGTTTTGGCGGCGGCAATGACGGCGAGCGGTCCTGAAATGAGCGTTAAAACCCCATACGCCAGACCGATCTCTTGAATGGTCCAGCCCCAGGTGCGGATGAACATAGTGGGGATCCAGGCATAAAAGCCGTAGGACAAAATCCCGACAATCGACATGCCGAGAAAATGACTCACATACATGCGCCGGCGCTGCCACAGAAACGCCACCACTTGTGAAAACAGCACGTGCCGTGATTCAGTGCCGTCGTCATGGGCCTGTTTGATCTGCTCTCGGCGGACCGGTTCTTTCACCGTCGCCATAAGGACAGCGATCAACAATCCCGGCAATCCAACCACGAGAAAAACGGTCTGCCATGCAAACAAAGTACCTACTACCGGTAAGGTTACCGGCGGCGCGTTGAACACATAGGCAATGACCTGACTGCCAATGATCATCGCCAAACCGACACCGATGGCGATGCCCATGGTGTAAAAAGCCACGGCACGGCCGCGGGTCTCCTTAGGAAAATAGTCACTGATCATCGACAAGGCGCTAGGGCTTAGCGCCGCCTCGCCAAAGCCGACGCCAATGCGCGCAGCAAAAAGCTGCACGTAGTTACGTGCCAGTCCACAGGCTGCTGTCATGAAGCACCAAATGGTGATGCCGGCGATGATGATTTTCTTTCGGCTGCGCAAATCAGCCATACGGCCGATGGGGATGCCAAGGAACGTATAAAAGATGGCGAAGGCGAGACCGAGAAGAAGACTGATTTGGGTGTCAGAAATATCAAGGTCTTTGCGGATGGGCTCGACCATCAGAGCCATGATTTGCCGGTCGATAAACGACACCACATAGGCCAGCGTCAGAATGACAACCACGTACCAAGCATAGGTTGGCGACGGATAGTCTGACTGCCCCGTGTTGGTTTGTCCTGTATCCGTTTTTTCGTCGCGTGCTGCCATAGTCACCCCCAGGGGCGTGAGCCTATACGATTAAGCGGCCCGGCATAACGCCGGATAGAGGCTCAACTCACCCGCAGCGCTTCATCAATCAGGAAGATGGAGGTGAGTAGCGCGCGCAGGTGGATCGAGGCGTTGAGATTATCAATGATCTGAGAGCCAATGGACGGCACCGACAACGCCACATCAACCGCGGCTTTGGCCCGACCCGCATCGGCTGCCAAAATAGCGGCATAAGCGGTGAGTTGATCGCTATTGGCGCCGCTATGTTCCGTAATTTCAGCCTGCACCGCTCCATCAAGCTCAGCGAGCCCAGCGCTAAGGTTCTCGAGATAACCCCTGATGGACCCCACTTCACCACCGCCGCCCTCTTTGTCGCGCCCTTGGGCGGCATAAGCCAGCATGAATTCGTAGCCGTTCTCAATGGCATCGACACAGGCGCGAAAATTCATGCTTTTGTTCGGGGCGTCACTCATGCATCAGACTCCTGCTTTTTAGTCTCGGTGTGCTTCCACATCCCTGCATCGTGGTTAGCGTTAAACTCACCACGGGTAATCCATCCCAGGATCATGGAGCGGGTGTAAAACAGTTTCTCGGGGCGCAGCGCAAAATAAACATGCATCATAATCAGGCCGAAGAAGATCACTGCGGATAGACCGTGTATCACATAGATGAAACCCCAAGTGCTTTGTGCAAGCAGATACGGGTCCCGCTCCCAAAACGGCGTATCAATGCGCACAAGCATCAACAGACCTGTCACCAGAGCAGCGAGACCGAAGGCGGAAACCGCTTTGTGCATCAGGCGCTGTGCAATGGAATACTTACCCGTTTTAGGAAGGTCCCCTCTCTTAAGAGCCCCCACCGCCTTAACGAGTTCAACTGGCCCGACCCACATGGACATGAGGTCCTGCTGAAAAATAGCGCGCACCGTGTGCCACACAATAAGGACTGCCAAGATAACGCCAGCAATCCAGTGAATCGGCACCCAGTCAAACTCTAGGCCAAGAATGGGGCACAAAGCCGTGCCCATGAGGGCGATCATGGTTGCCGCCATGCCCCAGTGAAACAGGCGATCGATCAGTTTGTGGCGAGTGATGCGGTCCGAAGTCATTGGCCCAAAAAGTCCCTTTACCATTAATCTCGGAGCGCAACCTAATGGCTTCCGCCCGGGCACACCAGAGGCCGCGCCTGGGGACAGAGCCTGGCCGGTTGCAATGACACCAAAGGCATTTGCTCGCATGGTGGTGGTCTAGGGTCTAAACTGCATCAAATCGGCAGGGTTTGGCTAAAGTCTGCCCCAATTCAATTGATATTTTCCGCTCTACGGGCAATATCTCCATCTCGTAGAGCAATCGCCGCGATCAAGGACAGGAACAGGATTTATGGCGCCCGAACCGACTATTGAACAAACCACCGAGGGCATACCCCTCGACTCCCCAGACAGCAACGACCGCGTGGCTCGACGGACCTTTATTAAGAGTGTCATCGCTTCGGGGGCTGTGGCCTCCAGTGGCGGGCTGATGCTGGTTGGCCTGAGTGGCTGCTCTGAAGACGCAGCGCCAGCCGCCGGATCTGTCGAGCGCTTGGTCACTCTTAGAGTGAATGGCCGTGACCGGCCGGTTGATGTTCTGCCCAACGAAACCCTGGCCATGACCTTGCGCTATAAGCTGGGGCTGACCGGTACCAAATTGTCCTGCGACCGGGGTGAATGCGGCGCTTGCACCGTCACCATTGACGATGTCGCCCACAATTCCTGTTCGACCCTGACCCATAGTGTGCGGGGCCGCGCCGTCACCACCATCGAAGGCCTTGAGCAACCGGACGGCACGCTCCATCCGGTGCAACAGGCGATGATCGATGAGCTGGGTCCGCAATGCGGGTTCTGCACACCCGGACAAATCATGTCGGGGGTTGCGCTTCTGAAAACCAATCCCAGTCCTACGCGGGAAGAAGCCCGCCAGGCCATGGCCGGCAACCTCTGCCGCTGTGGGGCATACGATCACTATTTGAATTCAATCATGCGCGCAGCACGGACAACCTGACATGGCATACAAACATATTGGAAAAAACTTCACCCCTCCCGACGTCCGCGCCAAAGTCACGGGCAAAGCAAAGTATTCGGAGGACTTTCGTGCTGAAGGCATGCTGTTCATCAAATTGCTGACCAGCCCCATGCCGAACGCTCGCGTGCGGAACATCGACTCATCGGCTGCGCTGAAGATGGAAGGCGTTGTCGATATTCTGACGGCAGAAGATGTACCCGCCATGCCTGTGCCGCAAACACAAATTCTGACCAACAATCCAAAGTTCGTCGGCGATCCCATTCTAGCAATCGCAGCCGTGGACGAAACCACAGCATCCAATGCGCTGGAAGCCATCATCATCGAATACGAACCACTGCCGTTTGTCATCGATCCGTTGCAGAGCTTGTATCCGGGCGGTGTAGACGCACACGATGACGGCAACGTCACTCAGCGCATGCAGCCCACGCAACGCATCAAATGGACGGCCCGCGATTTCGCTGCCGTCGGTGAAGACGAATTGCCGCGCGGCGAGCCCCGCGATCAATGGGAATACGGCGATGTGGATGCCGGCTTCGAAAGTGCTGCCGTGGTGCTGGATGAAACGTTCGTCGTCGCCGGACATTCGCACCACAGCATGGAGCCCCGCAGTTCTTTCGCCTATTGGGAAAACGGCAAGTGCTACTTGCATGCCTCATCGCAGAGCCACACCTTCAATGTTCCCGGCTTCGCCGCCTATGTGGGAATCGAGCCTGAAAATATGATTCTTATCGCTGAGTATTGCGGCGGCGGCTTCGGCTCCAAAGGAACCGCCTATCCGATTGCCAGCCTTTCTGCCCATATGTCGAAGAAAACGGGCCGACCCTGCATGTTGCGTATTACGCGCGCCGAGGAATATTACCTCGGCTCACGGCGCAACGGCTTCCAGGGCAACGTCAAACTGGCCTTCCGCGACGACGGCAAACTCATCGCCGCCGATATGTATGTTGTTCAACAAAGCGGCGCTAACGACGGCTTCCCCGATTACATGAATGCCGGTGGCGCGTTGTCTTTGGTTTACACGCCAGAAGCCATGCGCTGGAAAGGCATTCCAGTGGCCACCAACACGCCGATCACCGGCGCGCAGCGTGGTCCGGGCCAAAATCAGTTGGCCTGCGTCATGGAACCGTTGATGGATAAAGCAGCGAAAGAACTCGGTGTCGACCGTTTGGTCATTCGCGAAATCAACGCCACCAATAATGACTCCAAGTACGCTGACAAACGCATACCTGTATCCAGTGCGTACCTACGCGAAGCTATCCGCAACGGCGCAGAGCGCTTCAACTGGGAAGAAAAGAAAAAACAGAGCGGCCAGCGCAACGGCACGAAGGTGACCGGTATCGGTGTCGGCCAGGCGTTCCATCCTGCCGGCGCCACCGGTTTTGACGGTTTGGTCAGTATTACGCCGGACGGCAAAGTGCACGTTCACACAGGCGTCGGAAACCTGGGCACTTACTCCTATGCCAGTACATCGAGAATCTCAGCAGAGGTCCTAGGTTGTTCATGGGAAAACGTTGTAATTGAACGCGGCGACAGCCGTCGGAATCTGCCTTGGAATTTGGGCCAGTTCGGCAGCAACACGTCCTTCACCATGACACGGACAAATTACGTGGGCGCGATGGACGCTAAGATGAAACTATTGGAAATAGCCGCAATGGATCTCGGCGGCATCGCCGAAGATTACGATGTGGGCGGCGACAAAGTATTCTCCAAGGCTGATCCGACCCAAAACTTGACCCTGGCTCAAGCGGCGCAGCGCGCCATCGAACTGGGTGGCAAATACGATGGCCACGAAATGAATGAAGATATGCACGCAATAACCAAAGCGTCGGTGACAGCATTGGCCGGGACAGCTCTTGTCGGCGCCGCCAAGGACACGTTGCCGTCAGAAGGCATGGCCATCGCACTGGCTTCCGCCTTCATGAAAATCGAGCTCGATACGGAAACTGGCAAATACGAGATTCTAGAATACGTCGGCACGGCAGATTGTGGAACGGTCGTTCACCCGCAAGGACTTGAACATCAGATTCGCGGTGGCGGTGTCATGGGCATCGGCATGGCGGGACTTGAACGCATCGTGTACGACCCGCAAAACGGCCTACCAGCTAACGTTGGTTTCCACCAATCCAAACCACCGTCTTATTTAGACGTCCCTGCTGAAATGGACGTCGGCTACGTAGATAAGCCGGACCCAAGCAACCCGGTCGGTGCGCGCGGCATCGGTGAGCCATTGCTGGGCTGCGCGGCCTCCGCACTACTCAGTGCCATTTCCGATGCCCTGGGTGGTGTGTACTTCAATCGCACACCGGTGGTCCCTGACATGATCATCAATGCGCTTGCGGATCGTCCGCAATCGTACAAAACGCTCCAAATGAGCAACCAGTAAGGAGGACGCAGCAATGTCTAATAAAGATATGATGCCGCAATTCGCGTTGTTTCAGCCTTCCGATATTGAGAATGCACTGGAGTTACTCGAAAAATACGGAGAGAACGGCTGGCTCGTCGCCGGTGGGCAAGACAGCTTTGACTGGTTTAAGGATCGCGCCAAGCGGCCCGAAGCCGTTATCGACTTGGGTGGCATTGCCGAACTGACGGGCGTTCGCGAAACCCCTGACGGTATCGAGATCGGTGCCATGACCACGCTCACCGAAATTAGCAACAACACAACTATCAAAAGCCAGTACGGTCTGCTCTCCGAAGCCGCAGGACGGGTCGCCAGCCCACAAATCCGTAATGCTGGAACCATTGGCGGCAACGTCAGCCAAGATGCGCGCTGCTGGTATTACCGCTCGGGGCTCGACTGCTACCGTGCTGGCGGCAACACGTGTTATGCCGATACGCCGGAAGGCATGAACCGCGAACACTGCTTGTTTGGCGCGTCACGCTGCGTCGCCGTGTCGCCGTCTGATACCGCGGCAGCGATGGTCGCCCTGGATGCCAGCATGGTCATCCGCAGTTCTGCTGCAGAACGTGTCGTCCCTGCTGAAGAATTCTTCATCGGCCCGGACGTCAACATCACCCGCATGACGGTGGTGGAGGCCGGCGATATTCTCACCGCCATCCGCATTCCCGCCAAGTGGGCCAAAGCCGAGTTCTATTTTGAAAAAGTAGCCGACCGGAACACCTGGGATTTCCCACTGGTCAATGTGGCCTGCTCGAAGATCGTCAACGGTGGCGTGATTGAAGATATCCGCATCGCCTGCGCCGGGGTGGAATGCGTACCTAAGCGCATGACCGTGGTGGAAGATATCGTCCGTGGCAGCAACCAGGACGAAGAAACCGCCGAACTCGGTGGCGGCTCGGCCTCACGGGGTGCGTCACCGCTTAACTACAATCATTTCAAGATCCCGCTCATGGAGAATCTCGTAAAGCGGGCTATAAGAGGAAACTCAAGCAATGGAACTGTTCCGGTACAGCAGTGACGTTTACGGCCAACAAATCCTTGAGGGAATTTCCTGGGACCTGTTTTACATCGTCGTCGGGTTGGCTGCGGTCGCTATTTTAGGCCACCTTATTTTTAAGCTCGTGTCGGGTAAGAAGAAAGCGGCTTAACACCGTATTGGCCGAAATCAAATTGGCCTCTCAAATGGGCACGTGCAATCCGATGCCCAGATCGCGGGTGTCGAGCATAACGTCGCGGGCCGTCAAAACGATTTTCTCGTCTATCATATTGACGATATCGATGTAACGTCCGACGGCGAGTGTGTGTGTTTGCCCTTCAAGATTTGTGTGGTGGACGACAAACGGGCTGGTCACCACCAGAAACCCATCCACATTTGAAGGCTCCACGGTGGCCACCGTCACCTGACGGTGTAACCGGCCTTGCCGTTGCAAATGCTCCGGCAGACTTTTGAATAGTTCAATCAATCCTTCCCGGTCATGCTCGAGCCAGGTCATGTCTTTTTTGAGGTCCGGGCTCCAAACCCGGATGCGGTAGTTGAACGGGTCGTCGCAATACCCAAGAAAGCGAGCAAAGTCTCCATCGTCCAAAGCCAAACCCGCCCCACCGATGAGGGGCCGGACCGCCTCCCGTTCAAGAAGGCGCTTGAGGTCGTTCATGCCGTAGCCGGATCAATTGGGTTTCCAGGGTCGCGCCCGGTGCGATCACCCCATTCCTTATAAAAGGCGCGAAGAATGGCATCGTCCTGACCGGTGAGGTTTTCGTCCCGCGCGATGATCTGATAACGCCCCGCCTGATTGCGAAAACTGTCGGCACAGGCTTCGGCAGCGATCATGTCCTCGGGTACGTTGCGCCCGAACGGGCCCCAATATTGATTGTGATGGCGTTGACGCGCCTGGCGATGCTCTTGAGATTCCCCTTTAACGCCAAGGCCGCGCATTTCCAACAGCGTTTTATCGGGCCCAAGAGGCGTTGCCGTGTCGATGCGAACAACCGTGCCCCGCGCAATGATCGCCGTAGACGGAAACAAATCAACAAAGCGGAAATCTGTTGGATCGGTGCCGGGCAGAGGCGGCACATCGCCCCCGCGCCCTGCAAAACTTTTGTATCCATCGTAGGCTGCTTTGAGATCGCCGCCGCTGCCGCCGTGGCCGTTCTCAAAGGTAATTAGGCGGCGGTCTTCCATGGGCATGGCGCCGACCTGGGTCTGGCGCAAAACCGCATGCATGAACTCGTGATAGAGGTCCATGTTGGTCTCGTGCCAGGCTTTCCAATTACAGTCAAGTACGGCGCGGTTGTAGTGAAACACCTCAAGCAGAGTTGTGCCGAGCATTTCGGAAAATTGATCCAGCGCCAGTCCAATGAATGTGTCTAGGTCAGGCGCGCCCTCATCCAGCGCAATAAAAACGAGTCCGTGCTTAACAGCGGTGCGCAGGCCACGCAGCCCCATGCTGTCCTTGGCGACCTCTTTGCTATATCCGGACGGGCGGGGAATGCCCGTGCAAGCGCCCAGGCTGTCGTAAGTCCAGCGATGATAGAAGCAGGTGATCAAACGAGCGTTACCGGACGGTTCAGTCAGCAGCTTGCCGCCGCGATGAGAGCACACATTGAGGAAAGTGCGTACCTCGTCGTCTTCGCCGCGAATACAGATGAGCGACTGTCCAGCGTGATCAACCAGCCTGTAGTCGAACGGCTCCGGTAATTCGCTTTCATGGCAGGCAAACCGCCACGCCTTAGAGAAAATGTTGTCGATTTCGTCTTGGTAAACATCCGGGTCGGTGTAGACCAAGCCGGAGACAAAATGCCCGGCCGGTAGGCGCGGCACTTTTTCCCATGATGATTCTGAACGGGCGGACATTAACGACCTACTTCTTCACGTAGCCCAATCGCGCCAGATTTCGCGCGAGCTTTGACGGCACAGCGTCATTTTCTGGGTTTACATCAAAATCTTCACCGTGTTCCGCCAGCGCTTTGGTCAGATAATCCTCCGGTAGATCATCCCACGAATTCACCTTGTAAAACTCCACATGCCAAATGACTTGGCCGATCTCCGGGTCGGACATACCAATGGCAGGCATGGACGGCATAAGTATTTGTCCAGCGCCGTGGGCGGAGGCGGACGTCACTGCATCATCTTGCAACTCTGATATCTTGGCAAAAAACGATTGATCCTGATTGTAAGGATTGCGCACCAGGGGTTCAGGCCATTTCATCTTGGCGTGAAACGATACCGTGTCACCAATCAGCGTCATCTCAATGTCGTTGATAGAATCGTTGGCATAAAAATCGGGGAAAGCGTCATCGATAATATTGATGGTGACCCCTTTCTTGGAAATAGTCTGCCCCTCAGGTACCCGACTCCAGTTGGGTCTGAACGTCACATCCTCGCCGGTAATCGGATTGGTAAACCCGTCGATGATCTTGTCGGTTTCCATATGGCTGTAATAGGTCAGCAAAGACGTATATTTCACATATTCCGACGGACCGGTGGGTTTAATCCACTGCTGCTCACAGCCCTTAAAGCGCACCAAGGGAACAGGAGAATTCGGAGCTTTAAAGCCATAAATCACACCCCGCGTCCGCCAAATCACTTTGCCTTCATCGGTGCGAGCTTGCTGCTTTACCAAGGCATGCAACCGGTCTTCTTCAGTCCAGTCTTCAATGCGGTCTGGCAGCCTGCGATGACTGGCTGCCCGCGCTGGTTTTGTCAGATAAGTTGCTGCCCCTAAACCACCAGCACCTGCGGTGAGCAAAGCATTGCGTCGGGAGAATGTGGAATTCGGCATAAATCCGCTCCTACTTGGTCTTGTAAATTTGTTCAGCAAACGCTCGGAGGTCAGTATTAAAACGCTCGGGCGATTCGATAAATGGGGAATGGCCGACCCCAGGATATATCAGAACGTCTGCCTCTGGCATGGCCGCACGATAGGCGTCTGCTAATTCCAGAGAATCCCGCAACGGATCGCTGCCACCCAGAACAACACGAAATGGCAACTTGATCTCATTGACAAGATTGGCATAGCTGCGTTCCACCTCACCCGTGGGGCCAATAGTCGGCGCACGCATGGCCCGGCGGGCATAGGGTGGCGCCAAAAGGTTCATGGCTGTCGAAAGCGTTTCCCATTCAGCGCTTTGTTGTTCTATGGTCATTAGACTCGCGAAGGTTTGCGCTCCAAGAATATTCTGTTCGATGTCGTTTGTTTCCAACTGCACCTGGCTTACCCGCGCTGGGTTATCTTCTCCTGGCAATGACACCGTGACGAGGCGGCCACGGGAGCCAACCATAACGATACCCGACAGATCATCGGTTCCCCGGCAGCGCACATAGTGCATGGCGATGAGGCCGCCGCGTGACCAAGCCACAACAATCGGGTTCTTCAGTCCCGTGGCCTCCAATACCGCCTCAATATCTTCTGCCCAGATACAAGCGTGACTGTAGTCTTCACCTCGCCAGGGTTTGCCTGAGTTACCGTGGCCACGCAGGTCGTAAGCGACCAAATGAAAGTCGTCAGCCAGTCCTGAATTCAGTTGTTTGGTCCAGCTGATATAACTCTGGCCATTGCCGTGAATGAACAAAATTCCGGGACGGCCGGGCTCTCCCACCTCGGCAACATTGATGGGTACACCGCCATGCCCTTCAACCATCTGAAGCGAAATCTGAAGCTCAGCGGAAACCGCGGATGCCGCGGCAAATAGAAACCCAGCCAAGAACGCCAAACGCTTCATCATGGACGCACCGTGATCTGTTCCATATTGATTCGCCCACCTGTCGTTGGCAATTCGTTAAGATGCGGCGCATAAGCCAGGGTATCGAAGTAGGGAAATAGATATATGGCCGGAGGATCATAGTGGAGTGCGGCGACAAGATTTTGCAGCATCACTTCGCGCTTATCTGTATCAAACTCCTTGTTGCTCTCTTCAATGAGCGTAAGCATGTCTTCCCGGCAGAAAAAAGCCCCCGCTTTAAGGCATGACGCGGTTTCTATACTACGGATCACATCACCATGAATGGTGTTATTGAAACTGGTCTCGAGAATTTGTGAACTGCCCCAATCTCCAGAAAAGTAGTGCCCCAACCAACGCTGGCCCGGAACTTGATTGAGCCGGACTTCAACGCCAATCTTGGCGAGGTCTTGCGCAACTACCTGGCCAATCAGTATCTGCTCTGGCACTGAAGGATCGCTGCGTACAAGGGCTTCCAACTGCAACCCATCACCGTATCCCGCTTCAGTGAGCAGCGCGCGGGCCGCTTCTGGATCATAGGGAAACAAAGGCAGGTCGGGGTTGTAGCCATAGACCTCAGCAGTGGCGACCTGAGAGACGGGTGAAGTGACAGCGCTCAGAATTGTCTTTGCAATGGACTCCCGGTCAATGGCCAAGTTCAACGCACGCCGCACCCGCGTATCAGACAACGGCGACTCTGGGTCGATTTGGCGAAAAGCCCAAGCGCCGATGGAATAGGTTTGCCGTGCGACCGTGTTGAAACCTTGTGCTTTGAGGTCTTTGAGTAAATCCAAGCTGAGTTTGAACGATAGATCGATCTGACCGCTGGTCATGGATTGCGCCCGGCTGACAACATCCCCAACACCAAAAAAGTGCACTTCGTCAAAATGAGCCGATGGCCGCCATGATGCCGGATTGCGTTCAAACACATAGAAACCAGTGGTCTGACCCCAATCCTTCAGTTTAAACGGCCCTGACCCTGCGGGTTCAAGACCGAAGTGGTCGACCCCAACTTCGTTCCAATATCGCATCGGAACCATGTAGACAAAGCTCATGCGCTTGGGCAGCAAGGCATCGGGGCGGTTTGTTCTGATCAACACCGTAAATTCATCAACCAATTCTGCAGAGTCGATCATCGCCGTTTCATTGGCGACGGGGTAACCAGCGGCAGCCTCACTTCTCAGATAGGTCACCACATCGACAACGGTCTGCGCGTTGAAGACTTCGCCGTTTGAGAAGGTAATGTCAGGCCGCAGTTGAAACACCCACGCATCATCGCCTTGGTGCTCCCAACTTACTGCTAATGCGGGGAGAATAGCCCCCTCTTCACCAACCATGGTCAATGCGTCATACAGGAGATGCATTGGATTGATCGCGCCAATGGGTAACGTGGAATAGGGATTGCCAAGACCTGGAGGGCGGCCCGCTACGGCAACGCGCAACGCTTTAGCCGCGTCGTCAGCCTTCACTGGTATCTGCAGCGTAAACAGCAGCACAACCAGCGCACACAGCTGAACGATTCTCAGGAACGCGGTCATAAGAAACTTACCCGAACACTCTGTGCGATCTGCTTACACTCAAACCTGGATATATTCACCGTCCATTTTTTCTTCATCCGCCAAAGTTTTGGGCTTTGGTGGCGCAGCATCACCCGGCTTGTCGAAATCAGGCTGCGCTTTGCCCGGCACTGACAGCGAACGGGACGAAGCGACAGTCGGCGGCACGAAAATGCCGCGCTCGAAATAACTGGCCAGCTTTTTCTTCAGCGGCTTCATGCCCCGATACGGATTCTCCATAGGATCTGTCGCCAGATTATTTTCCAGCCCCACATCGGCAGCATAGTCGTTCACATAAACGTTGGGATCATCCCACATGGGTAAATTGATATGCGGATTGGCACGGGCGCGGCGCAAGGCCAGCAAATCGACCGTACCCGCCAGAACTGCGGCTCCCGGCGTATCCAGCACACCCTGGATAGAGCCATCGAAATTCACCATTTTAGAATAGCCGCGCATCTGATTGGTGTGTTCATAGTGTGAGTCCGGGTCAAACTGCTCCCCACCCGGCAACGGAGACAAGATGTAGGCCACGTTTTCAAAGGCGCGGGTCTGGCGGGCGAAATCCCAGCCACGGCGGCCCGAACCATGCCCTTCGGACGATGGGTGAATAATCACCTCGGCGCCTTTCTTCACCATCATGCGCACGATCTCAGGATGGGCCTGATCAAAGCAAACGATGGTGGCCAACTTGCCTATGGGTGTGTCGACGACGGGAAATAAGAAATCATAACCATAGGTATCGAGATAGCGGTCATAGATGCTGCTCGGCGTTGTATCGGGCAATGAGCCCCACACGTCTGCACATTGAATTTTGCGGTAGCGGTGAATGAGATCACCGGAGTCATTCAAGATGAAGGCAGAGTTAAAAACGTAGCCCGGTAGTTTATCGTCAATCTCAAAGGTCGAGCCGGAGAGATAGACTTTGTGCTTAAGGGCAAATTCAGAGAGCAGTTCCATCTCTGGGCCAGGGTAGCGGATCGCCAAGCGCTGCAACGTTATCGGCGAGCGGTAACCGTGCCCCCCCTGCCCGGTCATAAAGAATTCAGACAGCGCCACCAATCTCACATTGGGGTTAGACGCGGTCCGGCCGGGAAGAATAAGCGCGCGTTTAATATTCTCGGTGCGCAACGCATGTACGTCCGACGTCTTTTGAATCATCTTCTTAACGGATTGCACTAAAAGGACGTCGTATTCGGTTTCGTGACCAGTGCCTTCCATCGCTTTCGAAGACTCCAACCGGGTGCGCGCCTCGGTAACATAAGCTTCGCGGTTTTTTGGAATATCGGGAGCCTTATCCTGTGCTGCGATCATTTTCTTGTAGCCGTCAGCATAGAGGTTAGCCCGCAGGTGCAGGGCCTGGATGGAAAAAATCGCTGCCCGCTTGCGGCGTAGCTTGTCGATATACACGTCTGCCTTGATGACATCTTCATCAGACTTGGCAAGGAGTTGCTTGCCGTTCCAGTCTGATAATCCACTGGCCCGGGGGAAAGCAGACGCCATGCCATTGAGCCCCCGGGACACAGCGGACGACGTGGCGATGAAAGCTGCGTTCTCAAAGGCGCGCGCCATGCGCGCATTTTGCCGCGCGTCAAAAAGATCGTCGGCCACTTCTTCAGATGGATTGAGAATGACTTCCGCGCCTTTCCACACCAGGCTGCGCGCATAGTGCGGGAAGAGAATATCTTCGCCGGGCAAAATGCCTACCTGCCCAATGGGCGTATCCGCCACTTTAAAATCCATCGCCTGGCCGAGCGCCGATGATTGCTCAGATGCGATGCCATTGATCAGTTCCGGCGAGATCTTCTCTACTTCGATGAGCACCTCGCCAACCGAACTGATGAGAAACCCGAGCGTGCAGGGCACGTCAGCCTTATTGCTTTTCACGAGCACCGACCCGGCGAGGAACACGTTTTTCTCCGCCGCGAGATCACTCAAAGATTTAAGGAGACCCTTGCGGTCATGGGTCGTCTCTCCATCTGACGAATGGGGCAGCAAAATAACCGCCTCGATCGGGTCCACCACTTCAAAGCGCCCATTGGAGGCGTTGATGGATTCGATGTGTTCTGAGAGGGCATCAATCCCATCGGGGGACCAGCATTTTTGTGAAATGTAGAGCATGTGTGCGAGTCCTTCTTGGACGTTGTTGGTTTGTTCATCAGTTTCTATGGACAGACTATAACAATGTGAACGCAAAATGGGCATGGGAGCACGCCCATCATACGCTACTTGCTCGCGCAATGAGCAGTCAATTTCAGGTAAAAACCCTCTCCCCCGCCCCTATCCCAGGCGGTCCAGGACCTCGATCGCGGCACGCTCTCCCGACTCCATGGCGGATTCCATGCCGATTTCCAGCCGCCGCGTATGTTCCCCCGCAAAATGAAGGCGATGGTGCGGTCGTATCATGTCATGGGCGAATTTATTCACCTGCCCTGGCCAGAATGAATGCCGGAACCCGCCCACCAGGGGATGCTCCGACCAGGAATGTAGAGCGGTAACCCTGAGTTTACCTTTGGTCGATGGCCGCATGCGTTCGATTTCTTTAACCACAAAAGCACCGCGTTCCTGTGGAGGGAGCAGATCCAGCCGTTCAGATTTCTTACCGACACAGACCGCTTGCAGATAATCCCGATTACCATCACCGCCAATTTTCTGCCGGATCAGCGATAATGGTCCATCACTCCAGATCGATGGATCAAACCCATCCTCTTCCCAATACGCGCCGTCGGTAACACGCATATGGACTTGTGAGTTTGCGCGGTAGGGCAAAAGGCGAATAGCCTCGGCTTGATTGCCTTGCGGCGGTGGATCAATCGCCACCCGTGACAGGGTAGTAAACGGCAGCGCCGAAATCACAAAGTCTGCCCGGTATCGCGTACCGTCCATGCATCGCACATTGGCTACTTCGCCAGCGCTTTCAATACTGGTGACGATCTTGTTGAGACGAACAGAGTCACCCAAAGTCGCCGCCATCGCTTCGGGCAAACGTGACGTTCCTCCCTCGATGCGATGGCTGGTGGGGCCCCGTTTCTGAAACCGATCCAGTCCTCGCGGTGTGTTTTCGCCGGAGAACCAAAGACGGCCCCGGGCATCGTTGTGGAGCAGATGCAACGCAGAGACGTTCCATATGTCGGCATCGATCGGTCCCGCATTGATCAACCGCAACGCCTCGTCTGATGCGCCGTGCTGCCTCAACCATTGCCCAAGAGGGATGTCGTAAGCGGCTGCATGGGGCTCAAGCCAATCGTCGAAGCCCTTCAAAGGATTATGGTTCTCAAAATAATGATCGAGAAGAACGGACGGCGGAACTGAACGTTCATCGCCAACCGTTTCATTGAGTGCATGATTGTTCCATGAGTCGCGCGACAACAGAGTTTCGTTAATGGAAAAAGCATACGGCGCAGTGAGATTGGCACCGGGTAGAAGCTTCACACCCAACCGGTCCGCCATATCACGCACACGTGCATAGTAGGGCCCCACTTGCGAGGCTCCCAATTCTGGCCGCCCTTCAACATGATCCCCGGTAAAAGCGCGCCCGCCGACACGGCCCGCCCCCTCCAGAACAATGACCTTATACCCTTCATCACGGAGCAGAATCGCCGCATTGAGACCGGCAAAACCGGCGCCAAGCAAAAGGACATCGACTTGGTCATCAGCCGCCAAACCGTTGGATGGCAGCCCGGCACCTAAAGAGATCGCGCTTCCTTGAAGCAGCTGCCGCCGTGTTAAGGCTCTTGTGATTGCTCTTGCCAAGGGACCCTACTCCACCCAAGTTCGCCATACATACGTCTAGTACCCGGGTATAGGAACTCAGGACTCCTTAGATGTCCAATATTGACGCCCAAAGCCCCATTGACCTCATCATCAGCCCGCGCAAGAAGGACCTCGGCGGTTTCGAAGTCCGCCGGGTTTTGCCCTATGCCAAACGCCGCACGGTTGGACCGTTCATATTCTTTGATCACATGGGCCCCGCTAAATAGGCGCCCGGCGAAGGGATTGATGTGCGCGCCCATGGACGGAGACCGTTTAATGTGGTGAAACTTCGTCGCCAGCCGGAAAGGTCTCATCGACCGGGCCAAACAAGAGTGGTCGGATGGGGTCTTTGATAAAGTGACCGGCGATGAAGACGAATTTATTCGACTGCCGGAAGGCTAAATATTCATGACTTCAATCATCCGGCAACTCATCACATCTGCTGTCCTTCTCATGCTTACGGCCACTACTGGTCATGCCCAAATTTCCATTATCGGCGGCACAACGGGCGTGGCTGACACGACAGCGGGATACCAAAAATGGATGATGTACCGCGGCCAGTTAGCTGAACTTTCCAAGGGAGACATATCGATCACGCCAATGGTCGGGGGCGAGTTGGGCTCTGAAGAAAACATTTTCAATGGCGTGAGGCGCGGCCGTATTCAGATCGCTAATCTGTCCGGGCTTGTGATCGGTACGGTGGTGCCGGAAGCAGCCCTTTTGGCAGCCCCCTTCCTATTCGACTCAGAAGCCCAGGCCGATCATATCTACGATACAGTGCTATTCGATATTTACAGCGACCTGCTCGCCGAACACGGCATCACATTCTTGTCCTGGGATGACGTTGGCTTTCGCCAGGTCTATGGCAAGACGCCCATTCTCGTTCCTGAAGACTTGCAAGGGACGCGGTATCGCATTCCCTCAGGTCTGGCGACACGGTTATTTGCCGAAGCAGTAGGCAGTGATGTTATCCCGTTATCCTTCAATGAAAACACCATCGGCTTACAAACCGGCCTCGTGGATGCAGGCGGGAATGCCGTCATTCTCTATGCGGGCACAGGCATTGCGGAAGAAGCACCTCATCTGACCCTGACGAGCCACATACAGATGACCAACTTTGTCATTTGCAGCACGCGTTGGCTGGAGAGCTTGTCTCCCACTCAGCGAGAAGTCATTCGGGCTGGCTGGATTCCCATGGATTTGGCCAGATCTATGTCGCGCGATGAAGAGAAGGACTTTCTCGCCCGTGCAGACGATATCGGTTTCACCATCCATGAACTCACTGACGCTCAACGACAGGCGTGGCGCGAAGCCGCAGCACCGGTCACACCGCAGATTATAGAATCAATCGGGGGGCGGTCGGTAGAAATTTACCAGGCCATCCAAGATGCGAAGGCGGCCTACAAAGACCAGCCTTAATCAAACGACGAAAACGAGCCGACCATTTTACTGTCGATGGTGTGAAATACCTTGCCGATGGTTGCGTCATCATCCAAAGCTTTGACCACCAACACACCCAGCTCGCCCATGGTGATACGGCCCATCAAAGTCTGATCTCCATAGAGAACACCGGTTCCAGTCGCCGGACCTTCCGGGAGCTGGCCGGGCCGCAAAATCGTCCAATCTAGGTCTCGGCTTTTAAGGTCAGTTTCCGCGATCGTCTTGGCATCTAAGACCGCCTTGAGAAATTGGCGCGCTCGATCTTCCAACACGCCATCTGTACCGCCCGCCCCGATGGCCGTAACCAGCACCAAGCGCTTTACGCCCGCACGTTCGGTCGCCTCGAATACATTGATGTTGCCCTGACTGTCCACGGCGGTATTGCGCACGCTACCGCCTATGGTCGAAATGACCGAATCAAATGGACCCGCTGCAAATGCTGAGTCGACGGTGTCTGATTGCAGAGCATCACCAACAACCAAAGCCACACCTAAGTCTTTAAGGGCCGATGTGTCCGACGTCTCACGCACGAAGGCCGTTACAGCATCACCTCGCGCTACAAGAATTTTAGCCGTCTCTAACCCTGTATTGCGGGTCGCTCCAAAGATAAGAATATCGTCGGCCAGCGTAGCTGTCGGCATCGTGACCAGGCTCAACCAACACAGAACAACACGTAGCATGAGTTATTCAGCCGCCTGTGCTGGTTTGTTGGCTACGCCGCTTGGCGCAACAAAGATGCCATGCTTTATGTAACCGTCGACCACCTTCTTGATTTCTGCCCCGCCAAAGTAAGGATTGCCCAGCGGATCATCGGGCCAGATGTTATTGGGTAGACCGCGAGGCGTCTTGCCATATTCATCTGCATAAACAACCGCGTCGTCCCATAGCGCCACATTGGCCTGGAGGTCCGCGCGGGCTTTTCGCAAAGCCACCAAATCAATCTGGCCACCGAGGGGCACTGCACCTGACGTATCCGCTTCCGCCTGGATGGACCCATCGAAATTGACGATCTTGGAATACCCGCGTCCGCGTGAACTCCGGTATTCTCGACCAGGCAAGAAGAATTCTCCGCCATGCCCACTGGAAATGACATAGGCGACGTTTTCAAACGCACGCATGCGGCGGGCTGAGTCCCATCCCATGCGGTGGGCACCATGTGGTTCCGACGTCGGATGGAGAATAACTTCCGCGCCGCGGCGCACCATGGCACGATAGGTTTCGGGGAAATTGTTGTCGAAACATATGGTCGTCGCCAATTTACCGATCGGTGTATCGGCTACAGGAAACAAATGTTCGTAGCCGTATATATCAACGTATTGGTCGTAGACACTACCGGGCGTGGTGTCGGGCAAGAAACCCATGGCATCGCCACAGTGAATTTTGCGGTAGCGGTGAATTAAATCTCCCGATGGGCTGTAAATGAACGCCGTATTAAAAAAGCGTTGGGGCCACTCTGGATCGTATTCGAATACACCGCCGACGACGTAGGCATCTACTTCTTGGGCGAAGGCGGCAACCTGATCCATTTCCGGCCCAGGAAACGTCACCCCAATTTTATCGGCGATATGCCCCAGCTTGTGACCCAAGGGACTGACCGGTCCCGTGAGAAAGAATTCCGGGTAAACAATAAGTTTTAAATTTGGGGCACGGGCACCGTAGTTGCGGATAAGGTCAAAGGCGTCATCCAAGTTGGCTTGACGTTTTTCGACCAGTTCTTCCAGCCTGTGGGATTGATGCACAACATGCTGGCCGATCATTGCACTATAAGAACTGATCTCATTGGGCTTTGGTGTTGCGGCTTGAGCTGCGGCCCGGCTGTTCCCTTCCGCAATCCAGTCGGTACGGGTTTGCGGTGAAGCCGTCGCTTCTCCGGCCTCTTTCTCATAACCCGGCGCATACAAATTCATCCGCACGATGCCGGCAAAGTTGAGCTGCACGCCCATGCGGCGTTGACGCAAACTTTCGATGCTGATTTCAGCCCGTGTGAATGACTCTGAGCCGCGCACGCGTAACGCTGCGCCTTGGGGCGGATAAAGCGCTGTCGCTTCGGGAAGAGACGCAGTCCCGCCGTTCAGCGTTGCCGTAGTCGCCGAGGCTGTGGCGAGATAGACCAAATTCTCATAGGCCCGCGCCGTGCGGGCGACGGTGCGACTTTCAAACAAACGATCAGACCGTTCGCGCGCGGGATTGAGAATAATCTCAGCCCCTTGAACCATCATGGTGCGCACCAAATGAGGCGCGAGAATGTCTTCGCCACAGAGAATGCCGATCTGCCCCAGCGGTGTTTTAGCGATTTGAAATTTCGCCGGCTGGAAGGTGTCTGCGGCGGTATCCGTATATCCTTCAAGAATATCCGGCATAACCTTGGGCGTGTTGACTAGAACATCGCCGTTAGGTCCGACGATAAACCCCACTGTGCGGGTCGCAGAGTCCTTATTACCCCTAACGTATGCGGAGGCCCCGATATAAAGATCATGTGCCTTGGCCAGACTCGACAGTGCGTTTGTAACATCGATCTCCGCACTAGCTTCATGCTCAGAGCCATCTGCATGGGGCAGAATAGCGATCGCGGCCCCTTCCGCAACGGTCGTCTGTCGCGCTTGCGTAAGGGCTGCTTCAGCAGCGTCTAGGTTAGTTGGCGTCCACGGGGTTTGCAGGAGAAACATGGTTTAGCCCTCCGCTTTGGTTAGGGGTTCAATTGGCAAGGTGCGCTACTCTTCGCCTGCAGGCAGCGCCGGATCCCAGGCATAGAGAATCTGTTTATGGGTGGAATCGTCATCCAAGATGCCAACGACCATGCGCCCCAACTCTTGGCGATCGATTGAGCCGCGATGCTCGTAGTCTTCAAATACACCCGTTCCCGTCGCTTTGCCGCGACGCAAACCACCAGGACGAATTATGGTGTAGTCCAATCCACTGGCAATCAGATTGTCTTCGGCTAGGGTTTTGATGTACAGCACCGCAGCCATGAAGTTTGCCCCTTCAACTGGGGGCTCACGTGCCGTACCGACACCCATAGAACTGATTTGAATGATGCGCTTCACTTCATTTGCTTTTGCGGCCGCTGTGATGTTTAAATTACCTACAAGATCAGGACGCCTTTCACCGCGCCGCCCGCCCAATGAACTAATGACGACCTTAAAGTCGCCAGACTCGAATGCCGCATCAACGTCGTCGGCATTCAAGGCATTGCCAACGACTATCTTTACACCCAGGCCTTCAAGACCGTCCAGGTTGGACGTTGGGCGCACGAACACGGTGACCGGCACATCCATGGCACGCAGACTTTGAACTGCACCTAAGCCGGTACCGCTGGTTCCACCAAACACCAACACGGGACCATTGATGGCGTGGGCCGTACTCACTGCGCCAAAAACCACAGCGGCCAAAATGGCAAAAAAGCGTTTAAAACTCACACACTTAAAACTCATGAAGCGTCTCCTGACGAACTTTTTATTTGTTCGCTCAGTATGACACGTTCAGCCGCTCTGTGGAGACCAGATTCTTGTGCCTGGTTACGCTAGACGACCGCCTGCATAGACTGATCAATGGTAGGCGCAAAGCCAGCATCAGCCGGTGGAATGTAGACTTTATCCCGCTGATAGATGTCGATAACCTTTTTGATCTGTGCGGCATCTTCGTAAGGGTTGCCCATGGGGTCATCAGCCCAAAGATTATTCCCCAGCCCGCGCTCTTCGGCATATTTATGGGCATAGACTACCGCATCATCCCAAGCAGCGAGATTGGTTTTGATATCTGCCCGCGCCCGGCGCAGGGCTTTCAAGTCCAGAGAGCCAACCAGGGGTACAGCGCCCGGCCCGTCGACAATGCATTGCAAGGAGCCGTCATAGTTTACCACCTTAGAGTAGCCCCGCTGCATGGAGCCAGGAAAGCCCAAGCCCTCCCCACGAAACTCGCCGCCGTGTCCTGCCGTCAATAAGTATGCTGTATTTTCGAAAGCGCGGACGTGGCGGGTAATATCCCAGCCCCGGCGTCTGACGTTGTGGGGTTCCGATGTGGGATGAATGATCACCTCAGCGCCGCGCTTGACCATGGCGCGATGGGTTTCACCAAAATTCATGTCGAAACAAATGACCGTACACAGTTTCCCCAGCGGCGTGTCGGCGACCGGGAATAAATGGTCGTAACCATAACGATCAACGTATTCAGTATAGACGCTCCCTGGGGTTGTATCAGGCAAACGCCCGAACGCATCAGCGCAATGTATTTTGCGATAGAGATGAATGAGTTCACCGCTGTCGTCAAAAATAAACGCTGAATTGAAGAACCGGTTGGGCCACTTGGGGTCATACTCAAATACACCGCCAGCCACATACGTTTTGTTGTCTTGGGCGAACTTGGCGATCTGATCCGCCTCTGGTCCGGGAAACGAAATGCCGATCTTGTCGGCGATATGCCCAGACCGGCTGCCAAGCTGGCTCACCGCCCCGGTGAGAAAGAACTCAGGTAACACCACCAGTTTTACACCCGGCGATTTTGAGAATGGCCCGACCACATAAAGCGCGTTTTCGAGATTTCTCTGTTTGTATTCCGGAAGATCGTCAGGCTTCAACGCCACCTGGGTAATCACCTGCCCGAGCACCGCGTCGTAGCGATCAATGCGGTCTTTATCCGCTCGTTCAGATTGCGCCGACGCACTGACCCGTTCGCGCCCTTCGTTAATCCAGCCGTCGCGTGTGTCGGGACTGGGCGGCGCATTAGACGCCGCTTCGGCATAGCCCTGTGCATAAAGCCGCATGCGTACAATGGCAGGTAAGTTGCCCATGGGCTCCTGGCGCCGGCGACGCAAAGTTTCAATGTCCACATCGGCATGAATGAAAGACTCATCTGCCGCGGTGCGCACTTGCGTGCCCCAGAACTCACTCAACGATGTGGCCGGTGGCAATTTTGTCGTCGCGCCGCCGATAGTGACCGACGCAGCCGAGGCGGATGCGACATAGGTCAGATTCTCATAGGACCGGGCTTGGCGCGCTTTCTGCCGGATGTCGAACAGATTATCCATGCGCTCGCGGCTGGGATTGAGAATCACTTCAGCCCCACTGGTCACCAGCGCTCTGACGATATGTGGTGACAGTATATCTTCGCCGCATAGAATACCGGCCTGCCCCTCAGCCGTCATCTCCACGGGAAACTCCGCCGGAACAGACGTGTTCGCTGTGCTGTCGGCAAAGCCATTAACGAGTTCTGGAAGAATCTTGGGCACCCGCAGTTTGAGAGTGCCATCGGGGTCAGCCAGATAGCCAATGATCTGCACCGCACCTGTTTCACCGCGCACATAACCGGACCCGCATAGAGAAACCGCATGGGCCTTCGACAAAGCACATAGCGCCGAAGTCAGTTCCCCTTCTGTGACGGCGTCTGCTGTGCCGCCATTCGCTTGCGGCAAAAGCACAAGCGCGCCTTCGGGCGCGATCAATGTTGCAATGGATTGTTCAAGAACAGGTGTCAAGACCTGAGCTGCGGTTTTAGCTGTCCATGGCGTTTGCAAAAGAATCATAGCGGTGTCCCTTACACTCTTTAATATGGCGTGAATTTATATAGTGTGACTTTCATTGGACCTTGTGGGCAAAGCCATCAAACGCCTAGCCGCGCCCACCCGTCTGTTCTACAAGCGGACATCACAAGTCACCAGAAGCATTTCTTTTCATGCCCGTTCGAGACGAATCGCACCCGAATCAGAGGCTCACAACTGTAGACGACTTAATATCGTCGAATCTCTTGGATGACGCAGACCGTGTCAGTCTGAAGCAGGTCGTATCCAAATATGCCATCAGCGTTCCCACGCACCTTGCACGATTGATCGACTCCGCTGATCCAGACGATCCCATTGCCCGGCAAATTATACCGCATGTGGAGGAATCCATAACAACGCCGGATGAAAATGCGGACCCTATCGGTGATTTTACGCACAGCCCGGTAAAGGGATTAGTGCATCGTTATCCCGACCGGGTACTCCTGAAGGCCCATAGCGCTTGCGCTGTATATTGCCGCTTCTGCTTTCGCCGGGAGATGGTTGGGCCTGGCGGCGACACCATGAGCGACACAGACCTTGAGGCTGGGTTCACCTACATCGCCGCCCATCCTGAAATTTGGGAAGTCATTTTGACCGGCGGAGACCCGCTGGTTCTCAGCCCGGACCGACTAGATAAAATCTTTGAGCGTCTGAATGCAATCGAGCATGTCAAAGTCATACGCATTCATACACGCGTTCCCGTGGCCGAACCGGGCCGTATCACCGATGAGTTGATAATTGCGCTCGGCAAACGGCGAGCAACGGTGTATGTCGCCGTGCACTGCAACCATGCCAATGAACTGAGTGAAGAGGCCCGTCAGGCCTGCGACCGTTTCACGACTTCGGGTATTCCGCTGCTGGGCCAAACGGTTTTGCTTAAAGGCGTTAACGACGACATTAAAACTCTGGATGTCCTGTTTCGCAAAATGGTGACGGCCCGGATCACACCCTATTACCTGCATCATCCCGACCTAGCGCCGGGCACCGGTCACTTTCGTGTTTCACTCGAAGACGGTCAGTCGCTGATAAAACAGTTGCGCGGTACTTTGTCTGGGATCGCTCTGCCCACCTACATGCTGGATATCCCGGGTGGTCACGGCAAAGTTCCCGTCGGCCCCACTTACGCTGATATTCGAGTGAACGGCACAACGGTTGTTGAAGATGTGAATGGCAAAACTCATGTCTACCCGCCGTCTCAGCCCGATTCCGAGGCCTAGCCCTTTATTTACAGACCCTTCGACCGTTATGATCCCTCCGCCTGTTATGAGTTTTTGTCAGGCTTTTGGGAAAACTGCCTGACGATGAGCTAGGGAAAGCCATATGGAAAATTTCATAACTGTCTTGGATGTGATCAGCGGCTGGATCTGGCTGATCATGATGTTCCCTTTACTCGGCGTTGGGCTCTTTCTCACCATCGGCCTGAAGGGCATCAGCATCCGGCGGCTGCCAGAAGCACTGGGTGTTCTCTTCAGCAAAGAAGCCAGCGAAAACGCCGAAGGCGACGGTGAGATTTCCCCCTTTAAAGCTCTCATGACAGCGCTCTCCGCCACTGTCGGTACCGGCAACATTGCCGGTGTAGCAACTGCTATCGTACTCGGTGGACCCGGCGCAATATTCTGGATGTGGATGACGGCGTTAGTCGGTATGGCCACCAAATACGGCGAAGCCGTTATGGCCGTGCATTATCGTGAGATTGATGAAGACGGCCGCTATGTCGGCGGCCCTATGTACTACATCAAGAACGGTCTCGGCGAGAATTGGAAATGGCTCGGCACAGCGTTCGCACTTTTAGCCATTACAGCCGGCCTTGGCGCGGGTAACACCGTGCAAGCCAACTCTATCGCCGATGTGGTGGAATCCAACTTCCAAGTGCCTATGTGGGTCACTGCGTTTGTCATCCTTACCCTAACCGCCATGGTGTTGATCGGCGGCATTAAACGCATCGCCCAAGTGGCCGGGCGTTTGGTTCCCATCATGGTCGTGTTTTATGTGGGTGCCAGCGCCGTCATTCTCGCGATTAACTATGCAGAAATTCCGGCCGGCCTTACCTTGATTGTCACCCATGCGTTCTCAGGAACTGCGGCAACCGGCGGGTTTGCAGGTGCCGGTGTCATGGCCGCGATCCGGTTCGGTGTCGCCCGCGGCATCTTTTCTAATGAAGCCGGTTTGGGCTCTGCTCCCATCGCTCATGCCGCGGCTAAAACCAACGACCCGGTGCGCCAGGGCGCCATCGGTATGCTCGGCACCTTCATCGACACGATTATCGTCTGCACCATGACAGCCCTAGTCATCATCATCACAGGCGCGTGGACCAGCGGCGAGAACGGCGCAACACTAACAGCCATGGCGTTCGAACGTGCCCTGCCTTACGGCAACTACATCGTTGTTATTTCCCTGATGGTGTTCGCCTTCACCACCATTCTCGGCTGGAGCTATTACGGCGAACGCTGTGCGGAATATTTGTTCGGTCCTAAGGCTATCGCACCGTTTCGGGTGATGTGGTGCGCTGCCATTCCGGTGGGCGCGCTCACGGGCTTGGAAGTGATTTGGCTCACGGCCGATATCATGAATGCCCTCATGGCCGTTCCGAACCTATTAGCCCTCACCCTGCTAAGTCCGGTCATCTTCAAGATCACGTCTGACAGGCTTAGCGGCGGCCGTAAACTGGTTGAACAGCAATGCGGGTCACCGGCTGAGTAGCTCTGAAAGAAATTTTACCTCCCCCACCTAGCGACGCGTGAATTCGACCCAGTCTTCCGTCATGTGCAGGTAATAGCTGCCGTAGAGGTTAAACCAGCCGTCGAGATATACGAACAACGCCTCCGTCAAATGCGTCTGTGAAATAAAACTATAGAAGAATGTACCAGCGAGGCCTTGTCCGCTTGGCTCAACAGTTTAAAGATAGACGAAATAGAAATGGCCGGACGGAGGGCACGCCATGGTAGGGCATCATCAAATCGTCATCATCGGCGGTGGCACGGCGGGCATTACGGTTGCCGCCTCCTTGCGCAATCATGACCACGACGACGCCCTGGATATCGCCATCATTGAGCCGTCCAAGGACCACTATTACCAGCCGGCCTTCACCCTGGTGGGCGGCGGTGCCGAAACCCTAGCTAAGACGCGCAGGGATGAAGCAAGCCTCATCCCAGATGACGTGAAGTGGATACAGGACTCAGCCGCCAGCATCGACCCCGACACTAACAAGGTCGGCCTATCGAAAGGCGGCGAAGTCACATATGACTTTCTCGTCGTCTGCCCCGGCCTGGTGATGAACTGGGGCGCTATCGAAGGCTTTAAGGATGCGGTCGGCACCAACGGTGTGTGCTGCAACTATTCACCAGATACAGTGGAATACACTTGGGAAACCTTAAAAGCGTTCCTACGCGGCGGCACCGCCTTGTTCGCTCAACCCGCCATGCCGATCAAATGCCCCGGCGCGCCACAAAAGATTGCTTATCTCACGGCTGACTACCTCCGCCGAGGCGGCATCTTGAAGGACTGCCATGTGCATTTCCTCCCGCAAGGCCCTAGTATGTTTTCGGTACCTTACTTTGCCGCTGAGCTTAACAAAGTGGCCGATAGTTACGGCATTCACAAGCATTTCCAGCACAGCCTTACTAAAGTCGATGCTGCCAATAAGCGCGCAACGTTCGCCGTGGTCGGTGGTGATAACGAAGGGCAAACGGTAGAGATGGAGTTCGACATGCTCCACGCCGTGCCACCACAACACGCACCGGATGTCGTGCGCAAATCCGCCCTCGCCAACGACGGTGGCTGGATCGATGTCAATCAACACTCCATGCAATCGACAAAATACCCCAATGTCTTCGGATTGGGTGACGCCTGTTCTACACCAAACTCAAAGACTGCGGCCGCTGTGCGCAAACAGGCCCCGGTGGTGGTGAAAAACCTAAACGCGCTGATCAATAGTGGCGAAGTGGATAAAGACTATGACGGCTACGGCTCCTGCCCGCTGACCACTGCCTACGGCAAAGTGATGATGGCCGAGTTCACATATGGCGGAAAAGTCACACCCACACTGCCTTTGAATCCGAGCAAAGAACGGCGCATCAACTGGTGGATCAAGAAAACCGGCCTACCCCTCTTCTATTGGAAGTACATGCTCAAAGGCCATGAAGCGTTTCCCCGCCACAACACCAACTTTGAAGGTTAAGGGCGCGCTTCCCTTTTAAAACTGCCCGCCTCTTCGACAGGCCCCGTTCCGTCGTAGATCGCAACGTCGGGATAGGGAAACACCGGGCGGGAGAAGAGCACGGTTGACGGATCCACCGGAAAACGTGGCCGGCGGACAAAGTTGGGCACGCTTTGATCGAGCTTATGTGAGATCAGTCCTTCGGGTGCGGCGTCGTCATCCGTCCAGGCTTCAATGGCGGTGAGATAATCGACCGAATCGGCACCAGGGCCGGAGCCGCAATGGCGCATGCCGGGGATCATAAACATACGGAAGAACGGATGGACCGCATCATGCCCACCGAGGATTTCTGTTTGATCTGCGTAATAATCAAGAGACGACGCCGGTGTCAGAGTTTCATCGGTCCAGCCATGATAAAGCAGCAGCTTACCACCGCGCTCCTTAAAGCGGGCAAGGCTATAACCGCCCTCGGGCGCTGGCATGTAATGCACCGCCCCCAAGCGCCAGGGGTCCACATCAAAGTCATAGGTGAAATCTTCCAGAGGACGGCCTAGATCGGGATCTTGATCGTACGCAACAAATCGGAAGTAGTTTTGTTTGGTCGACATCCCGCCCGGCGGCTCACCATGTTGTCCCACAAACATGCGGAACCACCCCGGTTCATCGCCCATGGAATAACCCATGGAGGTGATAGTGCGGCCATCGGATGTGCGCGCGCCTTGGTACATCGCTTGCGCTGCAGTGGCCTGTTCCACTGACAGACAACCGCGAGACTGTCCGGGTTTGCATATAAATTCATGGGGATTAATTTGGCAGCGTTCAGGATCAGCAATGATGCCATCGCTCAATCCGTCGTTTTCATCACAGGTTGCCAGTGCCGCACCTTGCAGAAATGGCAAGGAGAACCCATCAAGAATACTTGACCCGTCGTCCCGCGTGGCCGCTTCCAGGCTCCAGAAAATATGCGGCATGATCATGCCCGCCGCCGGGGCACCGGCAATGATGCCGTCGTAGTCATCGGGGTAGCGCATGGCCGCTTCCAACGCCTGCCGGCCACCCGTGGAGCAACCACGAAAGTAAGACGTCGCATCTTCGCGCTCGTAGTGCCGCGCCACGGTTGCCTTCAGAAATTCCGTCGTCAAATGCGTCGCGCGATGATTAAAATCTATTTCCGCTGGGCGGTTGTTATACGCCCAGTGGGTGCCATCAGTCATTTCACCCTGATGGCCCATATCTGTATGAGCCACGGCATAGCCCCGGATCAACGCGTCATCGGTGCGGTGCATCTGCACTTCACCGCAGAGACCGCCGCACCCGGCCGTAAGCAAACGCCCGTTCCAATCCATCGGTAGGCGAATCTCGAAACCGATATCAGTATCGATCCGCCCGGCGACTCGGCAGTAAGTCGGCAGATCTTCCACCGCGCCCTGCATCTCAGAAATCTCTATGTCGATGGATGAGCCGATCACCGACTCATAGTCGGCACCGCGGTGGGCCATACACGTCGCCATATCCAGCGCCAGCCAGGGATTGGCTTCGTCAGACAGCGCGAAGGCAGAGCTGGAGCACAGAGTAACGACTAAGAGCATGAGTATGCGGACGGCAGTCATATGACTTTCTCCTTGGGCCCAGCATAACCGTCAGCACATCCAGTGGACAGATGCACGTCGTTCCAATTCCTGATATATTCCGGTCAACCTCTACGGACTGACACGGAGATAGTGGTCTATGGAACTCAACCACACCATTGTCTGTTGCCGGGACAAAACGCGGTCATAAGCATTTATGACTGAAATTCTGGGTTTGGCGCTAGCCGTTTCTGTTTATAACTTTGTGGTTGTCACCATAGAAAACGGCGTTTCACTCGATTTCATGGAACAAGAAAACGAGATCGCTGAACAGCACTACGCCTTTCTTGTATCAGAGAAGGAATTTGACTCTGCGTTTTCACTCATCCAACAACAGGGTGTGGACCATTGGGCCGATCCTGGGCGCACAAAGCCGGGCGAAATCAACACTCATGACGGCGGACGTGGCGTCTATTTTGCTGACGCCGATGGTCATCTACTGGAAATCATCACCCAACCTTACGGGTCCGCAACAGAGTAAGACCCAGCAAAATAACGGCGTCCACCGCCCTAGACAGAGCAAGCCTGCCCTGCTCGACTCCCCTAAAGAGAGGGGGCACATGCAGTTTAAGAACACCGTAAATTTATGGGGTGGCATTGCCCAGGCTTTGCATTGGGCCATGGCCGTTCTGATTTTGCAGCAATTGGCCAACAGTCATTACATGGTCTTCTTGGATCCAGGTGAAGGCCAAGACCGTTTCTTCTATCTTTTCCACGAACTTCTCGGTGTGCTGATCTTGGTGTTGCTTGTTACCCGGCTTGGCTGGCAGGTGGGCGCATCTCATGCAAGCAACACGGGACTCTATGCCGCCACGGCTGTGATGGTCGGCAGCTCGTGGTTGATGGCGTCTTATGCCGGCTTTCCCGTTTTCCCCAATGCACCCTGGACCCTGCCCAACTTCACGAGGCAGAATCTGGATTACGGACGCTGGGCCTATAACGTCCATGTCTGGATAGGCTGGGCCATTCTTGGGCTGGTGACTGTTCACGCGGTAGCGGCGATCAAGCATCATGTCATCGACAAAGATGACGTGCTGCGCCGCATGACACCCATATGGGCTTACAAGTGGATTACCCTAAAGTGAAAGTATCAAAACGTTATATGGACGGCCTGTTCGGTCAGCTTCATGTGCGCCTGACAGAACCTGAAAATCCGTCCCGTCCGCCGGTACTCTGTCTGCACGTGAGCCCGCTGTCGGGATTGGTCTACGAAGACCTGCTGGCCCGCATCGGCACAGATCGCATGGCCATCGCCCCGGATACCCCCGGCTACGGCATGTCGGATGCGCCATCGGATATTCCGGATATTCCTGCATATGCCGAAGCATTCTCACATCTCATGGACTCCATGGACTTCAAAGAAGTTGATTTGGTCGGCTATGCGACGGGCTCGGTTATCGCTGCTGAACTGGCGCGGCAACGGCCCGATGTAGTGCGCCGCCTGGTACTGTTCTCCGCCCCGGTGATCGACGACGAAGACCGCCGCACCCTGGGAGATCGCTTCGGACATGTAATTAAACCCAAATCCGACGGCTCCCACCTCATTCCCTTGTGGCAGCAAGTCTTTGCCGGGCACGGACCGGGCCAGACCGCCGCATTGTGCCATCACGTATTTACGGAGCACATTCGCGCCGATAGCGATAAGAAGCCTTGGGCACCACGCGCTGCCTTCGAATTCCGCTTGGAAGAGGCGTTGGCGGCGCTGTCTCAGCCCCTTGTGATCTATAACATCGCCACAGAAGTCCACGGCTCAACGCTGCGGGCAGCACCCCATGTGAAGCCGGGCAGTATCGTCGAGTTACCAGACTGGGGGCATGGGTTTCTGCAAACCCGGCCCGAAGACGCCGCCAATCGCGTACGCAACTTTTTAGATAGCGTGTGAAGGAGAGAGAATCATGAGTAACGACAGAGTGCCTTTTCGCCGCGAATATGTGGGCGGACCTTTCGGCCAAATGCATCTGCGTATTGCCGGTTCAAAAGACTCCAGCAAACGGCCGCTGTTTTGTTTTCACCTCAGTCCGGTATCTGGGATCGTGTATGAAACCTGGCTCGGTGAGATGGGCAAAGACCGGCTGGTCGTCGCTCCGGATACCCCAGGCTATGGCATGTCAGATGCCCCTGACGAACAGCCCAGCATCAGTGATTTTGCTAGATCCATGCACAGTGTAATGGATACGCTTGGCGTCAATGAGGCCGACGTGATGGGTTATCACACCGGCTCCAAGACATGTGTGGAAACGGCGCTACAACAACCGGAACGGATCAAGCATCTGGTGCTGATCTCCGCCCCCATTTACACCGCAGAAGATCTTGCCAAACAGAATGCTCAAATGGGCCACGCCGACGAACCACAAGACGACGGCACTCATCTACTGGGACAGTGGGAGGGTCTGTGGCGATGGAAAGGGCCGGAACAGACGCCGGCCGACATTATGCGTGCCTTTCCCGATCACATTCTTGGCGGCAAGAAAAAGCACTGGGGTCATGTGGCTGCATTTGCCTACACCTACCCGGAAAACATTCCCAAAGTGCAGGCCCCCATTCTGGTCATCAACACCAATGATGATTTGGTGGTCTACACCCGGCGCATCCACGAACACCTAACCAATGGAAAAGTCATCGAGCTCCCCGATTGGGGTCATGGTTTCCTGGATTATCACCCGGAAGAAACCGCTGCTTTCGTCCGTCCGTTCCTCGATGACGATGAGTGGCCCGAAAGTGCCGCATAAAATTCATGGCTGAAGCCCTTCCCCCTGAACGTCCAAGGCGCCGTGGCGTGTTCGACTACAAAAGCGATCAGCAGGGTAACGAAGATTACATGCGTGGCGGCGAGCGGTTTTCCATCACCCTGTTTCCCGACGGACGCTTGGTCCAGCGTGCAAACTGCCACATCGCTGTAGATCCAGATGTGGAGCGGGACTCCGTGCTCACCGTTGATAAGACGTTACGCCCGATCGAGGCCTATGTACGCATTGAAACCGGCGGGCAATTCACCGGTTCGGCCTGGTATCATTTCAACGACTCACACGGCACCTGCGAAGCTTTTACCGCGCAGGATGGGCGCGTCTCTTACACAGAAAACGTTCCGCCGGGACCATTTTGCTTTTGCTCCCACGCCATCGTTGGTGATGCCTGGATGATCGCTGCAATGGCGGGAACAGCCGACAACACGCGCACGGAGACCCCGCTCTATACTGTCACCCTCAACAAACAAGGCGCCACCGGCCCGGCATTGGCAACCAAACCATTCGGTGTCGAGCGGGTCGGGCCTGAAACCATCAAGGTTCCGGTGGGCACGTTTGAGACCGTGCGCTACCGCTGCGGTGCGGTGCCGGACGGAACGGCCCTAGAAGACGCCGATTTTCAATACAACATCTGGATCACCGACGACGTTTTTAAGATGGCCGTGCTGTCCATGTACCCAGGCAAAACACGATTTGAACTGGTGGACCTCGAGACCGATTAGCCGGTGAAAAAGGAAACGTTCAATAATTCCTTCATGGGCTTATTCCTCGAAAAGGAGCCCTTCACTACTTTAGATCGTTAAAAAACCAGCAGAATCTGGAAATGGGGCGCAGGCAGCTAGACCAGCCGTTTGCCGCCGTCGCAGGGCAGCGCCAAACCGGTGAGAAAGCCGTTCGTGATACAGCTGGTTACTGCAGCTGCGACGTCTTCAGGCTGACCAATGCGTCCAGCTGGTGTCGAGGCAGAAGAGTCGGCAAACATCCCTTCGCGGATCTTGTCAGGTATGCGGCTCCACGCTTCTGTATCCGTAAGCCCCGGCGCGACCGCATTGACCCGTGTCGGTGCCATTTCCACAGCCAGTGTCTTAATCATGCCCTCAAGCGCACCGTTGACCGCGGCCAGAGCCGATGCACCGGGAGTCGCCGCAATGGCCGAAGCCCCGGTCACCAGAGTCAATGAGCCTTGGTCCGATAACTTTTTGGCGCCGTGGTGCATAACAATAAGATAGGGCCAAAACCGGCCGTCAAACGTCTCACGGAGGCCGTCCACCGGAACCTCGGAAAACGGACCGAGGGAAGCGCTCGCTGCGATGGTAATGACCAGATGATCCAGCGAGTTCAAGCCTTCGAAAAATGCCGCCGCCGCAGCTTCATCTGTGCAGTCCACAGACGCCACCGCAACATCGCCGATATCCGCCTGCGCTGCATCGAGCCGTTCTTGCGACCGTCCGACGATGGTGACCGATGCACCCAAATTATTGAGTTGCGCCGCTGTGGCCTTGCCGATGCCACTGGACCCACCGACGACAACAGCGGTTTGGCCTGAGAGGGTGTTTGACATTATGCTCACCTAAATTGCATGGGTTCTGGGTCGCTAAGATCACGATAGCGGTCGCGCAAACGAATCTGGCGGCTATCCAAGGGCATTACCTTACCTTTGATGATGACGTCGGTGGGCAGAACCGTAACTTCCAGCGGATCGCCTTCCCAGACAACCACATCTGCATCTTTACCCACTTCAAGCGTGCCGTATTCGTCGTCAACGCCGAACAGCTCCGCCGGGTTGCGGGTGATGGCCGCTAGCGCTGCGTCAAATGGCAACCCATTGGCCACACCGACCCCAGCGATTTGCGTGACGTTACGTGGATTGTTGTAGTCGTTGAACGACGTTGTCGCTATCGCGATTTTGACGCCTGCGTCGTATAGCCGTTTGGCGTTATCCAGCGTGGCATACACATTGTCAAAACTGGTTGGCAGATTGTTGGACGGATCAATTATGACGCCGATTTCGGCTGCCGCCAAGTCGTCGGCTACCTTCCAAGCTTCGCGGGCACTGCTGAACACCATGCGGATGTTGTACTCTTCTGCGAGACCGACCAGCACACGCATGTCAGACGCTCGGTTGACCGTCACCACCAAAGGAATGTCACCCTCAAGCACGGGTACCAACGCGTCTAGATCGAGCTGATGCAAGACGTAGTCCCGTGTGCGGTTCTGGTCAAAATTACGCCGGTTGGCATCATAGTGCAGCGCATCGTCAAAGGCCTGACGCATAAACACGGCAAGCCCGCCGCGAGTTCCCCCCATGGCATCAGCAGCACGTCCGCCGAAACCGGCATACTGCGCAGCGCGGGCCTTCACTACCATGTCGTCGCCAAGGCCTGTTCCGGTGCCGAGGTGTACGATCGCGCCAAGGCCCCAGAACACCGAACCGAAGGCGGACGGCACAGTGACGGCACGCGTCACACCATCCACCCGCGTCACTGGAATGAGAACAGAGTCCGGGTTCAGTCCGGCGGACACATCAAAACCTGCCGAGAATGGCGCGCCAACAGACGTATAGTCATCGGCACCGGACACCTGCCCGACTTCGAGCAGACCCATCTTGGTTACAACGTTCATCAGGCCGGGTGTGACCGGACGGCCCCCGGCATCAATAACTATGGCGCCGATTGGCACATAAACATCCACGCCGACAGCCACTATTTTATCGTCTTCAATAACGACGGTGGCGTTGTTCAGCACACTCCCGTCGGCCACCGTGTGCACCGTGCCATTGATGATCGCGATTGAGTCGGCATTTGCAGCGAATGACCAAACCAGCGCAGCGGTCAGAACAAGGAGCGTTCTCATCGCAGATCTCCGTGCTCGACGTAGCCAACCTCAAAGTCAGATAGAAACTGCCTGTTGGGGTCATTGCGGTCGTAGGTCAGGGCGCCATCGATATAGACTCGCTCGGCCCGGGTATATACCGAGAACGGATCGCCATCCCAGATCACAACATCGGCCATCTTGCCCGCTTCCAACGAGCCGGTCTGTTCATCGATTTGCAGAGCCCTAGCCGGGTTGAGCGACAGCCACTGCCAAGCTTCGCCCTTGGTGATGCCGAGACCCATGCGATTACCAGCCGCCATGGATTTCGCCGCCTCTTGATTCAAGATTTGAATGCCGACGTTGGAATCTGAATGGACGATGGCGCAGCCGTTCTCAGCCGCGTCAACAAGAGCGATATTCTCGCGGATACCGTCGAAGCTTTCCAGTTTGAAGCCCCACCAGTCGGACCACATAGCGCCGCACGTGCCTGCCTCGGCCAACAAATCGGCGATTTTGTAAGCCTCAACAGCGTGGTGAAAGGTGGCGACGTGATAACCAAACTCTTTGGCCATATCTAGCACCAGCGCCATCTCGTCAGCCCGGTAGCAATGCATCTGCACGAGAATGTCGCCGGACAAAGCTAGCGCCAGGGTTTCCTTTTTAAGATCGCGTTTGGGCGGCTTGGCCGCAGGATCGCCCTGCTGCACCTTGGCATCATAAAGATCCCAGTCGTATTGATACTGCAACGCATCGTACCAGGCTTCCCGGTAACCAGCGAAGCTGGCCATGCGTGTGCTTGGCCCGCTCTTGTCGCCATAGACCCGCTTCGGGTTTTCGCCACAGGCCATTTTGACGCCCTGCTTTGCGCCCGGGAATTTCATACCCTGCGTGGTGCGGGCGGGCACGTTTTTCACAACTACAGTGCGGCCACCGAACAGATTGGCTGAACCGACGGATATGTGTTGGGTAGTAACCCCGCCAGCAATGGCCCGACCAAAGGCAGGGTCTTGCGGCCACACAGCATGTTCCGCCCACACTTGCGCCGTGTTGGGCGACGTGGTTTCGTTAACATCTCCCGACGCTCCTGTATTTGGCACCGGTCCAATACCAATATGAGAATGGATATCGATGATGCCTGACGTCACCCATTTTCCGTTGGCGTTCACCATAGTCGCGCCGGCCGGAATATCGACATCGGTACCGACCGACATGATTTTGCCGTCCGACATGATGATGGTTCCGTTCTCGATCATGCCACCGGCGCCATCGAGCACCGTCGCACCGATCAGAGCCGTTAGCTGTGCCGGACGGGGTACATAGGTGCTCGGATACGGATCGCGATTGACGGTGGCCAACCTTTGACCCGCGTCAGACGTGGTAGTCTGAGCCTGGAGTTGACCCGCGGACACTAAAGATAATGCAGCAACCACTGTGGATGCCGTAAGATATGCGGCACGCATGCGTCCCTCCCTGGTGACAAATTTCTTATTTCTCCTAGGGTAACCCATAACGCGGGGGGCAAAACAAGCGCGATTGCGCTGCCCGGCCTAAAGACGCAAAATCTTTTCCCATGATCTTAGGAATGAGAATGTATTTGCCCCTATTAAGCGTGATTCGGCTAACCACTCAGGTATTGATGCTTGGGCTGGTGTTTGCAGGACCATCCAGCGCCCAAGCTGAAAAGGTGCTCCGCCTTGGCGTCGTCAGTCTGCCTGGAGACCTGGGCAACCCATACGGGTCCTACACCATACCGACAGTGGCTGCGGGTTTGGCGGTGTTCGATTCCCTGACAGTTCTCGATATCGATGGTGTGGTGCAGCCGTGGATAGCTGAGCGCTGGGAAGTTGTAGATGAGCTCACCTGGCACTTTACCCTCAAGCCAAATGTAAAGTTTTCTAGTGGTGAGCCCTTTGACGCCAGCGCAGCCGCAGCCGCCCTCATGTATTTCGCCTCTGGTGACGGGCTTGTTGAAGTAGTGGCGCAGTCGGTGATCGACGTTGAGAGCGCCCGCGCAGTTGACCCTTTGACGCTAGAGATTAAAACCAAGCAGCCGAATATCCTGTTACCACGGCGCCTGTCCGGGCTTCGCATTCCAGCGCCAGGGCCATGGGCCGAGCTGGGGCGCAAAGGGTTTGGCATGGCACCCGTTGGCTCAGGCGCTTTCATTGCGACCCGATGGGACACCACCCGAATCGAATTGGTTGCTAACCCCAACGCGTGGCGGCCACCGCAATTAGACCGCATCGAAATGATCGGCGTTCCGGAAGTCACCACTCGCGTACAGGGATTGATCACCGGTGCCGTCGACATTGCCTTCGATATTGGCCCCGACAACGGGCCGCTGCTGGAGAGATCCGGCGCGCGTTTGAAGTTTAGACCGTCAGGGCGCATTCAGGTCATCACCTTTATGTCCGTTGGTGACTCGCCCGTGGCCGACCTGCGCGTACGCCAAGCCCTCAATTTCGCTATCGACAAGCAAAGTATTGTTGACCTGTTGCTGGGCGGCGCAGCGGAAATAACGGGCCAGGCTGCGGTCAGAGGCGCTTTCGGATATAACCCGGCCGTCAAGCCTTATCCCTATGATCCAGACAAAGCCCGGGCATTACTGGCCGAGGCGGGATACCCCGACGGCTTCGATTTGTCCGCCGATATGACCCTTGGTGCTATGGCCGGTGACGGGTCATGGTACCTGCAAATTGCTCAGGATCTGGCGAAGATCGGCGTCAACGTGACTTATCGGCCGTCTCCTTATCCGATCCATATCCGTAAGATCCGCGAGGGCGGCTGGGAGGGCAATGCCTTTAGTATGGATTTCAACAGCCTGCCATCCATGGACGTTTTGTGGCCGCTGCGTATTCATTCTTGCATGTGGCGCGCGCCATGGCATTGCCGCCCGGAATGGGTGCCTTTAATCGAAGACGCAGAACAGGAATTCGATTTAGAGGAACGGCGCCGCAAGACACAAGCGCTAGTAAAACTGTACCACGACGAACCGACCAGTATTTATTTATGGGAAATGCCTGGCGTTGACGGAGTGTCTAACCGCGTGACCAACTTCCGGCCGGGCCAATCCTTCATCGACATGGCGGTCATTGATCTAGCAGATGACTGAGCAAGAAGACCAACACCAAAAACACTCAATCGAACACACATTGGTGCGGGCGATTGCAGGACACTCGTCCGATAACCTCTCTAACCGTATGCTGGTGTTTATTCACCCCCCTAAATGTGCCGGGCGCACGTTTTCATCCATACTCGATGCCCGCTTCGTCGCCACCCGCTCGGATGAAGAACAAGGCTGCTGGGTGCGCGGCACAATATACGGGCAGTATCTTGGCGCAGAGAAAGACGAGACATTGCGCAATCTGGAAACGGTCGACCGCGACTCAGTCTATCTCAGAGGACATTTACCAGTGGGTGTGTTTGACGATTTCAAACATACGCCTGCCTATATCACCATGCTGAGGGAGCCCGCCGCACAAGCGCAATCTTTGTACCGGTTTGGTGTGGAACGCGGTGGTTGGAAGAACGGCACGGCGGTGGCTGATCTCGTCGACCGCGGGCTGATGATCGACAATCCGCAAACCCGGCAGTTGGCTGGATTGCAGACCGCTTCAGAGTTGTGTACCGAAGAGACTCTCAACACGGCTTTGAATAACCTCAAAGATTTTTTGTTTGTCGGCAAAGCGGAACAGTTTGAAATTGGCTTGCAAGTATTACTTAGCCGGTTGGGCGGCCCCGGCGCTCTTTATCATAGCCGTGGATCTGGAAAGGCGATTGATATAGCGCTAGATATCAAGTGCGACTTAGACGATTTGACGATACTAGATAAGAAACTCTTCGGAAATGTGCCTGACGTTGAACCGGTGAAGGGTGCGTATCTGCCATATATCATTGTAGACTCAATTGTCATGAAATCGAAAGAATCCTCGACTCTGACGATTACGGAACTTGAAATAGCTGACGCACGAAAGGTGTTAGAGAGTCAAGGTCATACGATGCGCGAAAGGCCGTAACAGTCGTCTTAACGAAACGGAATCGTCGCCATGTTGATAGAAATTCTGCTCGTCGCCCATATCGTCGTTCTTGGCTATTGGCTGGGATCGGAGTTCGTCATCAACAGCGGCTACCGTTATGTGTGCCGGGCGGCGTCCATGCCTTTTGATGAACGCAACAAACTGATGGACCATGTGCTCGATGTGGATCAGCACGTTCGATACGCGCTGGTCCTCCAAATTGGTTTGGGAACAGCCTTAGCTGCTCTTTATGGATATATTCCCGGTGGAGCAACTTCAGCCATGATGGCCAGTGTTGTTGCGACAGTTTGGTTAATCTTCGTTGAGTTCATCCACCACAAACGGCAAAACCCCGCCGGCGTACGGCTGGGATTTATCGACCGCGCCATCCGTTACATCCTGATGATAGGCTTGGCCGTAATCGGAATCGGCGCGCTGATGACCCAAGGCGCGATGCCATCCTGGCTGGCATGGAAACTTATACTCTTTGCGGGAGTCATTCTAAGTGGTGTGGGCATCCGCTATTCCATCATCGATTTCTACCGGACTTGGGCTAAAATCAGAGAAAACGGATCCACGCCGGATGACGAAGCGCGCATCTGGTTCATTTACAAGTACGGCACGGGCATTCTGCTTGGGCTTTGGATTTTTATTACCGGTATTGCCGTGCTGAGTGTGTGGAAACCATGACATCTAACCTCCCCCGCCGCGACGTTGTAGGGGCTGCCGCCGCCGCACTCCTTCCGCAAACTGCTTTTGCACAAAACATGAATAGGACTTTCACCATGACCGACATGACAAGCACCGTCGAACAGATTTTGACTGCCTATGTGGACCGGTGGAACGACTATGACGCGGATGGGATGATCCCGTTCTGGGATACCGAAGACGAGGGGCTCATTTACGTCGCCGAGGAAATCGATGCCCTGCGTGGGTGGAAAGCGCTGGAAAAGTACTTCCGCGGCAACGACCCTGCCACGACAGATCATTACATCGCTTTTTGGGATGTAACCGCGCGAACAATCGCGCCGGGCGTTATTCAAGCCTTTTGGAACATGAGCTGGAACGTCTATTTCTCGACCGAGAAACTGTATGCCAAACCCATCGGCGGCGAGGTACGGGTGACGGCCTTACTGCGTGAAAAAGAGGATGGCCAGGGCAGGAAATGGAAATTCTTCCATTGGATTGAAGGGCCCCTGGCCTCGCTCATCCAACTCCAACGCGCCCATGAAGCCAACGTCCACCCGAAGCTGATTGAGAAGCTCAAGGCCAAAGGGATTGATTTCTAACAAACGCTCTTAATCCAGCACCTCTAACACCTCACGGAAATCATACCCCTCACGGTGGCAATGACCCAAGGCCCAACCCAGGTTAAAGCCGACCCGGCGGGCGTCGACATCTGTCAAAGCATAACCGGCCATGCGGGCTTGACCTTGTTTCTGCATAGAGAACAGTAAGAAATCAGGCCTTTCACTATAGAAGGGATACTCTTTGTCGCGCATGCGGATACCGTAAACGTCACCGTTCTCGTCAGGCTCAAACCACACCAATCCGCCCTGACTATGCAGGCGTATGTCTTTGATCGTTCGCGCTGCGCTACTGTCGTCATTGCGGAAGGTCACTTCGCATTCGAAAATCTTAGACCGGCGCATACGGAACGGTTGATCCTCGGGCAGCCCCACGTGAAGGCTGTCATCCGACATAAGGAACGAGGAATCCACGAGCCAGAGTTTGGTCGCGGAGAGTGTCCATTTGTGAACCGAATAGCGACGAAGGTCGCCCTCGCCAAAGACACAGGCTTTGGGTCCCATATTGGCGACGTATTGATCGGCTTCCCGGCGCCATGAGACGTCACAGCCTTCGATAAAGAAGATGTCGTCTTCCATCAGGCCGGCCAGTTTCTTGGGATTGAGATGGGCATCACGGGACCCATCATTATCCTTATAGAAGCCCTGCTTCATGCGGATGGCATTGTTTTCTGGCTCGGAAATGAATACGCCGATGCGCTGTCGCATTATGTTCTCAGGGTCGTCATCCAAATAGTGCTGAATATGAAAAACGTGCTCGCCAATTTGCGGTAGGTCGAGACGTTTGTGGATGGCATGCACGCGCCTGTGCACGGGCTCACCTTCACCGCCATTGCGCGTATGGAACCATCGTTGTTCTTCGTTATCAAATTCACCCTCGAACCATCCTGTGAGTATGAGCAAGTCGCGGGCGTTGGGGTCCGTCGGACGCGCTTCTTGAGCAGCGGTGAGACCCGGCGCAAGAAATAGCAGCAATACAACAACGAACTTCATTTTTACCCCACCAAATCCAGCACGTCGAAGGCAGCCCGTTCGCCGGACTCAAAGGCCCCTTCCATGCCACGCTCCAAGAGCGCGGTATGTTCCCCACAGAAGTGAATGTTGCCATGCCGAGCGCGCATATTGTCGGCGTACTTGGTCACCTGACCGGGCCGCCAGAACACCCAGTCCCCCGATCCGTGCACATCGCGGTGGCATGATTGAACCATAATGGGCTCCAACGCGCCCTTGGTGGACGGACGGATACGGGCCAATTCCTGTAGCGTGTAGGCCGCTACCTGTTCATCCGTCATGTAATCGTATTTGAAAGCCTCAACGCCGTTGATGAAGGATATGGCTGATGTTTCTTCACCATTTTCACCGCGCGCCAATACTGCAAAGCGTTCCATAGGCCCATCAGTCCAAATGCTCGACGGCAGGCCATCTTTTTCCCAGAACTTTTCTTTGATGAGAAAGTGGACCTGTATAGAAATGCCGTAGTCGATTTCATCGATAGCGCTTTCCATAATCATCGGCAGGCGGGGTGTGAACTTCATGTGGCGCAGCACGGGGTAGGGTACAGAGCAAACCACCTGACCGGCCTGGTATTCCCTGCCATCGTTGCAAGTAACCGAGACCGAGCTGCCATTGTCGTCGATGGTGTGCACCGTTTTATTCAACAGCACTCCGTTCTCGAGACTTTCGCTCATGGCAAAGGGTAATAGAGAGTTGCCGCCTTTGACCTGTAGCGAGGCGGGGCGTTCACTATTGGCCAGCGCAGCACTTTGGTTGAACTCGCCGACCGCATAGCGCCGGATTTCGTGCAGGGCGGATGTGTTGTCCACATGATCCGTGTGAACGACCACGTTCATAAGATTGATGATCTCTTCGTTGTAACCCAGCGTTTCGCGCAGATACTTTGAAAACGGAATGTCGTATTTTTGAAACTCGGGCAAAATCCAATCATCCAGCGCCCGGCCCGATAACGGATTGTTGCGATGCGCTAGAATAAACAAAAGTCGGTCCGGCATAAGCTGGCGGTCATCACCTTCCAGCGGATTGAGCGCATGGCTCGGCCATTCTTCCGGCAGGATGTTCTGCTCTTTGATGCGATAGAGCCAACCGCGGGCCGCGCCCAACTCTACAGGCGGAATAAGGTCGAGGCCGAGGCGCTCCGCTGTATCGATCATTCGGGCGTAATTGCCACCGATGAGTTCCCCTGCCGCTTCCGGCCGGCCCGGCACGTTCATTAGCGTATAGACCCGCCCACCGACACGATTGCGGCCTTCAAGCACCTGAACCTTCATGCCCTGTTCTTCCAGCAGCATGGCGGCGTTAAGACCGGACAATCCGGAGCCGATAACAATGGCATCAAATTTCTTGGTTGCTGCACGCAAGGGTTTCGGCGCGCGCGCGGCAACCACTCCGGCGGCCGCAGCACTAAGTATGGAACGGCGATTAAGCATAAGACGTCTCCTTGACTGGCCGGCAAGCTTGACCTGACGATGAGCGTGGCGCAAGGCGTTAGACAGCCTCCTCTATTTGGAATAATTTTCTAATGCTTTGTCGCGCCGAGCGAGAATGACAGCGGCAATGGCGGCAGAGTATCGGGCAATCGATACATGCGTGGTTCGTCGCCATCGGGGACCATCAAGTTCACGTAGGGCCAGGCAACGGTGTCATGCTCATGCAAGAAATCAAGCCGTAGCCCGGCATCAAGTAGACCACCAATGATGGACGACAACGGGTGCGCCCAATCATAACTATCGCTGGCCTCTTGCGGCATGGGCTCGCCGGTGTAGGTAATCTCTTCATCGAAATGCATGGGTGACTTGGGCATAGTCTTCCATGGATATTTATGCACGAGATGGCCATCTTCTTCTTCCATCACCAGCATGGTTGGATGGCCGTCAGCTATATAGAAACGTCCGCCTCGTTTCAGCATCGCCGCGACAACGCTCGCCCATTTCGTAATATCCGGCAACCAAGTGATCGTTCCCCAGGTGGTGTAAACGAGATCGAACCTCTTCTTGATGAGTTTCGGTGTGGCGTAGACATCACCCTGCACGAAGGTTGCAAGCAAGCCGGTTTCATCGGACAGCGCTTGAGCGGCCTCAACGGCTGACGGTGAAAAATCCAGCCCGGTCACCTTGGCTCCCCGCCGCACCAGGCCCAATGAGTCCATGCCGATGTGGCATTGCAAGTGCAGAACGTTAAGGCCGTCAATGTCACCGACCTCCGCGGCTTCGATGGGAAACAAGGGATCCCATCCGCTTTTGAATTTTTCCAGAGGATACGACTTAAGGTGCAACGGCACCCGGCATTCCCAGTTCTTGAGATTGGTCTGAGTATAGGTATTCATGGGTCTTCCTGTTCAGTGCGTCCATCTGAATGTGCGGGAAGTAGGTTGTGTTTTTTGTGCGCATTGCGCAGTTGGTGATACGACAAGCCGAGATGCGGTGCCGATGCGCGTTGACTATGCCGGCAGGCGGTTAAAGCGTTGCAGAGTATCTGTTTCTCGAAAGCGGCGATTACTTCTTTGCAGCTACAGGGCACGCTCCAAACCCTTCACCGACTTAGTGCGGTTGGGTGAGCGTTCCAAAGCCTTTCTGAATTGAACCGCCGCTTCGTCGTAACGCCCTTCATCCAGCAGATATTCACCGTACATTTCGAAAGAGGGCTTCATAGGCAGTGGCGGACCTGACGGCGCATTCAGCGCAGCTTCAAGCACGGTTGCGTCGACGAGAAATTGCTCCGCGATATTATTGTCGCCCTTAGCCAAGGCAATGGCTGCTTCCAGTTCTTTTTCTTCGACCGCGCCGATTCTGGCAATATAGGCCGTTGTTGCATTCCCACCAAAATGTTCGCGCGCGGCCTTAATGTTGGCTAACGCGGTTTCTGCAGCTTTTATATTGCCGGTGTGAACGCCGCTAAAGCCTGCGGCCAGCTGTAAGCCGGAGTGATTTCGATCAGCGTCAGTAAGAATATTCTGATCAAACAAGGCCCAGCGTTCGGTTTCCAGGGTGTTCCGGGCAAGCATCCTCATGGTGCCATTGCGCACCAGCGCTGTTGGGATCGAATCTAGCGTGCGGAGCGCTTCGTCGAGTGCCCATTGCGCTTTTGCGTCATTGCCGAGTTGAAGTTGACCGTAGTGATACCACTGCAAGGCATGATACTCAGATCGACCGCGTTCCAACCCTTTACGTTCAGCATGATCGATTGCGGCTTTGTAAGACACCTCGTTGGACGCAACCACATTGTCCCACATACCAAGCTGTAAGAAAATGTGGGAGGGCATGTGCAGCGCATGCGGCGCATCGGGAGCAATGCTCGCATATACTTTGGCTGCTGGCAGAGCAAGAATGGCATGCTCCGGATCGTCGAATGAGTGAATAACGAAGTGCGCGGCACCGGGATGATTTGGATTACGCTCGAACACCTGCAACGCTAAAGCGCCGGCCTGCACCTGACGCCGGAATCCTTTATCACCGGGCCTTACTGTTCCTAGCATGGAGATAGCATAAAACGTGGCGATTTCATCATCGTTAGGATAGGTCTCGTGCAGCGCCTTCATCGCGTCGGAATAAGCGATGTCGCGCGAGAGCTTGTTACCACTGCCATACAAAATATCTAACGCTTCTATTAAGCCCCGCTCCCGGCCCGAGGGTGTTTTTGCAAACCGAGCTTCGGGTGTCGCAGCGAACCGGCCCAGCACTTTAAGCGCCGCGTCACGGTCTTGCTGAGCCCAAAGAGGATGATTGTAGCTCATGGCCTCGCCCCAATAGGCCATTGCAAAGTCAGGATCGGCTTCACGGGCTGTCCGGAATGCCTCTGCGGCTTCCTCAAACTCAAAACTGTGGAGCGCTTTAACGCCGCCAAGGAATAAAACTTGCGCCTTCACAGCACCAGAATTAGGGAAATTTATGGTGCCCAAGTCAGACATCAAGTCCGCTGATTGCGCAGATGAAATATAGAGTGGGCTTGCAAAAAGAAGCCCCGTAACCAACGCAACAGATAGACTGTTAGCTCCCCGACGCCGCATAACGCTCTCCTCGTATGTATTACCTATCAACTTCGGTCCACTTTAGCATGCTGAAGAATTTCGAAGCACGCATGGTGCTCGCTGGTCTTTTTTTGTAAAGAATTGAAGTGTTTACGTGTAGTCTTAGCCACATCCGCACGTCTTTCGCGCAATTCTCGTGCCGCGAACTTACGACTCAAAAACCACACCTGAACGTCTTAACCCCCTGGAAAGTTTCAGCTTAGCAAAAATCTTCTGGGGGAATGAGATAAACCATTTCGAGATGCGGTACCCAGTCTTTATGTTTGCCTTTGTGGCACTGCTCAGAGCACCTGTAAGCAGTCAGCCACGCAGTTATGCTTATGATCCGAAAACGGGCACGAAGTTCCGCTGGCACGTCGATACCACGGGCAACAAACACATCGCTACCTTCAATCGAACCCAACGGTCGCTGTGGAATTTAACAATCGATTCATTGGGCAACCGCAGCGGTACAGATGAGAATGGCGATTTTTAGACCTTGAACCCCGGCAGCGGTGTGTACCGGAACGAAGCACAGGAACTGTTCTGCGTTCTCAATGACGCTAACGCAGTCTGTCTAGAGCCGTAACATGTTCACCGCACTACGGCTGCTCAAGCCCCTCGCGTAGAATTTCCAGTTCAAGCCATTCATGTTCAGCGGTTGCCAGGCGCTGTTCAGCCGCCTTTAGTTCAGCCGTTGCGGTCTCATATCCTTTTGCATCCCGGCTATAGAAGTCTGGGTCCGCAAGCGCGTCATTGAGCCGGACCATCTCGGCTTGGAGAGATCCCATTTCTTGTGGAAGTTTTTCTAAAGCGTGTTTTTCTTTGAAAGATAGTTTTCGTTTCTCGACCGATGCCGCGGACCTAGGTCTTAGCGGTTTCTTCGTTGACGTTAGTCTTTGAGATTTCTGGAATTCCTCACTGCCTATAGTCTTTTGCGTTATCATGTCCGAGTAACCGCCAGCGTATTCAACCCATGTACCGTCGCCTTCAGCGACAACAACAGACGTCACAATGCGATCGAGAAAATCCCTATCATGGCTAACGATAATAAGCGTGCCAGTGTAGTCACTTAGTGTTTCTTGCAACAGGTCGAGAGTTTCCAAGTCCAGATCGTTGGTGGGTTCATCGAGCACCAAAACGTTGGATTGCTTCGCTAAGGCGCGCGCGAGCATGAGGCGGCCACGCTCGCCGCCTGACAAAACCGTGATCGGGGTATCAACCATGTCGGGCGAAAACAAGAAATCCTTCATGTAACCGATGACATGGCGAGGCGTGCCCTGGACATCCACATGTTCACCTGCGTCGCCGGTGAGCGCTTGGCGCACTGTCCAAGTAGATTGGAGCGACTCGCGGGTCTGGTCCATGGTTGCAATATCAAGATAAGTGCCCATCCTCACGCGCCCGCTATCTGGTTTGAGCCCACCAGTCAGCATGTTCAAGAGGGTTGTTTTTCCAGCTCCGTTAGGCCCAATAAAGCCGATCCTATCGCCGCGCTGGATGCGTATAGAAAAATCTTTCGCAATGGTGACGTCATCAAAGGACTTATTGATAGATTTGGCCTCAATCACCATCTTGCTCGAAACGCTAGCATCACCTGTTTGCAGTTTTACATTTCCGGCGCGTTTACGATGATCGCGGCGGTCCTGGCGAAGATTGTGCAGGTTCTCCAGCCGTCGCACGTTGCGCTTGCGCCTTGCGGTCACGCCGTAGCGCAACCAATGCTCCTCGCGTACGATTTTACGGCCAAGTTTCTGCTGGGTGCGGTCTTCATTATCGATAATGCCATCGCGCCACGATTCGAATGCACTAAATCCTTCGCTGAGGCGTCTTGTAATGCCACGGTCCAGCCACACAGTCGCCTGAGACAATCGTTCAAGAAAGCGCCGGTCGTGGCTAATTATCACAAGCGCCCGGCGCAGGCTTTTGAGTTCCTTTTCGAGCCATTCAATGGTCGGGAGATCGAGGTGGTTGGTCGGCTCATCGAGCAACAGCACATCCGGCTTCGGCGCCAGGATGCGGGCCAGAGCAGCCCGCCGAGCTTCACCGCCAGAAAGGTGAGTAGGATTTTCAGAACCCGTTAAACCAAGCTGTTCCAATAGATAGATAGGGCGATATGGATCATCGCCAGATTCCAGACCTTCTTGAACATAAGATAATGTGTCGGTGTAGCCGCTCAGATCAGGCTCCTGGGGTAAATAGCGGATGGTTGTGCCCGGACGCACGAAACGCTCCCCCTCCTCACAATCGATAAGGTCGGCAGCAATTCTCAAAAGAGTCGATTTTCCAGAGCCGTTGCGCCCGATCAAGCAGACAGTCTCTTCCGGCAGCACCATAAGCTCGGCGCCTTGCAATACGGGGTCCCCGCCAAAGGACAGATGAATATCTTTCAATGTAAGGAGGGGGGGAGCGGCCATGGCCCGAGCGTGTATCGCTTACAGAATTAGAACGCAAGTGCGTATCAAATCCGCCCAAGAAGCTCAGGGGGTCGCAAGCTCTTCCGCTCAATGAAGATGAAGAGGCTAAAGCTGCGGCTCGATAGAATATCCGCTTGAGTAAACTGGTTTAGCGCGCGAATGCAGCCAACTTAATAGGCTGCCGCTTTCGCCCCCAATGTCCGTGAGAATAGCGACTTCGACCCTCATCACTTACTGATGCTATAGTCTAGACCAGCAGCTCGTATTTAACTGCTCAACACCTACTTTGGACTGTGCCATCATGCCTACATCCGGCCAACTCATTCGTCCACCGGCTGTTGCAGGGTTATTTTATCCAGATGACCCGGACATGCTACGCGACATTATTGGTACTTATATAGGCGCGGTTCCGACGCATGCCAAACCCGATAGGGTCCCTACCCCTAAAGCCGTCATCGTGCCGCATGCAGGGTATGTCTATTCAGGCCAAGCGGCTGCACAGGCCTTGTCTCGCTTTGCGCCAGACAGCGCGTTGATTACTCGGATTGTCCTCATGGGTCCGTGTCATGGGGTTGCCGTACAAGGTCTCGCTGCCCCGAAAGCAGATGCCTTTGCTACGCCGCTCGGCACCATCCCGATTGATCGTTCAGCAATTAATACAGTTGCATCAATGTCCTTCGTGACCATTGATGACGCCCCCCATGAAAAAGAATACAGCTTGGAAGTGCAACTACCATTGCTCCAAACTGTATTTGGAGGTTTCACACTGGTGCCGTTCGCCGTCGGCTCAGCAACTAACGATCAAGTCGCGGCAGTGCTAGAGACGTTATGGGGTGGCCCTGAAACCCGCATCGTTATCAGCTCCGACTTGTCACATTTTCTAACGCAGCAACAGGCAGCCAGCCTTGATGAACAGACAGCTCAATCCATTGAGCTCTTAGACTGGCAATCTCTATCCTATGATCACGCCTGCGGCCGCATACCAATATCGGGCCTTCTAACGGCTGCCGGCCGGCATAACCTTTCGGCGGAACGTATTGCTCTGCTGACCTCTGCGGATACCGCAGGGCCCCCGGACCGTGTCGTTGGTTATGGGGCATGGGCGTTCGCATAGTAATGGCATGACAACGACCGACCCCTTTGAACTGAATATCCATAGCGCTGCGCTTTTGTCGCTCGTTGCGGAGTCTGTGCGCTATGCTGTGAAACGAGGCGAACCTCTACGAGTCGTGCCTACTGAATTTCCCCATCCGCTTCAGCGTACCGGTGCGTCATTTGTCACCTTAAAGAAGTCGGCTGACTTGAGGGGCTGTATTGGAAGCCTAGAAGCGACGGAGCCTCTTGTGGTCAATGTTGCCAGCAACGCGCATGGCGCAGTGGCTCGGGATTCAAGATTCCCAGCGGTTCAGATGGCGGAGCTGTATGGCATGAAAGCCTCTATCAGCGTCTTAAGCCCGCTGTCGGCTTTACCATTCGCTGACGAAGATGACCTTATGAGAAAACTTAGACCGGGTGTTGATGGGCTGGTCATTTCAAACGGTAAGCAGCGCAGCACTTTTCTACCTCAGGTTTGGGAAGATCTGCCGGATCCTGTAGATTTTCTTAGTGCTCTGAGGCGCAAGGGCGGATTTGATACCGCCCATCTGGCTTCCTCCTCTAAGGCCTGGCGCTATGAGGTCTCGGATATTGGTCCGATTAGTCTAGATATAGCCTAGATATGACTTATCGAGTGGCCAGCTCTCTTGCCTATAGTCGAGGGATAACCGATCATGACGCCGCCCGCCGGGCGAATTAAAAGGTGTACATTTAGAGTGTCATGATACGTATATTCATCGCTTCGGCGCTCTCCTTGATGGTGCTATTCCCATCTAACCCATCCTTCAGTGAAGACGTCTATACACTCAGAGCGTCGGCTTACCTGTCACCCCTAAGTCACACCGTAACGCGGATTTTCGCCCCCTGGATCGAGGACGTGGAGCGGGAGTCCGGCGGACGCATTCGTTTCGAGACCTATTGGGGCGGTGGACTTGGCCGCAACCCCTATAAACAGTTCGATTTGGTCAAAGCCGGCATCAGCGATGTGACCTTGGTTCAGCCCAGCTATACACCGGGACAGTTTCCGCAAACCCAGGTGCTTGAATTGCCATTTCTCACGCGCACCGCTTCGGAAGCCAGTATTTTGGGGTGGCGGCTTTATGAGCGTGGACTTCTCACGGGCTACGATGACGTCAAACTCATCGGCATGTGGACTGCGGAACCGGGCAACCTCTACACCCGTACACCGATCACCAGCTATGATGATATTAAAGGGATGAAAATTCGCGCCGCGGGGCGGCTCGAGGGTGATTTCGTCAAACGCCTCAATGCTGTGCCTGAATCCATGCATCCCGCGGACGCCGTCGAAGCACTGCGTCGCGGCACCATCGACGGCACCATTCAGGGATGGGTCTCAGTCAACACATTTCAAACCTACCGGCATACCAGCCACGTCATTACGTCGCCGCTCAGTGCTGTGAGTTTCGCAATCATCATGAACAAAGAGGCTTGGGACCGTTTACCGCCTGACCTGCAGGGTGTGCTTAATAAAACGGGAGGACTGAATATTGCTGTGCGCGGCGGTCAGTCCTACGACACGCGCGTGATCGAAATAGCTAAGCAGCTGCCAGAAGAGGGGCATCTTGACCCCGTCGCCCCCGACCCGGAAGAATTTGCCCGCATGCGTGAATTTGTACAGCCGGTCGCTGAAGGCTGGATGACACGAACAGAAGGGGGTAGAGAAACATTCACTGCCGCCCAAGAAATTCTGGCAGACCTCCGGCGCCGCGAAAGGCAGATGTAAAATATGGCCGACGGTCATAATCAGAGTGCGCCTAATGTTCTCGACCGGGCGGTCGAGACCATGGCCGTGATCGGTTTCACCGGCTTGGTAATCATCGCGTTCATGACCTTGATCGACGTTAGCATGCGTTATCTTGGTTTCCCGCGCATACCAGGCCTGCATGATATAGAAGAAATTGCCTATGCCGTCGTCATCGCCAGTTGTTTTCCAGCGGGACTAAAAAAGGGCAATGCCGTCACGGTACGGATTCTAGGGAAGCTCTTGGGCCCGCGCGCGCATAGCTGGCTGGACGTTATCGGCTCCCTTTTTATGCTGACATTTTTCACTTTGGTTGCGTGGCAATTCGTCGTCCTCGCCATCGACTATTCTTCAAACGGCAGAACAACATCCACTCTGGAATGGCCGGTCGGGCCAATATGGGTGATGGTTAGTCTCGTCGTCATGACCTGCGTTGGCGTCCAGGCCTGGGTACTGTGTGACACTTGGAAAACCGCCTGGAAAGGGAAACCCTTGGACCATCAAGCGGAGTCCCTTTAGATCATGGAACCTCCTGTCATTGGTGGCCTCGTCGTCGCAGGCATGTTCGTCATGATTGCCCTGCACGTCCCGATTGGCGTGGCCATGGCCATCGCGGGTTTTGTCGGCACCGGTATTATGATTGGCTTTGATCCGGCGGTCGCACTGATGGGCATTGAACCATCCGCCGCCATCGCCAGCGAGGAACTGGCCATCATCGCGCTCTTTCTCCTGATGGGAAACTTTGCCGCCGCTGCCGGGCTGTCGGGTGATCTTTATCGCTTGGCACAGGCGTTCCTGGGCCACCGCAAAGGCGGTTTGGCAATGGCCACCGTGGCGACCTGTGCGGGGTTTGGAGCCGTCTGCGGTTCATCTTTAGCGACCACGGCGACCATGACCCGCATCGCCTTGCCGGAGATGGAAAGCCGTGGCTATTCACGCCGGCTTTCGACCGGCTCCATTGCCGCCGGCTCCACCCTCGGCGTCATCGTTCCGCCGTCTGTGTTGCTGGTGCTATACGCCATTCTTACGGAGCAGTTCGTGACGGCCTTGTTTGTCGCCGCACTTGGGCCGGCGCTTATTGCCGTGATCTTGTATCTCCTATCTGTCGTTGCTTATGTGACTGTATCGCCCAACTCAGGACCAGCCGCCGAACGTGTGGCCTGGCCGGAACGCCGCTCAGTATTGAAACAAAGTTGGGGTGTTGTCTTTCTGGCCTTCGTCGTATCGGGCGGCATTTACTCGGGTATCTTCACCATTAACGAAGCGGCCGCTGTCGGCGCATCCGTCGCCATTGCCTTTACGGCTTTTCGTGGCCGTCTGAGCCGCCGCCTGTTCTTTGATAATTTGAGAGAAACCGCTGCCAGCACAGCGTTGATTTACTTGATTATCATCGGGGCATCGATCTTCTCCTATGCGATTTCCTTATCGCAACTGCCCGACATCATTGTCGGCTCCATTGAGGGACTGGGCCTACAGCCTCTCGTCGTCATTCTGCTATTGGAAGCCATGTACATCGTTCTCGGTTCAATCTTCGATACAGTCGCGGCCATGGTAATTACGCTGCCGTTTGTTTTTCCACTGATCACCGGCATGGGCTACGATCCGATTTGGTGGGGAGTGATTAATGTAGTGGTGATGGAAATGGGCATGATCACACCGCCCATCGGGCTCAATGTGTTTGTTCTGCAAGGCATGGCCAAGGACGTTCCCTTCAGCACCATCTACGCTGGCATAGGTCCGTTCCTGGTGTCAGATGTGATTCGCTTGTTAATCTTGACGCTCTTCCCCGTGCTAACCCTGTGGCTACCGAAAGCCATGGGTTTGATGTAGAACCCACGCATGGAAAACGAAACCATCGATCCTGCTGAACCAGTAGATGGCGGCGGCATCTTTAGCTGGCTCAGAGAACAGGTCGGTAGCTTTATCGCGTGATTGCCCAAGAAGTATAACGGCAAGTTTAACTACAGCCGTGACAGTGAAAGTCCATCGCCAAAGAATATTCATCACTTGCGGGATGAAGCGAAGATTTTTTACAAAGCCATCCGAGAAATAGAAGTTGACTTCGAAGAGACAAAAAAAGCAGCTTAGTTCATGCTTCGAGCTACACTCTTAGTCTCTTTCTTTCTATGCTCTGCAGCGCTCGCTGACGATGACCTGGCAGCCATGGCCGATGGTGAGGGCAAAGACTTTGTCTATCTGCTCTGCGCCGACTGTCATTCCATGCAGCACGTGCTGGAGAAGCGCTATACCCGCGGCGGCTGGCGCGGCGCTTTAGAACGCATGACCGTCGACTTTGGTATGGCTGAACTCGAGGCGGACGAGCACAGAGAAGTGCTCGATTACCTGGCTAACAATTACGGCCCGAATTCGACCCGCTGAGTCAGGGCCGATTGATGGCAAGGTCTAGCTGTGGTGGACTGCACATTGTGGGCTGCGCCCTTGGATCAGGCCACAAATTCTCTGGGTTCTTGCCCCTACGCTCGCAGGGTGATAGGCCGAAGTTGTTGCTATCAAAGTTAATCTCATTCTGTGCCACACTCGTCATTCAGGCGCAGTAGAATTTGGTACTCACTCAGTCAGGGAGGCAAAGCTCATGAGTTTTAGACCCGACGTCCGATCCCATTATTCATCGCGGCGAAAAGCGTTGAGAGGCGCTGCAGGATTGAGTATAGCGGCGCTGAGCACGCGCCTATTCACGGTCAAAGGTGCGTTTGCCGAGGCGCTGACTCCAACCGGACAATCCGGTGAAGGGCCTCTTTATCCTGACAAAATGCCGCGGGACACGGATAACGATCTGATCTTGGTGAATGATGCTATCACACCCGGTATCGGCGAGATCACACATTTATCCGGCCGCATTCTCGATCGTACCGGCACGCCGATGCGCAACACTTTTGTCGAGATCTGGCAATGTGACTCGCAAGGTGTTTATAGACATACCAGTCACGAGGAGCGCTATGGCGAAAACTACGATCATAACTTCCAAGGCTATGGCCGCTTCCTAACAGACTCCTCCGGAGGGTATTATTTTCGCACGATCAAGCCTGTTATTTATGGTACCAATGGGGTGCTACGCACACCTCACATTCATTTTGCCGTGAGCAAAAACGGTGAGCGGATTTTCACCACCGAGATGAACATCAAAGATCATCCCGAAAATGAAACTGACATCGTCTTCAAACGGCGCACGGAAGTAGAAAAGAAAAGCGTATCGATGGACTTTGTGCCTTTGCCGGACTCAACCACTGGCGAACTTAGTTGTGACTTCGATATTGTTCTCGGCGTGACAGCAAATGACACAGATGGTGGGACGCTCAAAGGTGGTATCGGCGCGTCAACGTGGAATAGAGGTTAGAAAAAAGAGCTTGCAGCTTAACGTGAGCAGCTGCCGACTAATTCATCATCTACTCACCAGTTATTACTATGTACTGAAGCCATAGCAGTGAATAGTTTCACTGGAACGCCTGATTTAGTGGATCATGGATAGCTTTATAATATTTTATCTTTAACTTCCTTACTTTCGGAACATGCCTTATCGCGAGTGACGTATTGGTATACGAAAGATCAACTAGTTTGAAAGTTGAATCAGAGTTTAAGTTATTCAGAGCCCTAAGTATTCTCTTGCCACTGCCACTCTCAATTGGGCTATTCTTAGAATCTGACCTTGGACAGAAAATTATTCCTTGCAATATGTCGGCAATAATATGCGATGAACCCGCACCTTTGTGGCAGATCGCAAAATTCTTTCAGAGATTCCTTTCTATCAGTCTTTTATTTGGCTCTTTTTTACCATTACGTTTCTGATTCTTTGTAATTGGATTTGGGCTGCTTATGCAGTTCGTTATTTAAAGCAAAGACCCAAGACGGATGAAAAGTCTCATTAGGTTTTTTAGATCAGTCTCAGCCGCAGTCGTCAAATTTACTAAATCATCACCGTTCTTCTGCCGGTATCGTTGATCGGCTCGGCGCCGTCTTCGGTGATCAGCATGAGGTCTTCCAGGTGCGACGAGCCACCCATGCCAGTCGCGCCCATGGGGCAATCCACACTCAACACCATACGCGGCTCAAGCACCATATCTTCACGTGGCGGCGAGCCCATGTTGCCGACGTGATCGGCGTGATAGAGGCCGACCGAGTGCGGCGTGAACGAAATAGAGAAATCCGCGCCCATCTTGCGCAGGGCGTCTTGGCCCATTTTTTTGACTTCAGAGAATTTTAAACCTGGTTTGAGATTCTCGCGCACATGATCCCAGGATTTTCCGGTAAGCTCTGACACGCGCTGCATTTGCTTAGAGGTCTCGCCGATGTGCACCGCGCGGGCATAGTCGCCGTGGTAGCCCATGTATTCACTGACGCAATCGATGGAGAAACACTGACCATCGCTCAGCGTTGCTTCATAGGTGGGTGAACTGACCCGGTCGATAACCATAAACACTCCGCGCATACCCCGCGCTGCAACGGCAGCGAAATACGACGCGCGAAGTTCCCGCACATCAGCCCCCGCGCGGACTGCGGCAGCGGCCTGCAGCGCACCATCGGCGTTGGCCTGAGCGGCATAGCGCATGAGGGTGATTTCCGCATCAGACTTGACCGGACGGATACGACGCAACGCATCATCAGCAGAGACAACCGTGGCCCGTTCTGCGGCATCCATAACCGAGCGCATGACCGGCTCCACATCCGCAGCAATGCGACCCTTATCGACGCCGGTATCCTTCAGCGCATTGGCCAGGGCGTATTTGAGATTAGGCCGCGCCGCTTCGGCCCGTACCGCACGCTCAATAATGCTAAGGCGAGTGGTTTCAATGAAATCCAACGGGGCCTGTTCGAGATTGGGATAAAGCGGCAGCTGGTCGAGACTCATTTCAGCGTCGTCCAAGTCCGCTCCCGGCCCAGCGAAAAGATAAGCTGGATAGTCCAGATGCCGGTGGTCCATAGCGATTGTGTAGTAGTATAGAAACGACGGCGCGATCAGTGACAGGCGCTGCTTCGGATTACGGGTGATGACTGCATAGACGCCGGGTGTGTGGCCCATCTTGGTTGCCGTCAAGTCAAGCCCCGTGGCGTGATAGAGATTGGTGCCGGAGCCGACGACGATGGCGTCAAGACCGAGCTCGGCCATGATTTTGTCGGCCTGTTCGAAGTTCATACGCGGACCCAGCACGGGTGGCGGCACGCTGGCGGCAAGTGAGAGCGCCGGTGCGACGGCCTGGGCAGGCGTGATAAGGCCAGTTGCACTTGTCGCTGCAAGCCCTCCGAGAACCTGACGGCGATCAATCCCCGTTAAGTTTGGCATAACGTGCTCCTTATTCTTTAGCCCTTGCCCATCAAAGAATAATGAAGGGGTCGCGTTCGGTGTTGAACGGTTCGTAACCGGTTTTCTTCACCCGGAAGAGATCTTCGTTGTGGCCACAGCCGTAACCCACTTCGAGGTACGGCAGATCGACTGTGAGCACCATGTTTTCTTGCAGCACATGATCGAAGGACGGCACGCCGAAATCCACCAGGCTGCGGGGATTATCATCATGCTGTAGGCCGACCGAATGCGGCGTGACGAACACCGCGTAGTCTGGCATGCCGGCTTTGATCATGGTCTGCAAACCGATCTTTCGCAGCTCGGAGTACCTCACCCCAGGCTTGATGGCATCGAACACGGCCTCGCGGGCGAGCTGATTGGCGCGGCGGCGCGTCTCCACTTCTTTGTTTGGTTCGCCAATGATGAAGGTGCGGGCAATATCGCCCATGTATCCTTTGTAGCTGCTAACGGCATCCACAAGGAACGGTTTGCCTGCAACCATCTCGCCGTCGGGGAAGCCGCCGCCTGGGAAACCAGCAATGAAACTATTCACGTGGTTGCCGCGAATAGCGCATTCGGCGAGGAAGATCTGTTCGATATCACTATGACGCATACCGGCTTCGATGGCGTTGATTGTAGCCAGGCAAGCTTCGCCGTTGTTCCAGCTGCCAAGGCGCTGATAGGCCAACTCCTGTTCGGTTTTGACCATGCGGATCAGCTGAAAGATGCCGTAGCCATCAACCAATTCGATATCAACCAGATCGGTCTGAGCGAGGACGTCAGCGATGCGCATATCATCGACAGCGACGCGGCCCTTGGTGATGCCTTGGGCCTTAAGCGCACGGGCCAAAGCCCAGGCCTGGCTGGCAGCGAGATTGTCAGCATGCTCGGCCTGGGACGCAGCCCAACGTTTTTCCCGCGACGTCAACTCAATATCGTCGCGGACATGATACGTGCGGCTGCGGCCGCTGGGTGGCTCGACGGGAATACCATTGGCGTCCCGTTCAATCCCTCCGTCACCGCCGAAACCGTAGGCCATTAGCTCTGCGGTTTCACGGTCGCCGTTGGCGATATCCCAGGCGACATTAGACCCACTGATGAGATAAACGGGCATGTCGGGATCGCGCGCAAAACTGGCGAGGCCGGTGTTTTGACTCTGGAACTTCACTCCGATGGTGGTGATGTTGGTCAGATAAAAAACGTTGATGGGATCAAGCGCGATCATGCCGGCCAGCCCGTATTCCTCAAGCACATCATGGGCGCGCTCTTTGTTGACCAGGGCCTTGCCGTCGATGGCGGGTTTCGGTGCTGTATGGCCCACAGGCTTATCCGCCGAACTTACATCTTGCTCCGAGTCCGCGCGTGCTGCAGCTGGTATGGCAAGCGCCGACGTGGCGGCGAAACTTCCCAAAGCTGCACGTCTGTTCATGGACATGTTCTCTCCCTGATGCGTTTTCATTAATGGCGATGATACGCCTATTGGCTTTTATTGGCACACAGTAGTTCTGCCCGGCCACAACCCGAGCAAAAGGGACGCAGCCCTTGCCGTGCCTGGCTGTGCGGGTGAGGATGAGCGCTGAATTCAAGGTTTAGGCGGAGACCGGACATGCAAAGAAGAACCATTCTCAAAAGCGGCGCAGCTGCGGCAGGCGCAGCCGCGCTTGTATCTGGTGCAACAAGTGCAAATCCCGCTGCAGCGGCTAAGATCGGCATGCATATAACACCGGTCGGCAATGAGCTGGACTCCCTGATGCAGCCGCTGGTCAACACCGCGCAGGCCCAGGCGGTGATGGAGGAGTATGACCTGGCCGGCATGCTCGCGCTTAATCCAGTCAATGTGTACTACCTGACCAACACCACAGCCATCGGCACAAAGATGCGGTGGCAGTATCCCTCCTTCGCCACATTACCGCGCGATCCCAACCAGCCGACGTTCCTGGTTGTCACCTCGGGCATGCTGTGGGACATCGTCAACGGTGACCGTTGGGTGCCCGACGTGATTCCCTATACCGGCCCAATCAACGCCGGTGAGTACATGGGTGACGATGCGTTGCCACTCAGTGTCAAACCCAAGGCGGCGAACCGGCAACGGGTGGTGGATGAGCCCTCCCCCCTCACCGCGCGCGAACAACGTTGGATTGACAGCGGCAAAAACTATCAGCCCTCACCCACACCCGAATGGGGCCTGGTCCGGGCGATGAAAGAATCAGGCATCACCAAGGGCCGTGTCGCGGTTGATGACATGCGCATTGCACACCTGCTCAACCGCATCGGCATGGCCGATGATATTGAATTCATCGACGGCGATAATCTGTTCCGGCGTATTCGCTACATCAAATCCGCGCCCGAGATTGAACTCATGCGTCTCGCCGGTGCAAAGAACGCGGACGCCGCGCTGGCGACGGCGCGCTCCATCGAAAAAGGCATGAGCTACTTCGACATCGAACGCCGCTTCGGTGCCGAGTGCGCGCTACGCGGCAGCACTATCACTTTTATCCTTGCCGGCGTAACACTTGGACTTTTACCCGATGCAGAAGTGGTGCCGGGTAAACCGTTTCTCATCGATGCGGTGTCGAACTTCCGCGAATACCACGGCGACTTTGCCCGGACCATCGTACTTGGCGAACCGAGCAAGACTGTGCAGCTGCGGGCCAATGCACAGCAGGCGGCACGGGAAGCGACGTTCAATACACTCAAGCCCGGCACGCGCTATTCGGACATTATGAAAGCCGGGTTCGAGGCCTACAAGAAAGCCGGCGGCAACCCGGACACCCTGATCGTCAATCCACATTCCCTTGGGCTGCAACACACCGACCAGCCTTATTCTGACAAGAACCCTTGGCGCGGCGGCGAGGATCTAGTGCTGAAAAAGGACATGGTCATCACCGTCGATCTGCCATTTATCGAAGTGGGCTTCGGCGCCGGGCATAACGAGGATCTTCTGCTCATCACCGAGACCGGATACGAGGTCATGCATTCGGAAGAGCAGCCGCTGGTGATTGTGTAATTCTTCATCGTGTAGGCCTGATTGAGCGCCCTGAGGGCTTTACCCTACGCGGTGCCGTCGGCGAATTGTTTGAAGTGGTGCAGGCGTAAACAGAATGAGCCTTCGCCAGCGATTTCGAGCATCGTTGTGGTGTCCTATGTCCGCTTTCGGGGGTAGACAGGTCGACCCAAACTAAAAGTTTGCTGGGGTTCTGACAGAAATTTCCCTAAATACGGTAATCAGGGGGATTTCAAACAATATCAGGGATACCAGCTAGAACTCTCGGACGCGTCGTAAAACCGGATGTGATAAATGGAAGGGGCATGATTATGACATTAATCCGTATGGGATTCTGCATCGGTCTAGTAACAAAGATAACGGTAAACAGTTAGTTCAAGTCTCGTGCCAATCGAAAACCGAACATGAAGTAAGCCAACCCGGCAGGATCTCGTCCTCGTAGCGTTGGTCGATGTCGTGACACACGGGTCCGCCAACTGCCACTGCGCACCGCCCTCTTCTCACAAACGCCCGGCGCCTGCCAGGCTGATCCGTCAACCGGCTCGTCAGAATAAGGCAACACGGAACAATCTTCATTCCACTCCCACACGTTGCCGATCGTGTCATAGAGGCCAAATGCGTTCGGTGTGAATTGGCCGACAGGTGCAACCGTATGAAACCCGTCGTCACACGCTACAGCAGTGGCAGCTGCGTTCGTGCCGATTTTTGAACGTGGGTCTGTCAAGCCTGACTGATCAAAGACATTGCCGTACTGACATATTTGAGCCTCGTCATCACCCCATGGCCAGACTGCTGTCGATCCGGCTTTAGCGGAATACTCCCATTCCGCTTCCGTCAACATGCGATAGGGCAACCCCGTGTGCCCCGCCAGCCAAAGCGTGTACGCCTTGGCATCATTCCAATCAACACAGACGACCGGCTCATCATCAGCCACTTCGGTTCCGATACCAGGGTTGCGCCAGGTGACCCCATCCACCGGATCGCGCCCGCCTGAGGCAACGCACCCGTTGGTCGCGCTGTATCCCGTCGCCTCAACAAAGACAGCGTACTGCGCGTTGGTAACTTCAAAGCGGCCCGCAGCAAATGACTTTGATATTGTGACAGATCGAATTGGCCCTTCAGGGCGCAAACCCTCCCGCATTTGCTCCTTGCGATCAGACCCCATCTGAAAAGTGCCGTCAGGAATGACAACCATTTCGGGGCAGTCTGCGCAGTCTCGGAAGCTTGCGCCCGGCGACAACGACAGGGGTTGAGCACTTAATGCCTGGCCCAAGAATGTCGCTAGAACAGCTGATAGAGCCAATACTGGTAGATGCACCATATTCATAATCCAACCCCCTCCTTCGCCTGTATCCTTGAGAGTACGAATCAAACGGTCGGTATTGCAAACGGTTTGGAGGGTGGAGCAAGGTCTACTCTAGGTGCAACAGCAGACACCGCACCTCTTCGTTTATTGCTTCACCACACCTTATGGGGCTGATGATTTCTCCACTTCGGCGGCCATACGGAAACCGATCCAGCTTTGCCGCATGGTGCGCGATTTGGGTCCGCCACGTGTGGATGACCGCGTGAACAGCGGGCCGGTTCCATAAGCCCCGCCGCGCAACGGGCTTTCGTCGCAGAACCCGGTGCTCGCCGCCGCGCCATCAGCGGGCAGCGCATCGTGATTGATCGTCCAGCAATCGGCCACCCATTCCCAGGCATTGCCAATCATGTCGTAAAGACCCCAGGCGTTGGGCTGCCGCATACCCGCGGGTGACGTATACAGATATGTGTCGTCGCAGGCGTGATTAGCGCGCGCCGGATGCACAGCGGCCAAGGTAGCGTCGGCGATGTTGGCATAGGTGCAGGCGTCGGCACCGCTATTGCCCCAGGGATAAGCGGTCGTGCTGCCAGCGCGGGAAGCATATTCCCATTGGGCTTCGGTGGGCAGGGCATAGGTGCGCCCAGTGATTTGCGTCAGCCAGGCCGCATAGGTTTCGGCATCGTCTTTTGACACACAGACGGCCGGATGATCATTGCCTTGCGGAATACCGTCATCGGCCCAGGGATTTCCGTTGTCGAGGGTATCCAAATCTCCCGCCCAGACCATGCAATGGAGTTCGGTTGTGTGGCCCGTTGCCTTGACGAATTCCGCAAACTGATCACGGGTGACTTCAAACACACCTATAGCGAAGGGTTGGGCGATGGTGACTTTCTTTTGCGGTGGCTCCCACAAGATGCGCGCGCTTTTGATGGGACGGTTCCACGGCAGGGTGTTCACTTGAGCTGCTGGCGTGCCCATGGTGAACGTTCCGGCCGGAACAATTTTCATCTCAGGGCAGACGGCGCAATCGCGGAGAAAGCCCGCAGGCAAGTCGTTATTCAAATCGCGCGCCACCTGAAGCGGGTCGCTTGACTGTTGCGCACATCCACTTAGGACGGCAACGAAACCGGTCAAAAAAAGAAGCATGATGCGTGGAACTGTGATCATGACATGCACCTCTATCTACTTGTCCGGCATGTCAGCGTATTGATCGCGCCATGCGCCCAAAGGAACACCGGGTTCGTTTCTCATGGCGAAGGCCTTGCCGCGAGCTGCGGGATTGGTCAGCGCATCCAGCGTAACGAGGGCGATATCACCAGCGGTGATCTGCGAGACGTAATAGTCTTTTCGAGCCAGCAGAATGAAACCGGTTTTGCCGCCGGGTTCTTCGGGCACGCGCCCCGGTGCGATGATGGTGTGACTCAGGCCGCCTTCCCTGACGACGGCTTCACCCTTGGTTTTGAAATGACGCACATAGTTCTTGGCGGGGTTCTTGGTCTGGTCAACCTGGGGGCCGGACGTAGCTGTTGAAATCAGCACAAAGTGTTTCACCTGCGCCGCTTTTGCGGCTTCTACCAAATTGCGCATGCCGTGGTAGTCCACCATCTCGGGACTATAGGCGCCGACCCATTCGGATGAGCGGATCGACGACACCACGTAGTCGACATCCGACATGGGCCCCACCAATGTGCGCGGATCACGCACGTCGGCTTGGACCCATTCATAGTCTCCCGAAAATCTGCTTTTAGCCCTTGCCACATTACGGGTCACGCCGCGCACTTGATAACCGGCTTCGTAAATAGTTTCTGCGATGAAGCGTCCGATCCGCCCGGTAGCCCCGAGAATCAGAACGCGGCCCTTGCTGTTAGCGGGGCTACTTTCGGTGCCGCTTTCAGTCCCGGCTGCGAAGGCCTGAGGTAAAGGCAACAGCAGAACCGCGGCAACACCCTGCACCATCGTCCGTCGTTTTATGACGTGCCCCCGTGTGGTTTTTTCTGACACCGGATGAAAACGGCTTCCAAATAAAGTCTATCTGTCAGAGGTATCGCGGGCAATGATAAGGATCATAAAAACGGGGGCGCGATCATTCCGTCTGATCGCTTTCCAATGAACGTTTTAGAAGTCTGCCGCGACGGAAAATTCAACACGGCGCGCCTCGAAGGGACGGATCTGGCTGGAGACATTGGGCGTAATGCTGTTGCTGTTGGTGAGATTGCGGCCTTGCAGGCGAAACCGCACCGGGACATCGGATAGGGTCGTCGTGTAGCGCACGCCGGCATCAAAGGTAGTCACACCCGAGATGCGGCGCGTATTAGCCACGTTGAGAAAACGCGATGAGACGCTTTCCACCTTGGCATCCAAAGCCAATCCTTGAACGGCCTCCGGCTGGTACTGCAGGTTCACCCGCAAGAGGCGTGGAATAGGACCGATCGCTGTCAACGTCGTCGCCCCCGCTGCCGCCGTGCTGTCAGTGGTGCGCGGTTGAAGCAATACCGTGCCCGCGACCACGGTGAAACGGTCCGTGACCGCCCCTGCGAGCGACAACTCCACACCACGGTGACGAATGTCGCCTAATTGCCGGAACAGATTGAACTGATCCAATGCGTAGTAGGGCTTGTCGATTTGAAAGACACCTGCAACGAATTGCAGATTGGATCGAATTTGATAGCGGATCCCGGCATCGACCTGACGGGTCAACGCCGCCGGTACGGCCTCGTCGCGGTTGACCGCGTTGCCTGGCGCCGTGCCCAACTCTTCAAAGCCGCGTGAATAACTGGCATAGGCGGCGAGCTTTGACGACAGGTAGACGGCGGCGCCCGCGTTGTAAAGCCATGGAGATGTACTGCCTTCAACCGGCACAGCCCCACTGCGGGTCCGCATGCGTTTGTAGTCGGACTTCTGCAGGGCCATGCTCAATTGCCCGGCGCCTTGCCAGACCCCTTCATAGGCAATGCCGCCGGTGACTTGCTTGGTCTCGGTCAGCGTTGGGTCAGTGGTTTGAAACTGCGGTTCGACCAGGTCGGGAAACGCGCCCAGCGTCACCCTGCCGAACTGACGCAGATCACCGCCGCCAAAGGTACTGCTGCGATCGCGCGCCCGGGCATTGAAGTAAACCGTGTGGCGGCGCGCGTTTTGAACAAAGGATTTAGACAGGCGTACTTCTCCCGAAGTGGAAAAGGTGCCCCGGGGCGGCGTCTGCGCGATGGCGTAGTCGCCCTCACCCAAGGCATCGGTATTCAGCACGAAGGCGGTGAACGACCTTGGGGTGTTATTCTCGGAGCGAAAGAGTCCGGCTTTGAGAGTCCATTGGTCTGGCAGGTCCACTTCACTGACCAAACCATAGTTGTAGTGACGTAACCCGAAAAAGAGCCAGTCAGGACTGGTTATATCTTCAGCGCGAAATGTTGGCGGTTCGTTGTCGCCAAGAAAAATGCGCGGCCGGTCACCGTCGACGGCGCTAGTTTTTGAATAGCTGACGAACGGAATGACGGACACAGAGTCATTCGGTGTCCAATGAGCGATGAAGCCGGCGTCGTAGCCCTCGTCTCCCACCGCAAATTGATGCGCCGTGTTGCGCTTGTAGCCAAGGCCGGCCCCGATGCTGAGAACGTTTTCAACAACAGGGATCTGCGTATCAATTTCAGCGGTGTGCCTGGCATAGGAAAACAGCGCGCCTTCCGTTGCCACCACACTGGTGACATAGCGGTCTCCCGGAACACGCAATTTAAAATCCACCACCCCTGTGGGTGCTGGAAGAGGATACCCCTGGGCACTGATACCGACGTGAATGGTGGAGCCGCGCCGAATGCGCACATTGGGTGCGGCTGCTTGATCAAAGAACAGCCCGTTAATGCGCAGGTTGCCGGCCTGGCTCGGACTGAAGCCGCGGGCGCTGGACGAACTATAGAGCCCGATCTCTTCGCTGCCGACGACTGTGCCAAAAGCATCACCGGCTTCGGCAACGGCGTTTTCTCCGGCCCGTTGGGCCTGCGCCGTTCCAATCCCGGGCCCGATCACAGGTCCGGTAAAAAGCACGACGACAAACAATAAGAGTGTACAATAAAAGCCTGGCGGCAGGAGACTGCCGGGCACGCGGTCTAACACTATTATCTCCTCCAAGAAAACCGGTGCCCCGCACAACGCTGCAAGCCGATAATTCCTACGATACACGACAAAAAGGGTTGGGCAATGTTGGGGAAAATAACGAGCCTGTGCCGGCTGGGACATGTTGTGGGACGACATGGAACCGGCGGCGGCATTGATTCCGGGATCCGTAGTCAAACCCCATCCGTCCAACAACCCTGAATCCCACGCCACGGCGGAAGAAGTAGAAGGCCTGGCCGATCTCCTGAGCGAATGGCTGGACGGCTGAGAGCAATGCACATTCCTGGTTCGTGGCACGTCACAGCCGTGATTCAGCCTCAACACAAATGGGCTTAAGGTCTTTGCTGTTCTTTTCATAGTGGACACCGTGTATTTTCGGCGTTGTTACCCGTGTGTTCTTGGCTTTGGACGTCGTGCGTTTTTGGCGTTGAATGAACCGCCCAGCATTGCCAAGATCGGCCCTTAATTATTAGGAGGTTTATTATGCGTATTACCGTTGCCCTTGCCGTCACAGCCAGTCTTACTGTCCTTTCCGCGTGTGACCAGACCTCCATGGAGACTTCGGGACCCCCGCAGCCCATAAGCGACGCGGTCTACGTTCTCCCGGATGGCGATGCACCGGCCATCACCATGGCCGCATGGCAGGACGGCGGAATGGTGCAATCCGCTGCAGGCATGAATGCCGGTAAAGCGCCGTCCCATGCCATCACCTACAGCGCCAAGCAAGCGAACTGGCCGACGGGGCGCGTGCGCGTCATGACGTTTGAGAAAGCGTCTGGCGGTGTGTTGCATCCCATCACCGATGAAACATTGCTATATGTCCTCGCAGGCACTGCACGGGTTCGGGTCGGCGGCAGCACCGTAAGCCTGACCGCAGGCGATGTGGTCAGCCATCCGTCGGGGGCACTGCGCAACGCCGGCATGGCCGCTGATGCCACCATCATCACCTGGACGGCACCCAGCCTGACCGGCGAGACAACGCCCACGCATGTTAAAGGCGCGGATGTTGAGGAAGGTGGGTTTGGCTCCATTGCCCTTAAACGCTACCAGTTTCCCGGCAACTCAGTCCGGGCCGTAAAGCTGGCCGCGGGCGGCAACACCAACGCCAATAAGGCGGCGACTGACTCCCTCATTTACATCACCGGCGGCCCCCTGACCTTCCACCAGAACGGTCAGGATTTTGTCGTCACTGAAGGTGATTTCGTCCGTGAGATTGCGGGCCTGGAACACTTCTGGGACGTCACCGCAGACTCCGGCTTTGTCACCACCAGCGGCTTGCCCCTCGGCATGGAGCAAATCGACCCGGACAAGGCGACGGACTAAACAACCGGCAAACACAGTGCCAATAGGATTCTTAGAGAAATGGTCAGGTTTTTCATAGCTCAGGTGGTAGAGCAGCTGACTTTTAATCAGCGGGTCGCAGGTTCAAGTTCTGCTGGGCTCACCAATTCTTTCAATGAAAATTTGAAATTAGGCAGGGGCACTTCTTTGCGTATGGTTAGGTATGAACGCTGAAGGTACAAAATTTAGCCTCTCAGACCTCGTCTCTGATCTCCCCCAGATCACCGTGGTAGATGTCGGCGCTTTGCCAATGGCCGGTGAACCTGAAATATATGCCCCTTTAATCAAAGCAGGAAAGGCTAGGCTCATAGGCTTCGAGCCTGACAAAGAAGGTTGCCGTCAACTTAAAGAAAAATACGGAGAACCACATAATTTCTTTCCCTTTTTTATTGGCGATGGCAAGCGCGCCGTGTTTCATAAAACCCATGCCCCGATGGCGGGGTCTTTGTTCGCGCCCAATACACCGCTTTTAAAGCAATACGCTGACCTGGGACGGATCGCCCAACTTGAAGGGACTGAATCCGTTCAAACACATTGTCTCGATCATGTCGTCGATTGTGACGAGATTGACTTTCTTAAGATGGACGTCCAGGGAGCCGAGTTGTCGGTACTTAAAGGGGCAAAACGTCTGCTCTCAACTGCTCTGGTCATCCAGAGTGAAGTTGAGTTTATTCAACTCTATTTAGATCAACCATTATTTGCGGATATTGATTCGCACTTGAGAAATGTTGGGTTTCAATTTCATACATTTCTTGGGTTTGGCTCAAAGCAGCGCGTGCCAGCGCAAACCCACACTTTCAAGCTGGGAGAAGTTAAGCAACTTTTGTGGTCTGATGCAGTTTATATTCCTGAGCTGGTACATCTCGAAACCCTTAGTAATGCGCGGCTTCTAAAGTTAGCCGTCCTTCTGCACGATTTGTATGGTTCTATGGATTACACCCTAGCGGTTCTAGACGCTCTAAAGCAGCGCGGTCAAAGCGCTCCATATGAAGCGTATCTCGCAAGATTGCAGAGCAACCAGTGAATGAGTAATCAGCCAGGCATTTCCAAACTACCGAATATCGTTAAGGTGGAAGCCTGTTCATAGGCATCATGCGTAATGACCAACGCCATGTTTCCCACGTGGGGATTTTCGTGACCAAAAAACTGAGCATCGTAATTGCGGTTTTGGGGCTTCTATTAGTCACGGTCAGTGCAGGAGCAGATGAAGTATCGGACGGGCATGACGCTTATGACCGTGGTGATTACGCGGAAGCACTAAAACTATAGAAAAGAGTGCGTGAGATACGGTGCGCGAGCTCTCCTGATGTCTCAGGATGTCATTGCCTTACCACTCCGCCCACTATTGGGGGCTTGGTGTCCGCTTTTGACCCGAAGCGGACATTCTGAGGGGTGTTCCGGGGGTATCCCCGCTAGAAAGAGGCAACGAAAACAGCTTGCTAGGCTATTTTGAAGCGCACCGAGCTGTAAACTCTGTGACAACACCCGCATCTAAATTATCTACAAAATGCCCCAAAATGCCCCCAGTGGATGATGCATTAAATTGCACAGTATAATGAAAACCCCCTGACTCCGGAGGTGAGTAACCAAGGTCTGTTTCTATTTCAGTGATTGTGTAAAGGCCATGCCCTTTTGCAGCTAGCACCGGTGAATCCCATGTTCCAACAATTAGACTTGAATCTTGAGAGTCAGAAAAATCTAGCTTAAATGATTTTGCTGTATCAGAAGTATTGGTAATTGCAATTCTACTGGGATAGGTAGTAATTTTTGAAGAATGTACGTTCGCTAAATAATTTATACTCTCTGCGGATTTACTGCAGACAGAAAAATTAGTTAAGGAGCCTCCAGATGGGTTCCAAACGACATGCTGAATATATCCAACAAAATCTGATGTGTAACTCATAGACAATGTAGTAGTATCGCTGTCAGAAAAATCACAATTCTGTGTGATCGTATTCATCCCTAGTTGGCCCGCATAATTAGCACTAACAGGAATGCGACATATTTCTTGAAGAACTTGTCCATTAGAGTCTGAAAACTTAATTGCAACCTCACCAGAAGTATCAGTTGGGTTAATAAAACGAATATAAGATTGAGTTCCCGAAGAAGCTGCAAAAATTGGAGACATAACAACATCATTAGAGGTGTCTCTCGGGTATTCAATTACGTATACCGTTCTTGAACTTTCTGCAATGTCATTCCATTCGCCAGGCTCACCAATTCCTTGTCCTGATGCTCTTCCAGTTGGCCATGCTTCAAGGCCCATTGCAGCATAATCTTGTCCACCAAAACCATTATCGTCTGGCTCACTACCTAGTGGGCCACTTCCCCAATTATTATATCGGTTAGAGATAGCTGAGCCAGTTGAGCCATCACCACTATAGAACCGCACATCGTTCACCCACTTCCATGTTCCTTCCTGCCCAGTGTCTGATGCACCAAGCCATACATAAATGGCGCCGCCACCATTTGTTACGCCGGATGTAGCACTACGAATAAATGATAATTGTGTTTGCAACCAATCTGCTATGTGGGTGTTTTCACCTGCTGAGCTAATAACAATTAGATCTCCACCAGCTGCTTGCGCAGCACTTCTGGCTTGATCCCAAGAAACGCTACTCAAAACAAGCTCATAGCGTTTAAACTTATATTCGGTTTCTAAGTTCCTTACTTGTCCCATGGACGGATTGGAGAGAATTATTAATAGAAACCCCAATACACTCTGTTTTAGAAATCGAGCGCATAGATTTGTCATCTTACTTCCAGTACAGATTGTTTTCCGTTGATGTGTGTAAAGTACTCTGATTTTTCTTTAAAGGTCTGATAATTCAACGCAGACCGCACAGTTCTCTGGGCTACAGACCGCGCGCACCACAGACGGTCTTGCCCATAACCATCAAACCGCAATACCTTGGAAATGTACGGACTCTCTCAAACCAAATGGGCCACTCATAGGGGACAGGTCACAAGGTACTGTCATTAGATCTCGGCACACTGGTATCATATTTGGTGAACACAGCGTGTGCAACGAATCAAAAGTCGTATTTTTTGCCGTTGTAGCGAAGAATAGCACCCGAATCAGACATGGTCAGGCTTCGGATCACGCCGATCATACCGCGTATAGATTCTTCTGGAGTAATAAAACGTGGCCCAGGGTTTTCAACTTTCTCCACAGCAACTTCGCCCGGTGTCAGCATAGTCACTATGATATCGTCTTTGGCGGCCTCGAGAGAGAGATTGTACATGGCAGCGTTCATGGCTGCTTTACTAACCTTGTACCAATACGCTCCTTCGAAACCACCATAGTTAAAACTATGCACACCTAGTAAAGCTGTGATCGCAATAACCTTTTTTTGACCGCCCGCTTTAATGTTTTCATAAAAAGCTTCAGTGACACGCAATGGCCCGATCGCGTTGATGCTCATAAAGGCGTCTACAGTCGTGTAATCAAGTGTCCCGAAACTCTGGCCTGGGCCTTGAAAATCACCAGATACACCGGCGTTGTTAATCAAAACATCAATGGGAGTGTCCTTATATTTCTCCGTTAAGTCAGCAAGGTGCTCCCCACTCGTAACATCTAGTAGTTCAATCTGAATGTTTGCGTTTTCCCGCGCCACCTTCTGCAAACGATCAGCTTGCAATGGACGGCGGGTTGTAGCTATGACGAACCATCCCTTGGCGGCGTATTGCCTTACAAACTCTAGCCCAATGCCGCGGTTTGACCCTGTGACCAGCACAGTGGGCTGCTGTGCATGTGCGGATTGCATCAAGCCGTTTGAGCATAGTGATGTGATCAGCAGTCCAGCGAAAACCCAAGATGATATGCGCATACCGATTTTGCCTTGATAATTACAATGAGAATGACGGGTATTTGCAGATGAGACTAACTCATCAACTCCACCTAAAACTACGCCCCAGTTCAAAACACCGTGACCAAACGGTGGCAAGCATGTTGTTATTCGGGCACGTACGGAAAAGTTGGACGGTGTTTCAACGGGGCACTATAGAGATTACAGAAAGCATTGCGAAAGAACGGCACGCGACAACGAGTTCGTTGATGCATCATTTACCGGCAGGGGGGGCTTTAAGACGCGCAGGGCGCGAGACCACAGCTTCAGCAAGATGGTCAGCTCAGGGTAAATGGCAGCATTTCAGCCATTCTGAACCCATTTTCTATCTGTTTAAGGCCTGGAAGTCGCGTTTAGTTTTTGATTATCGTTCCGTTTGTACTAGCCTTTTGAAATATTCTTTAAATTCTTCGGCAGGAGCTCGTACTCATGATCACCCGAATGTTCATTCTTTGTCTGGCCGCGCTGATGACAGCTACTATATTGGACGCGGTACCGGCACACGCCGATGAGGCCATGCGCGGCACGTCCAACGACGACTGGCAAGGGTGGGGCGTGTTAAGCGGTGGCAAGGGGTATGCGGCATCTCCCTTGGGTCAGGTCCATTATCGCGATATCGGTCCCCGCGACTACAAACATCCTATCGTGCTACTACACCAGTCACCAATGTCTATGATTCAATTCGCCGAAGTGCAAAATGCCCTGGTAGAACTCGGTGTGCGTGCCATTACGATCGACACACCGGGATACGGTAATTCAGACAGGCCGCAGCAGCAGCCGACCATTCAAGATTATGGCAACAACTTGGCGTACGTGCTGGATCATCTGAACATTGAAAAAGTCCTCGTCGCCGGCCACCACACCGGCGCGCAAATCGCCGCTGCCTTCGCGGCCAATAATCCAGACCGCGTTGTCGGTGTCATACTGCATGGCGCGGCGCTGTTTAACGCCGAGGAGCTGGCGGGATATCAGTCTCGCATGGGCAAGGGGCGCCCGCGCACGCCGGTGCTGGATGGGTCTCACCTCACTCGCCTGATGAATTTCCCGATGAGTTCGCAGGAACAGAAAATCCTCGATGCCAAAACCTGGCTGGCGATTACGTCGTTCATTCAGGGCCCGGATATCGGCCATTACGCCGCGTTCCATTACGACATGGAGCCTGATTTCATGGCGATCAATGTGCCGGGAATGATTCTGACCGACACTGAAGATGACGTGCACTACATCGACGTGCGCGCATCGAAAATGCGCCCAGACTTTAAATACGTCCAGTTTTCCGACGGCAACCTGCTCGAATTCATGGCCCAGCCAGAAAAGTGGGCAAAGATTGCTGCCGAATTTGCCGACGATATCGAGAAGTAAGGCGGGGGGCTATTTGGTGCTGATGAGTACATTCTGATCAAACTTCAAAGCAGTCCACTCTATTTCCATTAACAGACCTCAAAACTCGAATGTCTGGATTCGGGTGAAGAGTGGAAGTATTCAAGGCGCGCCGTGAGGTCTACTTCTAGCCAGAAGCAGACATTAAAACCCCCGCGGGCTGAGAGGCTTGGGGGTATAGTTATATCTAGAAATAAATATACACGTGCCACTTCAGCTATTTGAGTTGAGCGGCAATTATTTTTACTGTTGCGACCAAATGTTGAATGTCCGCTAATAGCCATCAGCGGAAATTCGGGATCACATAAAGACTCCGTTTCTACAAAAACCTAACCCTCTCTAGCGTTTACCTTCCTGACCGCTGAATGTGCCTAAACTGCGCTTCGTTGCTCCGAAATATTTATTTGTTCAGAACTGGAGAGCCGCATTTGTATGATGGCGAATTGAGGGGGTCGCATGGTGGTGGCCATGACAACAGATCATCTTTGTTGTGGTACACCTTGTTACTGCATTGCGGATTATCCAGGCATTCCATGGTGAAGCGTGCCAAGTCAGCGCGAGTAATTGGGGTCATGACGCGGCGGTCTTCAGTCAGTACGGCGCTGCCAGTGGGTTTGGTATCGTTAGGCCACATTTGGCCGTTGCGAATTATGGTGATGGGAATTCCAGAGGAGAACAACACTTCTTCAGAAACGCCGTGGTCCATCATACGCGGCTGGAGGTACGGCAAGCGGTTCCAGGGAACATCGGGATGTAGTGCCATGTTTGCGCCAGCGCCAATGGCACCGTGATGGATA
>JAQWRV010000019.1 GCA_029243545.1 Rhodospirillaceae bacterium
TATCCATCACGGTGCCATTGGCGCTGGCGCAAACATGGCACTACATCCCGATGTTCCCTGGAACCGCTTGCCGTACCTCCAGCCGCGTATGATGGACCACGGCGTTTCTGAAGAAGTGTTGTTCTCCTCTGGAATTCCCATAACCATAATTCGCAATGGCCAAATGTGGCCTAACGATACCAAACCCACTGGCAGCGCCGTACTGACTGAAGACCGCCGCGTCATGACCCCAATCACTCGCCCTGACTTGGCACGCTTCACCATGGAATGCCTGGACAATCCGGAGTGCAGAAACAAGGTGTACCACCACAAAGATGATCTACTGTCATGGCCACCACCATGCGACCCCCTCAATTCGCCATCATATCCTGGTGCCCGCCGCTGCGCTGAACAAACAAATATTTCGGAGCAACGAAGCGCAGATTAGGCAAATTCAGCGGTCAGGAAGGTAAGCGCTAGAGAGGGTTAGGTTTTCGTAGAAACGGAGTCTTTATTTGATGAGGAAAGTTATCTATCCAAAGGCAGGGGGCGTGGACACTATACAGATTGTTGAAGAAGAAGATCCTGTGCCCGAGAATGGTGAGGTCTGTGTCAGGATTCACAGGGCGGGCGTAAACTTTGCAGAATTGATGATGAGGCAGGGACTCTATGGTTCGTGTCCTGACTTTCCTTTCACCCCTGGATATGAGGCAGCTGGAGAAGTAATTGGAATTGGGGAGGGCGTGGTTTCTCTGAAGGAAGGAGATAGAGTTCTCGCAATGACTGGTTTTGGAGGTTATTCCGAGAAGGTTTGCCTAGATGCAGGAAGGGTAATTCCAATTCCAGAATCGGTCTCCTTTGATCAGGCGGCCGCGATTCCAGTTACCTATGGGACCGCTTTCCACATGCTGGTCCACCTTGGTCGGATTTCAGAGGGAGACACTGTACTGATCCACCATGCTGCTGGAGGAGTGGGAACTGCAGTGGCACAGTTATGCAGTGCGTTTGGTGCTTCACTGGTTGTGGGGACAGCTTCCACGCCAAAGAGGGACTTCGTAGAGTCAATGGGAATGAGGTTCGTTGATAGAGAAAAAGAAGACTTCTTAGAAGTCTGCAAGGAGATGACAGGTGGAAGTGGAGTACACCATGCCATTGACCCAGTCGGTGGTAAACACCTTCTGCGCTCATACAAATCTCTGAGGAATGGAGGGAAGCTATACTACTTCGGAGCATCTGCCGCTGTGAAGGGGCAGAAGAGATCCCGACTGTCGGAACTAAGGATGTGGTTGGGGATGCCTCGCTTCGACCCTCTCGGATTGATGAGTTCAAACAAGGCCGTTTTCGGAGTGCACATGGGGCTCCTAGAGGACGAGTCAGTTTTCAATGGGCATCTCGATGCACTTTCGCAGATGCTACAAAAAGGCACAATCGACCCAGTAATCGACTCAGTATGGCGATTCGAGAAAGTTGCAGATGCTCAGATACATATGCACGACAGAAAGAACCGCGGAAAGGTTCTGCTGGATTTCTCACCGGAGTGACTACGACCTTCGCCATGAAGCCATCAGCAGGTTCTTTGAAATGGGTCTGAGTGTTCCTGAGGTAGCTCTGATATCAGGTCACAAGGATTATCGAATGTTGGCTCGATATACCCATTTAAAAGCTGAGGATGTGGGGAGGAAGTTGGAGAGGTTACAGGCAGCTTCACAGTCAACGGCGCTTGCAACACCGCAAAGCCGCTGCCTAATATGAAAACCAAGATGGGCCAGACTCTCCGTTAGCTTAGCCATCCATCTGTTCCAAATACTTTGATGACGGACAATAAGCAGGTTTTATATACTCAATGCAGAGAAAAAAAATACTCCTACTTGGTGCCAGCCCGATTCAAATTCCACCAATCTTATATGCAAAAAATAACGGCTACCATGTTATAACATGCGACAATATCCCCACTAACCCAGGGCATAAATATGCTCATGAAACGTTTAATATCTCGACCACCGATAAAGAAGCTGTACTCAATTTAGCGACAGAACAAAATATTGATGCGGTTGTTGCTTATGCCTCAGATCCTTCTGCTCCAACGGCTGCATATGTCGGAAACAAATTAGGACTAACCTCAAACCCTTATGAATCTGTATGTATTCTGGTAGATAAAACTCGCTATAGAGAATTCTTACGAAAACATGATTTTAATGTTCCTCAATTTATCTATGCCACATGCCTTGAGAAAGCACTAATTCAAATTGATACGTTATCATTTCCGCTTATGGTAAAACCTGCTGATTCTTCTGGCAGTAAAGGTGTTAGGAAAATAAATTCTGTTACAGAACTACCAACAGCTTTTGCCTATGCACTTGAATTCTCAAGATCCAACCTTGTCATTATTGAGGAGTATATACAAAGAAAAGGATACCAAATCGCAGGAGATGCATTTGTTGTTGATGGAAAAATAGCATTTCACTGCTTAGCAAATGAACATTTTAATGAAGCTTGCAATCTTCATGTTCCAATTGGCGAAAGCTTTCCTTCAATTATTGATCCATCCATACAAGATCGCATTATAAAAGAAATCAATCGATTGCTCAGTTTATTAAATATGAACTCAGGAGCGATTAATATCGATGCTATCATTGACCAGCATGACACAATCTATCTAATGGAAATAGGCCCTCGTAATGGCGGCAACCTTATCCCTGAAGTCATCCGACACAGCACTAATATTGATCTTATTGCATATACAATAAAATCAGCTTTGGGCGAAGATTGCTCTACATTAAAAACCATTACTTCAAAAGGCTATTTCGCATCATATATTATTCACAGTGAGCATGAAGGAATTTTCAATGAACTCTCAATAGATGAGTTTTTAAGGGATAAAATCATAAACATGGAACTCTATGTAAAAGAACAACAATCCGTCTATCCTTTTAATGGTTCACAGTTTGGCTTAGGTGCGATGACCCTCACATTCAACTCTATGCAGGAAATGTTAGAAACAATGCACAGACTTCCTAAGCTTGTGCGTGTTGCACTAGCGGAAACAACTTACACTTCTTTATAACATATTTTATCCCCTCCCAGAGTGAATCATAACATGAATGGGCACGCTCAAATTTAATACGAATCGTCACATATGAAGCCAGGAACACGTTAGGAATGAGAGCCGCCGATATCCAAATAAACGGACAGTCACCTTTAGGCGTGGCTTTGATAATGCCCAAATTGGAGAAAGGCTTGGATCCTTATGGTTCTTCTCAAATGACATATGCAATGCACACACAGCATATTACCGAATGTGGGTATTGCCCCCGTTTGGTTGATCCAAGAGACCCGGCAGCGCTGAATGAAGTGCTGGTTTCAGAAAGCTTCCCTATACTGTTCACCAATAGAGGTCAGTCTAAAGACTGGACCACGCCCCCACCTGGGAGCAGGCATTACGATAAGGCCCGCGCAAAAATATTAATAAGTCTTCAAGGCAATCCACCCTTCATTCAAAGCTCGATGGATTTTCACGATAGTATTTTCGATCGAAAATTGTCGCTTTTTATTGACCATGATTCGATTGATTATGCTCGAATGTGCAATAAATCGAACTCTGTAATTCGCCCCCTTAAACCGGCGTATCTCAGGGTAGGCTTGGAAGACGAGGCTTCTTGGCAGAATGTTACAGACAGGCAGATACCAATCCTATTCGTCGGTACATATTACGACCCTAACCAATACCGTGATGGGTGGCGGCGTGCGTTTAAGAATTTCCCTCAAATGATTAGTTGCATAGAGAATGCGGCTGAATTGTTGCTGTCAGATTTAAGTATGTCAGTATTAGACGCTTTATTTTCAACAACCAATCAGCTTCAGGGTGAATTTCGCCTCCTAAATAAAGTAGGGCGAATCCCCTTCGACGGTAAAGCAGGGCAGCTCGCTTTGGAACTATTGTGTCGTTTTGCGAACAACGTTATTCGTCAGAGAATGCTCGAAGTCATTGCTCGTTACCCGGCAACTATAATAACCACAGGTGGGCCGCGATTGGAACGGGTTCACCCAAACTGTTCCATACAACAACCCATGGAATTTAGAGGTTTGCTTGACTTAATGAAACAGGTGCGTTGCATCGTTTCTTCAAATCCCAACCATATGACGGGCGCCATAACCGAACGTGTGTCCAATGGGATGCGTCGAGGTGCCGTTATTCTGAACACACCGAATAATGCGCTTTTACCCTACGTGGGTAGAGCTATCGGCAATATAGGCCCGCAGTTGGAGAAGCTTGATGAGTGGTTAGATGCCGCGGTTTCGGGGGACAAAAAGCTTGACGTGATGGGCCAGAATGCAATCGAAATAGCTCGAACGGAGTTTGACCGCACCATAGTTTACAAAGAAATTCTGGATGCCGCCTGCGATCCGAAGACATGGACTGCCTAGAGCGGACAGCTTGCTGATAGCGTTTCGTCCCCGTCGGCGAATAAGCTTAAGCCTGTCTGTCTATTGGGCAGCGTAGAGGCTAGTCGCGCCCTCACTCTCTCTTCGAAAACTCAGTTTCGGCGGTTGCACGCACTACATCTTTTAATCAGCGATTCATGCTTTTTCCGGATTTGGCCCGAGCCTTTTCGGCAAGTTCCTTGATCTCCAACTCAACGCCTTCGATGTTCTCGAAGTAGCGTATTCGATGAGTGCGCCCCTAGGGCCCGGTATTTCGAAATCGAAATCAGCCGCAGGCTCGCCTTCTACAACAGTGAAATCAAAGACATCGTATCGCGGGGGGAGAAGAAAATTCTTAATCGCTCGATATTGGTTGGGGAATGCAAACGGAAGAGATGTGTGCGTTTGCATCCAGTCAAATTGACCATCTGCAAAAAATCTCTGCCTATGTTTTCCCAATTCATTTTTACCTTATTTCACAAGAAAGATTCATATTTTACCTATCAAATGTTTATTATGCTTCGATGGTAATATTTATTAGGGTGGAAACGACCCGATCAATATCAGTCAGTGGTAAATCAACCCAAAATGGCAGACCAAGAAAACTTTTTGCCAAGTCATTGGTTACCGATAAATCAGTCCGCTCCAGCTTTTTGAATTCTGGGTGCCGATGAAGACCTTGACCCCACCACATACGGGTTTCAATACTTTCAGCCTGAAACTTATCGATAAGCTGACAGGCATTCGGTTTTTTAAGCCATACGTTAAGAAACGTACCAATCCAATCCTCACCAAAGCCTTTCTGTAGATAGGCACCTTCGAAATTGGAGAGCCCAAGACGATAGCGTTCTGCTCGTTCATTGAATTGCTGACGTTTATGTTGTAGGAACTCTAGATCGGCCAATGCGACAGCTGCCGAGTATTCACTCATCTTCGCATTAATACCCCAGTGCTCAGAAACTCTATTCGAGCTGAAGCCAAAATTGGTCGCCCGACGCATCTGATCCGCTAGATCTATATCAGTTGTTATAAGCAAAGCGCCCTCGCCAGCACTGAAGAGCTTTGTCGCATGCAAGCTAATCATGCCCGGCGGGGATGATGGATGAAATGTGTCGAAGCCGGCTGCACAATCAAAGACTACTTTGACGCCGGTCTCATGCTCAAAATATTCCCATTCCTCGATGGAAATGGGTTGTCCGAATAAGTTGACCGGCATAACTGCTCGAACGGGGCCTGGACATTCCTTGAGAGCCGCAATTGCCTCTTTAATTGTTAGTGTGCCTGTTTCAGGGGATACATCGCAAAGAAAGGGCTTTAGGCCACTTAAATTCACAGCATGTGCACAACCAACAAATGTCCAAGAGGGGAGCAAACAATAGCCCGGTTGAGCCGCCTTGCACCTTAGCGCTATTGCAAGGGCAAGCGTGCCATTGCAGACCGTGACAATATTATCGCGAGGCAGGCCGAAACGCTCTCCAACCTTTGTTTCAAGATCTTTGAGAAGAGGGCCGTGATTAGTATACCAACGGTTCTCGTCAATCCTGTCAATGTAAGGGCGAATTTGGTCAGCTTTGGGCAGCGCCGGGCGCATAAGCGCAATCGCGTCGATATGGCGAAAAGCCATGTGCATGTATATCCTGTCTTATGCCATAGAACGGCTACTTAAGTATCGATTCAGTACTTTTTCTTTCAACGGTTTGACCTGGCTTCCCTCAACCCGAACCATTGAAAAGTCCGGAATATCGTTATTCAACACCGCTCCATGTCCAACCCAACAAAAATTACCAATTTTTATTTGATCTCGCATACAGACATTACCGCCCAAAAAACAATTCGTTCCTACTTCACAAAATCCTGCCAGCACAACATGCGACGTAATGAAACTATAATCTCCAATTATTGTATGATGTGCTATATGATTACCGCTCCATAAAATAACACCATTGCCTATCGTTACAGATGGCTGCACGGTATTATGCTCAAAAATAAAGCAGTTATCTCCCATTTTGACATTATGCCATACAAAAGCATGGGAGCTAATATAGTTGGCAAGCGTATAATTCTTTTGCTTTGCTTCTAAATATTTCTTTTCACGTAATCGATTGAGGTCACCATAAACAATTGCAATATGCATATGGTATTCATCGGGCGGATAATGTGTTTCCACTTTTTCAAACGGTACAACGGGAAGCCCACAAAACGTCTCTTCAGTCATATATTGTTTATCGACCGTGAACGCCACAACTTCATAATCAGAATCATGAGTAAAATAGTCCCATACCATCTCACCATAGATTCTAGTGCCAAAGATAACTAATTTCTTTGCCATGATTCTCCTCTACGATATTCGGCAAATCCTAGGCCACTCTTTCCAAATCCGTTACCATTGTAAAACATCAAAAGCTTATGCCCGAGTTCAATCACGAAAGGATAGCATTGCATCAATGAATCCCACCCTTCTTGTGAGCGCGCGATACCCGATTCACTATCTTTGCGAACCCAGTTCTTAGCATCATTTGATTCTGCATATCCTATTTGATAACTCCCCTCGCCGTCTCGGTAATCATGACTGCTTCTAAAATTATACCACATACGATATAATTCTTTGTCTTTGATCACAGTTGGACGGGCAAAGGCTTCATACTCCGACAATTGTGTCATGCACTCATGACCATCACGGACCCAATCAATACCATTATCAGAATGCGCATAGCGAATGGTATAGACTGGTTCTGTTTTCTTATTCACTGTTATCCATTGCGTACCTGACGTGTACCAGCAATGCCATAAGTCTCCTTCCTTCATCACACATGGTGATGCTGCCATGTGCAGTTCATTTTTATGCCTGTCAATAATCGGCCCTTCAAACATACGCTCAAAATGATTGCCACCATCATGGCTTACAGCCAACCCAATTGCATTACGATACGCAACGGTTACGCCTCGGTTCCAGCCAATGTAATACAAATAGACTGTCTGATCATCCAACCTTACGACACTACACGGCATGACGCCGTCATCATCAAACGCTCCTAAAGAGCCCAATTCCAATAACGGTTTTTTTTCAATATGTTTAATACTAAGAGGATTGTCTTTTTCTACATCTAAATAATAAGGGTAACTTTGGTTCTGTTCATTACGAGACGAGAAAAAAATACGTATCGAATTATCTCGTAACAAGATAGTAGGGCCAAGCACATGACTTACCATCTGATCCGTCAGATTTTCAATACTCAAAATTTTTCCTTTTTTGTCCCACACCTTATTTTATATCTCCTCAGCTAAACATTCATATCCAAATTTAGCATCATGATGAGATTCAAAATTATCTCTGGCAGGAATTGAACAAAAACCTATTATTGATTTTTCTTCATCTGTAAGCTGTTGATAGATATGGTTCGGTAATGTGTCGTAATGACGAAGCGGTTGCTTCAGATGCCATGAAGTAAAAGTACAAAGCAATGAAAGGCGGCTATTCCTCTGAGGATTATCCTCAGTTCCATGCCATAACCTTGTATCCCATACCACAACGTCACCAGCCTTCGCTTCAATGGCAACCACCCTATCCGATGCGCTCCTATCAGCAAAAGTATCCGAACGGTGTGTTTTTGGCACTACAAGCACGCAACCATTGTTACGATCATGATTTTCTAAGATAAATGATGAACTAATGCCTGTTGGATAGCGACTACTTGATGGCAAAACAGAATCGATATGCAATGGCAATCCCTTTGCAACGTCATCAAGCGCACGTATGCCGCGGAAAATATAGTTAGCCTTCTCTTTTGGCATGTTACGATAAAAGGGGTCATTTAGTAACGCAATAAGCAGAGAGCGTAATATTGGTTCACCAAACACCACCTTGATAAACATCACCTCTTCATTTTGTAGATCAGTGAGATACCCGCCCCCTTCTTCAGACGTCTTATAGGTTGCGTACTGTTTCCTAGTAGAAATGATATGCCTCAGTTTACATAACAATTCTTCAACTATGTTTGAACCAACAGCTTTTTTTATAATAGTATAACCATCTTCTAATATTGCATGTTTATAACAATCAGCAGATTGTTCTGATACAGCACTCGGTGATAAATCATCATGCATTAGCAAACTTCTTTTGTTTCTAATAAAAAGAAGGGGCGTGTTGTGGAAACACATCATAACCTGCACGTGCGTTATGTGTATCTTCAGTATATCGAGGATCAAATTCATCCGAAAATGTCGGCGATGCAAAACCCATAATGACTTTTTCATCATCTGTTAATTGCTGATAAATAGAGTCAGGTAATGCACTCGGCAAATCAAATTTTGGTTTAATAAACCAACAACTAAATCCTGAAGCCAAAACCAACCTGCTTTTGTCTTCAAGGTTGGGCGTTGTACCATGCCATAAACGCCCATCCCATATAATAATATCCCCAGCTTTAGGGCATAAAGGAATAGCGTCTTTTAAACTATCAGGCGTCGCATACTCATCGGACAGATGCGACTTTGGCACTACTAATATTGTGCCATTACTTTCATCTTGGTCTTCTAGCACCATAAATACTTGAAGCAACCAAGGTCTTTTACCTGTTCCCGGGATAAATGAATCAATATGCATAAATAAACCATCCTTGGCAGATGATTGTGCTCTGATGCCATTTCTGGATATAAAATTGGGTCGGTCTGCTGCAATGGCTTTATACCATGAATCATTGAGCAATTTGGTAACAATAGGTGTTGTAATTGGGTGACTAAACATCGTCTGAACCAAAAACAAGCTTTCATTTTGCAACCCAAAGACACATCCGTTTAATCGTGCAGGGTATCCTTTTTCTTTTGCAATAGACCAACGCTTTTTACGGATTTCAAGAACTGTTGTTAATAGTTTACGTGTTACTTCCGCATTATTCACATTTTTGATTACGGTATAACCGTTCTGCTGTACCTCCTTAATATGGAGTGCTTGTACTGTAGCATTCATAGGGATACGTACCCCTTTTAAGTTTCAGCAGGTTCATTAAATAAATGTGCAACATGTTGTTTCTCAGGGAAATCCTTTGTTTTAATTTCACGATCAACAATCCGCGTATGAATACTTGGATATGCACGTTGAATGTTCGTTGTTTCAACCACATTTTCATAACGTGTACTGCATGCAAACCTTATCCGATCTGTTTCACCCTTTCCTGTTCTATGAATGAGGAATGATGAAAAAACAATAACATCACCTTTCTCAACCAATATAGGTTTAAAATGATCGATGTCATAATAGGATGGAGCCACCTCATAGACATGATCATTTGTAATCCCAGGAAGCAATCCATTATGATGACTACCTGGAATGACTTCCAATGGAAAATTCGTTTCAGATATGACATCCATTAAACTGCTCCAGACAATCACCGAATCTAAACTTGATTGCATTGCAGGCCAATCCTGATGTGCTATTAGGCGCATATAGCCATCAGGAATTAATAAATCCCCTACCATACAATGAAAGACAGCATCTGTTGGAAACGACAAGACTTCCAACCCTAATACCTTGACAAAATGGATAATAGAATCTGAAGTCAGTAGTCTTTGTACCGAAAACAACTTATTCACCTGACGCAAAGTTGCCTTATAACGACCTAAATCATGATGGAATAGACGCCCCACATTAGCGAGTATTACAGCGTCACTTTCTCCTTTGACAACTTCAATACCCAAAAATTTTAATTGCTCTTTAAAGAGTCGATGGATTTCACCAATCACTGTCTGAACATTATCTTGCTTGGTAGCTTCCTTCAGAACAACGTAACCATTCTCTTTATAAAATTGCACTAATGCATTCATGTCACGATGTATCATAACACCTCCAATTCTTCCTTACAGCGAACTGTTTCAAGTATCTCGGATAACTGGCTGACAATCTCATCGATTAATGGCTCTGCCATATCCACATAAAACGGTGATATTAGACCCCTGTTTACCAACTGCTTTGTATTTGGCAATATGGTTCTTGGATAATTCTTATAAGCAGTGTCCGGCATGCTGCTTCTTGATGACGTTCTGTTCTCTGTCTCATCGTTCACTCCTTACGGTGACGATTAGCCAAAAACGCTCCCTTATGCAATTACCCTAAACTGTCCCACTGGTGCTGATGCCGGACACACTAAAATGCTTAAGCAGTTTGGCGCTGGCAGCCTTGAGATTGAATTTGAACGGTTAAGTAAGGTCTCGCCTCTTTAGCGACAATAGTGTTGCGCCAAACGGTACACTGGAAGGCTTACACTGAAGAAACACCTACTCTAAGTCATTAAAAAGACAGTTAGGCGAACAATGGCTAGAACCTGGGACCCGGTTATGAAAAGACAATGCCCACACAACAGAGAAACCACCTTCCCAACGTCGGCGAGTCTAGATTTTAAATTTGGAAATAAGTAATTTTTCTCTATTTAGCATTAGCTTACTCTTTTCCTGTCGTCCTATTTCATTCCCTTAGCCTCAAGTAACACTTTTTTGTTACCCCAGGTGTTACCCCGGAGCATTTGGCCCGTCATAAGAAATTCTATAAGTATTTGAAAAGAATGGTGCCCAGGGGCGGAATCGAACCACCGACACGCGGATTTTCAGTCTTTGGGTTTAACGTGACGCCTAGTTAGAAATTTACCTGAACGATGGAAAGTGTTTATATCAGAGAATTTGGCGAGCCCTACGAGCCACCTGAAACGCCAACTCTCGGGCCCACTCTAATTGTCCGAGCGATCGTTGACCCAAAGAGCATGTAGTTCTCAGGCCTGTTTATCGTCGTGCACTAACAACTCTTACAGCGGATCGTGCGGATCGTAATCATATATTTCATCATCATCTATTTTCTTTTGGACATTAATTTCGATTAGCCCGACATCTGATTCAATCGAACCCGCAAGATGCGTTAAGTCATTGATCTTATCCTGCATAATAGCCGAATGATCTTGCAACGTTTCTTTTAGTCTAGAAAGATTTGTATTAACCACACAAATAAGGAACGCGATGAGGACAAGAAGGCCTATTTCCATGAGTACTTACTCCGAATACATATAGGGTAAATGTGGGGTAGAAGTATGCAAGAGCTGGTTATCAAAAAACAGTGCTTAAGCACTCAGTCATTATGGTGGACGTGTGCGGGCTATCCGCAGGGCGTTACTCAGTAAGCGAAAATAGGCGGAGAGATTATGAATAACGCAACACTGTTTCTAATTGGGTGCTTTGCCTTTGTTTTGGGCTGCTATGTAATTGGCGGCAGGTACGAAATAACTCCTGCGAGTGACCCCACGCTTGCATGGCGATTAGATCGCCTCACTGGAGAGGTTTCAGTTTGCACCCTGGCTACAGATCAGGTTTCTTTGACAACGCGGGATGGATTATTGGGCGCCTTAGATCAAAGTTTCTGCAAGGCTGCGATTATCTTCCGCTAGACGCTGAGCGGAATTCACCTTCACATCCAGGTTGACCGCGCGCATATACCCGTAGCGGATCATCTTGTCACGTTGGTCCTGATAGCGTGAGAGCAGAGCGGCGCCGGGACTTGGGCCAGTAAATGCACTGTGGACAGCCTGTGAAACCTATCGTGGTTTAGTATTACCCAAACCCGATTCATAAGATGGGTATAAAGATGGGTAGAACATCACTACCCGCCCTAAGTATCTATAAATAAATACGAAAAAATATATAATGGCGGAGGGACTGGGACTCGAACCCAGGCAACCGTATGATCGGTTGACGGATTAGCAATCCGCTGCATTACCACTCTGCCATCCCTCCGCGGGAGTGAGCGGGCGTGGAACATGAAAAGTTACGCACTCGTTGTCAAGCGCAGCGATCAAGCGTAAAACAAACCGAATTAGGAGCAAATCCTATATAATAATCAGATAGTTATGGGGACGTGCCGATTGAACAGAACAATCAAGATGCTCGTACGATGTATTCTCGCATCTCAACAATCATCGATAAAATTCAGGTTAAAGGCTCTTTGATAAGAAAAAGTGGCGGTTTTCTGTCCGCGCTCCTTATTGTAGCCGTTGGAATGGCCACTCCCTCTAACGCGTTGGACCAGGAAGAAGGTATATCCGGAGAAGTTAATATTGGTGGCTCGCTCGCCACAGGAAACACGGATACCACGCGATTAGATTCCGAATTCAAAGCTCGGTTCAAGGCAGGTAGGTTAAAAGACAACTACCGTCTCTTAGTTGAACTTGCCGAAGACAACGGCACGACAACTGCACAACGCATACTGGGCTCGGTCGAATCCCGCTTAGACGTGCAGGAAAAGCTCTTCGTATTCGGTTTTCTTGAGTATGACGATGACCGGTTTTCAGGCTTTAAGTTCGAAATAGAGGGTGCTTTCGGTGCGGGATACAAAGTTGTTAACGATTCAAATATGCGCCTCTTGGTACAGGCTGGCCCTGGCTACCGCTTAAGCAAGCTTAGCGTACTTGGTACAGCACAAGATCTTTTCGTTGTTCGCGGCAGTGCTGACTTCGAATACCAATTCTCTGATTCAAGCAGTTTCACCAGCACATCCATCGTGACCTGGGACAGTAGCCGGACAACGCTTGAAAATACAATCGCACTGACGAGTGATCTATTTGGCGGCCTATCTTCCCGCCTCTCGTTTAATGTGCGCTACAATTCTGACCCACCCGCCCTTACGCGCAAGACGGACACGTTGAGTAAGGTCTCTCTGGTATACGGATTCTAGAGACGGAAGTTACGTCGTCAACTTTATGGCTAGTGTATTTTTGACACGCACCCTAACGATTGCTCTGCTCACAATTTCAACTCCAGGTGCGAGTAGAAGCCAAAATTGAACAGAATTTGAGCCCTTCTTTGGTGGCCCGTGGCCTGACGGTGCAAGTTCAATTGCATCGCTATCAGATGGTGGATTTATTCTTGGGGGGGGTTCGAAATTGAGGGACGGTCAGCCTGAAAAAATTAAAGGATGAACCAGGGACGCGCAATATCGGTCATGGGCTCAAACGCCTATACCAGTGGAGGCGTATCCACTGAGCGCCTCAAGATGAACCAGGATGTTTGGCTGGTCATAGGACGTGAAATGTCTCAATCAAGTGTTACGCTTCCAGTGTCGGAACCGTGATCCCTTTTTGAACAGCTGGGCGCACGCCGACAGCTTTGTACCATCGATCAACATGCTCCCAATCGTCCAATCCGTCGAACATCATCTCCGCTGATTTTATCCAGCCATAACTTGCGATATCTGCAATTGAGTATGCCCCAGCAAGATACTCTTGGACCGCCAGCCGTGTATTCATAACACCTAGAATCCTACGGCTTTCGTCAGTGTAGCGTTTCTTACCATAGGGGACATCTTCTTTCGCAAAACGCACGAAATGCCCCATCTGCCCAAACATTGGACCAATACTTCCCATTTGAAACATCAGCCATTCTGCCACGGCGGTAAATTTCCTGGGATCGGTCGGCAACAAGTCGCTGTCAGTTTTACGGGCAAGATACATAAGAATTGCGCCCGTTTCGAAAACGGAAATTGGACTCCCGTTCGGCCCATCTTGGTCCACGATGGCTGGAATTTTATTGTTGGGACTTATCTTCAGGAAGTCAGGTGCAAACTGCTCGTCTTTTCCGATATGCACAACATGGGTCGTATAGGGTAAGCCAATCTCCTCTAACATGATGGAGACCTTCCAACCGTTAGGTGTTGGAAACGTATATAGGTCGATCATGCCCATGCACCTTCTATTTGATATCTTGGCGAGACGTGTCTTTGTCCGTTCCGACAATGCTTAGCGAGTAAATTTCCCCGTCGCTGTCTGCTAAGAATACAGCTTCGCTCCTCGACAACCCTTCTGGTCTGGTCAACGCAGAAAGATCTGCCCACATGGTGAAGTAGAACCCGTGATCAACAATACTGCGATCCCTTTCAAAAGCTATCAGCTGATATCGATCATCCTGTCTCATGCGGCGATTTAGGGCCTCTAGATCTTCTCCATTCCACTCCAAATTTATGAGTGGTTCTGAAACTTGGCCGCCTGATCCAACGACGTATACGCGATCCCAATCAAATCTGGCTGAATTGGCTAGGTAGATGTAGGGATTTTCCGGTTCTGCCCTGCCCTTCATTGTAGAGAATACCGTGTCTTGAGGATTTGTAGAAATAATGCGGGCGCGTGCAGCCAAATCCAGTCCAAAGTCCCGCATCCAACGCGGCGCCATCATAGATTCGTAAATTTTCCACCCTGCTAATAATGTTGCGAGACCAACTAACAATATCCAGAATTTGCCGCTCTGGGTGATCAGACGCTGCTTGTCCTCTGACTGCATCGGGATGAGATTCCTCAATAAATCTTATGTCGTTGTGAAGAATGCCGAGACTTTTGAAAAGTCTTCGGCATGCCTAGGGTCAAGTAATTATCTCAAAACAGGTTTCAAACACGATAAACAGGCAGTCCGTTTTTCTCTAGTCTCTCCATGGCGCCTTGAATCAAGCGATGTGGCAGCGTTCCAGCCTCGACACCCATCAATTGATGAGGTTCGACATTAAAAACGATATCCGCCTGTGATTCTGTTTGAATCGTCTGCGTATTCACTAGCACCGGGGCGTGAATTCCCATTTTAGAAAAACCAAACGTATTTTTTGCTTCTTCGTACAATAGGTTATCCAAGTGCAAAAATGGGGCCAGTTTTTTTGAAGAGGGTTCCGTTAGTTCAATTTCGGTATACGGCGATTGGTGTTTTCGCAAATACAGAATAGAAGGCCATTGCTCTCCCTCAATGACTTGGTGCAGCAAACGTGGAAAGTGTTCCTGAAAACCCACATACGTGTATTGAGTCTTCAGATTATCGATAGCTGTCCGAAGCATCTTATCGTCGCACTTCTCTTCTGGATCAAAGCAGCCGGCAATTATGCGAACCTGGCTATTATCGACGATTTTGTTCCCGTCGATAACTGCGTTGATTTCCTTCGTTCCGATTGCAGCCTGTGTGGGATAGCCCATTTTAATTTGTGAGAACAGACGTAATACCGGATCACGCAGAACGACGATATAAGTTGCATCTTCGAGCCCCAGACGGCGATGAATGCCGAACGGGATATGCCCAATCATGTACCGTATTTTGTTGTCCGGATTTTCTTTTTCCAGAATGAATTCAGTCGCATCATCCTTATCTGATCCTAGGTATTGACCATAAATCGTGCCGTAAGCCCTCCTATACAAAACACCACTACTACCGCTCACGGCTCTAATAATAGAATCAAGAGTTGTTCCAGCAGTCCGGGGAATATGGGTTACTATAAATGGCTTTTTTGGTTTTTCGAATTGCTTGCTTGGGTCAGCAGATGACAAAGCAAGATTAAGGTAAAACTGACCCCCTGATTTCCTACCAAAATCTTCAAGTTTTTTACCCATTTTTTACTCTGCCAATTTTTTCCGGAGCAGATCGTTGACCATCCCCGGGTTGGCCTTTCCACCTGTTTGTTTCATAACTTGCCCAACAAACCAGCCGATGAGTTTGTCTTTACCACCACGATATTCTTCGACTTTACCGGGGCTCTCTTCCATTACTTTTACGATAGCGTCCTCAATAGGGCCGGTATCGGTAATCTGACGAAGCCCCTTCTCTTCAACAATAGCGTCTGGATCTTTTCCCTCGTCAACCATAACCTCAAAGACCTCCTTGGCGATGCGGCCCGATATGGTTTCATCGCTGATCAAATCAATCAGTTTCCCGAGATTAAGGGCGCTGACGGGGCTATCAGAAATGGATAGTCCTTTCTTGTTCAATGCACCGAAGAGATTGCTGATCACCCAATTGGCTACGACTTTTGCGTCACGCCCCGATGCAACGTCTTCAAAATAAGCTGCTGTTTCTTTTTCAACAACAAGAACACCTGCATCGTAAGCAGAGAGGCTATAATCAGCCATGAAGCGCTCTTTCTTGTCATCCGGAAGTTCAGGCAAGGTGGAACGAATTTCCTCAACGTAGGCATCATCAAATTCCAAAGGCAAAAGATCCGGATCCGGGAAATAGCGATAGTCATGGGCGAACTCTTTGGATCGCATTGGACGGGTCTCGCTTTTGCTTGTATCATAGAGCCGCGTTTCCTGAGCTATATCGCCACCGGCCTCATAAACATCGACATGTCGCCGGGCCTCGTGCTCAATCGCCTGCATAACGAAACGCACAGAGTTAACATTCTTGATTTCACACCGTGTGCGGAGTTCATCAGACCCGACTGGCCTAACGGATACGTTGGCATCACAGCGCATGGAACCCTCATCCATATTGCCGTCACAGGTTTCGAGATAACGCACAATGGACCTGAGTTTGCGCAGGTAAGCTCCTGCTTCATCCGGAGACCGCATATCTGGTTTTGATACGATTTCCATCAACGCCACGCCGCACCGGTTTAAATCGATGAACGTTTTGTCTGGATGCAAGTCGTGGATGGACTTGCCCGCATCCTGCTCAAGATGAAGGCGCTCAATACCGACTTCACGACTTTCGCCGTCTGGCATATCGAGAATAAGCGTTCCCTCACCGACGATAGGAAGTTCGAATTGGCTAATTTGATAACCCTGCGGCAGATCCGCATAAAAGTAATTCTTGCGCGCGAAGACACTACGATTATTGATTCTGGCTTTGAGGCCGAGACCAGTTCGCACGGCATATTCCACGCATACATCGTTAATCACGGGTAACATGCCAGGCATGCCAGCATCTACAAATGAAACTTGCGTATTAGGCTCAGCACCGAATGTGGTCGGTGCAGCAGAAAACAATTTGGACTTGGAGACCACTTGAGCATGGACTTCTAAGCCAATGACAGTTTCCCAGTCTCCGGTTTCACCTTTAATAATGAAGGACATCTCTTAGCCCTCCCCAGTAAGCGGCAAACCAGGGAATGCAGCCGCCTCTTCCAGGACACCGGCTACGCGAAAGACCGTTTCTTCATCCCAACGCTTGGTCAACACCTGCAAACCCAATGGTAACCCATCGCCGGACAATCCAGCTGGAACGGAGATTCCCGGCAAACCGGCAAGAGATGCGGGAACCGTAAAGACATCATTCAAGTACATAGAAACAGGATCATCAGATTTCTCACCTATTGGAAAAGCAGGCGATGGCGTTGTCGGGGTCAAAATTGCGTCGACAGAATCAAATGCAGATATAAAGTCTTGATATATCAATTGGCGTACTTTTTGCGCCTTTAGGTAATACGCATCGTAGTATCCAGCCGAAAGCGCATAGGTACCAATAAGCACTCTGCGCTTCACTTCATCGCCGAAACCTGCCGCACGCGTTTTGGAATACATATCATCAAGGCTCTCGCCCTCTACCCGCAAACCAAACCGGACACCGTCATATCGCGCTAGATTTGAAGACGCTTCTGCAGGGGCAACGATGTAATAAGTTGGCAAAGCATATTTGGTATGTGGCAACGTGATCTCAACAATCTCTGCGCCGGCGTCTTTTAGCCAAGAGACACCCTTGCCCCACAGCGTTGCGATCTCGCTGTTGAGTCCGTCTGGACGGTACTCCGCCGGAATTCCAATGCGGAGACCTTTGACATCACCTGTCAGCGCCGCTTCAAAATCAGGCACCGAGGCGTCCGCAGACGTTGAGTCCTTAGGGTCATGCCCCGCCATCGCATTAAGCAAAATCGCGGCGTCCCTAACCGTGCGTGTCATTGGCCCAGCTTGATCGAGCGAACTCGAGAACGCCACAATTCCCCAGCGCGAGCAACGGCCATATGTAGGCTTCATGCCAACAACGCCGCAAAATGATGCCGGCTGGCGAATTGACCCGCCTGTATCCGTTCCCGTCGCACCTAGGCAAAGATGGGCAGCTACGGCTGCCGCCGACCCACCAGAGGACCCCCCCGGCACCAGTACACGTGGATCTCCATTCGCTTTCCAAGGGTTGTGAACGGGGCCGTAGTGACTGGATTCATTGGAAGAGCCCATGGCGAACTCATCCAGATTGGTCTTTCCCAGGAAAATTGCGCCGGCCTCTTTAAGCTTCGCTGTGACCGTGCTTTCGTATGGTGGCGTAAAGCCATCCAGAATGTGAGAAGCCGCTGTCGTCAACACTCCTTCGGTGCAAAATAAATCCTTGATGCCCAGAGGAATCCCCTCCAGGTCACCGGCTTGGTCCTGTTGCCGATTGTGGTCGGCTTCCTTGGCGCGCTCAATCGCCAGGTCAGGCGTCTCTGTAATAAAGGTATTGAGATCCCGATGCGCTCCCATTGCTTTGATATGTGCTTGCGTCAATTCGACAGCTGAAAAGTCGCCGTTGTTCAGCCCTTCACGAGCCCCAGCAAGATCAAGAGAAATCAAGTCCGTCATCACTCAATAACCTTTGGCACGCCAAAGAAACCCTCATGTGCCTCAGGTGCATTGGCGAGAATCTTCGCCGCATGTCCCCCGTCCTCCACGCCATCGGTTCGCCATCTGAGGGACTGGTCGGCCCCGCCGGTCATGGGCTCGACAGCGTCCGTATCCACTTCCTGAAGTTGTTCAATCCAGTCGAGAATACCGCTGAGTTCCTTCCCCAGCGGCCCTATCTCGTCTTGTGCAAGCTCGATACGGGCCAAAACCGCAATCCTCTGAACTCTGGCATCATCTAGCGACATGGGGTAAGGGTCTCCTCTCTGAGGCTTTCGTCCGAACCCCTCAGATCGTCAAAAAGTGGCGGAATGCAAGGGCGGCGATGATGTATCACCGGGTATGACGATCTGCAAGCCCACGGACCTGAAGTCCGGGTTAGAGCCAAAGAGACGCCTTCTGGGTCTTGATGTAGGCAGCAAAACCGTTGGTCTGGCCCTGTCAGATGTCAATTTGATGATCGCCACCCCACTAAGTGTGATTTCACGCTCCAAATTCACCCAAGATGCCAAGGCCTTGTTCGTTCTTGTTGACGAGCATGGGGTCGGTGGCCTGGTGGTTGGGTTGCCGGTGGAAATGAACGGTGTAGAGGGCCGTCAGGCCCAGTCTGTCAGGACTTTTGTTAACAATCTCCTATCCTTGCGCGACATGCCGGTCGCTTTTTGGGATGAACGCTTATCAACGGTTGCCGTCGAAAGAATTATGGTGGAATCGGCGGATCTTAGCCGCAAAAAAAGGGCTAAAGTGATAGACCGTGCCGCTGCCGCCTACATTCTCCAAGGTGTGCTGGATTTACGAGATCAAGAATAAGGATTTGTCCGCTTGTCGTCAGGAAGCCCCTCGCATATAACACGCTCATGAGTGACCCTATCTTCCCGCACCGCCAACTGCTCGGGATCGAAGGGCTTTCCCCTTTAGAAATCAATCGGCTATTGGATCTCTCGGACCCATACGTTTCGATCAACCGTGGCCCTGAAAAAGTATCGGGCAGCCTTCAAGGTCGGACCGTCGTAAACCTGTTTTTCGAGAATTCAACACGGACACGGACGTCTTTTGAGCTGGCTGCGCTCAGACTTGAGGCGAACGTAATTAATATGCAAGTGGGCTCCAGTTCGGTGGCTAAAGGGGAAACCCTCATCGACACGGCGGTGACCTTAAACGCCATGCACCCGGATGTCCTAGTGGTCCGCCACCCCCAGTCAGGCGCCGTCAAACTTCTCTCAGAGAAAGTAAGGTGCGCCGTCGTCAACGGTGGCGATGGCAGCCACGAGCATCCAACACAGGCCCTTCTCGATGCCCTCACAATCCGGCGGCGGCGCGAGAAGATAGAAGGCCTTAAAATCGCGATTTGCGGCGATGTTGCACACAGTCGCGTCGCCCGCTCTAATTTCTATCTTCTGCAAACACTGGGTGCCGAAGTCCGAGTGATAGCACCACGCACTCTTATCCCCAGTGGACTAGAACGCTTGGGTGTAAAGGTCTTTACCGATATGCGTGAAGGGCTCAAAGACTGCGACATCGTCATGATGTTGCGCGTTCAAATAGAGCGTATGTCAGGAAGCTACTTTCCTTCAATGCGGGAGTATTTTCGGTTCTTCGGCTTGGACAGGGAAAAGCTGTCCCTTGCTAAACCCGACGCGCTCATTATGCATCCCGGCCCAATGAACAGAGGTGTCGAAATTGACTCAGACGTCGCTGACGATTTTGAGCGTAGTGTCATACGCGAACAAGTAGAGCTGGGCGTCGCTGTCCGTATGGCAGTTCTTGAGTTACTCGCTGGCAACGCCATCGCGGAGTCAGCAACGACAAAGGCTGCAGTATGACGGCGCAAAGGAATACTATGGTCGCTTACACAAACGCTCGCCTTCTCGACCCAGCGACCGGAATGGATTGCCACGGCGAGCTTCTGACGGACGGAGAGACAATCTCAGCTGTCGGTGCCAACCTCTTCAATGGCAATCCTCCTGACGATGCCGTCGTCGTCAACGCAGGTGGCCTCTGTTTGGCACCCGGATTAGTAGATATGCGCGTTCAACTCCGGGAGCCCGGTGAAGAACATAAAGAATCGTTGCGTAGCGCTGCAGAAGCCGCCGTCGCCGGTGGCGTGACCTCAATGGCCTGCCTGCCAAATACGCAGCCTGTATTGGATGACGAAGCAACTTTAGAGTTTGTCGCCCGTCGTGCCCGCCTCCAAGCGCTTACAAAGGTCTATGCCTATGGTGCTGCGACCAAAGGATTAGAAGGAAAAGAACTGGCTGAACTGGGGCTACTCGCTGAGGCTGGCGCCCTTGGCTTTACGGACGGCGCAGTCGCAGTCGCTAACGCGCAAGTCATGCGCCGCGTCTTATCTTATGCAGCGACGTTTGATCTCATCGTACTGCAGCACCCGGAAGACCCCTCTCTTGCCGGAGACGGCGCCATGAACAGTGGCGAAATGGCGACACGCCTCGGATTGCCGACCATTCCACGCGAAGCAGAAATCATCATGCTTGAACGGGACATGCGGCTCGTTGAAATGACAGGCGCCCGTTACCACGCCTCACATATTTCAACGTCTGACAGTGTCGACATTATCGCCCGTGCCAAAGAAAAAGGATTGCGTGTCACCTGTGATACGGCACCTTTTTATTCGGCGTTGAACGAACTTTCGGTCGGGGATTATAGAACATTTGCCAAACTCTCGCCGCCACTACGAGCGGAAGACGACCGCCTTGCCATTGTTGAAGGACTCAAATGCGGCGTTATCGATGTCATCGCTAGTGATCATTCCCCACAAGATCAAGACAGCAAGCGCCTCCCCTTCGCCCAGGCCGCTTTCGGTGGATCAGGGCTTGAGACCCTACTTGCAGTCTCTCTTGAACTTTTTCACAACGGTGAGCTTTCCCTCCTTGATGTCATTGGAAAGCTCACACATGCGCCGGCGAATCTCCTCGGATTGGATGCCGGTCAGCTTCGTGTTGGTGCCCCCGCCGACCTCGTAATGTTTGATCCCGATATCGGATGGAAAATTGTTGGCGATTACTTTCTATCAAAGTCCAAAAATACGCCGTTTGACGGCCGGCCGGTTCAAGGCAAAGTCATCAGAACCGTCATAGATGGCAGAACCGTATTTGAAGGCAAACCTCATGCCCATGCCGCTTGACCCTTCGTCATGGGCGTTCGCGCTTGTCGTAGGCGGCTATCTCCTCGGTTCAATTCCGTTCGGATTTTTACTCACCAAGATTGCCGGGGCCGGCGACATACGCGCCGTGGGCTCGGGGAATATCGGAGCAACCAACGTTCTGCGCACAGGCCGGCGTGGCCTCGCTGCGTTAACACTGTTGCTGGACGGCGGTAAAGGAGCAGTCGCTGTCTATGCAGGAACCTTGGCCGTCATGCCGCAAGCAATGGAAATTGGCGGCCTTGTGACCGGCGCCGGCGCCGTTCTAGGCCACAATTTTCCTATATGGCTGCGCTTCCATGGAGGAAAGGGTGTTGCGACGACGCTCGGCATGATGCTTGCGTCAGCGCCGATTATTGGCGCTATGGCTACAGTGACTTGGATCGCAATGGCGTTCATCTTTCGGTATTCCTCGTTGGCGGCACTCATTGCGCTGGCCATTGCACCTGTTTTCGCCTTGCTGCTCGGTATGACCAATCCGGCATTAATGTTTGGTGCACTCGCCGTTTTGGGTTGGGTCCGCCATTGGGCCAATATCGGTCGTCTTTTTAAAGGCAAAGAGCCGCAAATAGGCGGCGCATAATCCGGCATGGTGCCGTGTCACGCGCATGAACAGGGAATTCTGGGGGGCCTTCAGCTGATCCACACCCAAGGCATTGGCCCCGCAGCCTATCATGGTCTCGTCGCCAAATAAGGCCATGCCGCCAACGCACTTGATGCTTTACCTGACATCGCCGGACGATTTAACCGCAAGCGTCAGTTCAAAATTACACCTGTGACTACTATCAAATCTGAATTTGAGGCCACAGAAAACTCTGGCGCGCAGTTAGTTGCGATCACCTCTGACGCTTACCCGCCTTATTTGGCAGAAACCAGCGACGCACCCCCTTTTCTTACTGTCTTGGGCGAACTCCCTGATTCGGGAAGGAACCGTCCTGGTGCGCTCCACGGACGACGTATTGCTCGAACTGGGCGAGCCCGGACAATTTATAGACACCAGTGAAAGTGCTAATTTTATGACCACGCAAGGCATTGATAATAAAGAAGGAATTGAACCAAGTGCTATCAAGAAAATGATCCTGGAGCAAATAGACCCGCCGCCGGTGACGGTTGACGAACTGCGGAGACAGTGCCAAGTGTCTGCCCCGTTCTAGCCGCTGCCTTACTCGACCTAGAGTTGGAGGGGCGGATTGAGCGGCTTCCAGGAAACCGTAATTGCGGCCTTGGGGGTGTTTAAACGGTGTTAAGGGTACTGGGCCATAATAAACATCCCGGCTGACACACACAGGCATGCGGACGCATATCGATGAATAACATTGTCATCGTCGAATCCCCCGCTAAAGCAAAAACCATTAACAAGTACCTAGGTGATGGGTACACGGTAATGGCGTCCTATGGCCACGTGCGGGACCTACCACCCAAGAATGGGTCCGTCCGCCCGGACGAAAATTTTGCTATGGACTGGGAAGTTGCTGCCCAGTCTCAAAAACATCTCAAAGCCATTGTCGACGCGGCCAAGAGCGCCGACGCGATTTATCTGGCAACTGACCCTGATCGTGAAGGTGAAGCGATCTCGTGGCACGTTCTTGAAGAACTCAAGAGCCGAAAAGTCCTGAACGGAACGGAAGTCAAGCGCGTTACATTTAACGCGATAACCAAGGGCGCCGTCCTCGAAGCGATGGGCAAGCCGCGAGAACTCGATACTGAACTTGTCGATGCCTACCTCGCCCGCCGCGCCTTGGATTACCTTGTTGGCTTCAATCTGTCTCCTGTGCTGTGGCGCAAGCTGCCCGGCAGCAGATCAGCCGGCCGTGTTCAGTCAGTTGCTCTTCGGCTGATCTGCGAGCGGGAACTCGATATTGAGAAGTTTATTCCGCGAGAGTATTGGACCATCGATGTCGACCTCGCCAAAGATGATGGACAAAAATTTACGGCCCGGTTGACACACTTCAATGGCGACAAACTCGACAAATTTGGCCTTCCTGACGAAAGCAAAGCGAAATCAGCGCAGGCGGCTATAGAAGCGGCGTCTCTATCAATAGAGTCTGTCGAGAAAAAGCAGAAACAGCGTCGGCCCTACGCACCGTTTACAACATCGACAATTCAGCAAGAGGCGTCTCGACGTTTATACTTCAGCGCACGCCAAACCATGGATGTGGCACAGAAGTTATACGAAGGCACTTCCATTGCCGGCGAGACTGTTGGTCTCATCACCTATATGCGAACCGACGGTGTTCAAATCGACGTTTCCGCAATCAACACCATACGCTCTGTCATCGGCCAGGACTTTGGTTCGGACTACGTGCCCGAGAAACAACGGCACTACTCCAGCAAAGCTAAGAATGCGCAAGAAGCCCACGAGGCCATTCGCCCGACGGACCCATCGCGCCGGCCGAAGGACGTTGCGCCGTTCATAACACCAGACCAACTCAAGCTTTATGAACTCATTTGGAAGCGCACCATTGCCAGCCAGATGGAATCCGCTGTCATGGATCAGGTCGCCGCGGTTATATCGTCCGAAGACAGGGCAACGAAAGTGCGTGCCAACGGCTCGGTTATTCGCTTCCCGGGGTTTTTAAAAGTCTATCAGGATGCGCCGAAAGGTAGTGCCGATGGCGAAACTGAAAACGAAGATGACCGGATTTTACCGTTGCTCGCCGAAGGCGAAGCCCTCAAACGCGGTGCTGTAAAACCGGACCAACATTTTACCCAACCTCCCCCGCGTTTTTCCGAAGCCACCCTGGTGAAAACCATGGAGGAATATGGCATTGGCCGGCCCTCCACCTATGCGTCGATCATTCAGGTACTCCAAGACCGCGATTACGTCCGCATGGATAGCCGGCGCTTCATTCCAGAAGACCGTGGTCGTGTTGTAACAGCCTTCCTGGAGAGTTTTTTCTCCCAGTATGTCGAGTATTCCTTTACCGCTGAACTTGAAAATAAGCTCGACGAAATATCCGGCGGCCGTTTGCATTGGAAAGATGTCCTTGCCGAGTTTTGGCACAATTTTATCGCCGCCATAGATGGCACGAGCGAGTTACGCATCACCCAAGTGATCGACACTCTGGATGAATTGCTGGACCCGCACCTTTTTCCCAAAATAGACGGCGGCAAAGACCTGCGTAAATGCCAATCCTGCGAAGATGGCCGGCTATCTCTTAAGTTTGGAAAATTCGGCGGTTTCATTGGCTGCAGCAATTACCCGGAATGCCGTTATACGCGCCAGCTTTCAGTAAATAGCAAAGACGACAATGGCCTCGCGGAAGGCCTCAAAGAATTGGGCAAAGACCCCATCTCAGGAATGATGGTTTCCTTGCGCGCCGGTCCTTATGGCGTTTACGTGCAACTCGGCGATCAGGAAACGATGGAAGCGATCGCTACCGAGAAAGCCGCGAAAGAAGCTGAAGAGGCCTCCCGGCTTGAGGCAAAACCAGAAGCCAAAGCCGCTGAGGAAGCGAAAAAGAAGAAGACGAAGAAGACGAAGGCTAAGAAACCAAAGAAGCTCAAAGTACCGAAGCCCAAACGGTCCTCCCTGCCGAAAGGCATGGATCCGGAAAGCGTTGACCTTGAACGTGCCTTAAAACTCCTATCCCTTCCACGTGAAGTTGGAATTGATCCTGAGTCTGGTGAAATGATCTTGGCCGGCCTAGGGAGGTTTGGTCCTTACTTAAAGTATGGCGACAAGTACCAATCTCTCGGTGTTGACGATAGTGTTCTGGAAATTGGTCTTAACCGCGCCGTAGTGGTCATTGCCGAAGGCAAAATTAAGAAAGGCCACGGCCGTGGCGCTGGCAAGTCTTTGGGCGAACACCCGGGTGACGGCAAAGCCGTCACTGTTAAAGATGGGCGGTTTGGTCCCTATGTTCAGCATGGATCTTTGCGGGCCACACTACCCCGCAACCAGGAAAAAGATGCTATAACTCTTGAAGCAGCGCTCGTCCTTCTTGACGCTAAAGCGGCAAAGGCGGGAACAAAAAAGAAAGCGGCTACAAAGAAAAAAGCCGCCGCAAGAAAGAAATCCGCGGTCAAGAAAAAGAGCGCCGCTAAGAAAAGCACTGAGGGTCATTCTGTCAGCGATGATAAATCCCTGCGTGAAGTAGTCGCAGAGATTGAAGCGGCAGCGGCACCTCCCGACGGCACAGGAACACCCGCACCTGATGGTGCCGAAACAACAGAGAAAGCCTAGGGTCCATTGCCCAATAAAAAAACCACGCGCGAAAAAGATACTGCGGCTGTCGCCCTACCCTCCAAAGACGAAATACTTCAGCACATTAAAGAGTCCCCGTCCCGCATTGGAAAACGCCAGATCGCGCGCGCCTTCAAAATAAAGGGGGCTGACCGCCCCGCATTCAAAGCACTTCTGAAAGAACTTGAAGACGCCGGTGACATTGACCGCAAGGGTCATCGCGGCTTTACGGAAACGGGCCGTTTGCCGGAAGTCGCTGTGCTGGACGCCGTCCGTGTAGATTCCGATGGTGAACTGATCGCGCAACCTGCCAACTGGGACGAGCCAGATCCACCGCCTCTAATTTTCGTTCACTCTTCCAAAGTGTCAGGCCGCGCCATCGGTGTTGGTGATCGCATGCTGGCCCGGCTCAAAACTACGGGTGACGGCGCATACGAAGCTAGCCCCATTCGGCGACTAATGGGCGGACCACGGCAAATTCTCGGCATCTGTGAAATATCAGAGACGGGCAGTTGTATCATCCGGCCGGTCAACCGCCGCGAACGTCAGTTGGTAACCGTCCCGCGGGATGCCCGGTCCGGCGCCAAACACGGCGAATTGGTTCTAGTCGACGTCGACGGGGCTGCCCGAAAAGGTGCGGTGAAAGGCCGCGTTGTTGAACGCTTGCATGACCCGGGTGTCGAGAAAGCCCTGAGCCTGTTGGCAATTCATAGTCATGGAATTCCACACCAGTGGCCCGCAGCCGCATTGGAACAAGCGAAAAATTGCGGCCCCGCCACACTCGGCAAAAGGACAGACCTAAGGGCCATTCCACTGGTCACCATTGACGGCAGCGATGCCCGAGACTTCGACGATGCGGTTTGGGCAGAACAGGATACGGATAAAGACAATAGCGACGGCTGGCACCTCATTGTCGCCATTGCCGACGTGTCTTGGTATGTGCAGCAGGACTCAGCGTTAGACCGCGTCGCCTACGAACGTGGCAATTCAACCTATTTCCCCGACCGGGTCGTACCGATGTTACCGGAAGATCTGTCAAATGGCTGGTGCTCCTTAAAGCCGCATGAAGACCGGCCCTGTCTGGCCGTGTATATGTGGGTCAACAGCAAAGGTAAGCTCCTGCGGCATCGTTTTGTCCGCGGGTTAATGCGGTCTACAGCGCGCTTAACCTACGAGCAAGTTCAGGCGGCCCATGACGGCAAGCCTGACAAAACGACCCGGCCCCTTCTCGATACGGTCATAAAGCCGCTGTTCAACGCTTACGCCTGTCTCGACCAGGATCGTCGAAAACGGGGTGCGTTGGCTTTGGATATTCCGGAGCGAAAAATCATCGTCAATGAGGACGGAGAAATGACAGGCGTGCTTCCTCGCGTGCGCCTAGCCAGCCATCAGCTCATCGAAGAATTTATGGTGCTGGCCAATGTCGCTGCGGCCGGCTCCTTACAAAAGAATAAATCCCCTGGTCTTTACCGTGTTCACGAGCCGCCCGATCATGAGCGTGTCGATCATCTGCGCCTTGTGCTCAAGAGCATGGATATCTCGTTGGCTCCGGCAGGTAGCGTGCGCGCCAAGGATTTCAACAGCGCTTTGCGGGCCGCCGAACAGGCCCCCGCAAAAGACCTTGTCAACACAATGGTTCTCCGGGCCCAATCTCAGGCCCGCTATGAACCCGAGAACCTAGGCCATTTCGGACTAGCGCTCAGCCAGTACACCCATTTTACATCACCAATACGCCGTTATTCTGATTTGGTTGTCCACCGGGCACTGGTTAGCGAATTCAAACTTGGGGAAGGTGGCCTGAGCGAAACGGAGCACGCTGATTTAATCGAAGTTGCAGAGCACATCTCAATGAGCGAACGGCGTTCGTCCACCGCAGAACGGGAAACTGTTGATCGGTTTACGGCCTCATTTCTAAGTGAAAAAATTGGTAGCACGTTTACGGGCAAAGTGAACGGTGTCAGCCGGTTCGGGCTATTTGTCACGCTGGATAACACCGGTGCCGATGGAATTCTCCCGATCAAAAGATTGCCCCGCGACTATTACGACGTCTTCGAAGAAACCCACACGCTTTCAGGCCGGCACTCCGGAACTGAATTTACTGTCGGTGATCCCGTGACCATAAAACTATCAGAGGCAGACGCCGTCACTGGGAGTTTGGTCTTTGACTACCTAGATCATACGCGGCTCAGACCAGCTGGCACGGCAAAGACTCTCAAATCAAATCGAAAAAAGTCCAGTTCGCGTAAGTCCTCGAAACACGCTTCTAAGCGTATAAAGCGGAAACACTAGGAAAACACTTTTATCGTGCCTCCCCGTCTCCCTGTTCGTATGGTAACAATACAGTTGCTAACTCTTGGGAATACGAAAGCGTGACAGCTAGAGCACTTTTCTCAGTCATTAAAAGCTTTGCTGTCGCCGGTTTAGCCATAGCCTTATCAGCCTGCGCTTCCACCGCCGTAATTACCGACAATAATTGGCCGCAGACAAAATCATCGGTCGATGGCTTTGATATTGAGCAGTCAAAACGGGTCTTGCTGCACGGCCTTACCCAAATTAGCGCCCGCGCGCTGGACGAACCGGAGCTAGACCGGTTCGTAATCATGGGGCTCAGTGGATTGGCTGAAGTCGAACCTCTTTTTTCTATTGTCGAGACAGAGCAACGGATACAAATCTATGTTGGTGCTGAGCTAACGTCAGATTTGCTAAAACCCATCGACGGTACGGCGGCACAATGGGTCGATGTATTTCACGGTGCCGTTGTCGGTGCACGCCGGAAGTCTCAGCTCCTCCGCTCCGCAAATGAGGAACAGTTTTTTTATGCATTTTTCGAGATTGCCCTTGAAGAACTGGATCCCTATTCCCGCTACGCTGGGCGACTCCAGGCCCGTGCCAACCGGGAGACCCGTAACGGGTTTGGTGGAATCGGAATGCGCTATGCAAGCCGTGATCTTGGCATAGTAATTACTGGTATCCAGAGCAACTCGCCGGCCTACGCAGCCGGATTAGAGATTGGAGACATCATTACCCATATCGATGGTTTATCTTCCAGCGCTAAACGGCGTTGGACGGTTCGCCGTCTACTCCGTGGAGCAATTGGTTCAGAGTCCACTTTCACGGTCATTCGCGAGAAACTTGGCGCTGCTTTGACAATCAAGGTGACGCGGAGCCTCATCGTTCCACAAACCGTAGACACCCAAATCGTCGACAATATTGTCGTCAGCAAAATACATAGTTTTAACCAGCAGACAGCCCAAACCGTTGATTCTGAGATTAGAAGGTATTTAGCCGAATCTCCTTCAGTAGACGGCATCATTCTTGATCTGCGAGGAGACCCTGGCGGACTGCTGGATCAAGCGGTCACAGTCAGCGATCTCTTCATGGAAACAGGCCGAATCGTGTCCACCAGAGGGCGCCACCCAGAGTCCGTTCAGAGATATCAGGCGTTCCCTGGCGATGTGGCAGAGGGCCGCCCCATTATTGTTCTCGTTGACAGCCGTTCGGCTTCAGCAGCTGAGATTGTCGCGGCAGCTATTCAAGACAGTGGCCGGGGATTTATCGTCGGCACGTCTTCATACGGTAAAGGAACAGTTCAAACGGTCATCCGTTTACCCAACGACGGTGAAATTACGCTGACATGGTCACGGTTTCACGCCCCGGATGGTTACGCCATTCAGGACCTTGGTGTTTTGCCGTTGGTCTGCACCAGTGGCCTGACCGGCTCTGTCGAAACTGCTCTTGAAACCTGGCACACGACGAGCAGTCAGATTGCTAGCGTGAAGGCCCAATGGCGGACAGTTCCGCCGAATGACATTCCAGCACGCTCGATCCTGAGAACCCAGTGCCCGGCGGAAGTCAGACCCGACACCTCGATTGATCTGCAAATCGCCAAGAGCCTACTGTCAAATAAGGTCCTCTATGCGCAGGCGCTTGGTTTAACGGCGACGACAGAAGCCCAGCAAGACTAGGGTTTCTAACAATTACAGCTCATACATGTCGTCAGAGGGCTTGACAGCCTAGGCTGCCGGAGTATGTTGCCGCGCTTCACCCACGTGCGGTCCAGGAATTAAAGACAATGGCCAAATCGGCAACCATTCAAATCAAACTCGAGAGCACCGCGGGAACGGGGTACTACTACACTACGAAGAAGAATCCGCGGACGATGACTGAGAAACTCGAACTCAAGAAATATGACCCGAAAGTGCGCAAGCACGTCATCTTCAAAGAAACTAAAATCAAGTAACTCGTGGATTCTTCGAATCTAAGCCGCTTCTAAATACTTTGAAATTTTTTGTAAGAAGCTAGCCACCGAAATGGGCTTGGCGATATAGCCGCCACACCCGCCGTCCCTGATTCTCTCCTCATCGCCTTTCATGGCAAATGCCGTTACAGCGATGACAGAAATACTCTTTAGATCATCGTCCGCTTTAAGAATCTTGGTAATTGCAAGGCCGGAGATATCTGGCAATTGAATGTCCATCAAGATGAGGTCAGTGCGCTGTTTGCGCGTTACAGGACTTGCCGGCCATCTTCGTCTGCAGGGTCGCGTACCCATGCGCTTCAAGAAGGTCGTTAAACAGCCTCATATTCAAGTCGTTGTCTTCAACGATAAGAATAGTCTTTGGCATCTAAGCAAGCCCCTAAGGTCAAGCTGGATACGCCCCCACCGTTGGTGGCGGGGTATAGAAAGTTTCGACTTTCGAATATATTCATTTACACCATACAACAGTGAAAAAGATAAGCTTTGATCGGCCATTATGCTCCTACAGGACCCGCTCATTCGGCCATTAATATTCCTAGCCCTGCTGGTCCTTTTTGCAGTGCTTGAGGCCCAGTTTCCGCGCCGGCGACGCGTTGTAGGACAGGTTCAACGGTGGGTCGGTAATTTCGGCATCTTACTAGTCAGCACGGTTATTGCCCGGGTTGTATTGCCTATAGCACCTATTGGTGCCGCTCTTTGGGCCGTACAAAATGATACGGGGCTATTTAACATCATCCCTATGCCAGTGGCCCTTGAAGGCATTTTCGCTTTCCTATTGCTGGACCTTCTGATCTACGGCCAGCACCGCGTATTTCATGCCGTTCCCCTGCTTTGGCGCATTCATCGCATGCACCACACCGACATGGATTTTGATGTTTCAACAGGTATCCGTTTTCATCCCATCGAGATATTTCTCTCTTTGATCATAAAAGTCATAGCTGTTGTTGCCATTGGCGCCCATCCACTGGCCGTGGTTGTGTTTGAGATCGCCCTCAACGGAACCTCATTGTTTAATCACTCGAATCTTGCGCTCCCCGGGTCAATGGACCGCGCTATCAGACAAATTGTGGTTACTCCCGATATGCACCGAGTGCATCATTCGATACGCAAGGATGAAACAAATAGTAATTTCGGCTTTAACCTGCCGTGGTGGGATTACATTTTCAGCACCTACCGCGCACAACCAGCCGATGGCCACACAAAGATGACCATCGGGTTAGGTATATTCCGGGATATGCGGGCAGCACGCCTTGTGCAGCTCTTAATTCAGCCGTTTATCACGACGATTGCACAGTCCGGGAAACAAGCTGACAACAACAGCGAAACACCTCAGCCAACTGACTAGAGCTTAGGTAGGTGCCGCTAAAAATTCCAGAGGCTCTGCGGTTCCGGCATCAAGCGTTGCTACGGCCGCCTTCACGGCTTGTTGAAGTTTCTCAAAAGCGCGATTCTCAATTTGGCGTACCCGCTCACGGCTAATGCCATATTCATTACCTAGTTCCTCAAGAGTCCGAGGGTTTTCACTCAAGCGCCTCTCCTGAATGATCTGACGCTCTCGCTCATTCAGAGCGCCCATGGCATCAGATATAAGCTCGGCGCCTACTGTCCGTTCTTCTTCTTCAGCCAGTACGCTCTCTTGATCTGGTGCGTTAGACTTGAGCAGATCGATCCGATCAAGATCACCATCTTCACCCACCGGAACGTTAAGAGACGAGTCAGACCGGGACAACCGTCCGTTCATCTCGATCACAGTTTTGCGGTCCACATTTAGCCGTTCAGCAATGGCGTCAGCAGACTCAATTGATAGGTCACCATCGCCATACAGGTTGAGCTTCGACTTCAGTTTGCGCAGATTGAAAAACAGTTTTTTCTGCGCGGCAACTGTCCCCACTTTGACCAGAGACCACGAATTAAGGACGTACTCATTGATCGCAGCCTTGATCCACCACATGGCGTAAGTGGACAATCGAAAGCCGCGATCCGGATCAAATTTTTTGACCGCCCGCATCAGGCCGACGTTGCCTTCAGAAATAAGGTCAGACACTGGTAAGCCATAAAAGCGATATCCCATGGCAATTTTGGCCACGAGACGCAGGTGACTGGTCACCATTTTATGGGCGGCTTGGGTGTCATCATGTTTTGCCAGCCGTTTGGCCAGCATGAATTCTTCCCCTTTTTCAAGAAGCGGGAATTTTTTAATTTCTTCCATATATGTGGAAAGTCCACGGTCGGAAGCAATTACGGGTAGTGATTTAATCGACATTGTCAGCTTCCTTTACACAAACGAGAGCAGTGCTGATGTGAGGCAAACAGAGGGTGCCTCTTTCCGGCGCACTAACAGGCGCAAGCCAATTCAGAAGTGGTGTAAAAGGAACGCAGCCTTATAAGAGCATTCATCGTCATATCCTCCTTGAGCAACATGACCGCTATGTGAGGTCCACCGTCAGGTCGAACCGGTTGTGCAGCCCCATTCTTGAGCACTGCATGAAGGTGTAATAATAGGGGGATACAACACCAATGTAAATATACATTAGATATACCTTATATTCGCTACATTCACACCTAGGCACTGAGCCCATTCAAATTAATGTGTTAAGTGCACTTCAACCTCTGCTTTTCATCAAAAATATTCCTCTAAATTCCCGGTTCAAAAGTATTGAATTCAAAGCTGCATAGGCTAGGCTGCGCCAGCAAACGGTTGACAGAAAAGGGGAAAATTGTGTCTTCGGTCCCCTCCGCACGTACGACATTGCCCGCGAAGGTCTCCCGCAGTGGCGTCTTGGCGCAGTTTGAGGGCGTCAGAGCCTGCACGGAGACGCTGGCCGGGCCGCTTTCACCGGAAGACCAGGTCATACAGTCCATGCCTGATGCGAGCCCGGCAAAGTGGCACAGGGCCCATACCACATGGTTCTTTGAGACCTTCTTGCTGTCTCCGAACCTGGCTGATTATTCCGTTTTTGACCAAGATTTTGGCTATCTTTTTAATTCTTATTACAACGCTGTAGGGGCCCGCCATCCGAGGCCTAAGCGCGGCCTCCTAACACGGCCAGACTGTGAAACTGTTGCCCGTTATCGCGCTCACGTAGACGCAGCCATGGAAAAGCTGATCACCAATTCAGACGAGGAAACGTGGAACTCAATTGCAGCGTTGGTCACCCTTGGTCTGAATCATGAACAACAGCACCAGGAGTTACTGGTCATGGATATGTTGCATGGATTTTCCTGCAATACCTTGGAACCCAGCTACGAAAGCCCCAGCCCCCCTCCGTCAATTGCCGCGCCAGACCTCACCTGGACTAAATTCGAAGGCGGCCTTCAAGATATCGGCCATGACGCGGCTGGTGACGCGAATTCGTTTAGCTTCGATAACGAGAGTCCGCGCCATCAAGTCAACCTTCTACCGTTTCAAATCGCCAATCGCCTGGTCACCAATGCTGAGTGGATGGCATTCATGGATGATGGTGGGTACACCCGCCCGGAATACTGGTTGGCAGACGGCTGGGCATATGCACAGCAAGAAGAGTGGCAGGCACCGCTCTATTGGCGCCACGATGACAAGAACACGTGGACCGCGTTCGGTCTCCGTGGCCGTCAGGCCATTAATCCCGATACACCTGTGTGTCACGTCAGCTTCTATGAAGCCGACGCTTACGCTAATTGGGCCGGGAAACGGCTCCCGACCGAGTATGAATGGGAAACTGCAGCTTCGACCTTACCCTTGGAGGTTAATCTGCTGTCTAAGGGGTCTCCACGTACTTTACCGGCAATACACGAACCCGGATTACAACAGATGTTTGGAGATGTTTGGGAGCACACAAGTTCGCCGTACTTGCCATACCCTCGTTTTAAAGTAGCCTCTGGTGCTGTTGGTGAATACAACGGGAAATTCATGGCCAACCAAATGGTCCTACGCGGTGGTAGCTGCATTACACCTGAAAACCACATTCGTCCGACATATCGAAATTTCTTCTATCCTCATCAGCGCTGGATGTTTGCCGGTCTACGCGTTGCGGATGACGTATAGATATAATTGGCGTAGCACTTACGATGAATAATCAATTGGATAAATCTATCGCATTACCTAACCGCGAGTTTCTTGAAGACGTTCTTGAGGGGCTTTCACAAGATCAGAAACGGTTAGCTCCTAAGTATTTTTATGACGCTCATGGATCTGCTTTGTTTGATCGCATCTGTAACCTCCAGGAATACTACCCAACGCGCACTGAAGTAAGCGTCCTTCAGGATCGTTCCAAAGAGATCGCCCAGTTAGTTGACGGGCGTCACTTGATCGAATTTGGATCCGGCTCAAGTACAAAGATCAGAATTCTTTTGGATGCGGCTGATGGATTGGCCAGTTACGTGCCTGTCGATATTTCCCGAGACCACTTATTTGCTGCAGCCAAAACAATCGAAATGGACTACCCGGACCTAGACGTTGTTCCTGTTTGTGCAGATTTTACCCGTTCATTTGAACTTCCTGACGTTGTAGACGAAGGCGATAAAGCAGGTTTTTTCCCCGGGTCAACCATTGGTAATTTCTCACGGCCTGAAGCCAAAAACTTTTTGTCCATGGCAGCCGATATGCTCGGCGACGGAGGCAGTCTAGTCATTGGGGTGGATCTGAAAAAAGACCCTGAAATCCTAAATGCTGCCTACAACGATTCCCAAGGTGTTACGGCTGAATTCAATCTCAATTTACTGACACGCATCAATCGAGAACTGGGCGCCAATTTCAAAATCGACTCCTTTGAGCACAATGCGCTATACAACGCTGACAAAGGCCGTGTCGAAATGCATTTGGTCAGCACGCTCGACCAAAACGTAACTGTGAATGGTCAAGACTTCCAATTTGCTCACGACGAAACCATCCACACTGAGAATTCTCATAAATACGATATTGATGAATTTCACCATATGGGCCGTGATGCAGGGTTCACACCCCAACACACTTGGACAGATCCAAATGACCTATTCAGCGTCCACTACCTGCGTGTGGCAGCATAAAGACCTACCCCTTAACCGTCGCAGCACAGTCGACACACAATGGTTCAGACGGGTCTGACTTAAGCCGGCCCACCGCGATATCTTCGTCACAACTCACACAAAATCCGTAGTCATCCGCATCCAAGCGCTTGAGCGCGGCTTCAATGCGACCGAGTTCGATTTCACGACGGCGCTGCAACGCCAGCGCCATTTCACGCTGCTGCAACGCATCTATGCGTGATAGCCGACCTTGCATGGCTTGGTCGAGTACGACCGGTGCCCTGTCTTTGCTTGTGGAATCTGTCGACTCACGCAACTCCGCTTGCCGGTCGTCGAGCTGTTTACGCAGAGCACGTGTATTGAGTTTGGCAGCCATAATGACAAAGCCTAGACCCCGCCGCCCATAGGCGTAAAGCGAAGGCTCCTAAGTCATTGATGAACACAGGATATTAGACGTTCTTGAAACGCCACCCAATCCTTAGCAGCTGGCGATCACTGTGATCTCGACCAGATACTGCGGCGCTGCCAACTTGGCTTCTACTGTCGTGCGCGCAGGACACGCTCCCACCGGTACCCACTTTTTCCATACTTCGTTCATTTCGGAAAATGTTGAGATATCGGCCAGATAAATCGTCGCGGACAGCATTCTTGTTTTCTGTGACCCCACATTCGCAAGCATGGCGTCAATCTTACCGAGCACACCTTGGGTTTGACCCGCGACATCTGACGCGTCAGAAGATACCTGCCCAGAAAGATAAACGGTTTCACCGTGAACAACCGCCTGGCTCATGATATCGTTAGTGTCTTTACGATCGATTTGCATATCTTGCTCCTGTTGTCCCATGCTCGGCCAATATTACCGGCCAAATTTACCGGCTCAATGAATCTGCTCTTTGGTTTTCCGGAACTGAATTTTCGGCCAATCCTCTTCCGCTTTACCGATGTGCCACGCGTTGCGCGCCAGAAACACCGGCGCACCATCATGATCATCAGCCACGCTGGCTTCATTTTTATCAATGAACTGCTTTACCAGTGTCCGATCTTCCGCCTCAACCCAGCGAGCAGTATATAGCGATGTAGCTTCAAAATGTACCGGCACTTCATATTCGGTACGGATGCGGTCAGCCATAACTTCGAACTGAAGTCCGCCAACAACCCCGACAATCCAGTCCGACCCGATGCGGGGTTTAAACACGCTAGCAGCACCCTCTTCAGCGAGTTGCTGCAATGCCCGCCCGAGGTGTTTGGCTTTCATTGGATCTTCAGGCCGCGCAACTTGGAGAAGCTCAGGCGCAAAACTGGGAATGCCGGTGAAATGTAAGGCCTCACCTTCGGTTAGCGCGTCACCAATGCGCAAATTGCCATGGTTGGGAATACCGATGACATCCCCCGGCCAGGCTTCTTCAGCCGTGCCCCGGTCTTGCGCCAGAAAAAGCACAGGACTGTGAATGGTCAAAGTCTTACCCGACCTGACATGCAACAACTTCTGCCCCTTGCGAAAATGCCCGGCACTCATGCGAAAGAAAGCAATGCGGTCGCGGTGTTTCGGATCCATGTTGGCTTGAATCTTAAATACAAACCCTGCGACTTTTTCTTCATCGGGTGTAACCGAGCGTTCTAAAGCCGGTTGGGCGCGCGGTGGCGGCGCATGCTTAGCAATACCATCCAGCAATTCCTGCACGCCGAAGTTATTGACCGCACTGCCGAACCAAACTGGTGTTTGCGTGCCTTCTAGGTAGGCGTCCCGGTCAAACTCTGGACACAAGCCGCGCACCATATCGACATCCTCGCGCAGCTTAGCGACGGCGTCAGCGGGCAAGAGCTCATCGAGTTTGGGATCATCAAGCCCTGAGCAGACAGTACCTTTGTCCGGCTTCTCCCCTTTTGAACGGGCGACCAGAACAAGCCTGTCGTTGAGCAAGTCGTAGCAGCCAAGGAAATGCCGCCCCATACCGATGGGCCAGCTTGCCGGAGAGACATCAAGAGCCAGGCGCTGTTCGATTTCGTCCAACAGATCGAACGGATCCTGTCCGTCCCGATCCATCTTGTTGATAAACGTTGCGATGGGCATGTCCCTAAGGCGACAAACCTCAAACAACTTGAGTGTCTGCACTTCGATGCCCTTGGCGCAGTCCATCACCATGACGGCGGAATCGACAGCCGTGAGGGTACGGTAAGTATCTTCGCTAAAGTCTTCGTGTCCTGGGGTGTCTAGAAGATTGAAGGTACAGCCGTCGTAGTCATAGGTCATGACAGACGACGCGACGGAGATCCCCCGCTCCTTCTCCACTTTCATCCAGTCCGATCGCGCACGCCGGCGTTGACCTTTTGCCTTCACGGCACCAGCCAGCTGAATCGCGCCGCCAAAGAGGAGCAATTTTTCGGTTAGTGTGGTTTTTCCGGCATCCGGATGCGAAATGATCGCAAATGTCCGGCGGCGGGCCACCTCATCTTGGAGTGAGGCCATTACATAAGCTCGATAGCTAAAGTTTTATTCTTCCAGGGCGTCCAATTGGAGGGCGACGTTTAAGCCATCAAGCCGATCGGTGCAATCAATCTGGCAAGACAACCGGGACGCCTTCGTATGGTAATCCGAGTCATCAAGAAGGTCAGGCTCCTCATCTACCGCCGGGCCTACTGCTTCACGCCAATCTGGCAGCACATGGACATGGCAGGTGGCACAAGCCATTGCGCCACCACATTCGGCACGGATGGGAACACCGCCCGCGCGCAGTGCCTCCATCACGGAGTGCCCATTTTTGCCGATTATGTCCCGGTGACTCTCGTCAGGTAAAATGACACGGATTTTCACTGTTATGCGAGCTTACCTTGCAGTTCGGAACTCGACGTTGTGTGCTGGAACTTCAGTTTCTGATCCGGCCGGGCATAGTGAAAAGCACCATGGGCCATCAGCGCAGACTCATGGAAACCGGAAAGAATAAGTTTCAGCTTACCTGGATATTCGCACATGTCGCCGATGCAGAAGATGCCCGGTTCAGAGGTCTCGAATTTTTCGGTATCCACGGCGACCCGATTTGAGTCCATATTGAGGCCCCATTCCGCTATAGGGCCCAGCTTCATCGTCAGGCCATAAAACGCCAGCATGGTATCGCATTCAACGTCGTAGTCTTCGCCGGTTTCTTTACTCTTTAGAGTCACCGACTCAATTTGCCCGTCCGTGCCGTTCACACGTGGAATATCGGCGACATGAACAGTTACCTTTCCATTAGCCTCGAGTTCGCGCATTTTATCCACGGTGTCTTGCACCGCTCGGAATTCAGCGCGGCGGTGAACAAGGTGCATGCTTTCAACCTCGGGATTAAGCGCCAGCACCCAGTCCAAAGCCGAATCACCACCACCAGCAATCAACAGGTTCTTACCCTTGAATATCTCCATCTGCCTAACGGCGTAATACAGTGACTTATTTTCAAAGGGCTCAATGCCTTCAATCTTTGGCTTCTTCGGAGTGAAACTCCCGCCGCCGCCCGCAATGAGCACGACAGGCGCTTCCACAACGATGCCCATATCCGTGGTGAGACGCCAATGACCGTTGTCGAGCTTGGTCAGGCTATCTGCCATTTGATTGAAATGCAGTACCGGTGAAAACGGCTCGATCTGTTTCATCAGATCATCCGTGAGCTCTTGGCCCGTCACTTTCAAGCGGCTGGGAATATCGAGTATTGGCTTCTCTGGGTACAACTCAGCGCACTGCCCGCCGGGCCTGTCTAGAATGTCGATGACGCAGCATTCTAAACCCAACAATCCAAGTTCGAATACGGCGAACAGGCCTACCGGCCCTGCACCAACAATGACTACGTCTTTCTTAATCGTACCTTCACCGGCTTCGGCCATTCTTATCTTCCCCTCCAAACAAAAACCAAGCCCGGCAGCGCCCGGACTCTCTTACTGCGGTTGCATACGGTATCAGGCGGTCTCAGAATCGCGGTACCGCGCCCAAGCCTCTGGTGTATCCAGATCCGTCAGAACGGCAGTGTCTCCAAATTCCACCGCGTAGACAAGGTCCTCATGATCACCAATTAGATGGCGCGCACCAACATCTCCCCGAACATCGGTCATGGGGCCAAAAAAGCGCCTGGCCCAGAGCACGGGATTGCCCTGCTTGCCATTGTGAACTGGAACGCCTATCGCCCGCCCCGCACCCGGATCGAACCCGCCTATGAGCGCGTCCAGGTGTTTGGCGGATACGTCGGGCATGTCTCCCAGACATACGATAGCCCCTTCAATATCGTTCGGCAGCGAGGACAATCCGGCCTTGAGGGACGTGGACAGCCCCTCTGCATAATCGGAATTGTGGACCTCGCTATGGGACAAACCTTCCAGAGCTTGACTTACCTCTTTCGCCTGATGCCCGGTCACCACAATAACTGGGTCAGCCGACGAGGCTTCCGCAATTTGAACTGTACGGCGTATCAAGGGCGTATCATCAATTTGCTCAAGCAGCTTGTTTGTTGCCCCCATGCGGCGAGACTGCCCGGCTGCAAGAATCACAACTGCAATACGATGTTTACCGGCAGATGCATCTTTTTGCCGGACGGCCTCATCTCGGGGCAGCGGCCGTACCGGGCTATCAACCAACAGACCGCCGACGCCCATAGTCATAATGTCAGCCGTGTCAGTTTTCACACCAGCGGCGAGCCTTTCTAGAACCCAGTCAATGCCATTCAATTTTGGCGAACGGGCGCAACCTGGCAGGACCAGCACCGGTATCCCGCTGCAGTCTGCTAAGAGCATTAGATTGCCCGGGTCTACAGGCATACCGAAGTGCACGATGCGACCTCCGGCTTGGGCAATGCCCGCCGGCACCACATCAAGCCTATCAACAGTGACCGATGCGCCGACGATAATGATGACATCGGGTTCCTGGTCTAGGGCATTTTCAATGACACGGGCGATGCTGGACTGTTCGTGATCACACTTCAGGACATCAATCACTTTCGATCCAACAGCCTCAACGCGGCGCGTCGTCAAGCTCGTCGTCTTTGTCGCAACTGAGTCCTTCAAGGACGGTAAATACGTATTAATGATGACAGCAGACGTCGCATGGAAGAGAGCCAAACTGACAGCACCGTCCAGCCCGGCCAACGCTTCGTTTACTTTTGCCATGACTTTAGCATCCACTGCAAAAGGAATGATTTTTACGGTTGCAACGATTTGGCCTGCGTCAGCTTTTCCTAGGTCTGGAAGCGTTGCAATCGTCACGGATTCATCAATCGCATTCAGTTGGTTGACGAAAGTGGCATTGACCCTCACAAGGCCATCAGCTTGGGCGACCAAATTACACCGGCCTGTGTGGGCTTCAGAGATGTCTAGCCTTGCACCAACGACAGATTTCGCGATCCAGGCAGCAGCCTCATCTTCATGCGCGTCACCCTCTTCCATGTGCGCCACGGTGATTTTATCAAATCCCGCTTGTGTTAACTGCTGGCAATCTTGCACTGAGAGTTGACGGCCCTTCTTGAGCGTAACGGTTTCCCAACGCGTGGTGTGAGCAAGAATAGTACCGGCAGCCTCCGTCACTTTAACTTCACCAAACTTCATGAGGTCGGTTGCCTAAGCATTTTCTTGACGCCGTATTGCAACTACTTGGCCCAGAATAGCGACAGCAATTTCTGAGGGGGTCTTCGCTTTGATATCCAACCCGACCGGACCGTGAATGCGCGCCACGTCAGCGTCAGAGAAGCCGTCGTCTTTCAAGCGTTGTAATCGCTTCGCATGGGTTTGGGTGCTGCCGAGAGAACCGATATAAAACGCCGGTGAACGGAGTGCCGCCGCAAGGGCCGGGTCATCGAGTTTGGGATCATGTGTAAGAGTCACCACAGCTGTTCGTTTGTCTGGTGCTAAGGCATCCATTGCGTCATCAGGCCACTCAGCAACCGTGGTCACGTCAGACAATCTTCCGGCTTTGACAAATCCCTCGCGTGGGTCAATCACCGTGACATCAAATCCAGCAAGTTGCGCCATGGGTGCCAATGCTTGGGCAATGTGGACCGCCCCGACAATAACCATGCGGGGCGATGGCCCGTACACGCGGACGAACAGGGTCGTGTCTGTAATGGGGCCCGAGAGGTCCCGGCCCATCATTTTATTCACCTGTTTCAACTGATCAGGCACCAGTACTAAATCACCGACGGCCTCGCCATCCCTAATTAGCGTTTGCTGTCCGTTGCCCGTATCCGTCACCACAGCGCAAATCGAATTGTCGCTCAGTGCCTTTTCCAACGCAGAGAAAAGAGCAGCCTTCACTCGACCCTCTCCACAAAGACATGAACCGTTCCACCACACGCCAGCCCTACTTCCCAAGCCATGTCATTGGTCACGCCGAATTCAAGCTGACTGGGCTCCCCTGACTTAATGACCCCAAGGGCCGCCTCAATAACGGCCCCTTCAATACAGCCGCCTGATACAGAACCGGAGAAATCGCCTGCTTCATTGATGGTCAGATGACTGCCGGCGGGGCGTGGGGACGACCCCCAAGTGCGGACAACCGTTGCCAAGGCCGTGGCTTTACCGGCAGACCGCCATTCGGCCAATCTGTAAAGTGGATCTGTGTCGAGGTTCACCATTGTGTCCGTCCCTGATCATGCCGATACCTATTTCTTAGAGATGACACCGAGATTGCATCCGCGAGAGCCGTAAGACTATCCAGATTGTGAGCTGATCTAAAGTCATCAACATAGGGCAACATTTGCTTCACGCCTGCCGACTTAGGCTCGAAGGCATCGAACCGTAACAGTGGATTGAGCCAGATGAGATGCCGGCAAGACTTTTTCAGACGTATCATTTCTTGAGAAAGCCCAACACCCCCGTCGCGATCGAGACCGTCGCTAATCAACAACACCAAAGCACCTTGCCCGAGCACCCGTCGGGACCATTGACGGTTAAACTGCGCCAACGTTTCACCAATTCGCGTGCCGCCTGACCAATCTGCGACCGCACGTGCAACCCGAGCCAATGCTACATCTGGGTCGCTATACGCAAGGTGGTGACTCACGTTAGTTAGGCGCGTCCCAAACAAAAATGTATGCACGCGGTCGCGGTCATTTGTTACGGCATGCAGAAAATGCAGAAGCATGCGCGAATAGGATTCCATTGATCCTGAAATATCGCACAGCACCACCAGAGGTGGATGCCGTCTCACTCTCTTCTTGTGCTTGAGATCAATAAAACTTCCCGTGCGCACCGTATTGCGCAGTGTCGCGTGCATATCGATACGTCGCCCTGCCGGATGAGGTCGGAAACGCCGGTTGGGTATATCAGGGATGGGAAGACGGAATTTCTGCATAACGCGTTTTGTCACCGCCTGCTCATCGGCAGACATAGTCTCAAAATCTTTTGACCGCAGCTGCTCTACCGCAGACCAAGTCTCCTTGGAATCAAATTCTATTTCTGTCGCTTCGTTGATTTGCCGCGATGCGAGCCCGGCTTGCATGAGCGCTTCAGCCAAACGGCGCGGCAAGGGATTGTCTTGTGATCGAGTATTTTGCTCTACCACGTCATCCAGGGAATCGAACCCAGACTCTTCACGAACTTGGGCTGTCCAAAAATAGTCGAACGCCATACGAAACAAATCGGACTGGCTATACCGCTCAACGCAAACAGCATGCAATGCCCAATAGACGTCTTCACGCCGATGGATATCAATACCCGCCAGCGCCTCGATAGCCAGCAGCATTTTTCCGGGCCCTATTGGCAAACCAGAAAAACGCAGCATGCGCAGAAAGTGCATGACATTGATCGCAAGCGCCTGACCGTTGTGCACCATGGTTAAGACGCAGCCGCCTTAGCGAGTGAAAACCCACCCGTTTTATTCTTTATGCTGACCTGGGCGATATCGTCTTGGTATTTGAGTACGACGCCGAGTGTTTCGCTAAAGCTCGAAGGATCTAATTCCGAACGGTCCAACGCAATCAGGGCCCTCGTCCAATCAATTGTTTCTGCAATACCGGGAGGTTTGAACAAATCCTCTCCACGCAATTGGTGCACAGCGTCAACCACTTGGGCACTCAAGGTGTGCGCTGCCTCGGGAACTTTAAGTTTGAGAATCTCCAGCTCACGTTTTGCTGATGGATAGTCGACCCAGTGATATAAGCATCGCCGCTTCAAAGCGTCGTGGATTTCCCGTGTGCGGTTGGACGTAATAACAACAATAGGCGGGGCCTCAGCAACAATGCTACCGAGTTCAGGAATAGTAATTTGAAAATCAGATAAGACCTCAAGAAGGTACGCCTCAAATGGCTCATCTGTTCTATCGAGTTCATCGATTAGAAGGACAGGCGGTCCTGCTGGATTGGGCCTGAGCGCCGACAGCAAAGGCCGTTCAATCAAATACTCTTCGCCATAAATATTGGCTGCCAACTTATCTGTATTATCGCGGTCAGATGACTCAGCCAATCTAATGGCCATCATTTGGCGCGGATAATTCCACTCGTAGACGGCCGATGCGACGTCGAGACCTTCGTAGCATTGCAGCCGAATGAGGGTGCGGCCCAAAGTGGCTGCAAGCACTTTGGCGATCTCTGTCTTGCCGACGCCCGCTTCCCCTTCCAGGAACAAGGGCCTGCCCAGCTTGAGGCATAAGAACAACGCCGTACTCAGTGCACGGTCAGGAACATACCGTCCGTTCCGTAGCAAGTCCTCTGCCGCTTCGATGGTTGCTGGATATCTGTCTTGCACGGCTTTCGTTCTCATGCGGTAGAAACAAGACGGGCGCGGAATAAACCGCGCCCGCAAATTCTTTTCGGCGTCTCTGTTGCTTTTATTATTGTAGGGCTGCAGCCCTTTTTATTGCTTTACGAATACGAGTATAAGTCCCGCACCGGCAAATATTTGTAATGTAGTCGTTAATATCTTCATCTGTCGGGTTAGGCACTTCTTTCAGCATTGAAGCCACCGACATAATCATGCCGGACTGGCAGTACCCGCACTGAGGAACGTCCTCAGCAATCCAAGCCTTCTGAACAGGATGACTACGGTCGTCAGACAATCCTTCGATGGTTGTAATGTCGGAACCATCGGCAAATTCAACTGGTACGGAACAAGAGCGCTCTGCTACACCGTCTACGTGCACAGTACAGGCGCCGCAGGCGGCAATACCGCAGCCATACTTCGTACCCGTCAGTCCCAAATTGTCACGCAACACCCACAAAAGAGGCGTTTCTGGGTCGACGTCGACAGTGTGTTCCTGGCCATTAACTCGGAATTTTACGGCCATTGGCATCTCCTCGCGCGGCAATTCAAAGGCCTACTTAGCCAATGAACATAATTACTTTGTAACTCATTGTACCCTGCACAGGACCTTACGCAAGGCGCACGATTCGTAAAAAGCGAGTTCAACACCGTCATAAAGGCGTCATTAGCCGTTCAGCCGCCATGGCGCCCAATGTTGGTGCAGAAAGCTGGTTTGAGCGAGGAATAGTAAGGGTTAGCGAGGACTCCCAGACACTATATATAGTGTGTCAAGAGGTCTGACCCACTAAAAATAGTGACAATCCGGTTATTATTTGGGAGAGTATTATAGAATTTAGTTAGGGGCCAGGGTGTCCGCAATGATGTCACCGAGTTACTCGACCCGTTCAGGGCTGCCCCTAGCGGACAAAAGATCAAGCCGTCCTCGACCATCGGCCGGGCAACTGCACGAATACCGTCTTTATCGTCGTTTCATATTGAGTTTTCAAAGGCTTCAAGGAGCAGACGCTCAACGTCTCCGAGGTTAGCGGAGCTGCTGTAACGCCTGCGCCTTTATCAGAGGTGCGTCCCTGAAACTTGGGGCGGGGTTTTAACCCCGCCCTCTTTTTTTGTGCCCTTTAGAAAACTATGAATGCCTACCCGCACCAAGATGAAAGTCATGGTGAAAGCGGTTCGGCGATAGCGACCTACCTAATCCCTGCAGGGCAAAAAATAGACGCTTTCTCTTTCCGCTTTGGCGTGTAATTCAGCCACCCCAGGGCGGCTATAAACGTCCTGAGTGCGCCAGGCTTCAAAGCTATGGAAACCAGGCCAACGGATGATGGCAACCGCGTGGGCCTGTTCCGGCCCGAGAAACGTGAATACGGGCTTTGAAAAGCCTATCACCTCTCCACCAAAGTGGTCCGGTTTCAAACTTTGTCCATCGCTGATGGCTTGGTATTGCTCATAAGCCTCTTGATCCAGCACCGCATGAACCACAAAGACACTCAGGAATGGACCAGCCCAAAGACCATCTGGCACTGATTGCAAGGGCTCGAACAATGTCGACATGCGTAATCCTACCAGGCAATAGTGTCGCCATTGAACCGGCGATAGCTGCCCGTGTCGGCCATCGAGAAGTTAGCGATCATGCTACGCATGCCCGCTACACTGTCTGGAATCTCAACTGTCGCACCACCAATTCCCATGCGTGTTTTTACATGGCCTGGGCAGAACGCCATAGCGACAACGTTCTTGTCCTTCAACTCCTCTGACATGAGCTGTACCGCTTTAGTTACTGCGGTCTTGGACGTGCAATAGCAAAAGGCAGGTGTGACATCTTCCTGAAATGACCCAACAGTGCTTGACAGAGTAATGATCTTCTTTTCGGTGCCGGCCAGTACATTGCCGAGAAACTCTTCCGCCATTTTAATCGGCGCAAAGGTATTGGTTCGGATCACCTTGTCCCAGACTTCGTAGTCAATGGTGCCAAAATGTTGTGCGCCTAAATGATCTTGGATAGGAACGGGCCCAATAATACCAGCGTTGTTAAGAAGAACATCGATTGGCGTTCCTGCGTATTCTTTTGCGATGGCTTCGATGGATCCATGATCCAGCATATCCATTGGCTCAATAGAAACGCTGCCATCAGCCTCGGCAGTGATGGCGCGAAGTTCAGCTGCTCCCTCCCCCTCAGTATCCCGGCAACAGGCAATCACTGTCCAGCCGTCGCCTGCGTATTGGCGAACAAACTCTAGGCCGATACCGCGATTGGCACCCGTCACTAAGACTGTCGACATAATCTCTCCTTCACCCTTGTTTATGAGCCGACGTAAAGTGGCCCATCCATTTGACCGAGCGCTTCAGCACCATCTTTGGTTATGACAACCAAGTCTTCAAGTCACGAGGCAGGTTTTTTCTTTGCCCGCACCTATGCCGCAGCCTACTGTCATCTCCATGCGCATACTCTTAGCCCTTACCCTCCTTATCTCGGCATTTTCCGCCACCGCCGACCCCCTAAAAGGCAAAGTCGGGGTTTATTCCTTTCCGGACAGCGTCTGGTGGGACCAGTGGATGGAATTTCAGTCCAACATTGAGGCCCAGCCCGACGACTTTGAGTTCGAATGGTACATGCTTGGCGAATTGGGCTCAGAACAGCAGCTCATCACCGGCGCCAGGCGCAACCGCATTCAAATCATCAGCGTCTCGTCACAAGGGATGACGTCTCTGGTGCCCGAAATGGGCGTACTGCTCGCGCCCTATATGTTTGACAACATTGAAGAGGCCGACTTCGTCCTCGACAACTACCTCGCCGCGCCCATCGCTGGACTGTTTTCCGACCTCGGGCTTGAGGTGCTTCAATTCACCGAAGTGGGCTGGGGCGTCATCTACACCGTCGACAAACCTATGCTGGAACCTGAAGACCTGCGCGGTCTGACGCTGCGCATATCGCCTACCATTATCCTTCAGTCCTTCGTAGAGTCCGTTGGCGCTGATTACGCCGTCATTGAGCTGGGCGAACTCATTCCCGGTTTACAGACCGGCTTGGTCAACGGCGGGCTCACCAACGCCGTATTCGTTCATAATGTCCTTCTCGGACAGGTCTGCTGTGTCACCCGCCTCAGGGGCATGTACGAGATGGGCGTTAACTTCGCCAACAAGGGCTGGCTCAGCCGCGCCACACCCGAACAGGTTCAGGCACTCAAGGACTCTTACACGGACCTCGCATCCATGCGCCGCAGCGTCCGCGCCTATGTGGAAGACGTTATTGCTGAAGGGGAACCTAACGGCACAACCTACTACGACCTCACACCTGAACAGAGGGACCGCTGGAAACAGGCGTCTTCGTCAGGCCTGCGACGTATTCTCGATGACACCGGCAGTGAAGGCGCGCGGCTGTATCAACTTCTCCTTGATGGAAAGGCCGCCTACGCCCGCCAAAACGGAGAGTAACCGCATTCAAACAAAGAGGCGGCCTAGAAACTAAGAGAAGAAACAATCGTTAGCTATCAATCGGCTTCTTTTGGCACTGGCAACAGCTGCCCTCGCGTCAAAATTTTATCTTGAAGTAATTTCTGAGTCTCAGAGCCTAAGTGACTCTAATTGAGTCATTTTTCGGCATGGACGGGCGCATTGAGAGACGGGTACCGGCTCACCTCCACAAACACCCTGACACCCGCAAGCAGGACCGCCGACACAACAAAAGGCAGAGCACTGTTGAAGCCGTAGAGCCAGCCCGCTCCTGCGGGGCCGATGGTGAAGGCCAGCGTGCTGGTGGCGATGATCAAACCCGACACCGCGCCTTGCTCGTGCGGCTCAACGGCAAGCGTGGGCATGGTCATAGCACCCGTTTGAGACATACCAATGCCGACACCAAGTACCGCCATACTCGCGAACAAGATCAACGCTGTGCCGCCCAGGCTGAGGCCAATCATCCCCACAAAAGAAAATATGGTACCTGTGCGCACCAGTCGCAGCGCCGGCCATTTCAAGACTTTCACAACGGTAATCTGAGTCATGAAGAAGGTGGCGAATACAGTGAACGCCGCAAATCCTGCCGTCCGGGCAGTCGTGATCGGGTCCAAGACCAAGCGATCCTGAACCAGGAAACCGAGCGTAATCATGGTCACCGCTAACGGCGTGGCAACACAGAACATGACGCAGAGAAGCGGAAACACCCGCGGGTCGCGCGCCTTCAATTGAGGGGTCGGTCCGGCCACTGAGCCTCCCATATGACGCGGCAGCAGCACGGCAACAGCGATGATCCCGACCACAGTAAAAAGCGGCGTCAGCGCCAAAGCCAGAACGAAGCCGAAACCAGCCAGGAGACCGCCAATGAGAGGCCCGAGAATATTCCCCAGGCTATAGGCGGCTTGCACAGTCGCGAACCCCGCCACCCGGTCGTTTTCTTCCGTCGAGAACCCTGCCACAGCGGCATAAACCGCCACCAATACCGCCGCAAGAAACAATCCCAATAGACCGCCGCGGACGATAAGGATCAGCCAGAAGACGACCTCCGACGATACAGCCTCTCTAAGACCCATGTCCGCAAACAGCGCCATGGACACAAAACACACGAAACCGCCGGACAATCCAATCAACGCCACCAGGCGTGGGCCGTAAGAGTTGACCCGCCGTCCCCACCATGGGCTGACGAGAAAAGCGACGAACGAGGATGCGGTAACGACGATCCCAGTTTGCAGTTCTGAAAATCCCAGCTCCCGTCCAAGCGGCGGTAAAATAGCGAAGATACTGGCCTGACCGATGACCATAGCGATCACGGTGACGAACAGAGCCGCGACCCCTGAGGAAATGCCAAATCGGTTTAACATTGCTTCGCCAATTTCCCCGTTGTCCTCATGTCTCTGCGCAATAAAGACAGCTGATACAAAACATTAGATCGTGTCTCTAAGTGACTCTAATTGAGTCCTTTTTCGGTTTTGCGGATGGTGTCATAGCGGATGAACAGGCCCGGTGCCTCGAAGCCTTCCAGCCCGGCCCGCACGCCGTAATAATCCACCCGGTTATAGAGATAGAGCATGTAAGCCTGCTCATGATAACGGCGCATAAGGTCCTTGGTCAGAGCCTCGCGCCGGTCCAGATCAGGCTCGGCCATGGCCGTATCGATCAACGCCTGGTCATCAGCCCGGCACAGCCAAGGGGTTTTCCATAGGCAACTATGTAGACGCATACCGCGCAACGCGTCCATCTGGGGCGCGATGGGGAAGTCCATCATGAACCCCTGCCCTTTGAACTCACCCGTATGCACCGCATTGAAATACTGGGGCAGCGCAAAGGTCTTCAATTCCAGCTGTATGCCAATGACCCGCAGATCCTCAGCCATTTTCTGGTATATGGCCGGACCATTGGGGATGGAGGTGCCCGGCACCACTTCAAAGACCAGATCAAAGCCATCCGGGTAACCCGCCTCCGCGAGCAGGGCCTTGGCCCGCTCTGGATCATAGGGGTAGGGCTCAAGATCAGGGTTAAAACCAAAGGCATCGGGCGTCACAGGCTGGGACGGCGCCGTCGTAGTGCCACTGAGCAGAACTTTGATGAAGGCCTCGCGGTCGATGGCGTAGTTCATGGCCCGGCGCACGCGCACATCCGTCAAAGGCTCGTTTTCCGGCCCAAAAGCAGGATGCTCGGGATTGAGTATGAGGGAAAATAGATAAATCCCCCCGCCCTGCGTTCGCACCCAGGTATGCCCGGCAGCTTCCAATTCCATCATCAGATCGGGGATCGCCCCCAAAATGATGTCCAATCGCCCGCTGATGACGCCCTGCACCCGCTGTTGCTGCTCTGGCACCGCATAGACTTCGAGCTTTTTGAAGTACGGCGGCCGCCAGGACTCCTCAAAGGCTTCAAGACGCACCACCGCCGGCTCCCAGGCCACCACTTTGAAAGGCCCTGTGCCATGAGGCTCACGGGCAAACCCTTCACGCCCCAGCTTGCGCCAATGGTTCGGCGCGACCATGCGCAGGCTGGCCGCTTCCCGGGGGAACAGGATGCTGGGCACACTGGTGGTAATTTCCACGGTGTAGTCGTCAATGGCCCGTGCGCCGGCCAAAGTATTCAACATCTGCCCGACCGAGCCCGTCGCAGCTTCGGGGCTCATGAGGTAATCCACCACATTGACCACGGCGTCGGACGTGAAGCGCTCCCCATTGGAAAACGTCACATCATCCCTCAGCGTGAACTGCCAGGTGTTCGAATTAATGGATTTCCAGGATGTGGCTAGCCACGGCTCAAGCTGGCCGTCGCTATTGATATAGGTCAGGCCGTCGAATACGGCCGACCAGGTGTAAATCGTGGGCGCATTGAGCGAGGCAAACGGATTACCCAGCATGGCCGGCAGCCCCAGCACGCCAACGCGGAGCGTATCCGATGGCGCGGCGCCCTGTCCTGCCGTATCGGTGGTTTTGTCATCCCCACAGGCAGTCAAACCCAAAGCAACAATAAACCCCAGAATGAGTGTGCGCGGTGCTTTCATGGGTGCAGCATTCCTGCTGACAGAGAAAATGCAAGGAAAACGCGTTTGCGCTATACTGTGCCCCATGGAAAACGTCGCCAGCAATCTATACCGCTCCCCCCCTGAAGACCTGAATGGGAATAGTGAATTTCTCATACATGCCTTTCTCCTGCACCGGGACGATGGTCGAGATGAGGGCAACCTCCTCATCTACAGCGCTGGTCAACTTGAGAATGATGAAGACCACCTCCGCGAACTCGGCGGCATCACACGGCAATATCTCAATCACCGGCACGAAGCCGCGTCTCATTGCGATTGGGTGAGCCAAACCTTCGGCTCAAAGCTCATCTGTCATGAAGCGGAACAGCAAGCCATCGCCAAAGTGTGCACGGTCAGCGAAACTTTTTCCGGCGCGATCGAGCTTCATAGCGATCTCATTGCCATTCCCACGCCCGGCCATTGCGCTGGAAGTACGTGTTTTCTGTGGGATGGCCCCGACGCCCGCTACCTCTTCACCAGCGACACCATCTATTTCATAAATGGCGATTGGAGGGTGTTCATTGAGCCGGAGAGCGCTGAACAAATGATCGAAAGCTTGCGGGTTATTGCCGCACTTGAATTTGATGTGATGCTGCCCTGCCTGTATCAGGGCGATATCTGGCAAATGGGCGTCAGCAAAGCGGAAACGGTTGAGCGGATCGACGAGATCATTGGGCGACTACAGAAGGGTGAGTTGAACTAGTCGACCCTTCCCTCGTTCCCTCCACCGCCCTACCATCGCCAGAAGTAATTCAGGGAATACCTATCCATGTGCTTGCTTCTACTTGGCCTTGCGGCTCTCGCTCTCATAAATCCCGCGACTGCAGACACCGTACTCATTACCGGGTCGAGCCGGGGGCTGGGGCTGGAAATGGCCAGCCAATATGCAGCCGATGGCTGGGATGTCATCGCCACGGCGCGGTCTCCGGATGATGACGACGCATTGCAAGCCTTGGCGCGCACTTATGAAAACATCCGCATCGAAACTCTCGATGTCACCGATCACGGCGAAATCGAAGCCGTGGCGGCAAAGCTGCGCGGCACAGCCATTGATGTGCTGATCAACAACGCCGGTGTTCTCGGCAACCCGGATCAGCAACAGCTTGGTAAGTTGGATTTCTCAGCCGCCGAAATGCTGTTCGCCACCAACACCTTCGGGCCGCTGAAGATATCCGAAGCCTTTCTTGACCATGTAGCCGCGAGCGACACCAAAAAGATCATGACCATCTCCAGCATTGTCGGCTCCATGACCAACACCACCGGCAACATCTACTTCTACCGCGCCAGCAAAACCGCCGTGAATATGATGATGGCCAACTTCGCCGTGGATGCCAAGAAACGTGGCATCATCGTCGGCATGATTCACCCCGGTGTGGTTGATACGGATATGTCTGCGCCGTTTAATATTCCCAAGGTAGCGGTGGAAGACAGCGCCACCGGTGTGCGCAATGTCATCGCCTGGTACACACCGGGAACTTCGGCACAGTTCATGCAATACACCGGCGAACCGATGGCTTGGTAGTTGTGGCTTGGTAGGTGGATCATGGTCAATAAGGACAATAAATTAATGAAAAAGAGTCTCTTCGTTTGTTTCGCGCTGATTTTCAGTGTCTCGGCCCACGCTAAAACCGTACTGGTCACCGGCTCCAACCGTGGCCTCGGACTTGAGTTCGTCAGCCAATACGCAACAGCTGGATGGGATGTCATTGGCACCAGCCGTTCGCCCGATGACGACGCGGACTTGCAAGCCCTCGCCGCCGCCCATTCCAACATCACCATCGAAGCGCTGGACGTTACAAACCTGAATCAAATCACGGCTCTCGCCAAAAAATACGACGGCACCGCTATTGACGTTCTCGTCAACAACGCTGGCATGTATGGAGACCGCCCACGCCAAGCCTGGGGGGCGCTCGACAAAGACCTGTTTGAACAGGTGATGGCGGTCAATGTGTTCGGCCCCCTCAAGGTCACGGAAGCCTTCGAAGCCCATGTGGCCGCAAGTGAAGAGAAAAAAGTGACTGTTATCTCCAGCACCGCAGGCTCTATTGCTTCAGTGGGCCGCGCGTCCACCTCACCCTATTATTCGATAAGCAAAGCGGCAGTGAACATGGCCATGCGCGGTGCCGCCATGCGATTGAAGGAACGCGGCATCGCCGTCGCCATATTCATGCCTGGTGCGGTTGATACCCGCATGCTGCGCCAAGCCTTCGGTATGGAAAAAGCCGAAGCGGAAGCGACGGAAGATTTTGATTACCGCGGGTTTAAACCGCTCACCACTGAGCAAAGTATTTCACAAATGATAGCGACAACAGCCGCCCTCACTCTCGACCGTTCCGGCGATTTCCTCAATTACGATGGCAGCACCATTCCTTGGTAACCCCTGAGATACAGAAAACCGTTCTGGTTACCGGTGCAAACCGGGGCGTCGGGCTTCAGTTCGCCACGCAATATGCGGCTGTGGGTTGGCGCGTGATTGCCGGGTGCCGTTCTCCCGATCAAGCACAGGACTTACAAACACTCGCGTCAGCAGACTCGTCTATTGCCGTCGAGACCCTCGACGTGACCAACTCTAATCACATCACTGCGCTGGCCGAAAAGTATAAAGACACGGCGATTGATATTTTGATTAACAATGCGGGAATGTATGGTGATCTCTCACGCCAGGCGTGGGGTTCACTGGATCATGCTTTGTTTCAGGACATTATGGACGTCAATGTGTTTGGTCCGATAAAAATGTGTGAAGCCTTTGCGCCACACGTGGTCAACGGACAGGGCAAAAAGATTGTCTCTATCACCAGCTTCCTCGGATCAATCGGATCCGTCAGCAAAACACCAAGCACACCCTTTTATGCCGCCAGCAAAGCGGCGCTCAACATGGCCATGCGCGGAATCGGCCAACGCCTAAAAGACCAAGGCGTATCTGTGGTCGTGTTCATGCCGGGATTGGTGGAAACCCGCATGCTGCGCCAAACCTTTGGCCTGGCCCTGGACGAAGCAGAAAAAGCTAAAAACTTCGATTACCGGGACCTCCCAACCATTACGGCATCAGAAAGTGTTTCGAGCCTGATACCGCTTATCGAAAGCCTGACAGTGGAGACCTCCGGCCGATTCCTAAATTATGACGGCAACGAGATTCCCTGGTAGGATTGGCCAAACCAACGAAGGGGACACCTCATGCTTCGCATTGCCACCCTCCTAATAGTTTTCTTTTCATTGAGCGCTGCCGAAGCCGCGACAGTCATGATTACCGGCGCAAGCCGCGGCATCGGTTTCGAATTCACCAAGCGCTATGCTGAGGAAGGCTGGGACGTCATCGCCACCTCTCGCACGCCGGCAGATGACAAACCGCTGCAAGACCTCGCCAAACAGTATGACAACGTCAGCATCGAAACCTTAGACGTGACCGATCATGCCGGTGTCGATGCCTTGGCTGCCAAACTGAAAGACACAGCGATCGATGTTCTGATCAACAACGCCGGCATCGCCGGCGGCCGCAACACCCAGGACTTCGGCAACATTGATTATTCAGTGTTCGATGACGTGATGAAAATCAATGTGCTCGGCCCGCTCAAAGTTACTGAAGCGTTTTTGGGGCATGTTGCCGCCAGCGAGCAAAAGAAGATTATCAACATATCGTCATCAGAGGGTCGACTCTCATCGGTGCGCGGCTCTCGCCAGCCCTTCTACCGCGCTAGTAAATCCGCGTTAAACATGGTGATGGTCAACGTCTCTCAACATCCCGCAGTGAAAGAGAAAGGCGTTATCATCGGCATTCTGACACCGGGTTTTGTCGACACAGATTTCACCGCCGGCCTCCCGAAGCAATTCATGAAGACTGTTGAAACCAGCGTCTCCCAATCCATGGTGATGATCGAGAAATACGATGTGGAGATGTCTGGAAAATATTATGCCAACGAGGGTGAGGAAATGAGTTGGTAAGAATACCAGCAACCAAAACATAGAAGGAACGGGCGCATCTGCATTTATATTAATATTTTCAATGGATTAAGGGCTGTTGCTTAGGGCGTTGGTGAAGCCTTTGCAGCGTCCTTCATGGGGTTGCTCCTCACCAAAGCCATAGTTCAAATTTTAAGACCATCGTAGCCCCTTCCGCCCTGCGGTCAGTGCCACAGGGCGGCCGCCGACTCCCGACCGGCCCGGCTATGATCCCGGCCAACGACCATAAACTTCACTTGTCCAAGGGGACCCTTATGCGCCTTACACTTCTCGCGGCAGCTCTCGCCGTATTCGTCACTTCAACTGCCGACGCCAAAACCGTACTCATTACCGGTTCCAATTCGGGCATCGGCCTGGAGTTCGCCAAGCAGTATGCCGCTAAAGGCTGGGATGTAGTCACCACGCACCGGCGCGACACGGCGCCTGAGTCTCTGTCGACACTCAAGAATGCGTACCCTGATCAAGTGCGCATCGAGACCATGGACGTCACCAATTTCGATCAGATCGATTCCCTTGCGGCAAAACTCGAAGGTACGGCGATCGATCTGCTTATCAGCAATGCGGGCATCACAGGAGACTTCCGCAACCCAGCGCCGCAGTCCTTCGGTACGCTTGACTACGAACAGTGGGAAAACTTTATGCGCATTAACGCGCTGGGCGGACTCAAAATAGCGGAGGCCTTCACAGGCCACGTTAAAGCCAGTGAAGACAAAACAATTGTATCAATCAGCTCCTTGGCGGGTACCTTTGGCTTCAAAGGCCCAACCATGCCAGGTGGATATTGGTACAGAGCCTCTAAAGCGACCCTAAACATGTACATCAAGATCATCGCTAGCGATTTGAAAAAAGACGGCGTCATTGTCGCCTCACTCTCTCCGGGGCAAGTGAAGGTTGAAAAGATGGGGAACGTGAGTTTTCCAGGCCTCATAGAGCCCGACGTAAGCATCAGCGGCATGATTTCCGTTATAGAGGGGCTGACCATAGAAGACACGGGCACCATGTTTAGTCACGACGGCTCGCGACACGCCTTCTAATCCATTCTAGCAGGAATATTAGGCATGCGCTTTCCTATCTTCACGACGGCCTTCGTTGCGATGTTCTCTAGCGTGGCAGCAGATACGGCGACGGTCCTCATCACAGGGTCGAACCGCGGGATCGGCCTTGAGTTCGCCAAGCAGTATACAGAGCTTGGCTGGACCGTCATTGCTACATCACGCACGCCGGATGACGATGATGAGCTCAAGGCCCTTGATGCCAAGTATCACAATTTGAGCGTCATAGCTCTCGATGTTTCAGACTTTGACGCCATAGATGCGTTGGCTGCAGAGCTAGAAGGCACCCCCATTGACGTGCTGCTCAACAATGCTGGTATCCTTGGCGGCGGCACCGAAGTGCAGACCATCGGCAACATCGACTTTGAGTCTATGGAGTTGGTCTACAAAACAAACGCGATGGCGCCGCTGAAGATGGCCGAAGCGTTTCTTGAACATGTTGCAGAAAGTGATCAGAAGAAAATCGGTGTGATTACGTCGGGCACAGCCTCACTGGCTAATGTGCGGCAATCCCCGTTCTTTCAATCGTTGTACCTATACCGAATGTCGAAAACAGCGATCAACATGGGCTACCGCGCCCTCGCAGTAGAACTGGCAGACCGGGGAATTTGGGTAGGTATTCTAGCGCCCGGTATGGTCAATACACGCCTCCTCGAACAGGCCGGTGCAGGTGGCCGGGGTATATCCACAGAACAAAGTGTCACTGCCGTTATTCGCAACATCGAAAACCTCGGGCCGGAAACAACCGGCCAATACATTATTTACACAGGTGACACATTGCCCTGGTAAGCACTCCGAGTATCAAAGGAACCAAAAATGAAATCCGCATCTTTCTCCCGCACCATCACACTGCTCGTCGGCGCCCTGCTCCTTTCGGCACCCACCGCAGCAGACGCCGCGTCTATCCTCATCACCGGCTCAAACCGTGGCATTGGGCTTGGCCTAGCGCAGCGTTATGCGGAAATGGGCTGGACTGTGTATGCCACGGCACGGAACCCTGCGGGCGCTGACAAACTCAAAGCACTCGATGCACAGTTCGATAACCTGACGGTCGATGAGCTAGACGTCACAGATGATGTTGAAATTGCTACTCTCGCCAAAAAGCTCGAAGGCAAATCCATAGATGTATTGATTAACAATGCCGGCATGCTCGGAGACATCACTAAGCAGAATGCCGAGAACATTGATTACGACGTTATCAAAAGAATCATGGAAGTGAATGTTTACGGCCCCATGAAGATGACCAAGGCATTCCTGCCTCATGTCAAAGCTAGCGAGCAAAAGAAAATTCTGACCATGACTTCGGGTCTAGGTTCCATGACCTTTACCCAGCGTCTTGGACGGTTTTACGGCTACCGTATGTCAAAGGCAGCTGTAAACATGGCCATGCGCGCCATGCATGCCGACCTCAAAGGTGAAGCGGACGGCTTAGTCATCGGCCTCATTGCGCCGGGTCAGGTACAGACGGAATTACTGTTTGCCTCAGGCTTCCGGGGTCCGGGTTCGATTACCGTCGAGGAAAGCATTGATGGTCTAGTCGGGGTCATTGAAAACGTCACAGCTGAAAATGTCGGCCCACCCGTGAATTACAATGGCGAGGAAATGCCTTGGTAGCATCCATATAATCACGTAGACCCAATCATGCGTTGCGTACTGGTCAGCTTGAGCATCCTGCTGAGTTTCGCGTCTTCAGCGTTTGGGGAAACTGTCCTCGTCACTGGCGCCAACCGCGGCATCGGTCTGGAATTTGTACGGCAATACGCTGAGAAAGGGTGGGATGTCATCGCCACCCACCGGCGGCAAACCGTGCCTGAGAGTCTGGCGACGCTTAAGTCAGAATATCCTGGACTAATACGGGTCGAAACTATGGATGTGACTGATCACGCGGGCGTCGATACGCTCGCAGCCAAACTAGAAGGCACGGCGATCGACCTTGTCGTCAACAACGCCGGTATTTCTGGTGGCGGAACGGCAACGCAGCAGTTCGGGCGTCTCGATTATTCGACGTTTCAAGATGTCATGGATATCAATGTGGCGGGGCCATTGAAGGTTGCCGAATCCTTTCTGGAGCATGTCGCAGCGAGCGATCAGAAAATGATCTTTACCGTCACCTCAAGCCAAGGTTCAATCGGATCGGTGAACTGGCCCGGCCTGTTTTATTACCGATCTTCTAAATCAGCTGTGAACATGGTCATGCGCAACGTGGCGACCCATCCGAAGGTCACGGAGCGTGGCATTCTCTTTGGGCTGATTGCACCGGGAGCAACCGATACAGACTTCATGACCGAAGTGCGCGGCCGCATACCCCTCGGTGATCCGAAAGAGCGGGTCGCCGGCATGATTAAACAGATTGAGAATTATCCGCGCGACGGATCTACACCGTCGTTTGAGTGGAATGGTGAAGAAATTCCTTGGTAGGTCCAGTGATTGCAATACTACACGTCTATTGAAACACCCCGTTTAACACGCGCAGCACATGGCTTTGCGCCAGGTGGTCGAGTTCAATGCCGGTCGCTGCAAAATAGACGTTCAGATTGTTTTGGGCGTCTTCTTTTTGGGACGCAATATCGACCGGTGCGCCCTCGTCGTCTTCACCCGTACTAACAAGACCATAAAGGCCTAGAATCTGCAGCGCCTCCATATCCAATTCGTTAGCTTTCAGCCGTTCCCGTAAGGCATTTGCTGATTCTCGATTCCGACCGACAAGATCGGGACCGTCAATTACCAATTTGAGTTGGTCACGGCAGTTGCGAAGAGGCTCAACCAGATTGCGTTGCCATTCACGAGATATTTTCACCGCGCCCGCTAAATGCTGAGCAAGATCATTGCCGTTAGAACCGCGATGGGCCAACCACATACAGAACAGCACCATATTGACGTCAGCACCCATGCGGTTCTGTAAAGATAGCAGCGCTTTACTGATGCCCTGCTGGCTATAGGCCCAGGTGGAGAATTCCCATAGCGGATTGCCCGTGGCGATGCCTGACCCGTTTGCTTCGGTCATGTCTTCTTCGATATCTTTTTCGTCCGGCGCCTGTTTGATGACTTACCAGACCCCCCTGGCTCTCCCCAGCGTTTCACTAAGCCAGCGTCCACCGAAAACATATCAAGGACACGTCCTATTGTATGATTGACGATATCGTCAATCGAGTTTGGGTTTGCATAAAAAGCTGGTACTGGCGGTGCAATGACCGCACCAATTTCTGACAAGTGGGTCAGCGTCCTTAAATGCCCTGTGTGAAGAGGACTCTCACGCACAAGCAAGACGAGACGGCGACGCTCTTTAAGCACGACATCTGCAGCCCGCGTCAGCAAAGTAGATGTTACTCCGGTGGCTATTTCAGAAGCCGAGCGAATTGAGCACGGCGCGATTACCATTCCTTCTGTGTGAAACGACCCCGAGGAAATAGCCGCACCGATGTCACCAATGGGATACACAACATCTGCTAATCCCTTGATATCCGCCACTTTACGCTTTGATTCGTAGGCGAGTGTCACCTCAGCGGATTGAGACATAACGAGGTGCGTCTCAATCGGTGAATCCTTGAGAACCTCGAGTAAACGGATGCCGTAGATGATCCCGGACGCGCCGCTAATCCCGACGATAAGGCGTTGCTCTATAGCCATTATTTATTTCCTTCCGTGTTCATGCCCCACTGATAGCCCGAATTGCTTAAAATATTCCTGAACCCGCTGCACTTTCGCGGTGCTTAACATATTCCGGGTCTTAAAGTACCAAAATTCCCCAGGAATCTGCGGAATCTTTTCCCTTGAGCATAAAGGTATACTTTTATAACTTTAGATGACCTTTGGGGGATAGGCCATTCTCGATTTAAGAACTTTCCTGGACGCAGAAAAATCGTCAGTGTTTCGCCCTGACAAACCTCTATCTATCGTCCACGACATTACGGCTCTTCAATATGCATTGGAGAAGGCCGAACGCCGACCCATCGTCGTCGTCCAGGAACCACGCCGCGCAGATGGCAGTATCAGCGATATACCTGTGGTCACTAATCTGACCGGGAGCCGGACTGTTGTCGCGCGTGCGCTGGGTATCAATGACCATCAGACAGCCGCACCCATTTACGCTCAGCGTACGGGAAACTGCATTGCACCAGAAAAAATCAGTGGCGAAAGCGCACCGGTTCAAGAGATAGTTCTGGAGGGTGACAATATTGATCTCACTAAATTGCCGGCCCTCACCCAGCATGTGACTGATCCCGGCCCCTACCTCACGGCGGCCCATGCCACGACCTACGATCCAGACACCAAGACCGACAACACCGCTATTCAAAGATGCTGGATAAAATCACCGACGCGCATGTCCTACTTCCCCTATCCAGCCTCACACAATGCCCGCAACCTGCGTAAGTTCTGGGAACGGGGCGAAGATTGCCCTGTCGTCTTTTGGATTGGCCATCACCCTGCTGTTCTCATGGGAACCCAAGCCAAGCTCACGTATCCAGAAAGCCATTGGGGGGCCTGTGGGGGACTAATTGGAGAACCGCTGAGAGTCACGCCAAGCCGCACATTCGGTGACTCCATCATGGTTCCCGCCGACGCTGAGATCGTGATTGAAGGGTACGCCCCCAAAGACGTGTTAGAAGCAGATGGTCCATTCGGAGAATATACTGGGTACTCGGGTCCTCAGGTGGCAGCCCCAGTAGTTGACGTCACATGCATCACGATGCGGAAGAACGCGCTGTATCACGACTACGGCTCCGGTCTGACGGATATGCTCGTGCCAGATAACATGGCAATGGAGGGCAAAGTCTTCGGCTTGTGCAAACAGGTGGCGCCGAGTGTTGTTAACGTGCATGTGCCCGCTCAAGGGCGCAGGTTCCATGGCTACATTCAAGTCGAGAATCCAGGCCCCGGCGAAGTGCGCGATGCCCTTATGGCCGCCCTATCCTATCGACGGTTAAAACTAGCGATCGCGGTTAACCAAGACATCGACATTTTCGACGATTCAGAAATGTTCTTTGCCATGGCAACGAGGGTTCAGTGGAGCAGAGACAGCTTCACCGTCGACGGACTTTCAGGCTCACTGCTGGATCCCTCAACCCCAGTAGGGTCAAAAACCCTATCCAAGATGGCGATTGATGCCAGCATGCCCCTTCCCGGACGTGCAGGTGCTCCACCACCTATCCCTCCGCGCTCAAAAGTGCCGGATGAAGCGATGCAGCGTGCGGCTGAGATTTTGTCCGGTCTCGATCCGAATGATTGGCCGACACTATGAGCAACAACAAGGAAATTGTGCGGCTCGGCGCGCCCTGGGAAAAAACAGGCAACACCTCTTGGACTCAATGTCCGGCATGTGAAGAGTGGTTCCATGTGGGGCCGGGCCTGCTGGACCGACCGGAAGTTCATATGCATTGCCCGGCATGCCACAAAGAGTTTCCTCAAACTGACGCCAAGCGTCTCGTAACTTCAGGATAAGGTGATGGACGTAAGCGCTCTTACATCGGTTGATTTTTCCCGCCTTGGGCCGGCGCCAGGCCAACGGCTGGCTGTGGTCGGTGGATGCGGCGGTATCGGCAGGGCGCTGGTAGCCATGGCGCAAGATATTGGGCTCAAAGTTGCTGTCCTAGACCTTCCATCGTCTCTTTCAAATCATCCGCCGCCAAATGAATGCCTTTCGCTGACGCTGGATGCGACGGACGAAGGTTCAGTGAACAAAGCGTTTTTGCAGGTGCAGGATGCTTGGGATGGGCTAGACGTTCTTGTGAACCTGTGCGGCTTTGCTAATGCATTCACTCCGGTCCAAGAGTCTACGTCTGAATCCTGGACAGATGTTGTTGACGGAAACCTGCGCTCTGCGTTCTTGTGCGCGCGCGCGGCCGTCCCCCTGCTGCAGGACAGCAATGCAGGCACAATCATCAACACGGCGTCAGGCCTAGCCTATAAAGGTATGCCCGGCACGTCTGCTTATGGGGCTGCTAAGGCTGGCGTGATCGCGCTGTCCAAGTCGTTGGCACAGGAATGCGCGCCTGACATTCGGGTGAATGTTATAGCCCCCGGCGCTGTTGACACGGCGTTCTTGCGCGGCGGCACTAGTCGTGGCGGTGAACAGAGCGATCAACCTGCAAACATTGATTTAGATCACTACGCTAACATAACACCGATGAAACGCCTTGCCGTAGTTGAAGATGTTATTGGACCGATTCTCTTTTTGGCCGGTGACGCTTCGAGATTTATGACCGGACAGGTCATCCACATCAACGGTGGCGGATACATGCCATGAACCAACACAACAAAACTTGACCAAAGACAAGAAAACAGGGAGCCGACGATGAACGCAGTCACCCAGGACCTCATGAAGAGATTCTCAGTCAATGAGCACTGTTCGAGTTTCATTGGAGGGGAGTCCGTCAATCCATCAGGCGCTGGAGAAGACATCCCGGTTATTAGTCCTATTACAGAACAACAGATTTCACTGTTGCGAGAAGCCTCTATCGAAGAAGTTGATACAGCTGTGCGGACAGCGCGCGATGCGTTTGAAAACGGGCCATGGCGCCACATGTCTGTGGACGCGCGCAAAAAGGTTATGCTCCAGATCCAAGACGTCCTCCTTAGCAATGCAGACGAACTCGCCTATCTGGAAAGCATCAATGCCGGATTGGCGATGGGCTACGTCAAAGGATTCCATGTTGTACGCACTGGATGGAATTTTGAATTCTTTGCTGAAGTGGCAAGCCAGGCGACGGGAGAAGCATACACCCAGACAAAACCATATATCTCTATCGTCACACGAGAACCTGTAGGTGTTAGCGCCCTGATTGGCCCCTGGAATGCCCCACTCGCCCTATGTTCCATGAAGATCGCATCTTGCATTGCATTCGGAAACACTTGTGTCCTCAAACCTAGTGAATTCACGCCTCTGTCTCTGCGCCGCGTCGTAGAACTCATTCACGAGACCGATATCCCAAAGGGAGTGGTTAATCTGGTCAACGGCCGAGGCCATGTTACCGGCGATGCACTGGTATCCCACCCTGAGGTGGACGTTGTTTCATTTACCGGCGGTACCAAGACAGGCGCCATGATTGCAGCGCGTTCTGGAGAGGGTCTCAAACCAGTCGCACTCGAACTTGGCGGCAAGTCTGCCAATATTATTGCTGCCTCCGCCAACATTGAGCGGGCCCTGGATGGTGCAATTCTCGGCATCTACTCCAACAACGGCCAGCAGTGCCTCGCCGGGTCCCGGATCTTGGTTGAACGATCGATCGCCGACGAGTTCATAGAAAAGTTCGTTGCCCGCTCGAAAAATATCAAGGTCGGTGACCCCATGGACGCGGCCACTGAAATCGGTCCCGTCTGCTATCAAGCTCACATGGACCGGGTCCTCAGCTTTGTCGACGTCGCAAAACAGGATGGCGGCGAACTGCTTACGGGTGGAAAGCGTGATGAGCGTCATGAGACTGGACTCTACCTGGAGCCGACTGCGGTCATCGCAAAGTCAAATGAGGCGCAAGTCTGCCAGGAAGAAATATTTGGGCCCTTTGCAACATTCCTCATCTACGATCATCTCGACGAAGCTTTAGCCATCGCCAATGATTCTGAATTCGGCTTGGTTGGCTACATTTGGTCCGATCACCTGCCAACGGTGATGAAAGCGTCCCAGGAAATGCGGGCTGGAACAATCTGGGTCAACACACCGATGACCCGAGAACTACGGGCGCCATTCGGTGGCTACAAGAAATCCGGCATAGGCCGCGACAGCGCGAAAGACTGCTTGCAGTTCTTCACGGAAGAAAAAACCACAACAATTCCGACAGAAACGTTTCCGATGGCCAAATGGGGCGCCAGCGATTGAGTGTTAAAAATTTCCCCTCTTTAAAAGACTGCATGACAAAGGAAAAACACCATGATGAATAAACAAGAATTCTTTGACGCTTTAGAAAGCGCCCGGGCACCGGTTCACTCAGGCGGCCACCCTTTTAGTATAATTTGGTCCGAGGGAGGCTTGAGCCTCAAACAAATAGGTGAATGGGCCGTACAACACTTCTATTACATTGATGCTATTCCGCAGCAATTTGCACAGTTTTACTGCCGGTTGGATGACCTTCACGCCCGCCAACATATGTTGGAAAACTTATTGGGAGAAGAAATGCCAGACATGCCAGAAAAGCGTCACCCCGAACTCCTCATCAAGTTTGGCTTGGCCTGTGGCATGACAAGAGAAGATTTCACTGAAGCCGAATTGCGCGGCAAAATTCTACCGTCTACCCGCGCAATGCGGGCTTGGATTTGGGAACTCGTGAATGTTCGCCATTTGACGGAAGGCGCCGCTGGAATCATGGTTGCTCTCGAAGGACAACTCCCAACTCTTTATCCAGCATATGTAGACGCTATGAAGAAGATGGGTCTAACCGACGACGATATGGAATTCTTTCATGTACATATAGTCGGCGATGTCGAGCATGCCGACGTTGGCCTTGAGATCACATCGCACTACGCCACGACGCCAGAACTTCAAGCGAATGCCATCTCCGCAGTCCGTGCCTCTACGGAAATGCGTTGGCGTATGCTTGACGGTATGAACGACGCCTTCGTTCAAAACTGGGCACAGGCCGCCGAGTGACCTCGACGAATAAACCAATCTTGCTCGATGCTGCGGGTCGCGTTGCTTTTGTAACGGGCGCGACCGGTGGCATTGGACAGGCGGTTGTTCGCATGATGTTAGATGCGGGTGCCAACGTGGCGGCCACTGGCCGTCGCGCGGTTCCCTTTGACGACGATCGCGTACTTCCGCTCACATTAGAAGTCACGGATGAGGCGGCAGTGTCTGCGGCGATTCAAAGTTGTATTGATCATTTTGGCCGCATTGACTACCTGGTTCACATGGCTGGTATGGTCGGCAAAGGCCGCCTTGATGAATTGTCATTGGAAGATTGGAACACGGTTGTTTCGACCAATCTGACGTCTTCTTTTCTTTTGCTAAAACATGGGTATCCGCATTTGACTAAGCCCGGTGGCGTTACCGTACTGTGCGGGTCTTCAAACGGGTACAACGGCGGTAGTTATCTATCCGGCGCAGCCTATTCCTCATCCAAAGCGGCTCTTGTAAATTTGACACGTTACTGCGCTAAAGAGTGGGCACCGGATGGTCTGCGGGTGCACATCCTTTCTCCGGGTCCTGTCGAAACGCCCATGCTTGATCGCTTGTCCAATGATCAACATGACGGATTGAGAAGCATTCTTCCGCTGGGCCACTACGCAACTGCAGAGGAATGCGCCGGAGCTGTATTATTTTTATGCTCTCCTCATGCAGCATCCATGACCGGCACCAACACAAACATCTCATCGGGCATGGTTTTAGACGCATGAACAAGATGGATCCTGTCAGCCGGTCTGTCGACGAGACTCTTGCCATCCCGCTATACCATCAGGTGTACCTGATCTTACGTGAGCATATTCGATCTGGCGTATACGCAGCTACCGCTGCGCTGCCTTCGGAGGCTGCGCTGTGCGAAGATTTTAGTGTGTCGCGGATCACCGTTAAGCGCGCCATGCGTGAGTTGGCAACAGAGGGCCTTATCGTGCGCCATCGCGGCAAAGGAACCTTTGTCGCAGAAAGCGGAACCACTTCAACGCAACCTGACGCGTTAGAAGACCTGGTACAGAACGTTCAAGCCATTGGTGAGTCGACAGACGTCCTACACTTGGCAAGTGACTTGATAGAGGCGAATCCTGACATCGCCGCCAAGCTAGTGGTAGGGTCTGGACAGAAAGTTTTGAAATCAAACCATCTCCGACTTTCCGACGGCGAACCACTCGCCGTTATTGTCACATACGTGCCCGAAGATGTGGCTGACAAACTCGACCCTGAAACGGTGCAGCAGCCTATGCTGGTTAGGCTGAGCGACGCCGGTATCGCGCTCGACAGAGCAGATCAGGACGTCACCGCAACACTGGCAGAGCCAACCATTGCGGTCCAACTGGGAATCGAAGTGGGGTCTCCGCTCCTACGGCTTACCCGGCTTGTTTTTGATGATACAGAAAGACCCGTTGAGTGGCTAACGGCCCTCTATCGGGCGGACCGCTACGCCGTGAGAACCGCCCTCACCCATGAGACTATTGGCCAAGTCAGTGGCTGGCATCCCGCCTAAGTACTAAGTTTACAGTTCTGATCTAGTCACGGTAGGCGAATCCTTTTAAGACTCTAGAAGTAAATGATCCATCCACAAGGGAGCCAAATCATGAGTTCATCTGAGGTCACCATTAAGGGCAAACACGGGGATTTCATGGCCTATTTATCGGGCCCAGCTGGCGGCGGCCCGGGCATCGTCGTTGTGCAGGAAATCTTTGGTGTGAATAAATGGTTGCGCGACACCTGCGATATGCTGGCCGGCAAAGGCTACATGGCCATCGCGCCTGACCTATTCTGGCCCATTCAGCCCGGCGTACAATTGGACCCCATGGTCGAAGCTGATTTCAATACCGGTTTGGACCTCTATGGCAAATTCAATGTCGACAACAGTATCGATGACATTCAGTCAACAATTACCGTTCTGCGTGGCCGCGACGGATGCAATGGAAAAGTGGGTGTAACGGGCTTTTGTCTTGGTGGACTGCTGACCTACCTTAGCGTTGCTCGTACAGACGCTGATGCAGGTTCCGCTTATTACGGAGTTGGCATTGACGGACTGCTCGGTGAAGCGGGGCGCATTAAAGCGCCTACTTTGATTCATATCGCAGATGAAGATGCCTTCGTGCCCAAAGAAGCATCTAATCAGGTACGTGAAGCGCTCGAGGGCCACGGAGTAGTTTCAGTCCATACCTACCCTGGTTGTAACCATGGTTTCGCCAGGGACTCTGACGCGAATCATTACGATAAAGCAGCCACGGAACTCGCCCATGGCCGCACCTTTGACCTATTCAAAAGCACCCTGAGTTAATTTCAACTATCAGGGTTTCTCGATCCAAGTAGCAATCGCCTAGCCAACAAGCTCGGATGAGGTATGCTTCACCATGACCAAACTGCGGTATGTATCCGATGAGTGACCCGCTAAACCCAGCGCTGTGGGGTGAACTTTACAACCTCATTCTAAGCTGGGTTCAGGCAGAAGTCCTAACTTTGGCTAGTCTGGTTCAAGGTTTAACGCTCCTTGTTCTCGCCATTCTCGCCCGTGCCAGCGCCAAACCTTTGAGACCCCGCCTCGAGGCACGCCTTGAGGGTCTTCGGGTCTATTCGCCCTTGCGCCGGGCTCTTTCTGTAATTGACGATCAATTGTTCGGCATCGTCTTCGTTTTGTTGCTATGGCTCACAATTGGCATTGTGATTCAGATTCAAGCCAGTATCGCCAGCGACCTCCTACGAATTTTCGCCAGCCTGATTAGCGCTTGGATTCTGATTAAAATCAGTTCTTCGCTCATTGCAAACCCGTTCATCGCAAACCTGTTCGCCGCGCTTGCCTGGACGATAGCGGCTTTGAATATTGTCGGGTTGCTGGGCCCGGCCATTGACGCGCTGGATTCTGTGACTCTGCCCCTTGGACAGACCCGGATCACACTTCTGACCATCATCAACGGCGCTATCCTGTTGGGCATTTTGATGTGGTCAGCACTTGCCGTAAGCCGCTTTATTGAATCCCGGCTGGCACAAGTTGCAGCAATAACACCTAGGGCACGAGTCCTAATCGGCAAAACCATCCGCTTTGTCATGATCGTTGTCGCTGTGACGGTCGCCTTGTCATCAGTTGGGATTAATTTTGCAGCCCTTGCCGTATTCACAGGTGCGGTCGGTGTCGGCATCGGCATCGGTTTACAAAAGCAGGTCTCCAATCTTATCAGCGGTGTAATCCTGTTATTGGACAAATCGATAAAGCCGGGCGATATCATCGAGGTGGGGTCGACGTTTGGATGGGTCAACACCATGAGCGCGCGCTATGTCGGCGTGACGACACGCGACAACAAAGAATTGCTTATCCCCAACGATGATTTCGTTACTAATCAAGTGATCAATTGGTCTCACAGCGATAACGACGTCCGCATGGAAGTATCGTTTGGGGTAACCTACGACTGTGACCCGCATGAAGTACGCAAACTCGCGGTGGAAGCTGCTGCCAAGCCTGAGAGAATTGTGGATAATCGCCCGCCGATCTGCCATTTGGTTGAATTTGGCGACAGCTCATTGAATTTTGTTTTGCGGTTTTGGATTCGAGACCCCGCCAAAGGGGTGACCAATGTCAAAGGAGAAGTCTTACTTGCGCTATGGGACGGCCTCAAGACAGCAGGTATTGAAATCCCCTATCCGCAACGCGTTATCCAAATTCAGAATGATAACGCTAAGGGCTAGGCCGCTGACCTAGCCGCCATCAGCGATAGCTTTATCCTTGCGCAAGAATGCTGTCCGCGTTGCTTTGAAAGTCTTCAGTAGTATTCGTTTTTGGAAAGCCCCCATCGGGAACCGCTACGCCTAGGCCGTTGCATAAGGGCTCCCAACCACTCCCCACCTCATAAACAATGAGCCGGTTAGCTGGTATCGCGTCTCTCACGTTTTCCGTATGCCGATTGAACACGGCCTCACAATGGGCCCTATCTGTTGTGCGATTATCAAACGTATCGGTGCGAACGATCTTATCAACCATTTCCTTCCACGTTTTCTGCATATCATCGTCTGGTGGATGACCGTCAAGGTAACTGAAGATCGTGTTGATCATGCTAGTGTACCATTGATCAGATGGCCGGATAGTCAAGAGTATCTTGGCCTCGGGATACCGCTTCGCAAGCGGCTCCCAGAAATAGCTCAGCGGCCAGTCCACTCCCGATACATATTCACCCAGAATATCATTCCACTCTATCTCTTCTCCGAAGGCTGCCTTGTGCCACAAGAGAATACCCTCAGGCTTCTTAAACACTTCCATCATGTGGTAACAGGGCCCAAAGCCCAGTTGCTCAAGCGCGAACTTCATAGACATCGTGCCCGTGCGGCCAAATCCGGCACCGATAACTTTCACAGTCAGTATTCCTCTTCAAATTCAACGAGATCGAAGTGCGCGTTCATGTATCCACCAACAGTTATCTTCACAAATAAAAAGCCATCAGGTGTGCACCAAAGGTCTTCTGTCGGGTGATAGTCGAGCAAAAAACGGTAATGGTCTGTTTCGAATGTCCCCGCCGGCACGGTAATATTTTCACGGCCAAGATACTCCAAATCGAAATCAGTTGTGCAGAGGTTTGGTCCGGAGCACCCGTCATGGTCTCGTGAGGACGTCAGCACACCGCGGCAGGGTTGCACCTTTTTCTCAGTATTGTGATTGAACCGCGCGCAGTGGAGCATATCGCAAGAAACGGGGTGCGCACCGAAGGACAGCGGCGCAGTTTCCAGTGCCATTTTCTGGCTGATCCGTCCCGACGTCATGTTGACGGCTTCACATTCCGCCCATCCATCGCTGAAACGAAACCAGCCGCTTCCCAGAAACGACCCGCTTTCATGCAACCGAACAAAACAGTCTAAGGGGCGGTAATCTGGCCCCGTTGTATAAACCGTTTCCCGCAGAACTGAGCGATCCGCGACTACGCCGGCTTCAATTTCACAATGGGCACGAAGTGTGCGCTGGCCGTCCTCATGAAAAGTGACTGACCACCATTCCCGGCCGAAGTCTTTCCTCTCCCCTTCGGGGTCGAAAATGTAGGCGATTTTGCCGCGGACGTTACGATGTTTCATGGCCATTCTAATACTCCGTCTCGTATTCAACCAATTCATACCGAGAATTTTTCAGGAAGCCGTCAACGGTCACTTTGACGAACGTATAATCATCAGGAATGCACCAGACATCTTCACGCTTCTGGGCTCCGTCGGGTTGCGGCTTCATAACAAAGTGATAGTGATCGCACTCGAAAGTCCCTGCCGGAACGGTAATTTCCTCGCGCCCGTCATACATTACCGTGACGGTGCCAACACTGAGGAATGGGCCGCTCGCGCCATTCGGCAGCGGAGATGTAGACAGAACATCTTGGAGAGTCTGAGGGTTCTCACTTTTACCGTGGTCGAAACCAGCACAGTGAAAAACGTCACAGGTTAGCGGATGCACCGTAAGGCTTTTGGCCGGACCATTAAGCTGAACCTTCTGTGAGACCCGGCCAAGGGTGGTGTTGTCTACCTCACACTCGGCTTCTTGTCCGTAAGCACGCACCCAGCCTGTTCCCAGAAATTTCCGCTCCACATGCAGACGATTGAAGCAATCTATGGGCCGCCACTGATCATCCATCGTGTAGATGGTTTCCCGAATGACCTCTGTGTCATCGATTTCACAGTGAGCCCGCAGCGTTCGCTGGCCGTCTTCGTGAAAGGTCATGGAAAACCATTCCCGACCCCGTTCCTCATTGTCGCCGCCGATATACAAAATTTTGCCGCGAATATTGCGATGGTCCATGGCCCGTTCCCCCTGTTTGTTTAGACAAGAAGATCACGAAATTGAAAAAGACGAAAGCTTGATGAATCTCTAAAATAATAAATATTTCTCACAATCCCAGGTGCTTTTTCCGCACGCTTGGATATGATACCGCCACGCGCGGGCCGCAGGCCTATCGCACAACCCTTTTCTTAGAACAGAGGACGCACGCAACATGAAAATCTATGGTGCAATTTTATCGCCCTACGTATGCCGGGTTTTGTTGGCCCTTCGCCACAAGGGCATTAAGCACGAAGTCATCATGCCAGAAGGCGGTATGAAAACCCCAGAGTATCTGGCCATGAACCCGCTCGGCAAAATGCCGACGATGAAAGACGGAGCCACCACGCTTCCTGAGTCCTCGGTGATCGTTGAGTACATCGACACCAAGTACCCTAAAAAGGCAATCATTCCGGCGTCTGCAAAAACGGCTGCTCAGGCGCGACTCATTGCGACGATCAGCGCGCTCTATGTGCAGGACAATGTTACAGCCCTGTTCCCACAGCGTGACCCCAAAACTAGAGATAAAGCCTTGGTCAAAGCGAAGATTGCTGATCTGGAAAAAGGCCTCGACGCGCTCAGCCACTATCTAGACGACAAAGGCCCCTGGGCCATGGGCAAGAGATTCACCATTGCCGATTGTTACGCTTTGCCGGCTTTGTTTTTCTTGCAACTTGTCATGCCCGGTTTTGGCAACAAAGATCCCCTGGCCAAACACAAGAAGGTCAAGAAGTATTGGAATGCCCTGAAGCGTGCCCCCCTGGGCAAACAGGCGTTGAAGGAAATGAAAGTCATGGCCAAGCAATTCTTTGGCGGCGGTAAGTAATTAAAGAACAGCGGGGCCGGTTGTTGCCGGCCCCGCATTTCCCGGAGACTGAGACATGAAGATTCACGGAAGCCCGCTTTCCCCGTTTGTCGCGCGTGTAATTCTCGCCTGTGACCACAAGGGGCTCTCTTACGGTATTGTTATGCCCAAGGGCGGCCTGAAAACGCCTGAATTTCTAGCGCTGAACCCGTTCGGAAAAATCCCAACTGTTCAAGATGGGAAAATAACCATTTTTGAATCAGATGTCGTCGTCGAATATCTGGAAAACAAATATCCAAAGAAAAGAATCATCCCTGCTTCAGCGGCAGCGGCGAGCAAAACACGCCTAATCGCAAGAGTATCCGATCTTTACGTGCAGGCCCCCGCCCTCATTCTGTTCCGGCAAGTTAGCGGCAGAAGCCCGAAGAATAAGGCTGAAGCAGAGAAATCCATTGAGGGTTTGAACAAAGGCCTGGACGTGCTCAACCATTACATCGAGCCGGGCCCCTGCGCGACCGGAAAAAGTTTCACCATCAGCGACTGTTACGCATTACCGGCTTTGTTTTTTGTAAGTCATGTTGCGCCGCTGTTTGGCATCAAAGACCCGTATAAGGGCCGTCCGAATGTGAAGAAGTACTGGACAGCGATTAAGAAGCATCCATCAGCCAAAGCTCAGTACACAGCAATGCAAAAGACAATGAAAGCGCGGCTAAAGGGGCTTTAGGGAGAAACGACCTTAAGCGCGGCGGTGCAGGTTCCACCAAACCAAGTAGCCCTGTCGATAGTAAGATCAAACCCAACGGGGTAGGCACTGAGACAACATAGCCATGAATGAAACCGGCGAAGGATGAGACGCATGTGTCACCGGCAATTTCACCAATTCTCAGACCAGGGCCGAATATCCAATTCATGTGTCCAGTTGGACTTAGACTGCTTGTAGAGGCCGTAATAGGTCTCAGCGATGTCATTGGAATCAAGCTTTGAGCCGTCTTCTGACTGACCGATAAGCCCGTCGATATTGATGTGTGCCACGTGAATACCATCGGGGCCGAGCTCACGCGCCATTGACTGTGCCAAGGCCCGCAAAGCAAACTTTCCTGAGGCAAAGGCTCCAAACCCTTTGCCGCCGCGCAGAGAGGCTGTCGCGCCGGTAATCAACAAGGAGCCATGGCCGCGTTTCTGCATGCGCTGCGCGGCCGCCCGGCTGCACAAAAAACCGCCAAATGCTGTGAATTCCCAAACAGCTCGGAAGCGTTCTGCGCTTTGTTCGACCACTGGCGTACGCCCGAAACCGCCCCCCGGATTGTAGACAAGCACTTCGACCGGGCCGTATTGAGATTCAACATCTTCAAACAATTTCTCAACCGCATCCTCATCTGTCGCGTCGCAGGGATAGGCCACCGCGCCGTCGATTCCAGCGGCAAGCGTATTGAGACGGTCGGCCGAGCGCGACACGAGTATGGAGGTCATGCCAGCTTCGGCAAAACGCTTTGCCGCCGCCACCCCGAGCCCCGGCCCTGCTCCAACGATGACAGCGACTTGTTTGGATTCACCCATTTTCCTAGACCCCTTCTCTCTTAGTCTAAGCTGTAGAGGTCATGCCGGTTGTCTTCGATGATTTTGTCCGCCGCCGCAGCGTCGTACCCCTTCACCTGATCGGCCAGAATTTGTCCCATGGTGGGAAACCGTGCGCGGTCGATGTGATTGTCTGCATTCCAAAGATCAGCACGCCAGACTGCGCGCGCGCAGTGCAGATACGCTTCTTCAACAGTGATGATGAGAACCGAGATCGGCAGCTTGCTTTTGATGGCAAAGAGGGCGCGAACATCAGGATCAACAGAGATTTCAGCATGGCCGTTGATGCGCAGGGTCTCATCCATGCCGGGGACCAGCAACATCATGCCCACATGCGGATTATCGAGGATGTTTTCCAAGCTATCGAGACGGTTGTTGCCCGGCCAGTCAGGCAGCATCACGGTTTCAGCGTCCTCTACGTGCAGAAAGCCCGGTTCACCGCCCTTGGGTGAGGCGTCAAGCCTGCCGTCAGCCCCAGCGGTCGACAGCACCCCAAACGGACACAGCGCAAGGTAGTCGATGCAGTGCTGATCGAGGCTGGACAGCACTTTTTTAACAGCGCCGTCGCCGGGCGGCTTGTAGACAGACCGGAGTTGATCCCGGGAGGTAATTGATTGTTCATACATAAGTTCGGCCTTCGCTCAGATGTGACCCGCACAATGCCAGAATGTGCTCGCACAAAGCCAGGACGAGGGCAAAAAAATAAAAATCAGCGTTTTACGTGGAACAAACCCATGAAGGACGTGCTTTATGCCGCCACCCTAAAAATAAATAGCGCCATAACGTATTGTTTTATAATAATATTATTCTGGAAGTCCCACCATTTTGAGACCAACTACGTCAATGACGGGCAAAAAGAGGTCGGTGGGTGGTAAACCTCGGCCAAGAGTAAACTGTCGTCGCCTACCTGCAGCAGAGCGTGTAATTCCCCGCCCTTGCGGTTGATGGCCAGATCATTAAAGCCGATGACCAGGTCGTAACCGCAGAACGTCTGCCGCAGGTATATACTTAGCGGGAATGTGTCCATTGAATTGGATCAAGGCCATGTAATACTTTGCAGACTAGTTGGTATAATCGAGGACAATCATCATGTTGAAGTCTTTTACGGCACTGTTCGGTGCTGTGTTTTTCTTAGCCACGCCACTTCGCGCAGATGACGGTGGTGTGCTCGTACTGGGCGGCACCGGGCAGCTCGGCTCTGAGATAGTTAAGGACCTGGTAGAGGCCGGGGAAGACGTAACGGTGTTTGTCCGCCCCACATCGAAACGGGAACGGCTCGCAGGCCTGATTATTGCCTATAAGGTTGGCGATATACTTTCGGATGCGGACATGGAGCGTGTTTTTACTTCAGCCACATACCGGGCGGTGATTGACGCGTCAGGACAGGCCTTTGGTGGTGATCAGAACTATTACGAAAAAAGCCAGCGCGTCATTTCCAAGTGGGCGTTAGCGGGCAACGTCGGACACATAATTTTACATGGTGCCACCGGCGCTGGTGACAGCGCGCATATGATGGTGATGGAAAATGTTCCCGAGTTTCAACGTATATCGATCGCGTCAAAAAGCGTTGCCGAAGACGTGTTAAAAGCTTCCGGTGTGCCCTATACCGTCATACGCCATATGACTCTCCTGCCCCTGGAAAACAAAGAGTCCGGCAATGCGCGGTTAACTACAAGTCAAATGGCTATTGGTGCAATGACCAGGGACGGACTGGCCCGGCTTACCATGGAATGCCTCGACAATTCAGCCTGTATCAACATGACGTTTCATGCCGTGGACGACGATGTGGAACTCACCGGGCGGTATACCGGCATGTGGAAGCGTTACCGCACGGTGATAAAACCTTATGTGTTCGAAGCCCGAGAAGCCGGTGGCCGGTTAGAGTGAGTCTGGCTGGCGCTAATTGTTTGATCTCGCATCATCCACATGCACTGTAATGGTCAAGCGTGTTACCAAGCGCACGCACTGAAACAAAATAATTAGGGATTCTGAACATGAGACGCATCATCACAGTGGCATTTGCCTATTTAATATGGAGCACACCACTTTTGGCCGCCGATGGTGGCGTGTTGGTGTTTGGCGGCTCCGGTCAACTGGGCTCAGAGGTCGTCAAAGACCTGGTGGCAGCGGGTGAGGATGTGACCGTGATGGTCCGGCCAACCTCAAGCCGTACACGGCTTGAAGGCCTTGATGTGGGCTACGTTGTCGGAGATATGCTGTCCGATGCCGACATGGAGCGCATCCTCACTAAAACAGCTTACCGCGCTATTATCGATACCTCAGGTGCGCCGGTGATGGGGGGAGATCAAACGTTTTACGAAAAAAGTCAGCGTGTGGTTTCCAAATGGGCGGCCGCAGGAAATGTGGGACAAGTCATTCTTCATGGCGCGACTGGTGCCGGTGACAGCAGCGCTCTGATTATGTTTGAAAACGTTCCCGAACCACAACGCGTCGCCATTGGATCAAAAAGTATTGCGGAAGATATTCTCAAGGAGTCAGGCGTGCCGTACACCATAATCCGTCACCTCTCCCTCATGTCCATGGAGAACAAAGAATCCGGCTATGCCCGGCTGACAACCAATCAAATGGCCATTGGACCCGTGACCCGGGATGCCCTCGCGCGGCTGACCATGGAATGCTTGGATAATTCAGCCTGCATGAACATGACGTTCCACGCAATTGATGATGATGTGGAATTGAAGGGACGTTTTACCAGCATTTGGGACCGCTACCGCACGTTCATCAAACCTTATGTGTTTGAAGCGCGGGCTGCAGCTGGTCAGGATCGGTAGACCTATTATGCGCATACCCTAGGTGATGCTGGCGATGGCCCTGGTCGCACCAGCTTGGGCTGTAGCACGGTGCGCCGCTCACCGATTTAGGGATTGCCCCACGTCTCCAGCAGCTTTCCGGTTTCCAAATCCGAATAGAATATTCTGACTAGCGACTTGGTCTCTTAGCGATGTTCACGGACCCTGTAAGCGATACCAACGTGCATGTTCCAAAAGGGTGTTAGGGCGTAGTCCTTCAGCCCTTTGCCAACAGCGTTGATGAACCAGAATACCGGGCGGTCATCCATAGTGTAGTTAAGCTTACGATTAATGAGGTGAAGGCCTTCGGGCCTGGCCGGATCGAGCAACGTGGCCGCCGAGCCCCCTTGAAGTGTTCTGCGTTTCATCAAATAGCCCCCCTGCTTTGCGGCTAACTTACATCACAGCCGTGTGCGGGATACGGTGTTCGTCAGGATGGTGGGGAGAGAGTAAATGAAGTTGAAATTTATCTGGACTATATTGGCACTGACCTTGGCAGGTTGCGCGGCGGACATAACGCAAGAACGGGTCACCGCAATTACCGGCGCAACTCTTCTAGATGCTACTCAACAAATCGGGAATGCGACGGTCGTGTTTTCCGGTGACACAATTACAGCCGTGGGAACTAACGTAAGTATACCCACCGGCGCAACGGTGATCGATGGCGCAGGTAAGTTCCTCATCCCCGGGTTGTGGGATGCCCATGTGCATTTGTCCTACTACCCAGACCTGGGCACCGACCACTCCTACCCCTTGTTCATCGCCAACGGCATTACCGCCGTGCGCGATACCGGTGGTTTGCTCGATATCGTACTGCCCATGCGGGAGGCCGCCCGCTCACCCGGCGCTATTGCGCCACGGGTTTATGTAGCTGGACCCTTGGTCGACGGCGCGCAACGAGTTTACGCCGGGCTTAATGGCCGTCCCAACATATCCGTTGGAATCAACTCACCAGAGGAAGCGCGCGCGCAGATCGATGCGCTGCATGCAGCCGGTGTGGACCTAATTAAACTTTATGAAATGAATACGCATGAAAACTTTGCGGCAGCGGCGGCGCGGGCGAATGAATTAGGTCTGCCCGTCACATCCCACGTGCCACTGAGTATGGATACGATGGAGGCGGCCATCGCCGGCATCGATGGTATCGAGCATATGCGTAATTTGGAACAGTCCTGTGCCGCCGACCACGAGGCCCGCCTCCAAGCCCGCCGCCAAGTGCTGGCCGACGGCAAGAACGAAGACGGCGGCACCTTGCGCAGCGCCATTCATAATCAGTTCCGCACCGAAGCTATAAAATTGCAGGATGCAGAGCGGTGTAACGAGGTCATCGCCACCCTCGCCCGCGAGGAGGTATTTCAAACGCCGACGCTGACGGTCAACACCATCTTCACCGAGCGCTTGTTTTCGCAGCCACACTGGCAAGAAACTTTCGTGTATTTACCGCCCGTTGTCCAAGAACAATGGGCGACGGGAGCCACCGGCTTTGCCAGAAGTATGCAACGCAGTGAGGCAGGTGAAGCGCTGACCGCATGGAGCTACAGCATGATTCCAATGCTGCACGACGGCGGGGTGAAAATCATGGCCGGGACGGACAACCCCATCGGGTTTCTCACGCCGGGTTTCAGCCTGCACGAAGAACTCGCGTTTCTCGTCAAAGCCGGCCTGACACCCATGGAAGCGTTGACCGCCGCCACATTGCGCCCGGCGGAGTTCATGCGCATTGCCGACAAAACGGGCACGGTGGGGCCGGGAAAATGGGCGGACCTGGTGCTGCTCGACGCCGACCCGCGCGCCAACATCCTCAACACGCAACGCATCAACACGGTGATCAAAGCCGGGCGCGTGTTCGACCGGGCCGCGTTAGACAGATTGCTGGAGGGGTTAAAGAGCGAGTAAATCTGTTGACCGTTTTAAAATGGAGTTGTGGCTCAGCATTTACTGTAAAAACATAGTTCAATTATGAGCATGCGACTTATCCAGATTCACACCCTTCTAGATTCTGCCTAACCGGCAGTTTATGGGCAAGACCAATCCGTTTTGAGCCTCAAACTCTACACCACCGCACAGACGGTTTTCGTTTCCAGATAATTCTCCACTGCCTGCTGGCCTGAGTCGCGGCTCCAACCAGATTCCTTATAACCGCCGATGGGCAAGCTGGCATCGAACATCAGGTGGCAGTTAATCCATACTGTACCGGCCTTGATATCCGCAGCCAGGCGCGTGGCCTTGGAAATATCTTGCGTCCATACGCTGGCAGCCAAGCCATAACGGCTGCCGTTGGCAATCGCCGGCACATCATCCATGGAATCTATGGGCGCAGCGACCACAACAGGGCCGAAGATTTCTTCCTGCACTACGGCCATATCCTGACGGGTGTTCGCGATGACTGTGGGGGAAATAAAGGTGCCGTTGTCGCCGAGTTGTTCACCGCCTGTGACGATTTCCGCGCCGTCGGAAACACCGCCGTCGATGAAGCCTTTGACGCGGTCGGCTTGAATTTTTGACACCATGGGTCCGATTTGGGTGGCGGGATCAAGCCCGTGCCCCATTTGCATGCTCTTGGCGATGTCAGCAATGCCGGCGACCACGTTGTCGAAGGCTTTCTTCTCTACGTAGAGGCGCGAACCGGCGACACAGACCTGTCCACCGTTAAAGAAGATGGCATTGGCGGCGCCAGGAATAGCCAACTCCATTTCAGCATCGGCCATAACCACGGACGGGGACTTGCCGCCCAGTTCAAGTGCAACTTTTTTCATATTGCCTTTGGCCGCGTCGATGATTTTCTTACCCGTGGCGGTGGAACCGGTGAAGGCGATTTTGTCCACGTCCATATGTTCGGCCAGGGCCTGCCCGGCCTCGGGCCCAAGGCCGGTGATGACGTTGAACACGCCCGGCGGCAAGCCCGCTTCCATGATCAGTTCACCCAAGCGGATGGCCGTTAGTGATGTAGCTTCAGCCGGTTTCAAGATCATCGAACAGCCGGCGGCCAAACACGGTGCTATCTTCATGGCTTCCAGGACCAGAGGACTATTCCAGGGGGTAATGGCACCAACCACGCCAATAGGCTCTTTCAACGTGTAGGCATGCATGCGCTTGCCTTCGGGCTGGTAGTTGATCGACGACGTGATGGTCTGACCTTCGATTTTGCTGGTCATGCCCGCGAAATAACGGAACTGCTGGGCCGCGCCTGGAATTTCCGCCCAGCGCCCGATGAATAATGGCTTGCCTTGATCGAGTGTTTCCAGCTCAGCCAGTTCATCAATGTTGGCTTCAACCAGTTCACTGACCTTCCAAAGTAAGCGGCCCCGGTCATCTGGGGTCATGTTGCGCCACACACCGCTTTCGAAACTGTCGCGGGCGGCTTTAACGGCAGCGTCCACATCGGCCTTCGCGCCTTTCGGAATGGTGCCGTTGACGGCGCCGGTGGCAGGGTCTTTGGAGTCCAAACGCTCGCCGCTCTGGGCTTCAACCCATTCGCCATTGATGAGCATGTTCTTGGCAGGTGTTTTCAGGAAAGATTGCGCGCCTTCGGTTTGCGGCGCGACCTCATTGAGGACGACGTTCATGACGGATGCTCCCTTGTGAGATTGTACGTGCTTGTTATGGGAGGACTTTAGGCTAGTCTGGCAGGTGCGGCACACACCGATGACCAGTTCGCCGCAGGGTGGACTCGCATCGGACTGGTGCGAGTACCCGCGGGCGCTTCTACGCGGTGCCGGGGCGCCAAATGAATGGCATAAATGGCAATGGCGATATTGGTGGCGTTGATCACTTCGTTGGTGACCGTATTTCCACCCCGCACTTCAAGACATTGCAGAGCTTCGGGCTCAGGAGAGATCGTGTTGATGGATCGGTTCTATAGTGATGGGCCAGGGGCTCTACAATTATTAGACGCCGCGCCCCGCTTAGAGGTTATGGCCCGGTCTCAAACCGTGTCAGCCGATACTCGCGGCCGTTGGAAGGCACAATGTAGCGCACCAGAATGAGGTCATCACTCCACAGCCAGATGCCATAACGGCCGCCGTAGAAGGTGTAGTAATCGGCTTCGAAGGTCCCCGCCGGGGTCTCCACCGTTTCAGTACCTTTGAAATCCACCGCGTTGCTCTGGAACATGCCGATGCCCTGCACGCCGGTACTACCCGTGGTCACCATATTGTACAGCGGTCGGGTTTGCGGGCCAGGTTTCAACTTGTCGAAATGCCAGACCTGCCAGCCCTCGACGATGACCGGGTGCAGGCGCAGGGAAAACAAATCGGGCACGGTCACATCATGGGTGGCGTGACCAAGAGGGCCAACTACGTCGTTATGGAGGATATCGCTACCGTTTGCAGCGCCCTTCTCGACCCAGAACCGCGCAGCGCCACGATACTCTCCAAAGCGCCAGAACGAAGAATATGCATCAAGTGGGCGGTGGCGGGCATCAACACGCATGATGACGTTGGACTGATGCCCATGCTCGCGCAAATCGACCACGGTTTCCACCGTACGAGTGCCGTCGGGATGAATAGTAATGGTCCAGTCTTCCGTGCCGCGCACGATGTCGGAATCCATTAAGCCGTAGTCGTAGGAACCCTTGTACCAACGGACGTTTGCTTGGGGCGTATCAGGAGACTGGGCAAGCCCTTCGGGACTTACCATCGATGCGAATAGTAAGGCGGTCACAGCCAGCACGTGGCGCATAAAATACCCCAATTGTTCACCCTCGAATTTATTCTGAGGGTCTAGAGTAGCCAGCAGGGATCCAGTTTGAAACCCTGGGTCCTCGCGGAAACCTTGTCCTCCGGCCGCATCTCGCGGACCGGGGGCCCGAGGACGACGGATTACATATAGCGCCCTACTTAATATGGCCCTCATTGTTGTTCATATACCACTCAGCGATGCCTTCGCGGGTGGCAAACCAAACACCGTCTAGGCTTTTGGCGTATTCCAGGAACTCGGTGACGGCCCGGGCGCGATAAGCGCGGCCCGTTACGTGCGGGTGCAGGCCGACGTTCATCATCCGCCCGGAGCCGGACTCTGTGGCTTCCTGATGGAGCACGGTGAGTTCTTCTTTAAGAATGTCGCGCATCTCGTCGGTGGTATGGCCGCGCCGGGTGAGGATGGTAAAATCGTTAATCTCATTTGAGTACGGCGTTGAGACGATCGGCCCCGCATCAGTTTCCAGCATGTAGGGCTGGTCATCGTTCAGCAGATCACAAAAGAATATACAACCGTTTTCCGCCAGAATTTCGGGCGTGTTGGGTGTGCCGCGCAGAGATGACGACAACCAGCCCTTGGCCGGCTTGCCGTAGAACTTTTTGTATTCCCGCAAGGTGGCTTCAACAATCTCCCGCTCCTTGGCGAGGTCGCCTCCGAGACCGGTGAGCAATTCGCCTTGCTCATAGTTGTGGGCGACCACTTCCCAGCCTTCGTCCTTGGGCACTTGGGCGATTTCTGGCCGCTCCAGCAACGTCTTGGCGTTGACGGTACAGCCCGGGGCAACACCGGCTTTGCTAAACACATCAAACAAACGCCAGATGCCGACCCGCTGGCCATATTCCCGCCAGGTGAAGTTGGGAAAATCAGGGATCCGGCCGGGGAGAACGTCGGGCAGGATGGGGGGGCCACCGGCGTAATACGCCTCGTCGGTATCCTTGGTCATATCCCAATGTTCAAGATTTAGGGTGAGAATGAGCGCGACTTTATTATCGTCAGGCCATTTGAGCGGGCCACGCGTTGCGATGCCCGAAAAAGGATAACTCATTACCAAGGTGACATACTCCTAAGTTTATCAGCCACACAGTGCCCACCTTTAGATAGGCCCGGTGACGTTCAAACGATCTGAACTCGCTTACAACAAGCTGCTACGTAACTATGTGATTTCATAGGACTCGCGCACACTATCGATCATGGATGTGCGCATAAGAAATGGCCGGGACAATTCAGGGTCGGCAGCAGACTTCATATATTTTTCCTGCTGTTTTTTGTGAGACTCAGGGTCCTGCGCCTCAATGGCCTTCTTATTAGCAATAGATTGTTCCTGAACAAACTTTTTACAAATGATCCGGCGTTGGCGGTCGTACAGATCAAGAATGTCGTCATTGGCGTCGCCACGATCGATCATCATCAGTTTTTCGGCCAGATTGACGGCATCGTGAATACCTCCGTTCATGCCCATGCCGCCGAGCGGATTGTTGACGTGGGCTGAATCCCCGCCGAGTAGGATGCGTCCGATGCGATATTGTTTCGCGACCCGCTGATGGACGTTATAGAGCGTGCGGTGGTCGACTTCGAAATCTTCGTCATTGTCCGCAAGGAAATGAAGACGTCCTTGTATGTAATCGTCGGACAACAAAGCGTCGTTGGACATGCCTGGGGGTGTCGGGAACAGGACGCGCCAGAGGTTGTTACAACGCAACAGCACGCACCACTCTTCTGGGTCGGCGATGTAATTGACCCAGGCCAGCCCCGGAAAGTGCTCTTCCAAGGGATATGGCGTGCTGGCAACAAGAAATTTCTCGGGATAGGTGAATCCTTCAAAGTCGATTGCGGCCTTGCGGCGGATCGCGCTGTTAGCGCCGTCCCCACCGAACACGAGGGAGCCGCGAACATCTTCCCGGCCGCCGGGTGTATTGATGGTGACGGTGACTGAGGCGTCATCCTGAGCGACATTGTCGACCGTGCACTGAAACCGCACCTCGGCGTGGGGCATGCCTTCGAGAATGCGGCAGACGATCCGCGTGAGGCGGAACTGTTCCGTTTGCAAACGATAGGGATGCCGTGTCGCGTCGCTGAGAACGGTCATATCGAAATCTGCATATTCACCAGTACGGCGGTCGCGGTACTGGTAGTTGGGCACTTTCAATCCCGTACCAAGTAGTTCTTCGGTAATCTCCAACTCATCAAGCATATCGAGGGTCGGCGGGTGCCACGTGGATGCGCGAAGGTCTTCCGGGAGTTCGGCCTCCGCTTCAAACATCACAACCGGGATACCCTGCCGCGCCAAGTAGAGGGCCAGTGTGCAACCCACCGGTCCGGCACCGGCAATGATTACGGGGTCTTTACCTCTGAGATTTATAGACATGATAACAGCGTCCCATCATATTGGGAGAAGGCAGATTGAATTTCTGCATTTCACCCATTCTTTAGCCTGTGTTTGTAGCATCGCGACAGCCCACGACAAGATGAGGCCTTGGGTTGTTCACATCGTTATCAGTATTTCGGACCTATCGCCAGTGAGTGAACACTGGGCTTCAGGTCAGGCGGGACCCAGGCTGTGGAATGCGCCGGCGTGGAACAACAGCGGCGCCTTTCGCAGGTTAAATACCCGCCGGACACGGCCAACGATAATGTCGTGGTCTCCCCCCGGATGACGCGCATGGACCTGACACTCCAGGTACGCCACGCAGCCATCAATAATTGGAACATCCTGAAGACCGGCATGGGTGGTTACGCCTTTAAACTTGGTCTCGGACCGGGATCTCGCAAATTGCGTCGCTAAATCCTCTTGGTCAGCGGCAAGGACATTAACAACAAACGGGTCGTCGGGCTGAAAGCACGAGAAACTTGGTGTTGTCTTCGCAATGCTCCATAGAATTAGTGGTGGTTCCAACGACAGCGAGTTGAACGAATTGACCGTGATTCCGACGCGCTCCCCGTCTGGCGCGACGGTGGTTACGGTAGTGACACCTGTACAAAATTGCCCGAGAGCGTTGCGGAAGGCTGTCCGCGAGTCCTCATCCCCGGACGGATTGAATCCAATCTGCCCTCCGATGGTCAGGTCTAACTCTGGCTGTGCTAAATTTTCAGTCACGACGGAAACCGTTTTAAAGGTGCCACAGGCCTTCTGTCCATGTGGTTATTCATCAACAAACCACACTAAGTCGATGATGTGAGGCTTTTTCCTTAACGTCCCAGAGAATAAAGATGGCTTGCCCCAGACCGGCGGACTTCAAAAAGTAATGTCCACCTGGTAGACAGTGCTGCTGCTACCCCTATAATCCTACATTCATAAAGCGGTCTTATGCCGCCGCACTGTGGTCACGCCCCTGCGCTCTGTCCATTCTTGAGGCCGGCCCAATAAAATGACGCACGGATACACTACATGCCAACCAAAAAGCTCTCATCAGATACCGTTCGGCCTATACGCGCCCTGATGCGCGGACTGGATACCTTGCAACAACTTAACCGGCACAACGGCGCGACTGTGACTAACATTGCCAAAGCCGTCGGTTTGCCGCGCACTACCGCTTACCGTGTCTTGGAGACACTGTGCGTCGCCGGGTATGCGATGCGGGACCTCAGCGATGAGCGCTATCGCCTGACCACAAAAGTTCGTTCGCTATCGGATGGGTATGACGATGAATCTTGGGTTCAAGAAATCGCTAAGCCCCTGCTGAAGAAATTAGCCAATGATGTTGTATGGCCCATAGCAATTTCAACACTGAGCGGAACATCCATGCTGGTCCGCGAAACCACGGACCGCGATAGCCCCCTCGCCCTGACACGCTACTCTGCCGGATTGCGTGTACCGGTTCTTAGATCATCGTCTGGCCGGGTTTACTTAGCCTTTTGCACTGATGAACAGCGGGAAGTTTTGCTGGCAGTGTTGCAAAAATCTGACCGGCCCGAAGATAAAATTGCCCGGGACCGTCAGCTGGTGAACCGCATTCTTGCCGAAATTAAGAAAAACGGTTTTGCCGTGTTCGATAACCCGTCCATGGCGGAAATGAGCATCGCCGTCCCGCTTCATGTGAAAGGAAATATGATTGGTGGAATTGTCGTGCGTTTTATCCGCTCGGCGATAACAGCTGACCAAGCCGTCGAAAAACATCTTACATTTATGAACCGCACAGCAAATGAAATCAGCAAAGCGTTCGACGAGGCCCATACACCGTCCTCCTAGTTGGTCCCAAAAGACATGCCCATCACCCGACATTTTGCAACGGTCAGCGACCAACACGGCCTTGATCAGGTAAAGAGTGCCCGGCAAGTTCATTACCGGCGCGCGGGTGAAGGGCCACCTGTTATAATGCTGCACATGAGTCCGCGGTCTTCGGCTGAATGTGAGCCACTGATGCAGGCCTGGTCAGACAGCTTCACAATCTTCGCACCAGACACGCCGGGATACGGCGCATCAGACCCTTTATCCGGCGGACCATTTGATTTATCGGACTTTGCCCACGCCCTCGCTGCGTTTGCCGATTCCATCGGATTAGATCGTTTCGGTCTTTATGGTCATCACACCGGCGCCATGATCGCCGCGGAATTCGCCCGGCTCTATCCGGCACGCGTTACGATGACCGTGGCCAATGGATACCTAGTGGTCACTAAAGACGAGCGTGAAGAGATTCTCAGTAATTATTTCCATGACTACACGCCACAGCCCGACGGCCAACACCTGCAGCATATTTGGCGACGGATCCGCGACCAGTTCATGTTCTTTCCCTGGTCTGTACAAACGCCAGCAGCGCGAACGTTGATGAAATCGAAATTCACCGTCCCTGATCCTGATATTATTCAAGAGGACGCACTCGACCTGTTACGCACAGGTGTGCATGAGGCTGATGGCTATGGGGCCGCCTTTCGTTGTGACGGTGCTAAAATTCTAAAAGACATCACCACGCCCTGTTTGGTCACGGCACAGCCTTATGACTTGCTATACGAACAATTGGGCCGTATTCCCGAAGACATTCCGGACAGCGTTTCAGTGGACCGTTTTGACACGATGGATGCACTTAACGCAGCCGCTAAACAGTTGTTGATGGATCATGCTGTGGGTGATGCGCCCGCTGTCACCGCCACGGCGACTATTGTGGACCAAGCTTGGAAGAGTTACGCGGACACGGCGACTGGTCAGCTTTCCATCCGGCGTGGCCATGTGGGAACCGGCTTACCCGTGGTATTGATTCATAACTTTGGATCATCAACGTCAGCCTGGCAGCCGGTGGTAACAGCGCTTATAGGCAAACGCCCTTTTGTTGCCTTGGATCTACCGGGTCACGGCGAGACGGGGTCGGCCTGGGGAGATGGCGAGGTTACCATTGATGCCTGTGCGAACGCTGTCAGTGAAACAATGAAAAATATTGGGATCGAGGCCTGTCACCTGTTTTCCTATGGCGGCGGTGGATTAGTTGCGTTGAAACTTCTCGAACGTGGCGAAAAAGATATCCGGTCCTGGACCGCCGTCGACTTCTGGCTATTCGATGACGAAGAAAAGGCCAAACTAAAAGACCGCCTTGCACCAATCTTGAAACCAGAACCCTATGGCCAGCACCTCAACCAGGCCTGGTACATGATCCGCGACAGTGAATTGTTCTGGCCATGGTTTGACCCCAAGCCTGAGAACGCTGTGAATCAACCGCCCGAAACCGACCCGGCACGGCTTCACCGACGCGTATGCGACTTGCTCAAAGCGGCGCCGGTCTATCAGACGATCGTAAACAGTGCGCTAGAAGCGGACGGTGAAGCCATACTCAAAACGCTCGATATACCCGTGATCTTTGGCCCCCGGAACGGCAGCCCACATACGGACCGTTGCCGCCGCGCTGCAGAATTGACGCCCAAGGGCAAGGCGATCACGCTATCCAACGATCACGGCCGCCGCGCTGCGGCTGTCGTCGCCCTTTTGAAAGACAAATAAGAATACGCACATCTAAGGAACAACAATGTCCGAAGCCCAAGCGTTACCCGATACGTCACACGACTCACTCATAGCCCAACTCCAAGCCATTCTGGGCACGGATCATGTCATCACCGATGAAGCCGAGCGGGCGTACTATTCGCAAGACGTTTACAACCAAGGCCCAACCGTACTGGCCGTTATCCAGCCGGATACAAAAGAAAAACTGAGTAAAGCAATTGCTGCAATCACCGGCGCAGGCGTGGCCGTATATCCACGCGGGGGAGGTTTCTCATATACCGACGGATATATTCCGACCACCAGCAACGGCGTAACCGTAGATACACGCGAGATGAACCGTATCATCGAGATCAATACGGAAGACATGTACATAACCGTGGAATCCGGTTGCACCTGGGCAACCATAGAAGAGGCGCTAAAGGATAAGGGTGTACGTCCCGTGTTTTGGGGTCCCTTCTCAGGTTTGAACGCTACAGTCGGCGGCTCTATGTCGCAAGGCAGTGTGACCTACGGCTCCTCGAAACATGGACCGTCCGGTGTTGCAGCAGAAGGCATGGAAATAGTGACGGCTGACGGATCAATCGTCACCACCGGATCTGCGGGACAGCCGGGTCATTCCCCATTTTTCCGGCATTACGGACCGGACCTAACCGGCTTGTTTTGCAATGACGCGGGCGCGCTCGGCATTAAAGCGGCTGTGACGCTCAGACTACAACGGCGCCTGCCCGTGGTTATGGGGCTGTCTTACGGCTTCGAAACCTTCGACGGACTGCACAAAGGTATGGCGGCGGCAGCGCGTGACGGATTGCCGACCGAGGCTTTCGGCTTCGATGCCACGGTGATGAAAGTTTTCACCGGTGGACAAGGCCTGGCCCAAGACCTCAAGACGTTATTCGCTGTCGGTATGGCCGGACGGAACATCTTCGCTGGGCTGTGGCAGATGATGAAAATAGCAGTCGCGGGAAAACGCTTTATCGATAAAGCAGAATACACGGCGCACTTTGTCTGCGAAGCACGAGACATGCGGGAAATGAAGTCTTTGCTCGAAGCAGTTCGGGTTGCTGTTGATCCTCATGGAAACGAGATCGTCAATACAGTTCCAGCAGTCGTGCGCGCATACCCTTTCCCGCCGTTCTCCCTGGTTGGCACGTCGGGTGAACGTTGGCTTGCCATGCACGGCATTTTACCGTTCTCGCGCGTGGCTGAGTTCAAAGAAAGAATCGATGCGCTGTATGAGCGCTACGCTGCAAAGATGGAGCAGCACAAAATCGTCAAGGCTTCGATGTTTACCACCATCGCGACCAATGCCTTTCTCTATGAACCAGTGTTTTACTGGGATGACTCGAGAGCCGCGTTCATCGACCGTCATACGGACCCAGAAATTCTCAAGAAGTTCACAACCTTTATGCCCAATGAAGAGGGGCGCAAGGTGGTGGCCGAAATGAAGCAAGGAATCATTGACTGCGTCTATGTGTGCGGCGGCACCCACATGCAAATTGGCAAGGCCTACCCTTACACACGCGAGCGGGATGCAGGTGCGCTGGAGATGATTAAATCATTGAAAGCCCATGTGGACCCACACGGACTGATGAACCCCGGCGCGTTAGGACTCTGAAATGAGAATTCTTCTAACATTAGTATTCGTCACAATGTTGAGCGGATCAGCGTTCGCCCAAACCGAGGTGGAACGGAACTTCAACACCTTTCTGCGCTGGTTCTCAGGCAGCTGGGATAACGAAATTCAAACCTTTAATGAGAACTACAACAAAATTCCTGACGACGAGCGACATGGCCGCATTCACATGGTCTACAAAGCTGTAAAGTCCGACGCCTTCCCTGGCGTGCTGTTTGTCATCGAGAACTACAGCAAAGAGGGTATACGCGGCCCGCTCAATTACATGTCGGTGCATCACTTCTATCCGGATACAGAACGTGGTGCCATTGCCCACGCTTTTTTATTCAAAAAGGACGGTAATTGGTCTTACCTCGCCGAAGACCCGCAGGCAGCGGCAGACCTCGCGCCCGATGACGTGAGCTTCAATACCGACTGCATGATGTATTGGACCAAAGAAGCTGGCCAATATATCGGAACAACGGACGAAGGCGCATGCCGGGTAGGCGACAACAAAGACCTGCTTGATGCCACAGGCGTGCTTTCTCAGTCAGACCTGTGGCGCCGAGACATAGTGCTCGACAGAGACGGAAACATCCTTCGCGGCCACAAAGAATTCGAAAGATTCCGGGCGGCGACATATTACAACTGCGGGGGACGCCACCAGGATAATGATGGCGAATGGGTCTATTTCCAGAACGAGCGCGTACATAACCAAGGTGACTTTGTCTGGTTGGGCGACGAAAATCTAGGTGTTCAGATTCGTCAGATCATCTGGACAAACGGGTTCTTTGAAAACGCCACGGCGCTGCAGACCTTTCAGAACGGCAGCGCCAAAGCCACCGTCAACGGACATGGTTCATTACAGACGCGCTACATCGGCATCGATCATCCAGAGTATGTGGTGAACTGCAAGAGATCATGATCTTGCCCTTCGCTGGATGCAGTTTCGCGGCAGGCGTTAAGTAAACGAATCCTCTAGATAAACGCCTTGCTCCACTGCACTACTTTCTCCCCAATCTCATGCGGAGGTCTTCGGCGATGTAGTGACCGTTGGCGCCGAGGAATACATCTTCCAGATTGGGAAACTCGGCTCTGCGCTTTTCCACTGTTTCAGGCGGGACGATAGCGCCCGACTGCACGTGGAATGACAACTTTGGCACTTCGGACTTACGCAGTTGGTTGATGTAGTTGGTAATCACCTTAGAGACGTCGGGCAGATCGTTCTCGATGGGCAGTTCCTTGGGCCAAATCCACAACGATTTACGGGCCGCCGGATCAGTGAGCGGCTCCAAGTACATTCTCATTTCATCTTCGGTCAGGCCGCATTTGGGATTGGCACGGCAAGGAAGTAGACCCATAAGTCTTAGATTACCCGAAACTCGGATAGATAAAAAACATCGGTTAAGGTTTGCTGATATAATTAGCCGTTAGGTAGGCAATAATGTTTGCTCTAGGTATGAAGCGGATATTCAAATAACCTTATTATCCGGCCTGAATTTAGACGTGAGCAGAGACTGTATGGCCTAATCCTTGTTCTCCCAGCGCATCACGCAATCTTTGCATAGCCAACCCCACTCTAGATTCCACGGTGCCTAACGCGAGTTTGAGTTATACGGCAATCTCGCTGTGGGGCCTACTTCTTCATAAAGGCTTCGACCCTGTCGAAGCAAATTTCCATTTCGTCATCCAAACCTATGGTGATGCGCAGGTGGTTGGGTAAACCGAACATGGCCATGTAGCGGGTCATAATATTTCTCTCGCGGAGAAAGGCATCACAGTCTTTCGCCCGCTTACCATCTTCATCAGGGAAGCCGACGCATACAAAGTTGCCTTCCGTGCCAGTGGCATCTAGCCCCATGCCAGCCAAACGCTGCGTAGCAATGCCTTGCCACTTGGCTGTATGGGCGACCACCTTATCAACATGATCGGTGTCTTCAATGGCAGCCACACCGGCGGCCTGCCCTGTGCTCGACACGTTGAACGGGGAACGAATCTTGCCAATGACGGACACGATGTCTGGATGGGTGTAGCACCAGCCCAATCGGATAGAGGCCAGGCCGTGCACCTTGGAAAAAGTACGTGTCATGGCAGTGTTGTCCGTCGCTTCGACCAGTGCCACACCGGGGTCGTAGTCGGGCTTGGTGACATATTCCGCGTAAGCGGCATCAATAATCATTAGAATGTCTTCGCGGAGCCCAGCGCGGAGACGTTCAATTTCGCTGATACTCAGATAAGTGCCGGTCGGGTTATTAGGATTGGCGACAATGACAACCTTAGTGCGATCAGTCATCGCGCCAAGCAAGGCGTCGACGTCTGCGGTGTAATTGATATCCGGCGCCTGGACGATATCAGCGCCGCACGAATGGGCGTAAATGCGGTACATGGAGAAGGTCGCTGAGGGATAGAGGACTTCATCCCCTGCCCCGGCATAAGCGCGCACCAGAACACCCAGTAATTCATCAGAGCCGATGCCCATGAGGATTTGCTCGGCCTTGAGGCCATAGCGGCCGGCAATAGCGGTACGGACCGCCACAGCATTGGAATCGGGATAGCGTTCAATGACGTCCGCAGCCCCTTGGTACGCCTCCAGCGCTTTGGGACTTGGACCAAGGGCTGACTCATTGGCCGAAAGCTTCACACCCGGGCCACCGCCACCTGTGGGGCTCTGGCCCGGAATATAAGGATGAATCCGGTCGAGTCCGGGGCGAGGCGTGACGGGCATCAAATGTTCTCCAAAGTGATTCCTGACGCTACCGGTCGAGCCCCGTCGGAATCAAGCGCTAGAACCGCGTTTGGGGCAAACGCGTTGACAGACGCCCAGAACTAGCTCAAGGAACGGTTTCCACCTGCTTATGTGATTGCCCGTGCCCGTTCTTTTCCTCACCGTTTTTGTCGCTGTCATCCCGGCCAGCATCATTATGCCCATGCTGCCCTTCATAGGGCAGAAATACGGCGCGACTACGTTCGAGATTTCACTGCTGTTCACGCTCATGCCGATGATCGTCATTGTCGTAGCACCCATATGGGGGCGGCTATCGGATAAGTACGGTCGCAAACCTATTTTCATGGCCTCCCTTATGGCTAGTGCCCTCACCTTTATCGTATTCGGGCTGGCGGATAGTCTGCCGGCAATGTTTGTTGCCCGGGCTTTGCAAGGCATAACCGGAGGTAATGTCTCTATCGCCTTTGCCATGGTAGCGGACTCCACCAATCATGAAAACCGGGCAAAATATCTGGGCTACACATCCGGCGCTATGGCGTTAGCCTTTTTCGTTGGACCGATGTTCGGCGGCCTGCTCATGGGAGCAGACTTAGAAACCTTCACCCATACGACGCCTTCTATTGTTGCGGCTGGCATGAGTGCTGTGGCTACTGTCATTGGTATTATTTTCCTGAAAGAAACACGTTCCGGGCGACAATCCAAAGCAGCAGTCAATGAGAAAGCGCTAGATGAACCCCCCCCCTCAGACATCAATAAGAAAGATGTATACGTCCCGCCCCGTGCGCCTGTTGGCCGTATAGGTCTATACTTGATTATTCTTCAGTTTCTCATCAGTGGTTATATCGGTGGTTCCGATCAATTCGTGTTCGCCTTCTGGGCACAAGGTGTGCACGATTGGGGCCCCCGTGACGTAAGCTTTGGCATGGCCACTTTGGGTGGTGGCTATATGCTGGCGACCATTGGTTTGGTCGGCCCACTTACCAAGCGCTTTGATGATCTGGGTGCATACCTCATTGGCGGAATCATAAATGTGATTGGGCTTGTCACCCTTTTAACCGGGCCGAATGTGTGGATCGCATACTCGGGTTTGTTCATAGCCGTTACCGGCATGGGCATTTGGAGTACGGTGTTGTCGAGTGTTTTGACCAAGGTCAGCCCTGAGGACAAGGTAGGCTACATGCTGGGTGTCTCAAGCGGCGCGTCCATGATCGGGCGGGTAATCGGGCCTTTGATCGCGGGCGGCACCTTCCTCTCTATTAGTTATACACTGCCCTTTATGGTGACCTTAGGGCTCGTCCTTGTCGTCGTCGCCAACGCCATTCGACTGGTTCTGGTTCAGCGGCGCGCGGCTTCCGCTTGAAAGCATGCCGTAATACGGTCATAGAGATGCAGATTATTATAAGGATTGTTGGGGGAAATAGGTGAAAGGTCTCTTTGAAACGTTGCGGGAAGGCCATGCGCGTTACCGAGAAGCGCGACTGCCTGAATACAGGCCGCTGCTCAAAAAACTTGCCGATACCGGCCAAGACCCTAAAGCGCTTGTTGTCGCCTGCAGCGATTCCCGCGTTGACCCAACTCTATTGTTCGATCAAGAGCCCGGTGATCTGTTCATTGTGCGCAACGTTGCCAACGTTGTCCCTCCTTACGAACCGGGCGCCGGTTATCACGGCACCAGTGCCGCCCTGGAGTTTGGCGTCAAGGGCTTAGAGTTATCTGACATTATCGTTTTAGGGCACGCACATTGTGGCGGCATTCAAGCCCTTATCGAAATGACAGATGGAGAAGCGCCACCCGGAGAGTTTATCGGCCCATGGATGTCCATTGCCGAGCAAGCAGCGCTTCAAGCTAAAGAGGAAAGCAACGGAGAAGACCGGGCAGTAAAGACTGAACAAGCCGTGGTCCGCATGTCCTTGAGAAATTTGATAACGTTTCCTTGGGTTGCGGACCGTGTGACAAGCGGGTCCCTCACAATGCATGGCTTCTATTTTGATATACGAGACGGGTCCGTCATGTGGCTCAATTCGAACACCGATCAGTTTGAAAATTTCGCCTAGCCGTCTCGCAACGCCAGTCTTGCGTGGTAAGCTGATATCAAGCACATCGTCTCCTGAGGAGCCGCGTGCTATGATCCGCCTTGAATCGCATTCGTTCTTACGTGTTCTTTGCTGCCTGCCAAGGCCAACCCAGCGCAGCCTTTGACGACGATTATTCTATACGCGCAGATGCAGGATGCGTTTTTGCGACACACGTGTATCTTGGCATGACCGGTGAATAAAAAAGAAGACGACAAGGAGACCTTCGTGACCGTTACCATTTATCACAATCCGCGCTGTTCCAAATCGCGGCAAACTTTAGCTCTGATCGAAGACAAGGGTGTTGCGCCGACCATTGTGGAGTATCTCGACATGCCGCCGTGCGAAGCTACATTGAAGGACCTTGTCGGCTTGCTGGGTGTACGCCCTGCGGAGATCGTCCGCAAGAAAGAAGCCAAAGAAGAAGGTCTGGACGTTACGAGTATGAGCGATGCCGCCGTCATCAAAGCGATGGCCAGCACACCGAGAATTATCGAGCGTCCAATTGTTGTGTCCGGCAAAAGAGCGGTTATAGGCCGACCGCCGGAAAATGTTTTAGACATCTTGTAGAATGACGTTTGGCCCCTCTTTCATGGTGAAATGGAAACAATACCGGCTGCACGGACTGGCTATTTCTCTGGCTGCCTTAGCAGTTGGGATTTGGCTTCTGGTCAATCGCTGGACGCCGGACGAAATTGAAAACGCGCAGCATTTCCGCCAGGCCATGCTCGAAATACGCGGCGCTATCGCCTACGCCAATGAACAAGGCGGCTTAATCGACCCAACCGGCACTCAATTTCTGATAGGCCGCTACAACGCTGCAGCTGAACAAGCGGGAAAAGTCACCGACCCTGTTCTCGATAAGATGCATTATAAGCTCGTCAAGATTTGGCATGAGGCATTCCTGCCCAGCACAAATTTGTACTTACGGGCCCTGAAAGATCAGGATCGCGACCTGGCGCGCTACGCCGGACTGCTGCAAGACGATTGGGTGCGTTGGCTGCAAATGAACGGGCAGAATCTCGATATCCCTGACCCACTCCAGACAGACTCTCCATAGAATGAGACAAACTAAAACTAGCGAGACCCACCCGTTGCCCTTTGCGGAAGTGATACCGTCTCAAGACTGCGGCCGTATTCTTTTCACCATGTGCCCAGGAAAAGTGCAGCCCCACGCCGAAACGGGGCCGTGGGAGCGCAATCTTGATACCGACTTCGAAGCAATTTCGTCAGCGGGAACCACGGCGGTGCTGACGTTAATGGACCAAGATGAACTTCAGCGCTGCGCTATTAGTCCAGACCTATTACGGACCGCTTGCAAGAATCATGATATCCAATGGCTGCACTGCCCGATCGAAGACTTTCAAGCTCCGGATGAAGTATGGGAAAACGCGTGGAGTACGATCGGTCACACGCTTCGGCAGAAACTTCGCAACGCAGAAACAATCGTTGTTCATTGCCGTGGTGGCCGTGGCCGGGCGGGCATGGTTGCAGCGCGGCTGCTGGTTGAGTTCGGCATGGCAGCAGACGAGGCGATGGCGCTCGTCAGGACACAGCGGCCAGAAGCAATTGAGACCACTGTACAAGAATCACACATAAGGGCGTGTATGCCGGTGACCGCCACTTAGCGAGACAAGATCATAAAACTAAGACAGATTTTTATGGACCAGCGGACACTGATACCAGTATAGCAGGCTCTTAAGTGGTGTGATGGACACCTAAGTGGTGTGATGGGCACCGGCGGTGTCCCCGGCACGGGGTAATCGCGCATTGTGTGGGGAAGTTACAAGTTGACGCACGCCTTGAAGTCCGTGGCTGCTGGAATTATCAGCATACCAATTCTAGTCAGTGCGGCACTGCCGACAGCGGCCCAGCCCGCCTTAAATCTGCCCGTGGCCGTGGCCGTGGCCGTGAGCGAGACTGAAGCCGACGTTATTGTCTATGAACCGGACTACTTCGCTCCGTATCGGCCGACCCACGCTAAAGACATGCTAAAGCGGGTTCCGGGCGCGGCCGGAGCGCTGACCACATCCACCGAAAATTTAGCCAGAGACGCAGACCGCCGTGGTCTGCTTCGGCCTGATTGGCATTGCAGGCCTTAGCAGCAAAGCCGACTAACACAGACCTCTAAGCGGTTTCAGAGAACCCCGCCTCGGACTGCCGAGGCGGGGTTTTTCTTTGCCTGGTGAGGGCATAGGCCTTGGCAAAGACCCCATATCCGCGACAGGATGCTCACCATGTATAAACATAAAAATGCCTTTGCGATTATCACCCTATTGGCCATAACCGCCGTCACGGGCCCTGTTTCCGCCCAGGACGACTTACGCATACTCCGTCGCGGGATCGCCGGTGATCCGGAGAGCCTTGATCCCCACAGGCTCCTCAGTGCTTTTGAATCCACCATCATGACCGACATGTTCATCGCCCTAGCTACGACAGCGCCGGACGACAGCCCGATCCCTGGGTCAGCGGAATCTTGGATCGTGAGCGACGACGGATTGACCTATACCTTCAATATGCGCGATGGGCTGTTGTGGTCGGACGGCACACCATTGGATGCCTACGACTTTCTGTACTCTTTCCGGCGTCAATTAGACCCAGCCACTGCCTCACGCACAGCTGAGTATTTCCGTCCCATAGTCAATGCAGAAGCCGTCAGCAAAGGCGAGAAACCAGTTGAAAGCCTGGGCGTGGAAGCGGTTGACGCCGATACGCTGATCATTCGTCTTGCCCACCCGGCCCCTTACTTTATCGACATACTTGCCATCGATGCCCGGCCGGTGCCGCGTCATGTGGTTGAGAAGTTTGGAAGGGAATGGACCCGCCCAGAGAATATGGTGGTCAATGGCCCCTTCAAGCTCGCCGAATGGTCGCCCAGTTCACATGTGAAGCTCGTCAAGAACGCGAGCTTTTTTGACGCTGACAATGTCCTTGTGGACGAAGTGTTTCAAATTCCCTCTGAGGATATGGGCACCGCATTCCGGCGCTTTCGCTCGGGAGACATGGATACACTCGTATTCTTCCCGCCCAACCAGCTGGACTTTATCAGAGAGACAATGCCCGACGTGCTTCACATCACTCAGGGCCTGACCACCGAGCTCTATGTATTCAATACCGATAAACCACCTTTTGATGATGTCCGGGTACGGCGCGCGCTCTCCATGGCGATTGATCGAGAGCTATTGGCGAACCGGGTTTTACGCACGGGAGAGATTCCGGCCTATGGCTATATCCCGTCCACCGTAAACAGCTACCCCAATCAAGCGCGTGCAGACTTCGCCGACTGGACCATGGGCCAACGCCGCACTGAAGCGACGCGTTTACTTGAAGAAGCGGGTTTTGGATTAGGCAACCCATTAACAGTGCCCATCCGCTACAACACGGTCGAACTGCAGGTTAAGCAGGCCTCAGCTATATCTGCCATGTGGAAACAGATTGGCGTCCAGACTGAGCTTATTAATTCCGAACGCCGCGTTCTTGCGGCTGATCGCATGAGCGGTAACTTTGAAGTGGCCCGCTATCTTCACGTCGCCGGAAACTACGATGCGGCATCGTTCCTGCTTTGGCTTCACTCGGAGCTGAGCTCACGCAATTTCTCGAATTACGAAAGCGCGGAATACAACGCGCTTTTCAACGCCGCGTGGCGTGAAAATGACCCTGCTGAACGGTCGCGAAAAACTAACCTTGCGGAAGCCCAGGCCCTCAAAGACCACCCGATGATTCCCCTCTATTACTACTCAGGGCGGCGTCTGGTGCGGCCTCATGTGAAAGGCTGGGTCGATAATGCCCGTGGGGTCTACCCGTCCCGCTGGCTTTCCATTGTTCGATGAGAAGATATAATTATTTAATATCAATTGGTTAGGATTATTTCTGACTTGACGGCCATGATTTTGGGGTCCGAGGCATGACCGCGGAGTAAGGCGCAATTGCATCTACTGCGATTTGAGGCGTATTGTTATTACAACAGTAAGAGGACCGCTGCCTCAGCGTCTCGAATAAGGAGATATATCTATGGCCACTACGAAGCTTAAAACCGACCGTCCGACCTATGCATCTGACTTCATTCCGTCCGATGTGGAAAAAGCCGTATTCCTCGGCAACCCCATTCTAGATAACATGATGACCAGTCTCATCGCGTT
>JAQWRV010000032.1 GCA_029243545.1 Rhodospirillaceae bacterium
TACACCTCCGAGCAACACGAAAGAGCTCTTTGTCCCGGCGGATAAACTCATTGCCCGTTACCGCGAAATCCTCAAGGGCTACGAAGCCAATGGCTGGAAGATTGACATGGATAAGCTATCTCTGGGCCGTCAACGTGTAGCTTATGCTATTCCAAGCCCAAGCCGCCGTGAGAGCAAGGGCTGGGTCATTGACCCAGTGCCAATGGTCGAACCGTCTGAATCGGGCGCTGTTAAAGCGGCTGCGGAGTAGGCGGGTGGATCAGGTTCGGTTTATCTTTAGGATACCTACACTAAATGCCGATATATTAGGCAATATATAAGTATGCCTAATATATTGGCATAAATGCTTGTGCGATGCACTCGAGAGGCATTTATGCTCTCAGCGCTAGGTTGCCATACTCCACTGATATTATTGCGTATTTAATTATTCTAACATTTATCCCGCATCGCATTAAATCTGGCACGCATTTTGCATAAGTAAAAGCGGACCAGGGCGCACAACCTCAGTGATACGTAAAAAAGGGGAAGGCGCATGACGATGAGAAAAACGATTGGCTGTGGCCTATTATTGGCGAGCCTTAGCTTGGGGATCGCCAATAGCGCGCCCGCCCAAGAGAGTGATTTACCGGGAAGTTTTTCTGGCAACGTGACGTTGACCACGGATTACGTTTACCGGGGTTTCACCCAAGCAAATGAAGACCCAGCCGTTCAAGGCGGGTTCGATTGGGAGTCCGACAACGGCTTCTACGTTGGTACCTGGGGGTCGAACGTCAACTTTGGCGATGGTGACGAAGCCAGTATCGAAATCGATGTCTACGGTGGTTACGCCGGCGAAATCGAAGGCTTTTCCTACGACATTGGCTACATCTATTACCTCTATCCCGGCGCGCCCGGAGCCTTCGACTATGATTTCTGGGAAATCTACGGCTCAGTCGGCTACGACTTTGGACCGGCTGCCCTGTCACTTGGGTTGGCCTACACGCCCGAGAACTTCGGCAATACTGATGACGGCTTGTACTTCCAAAGTGGGATCAGCATGCCATTGGGCGAGATGCTTAGCGTCGATGCTAACCTAAATTATTACGACGTCGATCCTGCTTTCGGGGAGGATTACTTGGACTGGAGCATTGGCGGCACGCTGTCACTGGACTGGTTCGACGCTGATCTGCGCTACATCGATACAGACATCGCCAATTGCGCAGGTGTTTGTGACGCCCGCGTAGTGTTCTCCATTTCACGCAGTTTCTAGGGGAGCACGTTTATGAAACTCGTTGTTGCCATCATCAAACCGGGCAAGCTCGACGGCGTGCGCGAAGCACTGGTGGAGCAAGGCCTGCAAGGGCTCACCGTGAGCGAGGTGCGTGGCTTCGGCCGGCAGATGGGTCATAAGGAGATCTATCGCGGCGCTGAATACGAGGTGCTGTATCTGCCCAAGATCAAAGTAGAAGTGGCAGTCGATGACGTCGATGTCGACAAAGCCGTCGAAACCGTTTCATCCGTCGCCAAAACCGACAGCATCGGTGACGGAAAAATCTTCGTTCTCAACATTGAGGAGGCGCTGCGTATCCGCACCGGTGAATCCGGTCCGGAAGCTCTTTAGCGCGCCCTCGGCAAACATTTTCAGGAATTATAGAATGACTCACTTCAAGAAGTTTTCGGTAACGGTAGCAGGCGCGGCGGGCGCTCTGGTCCTCATGAACACCGCAGCGGTTGCTGCCGTTTCCGAAGAAACAGCCTATGTGCTCAATACGTTCTCGTTCCTTGTCCACGGATTTTTAGTCATGCTTATGGCCGCCGGTTTCGCCATGCTGGAGGCCGGTCTGGTGCGAACTAAGAACACTGCGACTATTTGCCTAAAAAACATCGCGCTCTATTCCATGGCCGGACTGGTTTTCTACATCATCGGTTACAACGTGATGTATGTGGATGTGGGCAGTTACTTTGGTAGCTTCAGCCTGCTTTACAACTCATCTGGCGCTGAACTGGCGCTGATCAACGCAGAGGACGCGACAGACGCACAGGTGGCCGAGGTGGTCGGTAACGGCTACTCGGTGATGTCCGATTGGTTCTTCCAGATGGTCTTTGTTGCCACGACGGCGTCTATCGTGTCTGGCACCTTGGCAGAGCGCATCAAAGTGTGGCCGTTCATGATATTCGTTGTTGTTCTGAGCGCAGTGATCTATCCGGTGCAGGCGTCATGGACCTGGGGCGGTGGCTGGCTCTCGGAAATGGGTTTTTCCGATTTCGCCGGCTCGACCCTGGTGCATAGCTGTGGGGGTTGGGCCGCGCTTATGGGAGCGTTAATCCTTGGTGCCCGCAAAGGCCGCTACGCTAACGGTGGCGCTCGGCCCATGCCCGGTGCGAACCTGCCGTTAGCAACGCTCGGCACCTTTATCCTTTGGTTCGGCTGGTTCGGCTTTAACGGCGGCTCGCAATTGGCGTTGGGCAGCGCGATGGATGCGACGGCCATCTCCATCATTTATGTGAATACCAATTTGGCCGCGGCGGCCGGTGTGGTGGCGGCTATGGCATTGACTCAATTTCTGTACGGCAAGATCGATCTGACCATGTGTCTCAACGGCGCACTGGCCGGACTGGTAGCGATCACCGCAGGGCCCGACTTGCAAAACCATGCCATTGCCATTGTCGTCGGTGCCATCGGCGCGGTGTTGGCCGTGTTTACCGTGCCGCTGCTGGATAAGTTCAAGATTGATGATGTGGTCGGCGCTATTCCCGTGCATCTGGTCGCGGGCATATGGGGCACGCTGGCTGTCGGCATCTTCGGTTCCGGCAGTTTAGGCACGCAGATCATCGGCATCGTTGCCGTCGGTGTATTCGTTTGCGCGGCCAGTGCGATTGTCTGGACCGTACTTAGACTGACCGTTGGTATCAGAGTGTCTGAAGAAGACGAAGAACTGGGTCTTGATATGGTTGAGCTTGGCCTTGAGGCCTATCCGGAATTTGGCCGCGGTTCACAGAAACTCTAGACAATCCCTCCAGCAAAAGCCTCTTAACTCAGCCCGGTTTCCTTGTGGGCCTCCCTCATGGATATATTTCTTTTTGGGCCTTGATAGGAAGTTTGTTTACAGAAGTAAGAATTTACGAAATTCCAAATATTGGCTGGTTTTACGACTTCGGGTTTTTTATCGGTATAGCCATTTTTATTGGGGGTATCCGCTAAAAGTTAGGCCTTCTATCTAACCACAAAATAGGGGACTAAGAACGATACGCGGTTCCAAGTACCTCTAGGTGCAAAGCAGGTTGATTGACGTGAAGGCCTGATTAGCTTGTGCTTTTCATCAACTCTAGCTGTGATCAGATTTCGGATATTTTTTCAAATAATTTATATTCATTGGAATCCTTTGGTATCGTCTTTTCGAGTTTTTCTCCTTTTATTCCCATACCAAAACCACGTTTTACGCCAGCCTCAAAAGGATAGTTATTTCTCGTCAAGTATTCATGTATCGGTGCTTTGAAATACTTATTCTTTAGTTGTGGTGTCAACCACAAGTATTCCTGCACAACTTCCGGGTCTAAGAATGGATATCTTGATTCAATGCCGTGTCCACCAGAAATCCTCTCTTCCTTTCCTAGAAACCATTTTTGCTTTTTTCCATAAAAATGGTTGCCCAGAGTCTGGTTATGGGACGCAAAATAATTCTTTTTATAACCCCACATGACTTCATCAGCTCCGTGACCTGAAATGCTAATTTTAAACGCTTTCTCTTTTGCAGTCTTAAATAGCTGTGTCTGTCCGTAAGAAGCGATATCCCTTGCAATAGGGTATTCAAACTCCTGATCGATATACGACATATCGATGTCCCACGGATTACCAGGCAATGGAACCTTCAGAGAGTCACGGCCTTCGAGGTGTTCATCGCCAATAGTCAACGCCGTGTAACTCGCCTTAAGGTTATTTAGTGCACAGTCGATGGCGCCACTATCATAGCCGCTAGATAGGCCTATAAACATTCGTTTGTCGCTCAAACGTTTCTTTACCGCCCTTTCAAATGCATCAATCCAGTCGTCATAGCTATCTTTGAACTGGATTAAACTAAAGTCATATTTAGTTCTTGATGGTGTCTCCCATTTCGAGAATCCGAGGCGCTCTATAGAACTAACATATGATGAAAATGCGAATTCATTACCTTCGACAGCAACGTAGCAAGGCTTAGTCCCAAAGATATCTCTAAATGCATCGATCTTGTTGTTCTTTGTATCAATTATTACGATGCAGAATTCACCCTCCAACTTCCTGGTGAAATCTCGACCATATTCTCGATAGAGCGGGATTAGGCATTCGCCGTCAGTTTCCTAGTCGCCGAACTCTCTGTAATTGTATATTTCTCCATTGAAAACACAGATCAAACCATCATCTAAAAAGGGTTGTGTTTGATACTTGCCTGTCAATGAAAGTAGGTGGTGGACAATTGTAACATCACCCACGTTTGTAATTGTCGTCTCGTCTGGTCCGCGCAGCCTCGTGTACTCGTCAACATACTCGACGTTAAAGTTCTTCCTGTTCGTCACTGTAAAACCACACATTATAGAACCTTAATCAGATCAATTCTTCTAACAGGAACTCAATACGGCAGATTTAGTTATCCTGGACTAATTTACCAGAAAAAAGAGGTAGTCTGAAGACATCGTATGCGCGTCTTGCGCCGGATGTCCTTCAAATTCCGCTTGGCCGCATCTTGGTGACGTGCTGGTGTATGTCTCATCGTTCACTCCTCAATGGTGACGATGAGCCAGGATCACTCCCTTACGCAATTACCCTAGTTTGTTCCATTAGTGCTGATCCCGACCATAATCGACCCTTTTCTGTTGAGATCACTCCGTCTTAGGCGCACGATAACCCGAGTTACGTTTGCGAACGTGCCCTACACCCCTACACCATAGAACTAGGAATGAGAGGCTCACCATGGCTGACGCAAAAACTGACAGGCCGACTTATGCGGCCGACTATATCAAAGGTGATTTTGAGAAAGCAGTCTATTTGGACAGCGTCCACTCGGACAACTTGATGACTGCTTTTTTGGGTCTCGGTGCCGAACATTGGGCGCTACGCCGCCGGGTGATGGTGCTGGAGAAATTCATGGCTGAAAACAAGGTCATCGATCCGGCCATGGTGGAAGCCTATGACCCAACACCGGAGGAAAAGGTGGCTTGGGAAGCGGAACGCGATGACTTCATAGACCGCACTTTCAGTGTTTTGACCCGCGAGACGGATGCGATTGCCTCGGCGGTGCCGCAGGAAAAAGTGCCCGCCCGCGAGGCCGGTAAATCGTAACCCGTTACATCACGACAGCACAGGAGAGACGACCATGCTAAGTCGCCGAAATATCCTAGCCGCGACCTCCGCCGCCGCCACAGTTGGCACACAGCAGGCTAAGGCCGCCAAATCCACCGTCGATGTCAAAAGCGACCCCTTTGATCAAACCGAAGCGCAAAAAGAATTCCACGCCGCGCGCTTTGCCACACTCGATCAGGAAAGCCTGATGAGCTTTGCCGAAGGTTTCAAGAAATGGAACGCTACAGACTTGGCGGGCCGTGACGGCCGTCGCAGTACAAATAACTTTCTTCGGTCCAGGGGCCTTCCCATAGGTGAGAGCGACCTGGGTTATGAAGAGAGCTTTAACGTCCTGCTAGAAGACCCGTCCTATGCAGCTAAAACCCGGCTTGAGCGGAGCGCGCAAGCCCTGATGTGGGATCGTTCCATGCGCGCATTCCATGGCGATGCTGACAAATACCTCACGTTGATGGAAGAGACCGATAACGCGGGACCGGGCAGCCTGGAACTCAATCCGGACATGGAGCTCCCCGACTACACCATCCATGAAATTCATGCTCAACCGGGTGGGTATGTCGGCGATCCATTTGCCGGATGGGTTTACCACTGGGCCTTGACCCAGGCCTTCTACCAGGGCCGGAACGAGTATGACCAAGTGCATTTATCCATCGCACAGGGCTGCCCAAAGCCGGCGGACGGTAAAGTGCTCCGTATCCTTGATATGGGATGCGCTTCCGGTCTATCGACCACCGCCTTTAAAGAACGGTTCCCCAACGCGGAAGTCTGGGGTATCGATGTTGGCGGTCCGCTGGTGCGCTATGCCCACCATCGCGCTGTCAAGAAGGACATTGATGTCCATTTTGCCCAACGTCTGGCCGAAGATACTAAATTCCCCGACGGCTACTTCGATATCGTATCCGACTACATCATGTTCCATGAGGTAACCGCTGAGGCGGCAAAAGAAATCGTATCTGAAACATACCGTATCCTCAGGCCGGGCGGTGTGTTCAATCACGTTGATATTATAACAGAGGGGAGTTCCGCAGGCTCCGTTCCCCGGACGATTCGGGAAAAGGCAGAGTCCTGGAATATTCATCGCCACAACATTGAGCCATGGTGGCATGAATTCACACATACGAATTTTCCTGAACTTCTCAGAACCACAGGATTTGACGTCGATCTAACGTTGAGAAATGCAAAGGGCATACCGCCGGTTATCGGAATCAAGCCGGTCTAACGTATCTCCATAAATTTCGACGAAAACCCCGCTTGGAAAACCGGAGCGGGGTTTTTCTTTTTATATTGAGCCGGGCCCGCGCCTGCCTATTTCTAAACACCGCGAGTGAAATTGTCCGGACGGATTTGGGCTAATGTTCAAAATATTTCTGGTTCTGGAGTGCGTTAGCTCAGTGCATGAACGGAGAGGCGAATTTATTAGTGTCGCGCATACTGTTACCTTGTGCCTAGTAGCAATGGGCATAGGGTTCTTGACAGGAAATTTTCGTAAGACATTTAGGGAGATGATGACATGCTCAAGCGTACTCTTTTCACAACCTCGATAATTTTCACAGGTTTGCTGGTCAGCCTCGGAGCCAGCGACGAAGCTCTGGCTCAGCGCGCAGAATTGTCTATTTCTCTCGAGGAGATTGTCGTAACGGCTCAGCGCCGCGAAAACTCGCTCCAGTCCGTTCCCATTCCGGTAAGCGCCTTTAGCCGTCAGACCTTAGAAAATCGGCAAATTAGCCAGGCCGCGGACCTTGAGCGTTACGTACCTAGCATGAAAATGCGCAATAACATTACCCAGCCGACCAACCTGTCGCCTTCCATGCGTGGTTCGACGCAGCAGGATGCCTCTTTGGTGGTCGCTGAATCTCCTTTTGGCATTTACGTAGATGATGTCTACCTCGGCCGAATGAATGGCAACAACGTTCAGCTTGCAGACTTTGAACGCGTTGAAGTGTTGCGTGGTCCACAGGGTACACTTTATGGCCGGAACACATTGGCTGGTGCGATCAAGTTTATTACGCGCACCCCCAGCGAAGATAATACCTGGCTTAATGGTGAGGTCGGTTATGGCCGTTATCAAGCTTACCGCGCAAGTGTCAGTGCTGGCGGCGGTGTCAGTGATGGTCTCGGAGCTTCTATAGCCTTACAGAAAAACGGCAGAAACGGCGTCTGGAACAACATTGCAACCGGTCAGCGCATCGGTGATGAGAAGAATTTTGCAGGCCGTGTGAAATTGAATTACACGGGTTCTGAGACCTTCAGTGCAATTGCTTCTTTATCTTATACGGATAGCGACAACGACGCGCTTCAGCTTGTCAATATGACCACGCCGAACGTTCCGTCAAACAAACAGTTCCGTTCCTCTGATCTGGTGCCGGTGAATGGCAGCATCTACACGATCAATCGGCCTTTGCGTCCGCGTAGCCCAGCACCGGCTGAGGACGAAACCCGTGGCGAGACCAAGCAATTGATTGCTTCGTTGACCATGTCTTATGAGTTTGGCAATGCGACGTTGAAATCCATTACTGCGCTCGTCGATACCGACGACTTCTTTAATACGGACTTCAGAGGCAACGGCGCCGTAATGGCGGGTACGAATGCCAATGCAAGCCAGTTTACCCAAGAAATTCAGATTCAAGGTACCGCGATAGAAGATCGTCTGAATTACATCGCTGGCGTCTTTTATATGGATGAAAGTGCGGACCAACAGTTTGGGTGGCAGTTCCTGACACCATCGTCGACCAGTGACATCGATATTACAACGGAATCGATCTCCGCGTTTGGTCAGCTTGACTATGCTCTTACGGACGCATTCAAGGTCACGGCTGGTGTTCGTTATACCGAAGATCAAAAAGACTTTGATATGTCTATCAACGTCTTGCCCACTTCCATAGTGCCAGCGTTCCTTGGAAACGGGCCTCCGGTGAGTTTGAGCAACAAGTATACCGCATGGACACCGAAGTTCGGCGTCGACTACACGGTTCCAACTTCTGGCGGTGTCATCGACAGCATGCTGCTCTATGCCTCTGCATCACGCGGCTTTAAGTCAGGTGGGTATAGTGCAATAGCTATCTTTAACCTTAACGATGCTCAGACCCCTTACGGTCCAGAAACTAACTGGACCTACGAAGCTGGCTTCAAGACTGACCTAGCCGATAATCGTCTGCGCGTTAACGCGTCCTACTTTTATAATGAAATATCGGACCTAACGCTTAACTCCTCGGTAACTGACCCAGTTTCGGGGACTATTTCATTCCCAGTTCAGAATGCTGGTGAGGCCACGATAAAAGGGCTGGAGACTGAAATTGTCGCCATTCCGGCGGAAGGTTTGAATCTGTTTGCTAATATGGCCTTCTTAAGTGGCAAGTTTTCTAATCTAAATCCAACCAGCGCGGCTGCCCTAGCCTTAGTAAACTATGGTACAGCAGCTAAGCCACCCCAGGTGCCTGACTACACCTTTACGGTCGGTTTCGACTACGGCGTCGACTTCAGCCTCGGAAATAACGATGCGCGGTTTAGCTTCGGCGCCGACTGGTACAGCACGGATGACTTCATCACGGCGTCGACCAATGATTTTGTTCTTGATGGCTACGACCGGGTTAATGGCTTTGTCGCGCTTGGGATCGATACCGCTTGGGAATTGAGATTTGCAATTAAGAACTTGACTGATGAGAGAACAATCTCAACTGGTAGCCGGGGTCTAGGTGGTTTCTTGGCTCTGCGGCCGACCGAGTACATGTTCTCTGTGAAATACTCAATGTAGAGCAATTCAGATTCTGTATAATGGGCGGGAAGCCCCGCTTAGGCGGGGCTTTTCTTTTGTTACTGTTGGGCGAGTTGACGTGACAGGATCTGATCACACCGCCTGGTCTAGTTCTTGGCAGAAGTACTCGCTACTCACGACTTCTGCAAACCCAAATGCCAGTGACGAACATGTAGTTTTTTGAAGCTCTGCTGCAGTCGAACCTTCCATATCAAAGGTGCAAGTAGCATCTTCAATGAACAGAACTTTGTAATTAAGTGCGTATGCTTCCCTAGCGGTTGTCTCGCAACAAATATTAGTCGCAATACCTGTTACTGCTACAGTATCTATACCTTTAGTCCTTAGCACCAAGTCAAGATCGGTATGAGTGAAAGCGCCAAAACGTGGCTTCTCCACAACAATATCATTGGTCTGGACGTCAAGGTCAGAGTAAAGCTCGGTCCTTTCTTGATCTCTATTCATAAAGCCATCACACACATTTGGCATTAATGCTCCCATCACCCCGATGTTCGATCCGTCAGGCCGGATAACGTGCCTTGTATGGATGACCGTGGCACCACTTGACCGGCATTGCGCCGAAATGAGGTTCACTTTTTCAAGCACCCCTAGACCATCCGGCGCTGAGATCGGAGATCCGTGAACGAATACCGACTGCATATCGACATTAATGAGTGCCAACCTTGAAGGTTGGTATTGAAAATCAGCCATGCTGCTCTCCAGAGAGTGTAAGGTCCGGTTTTTTATCAAGGCCCCGTCTATTCAGACTTTTTCCCAGACAATTTGTGAGAAACAACGGTATCAGACTGCGTAGTGCCCGCCATCCCATTCCCGCCAAGGACGACAACGACATATTGAACGCCATCATTCATATAAGTTACTGGTACCGCCACTGCTGAAGCAGGCAGGGCGCTACAAGCGGTGTCCGCAGAATGTTTGCAGTAAGCAGGCCGGGCCACCTCAAAAAGGCGGCCCAGCCGAGCTCCTTTTCAGAAGAATTAAAGACTTACGTCAATCTGGAACTTCCACGTCGTAGGCTCATTAACAAATCGGATGCCGTTCGGTGCAGCCAGCACCAAACCGATCTTCGAGTAGTCGTTGCCCGTAATGTTTTTGCCGGAAAGCGTTGCTTTCCACTTTCCGCCGTCCGCCCGATACGAGACAAAGCCGTTTACTAGATCTATCTTTCCCGACCGGTTTATCGGCTGATTTGTAGCATCAGAGAAGTAATTGCTGCGATGGCTGTAATCACTTCCCAGAACGATAGAGCCAGAATCGCTGAGAACATGCTCATAGGTAAATCCGAGTTGTGTTTGCAGTTTGGATAGGTGTGACAACCGGCCCAACCCCTGAGTCGCCGCTGCAGAACGCGGATCAAGCTCCTTGTAGCTATCATCCTGCACCGTCATGTGCGCAAAGATTTCCAGCGCCTCCGTAACAATCGCAGTAACTTCAGTTTCAACACCATAGACATCAACTTTACCTACGTTTTGGATGGCAGTCGCGCCGGCCCCCAATGTTGATGACTGTTGGATATCGTTGAACTTATTCAGGAAGACTGCTGTGTTTAGTCGAAGGCGGTTGTCTGCTAAATCAGCTTTACTACCGAGTTCGAATGCCCAAACGGTCTCTGGATCAAACGGAGTATTAAAAGACGTTGGATTTGCGACGGTTAGACCATTGTATCCACCAGCACGGTATCCTCGAGAAACCGAGCCATACACGAAAATATCATCTGAAACTTGGTAATCTAACCCCAAGCGCGGCGTGAAAACGGACCAGCTGTCTTCACGGTCAACGAGCGCAGGAATACCTGAACCGAAGAAGGTATCAATTTGTCCTGTCAATGATTTCTCATCTTTGGTCCACCGGACACCCGCTGTACCACTTAATCTATCCGTGAGTTGGTAGGTGCCCTGAGCGAAGGCAGCGTATGACTCTGATTCTTGGTCAATGATCGTTGGCACCAAGGCGTTAAAGAAAATGACGTCATCAATCTGCTGGTCAGCCTGCTCATCAAAGTAAAAACCACCAACGATCCAGTCGAGCCGATCATCAAAAGACTTGCCACTCAACTTCAGCTCTTGTGACCATTGCGATGAAGACGCGACGCTGGTCCGGTCAATAAACGTTAGGAATGTAGACGGCGCTACTTCCACGCCACCGGACAGGTCAAATCGAAACCCATCCTTTACATCAATATAAGCGGTGACCGATTGCAAAGAAACATCACCAATTTGCCATTCCATGTCTAGAGAACCGCCGTATTGTTCGGTGAATCCATCTGATGGGTTCGGTGATTGGACCGTGCGAACGCCGCCAGTCTGATTTTCTAACGACACCGAGTTGACAGCCACGGGCGTCAAGCCATCATTATCATCATCTGAGTAGTAGCCAGACAGCGTCGCTTTAAACGTATCAGAGCCGAAATGGGACATCTTTCCGCGCAAGGAGAAGACTTCCCGAACACCACGGTCTTTACCCGTTGCACGATTCTCTAGCCAGCCATCACCTTGGTCCCGGTACTGCGCAGAAATCGTCATTCCCACCACATCTTCAACCAAGGCAAAGCCGCCGCCTGCCGAGACTGTTATTTCGTCAAACCGGCCGTATCCGACCGATCCTTTAGCCCAGGTTTCGCCATTTGCTTCACGCGTTACGATCTTCAACGCGCCGGTCATTGAATTCCGGCCATAAAGGGTGCCCTGCGGACCACGCAGCACTTCGATCCGTTCAATATCTACAAGGTCAAAGTTCGCAGCAGAAAGGCGCGCGTTGTAAACGTTATCAACATACAAGCCGACGGCTGATTCGGACGTCACGAGACCGCCGATTTGCTCGCCTGCGCCGCGCATATACAGATTAACCATGCCCGGATTAGAAACACCGGTGTACAGCACCAAGTTTGGCACGTTGTTGGCGAGGTCAAGGGTTTCCTCTACCTGCAGATTTTCAAGTCTATCTGCAGTAAATGCTGTGACCGCGACCGGTGTCGTCTGAAGATTGCCAATTCTGCGTTCTGCCGTAACAACAATTTCTTCAAGTGCCAAATTCTGTGCGATCGCAATATTGCCGGGCATAGTTGCCAATAGCACAGTAAGCACCGCAGCAGAGGCAAGTAGCCTAGCGGCGAATGAAGCCTTACCCATTTTTGTATTTGTCTTGGCTCTCTTAATCATTTTGTTTCTCCGCTTTCACTATATCGTTGTTCAGTTTCTCAGAACTTGTGCCCTTGTTAGACACAATTCCAAACAGGCAGTCAAAGCAATCAAAGAATTTGATTGGATAGCGATTACTTCTGTGGGCTAGAACAGGCGGGTACGTCCAGACAAATTGAAGTGGAGCCTAACAAATGATTTTGTGTCCGCTTATGGCTAGAAGCAGACTTTACGGCTTGGCTAAATCATGTCCGCTCTTCCTCTAAAAGCAGACATCTGAATTTAGGTTCTTCAGTTTTAAAAGGCACCCTTGATCGCCACCACCCAATAGCGGCCCCACGTCTGGGTTTCACGTTCAATTCGACCTACGCGCCCGTCAATAGCACCGAAGAGAAAACCCAACCGATCGGTGGTTGTGCGGCGGTTAAACACGTTGCCTGCGACCAGGTTAATGCTTGCCTTGTCGGTAAGCCGATAGTCCAAGGTGTGGAATATCTTGGTTTTGAAAGGTGGTAACTTAAATACCCTTTTTACCAACGCGGTTGCTGACTATTGGAGTACCATGAAGCCTCAGTGGAGTATAAAGGAGATAATCAAATGCGTGTCAAAGGAGGCACCCCATGGGGAGCAATATCTTGGGTCGGTTCATTTTTTGCTGTGCGGCAGGACTTATTGTGATGGCCGGCACAGCTTCAGCCGTTGAGCTGCGCGGCGGCACCGAAAAGGACTATGCCGCTTTGTCCGACCTGGCCGAAACCTGGATGCAGACCTATGCGTCGGGCGATGTGGAAACGTTGATGCCCTATTACGACAGCCACACGCACATGATGCCCGAAGGCTTGCGCAAATTCCGCGGTCCCGATGAAATTCGCCCCTATTTCAAAGAGAGTATCGGCGTGGTCGATTTAGACGTGGTCAATAACCTGGAAGAGATCGAGGTTAACGGCACCTGGGCTTACTTGATTGGCATTTTCGCTGCCAAGGTAACGCCTAAAGACGGCGGTGAGTCCGGCTTCGTTGGCGGGCGCTATATGATTCTGCTGCGCAAAGACCCGGACGGCGTGTGGCGAGTGTTGCGCGACATGGATAATTCCACCACCGATACTGCGCCGCTGATTGCTAGGCTCAAGGGCGCCGATTGACGGCAAAACGGTTGGCAAAAGGAAAAGCCCACCCAAAACAGTCTCGGAATTGCTCGGATTAGAAGAGATGGTTGCTCAAGGCTATTTCTATTCTTGGCGGTCCCTCGATATGAAATGGAAGACCGCTAAGCGCTTCTCTTCAAAAGGTGTAGGCATGCGGATTACCGCCCACGTCGTTTGCAGTCAATTAAGGGACCAAGTCATTTACTGGCCATCATTTGAAATGGTGCGATGGCTTGGCGGGCATACCGGCCCAGTTTTTGGGCAATCTGATGGCCACGCAAGGCATCCTAATGATGAGTTAGTCCAAATAATTATGAAGTCCTTCATATCTAAATTTTCTACCAGATGTAGTGTTAGCAGCTAATTCTGCTTCTCCAGAGAAACTCAAACTTAATTACGGCAAAAGTGGCAGAGGCAGTGAATTATCAACACGGCAAAAAGATCGAATAAAAAATCTAGCCCGTTATCATCCTCAAACGGATTTCTCGGTCATTGGCTTATAGGAGAACATTCATTTGTGGATGACTTTTGAAACTGGGAATTCTCCTTCCCGCCTCTAGAGCTTACTTACTCCTTAGCGCCACGATGGGATCGAGCCGCGCTGCGCGTAGCGCCGGGAACGCTCCGAAGATAACAGCAATACCGAGGGAAATGCCAAACGGGTATGCCACCGCTTCCCAGGTCAGCAGCATCGACCAGCCTGTAAGCTGGCTGCCAATGATGACGCAGCCGCCGCCGAACAGAATGCCGGCAATCCCGCCCATCACCGCCAAGAGCACAGCTTCTGTGAGAAACTGAATAAGGATGTCTCGTTGCATCGCACCGACCGCGATACGCAGACCAATCTCGCCGAAACGCTCGCGCACGGACAGCAGCGATACCGCCAGTAAACCAACGCCGCCGAGCCCAAGCGCCAATGCGGCCAGCCCCAGCGTCAGTTGACCGAAGGAGCCACTCATCTCGTCTTGTGTAGCCAGCAGCATGTCTTGATTTTGAATTTCAAAATCATCGCGGTAGTTAGGCCGGTCATAGCCATGCTCGTCGCGCAACATTGCAGTTATATCAGTGGTGGCCACTTCAATTGCCAGCTTGGAAACCGCCTGGACGAATATCCGCGATAAGTGATCCTTGTTCAACACCCGCCTTAGCGCTGTCGATACCGGTACGACGATCTGGCCGTCGTCGGTGGTACCGTCAGGATTTAAACCTTTCTTCTTGAGAATGCCGACGATGGTAAATGGTACGTTGCCGATGCGCACGCTCTCACCTAAAGGCCATTCCCCTTTGTAGAGGTCTTCCACCACGTTAGCACCGATGACGGCGACGCGGCGGCGTTGGGCGATATCCTCATCATCGATAAAACGACCGGCGATGACGGTGAACTTCTTGACTTCGGCGAATTCAGGCGTGGTGCCGAGAATGGTGAATGACTGCGCCAATCGCCCGACCCGCAGTGTGCGGCCACCGTCTGCTACAGGCGCCGCCCGTTCAACACTGGCAAGCGCATTGATCCATTCCCAGTCGTTCAGGGTTAGGGTCTGATACATCTGGCTGGACCCGCGCAAGGCATCGGTTTCCGTCCGCGCCGCATTAACGGCCAGCAGGTTCTCGCCCAACCGTTCCAGGTTCTTTTGAAATTCGCGCTCGGCACCCGCACCGACACCAATAAGTATCACCACAGCCGCAATCCCGATGGCGACACCGCTGATGGACAGCAGTGCGCGCATCCGGGACCGGTTGATGGCACGCAATGAGAAGCGGAGGTTTCGCGTCCACTTCATCGGATTGCGTGCGCCTTGTTTGCTTTACCGCAACGCGTTGACGGGGTTGAGGCCGGAGGCCTGTTTGGCCGGCAGGAATCCAGCGACGACACCAACAATAACAGCCGCCGCAAGGCCGAGACTCAACGAGCCGATGGTTACCACCATAGGCACACCACTGACGCTGCCGTAACCAACCGCCGCAACTATACCTATACCCGCCCCGAACAAACCCGAGGTCAGCGACACAACAACCGTTTCGGTGAGGAATTGGAAGTTGATCTGTCCGTCCTCAGCACCAACAGCTTTACGCACACCGATTTCCGGCACCCGTTCTTTGACGGCGATAAGCATGATGTTGGCAATAACGATAGCTGCAACAAGCAATGCCACACCCGCTGCCGCCGGCAAGTATTGCAACAGCACCCGATTGGCGTTGCTGACAATGTCCTGCACCAGTGCTGGCGTTAGAACGACAAAGTCGGGGGGTTCACTGTCAGCCAGAGAGTGCCGTTCGCGCATGATAGTGTTGATTTGTTCCGCTGCCGCTTCGACCCTGCTGGGGTCGTCGAGGACAATGCGGCCAGCAAAAACGTGATCCACATTCATCAGACGCCGCATCAAGGTGGTCACCGGAACATGAATTTCGTCATCTTTGTCCGCCCCATGCGTATCGATGCCTTGGAGCTCGAGAATCCCTTTGATCGTCAAAGGCACAGACCCAACCTGGATCTGCTTGCCGATCGGGGCTTCTTCGCCAAACAAAGCGTCTGCCGCACGCCGGCCAATGACAGCGACACGGGATGCTGACTGCACTTCATCATCGGTGAAGTATTCCCCTTCCATCACACCACGTTGCCACACAGCTTCGGTGTTGGCGGTATAACCGTAAACCGCCATTTGGCGGGTATTGCCTTGGTAGCGGATATCTTGTCCCGGGAACCATTGCATAGCACCTTGCAGCACCACACCGTCCACCTGGTTCTCAAGCGCAACAAAGTCAGCAACTTTCAATGACGTTACTGGCCCATCTGAGCGCGGCCCCATATGTCCACCGCCAGCCACCAGATTGATGGTCGATATTGAGAAGGTTTTGTTGACCGTATCCATCATGGCCTGTTCGGCGCCAACACCCATGGCACGCATAAACACCAAGGATGTGACTCCAATAATTATGCCGATGGCCATAAAGAATGTGCGCATCTTGTAGCGCATCATCATCCGTGCACTGCCGGCAAAGAGAAGTTTCTTATTCATACCACGTCTCCCATTTGAGACTCACTCGGGTCAACATCAGACAATTCACTTAGACGGCCATCATCGATCCGCACAATGCGTTGGGCCCGCTTAGCCAGGTTTTCGTCGTGGGTGATCATCACAATGGTGCGGCCGTCGTCATTTAATTTTTGGAACAGATCCATCAGGTCTTCACCGGAGGCTTTGTCCAGATTACCTGTCGGCTCGTCGGCCAGGATCAGTTCAGGATCGGTCACCAACGCACGGGCAATGGCCACACGCTGCTGCTGACCGCCCGAGAGCTCTTCAGGAAAGTGCTTCATGCGATCACCAAGACCGACCTGTTCCAGTGCAGCAATGGCACGCTGCCCAGGATTATCTGCATCGGAATAAACAAGGGGGATTTCCACGTTCTCAATGGCGCTGGTGCGCGGCAGCAGATGAAACTGCTGAAACACGAAACCAATTTTCTGGTTCCGCAGTTTAGCCAGTTTGGCTGAAGATAATCCCGAAACGGACTCTCCTCCGAGAGTGTAGTCACCGCTTTCCGTGTGATCCAAAAGACCGAGTATATTCATCAACGTCGACTTGCCTGAGCCCGACGGCCCGACAATGGCCACATACTCGCCATCACTGATATTAATTTCGATGTTCTTAAGCACCTGAAGCGGCCCTTCATCGGGTCGCGGGTAGGATTTGCAAATCCCCTTCATCTCAATCACAGGCCACCCCTCCGCCAATTAACATACAGCTACTTTACCCCTTAACTGGGGTTTAGTTGGATCACTTCGCCTTCGCGCACGCCGTCGACAATCTCAACCCGTTGATCCGTGCGCCACCCAACCCGGACCGGCTGCTCCGTCCAATCGCCATCACGCTCGACCACCACGGTGGGAAGGCCGCTCTGGCGGCGCAGCGCACTGCGGGGCACGGTCAGCACATTATGCCGTTCTTCCATACGCAAACGCACATGGGCTGTCATTTCTGGACGCAGCACACGGCCTGCCTGGCCTTCAAAATCCAGCACAACGATATAGTTAACGACACTATTCTGCAATTCGGCTTTTGGGTTGATCGCCGTGACCGTCGCTTCAAAATCCGTATCCGAATAGGTGTCGACTTTAAACCGCGCTTTCTGTCCAACGAACACCCGGCCGATATCGGTCTCATCGACATAGGCCTGCACTTCAAGCCGGTCCAGGTCGACGATAGATACGAACGTGGGCGCTACGAAATTTGCCGCTACGGTTTCCCCCTCGCGGGTTGTCACGTCGGCAATCACACCTTTAATGGGCGCCGTTATTCTGCTGTAACCGAGATTAATATTGGCAGAACGCAGTTTCGCCTGGTTCAAGGCGAGGCGTGCCCGCCCCACATTAAGATCGCGGATCGCTTCATCCAAATCCGCTTCGGAACTGTAACCATCTGCCGCCAAATTCTGTTTGCGTTTTACGGTGCTTTCGGCCAGCGCAATTTCCGCACGCGATACCTGCACATCTGCTTCTGCTTGCGCGACTAATGCCTCAAACGGTGTCGAATCAATTTGCGCTAGAAGCTGGCCGGCCTCGACCGTATCACCCACCTTCACAGGCAAGTCCTCGACAATCCCAGACACACGGGAGCCGATATTTATTTCTGCGCCAACAATCGGGCGGATCACCCCGGTAGCAATGACTTCTCTGGTTAAGGTCTCACGGCTGATTTTTGTGGTCTTGATGTCTGCCTGCGCTGGCGTCACGGCATCATCCTGCCACAGGTACAACGCTGTGACGGCAATCGCCCCTAGGGCAAGCAAAGACAGCCATTTCATATTGATGGGCATATAAAAAGTCCGGTGACGTCATCAAAATCAATCACCGCCAACACATCTAAAGGCACGGTCCTGATCTGTACTCAATTTTAGAGAACACCCTTACCTTGAATGGTACCCCCAGAAGGAGTTCTTGTATACTAGGGGCAGAGGCCGCTATAGCTTTCGGAGATGAGTCTTTCGGTTATTCCCTGATAAGTCTTTTTGTCTTTTTATATAGAGAATTAACTAAATTATCCCTGTTCTCTCCGTAGTGTAGTTCTCTGTGGCAATTTGGGCATACAGCAATTGCATTTGTTATTGTGTCCGAACCCCCGTCTGCCAATCTTTTAACATGATGGACTTCTAAATACTTATATCCATCAGTCTTTGAAAATGGTGCTGTCTTATTGCAGCATTCACAAACCCATTTCGAGTTATTTAAAATCCACGCATGAACCTCTGGGTCTCTAACAATTTGTTCTGAACTTTGGGTTTTTTTAATAGGTTTTTTTGAACCCTTGGGCTTCTTTTTTGGGGGTGTCTTAAGTTTTGTTGCAACAGTTCCTTCAAAGTTAATTTTTTCATTTTCTGTTGAGTTTTCATCTAAAAAATCAACGTCAAATACATTGGTTTCTGAAGTTTTTTTAAAAACCAATTTCATGTTTAAGGATCTATTGCGCGGTTTGATGTTTTTCCATTCAGGAAATTCTTTTGTAAGGGCACTAGAAAATTTTTCTTTCCAAATGATTCTTACAACCGGTGATTCAGGTCTAGTCCAATTAAGATCTGCTTTATATTTTGTTTTTCCTTTAAGGAGTGTAATAGGGATATTTTCATCTCCTATTTCAAAAAAAGAATAAAAATCCTGGGGAACTCCTGACCCTCTGTGGTTAAAAGAACTAAAATCTAACTCTTTTACCAACCTCCCATCATCTAAGGTTTTCCATGAAAACTTTTCCATACCGTTTCCATCCGGGGCAAGCGGGCCGGTTCTTTTCTTATCAACTGCTAATGACCCAATCGTGAATTCGAAACCGAGTTCCTCAAGTTTACGTTGAACGGTCTTTTCGCCGCCGGAAAAGTCAGAGTGTTTGAGCGGCCCTTCAGTCGGGAATTGGTAGCCGTAAGCCGCGCCTACTATCGCTTTCGAATCATAGAGGTTTCCTTCAAACTGAAGGAAAAACTCACGGGTCCGGCCGAAGCCATACTTCGATAGGAACGCATCCCGGCCGAGAGTTTCCGCTTCATTTATGGCTCTTTCGACTGCCTCTCGCGACGTTAACTTTGCAAGACTAGCCATGTTTACCCCTCGATTGCTGGAATAAATACCCTAGCCAAATTACATATAATAAACACGCTATTGATGTATGTTTTCGTCAACTTTCGTCAAATATATAAGTAAGGGCTAACGACACTGTAGGGTCAATTTAACCGCTGTCCCCAACTTTGTTTGCTTCCTTGCCGATCAAGCTTAGCTAGCTGCGATGTTCTTCACCAACTCCGGATTCACTCTCACCACTCCATCTTTTTGCAGCATGAAATCCGCTTGGTTTCGATTGGGGAAAAGCTAAACCGCTTAGTCCCAGTGGTAAAATTAATTAGCCCGTAAGGAACTACGGTTGATCTAATAAAAATTAAGGCGTAAGATAACTTCAGGTATTTATTAACCAACTTGTACACCTTGGCATCGAGCCTAAAGTACTAAAGAGGACAAATCACAATGACAAATTCAAAAAACGATGTCACCCGTTCACACGGCAGTGAAATAAAAGTTCTTTCTCAAGAAGAATCGGAAAAGAGACTTGGTTCTTACACCATATTTTTTGGTGGAGGGCCGAGGCCTATTAAAGCCGCCTGGACTGAGAGCTACGAGCACCTCCGGACTTACAAGGAACGCGAAGGCGACTGCTCAGTTCCAGATAGTTATAAAACCGATAGTGGTCACACACTCGGCATCTGGTGCGGCAATCAACGCAAACAATATACGGCCGGAAATCTTTCGGATGACCGGATCAAAAAGCTTGAGGACCTAGGCTTTGTCTGGTTTCAGATAAATGAATCTGTCGATACACCATACAATTCAAGTGACTTAAAGGACGAAGCTAAGGCTGATAAGTCGTATAATGAGCAAAGTGAGGCTGAGCAGGATCTCGCAGATCGCATCAAAGACGAGAAGGATCTCGCAGATCGCATCCAAGACGGTTTAGTGTTTACGCTAGACGGGCAGGATGACCTGCTTAGAACTGTTGACGGCAAATCGATCGACCTTTGGGATTGGTGCGGACTTTCTGCATTAAGTTTTGATACAGAGGAGCTGCGCAATTGGTCGGACTTTAGGCTTCTCCAATATTGCGACAGTTACTGTTATATTGAGCTCACTGATCTGATAGACGAGGTCCCGGGTTATAGTTGCGAATACTACGACGTAAAGACGGATAATGTTGAGAGACTGAAACAAAAGCTCCGTGAAGCTATTCTGCGGTTAGCGCCACTAATTGCGTCTTGAAAACCACGCTCCGATCTAGCCCGTGAGTGTGTGAAGAAAGAATACAAAGACTGTTAAAAGCATTTAATGTGCACTCACAGATAATACGTTGCTATACTTAACCCGTGGCATAGAGCCACTGCGATTTATTCCTAATTGCGGCATACAGCTAAAAGGGAGAAAAGCCATGCCTATTAATAGTAAAGATCACCCCGACCTTTGGGCAGCAAAGGTGCGGAGGTTTGACCGTCGCCTTGCGGAGAGGAGAGCGATGCAGCCAGACCTCCCCCCACTAACCCGACCATCACCGCTGGAAGAACCCCAGCATCAACAAGCTCTCGAACCCTCGCAAAGCCAACCTCACTTAAGGCTTGTCGAGTAGTTAATGATTGGAAAGGAGGGTACGATGCCACCGAAATGGACCAGAGCATCGAAGCTCGGACCTGCGTTCGAGCGACGGGCTAGTGCTTTACATTAGGAACTCGCCCCCCGGTTCGGGGAACAACTCAGGCTCTTTGGAGAAGAAAACGGGCTCGCTGTCCCAGATGAACTTAAGCGAAGAATCGAGG
>JAQWRV010000033.1 GCA_029243545.1 Rhodospirillaceae bacterium
TACACCTCCGAGCAACACGAAAGAGCTCTTTGTCCCGGCGGATAAACTCATTGCCCGTTACCGCGAAATCCTCAAGGGCTACGAAGCCAATGGCTGGAAGATTGACATGGATAAGCTATCTCTGGGCCGTCAACGTGTAGCCTATGCTATTCCAAGCCCAAGCCGCCGTGAGAGCAAGGGCTGGGTTATTGACCCAGTGCCAATGGTTGAGCCGTCTAAATCGGGGGCTGTTAAAGCGGCGGCGGAGTAAAATGGGTTTCTAAGTCACAAGCTGCTTTAGGCGTTTCAGAAATTGTATTTGGTCATTAAGCAATAGAATTCCAGGCCTAGCTAATAAGCACCATTGCTTGTGCAATGCACTTGCAAAGCATCTGTACTCTCAGCTTTGTATTTCCCTACTTCTTTGTTTTTATTGCGTACTTAATTCACTGCTATTTATCCCGTATCGCATCAGATCTTGCATGCTTTCTGCATAAGTAAAAGCAGACCAGGGCGTACTACCTCAACGACACGCAAAGACGGGAGGGCGCATTACGATGAGAAAAACGATTGGATTTGGCCTTCTATTCACGAGCCTCAGCTATGGGATCGCTAGTGGAGCATTCTCGCCCAAGCGAGTGATTTACTGGGAAGTTTCTCCGGCAACATGGCGTTGACTATAGACTACGTGTACGGGGGTTTCACCCAGGCCAATGAAGACCCAGCCACTCATCACGGGGCTCTCTTATAACAGTTGCTCATATCTGAGCAATGAGACTACTCAATCTAAATAGTCTGCAATGTTTACGTGCGCTTAGTGATTCTTTGCGACGTTCTTGATGAATCGCTGCAACGGGTTGCAATCAGCCATACGTAGCGTTTTTGCTTGGCGTTGGGCTGAATCTTGTGAATTAAAACCCTTCAGGCGCGCGACGACGCTTGGTGAGTTGCTCAAACGCATAGGCGAGAGCAATCAATGTGGGTTCACCGCATTCAGCACCTGAAAAGGTGACACCTACTGGCGCAAGATTGGGGGAGAAGCCTTTGGGAAAAGCATCGGGATCACCAGCTGTGTTGGCCACCATACCAAAAGGTACGATGACGGAGGGGTAACCCGCCTTGGCGAGAAAACCACTTGCCCGGCTGCCGGCGAAGAGCAACGCATCGAGATTGTGCTCTTTCAAAGCGGCATCTGTTCCGCGTTCACCGGCCAGAAGAATGTCACGGGCGCGGTCTGCCTCATACCGAAGGCGGTCTTCTTCAAGGGTAAGGTCCATTTCGTCAGAAACGTCGAGCGTATGCTGGTCGTATTTGAGGGTGCCCCGAGCGGCATTATCGATGTTCCATTGGCGTAGCTCGGTGAGGTTTTTTACCGCTGCCGTTCCGTCCAAGCTCGCGAACCAATCATTTACGTCGCGTTTGAAGCTGTACTTGAGCACCACTGAGCATTTGTCATCATCACCTTTGAAGCTAGGGCCGAGGGAGCAGGTACCGTGGGCAAGCGGATTCCCATTCCACTCTTTAGAAACCGTGCTGGGGATATTGGCCGGATCAACAACGGTTGCACCGGCGGTACGTAGGATAGCTATTGCTTCTTCCATCATCGCTTTTTGATCATCGGGAATACCACCGCTGGGCCCGTCGCGGCCGGGCAGGAGTTGCGGTTCAATAAACCAAGCGCGGGGTACGCCTAAGCGCGCGCCTTTCAATGCATTGGCTTTGAGAAACGGCGTGTAGTCGTTATTTGGTGGCGGGGGGCAGCGCAACGTCATGTCGTCTTTGGGGTCAACACCTTCCATGGCGCCGAGCATAATGGCGGCGTCAGTGACGGTGCGGGTCATGGGGCCAGCGGAATCCTGATCGAAACTTACTGGAATGATGCCCCAGCGACTGATACGCCCGATGGTGGGCTTGATGGCGGCGAGCATAGCGGCGGACGATGGTCCTATGACCGAATTGACGGTTTCCGTGCCTATATTTGCCGCCCAGAAGTTGGCAGCCGTGCCACCGCCGGAGGAGGAACTGCCGGTGGGCAAGACGCCACGGCCATCGTTACGGCCCGGGCGCACGTCGCGCCGGGGGTCGTAGGGGTTAAAAGCATAGCCGCCTATAGCTGAGTAGTTATTAGCCATGCCGAGGACCATCCAATTGGCCATTTCCGTCAGCACTGTCTTGGCGATGACAACGGCACCGGCTTCACGCAACCTTTTCACTAGAGTAGCTTCGTAAGGCGGTGTGTATCCGTCCAACGCTAACGTACCGGCGGTGGTCGGCATATCGGTGGTGTGGATGTTATCTTTGATGGCGATGGGAATTCCGTGCAGCGGGCCGCGCACTTTGCCCGCCGCACGCTCGGCATCAAGAGCATCTGCATAGGCTAGGGCATTGGGATTTACGGCAAGGCTGGCATTGATGGTGTTCTCGTAAAGGCCCATGCGGACCAGGTATTGGGTGACGAGATCGCGCGACTTCACGCGCCCGTCCGCCATGGCCGCTTGCATTTCCGGAATGGTGGCTTCTACGACGGAGAATTCGCTTGCATATAGCGGTGTTGCAATAGCCATCATCGCAGAAAGGACAGTGAGACGGAACAGGCTCTGTTTCATGGTTTCACTCTGTTTACGGAGACTATTACGTAGAGTGGCCGTCGAGGGTAGCAGCGGCAAGATATTTGAGTTGGGTTGACCGCCTAGCCGTCGTTGCCCTTATCCGTGCGCTTCATGTAGCCCGGAATGCTGAGCCAAGAGGGCCTTTCACTGATCTACACTAGGGGCGGTGGGTTTTGTTGGGGTTGCATGATCCAGCGCGTTCATACTAATACCGATGGATACCGTTCTTCATTGTTTTGCCAAAGACGGAAGAGCAACGGTCGGAGCAAAAGATAGGGTTGTTTCTTCCTGAAAAGGGCAATTATTGGATTACTTTTTAAGACTCTCGGCTGCGAGAGATAAAGTGATCACCGGAACTACTTCGAAATCCATCAAATCCGACCCGTTATTCCGCCAGATTTGGAATAAGGACTCAATCTTGGCATTCCATAATCGGAAAACATCGTGCTTGGTTCGGGGTCACTCAGCTGTATAGGTATTTGAGCCCATCTGGCATCACCCGGCTTTGCTTATCAACGCAGCCGTAAACCGTCTGAGCACCATTCTTGAAGTGTTCGATAATAATATGAATCATCACTACCTCCTGACAGATGGCCTCAGCTTGGCATAGGTTATAGGTGGCACTCCAAACCTTGAGGTCAATATGACTGTGTCTAAAGTTCCAAATAAATCTAAGAGCCGTGAGATAGGTACCGACCGGCGTCACGCGCTGTTTACCGGAGCTGGGCTAATGGCTGGCGGCACCCTGGCAGCCGTGTCGAACTCGGCTTATGCGGCCGAGGGTGATGAGGCCAAGAAAGCCGAAGATGCTGGGCGCTATGGCGGTGTGCCCATTCCTGTGATGCCAGCGATCGAAGCCTCGGGTGATTACATCGAGCCCTACCGGGCATCATGCGTACAGACCCTGGCCACACCCGTATTCGATGAATCTGGTAAATTTATTCCAGAAGCGCTGCATACCAATGTTGAGCGGGTGGCCACTTGGGTAGAGCGGGGCGGAGACAAAATCGGCGCTAAGCTTTACTCGTTCTCAGAGTTTTGTCTACAGCCTGCACCGGTTGGTGCTAATGTTGCAGAGTGGATCAAAGCATCGATCGATGCCAATGGGCCTGAGATTGAACGCATTTCCCGTGCGGCACAAAAAGCCAAAGCCTATGTGGCGATCAACGCAGGAGAACGCATCCCTCAATTTCCGGGACGCTATTTTCTTTCAGGTATGATTGTCGGTCCAACTGGAAACCTCGAACTCAACTACCGCAAGCTCAACGATCCAACATTGAAAACGCGGCCCGGTGACGTTCTGTCGGCGTGGTTGGACGTGTTCGGTGAAGAGAGTTTATTTCCAGTGGCTGACACAGGTATCGGACGATTGGGCTGTGTTGTGGCCCTGGATGTGAAACATCCGGAACTCATGCGCGGAGCAGTCCTTAAAGGTGCGGAGGTGATTGTTAATCCCACGGCGTCGCCGGCACCGTCTGGTGCGACAGGAATTAGTGTCAGCACGATGCTGCGTCGGGTGCGGGCCATGGAGAATATGGCCTACGTGTTGCTGTCAAACCTCGGTCCTGTGGAAAGCGGGATGCCTGCGAATATGCAGGCACGACAACCTTCCGAGATCATCGATTTTCGTGGAAACTTGCTGGCAGAATCTTATACCGATGGTATAGGCGGCGGAGAAGGTTTCATTATCGCAACAATTGATATCAATGCCTTACGCCAGGCTCGCACTGGGTTAGGTGCACAGAACACACTTTGTGATCTGCAGCTACCGATTCATCGGCTAACCTACGAAGCCGCTGAGTTCGCGCCCGTAAACGCGTTTATAGAGTCTCCAATTCGGGAGTCCCAGGAGAACAACGAGGTGTTGCGAGAAACTGTGAAAAGCCTCGTATCCCGCGGAGTTCTGGTGCCCCCGGGAGCATAATACCGCTTCCGTTCCGTGACCGTTATTACAATCACCGTTGTTTTGAATTCCGTAAGAGCGCATCATTTTACGATGAAAATGCGTGCCTGAATCTTTAGGGGAGGACACCACCTTGCTGGACCGACGGGCTATAATGACCGCAACCACTGCTTTAGCAGGTTTTTTTGCTTCGGCCTTCGGAGCTAAGACCGCTGTGGCTGCACCCGCACCGGAGCGACTGTTTAAAGGTGACGTGGAAAACCGTGGCTCCGATGGCCGCCTCGAACGCTTGCCGACGTTGGACCTGGAAAGCGGCCAGGATTTTCTCACTGGTTTCCGTGTGAAGGTCAATGGCGACTTCAGTCGCATTGCCTTAAGGCGCTCCCGTAAGGTTCTCGAGGACGCAGGCCTAGATCGCTACGGCGATTACCCTATGGCCCAGGTGGTTAAACTGTTTGAAAACGATCCTGTCATCGGGACCAACACACGACTATGGCTGAGCAGCCAGCAGCTTACCTGGAAAGCGATTCAAGATTACTTCCATGACAACGCAGAGAAATACATTGCGGAGATGGAAGCGGCGGATGAACAGGGACCTGGGACATTAGAGCTTAATCCCGGTATAGAGCCGGAATACACCAAACACGAAATTCACATTCAGCCGGGTGGCTATGTGGGTGATGAATTCGCCGGCCATATTTATCACTATGGCACCAACATGTTCTTCGATGGCAAAAACAATCAAGACGAAGGCCATATTGCTCACGCGGCGACGATCAACGTTCCGGAAGATGGCAAGGTAAACCGTATCCTGGAATTGGGTAGTGGTTCTGGCCAGTTGACAGTAGCGACGAAAGAGCGTTTCCCAGATGCGGAAGTCTGGGGCATTGATGTTGGTGGGCCCATGGTGCGTTATTCGCATATGCGGGCTGTCGACCTAGGCGTTGACGTAAACTTTGCGCAACGCCTATCAGAAGACACCAAGTTTCCTGACAATCATTTTGATGTCGTCTTCTCGCATTTATTTTTTCACGAACTCACCAAAGAAGCGTCGGAGAAAACCATTGCCGAAGCACACCGCATTCTGAGGCCCGGAGGCGTGTTCTTCCCCATCGATCTATGGTCGCGGGCTGAACGGCCCGGAGTACAGGCTCACCAAAAGTACAGTTATTGGTGGAACCATAGGTGGAACGATGAAGTGTGGTTTATGGAGTACGCTGAATTGGATTTAGAAGGCACCATGGCCAAGGTGGGCTTCGACGTAAACGAGCGCGTCCGCGGCAAGCGCTTCTTCGAAGACCTGACGGGCACAAAAAAAGCTTAAGAGGGCGGGTTAAAAAGACAGCAACGCCGGCACCACGGCGGTGATCATCAGCGCGGCAGCACCGATGCTAAAGGCACGGTACTGAGCTGGTGAATTTAAGATACGGCCAATGAGCTTGCCGCCGCTCGCCCACATAAAACTGCTCGGCAGACCGAAAATAAGAAATGTGCCCGAAAAACCAAGCACACTGCTGATAGGGCCGGAAAAGACAAAGCTGTAAGTACCTACGGCTGCCACGGCGACCGCCCAGGCTTTAGGATTAACCCATTGAAACAACGCCGCCTCGATCATGCGGATCGGGCGGGCATCATCATGTTTTGGGTCATTCATGTCAGGGGCAGGGGCAGACGAGATCCGCCATGCCAGAAATAGCAAGTATGCAAAACATACGAACCGCAAAACATTGGCCGCGTTCTCAATCTGACTCAGAATTATTGTAGAACCGTAAGCGATAATCGCCATCATCACTGCAAAGCCGAATTGGATACCCAGGATCAATGGTATCGTGCGGGCAATGCCGTAGCGCGCACCAGAATGCAACGTCATGATGTTGTTGGGCCCCGGCGTCGTAATTGATACCACTACAAATATGGCAAACCCAATGTAAGGCGAGAGACTCTCGAACAATTAAGCCTGCACTATTTCAAAGAGTTCACCGACGGCGCCACGCAGAGTGAATCCGTCAGGCCGGTCACCTTGCAAATTCGGGAGCGCGCCTTCGCCGACCGGTTCGATGCCGGCATCGGCACACATGGCAAGGCATTTGCCCAGATTATTGACGCGGATGGTCAGCATGGCAAGACCGGTTTTATCCAATGAGCAGGGGTACACGGTGCCGGATGCGCTTTTCATTTCCCAAACTTCGATGCTGACCCCTTGGCCCACGTTACCCCAGAGGAAGTATCCGTCATCGGGCGCACCAATGAGTTCGTTACAGTTCTTCTGGTAGCATTCCATCTGTGACGTGCGTTTAAGTCCGAGCGCTTTTTCGAAGAATACATTGACGGGGCGTTGATCCAGGCTGGTGATGGCGGCGTTGGAGAAGCCGTTGTGAACGTCTGGGCCACGCGGCAGGCCGCGATCACCACGAATGTTCGCCGTGATGAACATTTGCTCGCCGCCGGGACCGAAGGGCGCATAACTCATCACATCCACATCACGGCCCCACATGGTATTGCGGAAGTAATAGTAGCGCGGTGGTGAGATCATCGGCGTGCCCGCGCTAGCCAAGGCATGATAGGACTCCGCCGGATCGCGGGTGCCGCCTTCCATCACCATCAGCCCGGGATCATTCGGGCCGGAGCCGGGGCGCGGGCGGATGGCTTCTGCCCCTGGCGGCGCTTCGAGAATACGCACAGCGGAACTGCGAATGGACTGCGGCATATCGAGCAGCACATGACGGCGTTTTCTCTGGCCTATACCGGGTGCGGTTGTATGACCAACGGGTAAAGTTTCATCACTCATCACCGTCATGCCGATAACATCGCGGTAGAACTTAATGCTGGCATCCACATCAAGCGACACGGTAGTGAAGGCCGTGATCTTTGCCTCAAGTGGGTTGGAGTCAGAAATAGGAGTAAATACTTCGCCTGTCACACCCATGACCATGTTTGGAGCGCGTATGGACCCGCCTTGCGCTTGCGCCAGTTGAGGTGCGGTAACGGTAGAAGCTGCGGCTGCAGCTACAGCTGATGTCAAAGCTGTGCGGCGGCCGAAAATATTTTTTGGGTCTGTCAATGATGCCTCCCTTTCTTCTTTCAAGAACGTATTTGATTATGCTTGTACCACTTCATACAATTCGCCGACGGCACCACGCAGTGTAAAGCCGTCTGGACGTTCATTGGTGGGATTAGGCATGGCACCTTCGCCCACGGGCTTAATGCCCGCATCGGCGCATAATGCACGACACTTTGCTAAATCATTGACGCGCATGGTTAGCATTGCGAGACCGGTTTTATCTAGAGAACAGGGGTAAACCGTGCCGCTTTCGGCTTTGATTTCCCACACCTCGATACCTACACCGACGCCAACGTTACCCCAAAGGAAATAGGTGCCCGGGGGTGAGCCAACCAATTCACATACGTTGTCTTGGTAACACTCCATTTGTGACGTGCGTTTGAGACCAAAGGCCTCTTCAAAAAAGGCGTTGACCGGGCGTTGGTCCAGGGTAGTTATGGATGAACTACCAAAACCATTGTGGATGCCCACCGAGCGCACCAACTTTTGATCACTGCGGATGCTGGCAGTAATGAACATTTGTTCTCCGCCAGGACCGAAAGGGGCATAACTCATTGAATCCACATCAGTGCCCCACATGGTGTTGCGAAAATAGTAATAGCGTGGTGGTGAGATCATCTGCATGCCCGCGCTGGCTAGGGCGTGATAGGACTCAGCCGGATCACGCGTGCCGCCTTCCAAAACCAAAAGGCCAGGATCATTGGGGCTCGAATCAGGGCGTGGCCTGATGGCGTCTGCACCAGGTGGTGCTTCGAGAATGCGAACGGTTTGTGCGAAGGCTGACTCGGGCATGGTTAACAAGGCATGTCGGCGTCCGCCGTTACCAATGCCTGGCGCTGTAGAGAAGCCGATTGGCAAAGATTCATCACTCAGCAGCGTCATTCCGATGATATCGCGATAAAATGCGATGCTGGCATCCACATCCGGCGACACAGTTGTGAAGGCCATAATTTTGGCCTCTAGCGGATTAGAATCACTCGCCGACGCGAAGGCTTCCCCTTTAGCAGCCGTAATTGAATCGGGGGCAGTGATCGCCCTTTCTTCTGCCTGAGTAGGTTTAGCGCCTGATATAGACGACGCTGTAGCCAAAGTTACGCCAGTTTTTATTGCGGCGCGGCGGCCAATATTGGGTTTGGATTCGGTCATCTGTTCATTTCGCCTAAGGTCCATTGAGAAATTCTAATATATATTTCGTAATCACATCTGGTTGCTTTTGCCAGGCTAATACACCAAGACCACCAAGCATTTACAGCGTGGTATTCAGAATAATGTTGGCGCCGCCTTCCCATGTTTCTTTGCCGCCAAGGGGAGACCATGCGCCACCGTAATCTCACGTCCAATATAAATACAGAGTGGCTTGGAAAATTCTGGTTATCTGCACATCGGCACGATAGGAAAAGGAGGGGGGCTCGCCATAACTCCAGTTTTTGCCAGGCAGTAGACTATCGATGTAAACACCAATAGCGCGTTCGGGCGACTCACTAAGATCACGGTTCGCTAGGCTGGTTTCAAGACTGTAGAACAAATATTGGCCGGTAGAGCCGGCTTGCCGTTGCGCATGAAATTGTTGAAACGTAGAGATTCTCGGGGGCTAAACTCGCCCCTCGAAACCGGAGGCCGCCGCATGATCGATTTGAGAAGCGATACGGTAACCAAACCAACGGAAGCTATGCGCGCAGTCATGGCTGCAGCCGAGGTTGGGGATGATGTCTATGGAGAAGACCCCACAGTAAATGCGCTGCAGGCGCGGACCGCGGGCATGCTGGGTATGGAAGCGGCAATCTTCACAGCGAGCGGAACACAAAGCAATTTGATGGCGCTGTTAAGTCATTGTCAGCGCGGCGACGAATATATCGCTGGCCAGAATGCGCATATTTATCAATTCGAGGGTGGCGGTGCAGCGGTGCTTGGTGGGTTGCAACCGCAGCCGGTACCCCTGACCCTCAGCGGCGAAATAGACTTGGATGCGCTTGCAGGCCTCATCAAACCTGATGACCCGCATTTTGCCCGTACCAAAGCGTTATGCATTGAGAGTACTTATTACGGTGCCGTGTTGAGCTTAGATTATCTGTCCCGTGTCCGCAGCTTTTGTGATGAACATAAGCTTGTGCTGCACTTAGATGGGGCCCGGGTGTTCAACGCTGCGGTAGCCTTAGGGGTGCCAATCTCTGAGATCACTCAGTATGTGGACTCCGTTGCATTCTGCCTGTCTAAAGGACTGGGAGCTCCAATGGGTTCTATGCTCTGCGGCACGCGGGGTTTTATTGATAGCTCGTTGCGTTGGCGCAAAATGCTTGGCGGGGCCATGCGCCAGGTTGGCATCCCTGCAGCAGCGGGACTTTATGCGCTGGACCACAACGTCGAACGCCTTGCGGACGACCATGTGAATGCTATACGGCTGGCGGAGGGATTGAGTTCTATTCCAGCATTGATAGACAAGCAACGCGTCAATACCAACATTCTATTTCTTGAAATCGATGATCACAAAACGGCACGTTTGCGCACTCACTTTGCGGCGGATGGGATAACAATATCTGGGCAACGATTAGTGACGCATTTAGATATTGGCGCGGCCGATATCGATGTCGTGATCGCGAGCGCCCAGCGCTTTTATGAAAGTGAACGGGTCGCATGACCCGGAACATCATCTTTCAACTTCACCTGTGGTGCGGCTTGCTCATTGGATTGTTTCTAGCGTTTCAAGGCATTACGGGGTCGTTTGTGGCGTTCCGGCATGCGGGTAATCACTGGCTCCATGCAGACGAGATGCTAATTGAGCCTGTGGACGCTCCCTTCATACCAATCTCTCAAGTATTAGACTCTTTTAGCGATATGTTTCCTGAGATTCCCCATAACGTTCTCAGTATCTATTTTCCGCAGGCGCCGAATGAAGCGTATTCCATCCGTATTTGGGATAACGCGCCAGCGCCCAATAAATACGCCAGTATGAACTCCTACACCGGGGAGATCACGGGGTCGGGCAGCAAGTACCAGTACCCCTTCGAGTTGATGTTTCGCCTGCACGAACAAGTGTCTATGGGCACACCGGGAATCAACGCCGTGCATGCAGGTGGTTTTCTCATGACTCTCATGAGCCTGACGGGCATCTATTTGTGGTGGCCGCGCAGGGAAACGGTACAGCAAGCGCTGAGGATCAAGCGCAAACCGCTCCGGCGGTTTCTATTTGGGCTCCATCGGGTAATCGGCGCTTATGCGTTCGTGCTCGTCTTTATCGTCGCATTTTCGGGGACGATGATTTTCGGCGTTTTGTCACTGATCCCATTGGCGCAAACTGGGCCCAGTGGCTTTGGCATGTTCGCCACGGTCGGGGTAAGCGGTGAGCAACTTGGTGAGCCAGTACCAGTCGATGACATTATCGCCATAGCCAGAACCTATTTTCCCAACGACAACATTCGGGACCTCAGTTATATCCGCCGTGTGCGGGCGGTCTGTGTAGTTAGTCTCTATGACAGAGACAGTCCCAATGTGCGGGCGCTCAACCGGGTGTTCTTCGAGCGGCACACGGGCAAAGTCCTGGCTGTGCGTGACTGGGACGACCTCCAGGGAATTCGGTTATACGAAGACTGGGCCATACCCATTCATTCGGGCGAGGTAATAGGCAATGCCGGGCGGTTTTTGGTAATGCTGTCGGGGTTAGTCATGCCGTTTCTCTTCGTAACGGGAGCTTGGCTGTGGTGGAAAAAGCGGCAAGTGGAAACAGCCTAACTATTCGATTAAAGAGCGCTAAATGGTGGTAAGAGCATTGCGTGCACCACAGGCTCAGGCTTCAGTTTTTGGGCTACAAGAGACCTGAATTAGCGCTTAAAACTCTCTCGCGGGCGCTCTAAGATCTTGACGAGCCGTATCTAACTCAAGCGCGTGCGCGGTTCGATAATTTCGATACCTCGCCGGAATTTGACGATGGCCCGAGTTATATCGATACGTTGGAATAGAATGGCTCCGGCGAAGATTTGAGTCCCGCTCACAATATGAGCTTGGCCGGGGCTTTGATTGGGATGCGAGCGCGCGCATGAGACGTTTCCTGCAGCAATTAAAGTTTCTGGAGAAGATCCGTGAATTACGCCAAGTCTTATTTTGGTGGCCTCGTCCTGAGCTTATTTACGTTCTCAGCTTCTGCCGAATCGGTTCTCATCACCGGCGCCAATGCAGGAATTGGTCTTGAGTTTGCCAAGCAGTATGCGGCCCGCGGTTATACAGTTATTGCGACGCATCGGCGCTCTTCCACGCCTGACTCTCTTGTTGCTCTAGAGACCGCTTATCCAGATCGCGTCACCGTCGAGCGCATCGACGTGCGTGATTTAGAGATGATCGAAAGCGTTGCTGAAAAATACCGCGGGCAGCCCATAGATATCCTGATTAACAACGCGGCGATTGTCGCCGATCTGACCAACCCAACACCGCAAATCTTCGGGACCTTGGACTTTCCCCTGTTCGACGTTTTTATGGAAACCAATGTGCGCGGGCCGTTGAAGCTATCTGAATCCTTTTATGACAGCGTCAAAGCCAGCCGGCTTAAGCGGATCATTATGATTTCATCGTTGTCTGGGTCGTTGTCTGAGCCGCCAACGCGATTGTCGGGCCGGGTCTATTACAAAACCACCAAAGCGGCCCTCAATATGGCCATGATCACAATAGCCCGTGCCGCGAAGGACGATGGCGTGCTTGTCACGTCATTGCATCCCGGCGGCGTGAAGGTGGAGAAATTGGCTAACTTCAACGTTCCGGGGTTCATGGAACCCTCTGAGAGCGTGCTCGGCATGATGGATGTGATCGACAACCTGACGTCCGAGCAAAGTGGTTTGTTTTTAGATTGGAAGGGGCGCGTCCAACAATGGTGATCCAAAGCAATTACGTATGGTTAGCTGCACTTGCTCTTTTGTCCACGGTCCCGGCTAAGGCTGATCCCACCATTATCAAGGACTGTGAAACCTGTCCTGAACTTGTCGTCATCGAGGCAGGCGGGTCTTTCGTCATGGGCGCTGAAAAGGCGGAAGGCGACACTTGGGGCATGCTTGAACGGATGTCTTCAAATGAGCGCCCCACAGCTGAAATCACAATTTCACAGCGCTACGCCATCGGCCGCACGGAAGTAACACGTGCGCAATTTGCAGTGTTTGTTGATGAGACGGGGTTTAAAACCAAGAAGGGGTGTTTTCACCTCACCAGCGCCGGTTGGTCTATGCAGCCCAAACTCTCCTGGCGAGATGACAGCATAGGAGGCTCAGACGCGCATCCCGTGCCTTGTCTCCGCCGGCCAGAGATGGCGGCGTATATGGATTGGCTGACCACTAAGACTGGGCAGACTTACCGACTACCTAGCGAGGCCGAGTGGGAATACGCAGCAAGGGCAGGCTCATCCTATCCAACGTTTTGGGGGGAAGACTGGACAGACGCCTGCGTGTACCAAAATGGTGCGGACCAGTCGTTTGTCAAAGTCGCGCCGGATATTCCTTATGGGCAATTTGCAGACTGCGATGACGGCTACGCGTTTACGTCACCCGCCGGCACCTATGCGCCTAATGCCTTTGGATTGTACGATGTCGCCGGTAATGTGGGCGAATGGACGTCTGATTGTTATGCCCAGGGGCACGCGGATGCGCCAGCTGACGGTTCACCATTGCAAAAGCGGTCTTGCAAGGCGTGGGTCGCCAAAGGCGGCTCCTGGGCGGGTTTCCCAGGATTACTTCGTGTGTCGACCCGACTTCGGATCATTGCGCGGACCACTGGCTCAGGCTTCGGTTTTCGTGTGGCGCGGGACGTAAATTAGCGCTCGAAACTCTCGGGTGGGCGCTCTAAGGCAGCCACCGGATTAGCGGCAATTTCAGGATGGAGTTGCCTAAGTAACTTCTGAAGTTCTACCGCTATATCACTAAATTCAAACGCCTTTTTGGCGACAAGCCTGGTTACCTGGCTGCCCGGGCGTTCCCCCATATTCAGCCAGCTCTGCCAGCTTGAAATGAGTTGCAAGGTTGCCTGGGCCGGGACACCCGGCTGATCTGGATTGAGCACATCGCTAAGCTTGGCATTGAAGGTTTCTAGATCGTTGACGCGGAAGGGCTGGGCATCAGATGAGCGGGTGACGATGGCCGATGAGTCGACGGACAGCCAGATGTCGTCACCGGTGATGATCGCCGGGCCGAGCTGGTGAGTGCGTTCGATGGAAACGCCGGGCAGGGCACTGGTTTCCGCAGGTCCACCATCACTGTCGAAAGTTTGGGTTTCAGGGCCCATCAGCCGCCCGGGTAAAGAAAGCGTCTCACCGGTGTAGGGATTGGTGTAGTCCTCTAGCAAAGCACCGGTGTCATGATCGGTCAGGTAAACTGCTTCAAGCGAAGCCACATCAAAGCTGGCGTCCCGGTGTTCAACGGCACGCTGAACGAAGAACACCCACATGTCCCACATGGGCGTGATCTTACCACTGACGACGCCGTACTTGGTGCCGCGCTTCCACCAGAACACAGGCCGCTCGTCCGCCGCATAGAGAATTTTGCGATGAAGAAAGTCGAGATGCGCCGGATCGTCCGGATCTAGTGTTTTCGGAGTTTCCAGCACGCTCCCGATTTACGCCTTTAGATCCATAATCTTTTGCCCGAGCAGACGGCCGGCTGTCAGGGCCGGGGTCAGGGACATACCACCCACGTAGGCACTGCCGGTATAGGCCGCCTTGCCGAGGACTTCACCCGCCGCATATAGGTTGGGGATTGGTGATCCATCTTTACGAATAACGCGATATGACGGGTCTACAGCGACGCCACCGAAGACCAGGATTGAATAGCCTTGCAGCTGAATGGCGTAGTAGGGCGCCTTGGAGATGGGCAGAGGCATATGCTCGCGGCCAAATTCTGCATCGTGTCCAGAAGACTGAGCGTCATTGTAGCTGGCCACGCTTTTGGCCAGTCCTGCCTCGTCGACACCACTCCATTTGGCGAGGTCCGCTAATGACTCTGCTTTGAAGAACATATGGTGTTTGCCGAAGCCTGTGCGGATTTGCTCTGACGTCCAGCCGCGCAGGAAGGGCGGTGCCTGATCGAGGATGGCATCGTCGAATATCGCCCAGTAGCGATGCCCAGGTTGCCTGCGCAGGGCATGTTCACGATTATCGACGCTGGGGTCGGCCTCCTTGGTGTAGCGCTCACCCCGTTCGTTGACGAAAATTTCCCAGGGTTTGCGCTGCTCTTCGTTTGTTATGGCCGCTGCGAGCTGAGGCGACGGGTAGTTGGTATCAAGCAGGACACCGCCATCGTTACAGAGATAGTGCTCCTGACCGCGGACATAGCCACCGGCAGACTGGGCCAATTTAACGCCGCCACCTTTGTTGTACGGATAGGCCATACGGATGTAGAGCGGTGCACCGTTGAGTTCCTGGAACATGTCGGGGTCACCGCCGGCCCCACCTGAGGTGATTACCACATTGCGGCTGCGGTAATTGAGCCTCTTGCCGTCTGGCCCCTCAGCCACAACACCAACAACGGCGCCTTCTGAATCCATCATCAGGTCAGCCGCCTGGGTCTGCATGAGAACGGAAACTTTCTTCTCTTTCAGTAGCTTTAAAACGACCGGCTCAAGGGCGCGATATACGGTCATTCCCCCTTCGGGACCCCATTGATAGCGGGCTATGAGATAATCTTCATGACCTTGGCCTTTGACGGGGTGCTCGGGAAGGGCCGTCCAACCAATGCTCTGAAGCCAATCTACGGTATCCGCAGCATTGTCCACAGCGACACGGACCATGTCCGGGTTGGCTGTGTTGCGCGAAATTCGCATGACATCGTCAAAATGGTCTTGCGGTGTATCTTTGATTCCTTTGGATTTTTGCAGAGCCGATCCAGCAGCGCTGAGCTGTCCCGACGAACGGTCCAGGGTGCCGCCAATGCGGTGTGACCCTTCAATAATGAGGACTTTCGCCCCCCGTTCAGCGGCAAAAATTGCAGCGGGCAAGCCGGCGGACCCGCCGCCTATGACAATCACATCCCATTCATCGTCGGCCAAAGCCTTGCGAGCGGTGAACGGTAAACTGGCCAAGGCCAAAGTGGTGGCAGTGGCTTTCAGGAAATCACGTTTACTAACGGCGGTTTCGCTTGTTGAGTCAGTCATGGCATCCCCCCTCGGATTTATGTCTGAGCTTAGCACTACAAGATCAGGCGTGGGGATCACATTACGGAAAAATATGGTCACTGTGCGTACGTGAGGGGAGCTCACTGGGTCGCAGAAACCCTGGGTTTAGGCTATAAAGTGTAAATATTCGGATAAGGAGATACTGAAATGCTAGACCGTCGCACTCTTTTTGGCGCCGCCGCAGGGGTAGGAACCGCAGTAAGTTCTTTTATTACTGGAAATAAGGCTCAGGCAGGAACCAACACCCGAGGAGCACCTGACGTTGAAGCTAGAGGTGCGCGTGGGCGCCTAGAACGCTTGCCAACTCTGGATGCCGAGAACCGTGATGATTTCCTCACCGGGTTTCGGAACTGGCGCGGATCTACTGTGGCTCGAGCAGCAAAAAAGCGCGCTGACAGATTAATAGAGGCCAGCGGCAACGATCCCAAAAAAGAAATACCGCTGGATGAAGCATTAGAGTTGTTTAAAGACGATCCCCTGGTTGGGACCGAAGGGCTTATGCGAGTGTACAGCCAACGTATGGCGCACCGCAATTTCTTCTTGTCCTTTGCGGACGACGTGGACACCTATCTAGGTGAGATGGAAGCCTATGACGATATTGGGCCGGGTACGCTCACGCTGAACCCTGATCTCGATATTCCTGACTTCGCCAAGCATGAAATTCATATGCAGCCGGGCGGTTATGTGGGAAATGCGTTTGCCGGGCACCTATATCACTACGGAACAAACGCGTTCTATTCAGCGCGCGCAACGGATAACTATCAGGACCAGCATCATGCCCGGTTGGCTGAGCAGGTCCCCACGCCCGAAGACGGTAAAGTCAAACGCATCCTCGATATGGGTTGCGGTATTGGTCAGTTCTCTGTAGCCCTCAAAGAACGATACCCCAACGCAGAAATCTGGGGCGTTGAAGTGGGCGGCCCTATGATCCGTTACGGTCACATGCGTGCGGTTGACCAAGGTGTCGATGTGAATTTTGTGCAAGGTCTCGCTGAGAATACAGATTTCCCCGACAATCACTTCGACCTTGTAGTGAGCTATATCCTGCATCACGAAATTCCGGCAGATACCTCCCGCGCGGTCTTTGCTGAGGCGCAGCGCGTGCTGCGCCCAGGTGGATTGTATTTCCCTATCGATTTCTACACCGGTGGTATGAGGGGTGTTCCTGGAGCGTACTCTCAGTACCAAGAGTGGAAAGATCATCGCTGGAACAACGAAGTCTGGCGTATGGAATACAAACAGATGGACTTCGCCGGTGACATGGAAAAGGCCGGCTTCGACGTCAACAAGGAAGGCTCACCGGCCTGGTACAGCAACCGTAACATCTTCGGCACCAAGCGCGCCTAAAAGGGAAACACTATAATGCTGGATCGACGTACCCTATTTGGAACCACGGCAGCCATCGGGTCATCCCTTGCTTCGTTCGTCACCGGACGGAAAGCCTCTGCAGCGTCTAAAAAGCTCGATATTGACCAAGAGCCACGCGGAACAAAGGGCAGGTTAGAACGGCTTGCCAACTTGGATGTTGAGAGCCGAGACAATTTTCTCACGGGTTTTAGATATTGGGGGACCACCAAAGCCCTGCCGGCATCGATCAAGCGATTTGATGAGCTAATGGTAAAAGCCGGTATCGACCCGGAGGCCGACCATACGCCTTTGGAAGATATTTTTTTGGCCATTGGTGATGACCCGTTGCTCGGTGTCGCCGCCCGCTACCGCACCGGTGTGCACGACGTTATGCATCGCAATTTCGACAGCGAATTCAAAACCAACGCTGAATATTATCTGGCCGAAATGGAAGCATTCGACAACCGGGGCCCTGGTTCTCTGGAAATGAACCCGGATATGCATTTACCGGACCATACACGTTATGAAATCCATACCCAGCCTGGCGGCTATGTGGGCAATCCGTTTGCGGGCCATATTTACCACTACAGCACCAACAACTTTTACGAAGGTCGCAACGTCCTTAATTATCAGGATGAACTGCATACGCGGTTAGCCGAACAGATGCCAGTACCTGAAGATGGCAAGATATCGCGTATCCTAGATATGGGGTGTGGCATCGGACAATTGGCCGTGGGTCTAAAGGAGCGTTTCCCAAAAGCTGAAGTGTGGGGGATTGATATCGGCGCACCGATGATCCGTTATGGCCATATGCGGGCTGTGGAAATGGACGTGGAAGTGCATTTTGCCCAACGTCTGGCAGAGGCTACACAATTCCCGGACAATCATTTTGATATTGTCGGCTCTTACATTCTGCACCACGAAGTGCCGGAAGTTATTTCAAAAGAAATTGCTAAAGAGGTTCACCGTATTCTCCGGCCGGGTGGAGTGTTTCTGCCCGTAGATTTTTACACGGGTACAGCGCGCGGCCGGCAGGGTGCATACGCGCTCTATTCCCAGTGGAAGGATCACCGCTGGAATGAAGAAGTCTGGCGCGAAGAATACCGAAAGATGGATTTCCCAAAGGCATTGCGCGATGTTGGACTTGAGGTGAATGAAGAAGGCCCGCCGGCATGGCGCAGCCGCCATAATTTGATGGCGACCAAGGCAGCGTAAATGCGTTCCGTCGTAAGATTGTAGATCAGTCTGAAGGAGCCGTTACATGCTCGACCAAAGCACCACGCGTTCTAGCGATATCTCGGCCCAAGCTGTGCCCACACAGATGGAAGAAGCACGGCAGGGGTTCGTCAGTGCACTGCGCAAGCATGTGATGGTCGATCTTGCAGGCGAGATGCGGGCAGACTTTGAGCAAGATGTCAAACCCAAACACCTGAAAAAGCATCGCTCGGAACCAGCGACACCGAGGGATATTAAGAAGGTTATGGAACATCGTACGCTGTATCGCATGTGGAGTTCACTGCGGTACAACGCTCAGGAAATGGTCTGGGCATCGGTGCTAGATAGTGTGGAGCGGAAGCTCCCAGAGATGATTAAAATTGCCCGTGACGCTGCAAAACACAATCCCGCAGGCGGCTCGTTGCGACTTAGTCCAGACCTTGAAATACCTCGCTACGTGTCGGCGCTTGATGTGCATCTGATGCCAGGCTGTTTTCATTCCGAACATACCAAAGACGATGTTGCTCAAGGGGCAGTACAAGCTTATGGCGGTAATGTTTTTAGGGGTGGGTTCCGGCATCGCAAAGGCAATCCTGGTGGGGTAGGTGAATCCATTGCGCAATATATGAAGCATGCGCATCCAGAGTTTGAGCCCAAGCGCATTCTCGACCTTGGCTGCAATACCGGAAAGAACCTCTATCCTTATCTGGATGTCTATCCCGAAGCCGAAGTTCACGGCGTCGATGTTGGCGCACCACTGCTGCGCTTTGGTCACGCCGTCGCGTCCCATGAAAACCTGCCGGTTCATTTCTCGCAACAGAATGCGGAGAATTTAGACTTCGAAGACAATAGCTTCGATATCGTCACGTCGAGCTTCTTTTTGCATGAACTTCCGGTAAAATCTACCAAAGCGGTCTTTGCCGAGGCCCGCCGTCTTCTGCGGCCTGGCGGCATCATGATCCACATGGAATTGCCACCGAACTCAGAAGTCGATCCTTATTACGGGTTTTATTTGGATTGGGATACCGGTCCCAATAACAACGAGCCATTTTACGCAGACTTCCGCAACCAAGACATGGCGGCGTTGTGTAAAGAATCAGGCTATGGCACAGACAAATACGTTCAACTTCTTGTGCCCAACTACGGTACTTTCGGAGAAAATAACTTTGCCGCGTTCTGCAATGGCGATATGCCGGCGCCGAAGCATGGTAACGGTGCAAGCTGGTTTGTCTTCGGCTCGTGGGCGTAGCCGTTTTTAATTTCTCGGACAAAGTGATGCGCTCTTTGTTCGGTGCAGTTTTAAAACTGGCACCTTTGTATGCGCTTGGTTCAATTCAGATGCAGGACGCCATGGCAGAGGATACGCCCATACAGTGGGTTAAAGGGCAATACACCTATCGCACAATCGATGAACATCAATTTCGCGGATTGGAGGATTGGATACTCCATATCCATCCCGACGGCTCTCGCACCATGACAGCTACGGTCGACAACGTGGATGCCAATGTTCAATTCCATATGGTTCAGCGCGTCGCTGCTAATTTCAGACCCATTGAGGCCTTCCTGATTCACTGGGTGAGAGGCAAACGCCGCGGATCAACTCATGTGGTTATAGAGAGCGATTTACTGACTGCCACCATCAATACCCCAGATGGACAAGATGTGCAGACCCTTAAGGTTGGAGAGGCGTTCACCGTTCAGCCCCATCCCGTTTCCACCGATGGCTGGCGCGGTGCGTTTTACGGTCTTGATCGAGGCGGTGTTCAATCAAGCACCAATTTCAATATTTCCGTTGCGCCCAATTCACCAGCGCCTCTGCGTGGGGCAATGGAAGAAGAAACCATAGAGTTTCTCGGTAATGAAACGATTACCGTTCCAGCCGGTACGTTTGAAGTGGAGCACTACAAATTTCGTGGCAGAGCAGATGCCTGGCTGATGCCGGAGAATCGTATTCTCGTGCGTTATGCATACTTTGATCAAAGCCGGGAATACATTCTGACGGATTTCAGCGAAAGTCCATAGGCGCTCTATTGAGGTGGAGCAGCTGTCTCCGCCAACAGGACCATCAATTCCGGGGTATGAACGCTGACGGGGCTGTTGAACGGACTAATGCTCGAATATCCATTGAGGTCAGAGGATGAATTGGACCGGTTGAAGTTTCCAGGCAAACTCTTTGGGTTCAGAAAGACTATTCCGCCCGCGTTTCCCTACTGGTGCCGCCTGTGGCCGTTCGCGACGAAGAACACGAAGCAGGCAAGACGCGTGTGGCTGATAGCCTAGCCACCTTTGAAGCGCCAGTGGATGATGTCCTGGCACCTAAAGGAACCTTTGTTCCGGTTTCGATAGCCTATCAAAAAACAGCCCCTTGGTTTCCCCGGATTAAGATGGACGATAGACCGAGCCTGCGGCTATGGCAGTTTAAAGGTCGAAAGTTTGCGAATCCTAAAATTTTATTGCAAGAATTGACGGAACGCCGATGTACTGAGTAACCAGGTTTTGTTTAAGGAGACTTTCAATGTCTGATTTTACAACACTGCCACAGTTTAAGGAAGGCCATGTGCCTGTGGCCGGCGGTAAAATTTATTACGTCTCGGGCGGAGAAGGGCACGAAACAGCAGTCCTTCTTCATAAATTGGGAGGATGGACCGCAGAGTGGCGTTGGGTCATGCCGATCTTGGCGACCCGCATGCGTGTGATCGCCATGGACCTGCCAGGACACGGCGGGTCGACGGCTGGCGGTGAACCACCGTTTATTGTCACCCAGGAAGAAGTATCGGCCGCGGTCATGGCTGCGCTGGATACGCTCGGTTTGCAAAAGGCAGCTATGATTGGCAGTTCGGCAGGGGGATGTGTGTCTATTGTTTGCGCGGCTCTGTGGCCTGAGCGAGTTTCCACCGTTGTATCTCTGGGAAGCGCTTTAGCCGGTTCGGTCATAGGAACATCTTCAGTAACCCGGCAATCCATGCGGTTGGGTGCCGCGCAAGCTATTGCCAATGGATATTTCGACGAGAACGAAAATCCGCTGCCGCGTGATCCTTCCTATATGGAAAGAGTCTTCGGCATGAGTAACCCAGCGCATATGGAAGAGCAGACGCTCAGCCGAAAGGTGGCCGGGCGTTGGATTCAGCCGGCCTCTCGTGGTGTTGCACTTTACGACTACCTGGCCATGCTCCCTCGGATTGAAGCACCGGTCCTGCTGGCTTATGGCGATTCTGGAAACTACGGAAGGTTTACAGATGCAGCAGCGGCTCAGTTAAAGAATAGCCGCATCGAAGCGATTCAGGGCGCCAGTGCTTTTCCACATCAAGACAAGCCGGAAGAAACGGCGACAGTAATCATGGACTTCTTAGGCGTTTAAGAAATCCAGTTCTCGCACATTTCAACACGCTCACCCTCAGGGCCAAGGAATGCGAAGACCTTGCCGCCACCGTAGGGTCCTGTATCACTGGACTCTGGTTCGTTGATTACAGTCGCGTCCGGGCTATTGCTCACCGCATTGAATACAGCATCTATACTTTTTGTGGTGAATGACGTGATACAACAGCCACCGTCAAGACGTTCAGGAACTGGTGGCGTTGGATCCATAAGGGACTGGTCATAGCTGCGCATTTCAATACCACCTAGGCCAAAACCTGAAGCGTCTCCCTTAAAGATCGACATCCGCACGTCCGGCAATGCAGGGTCTAAATCCCAAGTATCGTAGAACAACCCGTCCTTCAGCATGTCGTCGAAGATCATCTCCATAGCAATCGTCTCGTCATAGAAATTCCGGCTGGTCCCAGTGTTATCAGCGTCTAAATGAACATCAAAGATATGCCCAACATGGTTCTCCGTTTCGGGAAAGGCATATGTTTCAGGTTGTGTCACCGCCATCGTGAACATGGCGTGTGTAAGACCTGGCGTCCGGCCATGGAAAAAGGTGTGCACGTTGGCACCTGCATGGGTGAAGTCTGCTTCATTAACCGGCTTAACGACGTCAAAGTCTGGGTGTCTCTCAAGGTTCCGGCATAAGCCAAGGAGATCTTCCGATACTACAATTTCTATTCCGCTCCACCGTGTGCTCATGGGGGAGGTACGAATGCGCTCTGGTCCCTCGACAACGCGGATCATACCGCGGTCGAAATTCTTCGAACTAACGATGGTGAACCGGTCTCCCGCGCTGCCTGCCGCAATTCCCCATGTCCGCTCAAGATTTGAGTCAATCGCGCCCTCGCAAAACACCTCCCAGCCGCAGCCATCGGCCATGAGATTAACGAGACGGTTGGGCTCCGGGCACGAGATGGTGACGCAATTCATTGCAGTAACGAGAGGTGTGGTCATTGGAGGTTCCTCTATCCTTTAAGAAATTTAACTACAGCAGCAACCCATTCCTCTGGGACTTGATCCATGGGATCTATTTTACCGCCTTCAATTTCGATGTAGTCCCAATCGGGCCGTAACTCTTTGGTCTTTTCGGCCTGGGGTTTGATGATATCTCCGGAGTTAGTGAGGATCATCGTGCGATGCTTAATTTTCGCAATGGAGGCGGCGTGGTCGTAAAGGAAGGCAGCATGATGGCCATACCAAAACGGTCCGAATCCCTGGAGCTGCTCGACAATATACCGGGTCACCAATTCAGTATCTTTTTCTGGATCCATCCAAGCCATCCGGCCGACGTAGGCTTCAGACAAATGAGAACCGTCAGCTTTGTGTGTGAAGGTCTTTTCCTTTGCTTCGACGATGCCCTCCATCCAGTCCTTACGCTCTTCTTCACTGAACGGTCCCGGGCCATTCATAATCAAGTTGCGAACGCGGTCCGGAAACTGGATGGCAACTTCACTGACGATCATAGCGCCGGTGTGATGACCCAGCATATCGGCCTGCTTAATACCAAGGTGATCCATAACCGCTGGTACAGCCCTGGCATAGTCTTCAACATGAGGAACGAAGTCGGTGACATCTGACATGCCAAATCCGGGTGTATCGATACCCACGGCCCGGCATCCGGCCTCTTTCAAGAGGCCATAAACATTATCGTATTGGCGTGACGTGATCGGTGCCTGGTGGCACAGTATCAATGGAATGCCATCGCCACCTGTATCTTGATAATGGACTTGTCCAAAAGGACCGGCGGCATAGCCTCGTTGCGGGCGTTTCATAAGCGCGTCTCCAATAGAAATAAGTTTAGCTGTTGGTTATATGTGGAATTCCTTCCGGTAAATGCCCTTCATGTACATGGACAAGAAGCCAGCCATCATCCGGAAATTGGCGGAGTACGCATGTGATACGCCCGGTGCCTTCGGCTGGACTTGGCGCTTCATAGGCAAAGCTGAGAAGAAACCTGCAAATAGCCGCGTCACCCCAGACGGAGGTTGTCATCGGACTCATGGAGTATGTCAGAGCACCACGCGCGGCTGACTGTTCGTAATCCTTCTCCACATAAGTTTCCATCTCCTCCCGCGAGACCAGATCAGGTTGAAAGATATCCCAAACCGTGCACTCGGGGTGGAGCAGGTCGAGCATGCCATTTGGATCCTGATCGGCGAACCGTTGCCAGACTTGGCGAACACGGTCTTCGATAAGGGCAATAGTCTCAGCGTTCTCTGTCATGGCGATATCCTTCTTTTCTGAGGCCAACTATAGCGCGGATTAATTCTATAGTGACTATAACAAAACAATATTGGACGAATGCAGGGTTATGCCAGCCTTGCAGTTGGGCTGGTAAGGAGGTCAAATCCGGCACCGATTCTGATTCGTTAGGGCTTTTCTTGACCTCTCCATCACCTATTTCGAGCCCCACTGCTGGGATGTTGCCGCTACCGATCACCGCAACGTTGTTCTACGCGGTCATGATTATGATTGTAGGGCAGGCCTTTCTGTTCACAATCCTGCCGCCGATTGGCCGTCAAGTCGGCATGGCGGACTATCAAATAGGCATGGTTATGTCGGTGCATGGCCTGTTCATGCTGTTCACAGGCCCCATGTGGGGTGCAGCCAGCGAAACGTTTGGCCGCCGGCGGGTGATCATTTTGGGCGGGGTCGCCTTCGTCATTTCGGTGGTGATGTTCGGCTTGATTGTGGATGCAGCTATCCGTGGACTTGTGTCAGGCATGGCGATTCTATGGATGCTGGTCGGGTCACGGGCGCTTTTTGCGCTTGGCGCCGGAGCGGTGACGCCTGCGGCCATGGCTATGGCAGCGGATTTATCATCCCGGGGCAATCGACTGCGAGCGATTTCCATGCTCACGGCCGCAACAAGCACGGGTGCCATTATTGGCCCTTCCGTGTCAGCGTTTTTTACCGGCCTGGGATTGTCCGCACCGTTTTACATCATCGCCGCTGCCGGAATGGTTGTTGTGATTGCGCCGATGTTCGTCCTTCCCAAAGGTAGAAGCCATCAACCTGATAGCGGCGGTAGTTATAGACACTTGCTGAACGGTCCGATTCTCAAGATCGCCTTAAGTGCGGTACTCTTTATGTGCGGAACCTACGGAATATTTTCCATCGTTGGCTTTTTTGTCCAGGACCGCTTTCAATTGGAGCCAGTGCCCGCTGCACAAGCCATGGGGCTGGGCCTCATGTGTGCGGCAGCCGCAAACGTGTTCGTCCAGGTAGTTTTGTTGCGGCGCATAAAGGCTGGTCCAAAAGTCATTGTCACCATTGGTGTCACGTTTATCGTGCTATCAATCGCCGTTTTATGGCAGAGCACGGCGCAGATTATGTTTGTTGCCGCAATGGTCTGTAACGGTCTTGGGCAGGGTTTTGCTATGCCGGCGATCAACACTTCTCTTTCCCTTGCAGCCGGGCCTGAATCCCAAGGACGTATCGCTGGCATTTCGACCGCCACCCAAGCAATAGCGTTTCTCATCGCACCCGCATCGGCTGCTTTGATGTATCAGATTCTGCCTTGGCTTCCTTTTGTGGTTGGGGTGTGCGTTGTTGTGCTGACGCTGGCCGTTTTCTTGAACACATCTGTTGTGGACTCGCGACATACCGACGCTCTGTCATGACCGACAATTCTTTACCAACGCCGCCGCCTGCACCGTTCTCTCAAAGTACAAAAATTACTGCGCTGGTGAGCTTGGCGCATCTCTATAGTCACTTCTTTTTCTTCGTTTTGCCTCCTTTATTTCCACTACTGCGCAGCGACCTCTCCGTTAGTTATACGGAACTCGGAGCATTGATCGTGGTTTTCAATATTGTTAGTGCCCTAACGCAACTCCCCATGGGCGTGCTTGTTGACCGACTCGATGCGCCTAAGCTTTTGACTGCTGCTGTAGCCATACAGGGGCTCTCGCTGATGGCGATGGGGCTTGCACCCTCGTATTGGATTATCATGCTTATGATGATCCCGGCGGGTCTCGCCAACGCGGTTTATCACCCGGCCGACTACTCAATTCTCAATCGAAGTGTCGACCCCAAGGTGATGGGAAAGGCGTTTAGCATTCATACGGTATCTGGATTTGCCGGTAGCGCTGTCGCACCACTTACGATGGTGGTCCTCGCCAAAGTGATTGGCTGGCAATGGGCCGTTGTCTTGGTCGGCATATCCGGGTTGTTCATTGCCCTGATTTTGCAACGCAACACCGGACTTCTGGCGGATAACGGTTCTGAATTGGGCCAAGAGGCGGGGCAGAGGGCAGGACAGTCTTTGCGCGCGACAGCCCTTGTGCTGCTTTCACTTCCTATCCTCATGGGGTTTGTGTTTTGGCTGTTTATTTCTGTTGCCCATACCGGCGTTTCATATTTCTCCGTTTCCGCATTCGATCAGATGTACGAGATGCCTTTAACGACAGCGAACGCCGCATTAACAGCATTTCTGGCCGCCAGCAGTGTGGGAATCCTAGTCGGTGGCTACTTAGGGGATAGAACCTCTCGCCATGATTTGATTGCCATATACGGATCTGTTTTGTCCGGCTTTGCGATCCTAACCATGGGGATATTTGAACTTGGTATCTTAGGTATTGCTGTTGCCATGTGCGTTGCTGGGTTCACCAGCGGCATTACGGCACCGTCCCGGGATTTACTTGTGCGCTCCGTTACCCCTAAAGAATCAATGGGGGCAGTCTTTGGCTTTGTATCAACCGGACTCAATGTCGGCGGTATGATTGCCCCGTTTGTCTTTGGTTGGCTGCTTGACAGCGGCAACGCAGCCACAGTGTTTTTGATCGCTGGAGTATTTCAAGTCGGTATCATAGTCACGGTGATTGGGTTGAAAGCTAGCGTCAGCCGGGCGGCACCGTCCTCTTAGGCTTTTGGGGGCGCGCCGGATTTTAGGAAAGACCGGCTAGTAGCACCGTGAATTTAGATAAAACTATTGATACAAACATTGAAAACTTGCGCTATGAAAACCAGGCTTTTACCTCTTGGTAGAGGAACAGCGTGAGCATATAGAAGGTTTTTAGTCAGGTGTGGGGCCTGAGCGCAGGGGTCTGTGGGGGAGGGTTATTGCGCTCGGCTAGCATAAACGCAATCACATGACTTACAAACAAGTCGCCCACCACCATGCCCTGGTGTCTCAGTCTGAGAGACCCGAGGTTTTATGCGCCTTCAATGTAGCCGCGCGGATCTGAAAATTCCTTAGGGTATTGATCCTTCATTATAGAGCTCCATTCCGGCGGCATGCCATCCATGGACCATGATTTCCGGCCAAACCCACGTGATACGTAGTTGCCGGGCCTATCGCCCATATTCAGCCATCCGGGCCATGTATTGATGTCATTAAATGCCTGTGTCGCGTTAGCACTGGCCACGCTTACATCAGATACTTCCGCGATAGATCCGTGATACGTGGACCAGTCATTGATTTGAATAAGACTGGCTTCATCAGTAGTCGGTTCACCCCGGAAACCAGTGTCACCACGTACCCAGACATCATCCCCTACGACCCAAGCCGGTCCGACGTCGCCAAATTGAGTGATGTTCATGCCTGGTCGATCGGGGCGCTCATTTTCCATGCCTACTTTGTTGTAATGGCGGGATGACCGGCCTAGTCCCGGCTGGCGCACAGGTAGCCGCTCGCCGGTGTAAGGGTTATCAAAATTTTCAATCTGCTTTCCGGTCTCAAGGTCAGTATAAAAAATGGAGCTCATGGTACTAGGCTTGAAGCCGTCACCGTCGTCTTCCGTGATTGAAATGAAGCCGACGTGCATGTCCCAGAACGGCGTAAACGCACTATCAACCAAGCCATAGCGAATGGCACGGAGATACCAGTAAACGACCCGGTTATCGGAGGAGTAATTCAGCTTCCTGTGAATAGTGTAGAGGTCATCGCTATCATTAGGATTCAGCAAATGCCCGTCAGCCTTCGCTAACCTGGGGAATGCCAACGAAGACGCAAGCGGGGCAGCACCCAGCATGCCAAGTATTTTCCTTCGATTCATACCAATTTCTCCTTACATGAACCTTTTGAAAGTTCTTAAAGTCTTTCGATATAGCTGCGCGGATCGGCGTACTCTTTTGGATACTGATCCCGCATCATCACGCTCCATTCCAGTGGCATTCCATCCATAGACCAAGATTTCCGGCCGAAACCGCGCGAAACGTAGTTTCCAGGAGAACCACCCATGTTTAACCAGTCAGGCCAAGTCAGGAGATCGACAAAAGTTTGCGAGCAATGAGCGCTGGCAACCTCGCGATCAGATACTTCTGTTATGGAACCATGAAAAGTCGACCAATCATAGACTTGAAAAAGTCTCCCATCTTCGGAAGTTGGTTCGAGACGCGCGGCAGTATCACCCCGACACCAGACGTCGTCACCAACAATCCAGGCCGGTCCGATGCTGCTATCGTCTGTGACGTTCATTTCAGGACGCTCAACGGGCTCGGTGACCATTCCAGTTTTATCATATAGCCGAGACGCTCCCAGCAGTCCTGGCTGGCGAACGGGTATGCGCTCGCCGGTAACAGGGTTGTCGAATTTTTCGAGGAGTTTGCCAGTCTCTAGGTCGGTATAGAAAATCGACGACATCATTTTCATGCGAAAGCCATCGCCTTCATTTTCAGAGATGGAAATGAAACCCACATGCATGTCCCAGAATGGTGTAAAGGCGCTGTCCACTAGGCCATAACGAATGGCGCGTAAGTACCAATAAACGATGCGGTCATCTAAGGAAAAATGCAATTTTCTATGGATGGTATAGAGGTCATCCACATTATTCGGATCTAACGCATGATCATCGGCCAGTGCGCGGCTTGGACTTAGAATTGAAGCGGTCAGGGGCGCGGCACCCAAAATGCCGAGTACTTTCCTGCGATCCATCCGTATTGCCTCCCAATGATGTTCGTATACTGGATATGGGATCACAGAGTGGGCCCCGAGCCAAGGGGGTGTCGTTCCAAAAGGCCGTTGAGTGACCTAAGCTCTTGTTCAATACACCAAAATCGGATCTCTGATCGATGACACCCTGTCACCTTCTCGCTATTGCGCTGTGCGGCTTAGGCCTTTCCATGCCGGCGGCAGCCGCTGACACTGTTATTGCGCATGTCACACTGATAGACGGTACCGGTGGCCCGGCGTTACAAGACGCTTGGGTTCACCTGGCCGATGACCGCGTATCCGCGATTGGCACAGGCGCACCACCCAAACGGGGTGACGAAATTGATGGAACAGGAAAATTCCTTATTCCCGGTCTCATTGATACTCATGTGCACATTGGCGGTGGCCGCATCCGCGCGGAAATTGGCGGCGCTGCTGATGAAGTTGCGGCTCGTCGTGCGGCAGCTGTGCCCAGTCTTCATGGCTATCTCTATAGCGGGGTGACCTCTGTTTATGACTCAGGAAATTTCGAAGACTTCATTTTTCCCATGCGTGACGCTGAGCGGGCAGGGGAGATCGTGTCCCCACGTATTTTTGCCACGGGGGGTGTTGTTGCCTTTCCGCGCGGCTATGGCTCGGGTCCTGGTGCGACGCTGATTGGTAGCGAAGAAGATTTCGATGCGCTTGACCGGCATCTTGACTGGCAACCAGACATGGTGAAATTCATCATAGATCCACAAGGGCGGCGTGGAATTCCAGAATCTCCGATTTTTACACCGGAACTGCTCAAACAAGCCATTGGCCGTGTGCATGCCCGCGGTATACGCACGACCGTACACATTCCGACAGAAGTAGAAGCGCGCATGGCCATAGAGGCCGGTATTGATGCTCTGGCGCATCCGGCAGCGCGAACAGATACGTCTGCGGAATTCCCGGCCTATGTTGTTGAAAAAGGGATTCCGGTTTCAACAACACTTACAGTGTTCAGCAATATTGCGAAAGTTGCAGATAACCCAGGGATGTTTGACACCCCGCTTTATCGCGCAACTTTGCCGGAGGAAGAGCGCAACCGGCAAAAGACCACGGAAAGGGAGCGATACATCGATAGCGGGATGTCAGCTTTTTTCACCCGCATGCTGCCGGGTATGCAACGAAATATCAGAGCCTCCCATGACAACGGTATTACCCTTGCTTTAGGAACAGACAGGTCCTTCGGCCCAACAGTCCATCAAGAACTTGAACTCATAGTGGAGTCCGGTATATCTCCGGTGGAGGCCATACGCATAGCAACACTCAACGGCGCCATTTATCTTGGCACGGAAAATGATCTGGGCTCGATTGAAGTGGGAAAACTTGCTGACCTTGTAATGCTCTCAGCCGACCCTACCGAAGATGTGACGAATGCACAAAGCGTGGTAGCCGTCTTTAAGGGTGGGCGGGAAATTGATCTTTCTATGTTGGATTTGCCTGTGAACGCGCACTAATCCTTGCAAGCCGGCACAAACTTCATGCAGTTTCGTCTAGTGCGGTATTCCGGTGGCTGACTGGCGGACGCCACAAATCATGCCTCGCGGTCCCGGTATTCATTCTCTTAGAGTAGCCGTCTAGAACAACTGCCATAGAGCAGAAATTAGCAATTAGAGAGGTCTTATGATCGAGACATGGCGCGCGACGTGCATGCAGGTATACACCCGCATTCTTAACCGGGCGTCGGCCCGGGAAGAAGCGATGGAAATCGTAAACAACAGCCTGGATCGGTGGTCCGAGCTGGCCGGTGCCTCGCGCCAACGAGACCGCAATCAACTCCTGCTTTTCCCGGAGTTTGCGTTACAGGGATTTCCCATACACGAGAGTGCCGATGAATGGATTGCAAAAGCCTGCTTCCAGATTCCAGGGCCTGAGACCGATCGCCTGCAAAAACTTGCTCAGGACCTAAAGTGCTACATCGGTGCTAACAGTTATGAAATAGACCCAGAATGGCCGGGCCGTTATTTCAATTGCTCCTATTTGATAGAGCCGTCAGGGGATATGATCCTAAAATACCGGCGAATTAACACAGCGCACTCCGCCTCTCCCCATGATTTTCTTGATAAATACCTTGATCGATACGGCCTAGAGGGAATGTTTCCTGTGGTAAAAACGCCGCTCGGTAACATTGGCATGATGCCTTGTGGTGAGATTATGTATCCTGAGCCTGCCAGAGCGCTGGCATTCATGGGAGCTGAAGTCATACTTCACCCCACCTCAGACTACGGCGCCGATGATAATTGGAGTTGGCAATCGGCTAAGAAGGTGCGGGCATCAGAAAATATGGTGTATCTCATTTCTGCCAACGCTGGCGGAATGCCTGAGGCCTATCGCGGTGTGCATGATATTGCCGGACAGTCCCGCATTTTTGATTGGGAAGGTCGGGTCCTCGCCCAAGGGCCGACACCAGGTGAATCGTTACGTTGTTCTACCTTGATTAATGTTGAGGCTTTGCGAGAGGTTCGTTCCAATGGAGCCGGCTTTAATCGTATAGCTCAGGCCAGACCAGATGCTTATGCAAAACTTTACGCAGATACGACGATCTATCCGGTTAACCGGTTTGCGGACAAGCCGATGGAATCGAAAAAAATGGTGCGAGAAGTGATGGGCGAATCTCTCGATAATATGGCAAAACGGGATATGATTCCGCCGCGGAAGAAATAGGGACGGGAGACTCCCAATGATCCAGCCTTGGACAGCTACTTGCATGCAGGTCTACTGCCATACGGTTAACAGTGCGACCAATCGCGAAGAAGCGATGGCTATTGTAAACAAGAGTCTCGACCGCTGGATCACGTTGGCTATGGGAACAGCACGCGGCGACGGTTCTCACCTTCTGCTATACCCCGAATTCGCACTCACTGGATTTCCTTTGCTGGAATCCGCTGAGGAATGGATCGAGAAAGCCTGCATTGAAATACCGGGGCCTGAAACCGGCAGGCTACAAAAAGCGGCACAGGACCTCAAATGCTACATCGGCGCCAATAGCTACGAAAAAGACCCGGAGTGGCCGGATCGCTATTTCAATTGTTCTTACCTGATCGACCCGTCAGGTGATGTCATTCTTAAGTACCGACGGATCAATACGGTGCACACAGCATCGCCTCATGACTTTATGGATGCTTACCTCGATAAGTATGGGCTGGAGGGCACATTCCCGGTTTCAGAAACACCTCTCGGTAACATTGCGATGATGCCCTGTGGCGAGATTATGTACCCCGAATCAGCCCGTATGTTCATGTTCCGTGGTGCCGAAGTTCTTTTGCACCCGACGTCAGACCATGGCGCTGCCGATAAATGGGCTTGGGAGTCTGCTAAGAAAGTACGGGCGTCTGAGAATATGATGTATTTGGTATCGACCAATGCAACAGGGCAAATTGGTACGTTTATTCCTGAAGGGCAGACCCTGGGTAATTCCAAGATTATTGATTACCACGGACGCGTTCTTGAGAATGTCGGCGGGCCCGGTGAGAGCACGGTCGCTTCAGCGACGATCGATGTTGAAGCCCTCCGGCGTGAACGCCGTATTCCGGGTGCTGGTAATCGCCTGCTACGGCAGCGTATTGAAATGTACCGGCCGCTATACAATCAGACTTCATTTTATCCACCTAACCAGTTTGCCGATGCACCGATGGATTCAAAACAGCGGATCATGGAAATACAACAAGAAGCGCTAGGGAATATGGCGGAAGCCGGCATTGTCAATCTACCAGAGGTAACGGAATAATCGGCCCTGCGCTTTATTACCGTTTTATTAACGACTTTTTTTTGCACTTATTGCACAAGCAGAAACGTTTCTCATCTCGGGGCAAGCGGCGCGGCATGCCGGCATCTTATGCGTAAATTCATTGAGGCAGGTTACGACGTGCGTGGCCTTAAGCGTGACACAATCGCCGCGCTGAAAAAAATCAGCTTTGATATGGAGTGGATTCGAGGAGGTATTCGCGAATCTGACTCATTAGGTGCGTCTATCTCCGGCGTAGATTTCATTCAATGCGCTGTCGGTGCGCGGCAGCCCTTTGGCCCAAATCGGCTCGAAATTCTCGAATATCTAGGCGTGACCAACCTTGTTGATGAAGCAAAAGAGGCCGGCGTTGATTTGGAGGTATGTCGGGGAAGACTATTTGCAGCGATCAGGGCTATGGTATGCCGTCGTGCGACCACCACAGCTTCTAGATGAACCAGGATTTGTAAAGAGTGTAAGATTACAACAAGGGAATCCCGGTGGTCCTGGCCAAATACCCCGTGAAGATCTTGCTGCAGTCATGATTGAAGCGATGACTTCATTCCATTCCCTAAACACAACGTTTGAAATAGTTAGCGACCCCAGCCATCCTGCAATAGCGTGGCGCACTGAGCTTTTGGAGCTTGAAGCCGATAAATAAAGAATTCACGCCTAACGTCGTTCAACACGTGCTTTGAAGAGGCGGGCTAACGGCATCCTGAGTGAATGTCATGTCGATCATGCGGTTGATAATCTCTGGCTCTTGCGCACCTGCTATGGCTTTGCTGTTGTTGAATATGTAGCAGGGCACACCGGTAATTCCCATGCGATGCATACGCGCATTTTCGTTAAAGACGGAATTAAGATCGCCCTCACTGTAAAGATGCGTGGTTACCAGGCTTTTATCGAGCCCGATTTCCTCGGCGAGGAGTATCAGAGTTTCCGTATCGCCGATATCCAGACCGCGCTCAAAGTAAGCTGAGAAGAGGGCATTCACAGCTACACTTTCCGCCCCGATGGTTCGAGCCAGCCGAACCAATCGATGAGAATTGGCCGAGTTCGGTGTGCGTTGTATTTTATCCAACGCAAAATTAATGCCTTCGCTTTTTCCCGTGATGATAAGGGCCTCGATCATCCGCTCATATTGCTGGGGCGAACCGAACTTGCGTACCAAAAACTCTTTGCGATCAACTCCGTTGGGTGGAAGATCGGCGTTGAGCAAAAACGAGCGATAACGGATTTCAGGCTGGATATTGGGGCGCGCGCTCAAAGCCCGGTCAAACCGGCGTTTGCCGACATAACACCATGGACAGACTGTATCGAAGACAACATCAATGCGCATAGCTAAAGAGTATTGCGCAGGAACCTTCCATACAAGTCGGGTTTACGTGCAATGTTTCTTAGTTCTCTAGCATATTCATGAAGCGCGGTATGGTCCGGTATAAGTCCCTCGACCCAAAATAATCGCGATCGGATGAGATTACTGAATACCTGCTACTTATGAAAGCAAAGATGAAATCATGGCGTTATCTAAACGAAAACGCCGTTTCCGCCGGTGTAAAGTGCCCATTCAATTGACCGAAATTGGTTCGGGAGGACGAAATCAAGCAAAGTCTGCAGAAGGCACAAGTTTTATGTGCCAGGTTATGCATAAGAAACTCCAGGAGAGGACCACCTGATCGCCAGTGGGTTCGGCTATACATTATTTAGTTCAGGTGGATTAACGGATGGTCCACCTGCAGGGGCTGGGATCATGGTCGAAGAGTATTTGGAAGGGGCAGTCGCCCGGTCAGACGTGGCCTACAAATATTGATAGCCCATGAAGATGATACAGCCATTGGCAAGGACTATAATATCGGTGACGCTAACAAACGCTGCACATTCGAAGTATATTGGAAGTACAAGCGAGCTCTAAGGGGAGAAAAATTATGAATCGCAGATATTTATTGGCGGGAACGGCGGCTTTGCTAGGTGCAAGTATGTCACCTGTACGCGCTACCGCGGTAGACCATGACGAAAAGCTAACTATTGCATTATTTGGTGCAACTGCCCGGTCTGGCCGAGAAATCGTAAAACAGGGTTTGGCGCGGGGATACAAGATCAAAGGGTTTGCCCGGACACCGTCAAAGCTCGGCGTCGAGCATGAGAACCTTGAGATGTTCAAAGGGGACATCCGCGATCGGGCTGCGATTGATGCCTTGCTGACCGGCGATGAAATCGTCATGTCCATGGTTGGCCGTGGACCACCGGCTGATCCCATGGCTGAAATCGGACAAGTGGATATCTACACGGTGATGGGTGAGAACCTGATTGGCGCGATGAAAGCTAAAGGGAACACACGTCTCATCATGGCCAGTTCAACCGGAGTGGAACATCGTGCAGACATAGATGGAGCCAAACCTCCTCCCGGTGACATGAGCAACATGTGGCGATGGAACGCCCGCCATCTCTACAACGACATGTATGAGATGGAAAAATTGATTGAGAAAAGTGGCTTGGATTACATTCTATTGCGGCCTGGTTTCATGGTTGAAGAGCCAGCCCGGCACGATATGAAGTTCAATAACACAGGTGAAACGCCGGGTGCGCGAGTGATCACCTACGAAGACTTTGCAGCCTTCATTCTGGATCACGTGGAAGGCGGTAACTATTGGAATACAGCCGTGGGTATGTATTCCGATACAATCATGAATCCCGCCGCTGAAATCGAAAAATTCCTGGCCAAGCAAAAAGCAGCACAGGCCGCGGGACAGTAGCTCCCTATCATAGAGCTAGCGGTACTTAAACTACCGAAATCTGCCGAATTCACCAGATTTACATTGCCCCCACAAATATGTAACAGTTTTAAAGATGCAGGAAATTGCATTTGTTAGGTATTCGAATAACTAATACTCCAACTAACCCTGAGGACAGAGGAACAGATCATGAATTTAGATAAAGGTCTAATCATCGCTATCATCTTGCTTGCTGTTGTTGGTGCGTTTGCCGCAATCCCTTATGGTGGCCTTGCTATTTTACTAATCGGCTTAGTATCAGGCACCACTTCCCCATTAACTGAACTGTCGGAAAGAACTGGCTATCTACTGGTAGCTGTTGGTGCTCCAACCGTTGCGGAAAGCCTCCAAGCGATTCCCGTGGCTGGCGCGCCTCTAGAAGCGATAGTAGGTTCAGTGGCACTCGGTGCAGGTGGCATTTGGCTCGCAAGCATGACCCGTGCTTTAGTCAATAGAATTAAGCCTTAATCAGTCATGCGGATAGTTCGTAGCTCTGTAACAAGAGTTGCAAACTATCCCGCTGATAAGTTTTCTACCACTAACCGAATTCGTCACATTCTATTCTCTGAGCACTACGCTTAGTTATGACGTGAATGGAATAATTTTTTGCCCTAACAAGCGGCCGAACGTGAGCGCTGGTGTAACCGCCATCCGATTGGTCAGGGCGTGACCCGAAAGGGCCGCGCCACCGATAGCTTCACCTGCTGCACTGTGACAGTACCACAATAATCACCGCCATCATTTGAAATGATGCCAAGAAATGTTCCGCTGGGTGTACCCTAGTTCTTATAAATAGGAGAGCGGGAGTTGCCATGGCAGACTCGAATAATCTTGATCATTTTCTAGAAACCACGCGGCGAACCGCGCTGGGAGTCTCGCTGGGTGGCGCAGCCACTGCGCTGATGCGTCCTGTCGCAGCCTTGGCTGCGAGCCACGAGAGCGGTAAGCGGTATATTAGCAAGGGTTACGTCAACGTCAGCCACGGTCAGATGCATTACCGCACGGCTGGGTCGGGCCCACCGGTTATTCTGGTGCACGGCTCGCCGAGTTCATCGCGCACTTACATCGATCTTATTGGCCGGTTGTCGGATCAGTTCACGGTGATTGCGCTGGACACGGCGGGCTATGGCAATTCCACCCCGCTCATGCCCGGTGGCCAGCCGGAAATACCAGACTTTGCCCGGGTGCTGGCAGAGACAGTGGCCGTCCTCGGCATAGAGCGCAGTGTGCTCTTTGGCTCCCACACCGGCGCTAAGATCACTCTGCAATATGCAGTGGATCATCCGGACCGGGTGGCGGCGCTGGTCATGGACGGCTTGTCCATTCCGCCTGGGCCAATTGATTACGTCTGGAACAAAAACTACCTGACCCCTTTCACCATCAACGAAGACGGCAGCTTCATCGCTTACGAATGGACCCGGGGTAAGGACTTCGGCCGCAACTTCCCATGGTACGACAAGTCACCTGCCACGCGTTCTAACACTACCGACCCCGACGCCCAGACCATGCACAACGCGCGCATCGATATCTTCTCCGCCGGACCGCATTACTCGGCTGGCTATGGCGCCGCCATGCGCTACCGGGGCATACCGGTGCTTCGGCAACTATCGGTACCGACCGTGTTGATGGCCATTGAACCGGACCCGCTATACATTCATCTCGACTATGTACCTGACGACGTTCCCGATGTCTTGTCCATCGAACGGCTGACGGCGGATCGCGATGCTTGGCGGGCGCGGCTGCGGGCACTGTTTGGCGAGTACGGTTCCGCTTTGGGCGATGTCAACTTCACGCCACCAGATCCCTTGCTAGACCCCAAACCAGGCGACGCGATCACCGCTGGTTATGTGGTGCAAGAGCAAGGGCATGTCCATGTGCGTCGGGTTGGCCCCATCAACGGTGAAGGTCATCGGCCACTCTTGATTCTGCCTGACGTGCCCGGCGGCACCGGTCCTTATGACCTGCTCATGCGCACACTCGCTTTCGACCGACCCGTGTTTATCATCGATCTCCCGGGTACAGGTGATTCAGACCCGCTTGAGAAGGGAGACTCCGGCAACGCTGTAGTCGACATGGTGGTGGACGTGATCGATCGCCTGGGCCTGGAGCAGCCCGACGTGCTGGCAGAGAATGTGTCCACACCTTTGGCGATTGCCTTGGCGGCGCGCCACCCAGATAAAGTGCACAGTTTAATTTTAGACGGCGCCATCCTGGCGGACAGCCGGGGACGTAATGAGCTCAGAGACAATTACACGCCTGACCTCAAACCCATGCGTGGCGGTGGCCACCTCTCGGAACTTTGGCACATGTTCCGCGATGCAGAGTTCAAGTGGCCTTGGTACGACCGATCACGCGAGGCCATTCGTTGGGTTAACCCGAACCTTGACGCCAACCGCTTCTATCACCGGCTGGTGGATACGATGAAACAGCTCGATCATTACGGCGATACAGCCCGCGCAGCTTTTTCCCTCGACGCAGCTGCGTTATTGGAAGAGGTGCGCCAGCCAGTGCTTGCGTTCCATCGAGAACGCGACCCTCTCTATCAATGGGGAGAGTTTGCGGCGCGTAAGGTAGCAAATGGAAAGGTTATAGATCGCCCGGAAAGCGTGATTACGTTCGCACAATCTGTGCAGCTATTTTTAGACAGTTAGGTCTGACTGGCTAAGGCGCGTTGGGATGCGCAATTGAGACCGTCAGCTAGTATCGGATATTCCAGGCTAATTTCTAGCAAGAATATCTTTTTGTCATGCACGAACAAGTAAGAATTCTGTACTGGAGGTTCGCTATGTCGGTTCACATTCTTTTTAAAAGAACGACTCTCAGAATTTTACTGATGGTGATGCTCGGTGTCGCCTACTCGACCGCCGCGGTTGGAGGTCAATCGATGGGTGGGTCCAAGTTTGTCGAGGTCGATGGCATCCGAACCCGCTACTTCGAAGCGGGAAGCGGAGAACCCATGGTGTTGGTCCATGGCGGGCACTATGGCTTGGCTGGGGGAGCAGTCGGGTTCATGTCGGTTTTCACTCTGTTGGCAGAGCATTTCCATGTCTATGCAATAGACAAGTTGGGTATGGGGCTAACCGACAATCCCAAAGACGATTCAGGTTATTCCATGCAAGCCACAACCCAGCATATCTATCGATTCATACAAGTGCAGGGCCTGGAGAACGTACATTTGGCTGGCCATTCCCGGGGCGGCCTGCCGGTCGTTCGCATCGCCATGGATCACCCTGAACTCATCCAGACCCTGACCATCTTCGACAGCAACACTCTAGCTCCGGGAGACCCCAAACCCTCGGCTCCGAATCTCCGTCCTCTGGGCCCGCCGCCTACCAAAGAGTCGATACGAGAAGACTTCATGTCCAGGCGCAATACCTACCATAAGGAATACGTCACCGACGAGTTTGTCGAAGCTCACTTGGAGGTCGCCCTGAATCCCAAAATACGTCAGGCGGCGGAACGGTTGGAAATGCTCAGAGAGGGCTTCATAGAGCACAATCCAGACAAGGTGGAGGCCAGACCGGCTCTTGCCAATAACTCGGGTACGGGATGGTGGCTGTATGAAGTCAAGGACTCGACGCTGGAGATGCTCAATGCGGGTCAGCTCAAAACACCCACCCTGGTGATTTGGGGTTACAACGATACTTCAGCCACCCATGAAATGGCGGCGGATCTTTTTCGGGTGATCAGTAAATCGGCCGCTCAGGCCCAGCTGCACTTTTTCAACCAATGTGGTCATGCTCCCTACAACGAATATCCCGAGGAAGTAACCGACCTGCTGGTCAGCTTCACGGGGCGAGTGAAGCGCTGAGCTGAAACGCGTCAAACGCCTCTTTATCGAAATTTTATTTGCACTCAATTAATTGAGACAGCAGACCATACCCTTCCGATTTCTTCTTCTAACCTGCGAATGAGTTTTTTAGCCGTTTAGGCATGTTTCACCGGTTCAATTAAGAAACCTGGGTGGCTGCGGGGCCCCGCAGCCAGTATAAGCAAGTTTTTCGAGGTGAATTGAGCCGTTACCGCTCCATTCACCTCGTAGCCGTAAGAGCAAAAAAAAGTAGGAGTATGGAAATAGATGGACGTTGAACTGCAAAGTCTTTCCGAGGATGATTCCTATTCTCTATTTAGCCAGATCATTATTCCTCGCCCCATTGCCTGGGTACTAAGCGATAACGGGGTGGAACATGGTGCCGAACGCTGGAACCTCGCGCCCTTTTCCTATTTTAACGGAATCACTAGTGCCCCACCGATGGTCATGTTCTCAATTGGTGATGGCATGGCTGGAAAGATCAAAGACACGCATCGCAATTTGAAAACTAATCCTGAGTGCGTCATTAGTTTGGCATGTGTAGACCAAGCTAAAGACATGCAAGATTCCGCCGAAGATTTGCCTGCGGGCCAGAGTGAAATCAATAAATTCAATATCGCTTTGAGTGACTGGAACTGGCCAATACCGCGCGTGGCCGCGGCACCGGTGTCGATGGGCTGCATCGCTCGTCAGTTCACACGCGTGGGCAATACAGAACAAATTCTAGTGTTTGCTGAAATCACTCGTCTTTGGGTACGCGATGATGTGGGCGCACTCGACGCGAAAGGCCGGTTGCGGATTGATGTGAAAGCGTTTGACCCGCTAGCACGGGTGGGCAAAGGGGCTTATGCCCGATTGTCGGAGGTTTTTTGGGTCTAAGAGCCTCACAGAATAGACCTGTGCCATAGTTCGCAGGGATGCGAAGGCTAAACCAATATTGTTGAGGCGCTGGAAGTGAGAGGGATGGGTAGTAAGATGGGTAGAGAAAGTTCTATCTACCTTAAGTATTGATAAATAAAAGATATTTGGGATATTTGGCGGATGGGGTGGGATTCGAACCCACGAGACGCTTTCACGCCTGCTGGTTTTCAAGACCAGTGCCTTCAACCGCTCGGCCACCCATCCGCATAAGAGCAGCGGGATACTAGAGAGGCGGAACCGGGTCAAGCCGCCCCACATAAATTGCGCCAAACCTTTCTCAAATCACAGTCTTTGCCACCCTAAAGCTCTATGGCACACTCCCCCCGCGTATAAAGGCCTGCGTATCAAAAAACGGTTGGAGAGCAAAATGACGCAGCCTGGGACACCGCCGGTCATCGGCATCATTGGCGGATCAGGGCTCTATGAGCTTGATGGGCTATCTGACATCGAGTGGACCGCCGTTTCCACACCCTTTGGCGCACCGTCTGATGAACTACTCTGTGGCGTTTTAGACGGCCAAAAGGTCGCCTTTTTGCCAAGACATGGCCGTGGCCACACAATCTCACCCTCTGATCTCAACTTCAGGGCCAACATCTATGCCTTAAAGGCGCTTGGCGTGACGGAAATTCTTTCCCTCAGCGCCTGTGGTTCTTTTAAAGAGGAGCTACCGCCTGGCACCTTTGTGCTGGTGGACCAATTCATCGACCGTACCTTCGCCCGGAAGAAATCCTTTTTTGGCGAGGGCATTGTTGCCCATGTTTCCGTCGCTCACCCAACATGCGGGCGGCTTGGGGATGAATTGGAAGCCGCGGTTACAGAATTGGCAATCCCGTTCCAGCGCGGCGGCACTTACCTCACCATGGAAGGCCCACAATTTTCGACGCTGGCGGAGTCTAATCTCTACCGCTCGTGGGGTTGCGATGTCATCGGTATGACCAATATGCCGGAGGCAAAAATCGCCCGGGAAGCAGAGATGTGTTACGCGACCGTCGCCATGGTGACCGATTTTGATTGCTGGCACCCGGATCACGATGCCGTCACCGTTGACCAAGTGATCAAAACCTTATTGTCTAATGCTGACAACGCGAAAGCCGTTATAAAATCGGTTGTACCAAAATTAGAATTGCGGAAAGAAACATGTGTTGAAGGCTGCCATACAGCACTCGACAACGCTATTATTACTGCCCCAGAGGCACGCGACGCTGAGGCAGTCAAAGCGCTCGGGCCTATCATGGACCGTGTTCTTAGTGTGGGATAATAAGGAACCGCGGCAATGAATGTCGATGGCACGCCCTATCGAACGATCTGGACAACGGGCGATGACCGCACGGTTCGTATTATCGATCAAACAAAATTACCGCACACATTCACAACAACAGACCTGACTTCACTAGACGATGCTGCCCGTGCCATAGCTGACATGTTGGTGCGCGGCGCGCCTCTCATCGGCGCGACCGGCGCTTACGGTATGGCACTTGCTATGAGGACAGATCCCAGAGACGAAAATATTGCCAACGCTTATGAAACCCTTTTCGCGACACGGCCGACTGCGAGCAATTTAGGTTGGGCTCTGGACGACCTCCGTCAACGGCTCTTAGTTACTTCTGAAAATGACCGTGAAGCCGTTGCCTATAAGCGCGCATCGGAGATTTGCAATCAAGACGTGGATGCCTGCCATTCTATTGGTGTGCATGGCGCTGCGCTAATCTCTAGTGTGTGGGAAGAGAAGGGGCAACCGGCACGCATCAACGTGCTCACCCATTGCAATGCCGGCTGGCTGGCCACCGTGGATTGGGGCACAGCTCTCGCGCCGATTTATAAAGCACACGAAGACGGTATTCCCGTTCATGTTTGGGTGGACGAAACACGACCACGCAATCAAGGAGCCAGTCTAACCGCCTGGGAACTCAGCAAGCACGGTGTTGACCATACGCTCATTGTAGATAATGTAGGTGGTCATTTGATGCAGCATGGCGACGTTGATCTGTGCATCGTCGGCACGGATAGAACCACCGCGGCTGGTGATGTGTGCAACAAAGTTGGCACATATTTGAAAGCCCTAGCCGCGCAGGACAACGGCGTCCCTTTCTATGTGGGATTACCGCACTCCACCATTGACTGGCGAATCAATGATGGCATTCACGATATTCCTATCGAAACCCGTGCAGAGCGTGAAGTGACTCATATAGCTGGTAAAACAGAAGCTGGTGAGACGATTGAAGTGCAACTTACACCCGATAATACAAACGCTCTCAATATTGCTTTCGATGTCACTCCAGCGCGCTATGTCACGGGCCTTATAACGGAACGCGGTATTTGCAACGCCTCAACCGAAGGGTTGCGCGGCCTTTATCCTGAGAAGGCCGCATGACCCGGCGTAGCGAAGTCGGACTTCGTGTCACACTGATCCAAACCTGCCTTGAAATGGCACAGTCTGGCCTGACCTTTGGCACCTCAGGCAATGCCAGCGTCCGCCTTGATGATGAAACGCTTTTGATTACACCGACCGGACTCCCTTACGCCTCTTTGCAGCCGGAAGACATCGTTGCGCTCAAGTTTGGTGGCCGATACTACGGCAGGCGCCAGCCTTCATCGGAATGGCGGTTTCATAGGGATATATTGAGCAGCCGCCATGAAACGCAAGCCGTTGTCCATACGCACTCTCCCTTTGCGACAGCTCTTGCCTGCCGTGGGAGTGCAATTCCATCATTTCATTATATGGTCGCTGTTGCGGGTGGAGCCGATATCCGCTGTGCCCAATACGCGACGTTTGGCACGCAAGCGCTCTCCGAGCAGGTGCTAACAGCCCTATCAGGACGGCAGGCCTGCCTTGTGGCTAATCACGGACAGATTGCACTTGGATCAGACTTAAGCTCTGCACTCAAACTGGCAGGCGAGGTTGAGTCTCTCGCATCAATGTATTGGCGCAGTCAACACGGTGGAGAACCGGACCTGCTTGATCAGCATGAAATGCAGCGGGTGATTGAGAAGTTCAGAACCTACGGCACGGAAGACGCCGCCGATGCAGAGCTCGCGCACGCAGGAGACCGCCTGCCGGCCTAACGGTATTCATGAGGCGGTTCTCAAAGATTCTTAAAATTCTCTGCTGAGTCCTGTAGCCGCGCGTCGCGAACGCTGTCGGAAATTACGGGTTCGTCACTGGAAATTGCCTGCGCGACGCCTTGAACGGCTCGTTCCACCGCACCGCCTTGAGACCAAGACATCGGTTCCGATAGGCTTAATGAGTCGCAAAGCGCATCCACCTTGGGAGTCCCAGCTTGAAACGTCACAACCGGTGTATTTAAGAAGGCTGCAGCAATGCTGTGGTGAAAACGTCCGGAGACGACACACGCGGCATTATTGACGGCGCTAAACCAATGCTCGAAAGATAGAGCGACGAAATGCTCAAGCTTCGGCGTCGTAGCCAAAGCCGCCTCTAGGATAGGTGCATCGTCAAGGGCAGGATGAGCCGGTGCTCCAGTAATGTAGCGCAACGAATGGGAACCAAATTCAAAAGAGATCGCATGAATAATCTTGGCAAATGAGTCAGGAGAAAGCCCCAAACCACCGCCAAAGACTATAGGCCCGTTCGTCTTTGCTGCAGATTTAACATCCATGCGCTTCAGATAAAGCGGTAGACAATCAAACCCGAGAACAGCGTCTAAGCCGAGACGCTTGGCAATTTTATGAGAGCGAGATTCTCGGACAACAATCCGGTCGACAGATGCGAGTAAAGCTGCATATAGCATTTCCGCATCCCCATCAGCCGAGTCAGCGTTGCTTGGATACAGCGACAGATTGATGGCATATACCGGCTTGTTAAAAGCCTTCTTTGCCAAGTTGATCAGATACAGGAGGTTGAATGCTGGCTGAGCCAATCCGTGCAGCGTTCCTTCGCCGTTGACGATGACGATATCCGCGTCATTGAGTTTTGGCACGAGGTTTGGGTTGTCTGCGAGGAAAACCCGTTGAAAACCTGGATCGCTCATCTGGGCGCTATTTCTAGGTGGTGTTTTAAGGCCATGAACCTCAGCAACTCCTATGGACGTTACGCGATATCCGCGCTCCCTAAGTTGATTGTGTATTTCAGTGGACGTGCCGAAGCATCCCCAATGGTAGGCATTGGAGGTGTCATTTAGCAGAAGAGCCGTTTTCGTCATGGCGTTCCTTTAATGCCCTTCTTCCATCTCACTCTCGTGCCAATGCCGTAGCAAACGATGCGATACCCAGTTTAGTACAAGATATATTCCATACCCTGTCACGCTAAGGAGAACAAAACAGGCCAAGGCGCGGGAGAGTTCGAGGCGGTAACTGGCTTCAAGAAGGCGTGCCGCTAGGCCCGAACTCTGTCCGCTCGTACCAGCGACCATTTCAGCAACTACGGTACCGATAAGCGCCAAACCGCCGCTAATCCTTAACCCGCCTAGAAAATAGGGTAGGGCTGACGGAAGAAGGAGGCGGCGCAGCGTTTGACTGCGGGTCGCGCCGTAGAGACGGAAAAGATCACGCAAGTTTGCATCAACGCTTTTTAGCCCCAGCAGCGTATTTGAGATGATCGGAAAAACAGCTGCCATCCAAGCCAGAATTAGAAGCACGAAGAACACGTCATCGACCCAAATAATGATGAACGGCGCGACTGTAACAATGGGTGTGACTTGTAAAAAGACCGCGTAAGGAAACAGCATTTTTTCGAGAACACGAAACTGCACAAGAAGAATAGCCAGCCCCGCACCCGTAAAAGCCGCCAGAACCAAGGCCGCCAGTGTGACCTGAAGAGTCACAATCAAAGAACCAAGTAAATCAGGTCCATCGATCCACAAAGACTGGGCAATCGCGACCGGTCCAGGAAGAATGTATTCGGGAAGGGCATAAAAAATTACAAGCCCATGCCATGCGGCAAGCAATGCCATGCCAAAAACCACCGGCCACAAATGCATGGTTAACCGCTTCATAACTCTGCATCCGTTATGGCAGAGGCCAGTCGATTAGAAATGTCTGCGCATATGTCAGAATAAGCGTGATCGTTCCGTAGGTCAGGCGTGCGTGGATAAACGAAAGGTATTTCAATATCTGCAATAACCCGGCCCGGCCGCGGCGACATTACCACAACCCGCTCGGCAAGAAACACGGCTTCGCGAATGCTGTGGGTTACGAAAATACCGGTCCATCGCTGGTCTTCCCACAAGTTCAGAAGGTCTTCGTTTAATTGCGCACGGGTAAATTCATCAAGTGCCGCAAACGGTTCATCTAGGAGTAATAGGGAAGGCTGAGTTGTCAAAGCCCGCGCAATAGAAGCTCGCATGCGCATGCCGCCTGAGAGTTCTCTCGGAAAGGCGTTCTTGAAAGCATCAATACCAACCCAAGCTAGGACCTCTTGTGTACGTTTATCAATCTCAGCATTGCCTAAACCTTTTAGACGCAGGCGCAAAGGTATGGCTACATTCTCCGCGATCGTCGCCCAGGGCATGAGAGTTGGGTCTTGAAAGACAAACCCAATATCATTGGCTATTACGTCGTCATTCAGGTCGTGCCCGATAGATCCAGAGGTTCCTGAGAGTAACCCAGCAACGATGCGTAAAAGCGTCGATTTTCCGCTCCCGGAAGGCCCAACCAACGCGACAAAGGAACCCTCACTAACTTTCAGAGTCACCCGCTCTAGTGCGTGCGTACCGGACTCAAACGTCTTTGATACACCCTTGATGTCGAGGATTGTCTTTATCGGTTCCAAGGCCATAAGAGTTTAATCTGCACCACGCCGGAAAACATCCATGCCTACGCGCTTTCCGATGAAATCAAGCGTATAGGCTCGCGCGTAATCGAGATCATTTGGAAAAATATTGTCTTCAGCCATCACTTCAAAAAAAGCCTTCCAGCGGGCCCGGCTCATCATACCAATCCCTTCAAGCGATGCATCACCGCTATCCACCAGACCGTAACGCCGCAGTATCTCATGACTATATGCCAATTGCTCATCACTCATATCCGGATTTTCTTGTTTTATAAGTGTGTTGGCAGGGGAGGGGTCTGCGTACAAATAGCTGTACCACCCTTTAATACTGGCATCGATAAACCGCTGAACAAGATCAGGATTTCTGTTGATAAGGCGCTGTGAAGTTTGAATTACGGCGGCATAGCTGGCGTAGCCAGAATCAGCCAAAAGAAAGACCTTTGGCTCAATACCCGTTTCGCCGATCACAAAGGGTTCGCTGGTAAGGTATCCCTGTTGAACGGATGTGGGGTCGGCCAAAAAGGGCGCCACGTTGAAGGTATATGGGGTAATTTGATCATCAGTAAAACCGTAGCGGACTTTTAGAAAACGCCAAAACCCAATCCGCGTGTCTGGAGAAATCATGATTTTCTCATCGCGCAAATCCGCCAACTGCGTATGCCCTTGAGACGCATGGGCGATCAATACCGCAGGGTCTTTCTGAAACATGGCCGCAACAGAGACGACCGGTATTTTCTGGAAGGCAAAGTTGAGAGGAATAAAAGAATTCGGTGACAGACCGAAATCCAACCGGCCGGCAGCGAGAAGCTGTGAATGATTCACCTGCGGACCGCCTTGCCGGATTGTGACCTCAATGCCGGCGGCTTCGTAAAGACCGATTGCTTTGGCCTGGTAGTATCCGCCGTGCTCAGCTTGAGCACGCCAGTCTGTTCCAAACGTGATGCTGTCAACAGCCTGTGCTGGAAAAGCCCAGGAAAGCCATACGAGCAGCGCGGGGCTGGCAATTATAGCGGACAACATACGGATACTCATGATCCTTTTATCTTAGATACGGAACGTATTTCCGCCAGTGCCAGATTTTGCGGCGCCTGCGGGCATCTTCGCAGCTCCGCCGCCACCGCCTCCTTGATCCTCAAGCGGGAAGGCTTTGAGCAGTTCAGGCTGATTGGCAATATTCTTAATCGGTGGACGCCCGTTGCTGACAAAGTGTGCGGGAACTTTGTTCTTGGATACTACTCGAATAAACTCTCACACACCTGGCTGATTACATCTACGGCACAACAACGCCAACGTACTTAAATAAAGCGCTTTGGCACTGTATTAGATGCTGGCGCAGTGTAGCCTAAGGAGGCTTTTATTGCCATCTGCGCGGTAAATCCTTGGCTTTCCCGCGCTGATAGAAACAGGTATGACGGTCTGCTACATGCGAAAATCAAAAGTGCTCCGTATTTCAGCGGGTTTTTTCTGTTTTGCCGCCTTTTGCATATGGCTCGCATGGGCAAATCTCCAAGGGGCATACGCTCAACCAGTAGTCTCAGAATCTGGCGTTGCGCCAGTCGCAGATGAACCTGTGTCCTTCGAGGTGTGGCTATCCGAATTTCTTGGAGAAGCCAGCCAAAGAGACTTCTCCCAAGAGTTCCTTGCCGCAACATTTTCTGATGTGAAACCGGTTCCACGGGTTATCGAACTCGACCGCAAGCAACCCGAATTTACGCAAACATTCTGGGCGTATCTCAATAGCCGGGTCTCAGAAAATCGTATGCGTGGGGGCAGGCAGCGCCTTAAAGACCATGCTGCTCTGTTACGGGTGATTGAGAAAAAGTACGGCGTTCAGGGTCGCTTCCTTGTCGCCTTCTGGGGGCTGGAGACCAACTTCGGGCAATTTCTTGGTGGCTTTCCAGTCGTGGATTCTCTTGCAACGCTTGCGCACGATAAACGCCGCAGTGCATTTTTTAGAGCTGAGTTGTTCCATGCCCTAGGCGTTTTGTCGGATGGACATATTGGTCAGGATAAGATGATTGGCTCGTGGGCTGGTGCCATGGGCCAGCCGCAGTTTATGCCCTCTACATTTGCCGGGTACGCCGTTGATGAAAACGGCGACGGCCGTAAAGATGTATGGACCACACTCCCTGATGTTTTTGGATCCGCGGCGAACTATTTGAGCCATCTCGGCTGGGACAGCCGGTACACATGGGGCAGAGAAGTTCTCCTACCAGATGGATTTGATCTAAGTTTGGTCAGTCTTAGAAACAAGAAGCCGCTAAAAGAATGGCAGGCCCTGGGTATACGGCGTATGGACAAGCGCGATCTCCCAACGGCAGAAATAGACAGTGCCGTAATTCTACCTGCAGGAGTAAACGGACCAGCCTTCTTGGTATATCAAAATTTCGAAGCCATTTTGTCATGGAACAGGTCTCTGCTTTATGCAGTCTCTGTCGGTCATCTCGCCGACCGGCTCATTGGCCTTGGTCCGCTTAAGTCTCCTCGTCATGAAGAGAGGGCCTTATCCCGGGACCAGGTTTTCGACCTACAGAAGCTGTTGAATGACCTAGATCACGATGCTGGCGAGCCAGACGGGCAGGCTGGGCCGCAAACCCGCGCAGCGGTCAAAAGCTTTCAAAAAGAGGCTGGTTTGCCGCCAGACGGATATCCAGACGGCGCCGTCTTTGACGCTATTTTGGCAACAACCAAGGAAACCGAGGCTACTCCATAGAGGTTTCCTTGCTTCGAAGCCGTCCTGACCATAAACTTCAAGATGATGTAATCAGACTGTGGGGAACCACTATATGCTGGGATTTCGCCATCTCTGGTCCTTTGCGGGCGTGGGACTAATTCTTCTTGTCTTGGCGGGGTGTTCGTCATCCCCAGACACAATGCCCACTACAGACCAGCCTGCTTATATGCAGCTTGGCTATGATTCCAAAGGGCGGGTGGTGAGTAACTATAAGGTCGGAACACCCTATGAAGTTGCCGGCAAATGGTATTATCCAGGGGAAGATTACGGCTACCGGGAAGAAGGCATCGCGTCCTGGTATGGACCTGGGTTCAACGGCAAGCGCACGGCCAATGGTGAGGTATATGATATGAACGCCATGACTGCAGCCCATAAGACGCTGCCGATGCCTAGTGTGGTTCAGGTCATCAATTTAGAAAACAACCGGTCTATTAGGGTCCGCATCAATGACCGCGGTCCGTTTGTCGATGGCCGTATTATCGATTTGTCACGCCGGGCCGCTCAATTGCTTGATGTCGAGCGACAAGGGACAGCCAGGGTTCTTGTCGAATTGATACCCGATGAGTCCCTGACTCTTAAAAACATGGCGATGAACCAATCGGGTCAGAAATTCAAGACGCCCAAAGTTAATGCTGCGCCGAGGGAGCCGGTGACCGCACAGTTATTGGACCCACCGTCTCTGCCTTCAGCGTCGCGTCCCAGCATTGAGACAAAAAAAATTGCAGCAAAGACCCAGACTTCTCAGCCATCAGCGTCGCGTCCCAGCATTGAGACAAAAAAAATTGCAGCAAAGACTCGGCCTTCTCAGCCCACGTTCCAGCAGCCGTCCGTGACACCCGTCACTCCACCTAGCCCGTCACCATCCATAGCATCAGGGTCTCGTTCAGGATTTAACCTCCCGTCTGTGTCTGTGTCCACGCCCGATGTTGGACCCATTGTTGAGTCTGCCGTCAGGTCACAAACAGGATTAGCGCAGACAGCGAAAGACCTCCTCCCTTCACCGAAGGAAGTAGTCAATCGCGCCCTTGAAAATGGAGAAGCGGTCCAACCGGAAGATATGGGCGAAGCAGACCGGTTGTCGCGGCCAGAGAATATTGAACTTCCGCAAGGAGTCTTTATTCAGGCGGGTTCGTTTGCGGATATCAACAATGCCAGGCGGCTTGAAGCACAGTTGACTGAGCTGGGGAATGTTTTTGTTTCTATGGTCGATGTAGGTGGGCAAGTTTTCCACCGCGTTCGCGTAGGGCCAATCACAGACAATACTGTTGCTGATCAGCTGCTCCAGTACATGAAAACCGAAGGTTACGGCGAGGCTCGCATCCTTACAGAATAGCGTCATCTGGCCGCCTTAATCATCGGGCAACTTTGGACCATGAGTGCACTCAAAATGAAATTTAAGACCTTCTTACGTATGGAGTTTGTCACTGTCTTTTGGTTGGCGTTTGCGATTTGGCAGCCGGCACAAGCTCTTGATATTGCGGCCCGGCAAGTCCTTCTGATCGACTATCAAACCTGGACGGTGCTGGAGGAAAAGGGGGCTGACGCTGCGATGCCACCCTCCTCGATGTCGAAACTGATGACGGCTTACATGTTGTTTGATGCCATCCATTCCGGTGCTATTTCGCTCGATGACGAATTTCAGGTCAGTGAAAAAGCCTGGCGTGAAGGTGGCGCGGCCTCCGGTGGCTCAACCATGTTTTTGGAGCCCAATACGCGCGTCCGGGTGGAAGACATACTGCGCGGTATCATTATTCAATCGGGCAATGACGCCTGCATTGTTGTCGCTGAAAACATGGCCGGCAGCGAAGAGTCCTTCGCGATCGAAATGACGGAAAAAGCTTTAGACCTCGGCATGACCGGGAGCAACTTTACCAACGCGACCGGTTTACCTGATCCAGACCACTACATGACGGCACGTGACCTAGCGGTCCTGGCAAAACACATCATTGTCGATTTTCCCGATTACTACTCGCTCTATAAAGAAACCGAATTCACTTACAACGAAATCAAGCAGTTTAACCGCAACCCCTTACTATACCGGCCGGGCGGCGCTGACGGATTAAAAACGGGCCACACTGATGCAGCCGGTTATGGATTGACGGCTTCAGCACTTCGCGATGGCCGCCGTCTCATCATGGTTGCCAACGGCATGGAAAGTACTAAGGCCAGATCAGAAGAAACTGCGCGCTTGATGGACTGGGGCTTCCGCAACTTTACAAACCAGGATTTGTTCCGGGCAGGAGAAGTCGTCTCTGATGCAGAAGTCTGGTTGGGCCTGGATGATACTATTCCTTTGATCATCGAAGAAGATATTACAGTCACCATTCCGCGCCGGGCGTGGCGCACAATGGAAGTGAAAGCCGCCTACGAAGGACCTATCGCCGCGCCCATCCAACAGGGGGCCCAGGTCGCCAAGCTGGTTATTACTGGTGATGAGATGGAGCCACTGGAATACAACCTTGTCGCCGGCGCGTCGGTCGCTAAGCTAGGCTTTGTCGGACGGATCAAGGCGGTGGCATTCCAGGTCCTCTTCGGGCTTACCAGCGGCACCTGACCTTTTCGGCACAGTTTAGACTATTGGGAGGACCCCCTTGGCTGAGCAAAGGGCGCGGGGATTATTTATTACCCTTGAAGGCGGCGAGGGTAGTGGCAAGTCGACCCAGGTCAAACGCCTGGGGGCACGGCTGGACGCTGCCGGTCATGAGGTTGTGCTGACGCGCGAGCCCGGCGGGTCTCCCGGCGCCGAAGTGATCCGGGAACTGCTCGTCACCGGAGACCCCGACCGGTGGGATGGCATGACCGAAGCGCTGCTGATGTTTGCCGCGCGGCGTGACCATGTACAACGCGTCATTAAGCCGGCGCTGGGTGGCGGAAAGATCGTCATTTCCGACCGCTTTGCAGATTCCTCCATGGCCTATCAAGGCTATGGCCACGGTCTCGGCCGGGAAACCATCGAACAGCTCTATGTAACGACACTTGGAGATTTCAGGCCGGACCTCACGTTCATATTCGATCTGCCGGTGGACGAGGGGCTCAAACGTGCCAATGCCCGTGGCAGCAACCGATTTGAAGGCATGGACGTCGCGTTTCACCATCGTTTGCGCGACGGATTTCTTTATATCGCTAAACTGGAACCGGAAAGATGCCACATCATCGATGCATCCGGAACTGAAGATCAAGTGGAAGACAGGTTGAGCGCAATCGTTCTCAAAGCTATAGAGGCCGGCAATGCCTGATACCGACGACATTCCATTGGCGCGCGAAAACGGTTTCCTCACCGGACACAAGACTGGGGAGCAAACCTTTCTCGATACTTGGTCGTCGGGCCGGCTGGCCCATGCATGGCTGATCTGCGGGCCACGCGGCATCGGTAAAGCTACCTTGGCTTACCGTATGGCCCGTTATGCCTTGTCTCAAGGCCACGAGGACGGAGCTAGTCTGTTTGCCGAACCAGAAGAATCATCTCTTCAGATGGCCCAAGAGCATCCGCTCTTTAGGCGCATGGCATCCCAGGGTCACGGTGATTTCCGCGCGGTTGAGAGACCTTGGGCCGACGCCAAGAAAAACAAGCGCAAGACCGCCATCACCGTTAGCGAAGTACGGGAGATCGGGAATTTTCTGCGATTAACCCCGGGAGAGGGCGGATGGCGCGTGGTTATCATCGATGCCGCCGATGAAATGAACCGCAATGCCGCCAACGCTGTACTTAAAGTATTGGAAGAACCACCCAAGCAGGCTTTGCTGTTTCTGGTTTCTCACAATCCGGAGCGGCTGCTGCCCACCATCCGCTCCCGCTGCCGCCGCTTGGACCTTTCTCCTCTGCCGGTAGAGACGGTGGCAACCCTGATGATGCGGTACCGGCCTGATTTGTCGCCTGCCGAAGCCGATCCAATTGCCGTGCTGGCCGATGGCTCCATCGGCCGGGCTCTGGAACTGGCTGAGGCCGGTGGACTGGACCTGTTCCGGCAGATAATTGGCGTACTCGGCACACTGCCCAACCTGGATATCACCATGGCCCATGCTTTAGGAGATACGGCAGCCAAGGGTGAAAGCTTCCGCACCATCGCCGACCTGCTGGTCTGGTGGCTGGCCCGCATGGTCAGCGTCGAAGCCCGCGACGATTGGGCCCAGACACCTGAGATTATCCCAGGCGAACACGCCATCGCCGACAAGCTCAAAGCCGCAGCTGGCCTTGATAAATGGGTGGAGGTATGGGAAAAGGTGGCCCGCTTGTTCGACCGCGCCACAGCAGTGCACCTCGATAAAAAGCGGACTGTCCTCAACGCGCTTCTCGCCATCGAGCAACAGACGACCGGCTAGGCGTCCAGTACTCGTTCGGAGTTGATAATGACCACTGGGTCTAAACAGACATATTACGTCACGACGCCTATTTACTATGTGAATGGCAACCCACACGTAGGGCATGCTTACACGACCATAGCCTGCGATGTATTAGCGCGTTTCAAGACTCTTGACGGATTCAACGTCAAATTTCTGACCGGCACAGATGAGCACGGCCAAAAGGTCGCGAAAGCCGCAGAAGAAAAGGGCATTACGCCCCAGGCCTTCACCGATGAAGTATCTCAGGTCTTTCGCGACATGACGGACTTTCTCGAGATTACAAATGACGACTTCATACGCACCACGGAAGAGCGCCACATCAAATCCTGTCAGGCTTTATGGCAGCGCATAGCCGAGCGCAACGCGCCGGACGGCAAACCGTGGATCGAGCTCGGTACATACGCTGGCTGGTACGCGGTCTCTGATGAAGCGTACTACAACGAAGATGAACTGAGAGATGGCCCGGATGGCGGTAAAGTTGGCCCATCGGGCGCCGCGGTCGAATGGGTCGAAGAAGAGAGCTACTTTTTCCGCCTCTCTGCGGCCGAACAGATTCTGCTCGATTACTACGACGCTCATAAGGATTTCATCGCTCCCAACAGCCGCCGCAACGAAGTCACCAGCTTCGTTAAAGGCGGGCTCAGAGACCTTTCCATCTCACGCACCACCTTCGATTGGGGCATTCCGGTACCCGGCAACGATAAACACGTCATGTATGTGTGGATCGATGCCCTGACCAACTACATCACTGCGACGGGGTTTCCCAACGAAGAGGCGGCGGACTACAAGGCCTTTTGGCCCGCAGACCTGCACATGATCGGCAAGGACATCATTCGTTTTCACTGCGTCTATTGGCCGGCGTTTTTGCTGGCGGCAGAGTTGCCGTTGCCCAAGCGCATCTTTGCCCACGGCTGGTGGACGGTGAAAGACGAGAAAATGTCTAAGTCCCTCGGCAATGTCATCGACCCATACAAACTGGTAGAAACCTATGGCCTCGACCAGGTGCGCTACTTCCTACTGCGCGAAATCACCTTCGGTGCCGACGGCGATTTCTCCATGGACGGATTGCTAAACAGGGCGAATGGCGAACTAGCCAATGAATTTGGCAACCTGTCGCAACGGGTTCTATCCATGATCCATAAGAACTGCGACGCCTGTGTGCCGGAGCCCAACGCGCTCACCCCGGAAGACGATGAGATCCTCAATGCCGCCGCATCCGTGCTTGATCCCGCGAGAGAGGCATTGGATCGCCAGGCGTTTAACGACGCCATCGAAGCCATCTGGATTGTTGTCCGCGCCGCTAACGCTTATGTGGACAAACAGGCGCCGTGGAAACTTCGCAAAGAAGACCCGGAGCGCATGGTGACCGTGCTTTACGTGCTAACCGATGTCATCCGCATGCTGACTTTGGTGATGCAACCGTTTACGCCCAACGGCGCAGAAGCCATATTGGATCAGCTCTCAATCCCCGAAGACCGTCGGGATTTTAGAGCCTTCGCGCCGGGGAATGCACCGATACCAGGCGAAACGCTGCCCAAACCTGAGCCCGTGTTTCTTCGTCTGGAAGAACCTCAAGTAACGGCAGAGTAGGGGCCTCTTAGCTATGCTTGTTGATAGCCATTGCCATCTCGACTTCCCAGACTTCCAGGACGATCTGGAGGGCGTAGTCAACCGTGCGCGCGAAGCGGGCGTCGGGCATTTCCTCACCATCTGCACCCACATCACCAAGTTCGATCAGGTGCGCGCGGTGGCCGAACAGTTCCATGACATGCACTGCACCGTCGGTATTCACCCCCACGAAGCCGAGAAAGAACCTGAAGTCGAGAAAGCAAAGCTGCTCGAAATTGCAACCACGGACCCTAAGGTCGTTGCCTTTGGAGAGACCGGGCTGGACTTCTTCTACGAGCACAGCCCACGCGAGATTCAAGAGCGCCAGTTCCGCACTCACTTAGAAGCTTCCCGGGAGGCCGGGTTACCCGTCGTTATTCATACCCGCGATGCCGACGCCGACATGGCCCGGATCATCAAGGATGAAATGGGCAAGGGCGCATTCACCGGAGTCATTCATTGCTTTAGCTCCGGCCCGGAACTCGCTGAAATCGCTGTGGAATATGGACTCTATATCTCACTCTCCGGCATCGTTACCTTCAAAAAAGCCGAAGAATTACGCGGCACAGCCAAACGCGTGCCGCTGGACCGTTTGCTAGTAGAAACGGATTCACCCTATCTGGCGCCTGTTCCTAAGCGCGGAAAACGCAATGAACCAGCCTTCGTTGCCCACACTGCGGCTTGTGTGGCTGAGCTTCATGGAATGAGTGTGGAAGACCTAGCCGCCAAGACCACCGAGAACTTTTTCCGACTGTTTCATAAAGCGGCTTAAGAAAAATTGCTTATAAGAAATTCTTCCTGAGTATGTGACCCAATGCGAAGAAGGACCACCGGCTTAACGCCCGTATTCGCGATCGTACTTGGTTTGTTTCTTAGCGGCTTTACGCGATCTCTTGTTGGCATTGCGGTTTTGTGCACGCTGTTGCTTAGAGAAACTTTGTTCGCGCTTCGCCTGTCTCTTAGCAAACTTCCGTTCCTGCTTAACAGCTTTCCGTTCTAGCTTGAGTTCCTGCTTTTCGCGCTTGCGCTCTCGCTTGACCTCTTTTCGTTCAAGTTTGTTGCGATAACTCCAGCCACTATAGCCGTAGCCATAGCCGTAACCGCGCCCGGATCCATATCGGTAACCCGGATTGCGATAGCCGTATCGGGGTGATGAATATAGAAATCCAGGCGGGCAGTAGTAGGGATCGTCGTAATGCCGATTACGGTATCCCGGGTAGAACGGAGAGCGACGAGCAGAGGCAGCGTATTCGCCACCGTAATGCGACATACCGTATCCGGGGGCATAGCCGGGCGGCTGTCCGTAACCACCCCAATAATCACCCTCATAGTTTTCCCCGTCAGAGGCGCAGCCGGCAAGGACCAGAATGAAAACGAGTGATGTAAGAGCCGAACGAGCCATAGTGCCTCTATCCCCGACAGGTGTTCTGAGGTTTAGTGTGAAGATAGAGTGCCAATCTGTCTGAATTGAGGCACAAAAGGCGACATGCGGAGCGTGCACGCACGTCATGCCGAAAGCTAAAACCCAAGCGGGCGCTACGATTACCCACAGCGGCAGCCGCCTGGATTACGATTCCGTGGTGGCCCAATGCCCGGGCTACGTTGAGGCTGTGGGTACTACAGCCTTACCTTTGGGGTTTAGGAACTTAATGTAACTAAACAGTAGGTTAGACCTGTTTCCTGAATTACCAAGTTAGTTCATAATATACATTATGCGACAATTAAGTTTGGGTTTTCAGGGTTAATTAAACAGCATCCAAGGCCCTATCCTCTCAACACCATTGGGAACTAAGAACGGTTCCTAAAAGGCCGCATCATGATGGTGTACAATTCGGACAGGCATGTTGGTGCAAATCGTTCAGGTAGATTAGCCATAATGGAAAACGCTAAGGCCTTTTCACCTACGGTGAAGTAGAGCCTTCGATGGGTGGATGATTACCAGCACGGACTCTTGGTCAAACCGGTCCATGTAACGTTGAACGATGCCGTTGATTTGCTCTGCACCACCTGAGCCGCCCAAGGCCACGTAGATCAGAACTTTCGTATCTTCATGCAGCACGTCGGTCTTGCCGTCAGGCACATATCCGCCGAGACCATCCAAAACCGTATAGCCCACTAACTCCGTGGCGATGACACGCTTTTCAAAGCCCGCCCAATCGACCTCTGAAACCGTGTTGCCATCATTGCCAATGTTTTTACCGAAAAAAACCAAATAAGTTGTGTCGCGGTAGCTCAGCGCGTCGCTCCCCGCACAGGCTGACAGCAGCACCGTACAAAGAAAAATGGAGATGAGTGATCTGCACATTCCACCACTTTGCACCTTACCCGCAGCCGGTGAAATAAATTCCTTCATGGGCTCGTTCCCAGAAATGGCTCTCTTAGACTCTTAAGGGTCTACGTTATCCGGCCCCACGCTGATCCCGGCATCCTCAAGCCATTGCGGTAACTGTGAATGCGTATTTTTCGCCGGGTCGAGCATGTCAGAGGGATAGCAAAAGAACTCTCCTCCGATGACGCGGTCTCCTTTGATCACTCCATGTGAAACAGCCTCGCCATTGCCAAAAACAGCCGAGAGCGTCGGATAATTAATTTGATGATGCGGCGCACCGGCATAAACGCTGTTGCTGAAAATCGTTTGGTTTACAGCGTTAATGTCGTTGGGAAGTACGTCGGGAAAACGATCACGCCTTCGCATCAAAACCTCTGGCAGAGTGTAAGATGTGATCCACTCCCGTGGCTGAGCGTCAATGTTGATGAAGAACTTTAGGCGGTGTGGGCGTTTGCTGACTGGCGTTTGGGTCGTAGTGTCAAAGCGATCCAGGTGTATCAGGATGTCGTCAGCAGGTGCCAATCGCCAGGTTTGATTGACCGGCGCGAGTGAGAAGTAGCGGGGGAACAAAACACGGAGCGCTTCCCTCACCTGCGCATTAACCGAAAAAATCTGAGAGCGAATGTAAGAGGCAAGCCTTATATCCCCAAACGCCCTTAACAAGAGGTGGTCCTGGTCAACGCTGATTTTGTCGCCAGTCCGTGTGAAGATATCTTCCTCCAAACCGTTGGCCGTACCGATTTTCATCAGCGGTGCGGGAAAGGAGATATTCTGAAATGGATACAAATCAATCTTTAGCGGAAAGTGCGGAAAGACAATGAAGTTCAGGTCTTCATACATCCTCGCCAATTGATCCCCATACGCGCGTGCGTAGTCGCCGATGGTTTCATGACGCTCAAGCTCAATGATGTTGTCGGGTATGTCTGGGTGGCGTTCGATCATTAGAAAAGTATGCCTTGTTTCTCTATTTGATGGAACGCGCACTCAAAAATAAACGCTGCCTCCCCTGAAGCGGAGGGCTAAACTCAGCGTTTAATTTAATGGATACGTCAAGAAGCGGTTCGGGTGTTAAAGCAGGCGTTTGCGCCGCACTCTTGCGGCTGGTGAGGCCTGACAGGAGTAACGACGTTACCCCTGTCAGTGTTGTTACAAGTGAGCGGCGGCTAATTGCCTTTGCCTCACCAAATTATTTTTTGCTGCACCTATGCAGGCTTAATTCCCACCACATTGCGTTTGGCGCGCCGGCCTGAGGGTGGACCGTTTTCATTGACTTCGAAGCCCGCGTCGCGCATGAGCTGATTGAATCCTTCAAAGCCAAGTTTGGCGTATTCCAGGCGCCAGGGCTCACCGTTCCAGCGACTGTCCCACCACTGACGGAACGAGCTATAGACACCCTTGCCGGGCCCGCTGCCCGTATAGAAATCCATTGGGTAAAACACACCGCCTGGTCGTAGTACACGCAGTGATTCCTTTAACACTTCAACCGTGCCTTCAGGGCTAACTTCATGGAACATTATGTTATTTGTGACAATATCGAAATGGTTGTCAGGGAACTTGCTGTCCTCGGCCAAACGCTGGGCGAAGTTGACACCAACGCCAATATCCACTGCCCGCATATGCGCATACCGTACCATTGGTCCACCCACATCAATGCCCCACACGTCGGCATCCGAGAAGCGTTGCTTCAAAGCGACCGAAAGCTGGCCGCTACTACAACCTTGGTCAAGAATGCGGGCCACCTTCCCGTCCGTTGGTTCCGGCACGGCACCGGCTAAACCGATGTGCAGTTCATCCTGGTCGTTGCGGCCTTCGAAGAAGTTGTTGGTACCGTAGTGATAAATATGGCCGGCAAAATCATCGCCTACATAGCCGCCTGGCTGAATGTGAATTTCATGCTTGGTGTAGTCCGGCATCTCCATATCCGGATTAAGCTCAAGCGTGCCTGGCCCCATGTTGTCTGCGGCTTCCATTTCCGCCAAGTACGCATCGGCATTGCCATGGAATTCTTCGTAAAGCGTCGTCCAGTTAATCTGCTGGGCACTGAGCCACATACGAGCACTGGCCGCTACTAGCGGATCATCACCTACGTGTTTCAGCACTTCTTCGATCGGCAGGTCGTCTACCGGAGACATATTTTTGTCGCGCATAATGTCGGCGATACGCTTGCGCGCAGCCCGGGTCATGTCGCGATTAGCAAAGGTGCGGAAGCCGGTAATGAAATCGTGCTGTGCTTCCAGATGCTGGGTTGGCAGGCGTTCAAGGCGGCCTACCGAGCCACGGGGTTCAATATCGGCAGCGGCGAAGCCCGACGCCTTTGTTTTTGCTGCATTGGCTTTGCGGCCGCCAAATAGGGCGCCGACAAATGAAGCTGTGGCGGCTGAAGCGCCGACGAGAGTCCGTCTTTTAATCATAATCTGTCCCCTTCCCGCTTACATGTTGTCTTGAATGGCGTCGTCGGTCAGCGCGGTTTTATCCGTGCCGGTCCTGGCAATGTGGCCATACGTAATTTGAATGAAGGCATCGCGCTCTTTCTTGAATTGCGCTTCCTCCTCTGCGGTCGGCACATAGGCTTCCACCATGTCGCTGGTTACAGCGCCTTCCTTTTCGAACAGCAGTTCGATGATATGCGTGCGGCGCCGGTTAGCCCACACTTCTGCACCGAGGGCGATGATCGACGTCATCATGTCGTCCATCAGTGGATTTCCGAGGAACACGGCTTGATCCGTGTCCGATTTTATAAAATCAGCCGCGTAGGATTTCCGGCTACTTTCTGAATTCGCCATGATTGAGAACCTCCCAGTCTTTGATCTGGCGGAATTCTGCGCTTTTAGCTGCCAATCTGCAATGGTAGCAAAAACCGGTGCTCGGTTAGCGGGCGTATTTACCACCGTTTCCCTATGTTGCGCCGGCGAGAGCCGCGCCCTACCCTACTTAGACCGCAATTGAGCCGTTCGATTGAGAGCCATCCAGCATGACAGTCCCTCTCCCGCCGGATTCCCGTTCTTTGTACCGCCACGGCATGACCCCGGACATCAATCATGATGAGTCCGCACGAATCAACGTGCTGGCCTCGCTCAATGCCTCGGTGGCAGCGACGCTCAGTGCCAGCGTACATTTGGCCTATGAGCATGACGCGGCGCCAAAACTCACAGCTGATGATCTCGATATCACCAATCCTCAAGCAAAGATTGGCGCGACCGTGCGCGAAGCCATCCGCCCCAGCCCGGTTTATCAATCGTGGGCGAGCCTGCGCCGAGCAATCCAGGAAATGAACCGCCAGAACGCGCGCCATATCGCCTACCGGCAGATCGACTCTCTCTCGCAGCGGGCCGAAGCCTTGAGCGATGACAGAACTACATTGCAACTGAACCCGTCCTTGGAAATTCCGCGTTATCTGGCCAATGCTGATAATCATCTCCAGGCCGGGGGCTATCATACGGAAATCAAACCCGGCGATATGACCGCCGCTGCCACTTATGATGTAGCTACCTTCGTTACGGCTATGGGCATGTTCGGCGCCAAGGGAGACTCCGGCGGCCGCGGCATCACCAAATGGTTGGCGAAACACTACCCAGACTTCAAACCGAAACGCATTCTCGATTTAGGAGCCGCCCACGGGGGCAATACCCTGCCCCTCGCAGCCGCCTTCCCAGATGCTGAAGTGGTCGCCTTTGACGCTGGTGCACCAATGCTGCGTTACGGCCATGCCCGGGCACAATCCATGGGCTTCTCAAACGTCCGCTTTGTACAAGGTGCTGCGGAGGAGCTGGATGACTCTCTCGGCACGTTCGACTGGATTCAGAGCACCATGTTCTTTCATGAAACATCAGGTCCGGCGCTCGGCGAAATTTTGAAACGCATTTATGCGTTGCTCAATCCCGGCGGCATGACTCTCAATCTGGAGCAGCCCAATTTCACGCCTGAGACGCCTGTATTCGACCGTTTCCTTCGCAATTGGGATGCCTGGTACAACAACGAGCCCTTTTGGGTGCAGCTTCACTGCATGGACTTCACTGCAGAGATGATCAAGGCCGGCTTCGACCCTGGTCAATGTATTGAAGGCGGAGTTAATCCTGACCTTGAGCCCGGCCACTATCCGGCCTGGTCAGGCAAGATCAACCGTCACGACCATGAGCGTGCAAAGCCCAAGCCTGAAAAGTCTGGCTACAACGGCGAAGGCTGGTATCTATTCGGCGCCAGGAAGTAGCCAGCACGTAAAGAGAGCGCCTGTTTGCCCGCCGCTCCAAACAGCTAAACCGGTTTTCTGCCGGTTACATACGGGGCGCGCTCAAGACTAAGGTTATCTGCCCTTTGTTTTGATACCCGTGGTCCCGACCGTCTTTTCGAGACTTCAAAACCGACTTTCTCCATTTCCGCTGCAAAATCCAGGCTGGCATATTCTTCATACCAGACTTCCACGTTCCAACGGTGATGCCACCAGTAATACATCTTGTCGAATGCGGTACGCGGCGGCACCAAAAGTCCTGTGAAAAAATCGATAGGATAAAAGACGCCGCCCGGTCTTAGTGTCCTAAATGCCTCGCGAATATGTGCGCGAGATGATTCAGCCGGGCACTCGTGATACTGAAGATAATTGGTAATGATATCGAAGTGATTGTCAGGAAATTTACTGTCTTCAGCCAAACGTTGGGCGAAGTTAACATCCACACCAAGGTCGACGGCACGCATGTGAGCATAACGAACCATCGGTGCCCCAATATCCGTGCCCCAAACTTCCGCATCGGGAAATCGTTCCTTCAGGGCCACAGCCATTTGGCCGCAGCCCGTCCCAGTTTCGTGAATGCGGTTTATCTGTTTGTCCCGCGGTATGGGTATGAGGCCTGCAAGGCCAACATGGATGCTGTCCTGATCGTTGGCGCCCATATAAAAATCATTGGTACCGTAGTGGTAAATATGACCGGCAAACGGGTCACCGACGTAGCCGCCAGGTTGCTGATGGATTTCATATTTAGCCCAGTCCGGGACGATACCCGGATTAAGCTCCAGGGTTCCCGGACCAGATTTATCAGCTGCTTCCATCTCCGCTAAATAAGCATCTGCGTTCGCGTAAATTTCGTCTCGAATATTTTTCCACATTTGTTGCTGCGCGCTATTCCAACTCTGGAAGTAAGACCCAATGATAGGGTCGTCTCCTAATACTTCGAGTGCTTCTTCCACTGTTGATTCAGCATTTGGATCAAGACCTTTAGCAATAATTAGCTCATCAGCACGTGCCCGCGCCATCTTGGTCATGTCGCCGTTCACAAGAACACGAAAGGTCGTCAAAAAATCTTCACTGCTTTGCAGATCGAGCTTGGGTAATCGTTCTAGGCGTCCAACAGTGCCTCGAGGTTCAAAGTCGTGACTTAGAATTTTGGCGTTGGCTTTGCGGCCTTTCATAGCGGCGGTAACAAAAGAAGCAGCCGCGGCCGTTGCGCCAAATAATGTACGGCGATTTAGCATGGTCAATCTCCTATCCTTCGTCAGCCTTTGGCCAATCCGCCTTCATCCCCATGGTGCTGTTACGGGCAAAGACACTATAAATTCTGTCCACGTAGGCTTCCCGGTCCGCTTTCCAAACAGAAGCTTCTTCGTCTGTGGGGACGTACCCTTCGACCATGTCATGGGAGACCCCTTTGTCAGCCAAAAGGCTCTCAAGGATCTGGCCGCGTTGACGCAGCGTCCAAACTTCAGAGCCCAGCGCGATGACCGCATGCATGAGTTTGTCAGTAACCGCATCGCCCGTGAACACAGCTTGTTCCGAATCGCGTTTAAAGAAATCGGATGCGAACGTCTGACGATCAGAATCAATTTCAGCCATTGTGATATCCTCCAATTCTCTGTCTGGCAAAATTTTGGGCCGAGTCATCCTTTCTAGCAACGCCTGTTCATTGCTGTGGTCGAGCAGCGGGCGCTTTCCGAAATCGGGACTAAGCGAGTTTAAAGCCCGAGCGAGAATTGGTACTCACCGTTAGTTTTCGGCCGTTTATGCAAGGCCTTGGACACAGGCTCAGCGATTAGATCAGGGCCGTTATAGGGCTGGCAGAGGCGCTTATGCCCGTCCGGCCCCGTATCCGGCGATAGCCATACGCGCATGCCCATATCATCCAGGATCACAGGCATGCGGTCATGGACCTCTGCCGCGATGTCATTAGGCTCGGTTGTAAGGATGGAGAAACGGCGTTGTTTTCGGACGCGGTCGACCATATATAGCCCCGCAAGACCAAAGAGATGCGTCCCTCCCTCACCCACCACCGCGCCATGCCGCGTGTTCGAACCCCGTATACTGAAGTGCCAGGGTGTTTTCGAACCATCCACCTCCTGCTTGAACTCGTAGTAGCCAGTGACCGGTACGACGCAGCGCCGGTGCAGAAAGGATTCCTGGAACGTCGGCAAAACGTCCATGGTTTCACAACGGGTATTGCTCAACGGCGACGTCCTGCCTTTTAGCGGTGGAAACCCCCAGACTCCCAAATCAAGAATGCGCTCCGGTCCTGATAGGCGTATGAAAGGCTGAAGTTCGGTCGGGCGGACGACGGCTGAGGTTTTTTGATCTGCGGTTATAACAGATTCGGACGGGATAAGAGCGTACCAATCCCGAATCTCCTCCCAGGACCGGTAGCCTGCCAAACTTCCGCACATGTGCTTCAAGCTCCCATAAGTACGAATCAAGAACACTGATAAAGTGGACTATCGCCCCAAACTAGGTGTCGTAGACTAAATCTTTTTTCCCGCATCACTTTAAGCGACCCATTTCTGATCTCTGGGTTGAGCCAATAGTAACACTTTCGACCTATGAAGGATCAGACTGACAGCTTATCGGTTGATCACCTTGTCCCTTGCCATTAGGCCATATCCATGAGCGACCCTCCTGCATACGACCCCTTGGCGTCCGAAGACCGGTGGACGCTGGACGACCTCATCGAGATCATGGCAAGGCTGCGCCACCCTGAAGCGGGCTGCCCTTGGGATATGGAGCAGGATTTCAAGTCCATAGCACCCTATACGATCGAAGAAGCCTACGAAGTTGCTGACGCCATTGCCCGGAGAGACATGGACGCCCTCAAAGATGAGCTGGGTGATCTTCTGTTTCAGGTAGTCTACCACGCCCGCATCGCCGAGGAAGACGGCCTCTTTGCATTCGCCGACGTGGCCGACGCCATCTCCGCCAAAATGATCCGGCGTCACCCCCATGTGTTCGGCGATGCCGTGGTTGAGGATTCAGAGACCCAGGCAGCCTCCTGGGAAGCCATCAAAGAAAAGGAACGGCAAGCAAAGGGTGCCGGCGACCTGCCCAGTGTTCTCGACCACGTTCCAACAGCTCTGCCTGCCATGAAGCGCGCGGAAAAACTGCAGAAACGGGCGGCCCGTGTTGGCTTTGACTGGCCTGATGCGGCCCAGGTGATCGATAAAATCCGCGAAGAAATCGGCGAGCTAGAAACCGAAATTAATGACGATGCACCTCAGGATAGGCTTGAAGACGAACTAGGCGACCTACTGTTTGCAGTGGTCAACTTAGCCCGCAAAGTCAAAGTGGAATCCGATTCAGCTCTTCGCCAGACTAATCTCAAGTTCGAAGCGCGTTTTCGGTTCATTGAACGTATGCTGGCGGCGGAAGGACGCACTACCGAAGGCGCGTCCCTCGGTGAAATGGAAGCACTCTGGCAACTTGCTAAAACTGAGGCAGAGGTATAGCGCACAAATTGATTCAGATGTTACGTGAACACCGTGCCACTAAGGGTCTGATCGGACTCATTTTTAAATGCAATCCTCGTCCGCCAAGGCGCGGACCATCGCCCACACCTTTTGCGACGGCGCACTGAGTATGCCGCATTTTTGTTCGTCGGCTGGATTATAAAGCGCGCCGTCGATCATACGGGAATACCCGCCCGCTTCGGTATGGACGAGCACACCCGCCGCATGATCCCATGGCTTCAAACGGCTAAAGCTCGAGACCTGAATACGGTTCTCAGCCAAAGCCCAGTACTCATGAGCGGCACTGCCGCTACGTCTGGTGTTTGCAAACGCGTCCAGAGTTGACTTAAACGCTCGGTGGTAATGTGCCGCAGCCATAGCGCTGAGGTCGGAATCCGTTCTTGAATCGAGGATCAGACGCCTTTCTCCAATCCAGGCCCCCTGATCATACCCTGCCCAGACCGTGCGGGCTTCAAGCGGTTCATGAATCCAGCCCATGAGAGTCTGCCCGGCCTCAACCAAGGCAACCACGACCGCGAACGCAGCATAACCAGCAACGAAATTAGCTGTCCCGTCAACGGGATCTATCACCCAGACCGGTTCCGGTTGCGCCAAGTGAGACAACACAGATCGATCTGAGGCAGCGGCTTCTTCACCGAGGACCAATGATCCAGGCAGCAACCGCACGAGACCTTCATGCAACAGCTGTTCGGCCTCTTCATCGGCAGCCGTTACCAAATCACCAGGGCCGGATTTCGTGCGCACATCTGAGTCCGCTAAGTTCTGAAACCGGGGAACAACCGCTTTCGCGGCAACGTCGCGAATTAGAGCATCAACGTCGCAGCGCAACGCTGTCTTATCGAGAGACGGAAGCACTGAGCTCACAGCACCCGCACAGCATCATTTTGGGCAAGCCTATCCGCATCAGCGGGGTCTAAAAAAACAGTGACCCGGGTCTCTTCGTCGCCATCACGCCGGTCGACGACTTCACCTTTGCGATAAAGCCAGGCCAGTGTTTTTCCGTCTACTACCGGCACAGCCACATCCAGTTCGCGGCGGTTAGCTGAAATCTGCCGATCGATCGCAGCAAGGAGGTCCAGGGTCCCTTCCCCCGTCAGTCCAGACACCATGACGGTGTTTTGATTCCGGTCGGCCTGTGCTTCATGAAGGCTTCGGGCAGTGGCATCCATGAGGTCAATCTTGTTGTGCGCTTCAATAAGGGGATGTGGGTTAACAGGGTCTTCGACACCAGGTCCAATCTTCATGCGGGCCAAGACTTCTTCTACGTCTGTTTTTTGATCTTCCGTCTCCGCATGAGAGATATCGCGGACATGAACAATGACATCCGCTTCAATGACCTCCTCCAGTGTCGCACGAAATGCCGCAACCAGTTCGTGCGGCAGGTCGGAGACAAATCCAACCGTGTCGGACAGTATAATTTTCCGCCTAGATGGCAGATCAAGCCCGCGCATGGTTGGGTCCAATGTGGCAAACAACTGATCTTCGGCAAAAACCTCTGAATTAGTTAGTTTGTTGAATAATGTCGACTTGCCTGCGTTGGTGTACCCCACCAAAGCAACAATTGGATAGGGAACGCGCTTACGGGCGGACCGGTGCAACTCGCGGGTTCGGACGACCTTACCCAATTCCTTTTTAAGTTTAGTGATCCGCTCAACAATGAGCCGACGATCGATTTCAATTTGTGTCTCACCAGGCCCACCAAGGAAACCTGAGCCGCCGCGTTGCCGCTCCAAATGAGTCCAACTGCGTACCAAGCGGCTCTTCTGATATGTCAGATGAGCGAGTTCCACTTGCAACTGCCCTTCCCGGGTACGCGCACGTTCTCCGAAGATCTCAAGGATAAGACCGGTGCGATCAATCACCTTTGCGCACCACGCCTTTTCGAGATTGCGCTGCTGACCGGGAGACAGCGTCTGGTCGATGATCACAACTTCGACGTCTTGCGCTTCTACGACATCTGAAAACCGCTCAACAACCCCTTGCCCGAACAAGGTAGAAGGCCGTGGCCGAGGCACAGCAATGGTCTCGGCATGGACGATGTAGAGTTGAATGGCCGCAGCCAATCCGCAGGCTTCTCCCAGCCGCGCACGCGTATAATCACCCTTCCCCTTCGGCGTGAGTAGGTCAGGATGAAGAACGAGCGCACGGGTGAAGGCCCCGGATGAACCCGTAGGTTCGTTTTTACCGTTACCGGTCAATGGGGTTCCAGAGCCTATACGGCTGCCTCTTCCGTGGCAGGGGCATCATCTTGGACTTCCGGTTCAAACAACTGGAGTGGGCCAGACGGCATTACTGTCGAGATGGCGTGCTTGTACACCAGTTGGGTATGCCCATCCCGCCGCAGCAGAAGGGAAAAATTATCGAACCAGGTAACTATTCCCTGCAGTTTCACTCCATTGACCAAAAAGACGGTCACTGGGGCCTTGTTTTTCCGAATTGTATTCAGAAAGACGTCCTGAACGTTTTGTGATTTTTCGCCAGACATTATTTAACACCTTGTTTTCTTTATTCTTTTTGTCCATTGGCCTTGGTCGTGCACGGACTCACCAAGGTATCTAGAGGGTTTCCCTAAACTGGGTCAACCGGGCAGAGATTTATCACCGCTGAAAGGTTCCGGAAATAAGGGTTTGAAGGGCTTTCAGGTCCGTCAAGCGATGGTTAGGCTCGGCATCCGGATAGCCATCGCCAATCAGAATTGTCGTACAATTCGCGGCTTTTCCACAATCCACATCAACCGCATTATCGCCGACAAACCAGACATCTGGGCCTGCTACATGAGCACTTCGGGTCAACGCCGCGTGAACTGGATCAGGCGCAGGTTTGTCCCGATCACTATCACCCGCACCAATAACATCTCCGAAATGCCGCTCCCAGTTGAGATGAGCCACTTCGCAGCGCAAGATATCTCCGGTCTTATTGCTCACTACGCCGAGATAGACAGTCGTGCTCGCTAAAAACTGCATGAGGTCGGCCGCACCGGGTTTCAGCTCTAGCCGCTCCAGGTGATACATGCTGTACGCATCCAGATAAATACGCCGTGCTTCCTCCCAGTCCTCACCGAAAAGATCAGGGAAAACATCACGTGCCGATTGTCCGAGCCAGTTTGACCATTGCTCAAAAGTCCATGCATCTTTGCCGAACGCCTTGAGAGCTTCGTTCATGGCCGCCGCAAGAACAGGATGGGTGTCAACCAATGTGCCGTCCCAATCGAACAGCAGCACCTTTGGAACTGGCAAGTGATTAAGATCAGCCTTAGTCGACATGCCAGCTTTCGGGGCCTAAATCCTCAAGAAAAGCCCGATAACGGTAACGTAAATCCCTGCCCACCTCTCCAGGGTGTCCATTGCCGATGACGGCATCATCTACCTGCACCACGGGTAGAACGAACGTCGTTGTCCCGGTCAGAAATATCTCAAGCGCAGACAAGGCTTCACCAACTGTGAAAACTTTTTCTTTCACTATATATCCAGCCTCTTGCGCCAACGCGATCACACGGGCACGGGTAATTCCCGCTAGAATATCAGTCCCAAGCGGCCGGGTGACCAACGCTCCCTCTTCATCCACCAACCAAATATTAGCAGCACTGGCTTCTGTCACGGTACCATCTGGATTGACGAGCAGCGCCTCGAACGCGCCTTTGTCCTTCGCTTTCTGCTTAGCCAGAGCATTAGCCAGTAAACCGACAGATTTGATGTCGCGCCTACTCCATCTTTGATCTTCCAACATCGCTAGATGCACACCCTGTTCGGCCTGCACTTCTGTTGGTCCCAAGCCACTGCGAGATGTCATGACAATGGAGGGTCCAGTTTTCTCACTCGGGAAAAGGTGATTACGGGAAGCCGTCCCGCGGTTGATTTGCATATACAAAATACCGTTACGGACGCGATTTAACCGCACCACCTGTTTTGCAATGACACATAGCGCAGATTTATAAGGCGTTGCTGCAAAATGAAGTTCCGCCATAGAACGCTCAAGCCGCACCATGTGGGGCGCTAAATCGACCGGATATCCGTTCGAGATCGCAACGACCTCGTAAACGCCATCAGCAAACTGATAACCCCGGTCATCGATCGACACCATTGCCTGGGTATGGCATTCATAGCGTCCATTGACGTAGGCAAAACGCGACATGACGTACTAGAAATACTCCAGCCGGACAGAAAACAGTTTCTCAACTTCCCGGACTGCTTCTGTAGCAGCAAACAAAACGATGCGATCACCGCCCTCTACAACCGTTGTCGACCGCGGCACGATAATCTGTCCGTCACGTAAAATGGCGCCAAAACGCGTGTCAGTGGGGAGGTTAACGTCCTTGAGAGGCTGCCCGACAAGACTGGATGTCGCCAAGGCATCTGCCTCAATAAGCTCTCCAAAATCTTCCTGTACCGAATAGACGGAATGAACCCGCCCGCGCCGGACGTAGGAGAGTATTTGAGAAACAGTAATGGAACGTGGATTTACAACCACATCAACACCGAGAGGCCCCATCAAAGGATTGTAGGTTGCCTTATTAACTAAGGTGATCGCGCGTTTAGCTCCACACTTTTTGGCTAACAAGGACGCCAAAATGTTATTTTCATCATCGTCTGTGACAGCGATCACCGCTTCGGATTTATCTACGCCCGCTTCATACAAAATTTCAGGGTCAAGAATATTTCCGTTGATAACAACCGTGTTGTTAAGTGCCGCTGATACGTGCTCAGCCCTACTACGGTTAAGTTCAATGATCTTAACATTGATTTCTTTGTGTTTGCGCTCCAGCTCTTCGGCAAGAAACAGCCCAATGTTGCCGCCGCCAAAAATAACACAGCGGCGGGTTTCTGGTTCCTCGTGACCGAATGCCGCCATGGCCCGTTCACACTGGTCCGACGCGACAACAAAATAAACATCGTCTCCTGGAAACATTTCATCTTCAGCGTGCGGTACGATAGACCTGTCACCCCGCTTAATACCCACAATAATAATCTGCATTTCTGGAAACAGACTGGTGAGCTGGCGCAAAGGGGTGTTGATCAGCGGCGTATCTTCCGTAATCCTTACGCCAATCAGGCGAACCTTATCTTCCGACAGCGGAATCACTTCCATCGCTCCTGGCACTTCAAGACGCCTGGTTACGGCCCGCGCTACTTCAACTTCAGGCGAAATAACCACATCAATCGGTAAGTGATCACGAGAGAACATCTTCATCCACTCAGGCTGAAGATAACTCTGACTGCGAATACGGGCAATTTTCGTCGGTACGTCGAATAAGGAATGGGCGACCTGGCAAGCGATCATGTTGACTTCGTCGGTGAAAGTCACCGCAATAATCATGTCCGCGTCTTCAATCCCCGCACGTTCCAAAACGTCTGGTTGAGATGCGTGGCCAACCAGGCCAGTCACATCGAGAGATTCAGACAGGCGGCGCACCAACTCAGCGCTTTGGTCAACAACAGTAATGTCGTTTCCCTCAGAGGCGAGATAGCGGGCGATGTTTGAGCCCACTTCGCCAGCCCCGCAAATTACGACTTTCATCGAAGTACCCTTTGCTTACGTCTGCGTTTCAGCAGTCGTAGTGGCTCTTCTAGTGGCGTCTGCCCGTCGAAGGCGAACCTCTGTCGTTACGCCCAAGGACTTGAGTTTCCTGTGTAGCGCAGAACGCTCCATCTCAACGAAAAGAGCAGTGCGGGAAATATTGCCGCCATAGCGAATAACCTGCGCCATAAGATATTCCCGTTCAAACATCTCGCGCGCTTCTCTCAACGGAAGCATCATTATTTCATCCGAGCGCTCTAGCCGGAGCATCTGTGTCACATCGCTTGCGAGGTCCACCGGCAACATATCAGCCCGTATAGCTTCGCTTGGCTCACCAGGCGCCATAATGAGAAGCCAATCGATGACGTTTCGAAGCTGCCGTGCATTGCCTGGCCAAACATAACTTTGCAGCGCCGTCACCGTGTCCGGTGCAAGCATGCGCGGGGCAGTCCCGGAGTCTTTAGCGGCGCGTTCCATAAAATACTGGGCCAATTTTGGAATATCTTCAATGCGATCCGATAATGGTGGAACATCCAGAGGAACGACCGAGAGGCGGTAAAACAATTCTTCGCGGAAACGGCCATCCCGGATTTCTGCCCTTAAATCTCGATTGGTTGTCGCTATAATACGGATATCGACTTCAACCGCCCCTTGCCCGTTACCGCGTTCGAAACGCTGGTCTTGGAGTATTCGCACAACCCTGCTCTGCGTTTCAAGTGGCATATCAGCCACCTCGTCTAACAGCAAAGTGCCGCCGTCCGCTTGGTCGAGAAGACCTGTCTTTAAAGCCTCACCCCCTTCTCCAAACAGAATACCCTGTAATCTATCCGACTGTAACGAAGCACAATTTACGACAACGAACGGTGCCTTCGACCTCTTTGAATATTTGTGAATGTGACGCGCAACAATCTCTTTTCCAGAACCTGCAGGCCCCTGAATGAGCACACGCGATCCTGTCGGGCCGACACGGGCAATAGTTCTTTTCAAACCGATGACCGCACTACAATCACCAATAAGTTTTTCTGGATCACCCGCGCGCGAACGCAATTCAAAATTCTCACGTCGCAAGTCTGCTGACTCAATAGCACGCTCAACCAGCAGCATGAGCCTGTCCGCTTCGAACGGCTTTTCTATGAAATCATATGCACCAATTTTGATGGCATTAACAGCCATCTCAATCGTGCCATGCCCACTAATCATAATGATCGGCGTGTGCGGCCGAAGTTTGTGGATCACTTCAAGCAATTGCAGTCCATTAAGCGAACTACCTTCAAGCCAGATATCCAGAAGAATGACAGACGGCGCTCGGGCGCGCACTTCGTCCAGCGCCTGCTCAGCGTTAGCTGCCTGACGTGTTCGATATCCGTCGTCCTCTAAGATACCGCTAATCAATAAGCGAATATCTGTTTCGTCATCAACAATGAGAATATCGGCTGACATCAATCTTTACGCTCCTTTCGCAAAGCTTCGAGGTTCGGCATCTACTAAGGTCTTCGGTATTTCAGAGCCACGTTGTGGAGGTGCTGCAGGAAAGCGGAACGTAACTTTTGCACCGCCGTCTTGTGCATCATCCAATGTCAACCGGCCACGGTGATCTTCGATAATTTTCCAGACAATCGCAAGACCAAGGCCCGTTCCTTTTGCGCGTGTCGTTACGTAAGGCTCAGTTAATCGCTGGCGAATCTCATCATCGGGCAAACCAATGCCGCTATCGCTGACTTCTAGCACATGCTCACCGTTTTCCGTCAACACTCTAATCTGTATCCAACCAGACTCTTTCTTTCGTGCACCCCCTGTCTTGGCTTCAATGGCTTCTACCGCATTTTTGATAATATTGCTGATGGCCTGCCCAACCTGCGTCGCGTCACAATTTATCCAAGCTTTATCGACGGTGTAGCCTTCGACTACCCGGATATGTTGATACGCAGTTTGGGGCAGAACGAGGGCGTTCTTGGTTAATGCAATGAGGTCAGTCAATTCCATTACCGGCTGCGGCATGCGGGCAAACGATGAGAACTCATCGACCATTTGGCCTATTTCACCAACGTGGCGGATGATTGTATCCGTGCACATCTCAAACGCCCCGCTCTCGTCATCAATTTGCTTGAGGTAACGCCGCTTTAGACGTTCTGCGGACAGTTGAATCGGTGTTAACGGGTTTTTGATCTCATGTGCTATGCGCCTCGCTACGTCTGCCCATGCTGCTTTTCTCTGTGCGGCTTGAAGTTCAGTAATATCATCAAACGTGAAGACATAGCCCAGCGTCTGATTCTCAGATTGCTCAACTGTGAGGCGCACCAGTAAGAATCGCGTTTTATTGGCACGCTTTACTTTCGTTTCCCTTTGGATAGTACGTTGCGGATTTGTCTTCACCTCTTCGAAAAGCGATGAAAAGTCAGGAACCAAATCGGTCAGGTGTTTGCCTATCCCATCGTGAAGAGCAATACCCAATAAATCAGACGCAGCCCGATTCGGTAAAGTAATCCGGCCATCTGGGTCGAGGCCGATAACACCGGCCGTCACCCCCGAGAGAACTGCTTCTGTAAACCGGCGTCTTTCGTCTAGCTGACTATTTGCGTCGACTAGAGCTTCTCGCTGAGATGCAAGCCGGCTGGTCATGCGGTTGAAGGCGCGGCCGAGAGACGCCACCTCGTCGCTAGCCACACGTTCTTCGACACGAACCGCAAGGTCACCTTGCCGCACCCGCTCTGACGCCTGGATCAAGTCTACAATGGGTCGGGCAAGCCGCGTTGCAAGCGTTAGCCCAAACCAAACCGCTACCATCAGCATCAATAAAGTAACAACGATAAATAAGAGCGTAAAGCCGATTTCGATGGTTGAACGCCGCCCCTCCAATAGATTGTACTCGTTCACCGCATCTTCAATTGTAGAAACACGAGACAAAACCTGCTCATCTATAAAGCGCCCAACATACAGATACGCGCCCGGCACAGACTGAAGCCTTGTGAGTGCTCGTACTCGATCGCTATCTTCACTCGTCACGATGGCGACTTCACCTAAATTAGCGAGAGCAATCGCACGAGAAGGAACAAGCTCGCCAATTTGCAATGCAAAAATATAACCGGCTTTGGCAATTACCTGCATGTCGGCTTCAAAGATTACAGCTTCCGTCAGTCCGCGCTGCGCCGCCTGACCAGACAAGAGGCGATTCAACGCCTCGTCAGACTGCCCCAGTTGCGGCCATTGGCGATTGATGCTGTTCGCAACCGCAAGCACGTCTGCCCTGATGGTCTCGGTGTGTTCCTCTAAATAAGCTTCCGCGACCTCAGAGGATTCAGTCAAAGCCGTGCGAACCCGCTCACTAAACCAGCTTTCAACTCCCAAAGTGAAAAACAGGGCCGCAAAAACCATCATGATAATAGCTGGCGTAACCGCTACACCACCAAACAACAGCGCTAATCTTAAGTGAAGTTTAGAGCCCGTCGCACCGGATCTCCTATCGCTCCAAAGGCGCGCTACACGCAGAGCTACTAGGATACCCAGCGATAGGAGCAAAAAGAGATCAATATTGAGAAGAATTAAAACCGTTGTGGCATCTGGGCCCGACACACCCCAAGAAGTGGACAATGCTGCATAGGTTGCTGCACCAGACACGATAGCGGCCAGTGAAAGAAACATAGCCAGAGCATTAACGAGCTTGTGGCGCCGCGCCAAAATAATTACCATCAAGACTAGCCGGCGTGGTGATAAGTGAAGTTGAGCGAGATCCATCAGTGCATGCCTCGAACAACACTAATATCCAGATCTTTTATCTTTTTACGTAGCGTATTGCGGTTGAGGCCAAGAACTTTGGCAGCTTTCAATTGGTTGCCACGTGTCGCATGGAGCGTCAATGTCACCAACGGACGCTCCATCTCTCTCAGGATACGGTCATATAGACCATCCGGCGGCAATTCACCGCCGTAGCGCATAAAGTAGGTGTAGAGATGCTTTTCAACCGCTTCGGTCAAGCTTTCTGATCCGCGTTTGTTCTGAGTCGGCGCAGATGCCGAAGTCGCAAGCTCCATTTCAACAGCCTCAAGGCCAATAGTTTCTTCCGCATACAATGCCGTCAGCCTTTTGACTAAATTCTCTAATTCTCTCACGTTGCCTGGCCAGCGATAGGCCTTCAGACGTTCAATGGCTTCTGGCTCCATCGACTTGGCCTGTAAACCATAGTCCACGGCTTGTGCTAGAAAGTGTTGAGTCAATTCAGGAATATCTTCAGATCTTTGCCGCAAAGATGGCAATCGCACCGGCACAACATTCAGCCGGTAGAATAAATCTTCCCGGAACAAACCCATCTTGATGAGTTCATTTAAATCTCTATGTGTTGCGGAGATTATGCGAACGTCTGCCTTAATCGGCTTGCGTCCCCCAACAGTTGTAAACTCACCCTGTTGCAGAACACGGAGAAGCCGGGTTTGCGCTTCAGGGGGCATGTCACCTATCTCATCGAGAAACAAGGTGCCGCCGGCAGCGAGTTCAAATTTTCCAGGCGCCCGCATGGACGCACCGGTAAAGGCACCCTTCTCGTGGCCGAACAAATCACTTTCAATCAACTCTTTTGGGACGGCAGCCATATTGACGGCAATAAATGGACCGTTACGTTGCTTGCCGTAATCATGAAGCGCCCGGGCGACCAGCTCTTTTCCGGTTCCAGACTCACCGGCAATCATTACCGTCAAATCCGTGTTAATAAGACGAGCAACGGTGCGGTAAACATCTTGCATCGCTGCTGAACGGCCAATGAGCGGTAAACGCTCTTCATCAGGATCAGCAGGTTTGCGCACAGCATGTTCAGAAGGTGTCTCAAGCGCTCTTTTAACAACAGACACGAGTTCGCCCAAGTCAAAGGGCTTCGGCAAATATTCGAAGGCGCCGCGCTCCGCTGCCTTAACAGCCGTTAGCAACGTGTTTTGGGCGCTCATCACTATGACCCGTAAATCCGGTCGTGATTTTCTAATGCGCGGAATCAGGTCCAAGCCGTTTTCGTCAGGCATGATTACGTCCGTAATCACAAGGTCGCCCTCACCGTCCTGTATCCAGTTCCATAAAGTCGATGCATTGCCTGTCGCACGTACAGAGTAACCTGCACGTCCCAGGGCTTGATTAAGAACGGTCCGAATGCCGTTGTCATCATCGGCGATGAGAATAGAGGCCTTAGCCATTGCCCTCGTCCGATTCTTGTATGATGGGCAACATGATACGGAATGTCGTACCGCGAGAGCCCGTATCAAATTCAACGACACCACCGTGATCCGCAACGATTTTTGCGACTAAAGCTAAGCCAAGGCCGGTACCATGTGATTTGGTTGAAACAAATGGATCAAACAAATGCGGCCTAAGTTCTTCGGGAACACCGGCGCCGTTGTCTTGAATGCTGACGACGAGTGGCAGTTGAAGACGCGTTGCAGATCCCGGAATCTTAAGGCGCACGCCCGGCCTATAAGCCGTAGATAGGGTAATTTCCCCCCCCAAGGCTGGCGCTGCATCTGCTGCGTTCTTAATGAGATTGAGCAGCACTTGAATAAGTTGGTCCCGGTTACCAGATACCGGTGGCAATGACGGATCGTAAAACTCGTTAAACCGCATACCTTTGGCGACACCGTTCTCGGCCAAACGCTTTACGTGTTCTAAAATGCTGTGAATATTGACCGCGCCTCGCTCTAGAGGCCTGTCGTCAGAAAATACTTCCATGCGATCAACAAGGGCGACGACCCGATCCGTCTCATCACAGATCAATCGTGTTAGGGCAGCGTCCTCTGCATTGGCATTTTGCTCCAGGAGTTGGGCTGCCCCTCGAATTCCTGAAAGCGGATTCTTCACTTCATGGGCGAGCAAAGCGGCTATTGCAGTAACTGAACGGACTGAATGCCGATTTTCAATTTGCTGGCCAATTTTAAGGGCACGTGTCTGCTCCTGCATCGACACAACAACAACATCGTGGCGTTCGCCGAGAGGAGCAGCATACACGGACATGATGCGCACTCCCGTTTTTGGTGTGTCTAGCGTTATGCCAAATTCGGAAATTGGAGCACTCTCACGAAGCACTTGTGAAACCAACCCGTGCACCGACCCATCCTCAGGAAGGATACTGGTCAGACTTTGGCCGACTAGTCCGGCCGAACTGATTTGAAATAACTGTTCTGCCGCACTATTCGCGTACCTTAAACGAAGGGAGTCATCGACGACAAACGTCGCCGACCCTAGGGCAGAAAGAATATCTTCCAGCGATACAGGAATCCCCAAATCGACAACGGGCGACGCCTCGGCCATTAGGCTGCTGCCGCCAACGCGCAAACATCGCCATCAAACAGATTGATGATGCGTCCTATGACAATAGTTGGATCAGTTTCCGTATTGATTGAGGTACGGAAAGTATTGGCACCCGGTAGACCATAGGCAGACCAAGCTAGGTGTTTTCTTGCAACCCGTATTCCCTTCCCTTCACCGTAAAATGACAAAATTGAATCGTAGTGTTCCAGCACGGCTTTACGGCGTTCAGCGGGACTAGGGTCAGGCTTATTTTGTCCGGTCTTTAAGAAATGAGACACCTGCGACGGAAACCAGGGCTTTCCGTAGCACCCACGTCCGACCATGACGCCGTCAGCACCGGACTGCGAAAGCGCGTCAGCTGCCATTTCTGCGCTAGTGATATCACCATTGACGATAACAGGAATTGAAACCGCGTCTTTGACGGACCGAATAGCAGCCCAATTTGCTGCCCCGGTATACATTTGCATACGCGTACGGCCATGCACGGTAATCATTTGTACGCCGGCAGCTTCAGCCTTGCGAGCAATTGACGGGGCATTGAGGCTGTCATCATCCCACCCCAACCGCATCTTGAGCGTTACAGGAATTGTTACGGCCCGAACTGTAGCATCGATAATCCTTAGGGCCTGCACCTCATCTTTCATAAGTGCTGACCCGGCCCACCCTTTGACGACTTTTTTCACCGGGCAGCCCATATTGATATCGATGAGCGCAGCGTCTCTGTCTTGGTTTATCTTTGCAGCTTGAGCCATGACAGCGGGATCACAACCGGCAAGCTGAACGGCCATGGGCGCCTCATTATCCTGCGGCGAGCTCATGCGTAAAGTGTCACTATGCGACCGGACCAACTGTTGACTGGCAACCATTTCAGAAAAAACCAGCCCGGCTCCGTACCGCCGGACTAGTGCGCGAAACGGCCTGTCGGTCACCCCTGACATTGGGGCGAGTAAAACCGGTGTTTCAAGAGCAATATCGCCAATGGCAAAGCTCATGGAATCCTGCCGAGGTTAGAGCTTATTTTGCTGCCTAATTCTTGGGCATTTGCTCCCGAACAGAGACGAAAAGCAAGACATTTCCTTAACAATCGTGACTTTTTTGCCAATAAATATTGGCGCGCGGCCAAACTGTAGTCAATTTCGTACCCCTCGTAATGATGCTGGTTGGGCCGTCGTAGCCGTGCTATGGGAGAAAACCCTTTAAAAACTGCCTTTTCATAGGAGTAACCAGGCCACAATGTCATTTTGTACCGCCATTGTTGTCGCAGCCGGGCGAGGCACTCGATTTGGAGGCCAAACACCCAAACAATACGTGAAACTTGGCGGATTTCCGCTCTTGCGCCATTCATTAACTGTGTTTGCAAAGCATCCGCGGATTGATGCTGTTATTCCTGTCATACGCCCAGATGACCGCGATTTGTTTTTGCACGCCGCTTCTGGATTGGATATCCAAGAACCAGTGAGTGGAGGAGCATCACGGCAGGACTCTGTCTATCGCGGCCTGGAAGCCTTGGAGAAGGAGGATCCTGGCAAAATCCTCATTCATGATGGGGCCCGCCCAAAACCCGGATCAGGTGTCATCGACCGCGTTTTAGACGCATTGGACGGGGCGGCGGCAGGTGTTATTCCCATATTACCAGTACCGGATACGCTCAAACGGATAGATGGCGCTAACATTGTCAGAGAAACAGTCGCACGCGATGGCGTGGTCCGCGCCCAAACACCTCAAGGGTTTTTGTTTAAACCTCTTATTGCCGCCCACCGCGCCTGTGCTGGTAAGTCTCTTACAGATGACTCGGCTATCCTTGAGTACTGTGGGCATGAAGTCACTACGGTTAAAGGTGACCCAGGAAATATTAAAGTGACAGACAACGCTGACCTTGAGGCCGTGACGGAATCCTTATTCGAGACCCGAACTGGTTCCGGGTTCGACGCTCATCGTTTTGGTGATGGTAATGGCCTCATGCTTGGCGGCATAAATATCCCCTTCGATAAGTCCCTGGTCGGGCATTCGGATGCTGATGTGGTTCTACACGCGGCAACGGATGCTGTTCTAGGAGCCCTAGCAGACGGCGATATCGGTATTCACTTTCCTCCTTCGGAACCGGCACACAAAGATGCGCCGTCCGATATATTTCTCAGGTTCGCAATTAGCCGGTTGCAGCAGCGGCTTGGCCGATTGCTTCACTTGGACCTCACTGTCATTTGTGAACAACCGAAAATCTCAGTGCATCGCGATGCCATGCGAGCCCGCATCGCAGAAATTTCTGATGTTTCACTGGACCGGGTCGGCGTTAAAGCCACCACGACAGAAGGCCTCGGTTTTACCGGCCGTGGCGAAGGTATTGCCTGCCAAGCCGTCGCAACTATACAGATTGTTCCCTAAGACGCTTCAGTTTCAGACTGAACCCATTTCAGATAGTCATGCGATCACTCTTCTAAATCGTAAGACAAGATGCATGATGTGTCTTAGGAATGGATCTGTTTAATTCGTGTGATGGCCTCATCGCGCCGCGAAATCGCCGTCTTGGCAATCAGAATAGATTCCGATTCCTAATCAACAGCGCCCTCCCAGCGATAACTCGACCTAGGGGGCTACGCTTCATAGTTTTACTCTACTTCGCACGCACAGCCACTTCAGCGGCCTTTGCTTTTATGCCGCGCACGATAATGTTTGGGATTTTCGGAATATCAAACCTGGCCTTTATGGGGTTGCGCCCAAGTGCCCGTCAACATGATCGCATCTGCCTCACTAAAATCGATAGCGCCTAACGTGGCGAGCGCATCTGCCTCACTGAGTCCGTATATCACGCGGGTGTCTTCGGAGGCGATGGCGATGCACGTGGTGTTGACCACGTTAAACCCGCGGCCGACCCAGTAGTCCCGGCTCATAACGACAGACCATTATGATGTCGCCCCGCCAAACATGTTGGCGCAAGCTGCCAACCGCTCCTCAACAAACATTTTCGTAAGGATTATGCACGCGTATGGGGTGCTAGTGGTAATATATACAATGCAGGCTATCATCCCTGATTCAGCCTCTTCACTTAACGTGCTATACCTTTCTTAACTACAGAACGGTATAATGGGACCAAATACTATCTGTCCACCGGCTATAAGGGGGGCGCCATGGACACTACAACGCACCGGACCATTCGCCTGTCTTTACCACAGCGCAAATGGTTGATACGTGGGCTAACGCAACCGGGTGGCAAACTGCCGCTGTTCGATGAGAATGGTAAGAGAATCAATCTACAAGTTGTGCGAAAATGCGTCGATGCTGGGTGGGCTGAACCTTGGTTTGAGAACCAAATGAAACCAGATTGGCTGGTCTGCAAGTTGACGGATGCCGGCAGGCTAGCCTTAGAAGACACTAATTCCGAATCAGTTTAGCCTAAGCCCGCTAATAATGATTACATTTTAATAGCTAATGTTTCACCGAGGCAGTGCAATATAAGGCATTAATAATAAACAATAATGGTCGGAGCGGCGGGATTTGAACCCACGACCCCTACACCCCCAGTGTAGTGCGCTACCAGACTGCGCTACGCTCCGACATCTCATCCCATCCCATCACAGTACTTAGATCGAAAAATGCTCTGTGGAAGAAGCGCGGACTATACCGACGCAATTCTGGCAAAACAACGGTGCGTAGGCTCAAGCACGTGCAGATAATGCAGTGCGCAATGAGTCACGGATATCGGTCAATTCGGCGATCAACTGTGTACTGTCAAAAGCAGATGGCTTGTCTTCAACAGGTTCTGCTTTGCTACTTTGCGACGGCAATAACCCAGTTGAACGGTCTAGAATAGTTTTAACACCATGATCGCGAAAGAGCTTTTGCACCCCTTTTATGGTGAGACCGTCGCGATACAATAGGTCACGAATGCTCTTGAGTAGTCCGACGTCTTCAGGACGATAATAGCGTCGTCCACCACCACGCTTGAGCGGCTTAACCTGACTGAATTTCGATTCCCAAAATCTGAGGGCATGCTGGGGTACGTCTAACTCGCCAGCAACTTCACTGATTGTCCTAAATGCAGATTCGGACTTCCGTGAACTGCTAGTGTCTATGTCTATGTCTGCGCTCACGAATTACTCGCCGATTTCTTCGCGGATTTTATCGATCACCGATGAAGAGTATCCGGACGGCGGTTGCGCGTCCGGAATATCTAGATCCCTGTCCGCGTCCGCAGATATTTTTTCGCCGCGAATACGTGCTTTGAGAAGCTGAGACGCTCTAAACACCAAAACTTTCCGCGGCCGAATTGGCACTTCCTCGCCAGTTTTAGGATTGCGTCCAATACGCTCACCCTTTTGGCGAACGGAAAAACTTCCGAACGACGAAATCTTTACAGCCTCTCCTCGCACAAGCGCTGCGGAAATCTCTTCTAGAACCATTTCAAGCAATTCCGCCGACTCGTTGCGGGAAAGCCCTACTTCCTGGTAGATCGATTCGCTCAGCTGCGCCCGGGTCATGGTGCGGCTCATATCGCACTTCCCCATTGTTTGCGATGCGCAAGAGAACTGACGGTAGCCCGGTTAACGTTCCGGCGTCAATACAGGTTAATATTAAATTGCAATGTGTTAGGGGGCTTCTTCGACGCTTTCTCACATACGAACCAAAGCTGATCCCCACGTGAATCCGCCGCCCATAGCCTCCATCAAGACCAATTGCCCTTCCTGTATGCGCCCATCATCTACACCTGTCGCTAAAGCAAGGGGAATGGACGCCGCTGAGGTGTTCGCATGGTCCTCGACAGTGACAATCACCTTGCCAGGTTGAATACCAAGTTTTTTTACTGTCGCATCTAAAATACGCTTGTTGGCTTGATGCGGCACAAGCCAATCAACATCGGCAATAGTGATGTCATTCGCGGCTAAGGACTCTCTGACGGTATCCGCTAAGTTGACAACGGCATGGCGAAACACCTCTCGTCCTTCCATCCGAATATAACCCGTCGTCTGCGTTGTTGACGCGCCGCCGTCCACATAAAGCAGGTCATGCTGGCGGCCGTCAGAGTGCAGGTGTGTCGACAGAATACCGCGATCGGCGATCGTCCCAATTCCCTGTTCAGCCGACAGAACTACGGCCCCTGCTCCGTCTCCGAACAGCACACTCGTGGTCCGGTCTTCCCAGTCCACTATGCAGGAAATTGTCTCGGCCCCCATTAAAAGCACCGTTTTCGCCTGGCCGCAGCGAATTGCGTTATCGACAACAGCGAGACCATATACAAAGCCGGAGCACACCGCCTGAATATCAAACGACGGCACACCTGGTCGGCCTAAAGCAGCCTGCACCTTCGCCGCGGTGGCTGGTAAGGTGTGATCAGGCGTAGTGGTAGCAACAACAAACATGTCGACATCTGCACCAGAGATACCAGCACGCTTCAAAGCCTGTAGGCCGGCATTGATGGCCAGATCGGATGTTGCTTCATCGTCAGCAGCAATATGCCGGCGGCGTATCCCTGTCCGGTCGCGGATCCACTCATCTGACGTATCGACACGTTTAGCCAATTCGTCATTGGTCACGACATTTGCAGGGAGGTATGACCCTACCCCTCTAATCACGGAGCGTATTGTCATGCGGTGCGGGCTGCCTGGCGCGTTTCTACGGCGCCATCAAGATTTAGGTGTGTCAGTTGTTCGCCGATGGAACTGTTGAGATCACGCGCCACCATATCGACAGCAACCCCCACGGCATTGGCGAAGCCGAGGGCATCGGTACCGCCATGGCTTTTGACAGCAACACCATTGAGGCCAACAAACAACGCACCATTGTACCGGCGTGGATCGGTTCTGGTCATCACCTGCATCAGCACCGGCTTGATCAAAAGATAACCCAGTCTTGCCAGAATCGAACTCTTGAATGCTGATTTAAGAAACTGGGTGTAGAGCTTTGCGGTTCCCTCGGCCGTCTTAAGTGATACGTTCCCCGTAAAACCGTCAGTCACCACCACATCGACGGTTCCCGCCATTATGTCGTCACCTTCGATGAAACCATGGAAATCTAGGTCCAGATCGCTTTCTCGCAAGATCGCGGCAGCATCGCGCAATAAATGTGTCCCTTTTAGGTCTTCTGTTCCGATATTGAGCAGTCCTACTTTAGGATGGTCCAAGCCGCTCATGGCTCGTGTGAAACAAGCTCCCATAACAGCAAATTCAACGAGATTGCGGACGGTGCACTGGGCATTTGCACCAAGATCTAACATTGCTACTTCACCAATTTGACTAGGAAATACGGAACATATCGCTGGCCGGTCGATGCCGGGCAACGTCCGCATGTTGAGTTTGGCCATGGCCATTAAGGCCCCTGTGTTTCCGGCGGAAACAACACCGTGGGCCTCACCATCTTTAACAGCTTCAATTGCTTTCCACATGCTGGAATTTCGACCCTGCCGAATAGCCTGAGAAATATTTTGGTCGCCGGTAACAACGTCGTCGGTATGGCGGACTTCGCTAATTTCCTTAAGCTTTCTGTCTTGGTCGAGGTACGGTTGAATTTGCTGTTCGCGGCCGAACAGCATGTAGCGTACCTCTGGGTACCGGATGCACGCTTCCGCCACTCCGTTCATTACGATGCCAGGGGCAGAATCACCCCCCATAGCGTCAATCGAAAGCGTTATTACTTTGCTCACACAGCCCTCTGATTCCTTCACCTTTCGGTAAAGACAGACAATCAGGTGTCATGAAGAAAGGCTCCCTAACCTGGACGCTGATTACCTTAGTAAAAAGCGCCGTCACCGGCGCCAACGAATTATAGGACAGTTTCTCTTGGTTCCACCACGTCACGATCATTATAAGAGCCACAGGACTGGCATACGTGGTGTGGACGCTTTAATTCCCCACAATTCGGGCATTCTTGGTGCACGCTGGCACTCAGCGAGTCGTGAGCACGGCGCATATCCCGTTTAGATTTCGAGACTTTAGTCTTAGGTACAGCCATTTTTAGTACTTTCCTGGGCCTTCAGCCTTGATTGCCGAGGCCTCTTCGCGGGTAATTTTGTTGAAAGCGAGTACATACCCAATACCGTCTGCCGGGGCAAGGAACGAATTACCGATCTGTTCCTCCGGTTTTGAGCCCGGCAAGAGCTGAAAAAGGGCTGTTCTTGAATGTTTCTCCATCTTCCCCCTCATATCCCAGAGCTTCAGTTTGGAATTGAACATCGGGCGCCCGTGGGTAAGGGTTCAGATTGAGGATAAAATGTTCCAACGCAAGGGCTCCAAAATCGATTTGACCGTTGGTCACAGGCTCGGGTGGGTCGTCGTCGCTAACCGCGATTTCAACCTCTTTTCCTTCAGATACTTGGTTGAGGGTATAGGTCTGAGTAATATCAGCCTCAACATGAGCCTCTACGGGCACAAGCGACACGCCGCAGGTTTGAACGACGCCAGCCTTTAACGTGCCTTGAACCACGAGCAGCGCGCCTGGTCCTTTCAAAACATGAAAACCTGCTTTCAGGTAATCGACGGATCGCAAATTGCTAGCTGCAGATATAGCAGCCAGATCTTCCGCCGTTGCATTGATCAGCACATCACGGCCCTGGGCTGATAGGTCCGAAACAGGAATCAAATTTGAAAGTGGGCCACTACCTGTGCCCCGGGACTCATGCAGCTGGTTGAGGCTTTTTTTCGCCATCATATTACTTAATCTCAGGTTGCTCCTTACCGCTCAACGTCGAACCGAATATGGCCCGCAAGGATGTCGTCACTGGATTGATTAGCCAAATGCTGATCAGTTCCAATGACATATGTTGCAAGAATTGTAGCTGGCCCTTTAGCGTCTTCAATAGTTCGATAGAGTATCTCTAACAGTCCGGATGCTAACGCATCGACGCCCGTCTCTAGTCCGCTCTCAAGAATTTCTGCGCGGCCATAAAACGCTTTAGCCACTTTCTTGACATGCTTGCCGATGCTCATGTCGCCGATACCCATTTCCCGGAGATTGCGGTCCATATCAGCAAATAAAAGATCAAGAAGTTCTTGGCTGACGGCGACGGCCAATTTTCCCTCCCCGCGTAAACGGCGGATCAAGAGCATCACATGCAAGACGATCATGTCGAAACGGCCATCAATCGTGTCAGGCACGTTGAGTTCAAGATAGAACCGTGGCAATCGTGATTGTTGGACGGTGGTCACATAAAGAGCACTCGCTATATCGGCACGATGCCTTTTTTCGCGAAATCGATCAAAAAAACCCATAGCAGTCCGCCGCGTCTAAAAGGAGTGTTCTTATATGCCTTTCATGGCCGGGACGGTGGAACGAGTCAACGGCTCTGATGCTGCCCCCTTCCGTCCCCGAGTATTTCAGAGGATTTTGGCATCTACCGTATGGAAACCAGTTCTGATATAAAACGGTTTATGCATACTCAAATTGACAAAATGCGGACTGTCCGGTCCCTCGCCCTAGTGTCTGTTTGCTTCGTAGCGCTGGTGCTGGGAAGCTGTGCCAAAGACATCAATGCCCGCGGAAATTTGCCGCCCGAAGAAGCGCTCTCGCAATTGGCCCCCGGTGAGCAAACTCGACAAGACGTGCAATTGATTCTGGGAACACCATCCCATGTCGCCTCATTCGGCCGTGAAACATGGTACTATATCAGCGCACTTACGACGCAATACGCGTTTTACTCAGTCGAAGAAATTGAGCGGGATGTTTACGCCCTACAGTTTGACGAAAGAGGGATTTTACAAGAAGTCAAAACCTATGGCCTTGGCGATGGTGAAGAGATTCAAGTGGTCGAACGCGAAACGCCTACTATGGGCCGCGAATTCAGCCTGATTGAACAATTA
>JAQWRV010000008.1 GCA_029243545.1 Rhodospirillaceae bacterium
GGAAATGGTGATGCCAGGAGATAATATCTCCATGACGGTGCAATTGATTGCCCCGATCGCCATGGATGACGGCCTGCGTTTCGCTATCCGTGAAGGCGGCCGCACCGTCGGTGCAGGCGTCGTCGCTAAAGTCGTCGAATAGGACAATCAAGCAACGGCACCTTTAAAACGGCACCGTTTCTTTCAGGAATGGACAGATGTTAGATAACCAAAATATCCGTATTCGCCTCAAGGCTTTCGATCATCGCGTGCTCGATCAATCGACCCGTGAGATTGTATCCACCGCCAAGAGAACGGGTGCTCAAGTCCGCGGGCCCATTCCTTTGCCTACTCGGATTGAGAAATTCTGTGTTAACCGGTCTCCGCATATTGACAAAAAGTCGCGGGAACAGTTTGAAATTCGCACTCACAAGCGGTTGCTCGACATTGTCGATCCAACTCCACAAACCGTGGATGCGCTAATGAAACTGGATCTTGCGTCTGGCGTCGACGTGGAAATCAAGCTTTAGGATAGACTGATGCGTACCGGTCTTGTTGCACAAAAGATGGGAATGACCCGTGTCTTCAGCGAAGACGGGGAGCACCTACCTGTTACTGTTCTAAAAGTAGACGGTGTTCACGTTGTTGCGCAGCGCACGATAGAGAAAGATGGCTATACCGCTGTCCAACTCGGTATTGGCGCGGCCAAAACCAATAGGATGACGAAGGCGCTGCGTGGTCACTTTGCCAAAGCAAAGGTTGAGCCTCGTAAAAAGCTTGTCGAGTTCCGTGTCGCTGAGGAAAACCTTATCGAAGTTGGCGCTGAATTGTCCGCTGAGCATTTTCTGCCAGGCCAGTTTGTCGATGTCGTCGGCACGTCCATTGGTAAGGGATTCGCCGGCGCTATGAAACGCCATAACTTTGCTGGTTTGGAGGCGTCTCACGGGGTATCCATCTCGCACCGTAGTCATGGATCGACCGGTCAATGCCAAGATCCAGGCAAGGTGTTCAAAGGCAAAAAGATGGCCGGTCACATGGGTGATCAGCGCACGACCATTCAGAACCTGCGGATTGTTTCAACTGACGCTGACCGGGGTTTGATTTTGGTTCGTGGAGCCGTACCTGGTTCAGACAGCGGATACGTTTTGGTCAGTGATGCGGTAAAGCGGGCAGCTCCTGATGGCCTCCCAACACCCGCCGCTTTGAAGTCTGGCGGTGAAGTGGCTTCCGACGCAGATGAGCCAGCTGTAACCGCTGAAGAAGCTGCTTCCGAAGCGCCAGCAGAAAATGATGCACCGGCCGAAGCGTCCGCTGATGCGGACAAGAAGGACGCATAAGTTATGAAATGCGATGTCATAAACCTCGACAGCAAGAATGTTGGATCGGTTGATTTGGCCGATGCAGTGTTTGGCCTCGACGTGCGGGAAGATATTCTCCACCGCGTGGTGCGGTGGCAATTGGCAAAACGCCAGTCAGGCAATCACAAGACAAAGTCACGTGGTGAAATAGCTGGAACAACCGCCAAACCATTCAAGCAAAAAGGAACCGGCCGGGCCCGTCAGGGTTCAAAAAAGGTCGGCCTTATGCGCAGCGGTGGCAAATCCTTTGGGCCGGTCGTTCGCAGTCATGCTCATGCGCTCCCCAAGAAGGTGCGTCGCTTAGGCTTGAAAACGGCCCTATCAGCCAAGGCGAAAGCAGGTAGCCTTATCATTATTGACGAGGCCAAGACCGCGGACGGCAAGACGAAAACTCTAGCCGCGCAGATTAATAAACTCGGTTGGACATCCGCCCTCATTCTCGATGGAGCAACGCCAGACGATGCTTTCTACCTGGCGATACGCAATCTGATCGGCATCGACGTTCTCCCGGAATTTGGGGCAAACGTCTACGATATTTTGCGGCGCGAGAAATTGGTGCTGACGAAGTCTGCGATTGAGAAGCTTGAGGAGCGTTTGTCATGAGTGGGGGCAGGCTAGAAGCAGAACTTCTTTACGACGTGATTCAGTCACCACTGATCACTGAGAAATCAACCATGGCGTCTGAGTTTAATCAGGTCATGTTCCACGTGCCGCTGTGGGCGACAAAACCGCAGATCAAAAAAGCGGTGGAGACTTTGTTTAAGGTCGACGTCAAAGGCGTCAATACCTTGATTCAAAAGGGCAAGGTTAAGCGTTTTCGTGGTGAAATCGGGAAGCGCAGCAACACAAAGAAGGCGATGGTTACATTGGCCGAAGGTCAATCGATTGATGTGACAACGGGACTGTAAGGCAATGGCACTTAAAAAATATAAGCCAGTTACAAATGGGATGCGCGGCCTCGTGCTCGTTGACCGCTCTGACTTGCACAAAGGCGGGCCGGTTAAAGCGCTGACTGAAGGGCTAACCAAATCAGGCGGACGTAATAACCACGGCCGTATGACCATGCGTCACATTGGCGGCGGTCACAAACGCCGGTACCGTAAAATTGACTTCAAGCGGAGAAAGTTTGACGTCTCGGCGACGGTGGAGCGGATTGAGTATGACCCCAACCGTACAGCGTTTATTGCGCTTATTAAGTATGATGATGGTGACCTGTCTTACATTGTGGCGCCGCAGCGTTTGCAGTTGGGTGATAAAGTCATCGCCTCTGAGGTGGCTGATATTAAGCCAGGCAACGCAATGCCGCTTAAGAATGTTCCAGTTGGCACGATCATTCACAATATTGAAATAAAACCCGGTAAGGGCGCGCAAATTGCGCGATCGGCAGGATGTTATGCTCAACTCATCGGTAAAGATGGTGGTTATGCACAGGTCCGCCTTTCCTCCGGTGAGTTGCGTCTCGTGCGCGGCGAATGCATGTGCTCGGTTGGCGCTGTTTCCAACCCTGATAATAAAAACCAGAAACTTGGTAAGGCAGGCCGAAAGCGGTGGATGGGCGTTCGCCCAACTGTGCGCGGTGTTGTCATGAACCCGGTTGACCACCCTCACGGTGGTGGTGAGGGTAAAACCTCGGGCGGTAGGCATCCGGTTACACCATGGGGTAAGCCGACTAAAGGCAAGAAAACCCGGTCTAATAAGCGCACTGACGGTTTGATCATGCGCAGCCGGCATCTCGCCAAAAAGAAACGTAAGTAACGGAGGGCGTAGGTGGTTCGTTCAGTTTGGAAAGGTCCGTTCGTCGACGGCTTTTTGCTTAAGAAAGCAGAAACCGCTCGCGCATCTGGCCGCAATGATGTGATCAAGATCTGGTCACGCCGCTCGACGATACTCCCGCAGTTTGTGGGACTGACGTTTGGCGTGCACAACGGGCACAAATTCGTTCCTGTGCTGGTGACGGAAAACATGATTGGTCATAAGTTCGGAGAGTTTTCCCCGACGCGAACCTACTACGGTCATACCGCAGATAAGAAAGCGAAGAGGAAGTAGTTATGGGTAAGCCGAGCAGAGACCGGCGCCTGAGCGATACCGAAGCGCGGGCCTTCTCAAAATCAATCCGGACAAGTCCCCAGAAGCTTAATCTGGTTGCTCAATCTATTCGCGGAAAGTCTGCCGAAGCCGCCTTGGCCCAATTGGGCTTTTCAAGCCGGCGTATTTCGCAGGACGTCAAACGTGTGTTGGAGGCGGCCATCGCTAATGCTGAGAACAATCATCAGCTTGATGTGGATAGTCTTGTCGTTTCGGAAGCCTTCGTCGGTAAAAGCTTGACGATGAAGCGCTGGCGCCCACGGGCTCGTGGCCGCGTCGGCAAAATTCTCAAGCCATTCAGTAATCTCACCATCATCGTGCGTGAGCGTGAGGAGGCAGTTTAATGGGGCAGAAAGTTAATCCGATCGGTCTACGCCTCGGCGTCAACCGCACATGGGACTCTCGCTGGTACGCTGGCAAAGCCAACTATGCGAATTTGCTGCATGAAGACATCGGTATTCGCAAGTATTTGCGCAAACGCCTTGCTCAGGCCGGGGTTTCTAAAATCGTCATCGAACGGCCTGCAAAGAAGGCCCGTGTGACCATTCATACGGCGCGCCCCGGTGTTGTGATTGGCAAAAAGGGCCAAGACATCGAGAACATGCGTAAAGACTTGCAGAAGATGACGGGTAACGATGTCAGCCTCAACATCGTCGAAATTCGCAAGCCTGAAATCGATGCTCAATTGGTCGCTGAAAACATTGCCCAGCAGCTTGAACGCCGCGTGGCGTTTCGCCGGGCTATGAAGCGAGCTGTCCAGTCAGCGATGCGTTTGGGAGCCGAAGGAATTCGGATTAACTGCGCGGGTCGGCTTGGCGGCGCGGAAATCGCCCGGACCGAATGGTACCGTGAGGGCCGGGTGCCATTGCATACGCTGAGAGCTGATATTGACTACGGCGAAGGCCGGGCAATAACCACCTATGGCATCTGCGGTGTCAAAGTGTGGATCTACAAAGGCGATATCATGGAGCATGATCCCATGGCACAGGATCGCCGTTCACAGGAGCAGGCGGCACGTTAATAAGCGCCCTGCTACACAAAAGTTTTAAGGAAGGTTCGGGATGTTAAGTCCGAAACGTACAAAATTCAGAAAGGCTCATAAGGGACGCATTCACGGCGTCGCGCAGTCTGGTGCGCAACTTAATTTTGGTTCTTTTGGGCTCAAAGCATTGCAGCCGGAGCGGGTGACAGCCCGTCAGATTGAGGCAGCGCGCCGTGCTATGACGCGGCATATGAAACGTCAGGGCCGCGTCTGGATCCGCATCTTCCCGGATGTTCCAGTGTCAAAGAAGCCGGCAGAAGTACGCCAGGGTAAAGGTAAGGGATCAGTTGAGTATTGGGCCTGCCGCGTCAAGCCAGGCCGGATTATGTTCGAGGTTGATGGTGTGCCTGAAAACGTGGCCCGTGAAGCCTTTGAACTTGCGGCGGCAAAGTTACCGATCAAGACCAAGTTTGTGGCGCGCATCGGAGCGGAGGGCTAAATCATGGCGAAGGCGGAAGACATTCGCGCTAAGAGCGATGATGAGTTGTCGGGCCGTTTGCTCGACCTCAAGAAAGAGCAGTTCAATCTGCGTTTCCAACAGGCGTCTGGCCAGTTAGAAAACACGGCAGAGTTTAGACGGATGCGCCGTGAAATTGCGCAGATTAAAACTTTAATTCACCAACGCCGACACGCAGCGGCGAACGCAGCGCAGGCGTAAGGAGAGACTGATGCCCAAGCGTATTCTTCAAGGGGTTGTCGTCAGCGACAAGCAAGACAAGACCATTATGGTCAAAGTTGAGCGCCGCGTACGCCACCCTCTATATCAAAAATTCATCAAACGCTCGAAGAAGTACGCGGCGCATGACGAAGCTAATAATTGCAAGACCGGCGATATTGTTCGTATTCGCGAATGTGCGCCGATCTCAAAGAATAAATCCTGGGAAGTGGTAGCTGACGCTGTCCAATAAGTGCGGAACAGGATGTTTTTAAGGACGTAATGCCATGATTCAGATGCAAACAAATCTGGACGTTGCCGACAACTCTGGAGCTCGGCGTGTTCAATGCATCAAGGTTCTGGGCGGATCAAAGCGTAGAACCGCGAGTGTCGGTGATGTGATCGTTGTTTCGGTCAAGGAAGCGATTCCAAGAGGCCGTGTAAAGAAGGGCGATGTACATCGCGCTGTTGTTGTTCGCACGGCTAAAGAAGTGCGCCGCGCCGACGGTACGGCCATTCGCTTTGACCGCAACGCAGCTGTGTTGATCAGCAAGACTGGTGAGCCGATTGGAACGCGTATTTTTGGACCGGTGACTCGCGAACTTCGTGGCAAATCGTTCATGAAGATCGTGTCCTTGGCGCCGGAGGTGATCTGATGGCTAATAAGGTTAAAAAGGGGGACAAGGTGATTGTCTTGACCGGTCGCGATAAGGGCAAGACCGGCGATATCGTTAAAGCCATTCCCGAGACAGGTAAAATAGTTATCCAAGGTATCAATATGGTGCGCCGCCATCAGCGTCCGTCAGGCACAGAAACGGGTGGTATTATTGAGAAAGAAGCACCGATACATCATTCCAACGTAGCCATTGTTGACCCTAAGGAAAATGTCGCAACTCGCGTCGGTTTTCGATTGCTCGACGATGGCACCAAAGTCCGGTTCGCTAAGCGTTCCGGCGAAGTGATTGACTGAGGCTCGCTATGACTGAACCGCGTTTTAAGGATCACTACAAGAAAGTCGTGAAGCCAGCTCTGCTAGAGGCGTTCTCTTATCAGAACCCCATGCAGGCGCCCAAGCTCGATAAAATTGTGATCAACATGGGTGTCGGTGAGGCATCTCAGGACAAGAAGAAGATGGACGGCGCTGTCGCCGACTTGACCAGCATTTCTGGGCAAAAGCCGATTATCACAAAAGCAAAAAAGTCGGTCGCTGTATTCAAGCTGCGGGAAGGCATGATGGTGGGGACTTCTGTTACACTACGCCGGACCCGGATGTATGAATTCCTGGATCGCCTGATAACGATTGCACTGCCTCGTGTGCGTGATTTCCGTGGACTGTCAGACAAGAGTTTTGACGGAAAAGGCAATTACAACATGGGATTGAAGGAGCAGATTGTCTTTCCTGAAATTGACTACGACAAAGTTGATAAGGTTCGTGGTCTGAATATCACCATTTGTACAACGGCGACGAACGACGAAGAGGCCAAAGCGCTTCTCGAAGGGTTCGATTTGCCGTTCAACAAACCCTCGTAACGCTGGGAGCACGCCAATATGGCAAAGAAGAGCGCTGTAGAACGCGATAAGAAACGCCGTCGCATGACGGACAAGGACGCCGCGCGCCGCGCAGCTTTGAAAGCGCAGGTTATGGATCGCACAGCGTCGCCAGAAGAACGGTTTGAGGCGGTGCTAAAGCTCGCCACTTTGCCGCGCAATGGCTCGAAGGTCCGTGTGCACAATAGGTGCGAAGTGACCGGCCGGCCGCGCGGTGTATATCGAAAGTTCAAGCTTGGCCGCGTAATGCTGCGGGAGTTGGCTTCTAAGGGCCAGCTTCCCGGCATGGTTAAGTCGAGCTGGTAAGGAGAGAAGACTGTGGCTTTATCCGACCCTATCGGTGATACGCTGACTCGTATTCGTAATGGACAACGGGCACGCAAAGGCAACATTACGGCACCTGCTTCCAAAATGCGGGAGAACGTGCTGAGCGTGCTACAACGCGAAGGCTATATTCGCGGTTTTGAACGTTATAATTTACGCCCGGGCGTTGACGAACTCCGCATCGAACTTAAATACAACGAAGGCGATCCGGTCATCAGCCGTATAACCCGTGTGTCAAAGCCGGGCCGGCGCGTATACGCCAAGATTAAGGACTTGCCCCGGGTCTTTAACGGCCTCGGTATTTCAATTCTGTCAACACCACGTGGTGTGATGTCTGACCAAGAAGCGCGTGCTGCCAATGTTGGTGGCGAAGTGCTTTGCCAGGTATTCTAGGGAGACTGAGGCATGTCACGCGTTGGAAAAAATCCTGTTGTCATTCCAGAGGGGGTCACGCTGACCCATGACGGCAGCAGGCTAATTGTTAAGGGAAAAAGAGGCGAGCTCAGTTTCCTCACCTCTAAGGATGTGGAAACCATCATTGCCGATAATGAATTAACCGTGAGACCGGCTAGCACGAGCGCTCGCTCCCTTTCTATGTGGGGAACCACGCGCTCGGTTATTCAGAACATGGTTACTGGCGTTAGTGAAGGGTTTACCAAGGTCTTGGAAATTCAAGGTGTCGGTTACAAAGCACAAGCTCAAGGCAAGAAATTAGTGCTGAGTCTCGGCTTTTCACATGATGTGAATTACCCGATTCCTAAAGGTATTGAAATCAAGACGCCGCAGCCGACACAGATTGAGATTACAGGGTCTGACAAACAGAAGGTCGGACAGGTTGCCTCGGAAATTCGTTCGTACCGCCCACCAGAGCCATACAAAGGCAAGGGCGTACGGTATGCAGGGGAATACATCCTCCGCAAAGAAGGTAAGAAGAAGTAGGAATTGAACGATGAGTTCTTCGCTCAAATTATTTAATCGGCGCAAAAACCGTACCAGGTTCAAGCTCCGTAAAATGAAGACCAACCGCCCTCGCTTGTCGGTTTTCCGTTCTGGGCGCCATATTTACGCCCAGGTCATAAACGACACTGAAGGTCAGACAGTGGTTGCCGCTTCGTCCCTCGATGTAGATGTCAGGACGCAGGCACCTAAAGGAAGCGGCGTAGACGCTGCGGCTGCTGTCGGCAAACTTGTCGCCGAACGGGCCAAAAAAGCAGGAGTAACAGACGTGGTCTTTGACCGCGGAGGCTACAAATACCATGGCCGCGTTAAGGCGTTAGCCGACGCAGCCAGGGAAGGCGGTCTGTCGTTCTGACAGACGCCAAAGGAAGGACCAAGACTATGGCACGTTCAGGATCAAACGCGGATAATAGACGCGATCGGGATAAAGACGACGATATCGTTGATAAGCTCGTTCACATCAACCGTGTCTCAAAGGTCGTGAAGGGGGGGCGGCGTTTTGCATTCGCGGCCCTCGTGGTTGTTGGTGATTCAAAAGGCCGGGTTGGCTATGGATCGGGTAAGGCCCGGGAAGTGCCTGAAGCTATTCGGAAGGCTACTGAGCAAGCCAAGCGCACGTTGGTTCGTATCCCTCTGCGGGAAGGCCGGACATTGCACCACGATGTAAACGGAAAGTTTGGCGCTGGTAAAGTGATCCTTCGTGCTGCACCCCCCGGAACAGGAATTATCGCTGGTGGCCCAATGCGTGCCGTGTTCGAGACTATGGGTGTGCAGGATGTGGTTGCCAAGAGCCAAGGGTCTAACAACCCTTACAACATGGTCAAAGCGACTTTCGAAGCGTTGAAGTCACTCCGGTCACCACGGATGATTGCCGCAAAACGTGGCAAGAAGGTTTCCGACATCGTTGGGCGCCGTGATGACGTTGTTCGTCGTGACGAAGCGGCTGCGAAGGAGGCTTAATCATGGCGGCAAAGAAAAAATCAGACGCGACAGTTACTGTCACTCAGACTGGAAGTCCGATCGGTCGTCATCGGTCGCAACGTGCGACGTTAAAGGGGCTTGGCCTCAACAAAATGCATCGCACCCGTACTTTAGAAGACACGCAATCGGTACGTGGGATGATCAATAAGGTCAGTCACCTCGTTCGCGTCGAAGCTGCCGAATAGACATTAAAGAAGGTGGTTCCCAATTTAGGGGGTCAGGAAGGTTGGTTATGCAACTGAATCAGTTAAGGGATAAGGCGGGCGCGACCAAAGAGCGTACGCGTGTTGGCCGTGGTGCAGGATCCGGCAAGGGCAAGACCGGCGGGCGCGGCATGAAGGGTCAAAAATCCCGTAGCGGGGTTGCAATTAAGGGCTTCGAAGGCGGGCAAATGCCAATTTACCGTCGCTTGCCCAAGCGCGGTTTCAATGTGCTGAATCCCAAGAAATTTTCCGTCGTAAATGTTGGCCGTCTACAACAAGCTATTGACGAGAAACGCCTTGATGCAAAGAAACCGGTGGACGGTTCTGCGCTCGAAGCAGCCGGTCTAGTTCGCACCAATCGCGATGGCATTCGCCTCCTTGGGGACGGTGAACTTTCAGAAAAAGTCGAGATTTCGGTAGATTACGCAACCAAGGCAGCCGTTGCAGCTGTGGAAAAAGCAGGTGGGTCCGTCTCTCTGCCGGAACCTAAAGCGGTTAAGACCGGAAAACGGACTGAAAGATCACTAACGGCCAAGGCCAAAAGAGAAACCGCTAAAACTGAAGAGGCGGGCGATTAAACCAGATGGCATCTGCCGCTGACCAATTGGCCGCCAACGTCAATCTTGGCGTTTTTGCGAAGGCCACCGATCTCAAGAAACGCATCTGGTTCACCCTGGGTGCGCTGATTGTGTATAGGCTTGGTACGTTTATCACTTTACCTGGTATCGATCCGCAGGTGATGGCCGACATCATGCAGCAGCAGAGCGGCGGCGTTTTAGGCATGTTTGACGTGTTCGCTGGCGGCGCGTTGTCCCGTATGAGCATCTTCGCGCTCAATATCATGCCTTACATCTCAGCCGCTATAATTATGCAGCTTATGGGAGCCGTGAATCCCACCCTGGAGCAACTCAAAAAAGAAGGTGTGACGGGCCGCATCAAGATGAACCAGTACACGCGGTACCTAACCGTCGGTATTTGTGCGCTGCAGGCACTTGGAATTGCTTCTGGACTAGAAGGTGCAAGCAGCTCGACGGGAGCCCCGGCGGTAGTTACTCCGGGTGTGTTCTTCAAATTCACGACGGTGATTACCCTTGTTGGCGGGACTATGTTCCTGGTCTGGCTGGGCGAGCAAATCAGTGAACGCGGCGTCGGGCAGGGGGTCTCTCTTTTGATTTTCTCTGGCATCGTTGCCGGTCTTCCAGGCGCTATTGCGCAGACTCTGGAATTAGGACGTACCGGCGCCATGTCGCCATTAGTCATTGTTGGTCTGATTATCGGAATCGTGGCAACGATTTATCTAATCTGTTTCGTTGAACTCGCGCAGCGCAGGGTCATTGTTCAGTACCCTAAACGTCAGGTTGGGAACAAAATGTTTGGCGGTGAGAACTCCCACCTGCCGTTAAAACTGAACACTGCTGGTGTTATTCCTGCAATCTTTGCAAGTTCCATTCTCCTCATGCCATTGACTGTCGCGGGTCTTCAAGGCGGCGCGGTTGATCCCAGTGGGGAAGGCGGATTTTTAAACACGATAGGTGTACTGCTTGGGCGTGGTCAGCCGCTGTATCTCATTCTTTACTCTGTGTTTATTGCCTTCTTTGCGTTCTTCTATACGGCCTTGGTTTTTAATCCGGCTGACACCGCTGAAAATCTAAGAAAACAAGGCGGGTTTGTTCCAGGGATCCGGCCCGGAAAAAACACGGCTGAATATATTGATTACGTTCTTACCCGTCTCACGACGGTCGGATGTATTTATCTCATTATTGTCTGTCTTCTGCCGGAGATGCTGATTTCGAGGCTGAACGTCACGTTCTATTTTGGCGGCACGAGTCTGCTCATTGTTGTCAATGTGACGCTCAACACGATGCAGCAAATTCAATCGCATCTTCTGGCTCATCAATATGAGGGGTTGATCAAGAAATCTAAACTGAGGGGGCGCAATCGATGAGTGGCACCCGCATAGTCATTATGGGGCCGCCCGGCTGTGGAAAAGGTACCCAGGCGAAGCAGCTTGAAACAGCCTTTAGTTTTGTTCAGCTGTCAACCGGAGACATGCTCCGTGCCGCCATTAGCTCCCGAACAGAAATTGGCTTGAAAGCTAAGACTGTCATGGACGCGGGCCAGCTTGTCTCCGACGATATTATGATTGATATGATTTCAAAGCGGTTGGACGAGCCCGACTGTGCAAACGGATTTATTCTTGATGGCTTTCCCCGCACCGTGGCGCAGGCAGAAGGGCTGGAGTCCATGTTGAGCAAAAAAGAAATAGCGCTCGATGCTGTTGTTGAAGTCCGGGTGCCAGACGAAAAGCTCGTTGAGCGTATCACCGGGCGGTTCACCTGCTCGAAGTGCGGTGAAGGGTATCATGATACCTTTAAGAAGCCTATTTCTGAAGGAGCGTGCGACAAATGCAAGGGAACTGAGTTTTCCCGGCGATCCGACGACAACGAAGAAACTGTGAAATCACGCCTCAAGGCGTATCACGACCAAACGGCGCCTCTTTTGCCATTTTATGAGGAGAAGGGGTTTTTGAGGGTGGTCGACGGCGACCAGGGCATGGACGCCGTAACTACTGAGATTAAAAGGGTTTTTGAGGGTTGAGGGCGAGTTGACAGGGGCAAGAGCCTGCCTATAATGGCGCGCTTTTCCAGCTGGACACAGCGCTCTCGACTACAATTGATCACGAAGAAGGAGTACGGGCGTTGGCGCGTATTGCAGGCGTAAATATACCGACACATAAGCGGGTTCCGATTGCGTTGACCTATATCTTTGGCATCGGCAGAACCCGTGCCTTAAGCATTTGTGCCAAAGCGGGTATCGATCTCGCTTTGCGCGTCAATCAGTTATCTGATGAAGAAGTGATGCGGGTGCGAGATATTATCGACCAGGATTTCGTGTGCGAAGGGGATCTCCGCCGGGAAACAGCAATGAACATTAAGCGGTTGATGGACCTTGGGTGCTACCGGGGTTTGCGTCATCGCAAGGGTTTACCCGTGCGCGGTCAGCGAACGCATACAAACGCGCGAACTCGTAAGGGGCCAGCCAAAGCAGTCGCTGGCAAGAAAAAGATAACCAAATAACGGACACAAGAACACATGGCCAAGCCAGCGACACGCACGCGTAAAAAAGAACGGAAGAATATTAGTTCCGGGATTGCGCACGTCAATTCGACCTTTAACAATACTTTGATCACCATTACAGATGTTCAAGGCAATGCGATCTCTTGGGGGTCTGCCGGTGGGCAGGGTTTCAAAGGGTCGAGAAAATCCACACCGTATGCTGCGCAAGTTGCGGCGGAAGATGCGGGCAAGAAAGCCATGGAGCACGGCATGAAGACCTTAGCTGTGCAAGTCAAAGGCCCAGGAAGTGGTCGCGAATCTGCGCTACGCGCGCTGCAGACTGTCGGTTTTAATATTACATCGATTAAGGATGTTACGCCCATTCCGCACAATGGGTGCCGGCCGCGAAAGCGTCGCCGGGTCTAGTCACTTAAGTTTATCGCCCTACCGGATAACGGTATGGCTCGTTTCGAGTGCTTCATGAGTGAGCACTCTTCACCTTCAGAATAGCGGGATCAAGCCGTGATACAGAAGAATTGGCAAGAGCTGATTAAGCCTAACAAGCTTAACGTTGAAACAGGCGAAGACGACCGCCGCTCGGCAACTATTGTCGCGGAGCCGCTGGAGCGCGGTTTCGGGATTACCCTAGGGAACGCATTGCGTCGCATTCTGTTATCTTCGTTGCAGGGCGCCGCCATCACATCAATTCGGATTGATGGAGTGTTGCACGAATTCTCGTCCATCACCGGTGTGCGTGAGGACGTGACGGACTTGATTTTGAACATCAAGCAGATTGCATTGTCGATGCATGCTGAGGGGCCGAAGCGCATGACATTATCGGTCCAGGGCCCTGCAGAAGTGACGGCTGGTCAGATCGATGTGCCGACCGACATCGAAATCATGAATCCCGAGCTTGTAATTTGTCACCTCGACGATGGTGCAAAACTTGAAGTCGAGTTGGAAGTGAGCACAGGTAAGGGGTATGTGCCAGCGTCTCAGAACCGTAAGGAAGACGATGCCATTGGGGTCGTTCCCATTGACGCTATTTTCAGCCCTGTACGTCGCGTTTCGTACTCCGTTGACAATACGCGTGTTGGCCAGGTGACTGACTACGACAAACTGTCCATGAAGGTCGAAACCAATGGCTCGGTTACGCCTGATGATGCAGTCGCATTGGCGGCTCGTATCCTCCAGGATCAGCTGCAGCTGTTCATCAACTTTGAAGAGCCTTCCCAGGCATCCCATGACCGGCCTGAAGCAGATCTGCCGTTCAACAAACATCTACTACGCAAGGTAGATGAACTGGAATTATCCGTCCGGTCTGCCAATTGTCTCAAGAACGACAACATCATTTACATCGGTGATTTAGTACAGAAGACGGAATCGGAAATGCTCCGCACGCCTAACTTTGGCCGGAAGTCACTCAACGAAATCAAGGAAGTGTTGGCGCAAATGGGCCTCCACCTCGGTATGGAAGTGGCCAGCTGGCCGCCTGAAAATATCGAAGACCTGGCCAAGAAGCTCGAAGAACCGTTTTAGAAAACACGCTATTTAATAGCGAATGGAGTCATGAGGGCTCCGCCCTTTTGTACAGACATCTGGCAGAAGGATATGCAATCAGTCTCGTGCGCGAGACTCTGTTTGAGAAGGAGGATGAGCGATGCGACATGGAATGAGTGGCCGCAAGTTTAACCGCAAGAGTCAGCACCGTCGCGCAATGTTCGCCAATATGGCCAACGCTTTGTTTAAGCATGAGCAGATCACAACAACGTTGCCCAAAGCCAAGGATTTGCGCCCTTACGCTGAGAAGCTCATTACCCTAGCAAAACGGGGTGATCTTCATGCGCGCCGATTAGCTATGGCGAAGCTGCGTGATAAGTCTGTGGTGTCTAAATTGTTCTCGGCCATAGCTGAGCGTTACGCGGATAGGTCTGGTGGGTATACACGCGTTCTCAAAGCTGGCTTTCGCTATGGTGATGCTGCGCCGATGGCCGTGATCGAGTTGGTTGATCGCGATACAGCAGCTAAGGGGCTGGATTCTGGTCCGGTCGAGGAGCGTCCCGTCGACGACGAAGAAGAAAGGGCGGCGATACTAGGCTAAGCCAATCGTTACAACGCAATGTCTTTTAAAAAGGCGGGCTTTAGAGCCCGTTTTTTTGTGAGTCCAGTGATAGGGTTCGCTTAAATTTAGTGGTCCGGATCACCCAAATATAGTGTTCGGGTTGATTCGAAGTCAGCATTCAGTTTCATCTGAGATCGATACATGAGTTTGCCGTTAAATTGGCTATACTATCCTTACAGAATTTGAGGAGTTACCCGGTGCGTATCTATCGGATTATTTTGGTGCTGACGGCTGTTCTTGTGGCCTGGCCTCCACAGTCTTTTGCTCAAACGGCACAGATCCCTACGTCTGACGGTGAAATCAAGCTCACCTTCGCGCCTATTGTGAAGCGGACGGCACCGTCTGTCGTGAACATATACACCCGGCGTGTCGTCAAGCAGCGCAGGCCAAGCCTGTTTAATGATCCTTTCTTTCAGCGCTTTTTTGGTGACGACTTTAACCAGCGTTTCGGTATGCCGCGGGAGCGTATCCAGAATTCACTGGGGTCGGGTGTCATCGTGCGTGATGACGGTATTGTCATCACCAATAATCACGTCATACAGAATTCCGATGAAATAAAGGTGGCCTTGTCCGATCGCCGTGAGTTCGATGCAGAAATCGTCGGTGCGGACGAGCGTACAGACTTGGCCGTACTAAAGATCAGAAATGCCCCCAATGATCTCCCCGCACTTACCATTGGTGATGCGGATGCATTAGAAGTCGGAGACTTGGTTCTCGCCATCGGTAACCCCTTTGGTGTGGGGCAAACGGTGACCAGTGGCATTGTGTCGGCTGTGGCCCGCTCTAATGTAGGCATCACAGATTTCCGCTCCTTCATTCAAACCGATGCTGCGATTAATCCTGGTAATTCAGGCGGTGCGCTGGTGACCTTGGACGGGAGTTTGGTCGGTATCAATACAGCGATTTATTCGCAAGATGGCAGCAGTGTAGGTATTGGGTTTGCGATTCCGACACCCATGGTCCGTGTGGTTCTCAACAGTATACTTCAAGAGGGCAAAGCGGTGCGGGCTTGGCTCGGGGCTAGCGGGCAATCCATTTCATCAGAGATTGCAGAAGCTCTTGGTCTGGACCGTCCGCTCGGCGTCATCGTCAATAAGGTCTATGAGGGCAGCCCGGCTGAGGATGCGGGTATTCAGGCCGGGGATGTGCTGACCAGTATGAACGGCCAGGAAATTTTAGACTCTGAGAACATGCGTTATCGTTTGGCCACTCTGGTTGTGGGTGAAGAGGCGCAGGTTGAACTCATGCGAGATGGGCGTTCAAAACAAGTGCGCGTTCGCCTCATCCCGCCGCCTGAGACACCGGCACGAAATGAAACCCAACTGTCCGGTCAGTTCCCGCCTTTCGGTGGGGCTACCGTCGCCAACGTAAACCCGGCCCTTGCGGAGGAGCTGGGGATTGAACCAGAAGGCGGTGTGATCGTTATGAGCCTGAAACGCCGTAGTTTTGCCCGCCGCGCCGGCCTGGCACCCGGAGATTTGCTATTGGCACTTAACGGCCGTGAAATTACCAGCGTGCGCAGCCTCGAGACGGAACTTGGCCGGCCAACAAGTCAGTGGACCTACTCCGTTAAGCGCGGCGGCCGGGTCATTCAAAGATCAATCCAATTGTGAATTCACTATTCGAAGATTTGGACTCTTCTGGGCCGTCCGCGGGCCCTGGACCGAATCAACCACTTGCAGACCGTCTGAGGCCAGGCGGATTGGATGCCGTCGTCGGTCAGGATCATCTGCTACAGGAGAATGGTCCCGTCGGTCGTATGCTTGCGGCAGGGCGCATATCCTCCATCGTGCTGTGGGGGCCGCCGGGCTGCGGCAAGACGACCATCGCCAGGTTATTGGCAGGTCAGACCGACCTTTATTTTGAACCCCTCTCAGCTGTCTTCTCCGGCGTGGCAGATCTCAAGAAAGTTTTTGCCGCCGCTCGTGACCGTATTCGTATAGGGCAGGGTACCCTTTTATTCGTCGATGAAATTCATCGCTTCAACCGGGCGCAGCAAGATGCCTTTTTGCCGGTGGTGGAAGACGGCACCATCGTCCTTGTCGGCGCGACAACCGAGAACCCGTCTTTTGAACTTAACGCCGCGTTGTTGTCACGCTGTCAGGTCTTGGTGCTCCATAGGCTTGACGATGAAGCGCTGGAAACCTTGCTGCAGCGGGCCGAGCAAGAAGCCGGGGAGCCCTTGCCGCTGACCGACGAAGCGCGTGTGTCTCTGCGCGCCATGGCCGACGGAGATGGCCGGCATATATTTGCCTTGGCTGAAGAATTACTGGCGTTAAACCCCTCTCCAAAAGATCCATTATCGCCGAAGGACTTGGCAGCCATGTTGCAGCGCCGGGCCCCAGTTTACGACAAAGACCGCGATGGCCACTACAACCTCATTAGCGCCGTGCACAAGTCTCTGCGTGGCTCCGATGCAGATGCGGCCCTGTATTGGGTATCGCGTATGCTCGATGGCGGCGAAGATCCGATCTACATTCTCCGGCGTCTAACCCGCTTTGCCGTGGAAGACATCGGTCTGGCAGACCCGCAGGCCATCGCCCAAGCACTGGCAGCCTGGGATACCTATGACAGGCTTGGCTCGCCGGAAGGGGATTTGGCGATTGCCCAATTGGTGATTTACTTGGGAACGGCACCTAAATCCAACGCCGCGTATCGCGCCTTTAGCCAGTCTATGAAGGCGGCGCGTAAAACAGGCTCCTTGATGCCGCCCAAGCATATTCTCAACGCGCCGACAGGCTTGATGGAAGATCTGGGATACGGAAAAGACTATGCCTACGACCATAACGCCGAAGAAGGTTTCTCCGGTCAGCACTATTTTCCCGACGACATGCCGCATGAACCCTATTATGACCCTCCCGAACGTGGTTTCGAGCGTGACATTCGCAAGCGTCTTGCCTATTGGAAGAAGCTGCGCCAAAAGCGTGGTAACGCTGGAAATGGAGGCAACCCATGAATTGGACCGTGCTTGCCGCAGTGGCTGCCGGAGGCGCTGTCGGATCAGCGGCGCGGTACATCGTGACTGTTCTGATTCAGCGCACATTTGGCACAGGATTTCCATGGTGGACGATGTCCGTCAATGTCACCGGTTCTTTCATTATGGGCGTTATAGTTACCAGCATTGCCTTACGCTGGTCGGTGGGCCAGGTCGGGCAGGCTTTTCTTATGATCGGTATTCTCGGCGGATTTACAACGTTCTCAGCCTTCTCGCTTGATGTCGCGACCTTGGTGGAGCGCAATGCAACCGCTGCAGCCGGAGGCTATGTCTTAACCTCGGTGCTGCTGAGTATCGGCGCGCTTTTTGGCGGCATAGCGCTGACCCGGGCAGTTCTTGTATGAGCGGAGTCCAACACAGAACTGTCAGAGATGATGAAGGCGATCTGCGCTTAGACCGCTGGTTCAAGCGTCATTTCCCGGCTCTAACCCATGGCCGATTGGAAAAACTCCTACGCAAAGGCCAAGTGCGGGTTGACGGCAAGCGGGCCAAATCAAACCTACGTCTTGAACCGGGGCAGGAACTGCGCATTCCTCCACTGCCCATATCCGACGAAGACCCGCGGCCACGGTCGTCTCACCAGGCTGAACCTGATCGTGATTTGGTCCAGAGTCTTCTCAACGGCATTCTTTACGAAGACAAAGACATTTTGGTCATCAATAAGCCCGCTGGTGTGGCATCGCAAGGCGGGAGCGGCGTAACCCAGCATATCGATGGTGCATTAGACGTATTAAAGCGCGGAGCATCCGAACGTCCGAAACTCGTTCATCGCCTTGATAAAGATACGGCGGGTGTCATGGTCCTGGCACGCTCTGCTAAGGCGGCAGCGGAATTGACCAAAGCCTTTCGTGACCGGGAAACGCAAAAGCTCTACTGGGCCATTGTTGTCGGCTGCCCCGAAGTGCCGGACGGTACCATCGAAGGAGCAGTCGCCAAAAGTGAAGGGCCAAGTGGCGAACAGATGAGAATTGTTGCGGACGCTGGGAAGGATGCCATCACCGATTTTAAAGTGATATCCAGCGCCGCTGGTAAAGTGTCTTGGCTTGATCTTCGTCCCCGCACGGGCCGGACCCACCAATTGCGGGTCCACTGCACGGGAATAGGGACAGCCATTTTGGGCGACGGGAAATATGGCGGGCGGACTGCTTTCTTAGCAGACCTTCCAGGCGCCAAGACGCTTCACCTGTTTGCCCGCTCAATATGCTTATCCCGGTCCGGCAAGAAAGCCTTAACGGTTACAGCGCCGATTCCGCCCCACATGGTCGAAACGTTTCGCTACTTTGGGTTCGAAGAATCCGAAGGAGAAGGATTAGACAGCCCGTAATGACGGCCATGCCTAAAGATTACCGCATGACGCTGGTCATTTTTGCAACAGGCGGCGCGTCTTTGCTGGGAGAAGGGGTGCTAGAACGTGGTGCGTCACCAGACGACAGTTGTGAAGCAGCGCGGACCTGGCATCTTGCATAAAACTAATACGCCAACCGCCGCGGAAAAAGACGCGCGATCCGCCCAGAAAAAGGACGCGCGATCCCTGCAGAAAAAAGAACTGCGCAAGCGGGTTTATTCAGAGGTCTCTGTCATCGAAACTGACAATGGATTTGGCATTGCTCTGGATGGCCGCCCTCTCAATACGCCGGGACGGTTTCCAATGACTACGGCCTCAAAATCTTTGGCTGAGGCCGTTGCATTGGAATGGAACTCCCAAGATGAGAACGTTGATCCGGCCTCAATGCCTCTATCGAAACTCCTGAACACATCCTTAGACCGTGTTGCACCCAATAGAGGCGCGATCACTGCAGAGTTGTTGCGTTACGTTGATACCGATCTGTTGTGCTACCGCGTGGACTCGCCAGAGTCTTTGGCTGAACGCCAAGGTGTGGTTTGGCAACCCATTCTGGATTGGCTGACGGCGATCCATGGTGTCACTTTGCAAACGGGCTCCGGGCTCATGCCACTGAAACAGCCAGAAGACGCCTCTGATAAAATGGAGTTGGCCATATCGGCCTGTGACGATGTCACGCTAACCGCTGTTCAAGCCGCCGCCGCGTTGACCGGTTCGCTTGCGCTTAGTCTAGCCTTGGTAGGCCGCAAACTTAGCGGGCAGGAAACCTTTGCCGCTTCTCAGCTGGATGAAACCTGGCAAATGGAAAAATGGGGTGAGGATTCCGAAGCCGTCGCCCGCCGGGCTCAATTGGAATTAGATTTACGCGCTGTAGAACAGTTCATCACGCTGACCTGGTAAATAGGCGACTTAGTCTTTTTTGGTCTCCGGCAACTCAATGGCGTGCTTAGTAATCACCGGTACTAAAGCAATGCTGAACACAAGTGTGAGCGGCATAATGCCGAATACTTTGAACGTCACCCAGGCATCGGTGGATACCGAACGCCAAACGATTTCATTCAAAATAGCCAGGACAACGAAAAACCCGATCCAGGCGCGGGTCATGATGGTCCAGCCGGTATCGGTCAGGGCCATGGCGGAATCCAAAACCATTTTGAGGAAGAGGCGGCCCGTCATCAGGCCGAAGGTCAGAATGGAGGCAAACAGCATGTTGACGATGGTCGGCTTCACTTTGATGAACGTCTCGTTCTGCAGCCAGATGGTCAGCCCGCCAAAGATCATCACGAAAACCCCGGTCACCAGCGGCATGGTCGGGATCGTCCGGTTGATGGCGTAAGAAATAGCCAGAGAAACGGCCGTCGCGGCCATGAAGACCATGGTGGCGGCAAAAATGCCGAACTGGCTGTTAGACAGGAAAAAGACCACCAGGGGCCCCATTTCCAGCGCGAGTTTGAGTAAGGGGTTCATAACCCAGGTGTATACGGAGGCCAGGCCCTGTATGTCTATGATTCTTGGGTATTTTTTGCCCTAAACGCGCGCTTTTTCAGGCATTTTTTTGTCTCCCGCCGCGTTCCTGTATGGTATCTCGTAAGCCATCATAAGAATGTAACCGGGCCCAAGGAGCACTCGCGGAGAGCAAGTGGGGCTGACCGGGGCGGCAGAGGGGAAAAACACGGCATGAGCGCAATTGTCCAAAAATTGGAAGAGAAACGGGCTGAGGCTCGCATTGGCGGCGGCCAGCGGCGCATCGACGCCCAGCACAAAAAGGGCAAGTTGACGGCACGTGAACGGATCGATGTTCTGTTTGACGAGGGTTCCTTCGAAGAATGGGACATGTTTGTCGAGCACCGCTCCGTCGATTTTGGTATGGCGGAACAAAGAGTCCCGGGCGACGGGGTGATTACGGGCTATGGCACCGTTAACGGCCGGCCTATGTTCGTCTTCAGTCAGGATTTCACGGTCTTTGGCGGATCGCTCTCTGAATCTCACGCCAAAAAAATTCTCAAGGTTATGGAAAAGGCCATGCAGGTGGGAGCACCGGTTATCGGTTTGAATGATTCCGGCGGTGCCCGCATTCAAGAAGGCGTGGCCTCCCTCGCAGGTTATGCCGATGTCTTCCTGCAAAACGTGATGGCCTCCGGCGTTGTCCCGCAAATTTCTATGGTCATGGGGCCCTGTGCCGGTGGGGCTGTGTATTCACCGGCCATGACCGACTTCATCTTCATGGTGAAAGATTCCTCTTACATGTACGTCACGGGTCCTGATGTCGTGAAGACTGTTACGCATGAAGTTGTGACTCATGAAGAGCTGGGCGGCGCGATGACTCATGCGTCCAAGTCCGGTGTGGCCGATGGCGTATTCGAAAACGATGTAGAAGCGCTTATTCAATTGCGCCGTCTCCTGGACTTCTTCCCGTTGAATAACAAAGAAAAACCGCCTGTGATTCCGACCACCGATCCTGCCGACCGTGATGACTTCTCGCTTGATACGCTGGTGCCGGAAAATCCTAACAAGCCCTACGACATGAAGGAGCTGATCACCAAGATGGTCGATGAGGGGGATTTCTTTGAAATCGCCGAACACTTTGCCAAGAACATGATCATTGGTTTCGCCCGCATGGAAGGGCAGCCGGTCGGTATCGTTGCCAATCAGCCCATGGTGCTCGCCGGTTGTCTCGATATTGAATCCAGCCGCAAGGCCGCGCGCTTTGTGCGCTTCTGTGATTGCTTCAGCATTCCGCTGCTGACACTGGTGGATGTGCCGGGCTTCATGCCCGGTGTGGATCAGGAATACGGCGGTATTATTAAACACGGCGCCAAGCTGTTGTTCGCTTTTGCCGAAGCCACGGTGCCCAAGATCACCCTCATCACTCGCAAGGCCTACGGTGGTGCTTACGACGTTATGAATTCCAAACACATCCGCGGCGACATAAACTTCGCCTGGCCGACCGCCGAAATCGCGGTTATGGGCGCAAAGGGCGCGGTGGAAATTATCTTTCGCCAGGATATCGGTGATCCGAAAAAGATTGAAGCGCGCACCAAGGAATACGAAGAAAACTTCGCCAATCCATTCCGCGCCGCCAATCTCGGGTTCATTGATGATGTCATCAAGCCGCACGGCACCCGCCGCCGAATTTGCAACGCGCTGGCTATGCTGCGCACCAAAGATGTCAGAAACCCTTGGAAGAAACACGGGAACATTCCGCTGTAACGCAGCGGTATTGGGGATACACGTATGTTCGATAAAATTCTCATCGCCAATCGCGGAGAAATCGCCTGCCGGGTCATCAAGACGGCCCGCAAGATGGGTGTCAAAACTGTAGCGGTCTATTCCGATGCGGACAAAAATGCTCTGCATGTGGAAATGGCTGACGAGGCCGTGCACATCGGCAAGCCGGCCTCGGCCAAGAGTTATCTGCGCGCCGACCGCATAATCAGGGCATGCAAGAAGACCAAAGCCCAGGCGGTGCATCCCGGCTATGGCTTTCTCTCTGAGAACAAAGACTTTCAACTGGCTTTGAAGAAGGCCGGCATTGCCTTCATTGGCCCTAATTCCAAGGCCATCGAGGCCATGGGCGATAAAATCACCTCGAAGAAACTGGCTGGCAAAGCGGGGGTGCCCACGGTACCCGGTCACATGGGCATCATCAAAGACACTGACGAGGCAGTTAAAATTGCCAAGGAAATCGGCTATCCGGTGATGCTGAAAGCGTCAGCGGGTGGTGGCGGTAAAGGCATGCGCGTCGCCTACAATAACGCCGAAGCCCGCGAAGGGTTTGAGCGCGCCACATCGGAAGCCAAGTCATCCTTCGGCGACGACCGGGTGTTTATCGAGAAATTTGTTGAGCAGCCCCGCCATATTGAAATTCAAATACTGGCCGACAGCCATGGTCATTGCATCTACGTGGGTGAGCGCGAATGTTCTATTCAGCGCCGTCATCAAAAGGTCATTGAAGAAGCGCCGAGCCCGTTCATCGACGAGAAAACCCGCAAGGCCATGGGCAAGCAGGCGGTCGCCATGGCCAAAGCGGTGGATTATGTCTCCGCCGGTACAGTCGAATTCATCGTCGATGCCAAGCGCAATTTCTACTTCCTAGAAATGAATACCCGCCTACAGGTGGAACACCCCGTAACCGAGCTGATCACCGGGCTTGATCTGGTGGAATGGATGATCCGCGTCGCCGATGGGGAAAAGCTCACCGTCAAGCAGTCCGACGTGAAGCTCAATGGCTGGGCCATGGAAAGCCGTATCTACGCCGAAGATCCGTACCGCAACTTCCTGCCGTCCACCGGTCGTCTGGTTAGTTACCGCCTGCCTGAAGAGAGCAAACACGTGCGCGTGGATACCGGTGTCTACGAAGGTGGCGAGATTTCCATGTTCTACGATCCCATGGTCGCCAAGCTGTGTACCTGGGGCAAAACCCGTAAGCAGGCCATCGCCCACATGCGCGATGCCCTGGATCACTATTACATTCGCGGCATCAGCCACAACATCCCATTTCTTGCTTCCGTTATGAGCAAAAAACGTTTTGTCGATGGCAAATTAACAACCAATTTCATCGCCGAAGAATATCCGGATGGTTTTTCTGATAAGGACCTGCCCGCCGATGACCCGGTTCCTCTCATTGCCGTCGCAGCGCTTATACATCGGGCGTATTCCGCGCGCGCTGGGCAGATCAGTGGCAGTCTCAAGGGGCACGAAATACGACTGTCCAACCATTGGGTGGTGGATATCGCTGGCAAGCAACGGGCTGTCAAAATTTCCGATGCGAACTGCGCCAGCGGGTCGGTCAAAATCGGCCGCCGCAAAATCACCGTTGAAAGTGACTGGACCTATGGCGAGCCGCTGTTCAACGGTACCGTCGGTGGTGACAGCGTGTGCGTCCAGGTGGACCGCAATGGCATTGGCTATCGCTTATCCCACAATGGCGCACATGTTGAGGCGACGGTTTACACCGCCCGTGATGCAGAGCTGGCCAAGCTCATGCCTCACAAAATTCCACCTGATATGTCCAGATTCTTGCTTTCGCCCATGCCGGGTCTGTTGGTCGCGGTCGAAGTGACTGTCGGCCAAGAGGTCAAGGCCGGCGAAACGCTGGCCATCGTCGAAGCCATGAAAATGGAAAATGTACTGAAAGCCGAGCGCGACGGCACCGTGAAAGTGATTCCCGAAGAAGCGGGAGCTTCCCTCGCGGTAGACCAGGTGATTATGGAATTCGAATAAGATGCCGCTAGAGCAAGGTCTACGTGGTGACATCACCACAGTCCGCCTCGGCATTACCGGTCGCGTGCAGGGCGTGTGGTATCGCGGTTGGACGGTGGGCAAAGCGCAAGAACTCGGCCTAGCCGGCTGGGTGCGCAATATCACCGACGGTTCGGTGGAAGCGCTGATCAACGGTCCCAAAGAAACCGTCGATGCGTTGGTTGCCTTGTGCCGTTCCGGTCCGCCTGCCGCCCGGGTCGATGATATCGAGGTCACGGTGATTGATCCGCCGGGGAAGGGCGGGGCTTTTCCCTCTACCGAATTTCAGCCTCTAGGTACGTTTGACCCCTCGGAAATGCCGGAAAAGCGCTAACCGCGGATTGCTGAGGTCGAAGCGGGCCGTGGTCATACCAAGCCTGGAGGCGTATCCTTTCCCGTGCATTTTGGGAAAGGACGCAATCATGGACACCAAAGATCACGGTCTGGCAAGGCGCAAGGCTCTCACCACAGTTGGCGTTGGCGCAGCAGCGGCGCTAGCCGGGTCTTTCTCTGACGCTCAAGCTGCCGATGCAGCACCGGTCTTCGCCGGGCAACACAAACCTGTACCGCTGTCCTTTGATGCTGCCAAGCTCGAGGGTTTGTCAGAGAAGCTAATCACATCTCACTGGCAGAACAACTACATCGGTTCGGTCAACGCGCTGAACATGATCGAAGGTAAGCTGGCAGCGGCCATGCAGGACCCTGATACCCATCCCCTGGTATATAACGGACTGAAGCGGGAAGAATTGCACCGTACGGGATCGGTCATTCTGCACGAGCTTTATTTCGGCGCGCTCGGCGGTGACGGTAAACCCGGTGGAGATATTGCCGGCGCGTTGTCAGCCGCGTTCGGTTCCGTTGACGCGTGGCAGGCGGAATTTCTGCGCATTTCAGTCGGGCTCGGCGGCGGCTCCGGTTGGGTGATGCTGTCGTTCAACCTGCACACCAACAGCCTGCATAGCTATTGGGCGCCTGATCACCTGCACAACGCCACCACCGGTGTGCCGTTGCTGGCGCTGGATATGTACGAGCACTCCTATCACATGGACTACGGCACAGCGGCGCGGCGCTATGTGGAAGCATTCATGAGCAACACCGATTGGGAAGTGGTTGACCAGCGCTATCAGCGTGCCCTGCGTATGGCAGCTGCCTAGGCTACGAATTCCTGGAGCATACAATGGCCCAACCTATCCTAACGTCGCCGGCTTGCATGACCTATGCCTGTTCGGAGCCCGAAAAGATGGCAACCTTGTTGTCGGACGTCTTTGGCTGGAAAACCCTGTGCGAAGGTGTTGTAAATACGCACCTTGAGTCTCTTTGGGGCATTGGGCCGGGCAGCGCTGGTGAATCGTTCTCCGTCCTCCGCTCTCCCGGCTCCGATCGTGGCATGATCCGCGTCGTCTCTGGTGAAGACCGCACACGCACCTCACCCATGAGTACGCGATGGAGCGGCGTTGAGATTGTGGTCATGGAAGACATCGAGGGGCTCCACGAGAAACTTGAATCCCATCCAGATTTCACTGTCGGCCGTGTGCCCAAGACCATCGACTTCACCGAGGCAGGTGCCAACATTCACACCTATTTCTATGTCTACCCGCCGGGCGGCACCCACTTCATGATGACCATGGCGAGAACGGAATGCCGGGATTACGTATTCCCATACTCGCCTAATCCGGTGGGACACATCTTCGACATTCATTTGGACATCGACAAAGACGGTCCCAGCCGCGGCTTTTATGAAAAGACATTAGGTCTCACCGCGGTCTTCGACGAGGACATCACAGAAGGTTTGTTTTACGAGACCTGGGATATACCTGCAGGGTCGCCCGCCAATCTGACTCTGTTTAAGGGCGACGCACCTAAATTCGGTCTCGACGGAATCGAAATGCGCATTTTCGAAAAAGCGGTGATGGACCCCCTACCAGCAGTGGCAGATAAATTTGACCCCGGCTGTTGTATGACGACTTATGCCTGCACGGATATTGATGCTGTTTTCCGCGCCGTCTCCAAAAGTGATCTCGCCACCATTCTTTCCGAACCCCAATCCATTGACACTGAACCTTACGCCGGTGCTGCAGCATTCACCTTTCTCGGTCCTGACGGCGAACGGGTAGAAATCTGCAGTAGTCTTTGGGGGTAACGCTTACCGGTCGGCGTTTAGTCTTCCGGCTCAAAGTCCAGCAGATCACCGGGCACGCAATCGAGTGTCGCGTATATTTTCTCAAGAGTGCTGAACCTTACGCCGCGCACTTTGCCCGTGCGCAACAGGGACATATTTGCTTCGGTGATGCCGACCTCCTGGGCCAGTTCGCGCGCCGTCATACCTTGCTCCGATAGAACCTGATCAAGCGTGATGCGGATGGGCATTGGTTAGACCTCAAACAAACGATTTGTTTTCGTCTGCCAACTTGGCCGCTTCACCCATGATCCAGGCAATCACCAGGATCATCGTGCCAGCCAGACCTAACCATATTTCAGTACTACCCACAGCAACCACAAGATGCCCTTGTCCTTCGGTTTGTTTGACGGTGTCGATAGATAAGGCCAACGAAAACAGCGTGCCGCCGAAGGCCCGGAGTGCACCTCAGCCAGCCGCGACAACCCTATTGGCCACTAGGAAACTAAGGTTTTCTAGCCCCACTTCTAACCGTCTCTCTCTAACCACTGTGTGAAAGCCGGGGACATCGGGCCATAGACGCCCGGCGCGCACTTCTGTCTGATACGCATCTGTTATTTCAGAGGAGCTTTCATGCCACAAAACGCACCAACTCTATCCCGCAGATCCCTGCTCGCCAGTGCGACGGCCGGCGCCGTGATCATCAGCGCCGGACGACCGGCGCAGGCTGCACTTAATCTGGAGGACCCATCTGAGTACCTCACCACAGTCCTTAAGATGCGCGGATGCGTCGACGGCAGTCTCAGCCTGGGTTGGATCATGGGCCAGCGTTACGCGATCGTCGACGGCAAGGCCACACCCATGTACGGCCTGCTCGCCAGTACCTTTGCCAATTACACCCGCATCGACGCTGAGAATTTTGAAATGCGCTCCTTCGAGGTGGCTTACTTCACTGACCTCAAAACCGGCAAGCTGCTTGAGAAATGGGAGAACCCGTTCACCGGCAAGGTCGTCGATGTGCCGCAGACCCGTATGGGCCCGAGCATCGTGCCTGTTATGCCCGGTGGCTTTGACCTTTCAGACAACCCGCGCATGCGGACGATGAGCGCCAACCACATGTTCCGGCCAGCCGTCACGTTGCGCGATGACATCTGGATCACGGAAGAGATTAAGATTGCCGGTGACCCGCCTAACAGTGGACCCAATCCTTTCCGGTACAATGAAATGACCACCTACAATGCAAGCCTAAGGGATCTCGAAAAGCCGGATCTCGCTACCGTACCGACAAAAATTCAGTACCAAAGCGCCGTTGGCTTTTCGCCGTGGAACGCCATGGGCGATATCGATGCCATCAACATGGGCCGGGGCTCGGGCACCCGCGTTGCCAGGGTGGAGGATTTCCCACCGTACTATTTGGAACTCACGGAGAAATATCACGCAGATGTTTTGAATGACCCCATGGCCATATTGTATGGCCCGCGTCACAACTAAAGCTAACGTCCACGACTAATGCTCAAAGGAATTCCAATATGACTGATATCGACCCCATCGTTGGCAGCCTGTCCCGCCGGTCCTTACTGGGTGGTGTTGGTGCCGCTGGTCTTTTGGCTGCGTCACCTGCTTTCGCGGACAATCACGCCATGGTGCACGCAGGTCTCGACTTCTCCGACAAAAAAGACCGCATGAAAGCGTTGATCAAAATGCGCGCTTCCATGGATAACCGCATCGTCATGGGCGGGGTCCAAGGGCTTTACTACGGCGTAGTCAACAACAAGATCGCGCCGCTTTACGGCGTCTTGGCCGGCACCATGGCCCGCTACAAGCAGCTTGATGAATGGCGTTATGAAGGCACGTCCTTCGAAGTCGCCTATTTCACCGATTGGGAAACCGGCGAAGTGATGGAGACGTTTGACAACCCTTACACAGGCGAAACCGTCGATGTGCCGCATACGCGCATGGGCCCAAGTAAGATCATCATCGGCATCGATGGCCGGGAAATTCCGTCAGATAACCCGGCGCTCGCAGGCATGGATATCAGCCACCGTTTCATTCCGCCGCGTATTCACAATGGCACCGTGATTTTGGTTGAAGAAGTTCACGCCGGCACGCCGGACGGCTTCAAAGGCCCGAACTTCCATTACAACGAAGTCACCACCTACCGGGCCCGTGCGGAAGATGTTGCTAATCCGGATGTCAAGCTGGCCAATGACAGCACCCACTTCAACGGCATCGTCACCTGGCGCCCCTGGCTCAAGATGACAGGGCACCCGGGCCACTTGTTCGGCACCGCCACCGGTGGGCGTTACGCCTCGGTCGAAGAGTACCCGACGTATTATGTGGAGATGACCAACAAGTATCACCCCGATGTCTTTGGCGATACCGCAGCCCTTCTGGCCAGCGCCGACCATTAAGGCGGACCAAAAGAAATTGGCGTGGCGTTCTAACGCTCCGGCGTGAGAGTCACGCTAAACGTCTTTTCAAATTCCTTTTTGAGTACGTCATCCACCGCAGTCATGTCGGCACTTTTGCCCAGGTCGTTTAGTGACGTTACATCGTGATCTGATACGCCGCAGGGCACAATGCCGCCGTAGTGGCTCAGGTCAGGGGCGACGTTCAGCGCGATACCGTGAAAAGCGATCCACTTGCGCACCCGCACGCCCAACGCCCCAATTTTATCTTCTCCGCCGAGTGCATTACTGTTGGGGTAGCCCATAACACCAGCCGGACGCTTGACCCAAATGCCGACCCGGTCTGCCCGGCATTCGCCAACCACATCGAAGTGGGCGAGGGAGCGGATCAGCCACTGTTCCAGTGCGCTCACATAAGCGCGCACATCCTTTTTCATGCGGCGCAGGTCGAGCATCACATAGGCCACGCGCTGGCCAGGTCCGTGATAGGTGTATTGGCCGCCCCGTCCGGTCTTGAACACCGGGAAGCGGTCTGGGTCGATGAGGTCCGTATCCTTTGCGCTGGTGCCTGCAGTATACAGCGGCGGGTGCTCCAGGAACCACAATAACTCTGGCGCCTCTCCGGCCTGTATGGCGGCGACACGGGCCTTCATTTCGGCGATGGTGGCCTCATAGGGTTGCGGTGCGTCGCTCTGCCGGAAGGCGATGTTGCTCGACATATCCATAGGGCCCCTTATAGCCCCGAATAGGAGCCTCTGCAGCACTTCCCTCCATTCGCCGCTCTTGCGCCTAGAGCGCGGGTTTGGTATCTCCCAGCCTCCTCAGGCGGGTGTGTCATAATCCGCCGGGCCGGATGGCTCAGATGCACCCCGGGCTGAAAGCCCAAATGTGCGCCTGGGCGGAACGCCCAAATGTGCGGTCGTGGCGGAATTGGTAGACGCGCAGCGTTGAGGTCGCTGTGGGAGAAATCCCGTGGAGGTTCAAGTCCTCTCGACCGCACCATTTTTTGAGCGAGCTACTAACTCTTCTCGGTTCATTTTTGGGACGAAAGCGGATATTTACCGAAGTTAATTGCATGTACGCTTTAGGGGCAACAGGTGACATCGCACCAAGGTTTTTGTCAGCTTGTCTCTTCTAAATCAAACTTGGTCAGCAGCAGCGCACCGGCGACGTTAAATAACGCCGGTAGCACCGATGACAGCAACAAGATCGCAACGATGGCGGACTGCGGTTGTTCGGTTGGCATGTCGCCGCCCGCCGCGCTGATGAAACCGGCCGCCTCCAGGGCAAATCCGGCAGTCAACGGGCCGAACGCCGCCGTGCCTTTTTCCACCATGCTGTATATGCCCGCCAGCGTGCCTTCCTGGGCGACGCCGCTGGTCTTGGTGTTGTGTTCCATGGTGTCGGGCAATATCGAGAAGCCCATGACCAGAATGCCCGACAATCCAACGCCGATTAGAAAGATACGTGTATTGGTCACGAACGATGGTTCACCCAGTGCCGCGATGACCCACGACAACACCACCAGGGCATAAAAAAGTCCGGCACCCATATAAGAGTTGCGTTTGCCGTAACGTTTACCGATCCAGCTCCACGCCGGGAGCGACAGCATCGTGCCTGCGGTTTGATAGATGACGAAGCGGATGAGAAACTCTTCACCTTCGCCAATGACGTAGCGCGCTAGGTAGAGCATGGATACGCCGACCATGGCCGTCGACATCAACTGACAAAACTTCGTGCCCATATAAATTTTGAAAGGCCCGTTGCGCCACACGATTTTGAGTTGCGCCAGAAAGCTATCCTGAGAGGGTTTGCTCCTTGTCACCACCGGTGCGCGCGCCACCACCACCGCACAAAATGCCATGGCGGCTGTGATGATCGTTGCAAAACTGAATCCCATGCCCATGTACCCGGGGCGGCCGCCGCCAAAGCGTTCAATTAACACTGGCCCGAGCCCGGCGATGACCATACTGGCGACCGTCATGGCCACCACCCGGTACGACATCATGGTGGTGCGTTGTTCCGGCACGCCGGTGATTTCCGCCGGTACCGCAAGATAGGGGACTACAAACAACGTATACCCGGTGGAGAACAGCAACAGCGCCGCCAGCACATAGGCGTTTAAACTCATGCCAGTGAGTCCATGGGGTATGGCGAACAGCGCGGCGAAGGAAATCCCGGCGAGGGGCGCACCCATCATCAGATAGGGCGCGCGACGTCCCCAACGCTGGCTCCAACGACCCTGTGTGTGGTCACTCCATTGTCCCACCAGTAAACACGCACCGATGTCCCACAGCCGGGACAGAAAAATCAGTGTGCCTGCTACAGCTGGAGGGATGCCCAGGTATTCCGTCAAGTAAAATAGTACCAGCAGGGTCATGGCGCCGAGCATGATGCTCGAGCCGATGGTGCCGCTGGCCCAACCGGCAGATGTCGCCTTGGAAACGCCTAAAACAGAGTGTGGGTCGCTCAAAGTTTAGGTAGCCGGGAAGGCGGGCGGGTTAATGGCATTTCCCTTGGCGTGCTCAACGGAATACAGGGGCGCGTCTTTGCGGAACATAATGTAGTGACCGCCGAGTTGACCTAATTGAATGCGCATGTGGTCATCCATGTAGGCGATATCTGAATACAGTTTGGGGGAGGGCGACAACTCCGCCACCAAATCGCTCGGGCTGTCGATGCCGGTGGCCTTGCAATAGGCCTCGACCGACATGGTCGGATCCACCGGCGCGATTTCAAACTTATCGAACAGCACGTTGAACCGGTCCGGGTGTTCGTCTTTGCGCTCGAAGCGCCCGTAGGTGAAATGATGAGAGTCGATCTGCGCTTCGCCCACCAGAAGGCGGCCATAGAAGTTGTAGATCCCGTTCTGGGGGTCGATCTCCAATGCACTGCCCGCATGAGTGGCGGGTACATCGGGCATGCGCCCCATGGAAAATGCCTTCAGGGTTGCGGTCACGCCCGTGCCTTGGTCTGTTGTGCCGTCACCGCCCACCAGCCGCCCGAAGTTGTAGTACTCCCCGGCCCAGTGGCCGCCATACACATCCACATGGTCCAGCGCACGCGGGTAGGGGGTCAAGGCAGCCAGTTCGTCAATGACCTCATTGATGCGCTTGGATTCCGGCGTGCCTGAGGCAAAACCTTCCTTATGGGTGCCAATGGTCTCAACCAGTTCCGCCCGCAGGGCCAAACGCCTTTCTTCATCCCGGCTCATTGTTCGCCTCCACCATTTACACTTCTTTGGCTGTGGTGATCTTAAAGTATTCAATGCACACTGAGAATGGCTTGCGGGGGTTATAACGGGGACCACTCATGAAAAGACGCACTCTGCTCAGCGGAGCGGCAACGCTAACTGCTTCCATCACTGGCGCGCTGGCTACGATGCGTGGGGCGCCGGCAACGGCCCAGCCTCTGTCGCCTACACCGGGTGGAAATAACGCGCTGGAATCGGGCGCAAAAACAATGTCGGTTGAGGGGGCAACGGTTCTGGTGACCGGCTCCAACCGGGGGATTGGCCTAGGCTTTGTCAAAGTCCTGCTCGGCCGGGGGGCCAAGCGCGTTTATGCCACGGCGCGCAATCCCGACAATCTGCCCGATGTGATCGCGCTCGATCCTCAACGGGTCGTTGGTCTCGAATTGGATGTGAACAATGAGGAGCAACGCCTTGCGGCTGCGGAAGCGGCGACCGACGTCACCTGGCTGATCAATAATGCCGGTACGCCGGGCACTTTCACCGCAGAAGACCGGCGCATAGCTTCGGCGTCGACCCTGGACGATGCCAAGTTTGTTATGGAAACCAATTGCTGGTCGCCGGCGGAACTCGCACGGCTTTTCATTCCCATCATCCTGGCCAACGGCGGCGGCGCTATCACCAATATCTTGTCGGTCGGTGCCTGGTTCTGTTTGCCCGAATACACCAGCTACAGCATGTCGAAATCGGCAGCGGCGATGATGACTGCGGGATTGCGGGCGGAGTTGGACCGCGAACCGGTTCTGGTGTCCGGGGTCTTTACCGGCGGCGTGCAGACTCGCCTGTCACCACCCGGATATACCGGCGGTGTGTCTGCGGTGGATCACGGCCTTGAAGTGGTCGAGGCCATGTCCCAGGGCGTGACCGATGTGTTTGCCGGTGGCGGGTCTGAAGCCATGCGCGCCCAAATTTTGCAAGACTCGCAAGCCTTCGAGCGCGGTGTCATTGAGCGCTTCCATACCAGCCCCCTAGCGATAGCGCCGTTCTAAAGAGAGATAGCGCCGTTTTGAATTTTTCTTTGTCATGCCCCGATCCACCCATCAGGTCGCAAGAACCCTCAAGATCTCAACGCCTGTGCGGATGAACAGTGGATTGCCCCAACCAAGTAAGGCACTGACAGATCAATGCTGCATTCTCAGGCCGACAGTGCGGTGATTTGAAACACGATACTCTGGGATGAGGGCAACACGAACCTGTTGATGGTGAAGGCCTTTTAAGGCCGGTTGGAGCCGTATAGGATTTGCTACCCCATATGGAGGATGCCGTCATGCCGACTGTTTTAGTCACCGGAGCGAACCGCGGGATTGGTCTGGGCTTCGTCCGCCAATACGCAACGGAAGGGTGGGAGGTCATTGCCTGTTGCCGCAGTCCGCAGAGTGCTGATGACCTAAACGCACTCGCCACACAAAGCGCCACATCAAGCGGGGGTCGGGTGCAGGTTGAACAGATGGATGTTGCTGATCACGCCAGCGTTGATGCGTTGGCCAAGAAATATGCGGGCAAGCCCATGGATGTTCTCATTAATAACGCTGGTGTGCCCGGTCCGCGTGGCGACAATCGAGAATTCATATTCAAGCAGATGTTCGGCACCATTGATTATGCGGCCTGGGACGATGTGTTTCGCATCAACACCATGGGCGCGCTCAAAGTCTCTGAAGCGTTCGCGGAGAATGTGGCGGCCAGTGCAGAGAAAAAGATTGTCGCGGTTTCCAGCACCATGGGGTCCATCCAGGAAGGAACGATGCCGGTTTTTATCTATGGGTCAAGCAAGGCGGCCAGCAACTGGGTCGTCTCCATGATGGCCCATGAACTGAAAGATCGCGGCATTATTGCGATGACTTTTTGTCCCGGACATGTGCGAACCGATATGGGCGGGCCCGAAGCCCCGGTTGAAGTGGAAGACAGTGTCTCCGGTATGCGGAAGATCATCGCCGGCCTGACACTCGACGACACGGGCAGCTTCAAACGGTTCGACGGGGAAACTGTCGCTTGGTAGCCCAGGTCTGCTCACAGAATTCGATAGGCTATGCCCACCCTGGACGGAGGATAGGTTCATTCCGACTGTTTTAATTACCGGAGCAAACCGCGGCATTGGACTGGGGTTTTCCCGCCGGTATGCGGGAGAGGGGTGGAATGTCATTGCCTGCTGCCGCAATCCGCAACAGGCAGACGAACTGAACACACTGGCCACACAATGCGGCACATCAAGCGGGGGCCGGGTGCAGGTTGAACCCATGGACGTGGCCGATCACGCCAGTATCGATGCGCTGGCCCAAAAATACGTTGGCACGGCGATGGATGTGCTCATTAACAATGCCGGTGTGTCTGTTCCGCGCAGCGCCAACGGAGAACATCGGCTTAAGCAAACGTTCGGCACCCTTGATTACACGGCTTGGGATAATATTTTTCAGGTTAACGTCAAGGGATTACTCAAAGTCTCTGAAGCCTTCGTGGAAAACGTGTCCGCCAGTTCAGACAAAACCATCGTTGCGCTTTCCAGCACCATGGGGTCAATCCAGGAAGGGGCGTTGCCCGTCTTTCTCTATGGATCAAGTAAGGCGGCCGGCAATTGGATCATCTCCATGCTGGCGAAAGAGCTGAAAGAGCGCGGCATTATAACAGTGAGCCTGTGTCCGGGGCATGTAAAAACTGCCATGGGTGGCCCGATCGCCCCGATCGAGGTGGACGACAGCGTCGCCGGTATGCGGAAGACCATCGCCGGCCTGACCCTGGACGATACGGGCAGCTTCAAACGGTTCAACGGGGAAACTGTTGCCTGGTAGCCCGAGAGCCAAATTGATTTGTAACAACCACAAGGTTCCCTGACACGCGGGCATGCTATGCGGGCTAGAAACCCATACCGGTAGAGTCAGTCACACCTAAACCAATTTTCTCTTCGTCCCAATTCTAGATTGCATTGCGGCTTATGTATGCAGTTATACTGACGAGGCGTGCTGCTTTTGGTCGTGTTTGTTGAAATCAAGATGCAGGACATAAACCGTGTTCATTTTTCTCGGAATTGCAGCTGTCGTTCTCCTCGTTCTGTACATCATGTAGGCTACCATGCCACAACGGCCATAGGAGGACACCATGAGTTCTCATCCAGGTTATCCGTCACACCCAGGGCATCACGCATTGCTGCCTTGTCCGTCGCATGACGAAGCCGCTCGGCAGACCTTCGTACGCGACCTGCGCACGCATCTAGCCGTGGAAGTTTTTCCCGGCAACCGCTTGGCCTACGCCCATCGTGTCGAACCCGCATTTCACAAACACAACAAGCGCACGCCCAAGGACCGTCATGAAATCCGCAAGGCTATGGCACATGATTCCTACTATCAGATGTGGAGCGCTATGCAGCGCAACAGTCAGGAATTGATGTGGGATTCCGTTGTCGATACGGTCGAGCGCGCCTTGCCGGACCTCATCGCCACTCCGCAACCCGGTAACGCCAAGGGATCTTTGACTCTAGATGTAGACCTGTCCATGCCGGACTATCTGACGTCTTACGACATTCACCTACAGCCGGGCGGCTATCATTCGGAAGTCTGCGCCCAAGATATCGCCGCAGGTGCGGTCTACGACGGCGGCTTGCCCATCTATGCCATGGATTCCCTCGGGCCGCTCAATGATGACCTGGGCTGGACCACGGTCGAATGCTACCAGGAGCACTTCCCTGGCCGCAAACCAGCCCGTGTGCTTGACCTCGGCTGTTCCGTTGGGCACTCAACTCTGCCCTGGTCCGAAGCGTTTCCGGACGCTGACGTGCATGCCATCGACGTCGGGGCGCCGCTGTTGCGTTACGGCCATGGCCGGGCAGAAGCGCTGGGCCGCTCCGCTCATTTCAGTCAGCAAAACGCGGAGCAAACCAATTTTCATGCGGGATCGTTCGACGTTATCGTCTCGCACTTCTTCATGCATGAAACATCGCGCAAGGCCTTGCCGCGCGTGTTCGCCGAATGCCGCCGGTTGCTGTCACCGGGCGGGATCATGCTGCATCTCGATCTGGAGCAAGACCGGGATCTTGATCCGCTGACTTCATTTCTCATGGAATGGGAAGTCTACAACAATAATGAAAGTTTCATGGGTCAGTTGCGCAGCCTCGATTTAGAAGCGCTGGCAGTCGAGGCGGGGTTTGCAGAGGCTAAAGTGGAACGTATACAACAACCCAGTCACGCAAGTTCTGATCAAACCGGCGACGGTTACGTTAATTTCTTCACTTGGCCGGTTCTAACAGCTTCGGCCTGAATAAAACTTAGGGATACATATGATGAACGCTAAGTGCTGGAGGGGCGCTCTCGCGCTCGGCTTTTCCCTTCTGATATCGGGGGCATGTTACGCAGGGGCGATTGCCGTCATCGGCACGGAGTTGACAAATGTCAGTAGCGTTAGGTTGGCCAAATGAAAATATTACTCACAGTTCTTGCGGCCCTGTGCTTTGCGGCAGTTGCAAGTGCACAAGACTATGTTCCCAACGAAGTCTATCGCAGCGCTGACGGCGCGGCCTCCGTTGAGGACTTGGGAGAGGGGGTCTATCTCTTCCGCTGGTGGCCTGGGTTTTATGTCAGCCCTTTTGTCGTCGGCGATGATGTAGTTTTAGCGGTCGATCCGGTGAGCCGTGACGTAGCCGTGCTCTATCGCGATGCCGTTGCTGCCGTGACGGATTTACCGATCACCAAGATTGTCTACAGTCATGACCACCGCGATCACATCGTTGGTGCCGATGTGTTGTCCCCAGACGCTGAGGTTATTGCCCATCCTGGCACGCTGGCGTCACTGCAACGCCGCAGTGACCCAGATATTCCGTTGCCGCAAACTCTGGTCGACAACGGTGACACCATAGAGATCAGTGGGCGCACCGTCGGTGTGCACTACTTCGGACCCAACCACGGTGACAGCAACATCGGTCTGACGTTTCAAACCGGTATGGGGTCCATGCTGGTCTTCGTTGATACGTTGGAGATCGGCATCGTGCCCTATCGCACCCTGCCGGATACCAACGTCCACGGCTACATTGCGACGCTTCGTGGGGCGTCCCAGCTGGGCGTCGACTGGGCTCTTGGCGGACACAGCGGCCCAGGCCCTGGCATTTGGATCGACAATTATCTCAATTATTTTCTCGACATGGAACAGGCCCTGATCAAAGCCGAAGCTGAAGTCGTCCAGCTGCCGTCAGACTCTGTGGAGGACGTTATTGCCCAAGGTGAGCGCTATACTGACGCTGTCATCGCAAGGGCAGTTGATGACCTTCGGCCTGCCTATGGTCAATGGCGCGGCTTTGAAGCCTGGGCCCCGCTCAATGCCCAGACCGTGCGCATGTACATCATTACCGGGAACTGAGGGGCGGAGCGTTATTCTCCACCCTCCCGTTCCGGACGCATCCCAACAAAGCTGTCATCTGCGGCGTGATAAATTTTGCCCATGCAGTCGGGGTTATCCATGCAGCTGACAGACAAAGCGGCGAGATCAGTGCGGGTGATGCGGCCAAATGAGTTCATGTCTTGAGACAGGTAGCCTTTGCCGGTCGGTTCAACGGGCTCGAACTCAAGCAGGCCGTTACGGATGATGGTGAAGCCCACGCCGCTGTTCTCGAGATAGATCTCGGCTTGGCCCTTGTCGCGAATGTTGGAGCTTTCCGTATCAAAACCGAATTGCTCTTTGAGAATATTCTTGGCGCTGCCGCGCACACCAACCGAACTATGGATGATGATTTGCTTCACACGGTTGGCTCTTGAGGCGTTAACGATGTTCTCCATCGCTTGGGTATAGAAATCCTGACCACTGGTCATCTGTTCGCCGCGGCGGGCGGAGGTATCTATGACAACACGTGGTCTGGTTTGTTTTATAGCATCTGTCACAGACCTGGCGTCCAACAGGTCACCGACGGCGTACCTTACGCCATCCATGCCTTGAAGCCTGTGCCGGGAGGACGTGGGCCTTATGAACGCTGTCACTGTTTCCCCTTTTTCCAACAGCATGCGCACATGTGGAGCGCCCAGCTGGCCGGTTGCGCCAAAGACGAGCACGCCATCTGCCTGAGCTATCGAGCTAACGGTTAAGCTGCAGGCAAACGCTACTATAGAAAACAAACGGGTCATTAAAGGATTTGCTCCGCCAGATAATCCGCAATCGCCAGACTAGACGTTAATCCAGGGGATTCTATGCCGTAAAGGGTCCAATATCCCCTTATCCCTGTTTCTTGCGGCCCCTGAATCTCAAAATCATGCATCGGCTCACCTCGAGCTTGGAGTTTTGGCCGAATTCCGGCGTATCCGGGCCGCAAAGCACCATCCGGCAGGTCGGGCCAATACATACGGATAGCGTCGTAAAACTGGTCTGCACGTTCGAGACTGACCTCATAAGACAGAGAGTCTGTCCATTCTATATCGGGACCAAAACGCGCCTGGCCAGCCATATCAAGCGTGTAATGCAGCCCCAGGCTTGCCGTGCCGGGCAGTGGGTATATGAGCCGTGAAAAAGGCGCCTTTCCTGACAGATAAAAATATGAGCCTTTGGCGTAATGCAGAGGTGGGATCGAACCGCCGTCGACACCAGCAATGGCATGACTGATCATTTGCGCCCCGAGTCCGGCGCAATTCACGATCGTTGAGCTGCATAGAACCATCGCCTCTGAGCCGCCAACGGTTAGGTGAATCCCATCGTCCTCTGAAACGCCGCTTGTCACCGTGCTCTTAAAAGCAATGGTAGCGCCGTGCGCCTCTGCATCCCCTTGCAGGGCCAGCATGAATCCGTGGCTGTCAACGATTCCTGAGTCTGGGGACAGCAGGGCGGCACTGCATTTCAGGTTGGGTTCAAGTTGACGGACTTGTTTTGCGTCGAGCCAGTCCAATGTGACTCCAAGCATGACCGCATGGTCTTGGAGTGCTTTCAATTGATCAATTTCAGTGTCGTCTGCGGCAAAAACGAGTTTGGTTATTTTTTTTGCGTTGACACCGTGACTTTGGCAAAAGTCATACATTTTCTTGCGGCCTTCGATGCAAAGACGCGCTTTAAGACTGCCTACTGGATAATAAATACCAGCATGGATGACTTCGCTATTGCGGGAACTGGTCGCCATGCCAATGGCATCCTCTGATTCAAGGATAATTACGTCTCGGCCAGCCATCGCCAAGGCGCGAGAAACAGCCAATCCGATGACGCCCGCGCCAATAACAACACAATCTATGTGTTCAGCCATGGAATTCAGACTAACTCGAAATTATTGAGGGACGCATCAAACATTCGATAGCAAGTCTGAGACATTTCGTACATGGCTGTCTGGGTTCTGCCGCAATTCTGATAAGGAGTCTGATTCATAACCTTAGGATTATGGTCTATGATAGGGATATTAAGTTCGATAGTTCGGCCAAACCAGTGCGCCGAATCGGTCTGGACAGCGTGCCAGGCGCGGGCAGCCTGGGCCGGAGGGTCAATTGCATGGGTTGTTCTCCGTGATCGCTTAAGCGCACTTGATGCTAACAATAAGTGCATGATGGCTGATGTATTGGGGGAAACAGCTGATCGCCTCGAATTTACGGCAGGGCCTGGATTTGGCGAAAGAGTAATTTTCCGGGAGCTATTTCTGCAAGGGCTGACGCTGTCAGATTTTGAAGATCGGACCGCCGGACTGGCCTGGACTGATTCGCATGTCGCGGCCCGGCAGGAATTGAGAGATCTCCTTGAACGCAGTCTTGATGGTTGAAGGGCTGCAGTGATGGCCATGACACGGTAAGATTAGGGATGCCCAATAAAACTCTTAAACCAGGTGCCGTAAGTCAGACTGTCGCGGCGTTTCTAGATACGGCCAAGGCTGTGTCCGTGCAAACAGGCCAGACATTGGGCCATCTCATATTTGCTATGGATGCGACCGCAAGCCGGGCGCCATCCTGGGACGTGGCCATGAGCATCCAGGCCGATATGTTTGCGGAATCTGCCGCTCTTGGCGGGCTCGAAGTCCAACTCGTATTTTACCGGGGTTTGCTCGAGTGCCAGTCGAGCGGGTGGACTAGAGATGCGGCAGAACTTGGTCGTCTTATGAGCACAGTTGGTTTTCTTGCAGGACGCACTCAGATTGAGCGGGTATTGCGCCATGCTCTGAAAGAGTCGAACCAAAAAAAGGTCAATGCACTCGTGTTCATCGGAGATGCCATGGAAGAAAACGTTGATCTCCTTGCCGATGCAGCTGGGCAGCTCGGGATCCGCGGCGTGCCCGTCTTTATGTTCCAAGAAGGGGGCGGTGAGCCTGCTGCAGCCGCATTTAAACACATCGCCAAAGTGTCGGGTGGGGCTTATTGCCCATTTGATTCCTCAAGTCCCGGCGCTTTAAGTGCTCTGCTGAGAGCCGTTGCAGCCTTTGTCTCTGGTGGCGCAAAAGCGTTAGAGGACTATGAAAACAGACACGGCGGGTCTCTGATGCGTCTCACCGACCAAATGGCGAAGCGTTAGCCTATGTTGCTTTCCGCCATACTCGGTATTGGTCTGCTTGTTGCCGCCATCTTTTTGATGCGCTGGTATGTCAACGCCGACCCAGCCGTCCTGAGGCGGGTTTTGAAATGGACCGCCATTTGGCTGCTTGCACTGGTCGCCATATTTCTAGCACTGACCGGCCGGTTCGCGGCTGCTTTCGGCATGGTCATGGGGATTGTTGCTTTTGGCTGGCGCCTGCTCAACATGATGGCGATGGCGCAGCAAATGCGCGGCATGTTTAGTGGTCTCGGCGGCGGGTTTGGTGGATCAGGACAAGCAGCCGCGGGTCAGTCGTCACAAGTCGAATCTCATTTCCTACGCATGCGCCTTGATCACGATACAGGATCTATGGACGGCGATGTCCTGATAGGGCAGTTTCAGGGTCGCGTCTTATCGGCCATGTCAGTTGCAGACTTGCTCGAACTGTGTAGCGAGGTGAGTGGTGATTCAGACTCCCTGGGGCTCCTTGAAGCCTATTTAGACCGTGCGCATGTCGGCTGGCGAGAAGAGGCAGGTGCGGAGGCGTCCGGCGCGCGTGACTCTAGCCCGTCGCGATCATCGGGGCCAATGACGCGGAACGAGGCCCATCTCGCACTCGGATTGGAGCCCGGCGCGAGTCGGCGCGAGATCAAAGCGGCCTACCGCCAGTTGATGGCCAAGGTCCACCCTGACCGTGGCGGTTCTGCCTATTTGGCGGCAAAGATCAACGAGGCCAAGGACCTGCTCCTGAGTGACTAGCTCGCATAGGGAACGGTGTTGCAACGCCAGGTTCTCCATGGCACAAAGCGCCGACGTCGCTTCTCGCGAAGTGGCGGCAAACCAACATTTTCTTCACGAAAGATATTAGGGGGGCAAAGGTTGTGGCGGGACGGGTACGCAAAGCTGTCTTTCCTGTTGCTGGACTGGGAACGCGGTTTTTACCGGCGACCAAGGTCATCGCCAAGGAAATGCTTCCTGTGGTCGATAAACCCCTCATCCAGTATGCCGTGGAAGAAGCCGCTGCCGCCGGCATCGAATATTTCATTTTTATAACCGGGCGCGGCAAGTCCGTGCTGGTCGATCATTTTGACCATGCGCCTGAGCTTGAAACTCTATTGGGCTCCCGCGGCAGGGAAGAGGAACTCGAATCACTTCTCGCCTCTATGCCCGAACCTGGCCGAGTTGCCGCGGTGCGCCAACAAGAACCGCTGGGTTTAGGGCATGCGGTTTGGTGTGCCCGTGCCAATCTTGGTAATGAGCCCTTTGCGGTGCTATTGCCCGACGAGTTGTTGATGTCTGACCCGCCATGTCTGAGGCAACTTATAAACGTGCACGAGAAAGTAGGGGGCAATGTTGTAGCTGTTACGCAGGTGCCTCAGGAACAGACCAATCGATACGGCATCCTTGATGTTGAATCCGACGATGGAAAAGTAGCCAAGGCCAAGGGGATGGTCGAAAAACCTGATCCCGCATCTGCACCGTCCAGATTGGCGAACATTGGCCGGTACATTCTCGACCCAGCTGTATTTCATCATCTGGATAAACAAATCAAAGGTGTGGGTGGTGAAATTCAGCTCACCGATGCAATAGATGCGACCACTGATACAATTCCGTTTCACGGTGTGCGCTTTGAAGGCGACCGATTCGATTGTGGCGATAAAGTTGGCTTCCTAACCGCAAACATAGCCTTCGCTCTTAAACGGCCTGAGATGGCGGATCGCGTTCGGGAAGCGGTTGGCGCACTGCTCGCCTAAACATCACCTCATACATAGAGGAATTTCTGCAATATGCGCATTGCAATGATAGGAACCGGATACGTTGGCTTAGTATCCGGAACCTGCTTCTCAGAGTTCGGCCTTGACGTTGTTTGCGTTGACATGGACGAAGGCAAAATAGATCGGTTAAAGCAGGGTGAGATTCTCATTTTTGAACCCGGTCTGGATCAATTGGTTAAAACCAATGCGGCCTCCGGACGTTTGAGTTTTTCAACAGACCTCAAGTCAGCCGTCAAAGATGCGGACGCAGTCTTTATTGCGGTTGGAACACCGAGCCGTCGTGGCGATGGGCATGCGGACTTGTCCTATGTCTACGCCGCCGCGGAAGAAATTGCGCATGCGATCGATGGGTATACGGTGATTGTGACGAAATCGACCGTGCCGGTTGGCACTGGCCGTGAAGTGCAGCGCATTATTAAAGAAACACGCCCTGATGCCAACTTTGACGTCGTATCCAATCCGGAATTTCTTCGCGAAGGGTCTGCCATCAATGACTTCATGCGGCCAGACCGCGTTGTGATTGGTGCTGAAACTGACCGCGCGAAAGAAATCATGCGCCAGCTTTACCGCGTTTTGTACATCATTGAGACGCCAATACTTTTTACATCGCTTGAAACGTCTGAATTGATCAAATATGCGGCAAACACATTCTTGGCCGCGAAAATTACATTCATCAATGAGGTGGCCGATCTTTGTGAGAAGGTGGGTGCTGATGTGCACGATGTTGCCAAAGGCATCGGTTTGGATGGTCGCATCGGTAAAAAGTTTTTGCACCCTGGGCCGGGGTATGGGGGCTCCTGTTTCCCAAAAGATGCGCTTGCTTTGGTCAAGACAGCGCAGGACTACGGCTCTCCCTTGCGCATAATTGAAACCGTTGTTGATATTAACGACAAGCGTAAAACGGCGATGGCTGATCGAATCATGGCCGCTTGCGGCGGTTCTGTTGATGGAAAAACCGTAGCGATTCTGGGGCTCACATTCAAGCCCAATACCGATGACATGCGCGACAGCCCGTCACTTGCAATCGTGTCAGCGCTCCTGGACGCAGGCGCAACGATCAAGGCCTATGACCCTGAGGGGATGGACGAAGCCAAGCGGATGATGCCCGACGTCATCTATTGCGAAGACACTTACGCCACTATGGACGGTGCAGATGTTCTGGTGATCGTTACAGAGTGGAATGAGTTTCGCAGTTTAGACTTTGCCCGCATCAAAGGATTGCTATCAGCGCCGATCCTAGTTGACCTTCGAAATATTTACACACCGGAAGACTTGGCGCAGGCTGGTTTCTCGTACCACTGTATCGGCCGTGCGACCCGCAAACCTGGTCCGCGGTAGAATATTATGGGGCATACCTTTCATCCTAATATTCTGCGCGAATACGATATCCGCGGCATTGTCGGTGAAACCCTTAGCACGGACGATGCCCAAGCAATCGGGCGTGCCTTTGGGTCACTCATCGTTGAAAACGGCGGGATGCGTGTTTGTGTCGGCTATGACGGCCGGCAAAGCTCTCCGGATATGGAATCCGCACTTGTTGAGGGCCTCGTAGGGACTGGCATTGTTGTTGACCGTATCGGGCGCGGCCCGACACCGATGCTTTACTTCGCGACGGTAGAAAGCGGAGCTGACGGCGGTATCATGGTGACAGGGTCACACAATCCGCCGACTCATAATGGCTTTAAAATTATGCGGGGCCGGAAACCGTTTTACGGTGAAGCGATCAAGGACCTTGGCCGTCGTGCTGCCGAAGGTGCTTTTGTGGGTGGAAAAGGCAATGCGGTCGAGGTCCCTACGTTCGATCGGTATATCAATCGTGTTGTAGAGAATTTTGACGGAGATAAACCACTCTCCGCCATATGGGATCCTGGCAATGGTGCGGCTGGAGAGGCCGTTGTCGCTGCGATTAAGCATCTACCTGGCCACCATAGCGTCATCAATGGCGACATCGATGGAACGTTCCCGCACCATCACCCAGACCCCACAGTCCCTGAAAACTTGGTGCAGCTGCAGGCGGCTGTAGCAGAGGCGGGGGCGGATGTTGGCTTTGCCTTTGATGGAGACGGTGACCGGATTGGTGTCATCGATGGCGAAGGAAATATTCTTTGGGGTGATCAGATCATGATGATCCTGGCAGACGATGTCCTGTCTGAACTGCCAGGCTCATTTGTTATCGCCGATGTTAAAGCCAGTCAGGTCTTGTTCGATGAAATCACCCGGCTTGGCGGCAAACCCGTCATGGCCAAGACGGGCCATTCCTTGATCAAAGCGAAGATGGCCGAGCTTGACGCTCCACTGGCAGGAGAGATGAGCGGGCATATCTTTTTTGCTGATCACTACTACGGTTTCGATGATGCGCTATACGCCGCTATCCGGTTCTTCTCGATCCTATGCCGGATGGATCAAAGCCTTTCGGACCGCTATGCTAGTATGCCTAAAGCGTTGAACACGGCTGAACTCCGCTTTGAGTGCGCGGATGAACGCAAGTTTGTAGTGATAGAAGAGGTTAAGGCGAGGCTCGCTGAATCGGGAGATGATGTTAATGACGTTGATGGCGTACGTGTGCGTGGTGAAGACGGTGGGTGGTGGCTTTTGCGGGCATCAAACACGCAAGCCGTTTTAGTTGCCAGGTGTGAAGCAGATACGGAAGAAGCGCTAACAGCGGTCAAAGCTAAATTGGCAGATCAACTTGAGCAAAGCGGTCTTTCACTGCCCTCCTAATTCGCAATTAATTATTGCTAGCTTTATCCAGCACTGTCTTGCACTGCGGCACGCGCAACTTCTGGTGAAACGACGAGGCATTGGTGGGGCGGCTTATCCATGAGACGGCATGCTGTTCGGGTTTCTGCTTCCTTCAATCCTAGAATTTGTGCCCTGAAGAGTTGCTTTCCGCTCACGATAACGGGTTCAATGTGACTGAACGCGGCGTCATAGGTTTTTTTAATTATACTTTCGGCTTCATTGGCCTTTTTTTGTGCGACGTCACTAATCGAATACGCCCCGATTTGTATGCCCCATGCTTCGGCCCTTAGAAGCTCAAGGTCAGGTTTGGTTCGTGGTCTTACACTGAACTCTGCAGGGGTTAGCTCCCCATTAGCGGCGGCAACCATGAGCGGCTTGCGCGCAGGGTAGGGCGGTAAGCCGTACTCTGCAGCGTCGACAAAGCCCTTATCCATAAGCGTTGCAAGATGGCCGTCTCGCTGCTTGGCAGACTTGCCTCCAAAGACCACGCCGATGAGACGGTCGTCGTCACGGCGGGCCGAAGCGGCCAGGTTAAAACCCGAGGCGCTAGTGTAACCCGTTTTAAGACCGTCGGCACCTTTATAACGTTCCATGAACTTGTTGTGGCCGCGAAAGCTCTTGCCATCGTATGAGAATCTCTTGCGCGAAAAATAATCATAGAACTGAGGAAAATCATTCATTAGCCGTTGGGCTAAAATTGCGATATCACGCGCGGTTGAAAGTTGAGCGCGGTTTGGCAAACCTGAGGCGTTGCGAAAATTTGTCCGGGTCATACCCAGTTCATTAGCCTTCGCAGTCATTTGCCGGCCGAATTTACGCTCGGTTTTGCCTAGGTGCTCTGCAACGACCACAGCCACGTCGTTCGCTGACCTTACGACTAAAGCCAGGATCGCGGTTTCAGCCGTGATCGTGCTGCCAGGGGCAAGCCACATTTTTGAGCGGGGCTGGCGGGACGCCCGCGCTGATACCTTCATTTTCGACTTGAGTGTCATGTCACCCTGTTCGATCTGCTCGAAAAGCAGGTAAAGGGTCATCATTTTGGTTAATGAGGCGGGGTAATTACGGGTATCCGCATTGACCTCGTGGTACACGCGGCCCGTCTGCGCATCCATGATAATCGACGCATATTTGGCCGATACAGGCCAAGCCATTGATATTGTTAATGAAAAAATAAGAGCAGCCAGTGCAGGCCAGTCTATGAGCCGTCTTTTTACTAAAGCCGCCACTCTATAAATCCACCCCTTAACCCGGACATGTGAGGCCAAAATACTGAATTAAGATATCGCAGCTAAGCTGGGAGTGTCCAGCCATGTCATTGATTCTCAACACTATTTAATCACGGTTACGAAGTCGTTTACGGATTCAGATCATATAGGGTGTGCTGTATCCTATTGCTGATGGTTGGGGCAAAAGCATACTCCCCCTTTTTTTGCCCGCGTGGGCACCCCATATTTGGTAATATCTTAGCAATGGTTCATACGAAGATGATTAATGCACATAGAAAATTTGCAATTATGAAGCCGGCCTGGGCAGCGGATGAGGACGATGACAATCGCGATGGCGATGGCGGCCCCGATACCGGGGTGGCCATCAAGACCCGCCCCAAGGTCAAAAAGCCATCTATGTACAAAGTGCTCATGTTAAACGACGATTACACACCCATGGAGTTCGTCGTTCATATTTTGGAGCGGGTTTTTAGCAAGAATGCAGATGAAGCGACCCAGATCATGTTGCATGTGCATCAGAAAGGCGTCGGGGTGTGTGGTGTATATACTTATGAGGTGGCCGAGACAAAAGTCACACAAACCATGGATCTCGCTAAAAAGCACCAACACCCGCTGCAATGCACATTAGAAAAAGAATAGACTGCCAACTCCTTAGGAAAGGCGAGTTTTACGTATGCTATCTCAGAACCTCGAAAAAACGCTTCACCACGCACTAGCGCTCGCGTCTGATCGTGATCATGAGTACGCGACTTTGGAACACTTGTTGCTCGCTCTTTGCGAAGACCAAGATGCCATAGCCGTTATGCGCGCATGTAATATTGAAGTGGAAGAATTATCGAAAGTTTTGACAGATTTTGTTGACGACGACTTGAGCGAATTGACTTCTTCTGAAGGCGCTGACCCCAAACCGACCGCAGGTTTTCAGCGTGTTGTACAAAGGGCTGCCATCCATGTGCAGTCGTCCAACCGTGAAGAAGTGACTGGAGCAAATGTTCTCGTCGCATTATTTTCTGAGCGTGAAAGTCACGCCGTCTATTTTCTTCAAACCCAGGATATGACCCGTCTTGATGCTGTGAACTACATTTCACACGGCATCGCAAAACGCCCGGGTGAAGCTCGCGCCCGCCCGGTTCAAGGTGCTGAAGGTGAAGCGCCTGGAAGTAACGAAGACGCTAAAGGCGGTCAGGAAGCCCTCACAGCCTACTGCGTGGACCTCAATGAGAAGGCTGCTGAAGGCAAAATTGACCCACTCATCGGGCGCGAGTTGGAGATTGAACGGACCATTCAGATTCTCTGCCGGCGGACCAAGAACAATCCACTTTACGTTGGAGATTCAGGCGTCGGTAAAACAGCCCTCGCTGAGGGGCTGGCGCGGCGCATCGTCAATAAAGAAGTCCCCGCAGTTCTTGAGAATGCGATTATTTTTTCCCTTGATATGGGTTCCCTTCTAGCAGGAACCCGTTACCGGGGTGATTTTGAGGAACGCCTTAAAGCCGTTGTCTCTGAATTAGAGCAAACTGAAGGTGCTGTTTTATTCATCGACGAAATTCATACAGTAATTGGTGCCGGGGCAACGTCCGGCGGTGCGATGGACGCGTCTAATTTACTTAAACCGGCTTTAGCGTCAGGGTCACTTCGCTGTATGGGGTCGACGACTTACAAAGAGTTTCGCAATCACTTTGAAAAAGACCGTGCCTTGGTGCGGCGGTTTCAGAAGATTGATGTGATCGAACCGTCTGTTGAGGACACGATTAAAATTCTCAAAGGTCTTAAGCCATATTACGAAGAGTATCATCATGTCCGCTATACGGCAGACGCTATTCGTACCGCCGTAGAGCTTGCAGCCAAGTATATCAATGACCGTAAATTGCCCGACAAAGCAATAGACGTAATTGACGAAAGTGGTGCTGCCCAAATGCTGGTGCCAGAGGCGAAACGCCGTAAAACTATTTCAGTGAAAGAAGTTGAAGCTGTCGTTGCCAAAATGGCCCGGATTCCGCCTAAGTCCGTTTCGCGCGACGACAAGAAAGCCCTTCAGAGTCTTGAACGCGATCTGAAAACGATGGTCTTTGGCCAAGATCAAGCCATTATCGCATTATCAAGTTCGATCAAGTTGTCCCGCGCGGGACTACGCGAACCGGAAAAGCCCATCGGAAGTTATCTGTTCTCGGGGCCGACGGGTGTCGGCAAAACCGAAGTGGCGCGACAGCTGGCGGCTAGTCTCGGTATCGAGTTGCACCGGTTTGACATGTCTGAGTACATGGAACGGCATTCTATTTCCCGCTTGATCGGAGCGCCGCCGGGCTATGTCGGTTTTGACCAGGGCGGATTGCTCACCGATTCTGTCGATCAGCATCCTCACAGTGTGTTGTTGCTTGATGAAATAGAAAAAGCGCATCCCGATCTATTCAACATTTTACTGCAAGTAATGGATCACGGAAAGCTCACCGATCACAACGGTAAAAGTATAGATTTCCGCAATACCATACTGATTATGACCACGAATGCCGGCGCTTCGGAATTGGCAAAAAATGCGATCGGCTTTGAACGCGAAGAGCGGCAAGGCGAAGATCAAGAAGCGATTGAGCGGATGTTCACGCCGGAATTCCGCAATCGCCTCGACGCAACTATTCCATTCTCGGCTCTTTCAACAGACGTCGTTGAAAAAGTAGTGGAGAAATTCGTCATGCAACTTGAAGCACAGTTGTCTGATCGTAACGTGACAATCGAATTGTCGGTTAAAGCGCAGGCCTACCTGGCACGCAGAGGCTATGATAAGAAAATGGGTGCCCGACCCTTGGCGAGACTGATCCAGAACGAAATCAAAAAGCCGCTGGCCGAAGAGCTTTTATTCGGTAAGTTGGTCGATGGTGGTCTGGTGAGGGTTGGGCATAAAGAGGGCAAGCTGAGTTTCGTGATCGAAGCTCAAGTTAAAGCTGCCCCGCCCCAAAGAAAGAAAAAGAAAAAGGGTTCGGGTGGACCGTCCCGAATTCCTGAAACCGTTAAGTAAAGATCAGCTCAGAACCTTACGCAGGTTATTATAGCTAAAAAAAGAGCCCCCCGCCAAAAGGCGGAGGGTTCCCTGCGCGATGATCTTTCCGGGTAACAGCCTGGTCCGGAAAGACCTGTAGGATTTGTTAGACCGAGTAGTACATATCAAACTCAACAGGATGGGGTGTGGTGTCTAGACGCGCGACCTCTTCCATTTTGAGTTCGATATAAGCATCGATCATATCGTCGGTGAACGCGTCACCTTTCTTGAGGAAGTCACGGTCTGCGTCCAATGCATCTAGCGCTTCCCGAAGAGAACTTGCGACTGTTGGTACGCCTTCCAGTTCTTCAGGGGGAAGATTGTAAAGATCCTTATCCATAGGATCGCCTGGGTGGATCTTATTCTCGATGCCATCGATACCGGCCAGAAGCATCGATGAGAACGTCAGATACGGATTGCCTGACGCGTCTGGGAACCGCACTTCGACACGCTTTCCATTAGGGTTTGCCACGTGTGGAATACGACAAGATGCAGAGCGGTTGCGTGCTGAGTAAGCAAGCAATACCGGCGCTTCAAATCCTGGAACCAATCGCTTGTAGCTATTGGTTGATGCATTTGAGAAGGCGTTTAAGGCACGAGCGTGCTTGATGATCCCGCCAATATAATACAAGCAGGTTTCAGATAAATCTGCATAACCAGATCCTGCGAACAGGTTCTTGCCGTCTTTCCATAAAGACTGGTGGGTATGCATACCCGAGCCGTTGTCATTTACGATAGGCTTTGGCATGAACGTACAGGTCTTGCCGTAGGAATGGGCGACCATATGACATACGAACTTGTAGATCTGCATGTTGTCACCAGAGCGAACAAGGGTATCGAACTTGAGTCCGAGTTCATGTTGTGACGGTGCAACTTCATGGTGATGCTTTTCCATGTTGAGGCCCATTTCTGCCATCACAGAAACCATTTCGGCACGAATATCCGTGCCACTATCTACAGGTGGTACCGGAAAATACCCGCCTTTAGCCTTGGGGCGGTGACCGTAATTGCCTTCTTCGTAGGGGCGCCATGAATTATAGGGGCCCTCTTCACTGTCTACTTGATAGGCCATCAAGTGTTGATCCGTGTTGAATCGAACATCGTCAAACACGAAGAATTCCGCTTCAGGGCCGAAGTATGCAGTATCCGCAATTCCACTCGACTGCATGTATGCGAGTGCGGCATTGGCAATACTTCTGGGGTCGCGATGGTAAGGCTGGCCGGTTGACGGTTCATGGACATTACAGAACAGAATGAGTTGTGGCTGGGCCGTGAATGGGTCCATAACTGCCGTCGAAAGGTCTGGCACAAGTGTCATGTCCGATTCATTGATGCTCTTCCATCCGGCGATTGACGAGCCATCGAACATGATGCCTTCTTCGAGCATTTCTTCGTCGACAGTGTCGACATGCTGAGCCGTGTGCTGCCATTTCCCAGCGGGGTTGGTGAATCGGAAATCGACGTATTTTACGTCGTTCTCCTTCATCATATTCAATACGTGTTTAGCGTCCGACATTGTCTTTTCCCATCCTTGCAAGTGTGGAGTAGAAACTGTGCTGCTTCCTAAAAAGCAGCATTCAACAGAGCCAGTATTGCGCAAACATACCGGCTCAACTGTACTTGAGAAGCGTGTCGCTGGTGTTTATACCGCTTCGCCACCTCGTTCGCCTGTACGGATGCGTATGGCATCCTCAATCCCTGAAATAAAAATTTTGCCATCGCCGATCCTGCCCGTGTGGGCAGCCTGCTGGATGGCTTCAATCGCCCGGTCCACCATCGCATCCTCAAGGATCAGTTCAATTTTGACCTTGGGCAGAAAATCGACAACGTATTCTGCGCCCCGATAAAGCTCTGTATGGCCTTTTTGCCGGCCGAATCCCTTGGCCTCCATAACTGTTATGCCTTGGAGACCAACTTCATGCAGGGCTTCTTTTACTTCGTCCAATTTGAACGGCTTGATAATGGCTTCGATTTTTTTCATGCCCATAGTTTTGTGCCCTACCGCGGATGCGTATCCTGGTTTTTGATGGTTTCCCCGGCTTGAATCCGGAGGTTTCTATACTTTCTCTATCCAAAAACCGTGCCAGTTTTTCTCAATTCCATGAATCCAATAGAATCAAGGACATAACTCTTTCTGAGGTCCCAAAGTAGACTAGGGTGCTGCTTATATCCCCAGCAAGTTGCCCAAAATATGGGCAGCATTAGAGGTGTGCAACTTATAATATTTGTTTTGGAAAAAAGCGTCTTTAGCCCATTTGTTGACTGAGTCCTGGGAAGGCGGTAGACGACGCAATGTTGTGGCGGGTGTAGCTCAGTTGGTTAGAGCGCCTGGTTGTGGTTCAGGAGGTCGTGGGTTCAATCCCCATCACTCGCCCCAGTTTTCTTCCTTCGTTTGCTTTTCCGTATATATGCCTAGTTGGCGGTAACCTCGTCGGCGCAGTCCCACAGTACAATGGTACTTTAGAGGTATTATAATACCATCATTGCAAATAGCTGTTTTTACAGTGTTTTTCGAGTTGACTTGACGTTTTCCTTGCCATAGATAGCCGTTCTAGTGGACGTACTCTGCAGATGGCACTTAGCCATCGAGACTTTTTGCAGCGGTTTACCGTCCAAAATGATTTGCTCAAGAGGATACCATGGGAACCTATTCCGCTCGTCCGAGCGAAGTTCAGCGCAAGTGGTATGTCATAGACGCCGAAGATTTAGTTCTTGGGCGTATGGCAGCTGAAATCGCTAAAATATTGCGTGGTAAACATAAGACCATGTTCACCCCGCATATCGATACCGGGGATAACGTCATCGTTATTAATGCGGCGAAAGTCCGCCTGACCGGGAATAAGCACGCCAATAAGACCTATTACTGGCATACAGGCTATCCGGGTGGAATCAAGAAGCGGACGGCCGGTCAGATTCTAAATGGTAAGTTCCCTGAGCGCGTCGTCGAAAAAGCCATCGAGCGAATGATGCCTAGAGGGCCTCTATCACGGGCACAGTTCAAGAAACTCAAAATTTATCCCGGCGCTGAGCATCCTCATGAGGCTCAGAACCCTGAAGTACTGGACATTGCGTCGCGCAATCCAAAGAACAAGAGGAGCGCCTAACCCATGGCGGAGAACGCAACGTCATTAGAAGACCTCAAGGAGGTCGTGGCTGAGGCCGCCGCGCCGCTTGAGCCGAAAAAAGACGAGTTTGGTCGGTCATATGCAACGGGTAAACGTAAAGATGCTGTTGCCCGCGTATGGATTAAGCCTGGCACCGGCAAAATCACGGTTAACAAGCGTGAGGTTGAAAACTATTTTCCACGGCCTGTTCTGCGCATGATGATTAATCAGCCCTTCCAGGTGACTAACCGTGAAGGCCAATTTGATGTGATCTGCACGGTGTCTGGTGGCGGATTATCTGGTCAGGCCGGTGCACTACGGCACGGCATTTCCAAGGCGCTGTCATTGTTTGAGCCCGACCTCCGGCCGGTTCTCAAGAAGGGTGGATTTCTCACCCGTGACTCCCGTGTGGTTGAGCGGAAAAAATATGGCCGCCGTAAAGCGCGCCGCAGCTTCCAGTTCTCAAAACGGTAATACGAAAACTATAAAATTACCATTTTTATTAAGGGGTTATCTTCGGATAATCCCTTTTCCATGTTCACCTTCTATTCACAGACGGTTGATTTTATTGATTTCGCCTCACAGGCCAGGACGAAGTTCTAGATATCGGGTGTGCTTATGGTGTCGCCAGACACGCCCGCCTTCGGCTGCTATAGTTTTTCTTTTTCCTAAATATGGAGTTTCCAATGCTACGTCGTAATTTTCTTGTAGGAGGGGCTGGATTGGCCGCGGCCGGGGCGGTCACACAGGCCAATGCCGCCGATGCGCCGACGCTGACAGGACCGTACATCGATCTCACTACCGGCAAGGGCAACATGATCTTGCGGGCCCGCATGGGCGGGGACTTGGACGAAAGCAAAGTCAAGTACGGCAGCGTCACGGGTATAGTGTCCGGCGTGCGGCCGGGCGAAAAGATCAAAGATCTCTTCGGTTTTGAAGTAGTCAGTGTCAGCAGGAACGAACGCCAACCGGATGGCACATACCGGAACTTGCACCGTGAATCCATTCTATACACAGACCTCGCGACCGGAGATATTCTGACCGACTACGTGAATCCCTATATGGACGAGAAAGTCCGCGTGGTCGACGTGACCAACGACCCGTGGAATATCCATATCGCCGAATACGTCAATATGGGCGGACCGTCCTACGGCGGGCTCAACGAAGAGGCGAATGCCGGCCGCAGAGAATACATTTTGAATTGGTCTCACGCGGGCAATGGGCTGATTACGGCTTTGACGAATATCAACCTGTACTACCCGTCTGCGCTGCAGCCGGACAAGTGGCTGCGTGAAAGCTCAGGCGCGATGAATCGGGTCTCCGAGTGTTATACCCATGTGGTCAGTCTCGCCGACGCGCAAAACGAGAATCTGACGACTGTGAAAAAGACGGGGACGTGGTCACGCGTGACGCCCTGGCTGCCGTGGATGCTTATGGGGCAGGCGCCGGGTCACTGTCTCTATCAATCAACAGTCACGACCTTGGACGGGATCGACGGTTTCAAGAAACCCGTGCTGGCCCACATGGAGAAGCATCATCCCCATATGCTGGAAGCGCCGCCGCCGGAATCCTGGGACAAACCGAACCTGTCGAGCATCGAATGGTATGCCCGGACTGAAGAGCCCGCGCCGATGAAGGCGGGGTCCTGAGGAGCAGCCACGGTCTAGCAGCAGTGGCCGATGGTCACGCCGCTAAGGATATAGAAAGGATGATAAAGCTTTGAACCAATGCTAGTGGTATTCGGGGATTCGCATTCGCTCATTTGGCGTGGACAGCTAGCGTCTGACACATCGGACGCGTCGGTCTTCCCAAATGTTCGTGTGAACCATTTAGGACCTGCGCTGACCTATAACCTCATGGGTGAAAACTCCGAGGTCGGAAAATGGGGCGAGGCGATTCTCAGTCATGGAGACATTACCAATCCGGACACGTCAGCAATTATGCTGTGCTTTGGTGAAATCGATTGCAGAACACAGGTGATACGCCGGGCCATAAGCCAGAAACTAAGTATTAGAGAAGTCTGCATTCGAATCGCTGACCGATATTTTGAATTTGTGGAGCGCTTGCAAACAATTGTCGACGTTCCCATAGTCGTTTGTGGCCCGACGGCGACGGCATCCACAACGCGAAACTGGGACATTCATTTTCCGAGTGTGGGCACAGAAATTGAGCGCAACACTGCGACACGCGAGTTCACCGCTCTTCTTTATGGTGGGGCGGAAAGCAGAGAAAATGTCTTCGCTATAAGTGTATTTGAGAAAATGGTCAGTCGTGCTGGTGCGACATTAGACAAGTACACTGATGATGGATGCCACTTGAACTTTGAAGGCTTGGATTTGGCCATTGAAGCTTTCCGTGAGGTTGCAAGAAACTTTTCCAACACAGCAATCGACTATTTTTTTACCGATCCCGTTTGTTCAGATGGCGTGCCGCGGATGCGCGATATTTCAGACTTCGCAAAAATCATAGAAATTAGTTCCAGTGAGCTCTATCCCAGATCATTCTCTATACTGAGAAATGGCAATGATGATATCTTTGTCGTAGACGGTGAAGGCTTGCCCTGGGTAATAGTGGATATAGGATTCGGTGCGCTTGTGGAGAGAATTGAGATATTCAGATCCACAGTCGACACGTCACCAAACGTACTGTCATTTGAAGTTTATGGTGGAGTAGACCATCGGAATCTTGATTTGATTTATCAACATGATGGCATGGAGTTTGGCATCCTTGGAATTGGACTCCCTATCTCGAACCCTAGTCCAAATGTGCCTCTTAGATTCTTGAAAATAGGTCTACGGACGGTGGGGCCATTTCATCTTGCAGGAATTAAGATCTACGCAAAGACCTTTATGGTCTGATTGTGCTTCGTGCCCCATTCTCATCCACTTGGGTTTCTCTTCATTAAAAAAATGACGGACTATGAGTGATCAAGTTGAACTTTCAGTAGAATTGAACAAGGCCGCAGAATGCTACCGCAACCATGATTTCGGAGCAGCAAAATCTGTTTGCGAATCTATCCTCGCCCATATCCCCGACCATCCTGATGCTCTTAACGTTCTTGCCTTGGCTGAACGGGCGAAAAAAAAATGGGGTAAAGCCGAAGAAATTGTACGCCACGGAATCAATGTGCACGATCGGTACGCTCCGCTTCATAACACGTTAGGTCTCATCGCACTCGACCAAAGGCGTCTTCCGGAAGCAGAGGCAGCCTTTAGACAAGCTGTGGAGTGCAAGCCAAACAAACAAGACTTTCGCATCAATTTGTCTCGTGTCCTTCACGAAATGGGAAACCTCGATGACGCGAAAGCCATGCTCACGTCAATTATTGACGAAGGTTCTTTATTAGCGAACCCGTTTGTATTGCGCGCTTCAATTTCCGCTGAGCTTGGAAAATTTGATAAGGCCTGTGCGGACATAGCATTGGCTGAGGAGAATGGAGCCGACGCCGGTGATTTAGCAACAGTAAAAGCGCAATGTGCTTTTGCTGATAGTGATTTTGAGCGGGCCTATAGCTACTACGATGAAGCGGTGACCCATACCACAGATGTCGCAGACGCGCGTGTCAATCGTGGCATGGTCCGATTGTTGCAGGGGCGGATAAGAGAAGGCTGGAATGATTATAGAATGCGCCATCAGCGGCGCTGGGGCCGCTCAGTTGCCCGGCCGTTCACTTGTTCTCAATGGCAGGGTGAAGATCTGGCCGGAAAATCATTACTGTTGTGGGCTGAGCAAGGCCTAGGCGAAGCTATTCTATGCGGGACACTCATTCCAGTTGTGCTGACGGAAGCCAAAAGCGTCACACTTGAGTGTGGCGAAAGGCTCGCAGTGCTCTTGCGCCGCTCATTTCCACAAATCACTATTGCACCTCAGGTCAATCCACCCCACACAGTAATAGAAGGGGCAAAGCCTGACTATCAAGCAAGTCTACTAGATCTCATTCGATATCGAGGGGCTGACGCTGCCGAGAATACCCCAAGACCGGCTTGTCTTAAACCTGATGCTGATCACGCCGCAGAACTGAAGGCTAAATATTGCACTCAAGCCAAGGAGTGCCGTTTGGTGGGTTTATCCTGGTCCAGCCCGCAAGCTGTTGGCGGCCGTATGAAAAAGATCGATGCGGAGTTCTGGAGGGCTGTTCTGTCTGTCCCTGGTGTTTGCTTCGTCAACCTTCAATACGGTGATGATCGGCAAGACTTGAATGAAATAGCTGAATCATGTGGGGCGACATTTATCAACGATACTTCGATTGATCCCGCTGGCGCCCTCGACAGGCTCTCCGATCAAATTGCGGTTTTGGACCTGGTTGTCTCTGTTTCAACCACGACGGCCCATCTTGCAGGCGCACTCGGGGTGCCAACATGGGTCATCGTGCCGCCACTCGGCCCTGCGGCGATGTGGTACTGGTTTACAGATCGAACTGATTCACCCTGGTATCCCGCAATACGCTTGATCCGCCGTCAATATGGTGACGGCCAGGATAAAGCCCTGATAGAGGACGTTGCCCGCGACCTAGCCACTTGGTCCACCGCATAATCATAAGTAATGCGGTTTTCCCGCCGCTCGACTTGGTGTAAAGGATGGCCGCCTATGGTCAATAACGGGCTTGAGCGGTAGCAGAGCAAAGTTCGCACCGGCGGTTTTGCGACAATCGGCGTATATAGCGCAGGATTATTAGTGAAGGACGAGTCAGATGACCGCCAAAGTGTTCATCGATGGAGAGGCCGGAACGACGGGTCTACAGATCCGGCAGCGTCTAGAGAATCATGCGGGCATAGAAATCGTTTCTATTGATCCTGCAAGGCGGAAGGATCGCGTTGCCAGGGCGGAGCTGTTGAATAGTGTCGACGTTGCTATCCTCTGTTTACCTGACGACGGAGCACGGGAGGCTATATCGCTGATCGAGACTGATACCGTGCGGGTTATCGATGCGTCCACCGCATTTCGCACGGCACCGGGCTGGGTCTACGGATTTCCAGAAATGACACAGACGCAGCGCCATGACATCGCCGGTGCCAGCCGCGTTACTAATGCGGGTTGCTACGCGACCGGGTCTGTTGCAATTTTGCGCCCCCTTGTCGACGCGGAAATCGTGCCGGGTGACGGTGCGGTCAGCATCATTGGAGTGAGCGGATACTCAGGTGGCGGGCGCGGCATGATCGCGGAGTTCGAAGACAGCAGCAGCCCTATCTATACCACTGTGCCCTTCAGACTCTATGGACTCGGGCTTACTCATAAGCATGTACCCGAAATTCAAGCGCATGCCGGGCTTGAGCGCCCGCCTCTGTTCGCGCCTGCCGTTGGCCGTTTTGCCCAAGGCATGATCGTAGAAGTACCATTAGACCTCAATGTCCTGCCAGGCACGCCCTGTATGGCCGACGTGCATGCGACATTAGCGGATGCTTATGCGAATGAGCCCTTCGTCACCGTCGTCCCCCTAGCAGAGTCCGGTGCGCTCGCCACCCTTTCACCGGAGGCGCTAAACGGTACGAACAATATGCACCTTCATGTATTCGGGTCAGCTGAAAACAGCCAAATACTCGTGGTCTCTACCCTCGACAACCTTGGCAAGGGTGCTTCAGGTCAAGCTGTGCAGAACCTCAACATCATGCTCGATCTGCCTGAAGCAGATGGCCTTTTGTTGTACGCGGCTTAACCGTGAAACCCCCATTGCAGACACCAATCATCTTGCCCTGGAATGGCGTCATGCCGACGATTGCAAAGGATGCCTTTGTCGCGCCAAATGCAACGCTCGTTGGTGCCATGACAATCGGTGCTCTATCCAGCGTTTGGTTCAACGTTGTTTTACGTGGCGACGTTAATTTCATACGTGTGGGAGAGCGGACGAACATTCAAGACGGGACGATTGTGCACGTGTCTTCAAGAAAGGATCATCCTACTGTGATAGGAAGCGATGTGCTTATCGGACACATGGCAATGATCCACGCCTGCATATTAGAAGACGGCTGTTTCGTCGGCATGTCAGCCACGGTTATGGACGGAGCTGTGATCGAGGCGGGCGCTATGGTTGCAGCAGGAGCATTGGTTCCGCCGGGCAAAAAGGTCGGAGCCGGCCAGCTGTGGGCCGGAACACCGGCAAAGTATGTCCGCGACCTCACGGATATTGAAAAGTCAGCATTTCCTCAGCAAATTCAGCGCTATGTGGATCTCGGCCAAACCTATCGCGCTCTAACCACGGAATAATTCGTTTCTCAGAATCTTGCCATGCAATTAGATGCTGGAGTCTCTAAGCTGAGAGCTATCCTTCGGGCTTAATGGAGCAACGTATGAGGCTGTTCTCTTCTCTTCTGATTGCACTCATTCCTCTATTGAGTCTGATTTCCAGTCCTGTGTATGCCCAGGAGGAGTGTCCGCGCGGAACTCTCGATCCCAGATATTGCGACAGAGATCGCGACCTTATCGCCGATCTGCCGCTTGATGAGGACGACTGGCTCGATCCATCAGCGCTCATATTTTCCTACACTCCGGTGGAAGATCCAGCTGTGTATGAGCAGGTATGGGCAGGTTTTATTGCTCACCTCGAAGAGGTGATCGACAAACGAATTTTATTTTTCCCTGTGCAATCCTACGCAGCGCAATACGAAGCAATGCGCTCCGGCCGCCTTCATGTTGCGGGGGTTAACACAGGAGGAACGCCAGTCGCCGTGAACTGCGCCGGCTTCGTTCCTTTCACCATGATGGCCGGTGAAGACGGTATGTTCGGCTATGAGATGGAAATCATTGTGCCGGCGCAGTCAGGAATCCAAACGGTAGGTGATCTGAAAGGGCATACCCTGACATTTACATCGCCGACGTCTAACTCGGGATTCAAAGCGCCGTCGGCTATTTTAAAGGCTGAGTTTGGGTTGATTGCGGGAGAAGATTTTAAAACGTCTTACTCCGGCAAACATGAGAACTCCATTCTTGGCGTAGTAAACGCAGACTATGAGGCCGCCGCCATCGCAAACTCTGTTTTGGGTCGCATGATTTATCGGAAAACTGCAGATGGCAACTCCATACGGTCGATTTACACGTCACAAACGTTTCCTACCACAGCCTATGGACATGCCTACAACTTGCATCCTGCTGTCGCCGCAAAAATTGAGCAGGCGTTTTTCACCTTTCCGTGGGAGGGCTCAGCTTTAATAGAAGAGTTTGATGGAGAAGACCGTTTTATCGCGATCGACTACAAATCGGACTGGGACGTCATCCGTAAGATCGATACCGCCTCAGGCGTATCCTACGATTGCCGCTGAGTCGTCATTCACCTCATAAAAAACTAATCGGCGCAAAATACATGACATGATTGGGTAAGATGAAACGGTCAGTGGATGGCAAGGGGCTCAGGAGATGGAGTGGATTGATATTGGGTTTGGTATTCCGGGCCAGGCGCCGCTGTATCGGTGAACTTCTCGTTAGCGCCCTCCGCATTGCGCCCAGCGCCTTCCCGAGCGATAAAGACCCATGCCGTCACTCTTTCTTGAAAACCTGACAAAACGCTATCCAACCGGCGATCTTGCCCTCGATTCTGTGTGGCTTGAGGTTCCCGAAGGGCAAGTGGTCGCGCTCATTGGGCCGTCCGGCGCAGGTAAAAGTACGCTCATTCGGTGCGTTAACCGCCTTGTCGAACCTACCTCTGGCCGGGTGTTACTCGCTGATGAAGAGATAACGGCATTGAGGCCACGCAGATTGCGGAGAATTCGCCGCCGTATGGGTATGATTTTCCAGGAATATGCATTGGTGGAGCGCCTCACTGTGATGGAAAACGTTCTATCTGGACGTCTTGGGTATGTCGGTTTTTGGTCGAGCTGGTTCCGGCGTTTTCCGCGCGACGATATCGCCACAGCATTCTCTCTACTGGAGCGGGTCGGTCTTACTGGAATGGAAGACAAGCGTGCCGATGCACTATCCGGCGGGCAAAGGCAACGGGTAGGTATCGCCCGTGCGCTCATCCAAGACCCCGACTTGCTGTTGGTCGATGAGCCTACCGCGAGTCTTGATCCAAAAACGTCACGGCAAATCATGCGTCTTATTACCGAACTTTGCTCAGAGCGTGCCCTAACAGCGGTGGTAAATATTCACGACGTCCCATTGGCACGAATGTTTGCCCAACGTGTCGTTGGTCTTCAGGCCGGAAAAATCGTCTATGATGGACTACCGGACGGGCTGACGCCTGACGTCCTAACTCAGATTTACGGCGAAGAGGACTGGCTTGCGGCGGACCGCGAATACGCTCCGACCGGAAACAACCTGGTCAAGAGCGAGCTTCAGGACCAGGGTCGGCTGGCAGGAGAGGGGTGATGGCCTCTCCTGCGCTCTCGCAGGAAACTGCAAGGTGGCGCCCGCCGCCGCTAATTAAAAGCCGCCGTGTGCGCTGTTTTCTCGCGCTCATTGTTGGCCTGTACGTCGCAGCCGCATTCGGCACATTAGATATCAATTGGGCTAGGGTGGCCGACGGCGGGCCCCGGGCACTGCGTTTCTTTAGTGGGTTCTTCCCGCCAGATTTTGCCGCACGGTGGACTGCAATCGTCGATGGGTTGCTTGAAAGTTTATGGATGACGATCGTTGCCACGGCTTTGGGCGTATTGATTTCTATTCCAATTGCGGTGGGTGGCGCACGAAACGTTGCGCCGCTGCCCGTCTATTTCTTTTGCCGATCGATAATGGCAGCCTCAAGAACCTTTCACGAAGTCTTAATCGCCATATTCTTCGTTAAGCTGTTCGGTTTTGGTCCGTTTGCCGGTGTCATCACGCTCACATTCGCGACCCTCGGTTTTTACGCTAAACTTTTGGCGGAGGACATTGAAGCGATCGATCCCGCTCAGGCGGAGGCTATCAAGGCGACGGGAGCCGGCTGGCTGCAGTGGCTCGATTTTGCCATTCGACCACAGGTGCGGCCGCGAGCCATTGGCTTGGCGGTCTATCGTCTGGACATTAATTTTCGGGAATCGGCTGTCATCGGCATAGTTGGCGCCGGCGGAATTGGGGCTACGCTCAATACGGCTTTTGATCGTTACGAATTTGATACGGCTGCGGCCATTCTTCTTATAATTATAGGTATCGTCATGGCGGCCGAGTATGCATCTGGCGTCATCCGTCATCGGTTGCAGTGATGGCCGTGTTTGAAGGTCAAAATGGACAGGATTGGCGCCAACGCACGCGTCTAGTTGATGTTTTCGTGTGGTTCTGCTGGCTTATCGGTTTGAGCATTGTCGTCGCCTGCCTGTCTTTCATCTCCGACAAAACCATCTGGGCGTTTGTGCTTAGCGCTCCTCAAGAAGCAGGTGATTTAGGTGGCCGCATGTTTCCACCCGATTGGGCCTATAGCAACACGCTGTGGCGCCCTTTATGGGATACCTTCAACATAGCTACCTTAGGCACAGCGATAGCGCTGATGATCTCCGTTCCTGTCGCATTCTGCGCGGCGCGCAACACCACGCCGAGCATTGTATTTGTCAGGCCCATTGCGTTGTTCATTATCGCTGCATCACGCTCAATCAACTCTCTGATTTGGGCGCTGCTGTTGGTGGTCATCGTAGGCCCAGGTGTATTCGCCGGTGTAATTGCCATTGCGTTCCGTTCCGTCGGCTTTTGCGGCAAGCTGCTTTATGAAGCCATTGAAGAGATTGCTGTTGAACCTGTTGAGGCTGTAACGGCTACAGGCGCATCGTCAGGGCAAGTTTTAACTTACGGCGTTGTTCCCCAAATCATGCCCGCCTTCGCCGGTATTTCCGTGTTTCGCTGGGACATCAATATTCGCGAATCAACTATTCTTGGCCTAGTTGGTGCCGGCGGAATTGGGCTGCAACTCAGTGCATCCATCAATAACTTGGATTGGTCGCGGGTCGCGGTGATCCTCATTGCCATACTCGGCACGGTCATCGTGTCAGAATGGCTTTCGGCAAAAGTTCGTGCTGCGTTGATTTAGGCTAGGGGGTCTATTCGGGCCGAATAGCGCAATAAGACCCCGGAGCATCCTCAATAACTTTGAGACCGCCATCACCTGGCACGCGCGCTTTGGTCTGCTTGCCAGATTGCGGCTTGAGCCAGGCATCCCAATCGATCCACCAAGACCCTGAATGTTCTTTGCTATCTGCGAGCCACTTGTCCGCTGATTTTGGGTTCTTGGTGTTAGTCCAATAGCAGTATTTATTGGCAGCGGGTGGATTAGCCACACCGGCAATATGTCCGGAGGCTGACAAAACAAAGCGTACTTTGCCTTTAAAAAGCTTGGTTGCCTCATAGGTCGAAGCCCATGGCGCAATATGATCTTCTTTACAGGAAATCATATACGTCGGCCGATCGACGGTACGGAGGTCAATGGGCACGCCATCCAGGGAAAGGCCGCCTGGCTTAACCAAATTGTTTTCCAGATACATGTTATGCAGATAAAAACTATGCATGGCCTTGGGCATCCGTGTTGAGTCCGCATTCCAGTACAATAGATCAAACGGGAAGGGGTCCTTACCCAGCAGATAATTGTTGACCACGAAAGACCAGATCAAATCGTTTGAGCGCAGCATGTTGAATGTTGAGGCCATTTCGGTGCCTTCCAAAAAGCCGCCACTTTCATCCATCTTCTTTTCAAGACCTTCGACCTGTTCTTCATCGATGAATACGCGGATATCCCCGACTTCTTTAAAATCGGTCAGGGCTGTCATTAAAGTAGCAGTTTTGACGCTGCTATCGCCTTTCTCTTTCAAGTAGGCCAAAGTCGCGGCCAGTAATGTGCCGCCGATGCAGTATCCAGTGGCATGAATTTCTTTGACATTGCAGGCTTTTTTTACGGCCTCAATGGCGCCGATTGCTCCTTCAATCATGTAATCATCGAAACGCTTGTCGGCGTGGCGTTCATCTGGGTTGACCCATGACACGACGAACGTGGTGTAGCCTTGGTCTGTTAGCCACTTCATCATCGAGTTCTTTTCCCGTAAATCGAGAATGTAATATTTATTGATCCATGGCGGGATGATCAGCAGAGGCGTCGCGTGTTGCTGCTCTGTCGTTGGTTCATATTGAATGAGCTGAATAAGGTTGTTTTGAAAGACCACTTTCCCGGGTGTAACGGCGACGTTGACGCCTAGCTCGAAGGCGTCTTCGTCGGCCATGGAAATACGGAGTTTGCCCTTGCCCTTCTCCAGGTCTTTGAGCATGTTCTCCAGGCCTTTGAGCAGGTTTTCTCCACCGCTTTCTGCCGTAACGCGGAGAACTTCGGGGTTGGTCATGGCAAAGTTTGTCGGGGCAATCGCATCAGCAAATTGCCGCGTATAGAAGTCGACCTTGCGGGCGGTTTGCGGTTCTAAGCCCTCAACCTCGCTGACTGTCGCATTCATCCAGCGCGCGGTAAGCAAATATGACTGCTTAATGAAATTAAAGACTTCGTTTTTCTGCCAAGTGTCATCCTTGAAGCGCCGGTCACCTTTTTCAGGCTCGATGACTGTCTCGGACTCTTCCCCGAGCATACGCAACGTCGTATTGCGCCAAAGGTCCATATAGTCGTTCCACAAAGAGAACTGGGCTTCGACAAGTTTGGCCGGGTCTTGCATCATCTTTTGGGTCAGCTCCATGAACGCAGCGCCAATATGGGCCGAGTCACTCTTGTCGAGTGCCCGCCCAGAAGCATTGCGTGCTATGAAATCCGATACCAATCTTTGCGAGCGATCGGCGATACTGGCCATGATTCTGGCTATTTCTGGGGTCTTTTTTGTGGACCCCTGATCTTGCGTTTGTGGCGCCATAAATTCTGTGTCTCATTGGTTTGCTAGGCTTTTAGCGGTCATCTGGATGGGATTCACAGGGCAGAATGGAGTGTTCCGCTTCTTCGGCACGTCAAACCCCGGCTTTAGAGGTTTTTTTCTGGTCGAAGTCGCGCTATGCAATAGGCGCTGGGGCATGGCTTGTCTAGCGTATTTAGGGTCTGTGCATAGGTCACATAGCAGGCTAGAGCATGGTTTAAGTGAAGAACCTTATTTAGAGTTCTTGCACTGAAAAGGGGGGCTATCAATGAGCGGTACCGAAAATCAAGTTACCGTGGTTGTAGAGCAGGATGGTCCCAAGCGTGGGCCCTGGCTGGCTGCGCTCGTCCTTTGTCTCTCGCTTGGCGCATGCTCCACCGTAACGAACGTATGGGAAGGTACCACCGATGCTGTTGGCAGCCTTTTCTCCGGTGGCGATGATGAATTTGCGGAAGATTCTGAAGAAGGATTCCCCAATCTGGCTTCTGTTCCAAACCAAGCACCGTCGACAACATCTGCCGATGACCGGGAAGCCGCTACCGAGGGACTTATCGCTGACCGTGATCAGGCCCAATATACTGAGCAGGTTCGCAGAAGAGAACCTGTCGCGGTGCGCCCGCTCCAGGACGCCAATGATTCGCTCCCTTCACCAATGGAGCCACCATCACCCACAGCGGCTCCTGTCGCACCGGTAACCCCGGTAGAAACCGCACCGAGAACCCGTATGTCTTTGGCAGAGCGACTTGGGGCTTCCCCGCCTCCGCCGCCGCCCGCATCCGCGGAGTCCGCACCACCGCCACCCCCCTTACCGACGCTTGATAGCGCCACGGCTTCATCTATGCCGCCAACGCCTCGGTCCTCTGGATCGACGACCGTCATTGGCAGGAATGAGACCGGGACTCAATTGTCTGCGCTACCGAACTCAATGTCGGCCTACGACCCTTCCGCCTACCGGGTATCCATTCATGTTTCGACGATTACTTTTCCTACAGGAAGCAGCAGGCTAACAGCCTCTGATCGCCGCGTTCTAGACGACATCATCAAGCTTCGTCAGGAATATAATGGTGACGTTCGCGTCATAGGCCATACGTCAAGCCGAACCCAGAACCTCGACCCGCTCAAGCACAAACTGGTCAATTTCAGAGTGTCTCTCAACCGTGCCAATGCTGTTGCTGCGGCCCTGATGGCGAAAGGGCTCCCGTCCAACCGGATTTTCGTTAGCGCGGTATCTGACAACGAACCTCTTTACTATGAGGTCATGCCTGCTGGAGAATCTGGCAACCAGCGCGCTGAGATTTATCTCGATTATTAACGTCTACCTACCTCGTTTTTGCCCTGATTTAGCCTGAACACTGTCTTGGTTGGCGGTATAATGCCTCGCCAGAACGGGGACGGGGCGTTAAAATAGATGCCTGGAATCTAATCACCATCGACAGTACGCCTGTACTGCTTAAACCATCCAGACAAGATCCGTAGAAATCCATGACCGAAGAATTTCACCGTATCAAACGCCTGCCGCCCTATGTATTCGCCGAGGTGAATGCTATGAAGGCTGCCGCGCGGGCTGCCGGTGAAGATATCATCGATCTGGGTATGGGAAATCCAGACCTGGCTACACCGCCGCATATCGTAGACAAGCTGTGTGAAGTTGCACGTGATCCGAAGGCTCACCGCTATTCAGCTTCTGCCGGAATAAAAGGTCTGCGACGGGCCCTGTCCAGTTACTACGAACGGAGATTTAACGTTCCAATTGATCCGGACAAAGAATGCATTGTTACGCTTGGGTCAAAAGAAGGTCTGGCAAATCTAGCCTCAGCTATGACAAGCCCGGGTGATATAGTGCTTGCACCCAACCCGAGTTATCCGATCCATCCGTTTGGATTCATTATTGCAGATGGGTCTGTCCAACATTTGCCGGTGCAGCCGGATGAGAATTTTCTGCAGGCGCTTGAGCAAGCAGTCATGCACAGCGTTCCAAAGCCGGTCGCTTTGATCTTAAACTATCCGTCTAACCCTACTGCACTTGTCGCCGATCTCGACTTCTATGCACAAGTTGTCGACTTTTGCCGGGCGCACAGCATTTGGATTTTGTCGGACTTGGCATATTCAGAGATTTACTTTGACGGCAATCCACCGCCATCCATTTTGCAAGTGCCGGGCGCAAAAGACATCGCGGTCGAATTTACGTCGATGAGCAAAACCTACAGCATGCCTGGTTGGCGCATTGGCTTTGTCGCCGGCAACCAATTTCTTGTCGGCGCACTAACGCGCATAAAGTCGTATCTCGATTACGGAGCTTTCACGCCAATTCAGGTTGCCGCCGCCGCAGCCCTTAATGGACCGCAAGACTGTGTCGACGAAATCCGCCAGACCTACAAAGGGCGGCGTGATGTTCTGATTGAAGGGTTTGAACAGGCCGGCTGGAGTATTCCGTCTCCCCCAGCGACAATGTTTGCCTGGGCGCCAGTTCCAGAGCCTTTTAAAGAACAGGGCTCCATGGGTTTCTCAAAGTTACTGCTTCAGCATGCCAAGGTCGCTGTTTCACCTGGTACAGGTTTCGGTGAATACGGAGAAGGGTTTGTTCGTATCGCGCTGGTCGAAAATAAACACCGGATTCGTCAAGCGATACGCAATGTAAAGCAGTTCATGGCAGACTCTGGCGTCGTTTTGGAAAATGCGGAACGGACCAGGGGGGCATAATGAGTAACCCGCTTAATATTGCTATCGCCGGTCTAGGGACTGTTGGTGTCGGTACGGTGCAGGTTCTTCAAAAACATGCGCGTGAGATCGCGGTGCGTTGCGGCCGTGAGATCAATATCACTGCTGTTTCATCTAGAGATAAGAGCAAAGACCGTGGTGTGGACTTATCAGGCTTTGCTTGGTTCGATGATCCTGTAGAGATGGCTAAAACCGCCAAAGCCGATGTTGTAGTTGAACTCATTGGTGGATCCACCGGAGTTGCTCTTGATGTAACGATGGCGTCCATTGCTGCAGGCCGGCATGTCGTGACCGCTAACAAGGCGTTGGTGGCTGAGGCTGGCGAGAACATTGCACGCGCGGCTGAAGACGCTGGTGTGACGTTGGCTTACGAAGCGGCTGTGGCCGGTGGAATTCCAATCATCAAGGCTATTAGGGAAGGGCTCGCCGGTAATCGTGTTAGCCGCGTTATTGGTATTCTCAACGGGACCTGCAACTACATTCTCTCAACCATGGAAGAAACAGGGCGGGACTTCGATAGTGTCCTCAAGGATGCTCAAGACCTCGGCTTCGCAGAGGCTGACCCAAGCTTTGATATTGATGGCGTCGATGCTGCCCATAAACTTGCAATCCTTGCCAGTCTTGCTTTTGGTACGCGGCTAGGCTTTAAGCAAGTTCATATTGAAGGCCTACGTGATATCACCGCCCTTGACTTCGTTTACGCCAAAGAACTTGGTTATAGGATCAAACTGCTCGGACTGGCAGGCCAAACTGACGCGGGCGTGTACCAGCGCGTTTACCCATGTCTCATAGACCAAGAAGGGCCTCTTGCCGCAGTTGATGGGTCTTTCAATGCTGTGATTGCCGAGGGGGATTTTGTTGGCCGGTCGGTTTACGAGGGTCGCGGAGCTGGTGCCGGTCCCACAGCATCTGCCGTTGTCGCTGACCTTATTGATATAGCAGCTGGTAGACTTTCGCTGGCGTTCGGTGTCCCCGCAGCGCGTTTGGCAGATCTAAAGGCAATTCCTATCAAGGATCGCGCGGGCCCATTTTACATACGTCTGACCGTCATTGATCAGCCTGGAGTATTCGCTGATATCAGCAGTGCTTTCGGGCATGCCAACATTTCCATGGAAAGCATTCTACAGCGTGACCATGATGAAGCCGGGAACGCCCATATTGTAATCGTGACCCATAGCATCACCGAAGGTGCGTTGCGCCTGGCGTTAAAAGGACTGGAAGACCACACAGCAGTGGTTGAGGCCCCACACGTCATTCGTATCGAAGATGTTTGGGGTGAATAGTCAATTTGAACTGTAAAGCCGGTTATACTGACCGACAAAGCCGTGTAAAACGGAATGAATAAAAGAGAATCAGAGAGGGGCCATGTCACTGCAACTGGACAACAGCTTTAACAATGTACTCGAACGGAATCTGGCCCTTGAAACGGTCAGGGTCACAGAGGCCGCAGCGTTGTCAGCATCTCGATTGATGGGAAGTGGCGACGAAAAGGCCGCCGACCAAGCCGCGGTCGATGCCATGCGTCAGGCCCTGAATAGTCTTAATATTGAGGGCACGGTCGTCATTGGTGAGGGCGAGCGCGACGAGGCGCCGATGCTCTACATCGGAGAAAAAGTTGGCAGTGGGGAGGGTCCTAAAATCGATATCGCCCTGGACCCGCTTGAAGGTACGACGATTACGGCCAAGGGCGGTCCAAATGCACTTGCTGTCATCGCGATGGCGGAGGCCGGTAATTTTCTTAATGCACCAGATGTCTACATGGACAAGATCGCAGTTGGTCCCGATTTGCCTGATGGGGTTGTTGATATCGATAACGATCCTGTCGAGAATCTCAAGTCTTTGGCATCCGCCAAGAAATGCAAAGTCGATGAACTGCTTGCCTGCGTTCTCGACCGTCCACGCCATGAGGAGTTGATTTCCAGAGTGCGTGAAGCGGGCGCCCGTATCATGTTGATATCTGATGGAGACGTTTCAGGTGTCATCGCAACGGCTGAACCTGAAAGTGGCGTTGATATCTATATGGGATCTGGCGGTGCACCTGAAGGTGTCTTAGCTGCGGCTGCCTTGCGCTGTATAGGTGGCCAAATGCAAGGGCGTTTGCTGTTTCGAAATGACGGCGAAAGAAGCAGAGCGCATAAATGGGGTATTGAAGACCTTGATCGGAAGTACGGTCTTCTTGAGTTGGCTAAAGGAAACGTCATGTTTGCCGCAACCGGTGTGACGACGGGTGCCATGTTGCGTGGTGTACGTCGGTTTCCAGGCGGCGCAGTCACTCATTCTCTCGTGATGCGATCTAAATCTGGCACCGTACGATACATCGAAGCCCAACATCGATTTGAGGGTGAGGGCTGAGTAAGGGCCCTTATGGCTGAGCTCCCATCCGATATCACTCTATGTCTTGGTGTAGATCGCTCTTTTCAGGGCCGGAGTTGGCTTAGCAAAAACACTGAAGATCAATCTGTTGCTGCGCTGAAAGCCAGCGCCGGCGTTTCCGATGTTGTTGCCCGCATTCTTGCCAGACGTGGATTCACACCAGAAACTGCGGACCCCTTTCTGAATCCAACTCTTAAAGCCCTTATGCCTGATCCGTCGACTCTGGCCGGTATGGATCAGTCAGTCGAACGGCTGGTGAAGGCCATCGAGGCGGACGAGCCGATCGCTGTTTTCGGCGACTATGATGTCGATGGTGCAACTTCTTCGGCGTTGCTTATCCGTTTTTTCGGTGCGCTGGGTATTAAGGTAGACAGTTATATTCCTGACCGTATGAAAGAAGGCTACGGGCCTAATGCGCAAGCGCTGCTAGGTCTTCGAGAGCAAGGTGCAAAAGTTGTGGTGACTGTGGATTGCGGCATCACAGCGTTTGAGCCATTGGCCGCCGCGTCTGAATCTGGCCTAGATATTATAGTTGTCGACCACCACAAAGCTGAAGCTGAGCTGCCAATAGCGGCTGCTGTCGTCAATCCGAACCGTCTCGACGATTCCAGCGGTCAGGGTCATCTGGCTGCTGTTGGCGTGACATTCCTGGTGATCGTTGCCTTAAACCGCGCACTACGGCAGTCCGGGTGGTACGAGCGCAGTAAAGTTGCCGAGCCTGATCTACGCACTTGGCTCGATCTGGTCGCTTTAGGAACGGTCTGTGACGTGGTGCCTTTGCGCGGGCTAAATCGCGCCTATGTCAATCAAGGTTTGTCGGTCATGGCAAGAGGCGCCAATGCTGGACTAAACGCTCTTGCCAATGCAGCGCGTGTTGACGAAGCACCTCGTGCTTTTCATCTCGGTTATCTGTTGGGACCCCGGGTCAATGCTGGTGGCCGGGTTGGTGAAGCTCCTCTGGGCACGCGCCTTCTCGCCAGTGATGATCCTGACGAGGCCGCAGCTCTGGCTGTGCGGCTAAATGAATACAATGCGGCCCGGAAAGACATTGAGGCTGCTGTTCTCGTCGACGCTATTGAATTGGCAGAAAGTCAGACAGGCCCCGGTGCGGCCATGGTATTCGTTTCAGGAGATGATTGGCATCCCGGTGTCATTGGTATTGTCGCGAGCCGGCTACGAGAGCGATACGACTTGCCAACCTGTGTTGTTGCCAAGGACGGAGGAATGGCCAAAGGGTCAGGCCGGTCCGTTCCGGGTGTCGACCTCGGCCGCGCGGTTTTGGCGGCACGTGATGCAGGATTGCTTTTTAACGGTGGTGGCCATGCTATGGCGGCGGGATTTACGGTTGAAGCAGAGCGCTTGGAGGATTTTCGTCTGTTTCTATCGAATCACATTGCGAAGCAGGTGGCCCAAGGCGGAATACAAGTGGCATATGGGATAGAATCCGTGATTTCTGTAGAGGCGGCAACGCTCGGTCTCGTTCGTGATCTTTATCGCCTGGAACCGTTCGGATCTGGAAATGAAGAGCCGAAAGTGGCTGTGGCCGCCGCCCGTATTGTTCAATCTGACATTGTTGGAAATGGCCATGTCCGCTGTATCTTGACCGGCGAATCGGGTGGCCGCCTGAAGTCCATTGCCTTTAACAGCGCTGATTCGGAATTAGGCTATGCACTTCTCAATGCCCAGGGCCGTCCGGTGCATTTGGCTGGGCACTTGCGGGAAGACAATTGGCAAGGGCGATCAAGCGTTCAACTGGTAGTCGATGATGGGGCATGGGCTGACTAGGCTGCTTCCTTTGGTTTCGACTGCCGAGCACGTCCGGGAAGCCCACAGCCTATGGGGCTAAGAGCCGTTGACACCTCAGGCACCGCGTGCGACTTTTCGCTCGCAAGGCCGCATAAAATGGGCCTTTTACTATTTCAGAAGGGGATTGTATCGATGGCCAAAATGTTCGGAACACTGGGTGCGGTTGCCATAGCACTTGGGCTTGGTCTCGGAGCTGCGCAAGCTCAAACGGGTGACTTCAATCCTGCAAATATGCGGTGCTTGGACTTCGTTAATGGGCAAGGGGCCAGTGCCACAAGCAAGAGCCGGGCAGATGTCGCTCGTCTTTGGATCATGGGATACTTAACCGGCAATTATACGGGCCGCGAGAAGCTCGAATTAGTCGACGACACGGATGCCGAGCAGAAGGCCATACGGGCTATTCTCAGTAAGTGCCGTGAAAACCCCGAAGTGACGTTGCTCACTGTTTCTGAGTTTGTAGCATCGGACCGGGGGCGCGATATTCCCAATACGTTGAGCAACGAATTCAATCCCAACACTTACATGTGTGGTGATTATGCTGATGGCCTCCAAGGATCTGCATCCGATGTTTTAAAGGCAGACTTAGCGGATGTATGGGCTTTCGCTTTCGTACAAGGGTTCGTGAATACGGAAGATCCGGACCTCATGATTCCGGTTGAGAATAAGTCAGCCATCACCGGTGCTATCGCCAGCAACTGCGCGAAGAACCGGGAGATGTCTTATTTCTCATTGACGGCTGCTGTGGCGCCGATGGTCTCACCGCAGTAGTTGTTCAGTATTCATAGTTTTGATGAAGGCCCGCCTGATAGCGGGCCTTTTTCTTGTGTTTAGGAGCCTGGATTGGGAGGCGTTGTCGCGCCGTCACCCAAAGCACATTGCATCAGCACCGTATCGACCCAGCGCTCGAATTTTCGGCCCGTGGCAGGCAAAGCGCCGATGACCTTGAAGCCCATTTGACTGTGTAGGGCAATAGACGCCGTATTAGCGGAATCTCCAATGACAGCGATCATTTGGCGATATCCAAGAGCGGTGCAGCGGTTGATGAGTTCGTTCAGGAGCAGCCGGCCGATCCCTTTACCCAAGTGAGCCTGATCTACATACACGGAGTCTTCTACCGTATAGCGATAGCCAGATCGTGACCGGTATGGACCTGCGTATGCGTATCCCAAGATTTGGTCGCCCTGTCCGGCAATCAGAAAGGGCAAGCCTTTTCCCAATAGCTCCGTATATCGGCCGGTCATATCGTTAGAGGTGGGAGAGGTTTCCTCAAACGTAGCGGCACTGGTCTGCACAAAATGGTCATATATGGCAGCCGTGGCTGCCATATCCTTTGGCGAGGCGTCTCGGATCAAGAATCCCGTGGGACCGGGTTTGAGGTGGGGCATTGGGTCTATAACCGTTCCGGATCTTGCAGGCAGTTAAATGCCGCAGGGCACTGAATCCTGCGTCTGCGCCTTTTAGCGCCCGTTGGGGTCTGAGGCAATGGCTAGACCTAATGCTGGCCCAAGCAAAAGCCAGCCTGACTGCGTGTTTCCGGGCTTGCGCGAAGGCGCAAGAATGGTTAGAACCGCGCTCTCACCACACCGGGTCCCCTTCGTCTAGAGGCCTAGGACACCGCCCTTTCACGGCGGCGACAGGGGTTCGAATCCCCTAGGGGACGCCATATATTTCAATGGTTTAGTAGCTACTAACAGTGCAGAAATGCATCCTGTGTCCAATACGTATCTAATATACAGCACCGAACGATGGCGGATGTCACGGTTGCGTCACCACAAGCGTCAAACTAGCGATCAATCTTAGCATCTCGCTTTTCTCCATAGTGGCCCAGGTACGAATGTCAATTAACCCCGAAAACATAAAATTCCCGGGTGACCCGTTCCTGGCGCTGCATTTGAACCTCGAACGTCACAAACGAAGCGTCGGTATTAATTCTAAATCCGCTTTGTTTATCAGGCGGAACGGTAATAACTTCGGCCGGTCCAGTGAGTTCATCCTTCAATAGATATTCTGGTGCATCGCTCTTCTCGTGATAAATTAGCGAGACTTTGTCCGCACCGTCAGTCTTTAAATGGATCCTATATCCATCCGACTTGGGAATTGTTGAACCTGAATGAAACGTGCCATAAGCAGATTCAAGAACCAGTCCGTTGGATTTGGAAGAAACGGTGGTGGGGGTACCTCGCACTATAAGTCCGGAGCCGTCTTGAGGTAGGGACGCAACGAGACCGCCGCCGGAACCCCCAATTGATCCCGCAAACTGCGACGCGCCACCTACCCCGATAAAAGCACCTACAATGAGAGATGCTGCAATTTTTTGTAGCCCCGCGCCGGCTGCCAATGATCTAACACCTCGCGAGAAACGTTGCCGGTATGACGTCAGAGATACAATTTTATCAGATGATGTTGGGGGTGTGCTCATCCCCCGGATTTTTTGTGCAATCTCAACTGGCGTTACGACTGGCGTCAAGAAGACCTTCGTCTTTCTAACTCTTCCTGAGCGCACCAGATCACGTCACGATCCATATCGTCTTGTCTGACCATCCAATTGAGATAGTCGCCCGGTATATCCTGCCAATTTGAACCACGGTGTTTCCCAAACGGAATCGCTGGTAGCTGCTTAGGCTGTTTGGTCCACTCAATCATTTGCTCAATCGTCGAGCATTTAAGCATTTCAGTCAGAAGGTGCGCTGTAACCCAGGCGTCAGGGCCAGCTCGGTGCGGAGGCATTGCCAAAGCAGCATCTAGCTTCAAGCCCCGCCAATATCTGAGAACCTGATTTGTATGCTGTGGTGCTTCGGGCCAGATGCGCAGAGCAACCTTATATGTGCATATCCACGGTAGATCGTCCGTCGCCGTATCGGGGATAAAGGTCTGCTCAAACCCGCAGTTGTGAGCTACGAGAATGTCAGGCCGCTGACCGCCCCAAACCGCCTTACGCAATCGCTCCTCTGAGCAGACCGGAGTATCGCCGTCGAAATCATCTTCAGTAATATGATGAACAGCCATTGTTTCGGGAGGAATACCATTTAGCGGTCGATAGAGACGAGCCATTAGCCGATCAATACGCCAGCCATCTCCTTCCGAAATCACGTCCACTCGCCCTAATTCGATGATTTCGGCTGGGGGTTCAATGCCAGTCGTTTCAATGTCGATGACTCTCAGAAGCATTTGGTTTTCTCCGTGACCTCATAAATGCGCTCAGTCATCCGAGTACTGGAATGTCCAAGCTGGGCTGCGATGACGCCCATGGGCAAACCCTTCATGATTTCTCCAAACAATGGTAATTCATTTGTTACAAATTATGGGGCGGACCATTATTATTTGTGAAAATTAACAAAAGAGCCACGGTCACCAAAATACTAGTTCAGCAACGAACGGAAGACGGCCCCGGAATGTATGATTTTATATGCCTTACGCCTCATACCTGCGCCAGTCATTCTTTGTTACATTATTTGAATTTTCACAAAGAAATGCATCTCGCGTCATATCAAAGCATCCAATCTAATTTCGCCGATATATTGGCATATGAAAGGAACTTCCGCCCATTCATTAGCACAGTAGGTGTGCACACTAAGGACTACATGTTTTCCAACATTGTCAGCAGCGTACTCAAAGCCAGTGATCGCAGACTTTTCATACAAGCAGTCCGTGACCCTATAGAAAGTTTTGTATCTCAAGTCCAAACAGAGCAGTTGATTAGTAGAATCAACGAATTAAGGAAACTAGAGCATTCTCGGGTAAGTATGAAAGAGCAGATTGCACATGCAGTGCCAAGGTATTTATGCCATGCCAAAGCATCACGGGTTTATGAAGCGGACAGTTTTGACAAGCATATCATTTTTGATGTGAGTGCAATGAAAGGCGATAAGGTTGAGGGTTTGCTTAAGAAATTATGGATAGCTATGTGCGGCAATGCCGATGAAGAAAACCTAGTGCCAAACAGGCAGTACATATCCTTGGGGTCAAAACTTCTCAGTGACCTCCGCAATAATGGCGGCATCTCATATCGGGAGGCTGGTATAGAATTAACGATAATGATGTTTGCGGATGGTGATGTGTGGCAAGGACGATATGATGCCACGCTAAATCAATATCGTGGTTGGCAAGAACGTCTATACGCGTTTCCTGACATTAACGCGTATCTTCCATCACTGAAGCTATCAGGTCCCATTCACATGTGTACGAGGCCTTCAGAATGGTGTCAGGTTCATCCGAAGTTGCGTCCAAAAATCATTGAGCGATGTATCCCTTTCATTGAGGCTCGTATGCGTAGTCTTGAGAAATGGTATAGCTTGGCAAGTGCAATGACACTATTTACCGTTGATGACTTCACACCGCTTGATAAAGAGATGCTACGGGCTTCAATACAGGCAGATGTAGCAGAATTCGGCCGGCGGAATCCTGCGGTCGTTGAGAAGTGGGACGTTACAAATAGATTTCTGGACTGATTGCCTATATGCATCCATGGTCCATATGAGCCTGCAGTATGCGCAGCAAAGTCACTTTCATTTATGGCGTGCGGAGAAGTCGAAGTGTCTGAACAAACCGGCACCGTTTTTTGGATTACCGGTCTAGCTGGAGCCGGGAAAACGACAGTTGCACAGGAATTTATGTCTGCGATGCAGTTGGAAGGCAGACGCGTGGTGTCATTGGATGGCGATCATCTCCGAAAGGTGCTCGGAGAAACGCAAGACTATTCCATGGAGAACCGCAGAAAACTATCACTCACATATGGCCGCTTAGCCAAGTTGATCGCGGATCAGGGATTTGATGTCGTCTGCGCGACAATTTCTATGTTCCATCAATGCCGGCGTCAAAATCGGGAATCGATAGAGAATTATTTTGAAGTCTATTTGAATGTACCCGAGCATGTTCTCAGGCAAAGGAATAAGAAGAACCTTTATGCAGATAATGCTACTCAAGACCGAGATGATGCTGTGCTGCCCAGCGCACTCATGGAAAGCCCGAAGTATCCCGACGTCACCATTGTCAATGATGGAACCGAATCTCCTTGCCAGATATCACAAAGGATCATTTCGCAATGGAAAGCGGTAAATAATTTGTGAGTAGTCTGGTCACGGGCTATCAAGTAGTTTTTGGGCTGATAGCCTGCCGGTACCTAGGGACCAAATGAGACTTCAGAATGCGTAGCAAAATCACTTTCCATTTATGGCGCGCATAAAAGTTGAAGTGTCTAACAAGAATAACTAGATTTTCTGACTAGACCAGGCGCGTGTGAGGTACGTCTGTTCAACTTGTCTATCGTTATCAATCACTTCATCTATATACCGCATAAATTTGGCAAACTTTTGCGCGCCCAGTTGCACCTGGACGTCGTTCACGGAACGCCATACGCCGATATAATCTTGCTTGGTTAATGCGATTGTATGGCGACCTTCCAGATATACGGTATCTGTAAACAGATCGGACGATTCGAGCATATCGGTAAGTTGCTCACTAATGCCAGACAACCCCGAAGACCGTCTCGTCATATTAGGCATCAAGTCCTTGAGAAACGCTTGTATGTCTTGCAGTAGAGGGTCTGTGGCAGGGAGACGGGGGTTCCACAATGCAACAAACCGCCCACCGGGCCGCAAAATCCGATGAAATTCACGAGTGCCTTTGTCAAAATCGACCCAATGAAATGATGAGGCCATGCTCACCATGTCGCAGCACGCGTCGTTCAATGGAACAAGCTCACCGCTACCCTTTAGCCATGTAATTTGCAATGACTTGGTTTGATCTTCGCCCACGGCACGCATGGCATCATTGGGCTCGACCGCTGTTACACGCGCGAGGCCGCGGCTGGCGATCATCCTCGTCCAGAGTCCTGTTCCCGCTCCTACGTCAATGGCTTCCGCTCGGTTAGGCGGCGTACCTAATAGGCTTAATAGTGCTGTTAGGACGCTTTCAGCATATCCTTGCCGATACTTACCGTAACTTTCGGCAAGGCTTGAGAAATCTCCAAAATCCATTTTCTACCTCGTTGCTCGATATAGCGACAAGAAGCGCTGTGCTTCATGGAAATACTAGGTCCTGTCGCTCAATCATATCTGTATAGACCTCAAGGTCGTGTTCACTGTCCACCTCGCCCCACGCACTTTCAATGGGGGCGGCGCAAACCTTGATTTCATTGGCGACGAGAGAGGACAAGAGTGAGGTCATGTCGAGCTGATCAATCTGCGGCTCGGTCAGCGTCGTCAGATAGTTAGTAATTTCAGCCCATCCTGCAGGCGTGAACTTGAGAAGACCCATGTACTGTCCCTCAATGTCCGCTATAGAGGTTGCCCGATTTCCAATTTCCCGGACTAAGCCGTTATCTCCTAACACGAATGTCTCCGCGTCAGACAACGGATCCTCGAATCTCTGCGACCACAATGCCAACCAGGAGGGGTCATAACTAATTGCAATGTCTTCTGAGCATTCCGACAGTTGCCTGACAGCATCAGCTCCATAGAAGATGTCGCCGTAACTGATGACACAGGGAAATTGCGCTAGCCAATCCCCTGCGCATAAAAGGGATCGAACCATATTCGTATCGTCCCAGTGCGGGTTTTCAAAAAACGTAGAGGAAAATCCTTCGAGTTTCTCGCCAAGATATCCTCGGACAATTGCGACATCGTTGATTCCTGCTTTGCGCAGCGCCATGAGTTGCCAATCTAGCAAAGATTTTCCGTTGAATACGGTGAGACACTTCGGCTTGTCCTTAGTCGTTTCCCCCATTCGATGGCCTCGGCCTGCGGCAAGGATGATCGCTCTCACGCTTCCACTCCGTAAAACGTTTGAAACATATCAATATCATTTGGATCAAAAGGATCATCCCTTTCAGGATGCCACATGATGCCCAAGATATTCCCGCTGTCATGGCGTATAGCTTCGATGACTCCATCCGATGATTTGGCCACAATACTCAGGCCATCTACCGTTTCAAACGCCGCAAAGTTATGAAAACTGTTTGTCGACCGGGTTTCATTATCAATTTCAATGTCGTGACGATTACCGACGTGGCCATCTACTTTCTTAAGCGAAACGCCAAGTTGATGCTGTATGACCTGCATGCCACGACACACACCCAGCAAGGGTAAGTGGCGCTCGCGCGCCCAATCGAATAGTCGACTTTCTGTAGCGTCGCGTTCAGGTGCATCTCCCTCACATGAAACAAGATCGTTGCCACCAGTAAATAGCACTCCAGCTATATCTAGGGATTGCACCAAGTACTCAGCGCTTTGAGGGTCGTTGGGGACGGGAATAAATAGAATGCCACAGGCAGAAAGAAAATTTGTCCAAGCTTGATCAAGAGCGTCGCGCCGCTCGTTATAAGTTGCACCGATATCCACTCTTTGAGTGACGGCAATTAGCTTCACAATAGTTTCCGTACAAGTTTGTTGTTGCAATCAATTTCGAGTTTAGTCGCCGCGGCCCATAGGGCGTATAATTGTTCACCTGCTCCGATCACGGCCGGCATGCCGAGTTCATTGGAACGTATGGCCATATGGGAGTTAACGCCACCATACATTGTTACGAACCCTGCAATTTGGCGCGTGAATATCCAGTCAAATCCAGGATCAGCATTGGGGAGAAATACGATTTTGCCATCAATAGAACCTTCTTCCACTCCATATCGCCAGACAGGCCCTTGAAATGTTTTTCGCGTTACGTAATTGGGGTGGCTTGGCGAGATTTCAAAACATGCAATATCAGTCGGGTCAACAATTAAGGGCGGCAAACAAATTTGTTGATTCAGTTCGTAGAGTTCACGGCCGGATTCGATTGACCGGTGCAACATAGATGTCGGATCTGTGCTTGTTTCATAGAGGTCTTTGACTACAGAAATAGTGGTGTATGCCGTGTCATCACGGCTGAAACCGTAGTTAGACGCAAGGCCCTCTAGTAAGCGCAAAGCTTCACTTATACTTTTTGAGAATACAAATTTCGCATACTCACGCCCCTCGATTGCCGACTTTATGAAATCGAAGAATCCTATTGCTGTATGTTTGATTCCCATATCCGCTAGGAGCCGATCACAGGCCTTAAGCTGATTCTCAGAAAGCGTAAATTTACTATTCTCTTTGACTATTGGTGCACGTTGAGACCAATCAAAATACTCGTCAGGGGATTCGTCATAGCGCTTTGAGCAGATGTCATATGTTCCTGGGCGCAAGAATCCGTACTTCTTAATAAATTCTTGCTTACTTAGGCTCAATTGATCGTGGCTTAAATCGGATGCAACCGTATGAAGTTGGGAAAGAAAAGCGGTTAGATCGTCTTCGCTGAGAATTGATTTAGAAACCAATGAGCGCAGCATTTGCATTGCTATAAAGCCCGCCCGTGCCAAGCCGGCAAATGGCAATGTGCCGTACCTCTTGCAGTCTTCAATAAGCCAGTAGATCTTACTTACTGGGTCGAGTTTGCTCTGTAACAAAAGATCTTGCCGTCGTTTCAGTTCGGCTATTTTGGTTATTTCATCACGCCATAAACCTGTTTTGCCGTGTATGGCCCGGTTGGTAAGGGGGCGTAGGTGATCAATTAACGTGCTCAAATCCTCTCCAGAAAATCCAAAGTCTTTGAGGGCCTCTAGACGTTCCGGCAGGTCCAAAGTCAAACAAGAATAAATAATCTCAAATTCAACCTTGTCTTGAAGGTTGGGTTGTTCGACTAGTCGGTCAATATAATGATTAGCTAGTCGTTCAGCTAGATCGTCAGAGATGTTGTGCGGGAGGAAGGAATTAAAGCTAACGCGAACGTCGATATAGGGAATGCCGCCAAGACTAATGAGTAAAGGAAAGCTGCGTAGATTCTTGTAGCCATAGTTGTTGCGTTGGTAGGCCCATATGCTGTCCGTTACTAAGTCTTTGTATAGCGACAATGATAAGGGTTTCGGTCTAATTCCGATAATCTCTGCCGGGTTCCAATCCGGCATTACGCCAAATATACTTTTCGAGCCGTAAAGATAAGGATGTGGCCGCGACGTTTTTCTAACTTTGCCGGCTATATCCGATAGTATTTTGCCTTGTATCTTAATATCAGCGACGGGAGACCTTGGCACGCTAACGGGCCTAACTTGGAGAAGGAAGACTGTCTCGTTAGTTGTCACAGCAAATTCAACATCTAGAGGAACACCCTCTATTAAACTGTCGAGCTCCCACAACAGTTCGATGACACCACAAAATCGTTCAGGTGGGGTTTGATCACGCCCTTTGTGCAAATAGAGGGTCTTTAAGCTGCCAGAGAGGCCAGACTCCACACTATCGGTTCGACCGTCTGTATCGTCATAATTTACTACAAAGTAGTGTCCTCCACCGCCTGTCTCTTGCGTCAATGCAACTCCCGAGAAGGCAATGTCTTTAAGATAGGGTTGTACAAATATCTGGTTATTTTCATGGGGGGAATCGCCAAACGAGTGAATTACCGTCTCTACTGCTGACGTCAGAGCTGTCGCTCCCACAACGTCGGGGACTGAAACGAAATTTCCCGCTTGCGAATTATTGAGTTGGTCCTCGCCAATAGCACTGCTGCGGACGATAACGGCATCGCTCAACCATTCCTTCTCAGCGATACTATTTACTACTTCCTCTGCCCCGTTCTGCCATACCGAAACAGAAAATCTATATTGTGGTAGTATGCGCGCAGACTTTACTAAGCCTTCGAGGCGTTCAAGAGTTTCAGCCTTGGTACCGAATTTGAACATGCCTTTGCCTAAACGCGGTGGAGCGTTAAAGATAATTCAGAGTTAACTTCAACCATTGATTACATTAGCCACCGTGGGCGATCAACTTCAATATTGGACGATGGACGATGGATGATTGCCCACTGATCCAAAACGAGCGGCAGTCATCACAATATTGAGAACAGAGTATTACTTAAGCTAAGTGACAGTTAGCCCATCACGTTTGTTGTTTCTACGCGGTGGCTTTGCGGTGTATGTACTTGACAGTGCGGCCGCAACCTTTCGTAGAGATGCCTTTATCCACGCGAGCCACACATTCTTTGGCGCCCATTACTTCACTTTCTAGAGGACACCATGGCCCTTGATTTCAACGACCCCAATGACCGGCTCATCGCTCTTATTAAGATGCGCGGCAGCCTCGACGGCGCACCTGTGCTGTGGTGGTACAAAGGCAGCCAGTACGGTATCGCTGACCGCCAGCCTACGTTGCTATGGCAGGTAGAAGGGGCGCAGCTCGGTAAGTATATCAAAAAGGACGATGGGTCTTACGACCACGTTTTCCGTGATATTATGTTCTATGTCGATCCGATTACGAATGAAGTGATCAAGAGCTATAGCAATCCATACACGAGCCGGACTCATGAACCTCCGGTCATGCGCATGGGGCCGTTCACCGTCAACGTCAATACCTCTGGCCAGAGCGTCGAATTACCGCCCGGTATGCCACCCGGTTCGCTTGTGGTGGATTGGCGCAATGAGCCGCTTACGGTTCAAGGCGGCAATTTGTACCTCCGGGAAAGTGCCACAACAAAAATTGCCAACCCTGCAAAGGGCAGTGGCAAAGAAGGCGCATCAAACAAAGGTTTCTTTTATATCAATGATTTCTTCACGCTCATCGGCCGAGTAGACGATATCCAGAATGAGACCAATGTCAGTGTGCCGGCGCATACCAGTTATCAAAGTCTGAATGAATGGACACCTTGGCTGGGCATGGGTGATCGTGAGGGCGAAGTGCTTGGACGCGGCGATTCCGTCAAGTTGAAGGACTACACCGAATTGCCGAATGAACTTCGCAAGAATATTGAGGCGAACGAGCCCGGGTTTTTCGAAGATCCAGAATTTGCCCTATGGGACCGGGCTTACACGCCGCTGAACCAATAGGACATTAAGTATGCAGCACCTTATTGAGAAACTGAATCGCCGCCGCTTTCTAGCGCGGGCGGGCTCATGGGCGGCCATCGCAGCCATTGCGCTAAACGCCAAGCGCGCGTTTGCATCCTCAATGGAAGCGAGTTCGGACCACAAGGAAGAATCAAGCCAAGCGCAAGGCCCCACGCGACCGGGGTTCTCTTTTCCGGCCCCTTCAGATGTCACGCTTTATCTCGAAACCGAGTAAGCGCGCTAGATAGGCAGGCGGAGCCCCAATTCCCGGCCTAAGGTCAGAGCGGGGGTCAACATCATCCCGGGTGTAAAGACGGCACCCAAAGTTGCTCCGCTGCCCATAACTTCGCCAACTGCATAAAGATTGGGTATGGGCTCACCATTCTCTTTGACAACCCGAAGTTCTTTGTCAACTGTAATGCCGACAGCAGATGTCGCTGAACTTCCCAGATGGATGATGGCGTAGTAGGGCGCTTTATCGATCAGGCTGGGGAGGTGTTCCCGGCCAAATTCGTCAGACCCAGATTTCACACCCTTATTGTATTTCTTAACGGTTTTCTTCAGGCCGGATGCACTAACACCTGCAAGTTTTGCCAACTCATCTAATGAATCAGCTTTGTGGAACATGGGGTGTGTATTGAAATGCTCTCCCATCTTCTCACGCGTCCAACCAGGAACGCCCGGAGGTGATGATTCGAAGATGTCTGAGTCGAAGACAATAGCGTAGCGGAATTGGTCCTGTTCAACGAGCTTAGCAGCTCTTGTTTCTTGAATAGGCTCGTCTTCACGCATGAAACGTTTGCCATCGTTATTAACCCATATTTCCCAGGGCTGTCGCGCCTGAGGCATTGTATCAAAGCGGGCGAACGGTTTGGTCGGAAAGCTTGCGTCGTTCAGAATTGACCCGGTACCAGACCGGTGCAGCTCGTGACCGCGCAACTTGCCGCCGACAGATACAGCGAGTTCTAGGCCTTTGCCGAGATTCGTGGGGTAAGTGCCTGACGTATAAGTCGGTTCATGAATGAGTTCTTCAAACAAATCCGGATTCATGGCATAGCCACCCGTGGTGATCAGCACATGACGGCCGCTGAACACGCGTTCTCCATCAGGTGTTTGGGCGCGGATGCCTTCGATCGACCCGTCGTCACCGACGATCAAATCAGTTACAGTTGTGTTCAGCTGGGTCACAACCCGGCCGCTTTCCAATTCGGGCTGCAGTTCATTCAAAACAACAGAAAGAATATCGCGGCCCATGTTAGCGCCCCAAATATAGCGCGGTGTTGTGTAACACTGACGTCCGGGGCTTGATCCGGTTTCGGGTTGGCCGGGCAGGGGCGTAAGGCCACCTTCGAGCAGCCAGTTCACCATGGCGGGTGCATTGTCACAGGTCTGCCGAATGATATCTGGGTCAGCCAGTCCGTCAGTCATGCGCATGATGTCGTCGTAGTGTTTGTCAGGGCTGTCTACAATTCCCATGGCCGCTTGCATGGTTGTTCCGCCAGCACTGATTTGCCCATTGGCAAGATGTAAGGTCCCTCCAACGGAATCAGCAGCGTCAATCAGCAAAACACGGGCGCCACGGCGTGAGGCAAAAATTGCGGCAGGCAGGCCGGCGGTTCCGGCCCCTATGATGACGTAATCCCAGTCCACGGCGGATCCTTTCCTATTTTGTGCGTTGACCACGCTAGATGCGATGGAAGCGGATAAGGCCGATCCCATAAACGTGCGTCTTTCCATTGATCTACAACCTTGCTCGAATTTCAAATCGGGCGGAGTATGGCCTTACTCTGCTTATTGGTCCAGACAATGCTGATCATAAAACTGGCTTAAATCAGCCCTTTTAGACCTGGCTTGGCGTCAGGGCCCCGGTCCTCTAACATCGTCCCCATAAGCCGCTGAGGGGCGGAAAAGCTGGTCACGGGGAATTATATGAAATCGTTGGCAATCTTAGGGTTCTCAGTCGTTCTCGGTTTGGCAGGCACAACCGCAATAGCTCAAGACTCTCCGGTAGGTCCAGAATCCAGGGGTGAATACGTGGCTCGCGCGGCAAATTGCGTCGCCTGCCATACGCTCCCCGATGGCCCCGCTTTGGCTGGTGGCCTGGAAATGGCCACACCGCTTGGCAATATTTACGCGACCAATATAACGCCGGATAAAGAAACCGGTATTGGTAATTATACGCTTGCGGACTTCGACGCATCAGTGCGGCAAGGGGTTGCGAAGGATGGCCACCGGCTTTACCCGGCCATGCCGTATCCGTCCTACGCTAAGATCACGGATGAAGATATTGCGGCAATGTACGACTACTTCATGAATTCCGTACCGGCGGTAAACTACAGCCCGCCCGAGAATAAGATTCCATGGCCTTTGAACATCCGTTGGCCGTTGGCGGTCTGGAATATCCTGTTCTTCGATGATGACGTTTACGAGGCTGATGAAAGCCAGAGTGACGCCTGGAATCGCGGTGCCTATTTGGTCCAAGGGTTAGGGCATTGTGGTGCCTGCCATACCCCGCGTGGACTGGCGTTTAACGAGCAGGGCTACGATGAAGATGACTCAGAATTTCTTGCCGGTGCTTTTCTCGATAACTGGTATGCGTCTGATTTAACTCAATCCAATCGTGCCGGACTTGGGCGTTGGTCTAAAGAGGATGTTGCGACGTATCTCAAGACCGGCCGCAATATTCACTCGACCGCCTTTGGCACCATGGATGAGGTCATCATCAATAGCACCCAATTTCTCACAGACGATGACAATGATGCCATGGCGACCTATTTGGTGTCGCTTTCAGCCGCTAACGACGACGGCGACTATGTATATGACGACTCCACTTACGCGCTTTTGAGAAGCACAGAGAGACGGTCAGAGTCTGGCGCGCTCTTGTTTATGCAGCAATGTGAATCCTGTCATGTTGATAGTGGCAACGGCTACCCGCCTTACATGCCACCCATGGCTGGCAATCCGCCCGTAATGGATCCTGACCCCGCATCGCTTATAAATATCGTGCTCAATGGCTCATCACGCTTGGTGGTTGATGGCACACCGGATGCTTACAGGATGCCGGGATACCGCACGATCTTAAGCGACCAACAAATCGCTGACATTGTCACCTTCGTGCGACAGGGCTGGGGCAATAACGCGTCCGTGGTTGCAACTGCCGATGTAGCGGCTTTAAGAGATCTCACAGATTTGGCGGCAGACCGCATGCCCGTCTTGCGCATGAAGTAGTTAGGCTGCTGACTCTAGACAGAACTCGCCCACGGCTTTGCACCAGGCTTCTGTACATAGATCGACCGTGTAGATATTTCCGCCCGGTATAACCTTGGTTGGGATATTGGGTATGAGCGGCAAGACCTGTTCAATGTTTGGTGTCTCCACATCCCGGTCTCCGTAAACGATGAGTATGGGGCAGGTGATTAGTTTTAGCCGCTCCGTTAGGTCGTATTTGTAAACAGCGTGATAAGCCGAGATGGCAGACACTCCGGTCATTACGGCTGTCAGAAACCTTTTCTGGAAAACCCTTGGATCAATCGGCGCTGCCACCGGCCAGCGGGCCTGCCATAAATCGGTGAGGTGGGAGCCGTCTTCCTTCGGTGTCGGCGGCGGCTTCATTCTTGGTTGCCGGCGTGGCGCATCCTCCTCGAGTGGCGGGTGCAGCGGTGGGCCAGAAAGTGCTAAGGCGGTCACGCGAGATGCCGCTTGAATAGCAATTTGGATGGCAAATGTTGCCCCTGTATGGGCGCCGCCCAGAGAAAAGGTCTCGATGCCAAGAGCGTCGGCCACGTCAATCACTGACTGGGCATAGTCTTCGGGCTCTAATACCCGGTCTGGCTTGTCGGACATGCCGTAACCGAGTGTGTCTAAAGCCACCGTGCGAAAATGTTGTCCAAGCACTGGCAGTGCCGCCTCGAACATTGTCCCGGCCTGCGGCGATTGATGCAGCAGCAATAGCGCCGGCGCGTTTGGTGTAGCGGTGTCGTAATAATGGATTTGTCCGAATGCTGTATCAGCGTAGCCGCGGCGGACACGGATGATGTCGCTCACCAGGTTCCTTGGTCGGGCATGGACGTCCAAGGTTCTTCAGGCGGCCGTGGGCCACCTTTCTGGAGCAACTCGAACGAAATACCGTCTGGCGATTTCACGAAGGCCATAAAGCCGTCGCGCGGTGGCAGGTTCAGAGTGAGCCCCTTATCCATGAGCTCCTGGCAGGTTTCGTAGATATTTTCGACTTGGTAAGCCACATGACTGAAGGAACCATGTTTCTTACGGTCCTCTTCGTCGTGGTAATAGACAACTTCAATTTGTGAGTCCGTGTCACCTGGCATCGCCAGAAAGACAATATCACATGGCCGCTGATGGCCTTTGAAACGCCGTACCTGTTCCATGCCCATGGTGCCACAATAGAAGTTGAGCGCTTCGTCCAAATCGGAGACGCGCACAGCCGTGTGAAGATATTTCATGGTGGTCATAGGCACGATCCCGGCCGCTCCTCATCTGCAGCGACCGGGTTTCAATTCGTAAAGGTTTTACTCGCCGACTGGGTTGCGATTAGCCGGCGCAATCCAGCTAACTTCTCCATCCTTGAAGCGTTCGATTGCAGCTTGAAGAATGTCGTGGGGTTCACATCCGCGGGGGCAAAGGTTTTCAAGCTTAACGAGGTTAGCTTGTGCCGCTTCTTGGTTGCCCATCTTTAAGAACAACTCACCTTGATATTCCAAGGCACCCTTATGTGTTGGGTCCGACGCCAATGCTGCATTGTAGTTTTCCATGGCCGCATCGTATTTACCCATGCTGCGCAGGCTGTAGGCCTTGAGTGTCAGCGCTTCTGCATTTTCTGGGTACCATTCGATGATTTCGAAATCTAGGAAGGCAATTGCTTTGTCATACTCACCACCGTCGATCATCTCCTGAACTTCGGTGAAGTCGATGTCGCCTTCCAAGGGAAAGTCGACTCCGGCAATGGCCCAGGCTTGTCCAATCGTAAAGGCGAGAGCGACGGTGCCTGCAATAAGGCCTTTGATGGAAGTCGGTGTTTTAAGAATCATAGAATTTCCCTTTCTCTGTCATTCATCTCTCTGGATTTATAGTGCTTCTAACCCAGATTTCAACACAGGTTGAAGTGTTGCCTTCAGTTTACCAAAAACCCCGCTCATTGGCGGGGCTTCCAGTGTGTGTCGTAGATTAAGACGGCTAGCGAAAATCGATAGTCGTATTATTTGTTTTCACGCTGGAACGCGGCTGAGACTGGGAGGTCACCTTCACGCAGAAGCGGGGAATAGGTCAGGTCAATGAAGCGATCACGATCTTTCTGCCATTCCGCTTCTTCTTCGGAGGTAGGCATGTACTTCTCGATCATGGCATTGGTGACGCCTTTTTCGGCGAGCAAGGCTTCGACCACTTTCATGCGGCGGCGGTTC
>JAQWRV010000009.1 GCA_029243545.1 Rhodospirillaceae bacterium
GAACCGCCGCCGCATGAAAGTGGTCGAAGCCTTGCTCGCCGAAAAAGGCGTCACCAATGCCATGATCGAGAAGTACATGCCTACCTCCGAAGAAGAAGCGGAATGGCAGAAAGATCGTGATCGCTTCATTGACCTGACCTACTCCCCGTTGCTGCGTGAAGGTGACCTGCCGGTCTCCGCCGCGTTCCAGCGTGAAAACAAGTAAGCATTTAGAACTTAAAGGAGATCAACAATGATTGATCGTCGCACCCTCTTTGGTGCCACTGCTGCTGTCGGCTCGTTTATCGGCGCCGCTTTCAGTGGCCGCAAGGCGAAAGCCGCCACCGACTACAATTACAACAACGGCACCCCGAAAGGTGACGTGGAGCTCCGTGGTTCTAAAGGCCGCCTCGAGCGCCTTCCCACGCTAGACGTCGAAAGCATTCATGACTTTGTCACGGGCTTCCGGACGTTCCATGGCAAGTTCAATCGCCTTGCCAACGACCGGATCGAAAGGCTGCTCGAAGAAAAGGGCATGGATCCCAAGGGCCAGTACGGCGTGGAAGAAGTGCTTGAACTGGTAAAAGATGATGCCCTGGTCCAGACCAGTGGCCGCACATGGATCAGCAATCAGCAGCTCACATGGAAAAATCTGCAAGACCATTTCCACGCCAATGCCGACAAGTACATTGCCGAAATGGAAGAAGCCGACAATGCAGGCCCGGGCACTCTGGAACTCAATCCGGACATGGAAATTCCCAAGTACACCCAGCATGAAATCCACATTCAGCCAGGTGGCTATGTCGGTGATGAATTTGCCGGTCACATTTATCACTACGGCACCAACAGCTTCTATGTCGGCGCCATCGGCGACAACGAGCAGGATCAAATCCATATCGGCGTTTCAGAGCGCATGCCTTTGCCCGAAGACGGCAAGGTCAAGCGTATCCTCGTCATGGGTTGTGGCACCGGCCAGCTCACCACTGCGATGGCCGAACGTTTCCCCGATGCAGAAGTTTGGGGCGTCGATGTCGGTGGACCCATGGTCCGCTACGCTCATATGCGCGCCCGTGACCTTGGCGTTGATGTCAACTTCTCCCAACGTTTGGCGGAAGACACTAAGTTCCCGGATGGTCACTTCGACATCGTCACGTCATACATTATCCATCACGAACTGACTCAAGATGCCAGCCGCGCTGTTATTGCAGAGGCATATCGGGTCACACGTCCAGGCGGCTACTTCTACCCGATCGATTTCCGCTCCGGCGGCGACAAAGGCCGTGCTTATGGTCAATACCGCCGTTGGTGGGACCATCGCTGGAACACAGAAGTCTGGAGCCGTGAATACCACACCCTCGACTTTGAAGGCGAAATTGAGAAGGCAGGATTCACCATGAACAAAGAAACCAGGGCCGTTCTGCCCGGCTTCGGCGCCCGCCACTCCGTCAAAGAATCCTAAGCTACAATCTAACGCGTTTGCGTTTTTAACCCCGCCCTGGGACACTGGGGCGGGGTTTTTCCTTACTGCCTTACGGTCTGTCGTGACGCTTTAGCACAACACCCAACTCGAACATTTGACCGGAGTGATGGGACTCAAAAAACGGCGGATCGGGCCAACGCCAATGTTCGCCAGAAAATAATTCTTCCATCTTGAGAATTGGACAATCGTAGGGTGGGCCGCCCTCCTCGCCCGTCTGCATAAACAGAGCAAAGAGTGTTCCGTCTGGCTTCAACCAGTGGCGTAATTGCTGGACGTAATGATGCCGGTCATGCAGTTCTAGGGCACATAAACAGGTTTGCTCATAAATCATGTCGAAGTGATGCTCAGGCATCCACGTCAGCACGCTGTCCACTTCCAGTGTTGCTGTCTGCCGCGTTTGAGAAAGATATTCCCGTTGTTTGTCGATGGCCGTTTGCGACAGGTCCAGCGCTGTAACATCAAATCCTAAGCGAGCGAGTTCAACAACCTCCGGACTGGTGCCGCAACCGGGCATTAAAATACGGCAAGGCTGAAAAAGGTGCTGATGCCGCCAGTAGTCAAACGCGGGGTTCAAGCCCTTGCGCTGCCATGGCGTCCGGTCTTCTTGGTACAGGGCTTCCCAGTCAGGCACAGTTTTAATCCCTTACGCCCCTACTCCACCACCGATATGCCAGCGCGGATCGGTTTGGACTCCTCGAATTTCTTTTCCTGCTCCTCGGAAACCGGCTGCTGATAAGTCTCCTTCCACTCGCCGTAAGGCATGCCGTATATAATCTCACGCGCCTCGTCGTAATCCATGGGCGCGCCGTAGTGCTCAGACGCGGCCTTGACCCATTTAGCCAAGCAGTTACGGCAGAACCCGGAGAGCCCCATCAAATCGATGTTCTGCACGTCCGTGTGCTTCTGAAGGTGCTGCACCAAACCGCGAAAAGCCGCCGCCTCAACTTTGATGCGTGTTTCGTCATCCATTGTGCGTTCCTCTTTGTCTTCTCAAAAAAACTCAACAGCCAGTAAGGCAGGGTCGTCGAGTAGTGGTGACAGAGCATCATCTAGAATATCGATCCATAGTGCCGTGTCATTATCTTCGGTCAAAAGGTCCTGGCGTATTTCGATTTGCACGCTGGCTAAGCCTTGCGCTCCGCCGTGTAAGCGAAGCGTATAGCCGAGGTTAACGCCGGAATAAGGTTGGTTGTCTCCAACGGCGAAGTCTTCGAACTTTGCAAGAGATTTCAAAAGGGCCTCCGCGAGTCTGCGGTCGGCAGCCGACATAATACCCACGTGCCACGGACGATCTTCGTCGCCATAGTCTGGGGTGAAGGAATGGATTGACACCACAAGCGGCCCCGGACCGGCCTGCCTCAGCCGTGCAATCTCCTGGTCTATTGTGTTGTGATAGGGGAAATAAAATAGCTCAGCCCGACGCCTTCGCTCCTCTGCCCCAAGGTCCTGATTGGCAGGAATGGGTGTGCCGTCACTGATCTCCGGCATCGCCGCTGCATCGCCCAGAGGCCGATTGGGATCGACAATTAACCGTGAATATTGTGCGAGTACCGCCGTGGCCTGCCATTGCTCTGCTAAGCCTTCGGCAACCGCCGCCGCTCCTGGGTCCCAGGCAATATGCCGCGTTGAATCACCCACGCCCAATCCGAGCCCATTCATCGCTTGTGGAACGGCATTTCCGGCATGATCAGCGATCAGCAATACCGGCCGCGTCGCCGCGCCGTTGAGACACAACACTGGCGCCGGGTCTCGTTCATCGAGCGCCTCGGGACAGGCATAAGAATTCTGAGCATCCATTGCGTCTGGTCTTACCACCGTGCCATAGGCGCGCCAATGCTACGCGCACGAATTATAGGGCTAGCATAGCTTTGGGATATTCCGTATGGGTGTTGCATGGGTAAATTCTTACGCCATCATCCTTAGCATCGGCACTGCTATTGCGCATATATTTAGCGCTCACGGATGATGATAAATCTCGGCGCCCATCCTGCGAAATTCCTTATCCGGCATTAGGCGTCTTTATCCCGATGTTCGATTTAGTCTAATGGCCCGATTTGCATTTCCACTGTTATTGCTGGGCGCCGTAGTCCTGGGCTGGTCCGCCATTTTCACCCGCTTCAGCGAGGTCGGCCCCATCGCCACCGGTTTCTACCGCATGGTATTGGCATTGCCGGTGTTTTTGGCCTGGGCTGTCATTGATGATCGCAGAGCTGCAAGCGATCCGCCTAAAGGAATGCCTAAAACGCGGCGCGACGTTTACCTGCTCATATTATCAGGCATCTTCTTTGCCGGCGACCTCACAGCCTGGCATTGGTCAATCAAACTCACCACGGTGGGTAACGCGACGCTATTCGGCAATTCTTCACCCGTTTTCGTCGCCATCGCCGTGTTCGTGTTGTTCGGTGAGCGATTCACCCGCCTATTCCTCGGCGGACTCCTACTGGCCATGGTTGGCGCCGCCGTCCTCATGAGGGAGAGTTTCTCAGTTTCACCCGAGACCTTTTTGGGCGATATCCTCGGCGTGATCACTGGCATGTTTTATGCCGGATATATTTTAACCGTCGCCCGCGTGCGACAGCGGGTCTCAACCGGCGCCACAATGGCTATTGGCGGCCTGACCGCGGCCATCCTGCTGGCAATCGGTGCCGCCCTCACCGAAGACCAACTCATTCCAATCACTTTGAACGGCTGGCTGTGGCTATTTGCCCTGGCCTACATCTGCCAGCTGGGGGGGCAGTCCCTCCTGATCATGTCCCTCGCCTACCTGCCGGCCAGCTTTGGAGCGGTTGCACTGCTGGTCCAGCCCATCATAACCTCCCTTCTCGGCTGGTGGCTGTTGGCAGAGGCTATAACCGTTGAAAAAGCGCTCGGCATGATGACTATTCTCGCCGGGATTTGGCTGGCCCGGCGTGGAACGCCGCAAGCCGTGCAGGGCACAGCCCAAGACGCGCAATAGTAATTCTCATTATGAATCCTGCGTGAATTTCCTTTTATGGCTCTGGTGATCAGACTTCGACGCGCGTAGTCTTGGGTCATGTCACGCACCCGCCGCGCTAAAATTATTGCAACTCTGGGTCCCACGTCCAGCGATGTAGAAACTATTGCGGACCTCTGGGATGCCGGCGCCGACGTCTTCCGGCTTAACTTCAGCCACGGCACCCATGAAGACCACGCAGCCCGTGTCGCTGATATCCGCGAAGTCGAGAAACAAGTGGGCCGTCCCATCGGCATTCTTATGGACCTGCAAGGGCCGAAGCTCCGTGTCGGGACGTTCGCCAATGACGAAGGCGTTGTTCTCCAGCCCAACGCGACCTTCCGCCTGGATATGGACGACACACCGGGCGACGAGAATCGGGTCGGGCTTTTGCATCAGGCAATCTTTCAGGCCCTTAAGCCCGGTGCGTCTCTGCTTATTGACGACGGCCATTTACGCCTCGACGTCCTGGACTGCGGTGAGGATTGGGCCGAGACCAAAGTGATCATCGCTGGCACCATGACCAACCGTAAGGGGGTCAATGTGCCGGATGTCACCCTCCCCCTGCCCGCGTTGACGGAAAAAGACGAACGCGATCTTAAGTTCGGTTTGGATCAGGGCACTGACTGGGTGGCACTATCGTTCGTGCAAAGCCCCGTCGATGTGGCTGAACTGAAAGCGCTGGTCGATGGACGGGCCACCACCATTGCCAAGCTGGAAAAACCAGCGGCGCTCATTCACCTCGATGACATCGTCAAGGTGGCCGACGGCATTATGATTGCCCGCGGCGACTTAGGCGTCGAAGTGCCATTGGAGCAAGTACCCGTTTTGCAAAAGCGTATTGTTCGTGCCTGCCGTAAAGCAGGAAAACCGGCTGTCGTCGCTACCCAAATGCTAGAATCCATGATTAAGTCACCCATGCCTACACGGGCAGAAGCATCAGACGTCGCCACTGCTGTCTACGACGGCGCCGATGCGGTGATGTTATCGGCGGAAACAGCGGCGGGCAAATATCCCGTGCGCGCCGTCGCCACCATGGATCGCATTATCAGCCAAGTGGAAGGCGATGAACATTACCTCAGCCTCATGGCGGCCGGACACGAAAGCCCTGGCGACACCGCCCCCGATGCTATCACTGCCGCCGCCCGGCAGATCGCTTCTGACCTAAAAGCCAAAGTGATTGTTACCTACACCACTTCGGGCTCGACCACCCTGCGTGCCGCCAGGGAGCGCCCGCCGTCGCGTATTCTTTGCCTCACCCCCAGCGAAATCGTCGCCCGCCAATTTGCACTGGTCTGGGGCGTACACAGTGTCGTCAATACGGCTCATACGGCCGATAAAGACATCGGCACTATGGCTGTTGAAGCCGCGCTCAAAGAAGGTTTAGGAGATGACGGCGATATGCTGGTGGTTACGGCCGGAGTACCCTTCGGCGCGGTCGGCTCAACCAACATGATCCGGGTGATACGGATCGGGCAGAAGACGTAAAACTCAACCCTGAATTCTTTAGGCGGTCTTTGGCAGAATCACACCATACGTTTCTTTGTATATGAGCCACCAATGCACCTGGACCAAGGCAAACGGTTATGCCGTTTCTTTTCAAAACATGAGGTCTGTTAACAGATCCTTTGTTTCAGGCACCTTGTCCAACTCAATCAGTCGCGTAATCCATTTTATAATTTGATCATGCGGCTCAACCAGGGCTTCTACTTTGGCCCGTTTTACAGTGCGGAACATATCAAACACAAAACACGCTGCCGCCCGCCCCTCAAGGCCGAGCACGCCATCAATCTGATCATTAATTTCCGATTCCAGCTCCGATGCCAAGGCGCAATCGAACAAGGTACGTACTTTGATTCCTTCAATCGCGACCATACCACAATAGAAATACATAAACAGGTCATGCCGTTCGAAAAGGTGACGCTTTTTGAGGAACTCGAGTTCCCAAGCCTCAATGTGAGTCTTGATAGTGGCGTTAAATCAAGGCAGATAACTCAAATAGGCATCTGCAAATCTCTGATCACTAGGCCGAAGGCCCGATAGAACGGAGCGCTTCCCGTTCTCCATGTTGAGGAGCGCATGCTTGTTCGGCCCTGACATGAACCAAAAATAGCCATCCTCATGCATTTCAATATCTTGTTCCAGGGCATTGAGAAATCGAATCCGTGGGTTATCGGTCGCATAGAAGGCAGCAAGAAGGGCGAGTTGATCAATTCCCCATGCCAGCTGATTTTCCCGCCAGAAATGCGCAAGGTACGCAGCAGCGACACGAAAAAATGACGTTCCAGCCTCGGTTGGCGCCATGCCGACTAGGCTCGCGTTAATTACATTCCAAGGTTCTAACCGTCCAGGCCTCAGTCGATAAGCAACATCCCACCCATCTCCGGATTGAAGCACCGGCAGGGCGTCTCGATGTGCCAAAACATCCGCGTCAAACAGCCAAAGCGGTCCAGCATAACGTTCTCGCAATTGTACGAACCTAACAAATCGAATGGCATGGTAGTAGCAGGCAGCTTCCTCAGACTGCGCCGGACCTAGCCCCGTCATTTCATTTGAAATGGCGCAGGTTACCGAGCTGTGCCTGTTGCACCAGTCAACCGCATCCGCAACTTGCTCTGGTGCTGCATCCATGAGATGGACCTGGATACATGCACCCGGCATATGCCGGTTGATTGACGCGACAAAATACCGGCCAAAGTGATAAAAATATGGGTAATCGCTCGAAACAAAAATAACGGGCTTATCGCCGGTCTCCAATGACTTCATCCAGTCCACAGGCGGCAGACCCGACGCTATGTCATTGATGGTTTGCTGGCTCAATTCAGACAAAAAAGCGTCGTCCAAACTAACGGTAGAGCCCACATGTTTCGGCTGCGCTTCTTTTAAGCGCATGAAGTATTCTAGGCACACCTGCCGCTCACCCTTGGCATGGTAAGCACAAGCGTTGGCAAGAAGACCGGAGGCACTGGTTTCGTCGTCGGCGAGAACATCAGACGATGCCTCTATTAACGCGTCTAGTTCATCATTGGAGAATTGAACTCTTCCGTCGCTGACAGATGTAGCGTGGTACTTTTCCTGCCCTCTGCCGCTGCGTCCGGCACTTTCTTTATAAAGAATAAGGTTGAAGAGAATTTCTATCCTGTCATTCGGGTCGGTGACTTTCTCGAGTAATTTTGCCAGGCACGCCATCGCTTCGCCTGGAGCATAGGTCCAGATCAGCTTGGCGTAAGCGAGAACGGCGTTTGTATCGGATGGGTCGCTATCCACCAATTCGCGATAAAGCTGAACAGCTTTCTCGCGCTCTCCCACGCGGAGTTCAAATTTGGCAAAGGCCCGCTTCATCTTTGATGTGCTGTCTTGCCGGGCAACCGCTTTACCGAATGCCTCGCGCGACCGGTCAAACTTTTCCAGGGCCTCACATATTCTTGCCAGATCGAACAGCATGTCTGCCGTTTCGTCGGCAGGGCCAACCCCATCAAAGTACGCTTCAGCGTCAGCCAGCTGACCGCGTTTGGCGGCGATAGCCGCCAGGTTTTTCAGAGCAATATGATTGTTGGGCACATGACCAAGAGAGTCTTCAAAACACCGGCAAGCCAAATCCATGTCACCCGACGTCATCGCCTCAATGCCGCTCTGAAGTGCAGCATTGGCAGCGTCTAAAGAGTCTGACGGCGGCATTCCGTTACCCTTGATGACAAATAGAGTTCATGTGATGCCAGAACGGCGAAGACGCCGCAATCATCATGCAGACAAAACTTCGGGCATAAAAAAAGCCGCGTCTAGCAGCGGCTTTCCTTGATGCGGCCCTAAAATAACGTAAGGACGCGCACATATGCTCGAGCGGCTAGCCCTGACGAGCCTTGAAACGCGGGTTACGCTTATTGATGACATAAACGCGGCCTCTGCGGCGCACAATACGACAATTCTTGTCCCGCTTCTTAGCGGATTTGAGTGAGCAGCGCACTTTCACGGTGCTGTTCCTTATATTGGGTTATCCGGTGATAAAAAGTGGTGACGCCACTTCGGCCGGACTCCCAGGTAAAGCCGAAGAACGGGGCTTATAGCGGACCCCCTACGACAGCGCAAGGGGTCCGGCCATGATGTCATAAGGTATTGATAATAAAATCTTATTCAATCTCTAGGCCAATGTGCCTTTGTACATTTTCATCAACGCCGTCCATGCTGCTTCAGCTTGGGGCTTGTTATAAACAGGACTGCCGGGCACGCACCAGCCGTGATTAGCGCCTTCGTAGACTTTGACCACGGCCTGCATGTTGGCCGCATCGAAGGCTTTGCGGAGCTCATTCTTGGCATCAGGCTCTCGCTCATCATCATTGGCGGCAACAGCAATATGGAACTCTGCTTTCATTTTCGGCACCAGTCTGTGGGGACTGGTGGGAGATTCCGTTACTAATCCGCCGCCATGGAACGAACCCACAGCGCCAACCCGGTTGGGGTAAGCGGCAGCGGTACGCATCACCAAGGGACCACCCATGCAATAGCCTTGGGTCCCCATCTGCTTTGCCGAGTCCACTTGGGATTGCCCATCCAGAAATTCAATAAAGGTACCGGCGTCGCGCTCCGTCGCACCTGGCAACATCAACTCGCCCATCGCAGTTCTGACAGGACCCATAGAATTTGGATCTGCGAAATCGAGAGGACCTTGCGGGAATGGTGCCCGCGATGTGCGGTAAAATGGATTGGGCACCAAAACAGAATACCCTTCCGCCGCTAAGCGCTTGCCCATGGCACGAAAAGTCGGACGCAAGCCCATGATGTCCGTCCAGATCAGAACCGCAGGATGCGACCCAGTGGTCGGGTGGATAAAGACAGAGTCACACGTACCGTCGGCGGTTTCGATATCCACATTGGTTTCCGTGACGGGTAAACCTTGCGCTGACGCACCACGCGTCAACCCAAGAAATCCAGTGGCTACAGAAACTGTATTGAACAGCCGCCGCGTTAAGGTCAGCTTCGCTGTGCAAGACAAACACTCTTCCATGAACGGGCTGTCGTCCCTCATTGTCGCTCTCCTTGGTAATTTTGGTTTTAGGTACTAGCCTTGAACACAAACCTTAGCGCGTTCTCGACGGCCACGAAACGGGTTTGATCCGTTTTATTAGAACAAACAGAGAGGCATTTCGACCACCCCTGCGGGGCCCAGCCTGCCCCCCACCCTGCCCAAGAAGGCGTTCCTGGGGGGCTTTTTCTCGGCTCTCGGCCGTTATATTAAGAGGCGTATTCCGCCCCGCCGCCACTAGTAAACGATCCATTGTCGCCGCAAGTTAACTGTATTCGAGCGGTTTCTCAAAATAGGCTAAGGCCCCTTTTTCGATGGCAGTACCTGCGGTTAAGTTTTCATCATAGCCAGCCATCAATATGTAGACACCGTTTGGCCTCAACCCACGCAGCCGTCCGATGGGATTTAACCCTCGATGCGGACCCATCACTTGATCGGTCAATACAACATCCCACCGGCCAGGTTCTTTCTTAATAAAACGTCATAGGCTTGTAGAGGCTCATAAAATACAGCTGTCTGATACCCCATGCTTGAGAGGCTTATAGAAAGCGTATCTGCGACATCAACATTATCATCAACTATCATAATGCGGGCATTGCGTGCAGCGTCGCCCACTTCTGTTTGTTCGATAGTCACTGAGGGTAAAGCAACCTTTTTGGCAGGAAAGCACAGGTTGATCCGTGATCCAATTCCTTCAGTGGTGCGCACTTCAAGCGCTCCACAGTGGGCGACCGCCGACATCGCGGCATGCCGATTATGAAAGGGAGTGACTTCGCGAGGAGTGACTTTGGCGCCTGACGGCCGTGCGTGCATTCACCGTTCAGGTTCAGACACATATTAAGTAGTGCTTGATTCTAAATTATCAGGGCGAGCAAAGGAAAGGCGCATCCGTATATAACTAATGCCTTAAGTATTAGTGCATTTTTGATGCGAGTCGCTACCACAAATTACTATTAATCCGCTTACTGGAGTGCTCGACCTCGTAAGTGTGTGACAATACTTTCAATGATCGACGTAAAGGACGCCGCCATGACCAAACCCTTTGGGGCCCACACGCTGCATTCTCACCATAGCCATTGTGTCTGGGACAGCGCCCTTGCGCCCGCACTCACAATCGCGCCAGGCGATACGGTCACCTTTGACTGCCGCGACGCGTCCAACGGGCAAATCACAGCGGATTCCACGGTCGATATACTGGCGAACTTTGATATGGAAAAGGTCAATCCGGTTACCGGGCCTGTTTTCATCGACGGTGCCGCGCAGGGCGATGCGCTCAAGGTCACGGTAAAAAGCTTCGCGCCGTCCGGTTGGGGGTGGACCGCCCTCTTCCCCGGGTTCGGTTTGCTGACCGATGATTTCAAAGACCCCCGCCTCCATGTCTGGACCTACGACAATTCGCTCAACCAACCAGCCATGTTTAACCAATATGCGCACGTGCCACTAAAACCCTTCACCGGCACAATTGGCGTCGCCCCCGGCGAACCCGGCATCCACTCAATCATCCCCCCGCGTAACGTTGGCGGCAACATCGACACCCGCGACATTGCCGCGGGAACAGAACTGATCCTCCCCGTCGAGGTGTCAGGCGCACTGTTCTCGGTCGGCGATACCCATGCCGCCCAAGGTGACGGAGAAGTGTGCGGTACGGCGATTGAAAGTCCCATGACCGTAACGCTGTCTTTTGACGTCATCAAAAACGCAGCCCCGCCGGCGCCGCAGTTCACAACACGCGGCCCAGTGACCCGCCATCTCGACCAAGCCGGATACATCGTGTGCACGGGTGTCGGGCCGGATTTGATGCAAGCCGCCAAAGACGCCTGCAGCGCCATGATTGACCGCCTTACGGCAGAGCACAGCCTCGCTCCCGAAGACGCCTACATGCTGATGAGCGTCTGCGGTGATCTTCGCATCACCGAAATCGTCGACATGCCAAACTGGGTTGTCGCGTTTTACTTTCCTAGAGTGGTCTTTGGCTAAAGCGACAAGAGTGGTCTTTGACCAAAGCCAATAGTCACATCCAGTCCATTCGGCCAAAAAACGCCTCCATGTGCCGGGTACCCACAGACCGTTGCCTACAATTTCTTGCCCACTAGGAGTCCCTGCGAGGGCGAAGGTATCCGGCGCTTCATCAAAGATACGCTCGGCCATGGCGACGATGCGGTCGTCCCGGGTGAGGTCTCCGACCGTGTCAGAGACATTATCAACTTGATATGCACACAAACCGTGGCCGCACAGAAAGTAGGGACGGAAGACGAGGTGACGCTCAAAAATGCCGGGATTTAGATCACACCTTGGCAGAATCTCTAGGGTTTCCTTGACTTTAACGAGTACCCGCATATAGTGCGCCGCGATAGAGGGGTGGGGCACACGCTCAGACGTTTTCTGAACCCCACACGGGCCTGCTAAAGGGTCCACTGAGACATCCGACAGCGGATGTCCATATAAACCCAAAGGACACCCTTATTTCCATGACTTTTGAAGATCTGGGCCTAGAGCCGAGTACCCTGAAAGCCGTTGCCGAAGCCGGCTACACCACACCCACACCGATCCAAAACAAAGCGATCCCCATAGTCCTCATGGGCCGTGATGTTATGGGCATTGCCCAGACCGGCACCGGGAAGACGGCTGGTTTCATCCTGCCGATGATCGATATTCTCGCCTCTGGACGCTCACGTGCCCGCATGCCCCGCGCGCTTATTCTTTGCCCGACACGCGAACTGGCCGCGCAGGCAGCTGACAACTTTGCCAAGTATTCAAAATACGCCGAACTCAACATGGCCCTGATTATTGGCGGAACATCTTTTACCGATCAGGAAAAAGCGCTTGAAAAATCCTGCGACGTCTTGATCGCCACACCGGGACGACTGCTTGATTTGTTTGAACGCGGCAAGATCCTGCTCAACGACGTCAAATACTTCGTCATTGATGAAGCCGACCGGATGCTCGACATGGGCTTCATTCCCGATGTGGAACGTATCGCCAAGCTGGTGCCAACGTTGCGCCAAACCTTGTTCTTTTCTGCAACGATGGACAAGGAAATCCGCCGTTTGTCGGAAGCCTTCTTGATGAACCCGAAAGAAGTGGCGGTTGACGCGCCGGCGACAACGGCAACTACTGTCACGCAAGCCCTCGTGACCACCACTGAAGCTGACAAGCGCGATACCTTGCGGCGTCTGATCAAGGCCGAAGGCGTCGAAAACGGCTTCATCTTCTGCAACCGCAAAAAAGACGTCGACATCCTTTTCAAATCCCTGACCAAACACGGCCTTAACGCTGTGGCTCTGCACGGCGACATGGTCCAGAGCAAACGAATGGAAATGCTGGCCGCATTTAAGTCCGGCAAGGCCGGACTACTCGTCTGTTCTGATGTTGCAGCGCGCGGGCTTGATGTGGCCGCTGTGCCCTTTGTTATCAACTTCGACGTGCCCCACAACGCCGAAGATTATATTCACCGCATCGGTCGCACAGGCCGCGCCGGTATGTTGGGGAAAGCCTTCACCCTTGCCGTGCCCGCCGATAAGAAACTCTTAGCTGCTGTTGAAAAACTCATTGGCGGACCAATCTCCAAGGTCACCATTGGAGCATCGAGCGAAGTCAAAGCCGAAGTTAAAGCCGAAGTTAAAGCCGAAGTTAAAACAGAAGTCGTCGCTGAAGATAACAGCCCAAAACGCACCAGCCGCGCCAGGGGAAAACCGCCAGAAGACAAGCCAACGGCGAAAGCCAGGGATGCGAGCCCGGATGTCGTGAAGCCGATCAGAGAAGAGCGGCCCAAAAGACGACGGGAGCGCGGCCGCCACGATCCCGACGTCGGCGTGATGGATCACGATGATGACGTCATCGCGTTTGGCGCACACACACCGAGCTTCCTGAAGGAGGAACCGCCCGTTGTTCCTGAGCCCGAACTTAAAGCCAGCTAAGCTTTAATTCACCGCCACGTCAGGCTCTTCGGGCAAGTCACTTTCGTCCATATGCACTGGCCCCGCATGGTGGTGGGCCATGTGCCAATCTCCGTCCTCGCGCACAAAGACATTCGTTGCGCAAAGAAAAGCCCCATCGAGCTCTTCGATGCAGATTACGATGGCGGTATCACCGTGAAGTGTGGCGTGCGGGACCCGGCATTTGACTGCAGGCGCCCCCTCTTCTCCCAGTATGGCCTGCCAGCTTTCCAGGACTTCTTCCCGGCCGTACAAAGGTTGCCAGCCCGGGTGAACACAGATCACACCGCTTGTCGCCCACAACTCTTCCATCGCCTTGATGTCCCGGGCGGTGAAGGCGATGTAAAACCGATCGTTCGCAAATAGCACTGCTTCTTCGTCACCCATTTTTGCCTCTATTTTAGCCCTGTTACCATCTGTGGATTATTGCAGGCAATAGACTATCATGCTGCACCTTAGTCACTGCAGTGTGTTTGTTGTCTTATGACTACTCCCCTCTCCCTAGATGGTCCAATGCGCGCTCCAGCCTCGGGCGGACCGGCCCGCCAGGCAATTGTCTTTCTGCACGGCTACGGCGCAGACGGGAATGATCTGATTGGCCTAGCGCCGTATTTTGCTGAGAGCATGCCTGACGCAGCATTCTATAGCCCTCATGCACCTGAACCTTTTGAACTCGCTCCTGTCGGCCGTCAATGGTTCACCCTGCAGGGCTATGATCCAGACCTTATGCGCCGTGATCCAGATCGCATGGCAGATGTGTTCGAGACTATGTATGAAGGCGCCAAAAAATCGGCCGCACCACTTTCAGTTTACTTTAATCGTATCCTTGACGAACTGAGTTTGACCCACGACGCCCTGGCGCTCATCGGCTTCTCTCAAGGCACAATGATGGCCATGCATCTCGGTCTGCGCCGTTCGCCGGCCGTCGGCGCAATTGTCGGTTATTCAGGAGCGTTGGTCGGGGAACAGTACTTGGCAAAAGAAGGCAAAGCGCGACCACCGATTCTTCTGGTCCATGGCGATGCTGATGAAGTTGTCCCGGTTAGAGCCCTCCATGAATTACAGCGCGTACTAGATGCACAAGACATCGCCTACACGGCACACGTTGTGCCGGGTCATGGTCACGGAATTGAACAAACAGGTGCAACCCTGGGCCGCTCTTTTCTCCATCAGCATCTGATCGGTGGCTGAGCCGGTGACCGCAGAAGACATTGTCGAGTGACTTGAGTTCGAACCTCATCTCAAGGAAGGTTGATATTCTGCTACTCATTAACGACTAAGCTTGCATGCAGTCGAAGACAGAGATTGAATACGTCAACATTCATTGCCCTAAGGAACCCTAGTATGCTCGGACCCATCCTCGCCGTTACCCTCTCCGTGCCGGATTTGGCAGCCGTTGAACGTGCCTACGGTGACACCCTGGGCTATCAAGTTGTCGACCGGGGCGAGATCAGCGCTTCTGTCTCTGAGCTCTGGGATTCTTCGGCAGTCACTGGGCGGCCGTTTCTCGTCATGCAGCCTGCCAGTGGCGCTGATGTTCATTTTCGGTTTGTACAGTCGCCGCCAGTTCCAGGCTATAGCGCCTTAAAAACACTGGGCTGGAATGCCAATGAACTTCTCGTCGAAGACGTGGACGCCATGCCTGAGCGCTTGAAAGAATCAGGGTTTGAGATCGTTGCTATGCCGCGCAATCTTTCAACAACCGATGATATCAAAGCCATGCAGGCTTACGGGCCAGCTGGCGAAATGATTTATTTCACAACGATCAAGAATCCGGCGTTTGGGTTGGGACAAGCTGAATCTTTTGTCGACCGTGTATTCATCGTCATCAATGGTGGCCGCACTATGCAAAGTCATCTCGATTTCTATGGCGGCGTTTTAGGACTCGAATTGGCGGACCCGCAGCCAGTGCGGATGTCTGCCCTAAACAAAATTTATGGGTATGACTCAGAAGAAATGCATCCGCTCTCAACAGCAAATATCGGCGGCCCGTTTATGATCGAATTGGATCAGTATCCCGATATTGCTATTGAACGGCCCATTCTTCCCAATGACATCCCTCCGGGAATTTCGATCGTGTCTTTCCAAGTTGATAGCTTAGATTCCGTCCCAGTCGATTTCCGTTCAGGCGTTAGCAGTCCAGAAGGATTTCCATATGGCGGTGGTCGCGCTGGAGTAATCGTCGGTCCCAACGGAGAATGGTTGGAGTTGGTTGAGCGGCCTTAACGTTTATTCTTGCCGAAACTTGACGGCCTTTCGCAAGCGCGCCCATACCTATGCGTATTCGGCGCCGTTCAGCGCCTAACTGAACGCGAATTCCAGGACGGCAATCGGGCTGGTCCTGCCCGCAGGCACGGCGGGTGAAATTTACCGCCGGTGTTCTAACATTCGATACTCGTATGGATGTCGCCATAAGGGCTATAATATGCGCTATGGACACATCTAAGGACAGCTCGGCCGCGTTTAACCTAATGGGCATAGATCACATTGTCCTGCGTGTTACAGACCTTGACCGGTCTATTCAGTTTTACTGTGATGTTCTTGGATGCCACCTTGAACGAACCGTTGCCGGTCTCGGTTTAGTACAACTGCGCGCTGGACGATCACTAGTCGATTTGGTCAGTGTTGACTCTGTCCTTGGCCAACAAGGTGGTCCCGCTCCGCGCTCCGAAGGGCACAACATGGATCACGTTTGCCTTCGCATAGAACCGTTTGATCCAGATGTATTAACTGAGCACCTCCGCATCCATGGCGCTCCACCGGGAGCGGTCGGTCGGCGTTACGGCGCAGATGGCTACGGTCCCTCGATATACATCAATGATCCGGACGGCAATACGGTTGAATTAAAAGGCCCCCCCGATGACTCTATTTAAAGCGGCAGAGAACGTGTTTTGGACGGTTGCTGTATTGGTATATCTTGTTTACGCCCCAAATGTATTCGCGCAAGAACGAGTCCACACAGGTCGTCCATTGTGGGAATCTTTCGACACACGCTCTACCGGCGGTGCGCGTGTCACGTCCGAAGCAGCAGCTGATCATCAAGGCATCATTTATGCTGCGAATGACGCGGGACTTCTCGCATTTGATGGCATTGTCTGGCATTTGTTTGAAGCAGGTCTCGAACGCCGCGCGCTGAAATCTGTCGAGTATCTCGGTGATGATTCTTGGCTTGTAGGAGGTCCAGAAACATTAGGAACTTTTGTGCCAAACGCGACCGGGGATTTGGTCTGGCGCGATCTATTAGCCGAAATTTCTATCAATCAGAGGCCAGTTTTTGATTCGGTTATAGGTATCCTTACAGCGCCTGATGGCCATTTAATACTGACTGACCGGTCTGTGCTGACATGGTCGGACGGGGTGCTGAATGAGACCTTGTCTGATGCACCCACAGGCTTTTCGTTTCAAAACAATGATCTCATATTCATCGAAACCGAACGCGCTTTAGTTCAATTCAACAATAGTGAGCAAACTGAGATTGAAACGCCGCCAGGATGGATGGATATCGAACCTATCTCTGTAGCAGCCGAGCGCGGTCGTGCGCCCGTTCTTATTACAAAGCGTTCTGGTTTGTTCGAGATGTCGATCGACAGCGGCCGGCTTAAGCTTGTTCCCATGTGGGAGTCTTTGCCGGTTACCTTGGACACCGCGTCCATAACGTCTTCTGTTTCGTTGGAAGGCGACAGATATCTATTGGGAACAAACAGCGGCGGCCTCATTTTGCTCGCGGAAGATGGCGCTAACCTATTCAGTATAGATAAAAGATCAGGGCACCGCGCCGGCACCATCCGATCCATCGTTGCTTTGCCGGACGGATCGGCTATGGCTTTTCATGACGGCGGAGTCACGTGGGTAGACACTCAATCAGAAATACGCACGTGGGACCAAGCAAACGGCCTGCCATCACCGGTCAAGATTGTCGCCGTCGATGGCGCAACGACGTATGCCGGAACCGAAGACGGTCTGTATCGTTCTCTTTCAGGTCACCGGATGGTGCCCATTGCCGAATCTGGCTCACTCCCAATTATTACCCTTGATCGATTTACCCGAAGCCCCATGCGCGGCCATACATCTTTGCTCGTTGGAAGAATGGATGGCCTCTTTGATTTTTATGACAACCAACTTGAACAAATTACATCCATTTCCCCGAACGCTATTCATATTTCAAAACAACAACCGTCACGTCTTGCTATGGCAAGCGATAGCGGCATCCTATTGATCGAATTCAAGAACGGTACTTGGCAGACTGTTGGTGTGCTGGAATCTGGTCAAAGTACGATCCCTCTAGCGCTTACTGAAACGTCAAATGGACGTCTTATTGCAGCCTTCTCTAATGGAACCATCGTTACTTTTGCAGCAGATCAGTGGTTAGCGGAAACCCTAAATATTGATGACGTGCCCATCAGTGTTCAAACAAATGCGCGAAGACTAGGGCCTGATTCCCGCCCCTTTTTTGCACGCAAAAGTGATCGGGTATACCTATTCTTAGATGGCGCGCCAATGTTGTGGGATTCGCGCTCTGAATCTTTTTCCGTAGACACCAACTTGTCCACGCAGTTGAGTGGTGACAAAGCGCGTTGGATATCAGCGGCAAGTTCGTCTGACTCTCTTTGGATGCAAACCGATACTGGTGCGCTTATTTACCAGCCGGCGGGTCCGGCCACGACGATACCCTCGGCCGGAAACTTGGCTGGCACTTATGAATACGGTGCAACTTTAATAGACGAACCCAACAAGCGGGTCTTCATTGCCACCCCGGGCGCGCTCGTTCAGATTCCGCTGGAGAAATTTGATTCATTTCCTGACAGTGACCAGCTACCGGCCCTTTCGATCAGCGCAATTAGCACCGATGGCCGTAATATCTATGGAGGCCATGGTCCGATCAGCACAGTTGAAATTCAATCTTCAACCGCTGCCGTACAAATGGACTTTTCTATTACAAAATGGAATTTCGACTGTAGTCGTGCGCTTGCTTCGATCACGCGAGATGGCTCAATCGCTGCCTTCAGCCAGTCGCCACTCGATTATACTTGTAGGACAACATTTAATGGAGAGTGGGTAGCGGGTAAACCAGCGTCCTATCACCTAACATTGATTCAAGACGGCAAACCTATATCTCGATCTGTTTCGGTCAGTGTATCGGTTCGGTCTCCCTGGTTTGCGACCTATTGGCCGCCTTTAATACTTGGAGCCGTAATCGGTCTGACTGCAGTACTTGGACTTTTTACACGCCGTCGTGCCTGGCCAGAGCCTGTAGCGCGCTACCTCTCACTTTTGTCTGCCCTGTTTCTTCTATGGGCAGGTGGACTCGCCAGTGGTGTACTGATCTCTACTCATTCTCTAGGTGTTGCTGCTGCGCAGTTTACGGGCCTTGTGGGTGCCGCTCTTGTTTTGCCTCTGGTCGTTGACAGTTTGATGAAAATGGCTGGTCTACCCGTTAAAAAGCTAGCAAAGAAGAAGGCCGCTAAGAGCAAGGCCAAAGCTAAGCCTCGCAAGAAAGCTATCCCGAAGAAGTCATAAAATCTTCTAGAAAGGCAACCTAATAAAAGGGAGTAAACCATGCCGGATATTGAACTCTTTAGCTTTGAAGCCTGTCCTTATGCGCAGCGCACAAGAATGATGATGATCGAGAAAGAGATCGATTTCTCACTGACTGAAGTAGACCTCTACAATAAACCCGATTGGTGGAAGGAACTTTCGCCACACGGAAAGGTCCCACTGATTCGTCACAACAGCGAAATCGTTTATGAGTCACGAATTATCAATGAGTACTTGGAAGATGCATTCCCGGCCCATGCTCTTCTCCCTGCCGATCCCATGCCTCGTGCTAAAGCCCGCATCTGGATTGACTACTGTGATAGCTATTTACTGCCGGCACTCCATAATCTTATCGCGGATCGGAACGACGAAGAAAAGCAGATAGAGAATCGAAAGACAATTGCCGAAAAACTATCGTTTCTTGAGCATGAAGGGTTCCGCAAAATGGGCGATGGTCCTTTCATTATGGGGGAGAAAATTACCTTAGCTGATCTTCAATATATGCCTTTCATTGAACGGTTTCCTTGTTACAAAGAGCTATGGGGCGCAAAGATTCCAGAAGACTGCATTTTTCTTCGGCGATGGATCGAGACTATGAAAGAGCGAGAGAGCCATAAGAGCACTGTGAATACTCTCGATTTCCACATGGAACGGTATCAACGATACGATCAAACTAAGCCGGTTAGCCACGCTCAAAACTGAGATCATTCTTGAATCTATACCCTTATGAATTCGGAAAACTAAGAATAAGCCCACCAGATACATGTCCGAGATTGGCGGTAGACTAATTGCGACTATTGAAACGAAACTACTGGCCAGGTTGGGTCGCGCAATAGACTTCCCACATTGTGCGATACGCCGTTTCCAGATTCTTGGTAAATGTGGCGCTATCGCAAATTGAACTTTCTAGCAACGCTGGGCGGATTGTCTGCTTGTAGTGTGACAAGCGGCCTATGTCCTGCGCAAGTGAACAGGCAGTTTCTACGTAGTCTTTCTCGCTATATGTGCAAAGATCATCTAGTCCGATTCCTTTTAGAAAACCATAGCTTGTGCGCTGTATCCAGCGCTCACCAGCGAGGGTAACAACAGGCACCCCCATCCAAAGCGCTTCAACCGTCGTTGTGGTTCCACAATAGGGAAAGGGGTCGAGCGCGATATCGATACCGTTGTACGCTTCAAAATGTATGTTAAAGGCTACGAAACTTTGCAGCTTCAAACGATCTCGTTGAACGCCAAATGATTCAAACTGCTTTGTCAAATGTTCCCGCATGAGGGGGTTTTCAAGCCTGTTAGACTTGAGATGCAAAATAGAATTCGGAACGCGGTTGAGAATACTGGACCAAACACGAACGACATCTAAATTTATTTTCGCCGTATTGTTAAAACTACCAAACGTGACCCTTTTATTTTGAAGAGCCGGTGTATCCGAAGGCCAAACTTTTACGTCTGGTGGGTTGAAGCAAAGGTAGTGATTGGGCAGGCGGACAATTTGCTCAATGAAATCTGGCTCCGCACGAGCGGGACAAACAAATTCATCGGCAATAACATAGTCCATTTCTGCAAGGCCGCTCGTTCCTGAGTAGCCGATCCAGCTCGCCTGAACCGGGGCTGGCCTATGGCGGAATAGGGATGTGCGGCTATCTCTATGTATACCGGTAAGATCAACCAAGATGTCTATTTGGTCGCTGTGAATAGTATCGGCCAATTCACTATCAACTTGATTCAATCCATCGTGATAGGCGTCCGTCAAAGCCCTCATTTCAACCGAGCGCTCATCCCGGTTTAGAGTCACATCATAGAGTTTTATGAAAACGGCGTCGCTAGAACTATTCTCCAGTACAGGCTTCAAAAAAGAACTGACGGGGTGCTTCTTCACATCAGCGGAAAGATATCCAATTCTGAGTCTGCGCTCCGGCCTAAGATCCTGATTGTTTGGCAAACCATAAGGGGAGGGTTTGTCTTTTCTTGTAGTCCATGCGCCCTCAGCTAGAACTCGCTCTTCGGCCCTTGTCACTGACAGTGTGTACAAGGCGTATCTTGATCGAGCTAGCGCAGTTTCGTTATCACTTGGATGCTCGGCGGTTAATTTATCTGCTAGTTTCTTGGCTGTTTCATAACGCCCCTCCTCCCCGGCAAGTAGGACAAGATATTTTTTCACCATAAGATCTAGCGATGGGTCTATTGAAAGGGCTTGATCAAAAGCAGAACGGGCTTCAGAAAACCGGAATAGATAGAGCAACGCTTTTGCGCGGTTGAACTGACCCGACCCAATATTCTGATCGATTGCCAACGCCGCCTCAGCGGCGGCCAATGACGCCTCAAATTGCAAATCAATGAAAAGAATATCAGAACGGCCTATCTGAATTACGGGGTCCTGCGGCGCTAAATTGACCGCTCGTGCCGATAACTCTAAGGCTTGTTGAAATTGATTCTGTAGAATGCGGATAGCCGACAATAAATTTAGGGCATGACCATGATTTGGTTCGTGATCCAGAATGCTTTTAATAATTGTATCGGCATCATCGACTTGGCCAGCGCGAAACGCGCTCACAGCTTTTTCGAGTAGCTGTTTGAGCTGAGCGTCAATCATTTTTTTATGCATCCCAGGCCGCGAATTATTCGTTTGGTCAAGATTCTCATAATTAAAAAGATGGCGAATTTACTCTCCGCCAAACTAACGTTCTCTGGCGTTTCTATTCGTCTCTACCCATCCCACGCATTTTCAAACTAATTTTGCTCCTTTTTGTAGGTTATGCTTTGCACAAAGTAACTGAATATTTGAAGAAGTTTTAGAAGAACCTCCTTTTGAAAAAGGTAAAATATGATCAAAGTGAAGGTTCTCTTGTGAACCACATTCTACACATTTGCCCTTATCCCTCTCATAAACCTCTCTTTGAATTTCTCCAGGAATAGTTCTGTTGTGCAAAAGGTCTTCATAATCTGCACCTTCTTCAATACCTTCAAAAGTTGGTTGCAACAAAAACTTAAAAACCTCTCTTTTACCTTCGGACCGTTTGTATGCATCAAGTAGATTATAAAATCCCATATCTACCCACACACCTGGTCTAATCTTACGATAAACTTTTATCTTTGCCGGTTTGCGTTTCCCTTCTTTGTAATTCTTTGCTGCAGCAAAGAATTTACCGTTCTCAGTGGGTGTTCCAGATTTTTTAAACATAAGTTGATCCACTGATTTTTTATCAGGGGTTATATTTTTGGGAACATCATGACCTTCATATTCAATCACTCCGTCATCAAATATTTCATCGTTATAGGGTGCGTTTTTTCAGTGGACATGAGGACAACAGAGTGTGTCTTCTGGATGCCAAAATTCATTCCTTTTTGGATCATCTTTCCATTTTCGTTAACGACTAATTCTGAATAGGATATGATTGTCATTTTGATAGCTGATTGTTTTTAAACAATCCCCCTCTATTCCCACTCAATAGTTGCTGGGGGGTTTGCTAAATATATCTTAACCTTGCCCTATTAATTAAGGATAAGATTAAAATATTGATCGCTGAATAACCTAACAAACTGATCGCTATGGGTCCCAAGCTCATATCAAAGTAAGAATAAACTCCTATCATCACGCATAGCGCAAGACGAGTGATCTCCATTGTAAAGCCTTGTTTTCCATCAAGCCAAAGAGATGTGCAGTACATAGTAAAAGCCATCATGCTGACCGTAACCCAGAGTTGTTGATAATTTAGCTCACCACTTTCTAGCAGCACTAATCCCACATATGCCAAAGCAATGAATTGAAAGAATGAGTACATTTTTATTTTTCCAGACACCTCTGGATTATATTTTTGAAAAGTTTGCAAATTGAATTCATCTTTAGCTGGTTGGTTAGGAAGACTCTTAGGTTTCCAGCCAGTTCTTGCAAAGAGCACTAAAACTTTTTCTTTCCAGTTTTGCGCATACCAGATGTCTTTTACCATGCTTGTGTAAATGTGTAGATTGGCCCAAATAGGATTAAAAGTATTTAACCCGCCCCTGATTCCATAAATTGGTGCCTCGTTATCATCCTCTTCTTTGAAGGTGCCAAACATCCTGTCCCAGATAATAAAAACGCCCCCATAGTTCTTATCAATGTAATTATCATTTTGTGCATGATGGACTCTATGATTTGAGGCGGTGACAAAATATTTTTCATACCAACCAAGCTTTGGAATGTGCTCACTGTGCACCCAGAATTGATAAATTAAGTTGATGGATGCAACGCTGACAAATACATAGGAAGGGACGCCCAATAAAAATACAGGAACGTAAAACACCCAGGTAACAAATGCTCCAGTTCCAGTCTGCCTTAATGCGGTACTGAGGTTGTAGTCCTCACTTTGATGATGTGCTACATGCGAAGCCCAGAAAATTTGTCTTTCATGACTGATTCGATGAAACCAGTAATAACAAAAATCATAAAAAACAAATGCAAAAGCCCAAACTATTGGAGAGGAATCATCCATTCTCCATAAAGCGTATTGGGTCTCGATTGCATAAAATACATAGCCACCAAGACCAATAATAATAAGTTTGTTAGCCGATCTTAAAGAGCCCATAAAAAGGCTGCTAATCGCATCATTGAGACGATAAGTATTCTTCTTTTTTATGATGCCATATGCCAGCTCAATTAATATTGCTAGCAAAAAGAACGGAACTACATAAGGAATATAATCCATGGCTAAATTATAGGGCTAGATTTATTCCACCTCAACAGAGTCCCTATTTTAGCAGCGTCTGCGGATGAAGTTATAGCGTAGGCGACTTCATTCGGCGCTCACACAAGCCGGCAAGTAATCAGGCATAAAAGCATACTCGGAACACTTCCGCCTTGAGTGCTTGTTTACATATTTCGATGGTTTCTGCGGGCAAAGGTACTTCGTCATCCATAGCGTGGAAGATCGCGTTCAGGCACCCAGCATTGCCTAAGCATTCCAGTGTCAGCCGGGCCAGACCGTCGCGCGTGACAGCACCGACTTCCGTTAGGTCCGTTGAAAGACGTGCCTTGCCGGATTCCTGAACAGCCAGTGGTAACACTGTCAGATGGCGGATGATGGTGTAAGGCACACCGCTACTAACAAGAATCTTTTCCGCTTTGTTTTTGGAGGCAAGGGCCAGACGTTGAACTTCAAACAGGTTCTCCACATGAACCAAATCGGCACTATCCCCCGCGCCGACGGTGCCATGTAAAATGAGATGTTGAACACTAGTCGCTGCTGCCCATTTCGAGATAATATTTTGGCTTTCTTCATAGAACGACTGCGCCTTCAGCAATTCACTGGTGGCATCAGCCATCTCCCTATAGGGCCCACTGGAGGCATCAACCACCGCCCTATACGAAACTTCTGTAAAGACCCGCTCCATGTCAGCTTCTACCAGCATATCTCCAATCACATAAGAGATGTCGAGACCGTCCAATCGCTCCCGGTTGGATGTGGGCCGCGCCAGCACAGTGACGCACTCTCCGGCGGCCACCAGAACTTTGACGACTTCCGAGCCCAATTCTCCCGGCCCGCCCAGCACCAGCACGCCACCATTTGCGGCAATCGACATGACAGTCAAATCCTCTCAGCTTCCAGTAAATCTCAACGCCTGGGGCATTCAACCCCACCTCACACTATCATTTGCGCTCTTAGGTTGGGCCGCAATAATCAATTACTATCTACTCCTGAAGTAACGAATAGAATTGGACTTTCCCTATGACCAACATGACCCATGCTGTTGAGCAGATACTCACAGACTATGTCCTCCGGTGGAATGACTTTGACGCCGACGGAATGATCTCTTTCTGGGACACTGACGACGAGGGCATTATTTATGTCGCGGAAGAAATAGAAACTCTTCATGGCTGGAATGCATTGGAAGGTTACTTTCGAGCCAGTGATCCCGAATTCTCAGACCATTTAATCACAGTACGGGATGTCAAAGCTCGCATTATCGCGCCGGACGTCATCCAGGCTTTTTGGAATATGAGCTGGAACATCTATTTCATCACCGAAAAGCTATATCCTAAACCTATCGGAGGCGACGTAAGGGTAACGGCACTGCTACGTAGAAAGGAGGACGGCTGGAAGTTCTTTCATTGGATTGAAGGACCCATAGCTGCTCTTTTTCAGCTTCAACGCACCCTTGAAAACAAGGTAGACCCGCGCCTGATTGAGAAACTGAAGACTAAAGGAATTACGTTCTAGTTACCTGACGTTTTGACGTAATTCATTTCGGGCTCTACCGACGACAACACAACAACGAATAATGAGCACCCCGTTCTGGTAAACCGGCGCAGGGTTTTCTTTCGTCTTTTGTACAGGTGTAAATGTATGGTTCTGGCTAGAAGAGGACATTCGAGGCCATGTGCTGGTGATAAGACCTGCTCACCAAGCGCATGCGGCTAATGAACGAGTTGGACAAGTATTGCAGCGTGGTCGGGAAAAGCGCAAATTGAATTATGAGAGATTTTAGAGTTATCACCGCGCTCTTAGTCGCGTGTTTGTCTGGGGGCGGACCTGCAAACGCTGACGGTATTCTTGTGCTAGGCGGCACCGGTGAACTTGGCATACGCATTGTCAAATTGCTTGTCGAAAAGAACGAGGATGTAACTGTCTTTGTGCGCGCCTCTTCAGATCGAAGCAGTCTTGCGGGTTTGGACGTAGATTATGTCGTTGGTGATTTGCTCGACCAGGCCAGC
>JAQWRV010000031.1 GCA_029243545.1 Rhodospirillaceae bacterium
TTAATGGATTCATGTACTCGAGAATTTCACCGTCTTGCCCGGCGACCACATCGTTGCGGGTCTTCATCCGCTCATCATTCTCAGGCTCAATGACGAAATTGCGCAGGTTGATTAGGAACGAACGTGAACGGGTTTCATCCAACCGAGTAGGCCGGGACTGGTGGCTCCATGCCGGCCGAGCGCTGGTTTCCTTAATGCTGGGTGCCAATCATACGCAACCTGATCAGGTATGCCGTTAAGTGCCGCTTCGTTGATCTTGAGCCACGAGTCATGCTGCCGGCGCCTTACGCCTAATTCATGCAAAGGGAATTGCGGTTTAGGTAATTCGGGTCGCGCTTTTTCTTCGGAATAGGGTTGCATTAAATGGCCTAAACCGTGGACTGAGGCCTTGCGTAATACGGCTATGCCATCCTGATATTAATGAGGGCATATCGTTTAGCCTATATAGCTAAACAGTAAAGCGGCTTTAGGTTGCCGGTTTTGACATCGTGATTGATATCCTCAACTTGAAGCATAAAGTCGGTTTTGCGATGGTGAGGGTGAATACGGAGTTGGTGCAGATTGTGACGGTTGGATTGCACTGAAGAAACGGCTATTCATATCCTTAGAATGACACGCCACCTTTTATTGTGGCGCGGCGAGAAAAGCCGGGATTGATGCCACATATGAGTTTTGCCAAGCAGTACCGGGCCGTTCAATCTCTTTTTGATGCTGGGGACCGTACCGAAGCCGCAGAGCGATACGTGGACCTTTTCACAAACTACAAAAGCCAAGTTTTGGATGCCATCCGGGCACAAGAAGAAGCGAGGGTTATCTGGCGCAAGCTCATGCAACAACATGCATTAAGGAAAATTCTAATCCAGCGTATCAAGGGACAAGAGGTGATAGATATCGACCTGTCTCTCTTCTCAATAGATACCCCTTTTCATCTTACATTTGATTCCAATGTATCTACGTTCCTCGACTCCTGGAAAGGCGAATCAGAAGCATTCCTTTGGCACAAAAAATCAGCAGAACGGTATTGTGATGAAATTCGCCGAAATACTTTGAATGATATAGAAATTCCTGAGTTAAGTGACGCAGATGTCTATGCTGTGTTTTGGGTGCTGTTTGACCTTTTTCTATTGGATTCCGCTTTGCCCACAAACCCAACGGGATATGTGAGTTTAGGCTGCGGATCAGGTATGTTCGACTGTGCCTATTTGCGATCGATCGGTGGAAATATCCCCGCTGTTTTAGTTGATACAGATCAAGATGCATTTACTTCGGTAAAGAGTCTTGTCCATCGCAACGGTCTTTCAAACACGACGTATGCGTCTTCATGGCATTCAAATTTACCACCGCCGAGTTTTGTATTGTCTATTCGATCCTGCGGTTTTGTTTATGATGTCAGCGAGTACAATCATCTTTTCAAAAATCTAAAACCCGATAGTTTTGTTATTCTTGACGTGCGTTTTGACAGAACCACCGCGACAGAGAAGTATTTCACAGATTTGGGATTTAAGGTTGAGCAACTACCTTTCAAAGCCAATCACAAAGGTAATTACTACAAATTCACGCGTTAAAAGACGGCAAAAACCGTCTGCTTTGCTCGGCTGACGCTTGCCGCTCTACCCGTCTTCCCACACGCTGACGCAAATATCTTCCGGTGATTGCACCGTAGCCACACGGCGTCAGCCATGAACGGGTGTAGTAGTTTCATTATTGATTACCCTCCCAAAGGGTGCCTCACTATCCAGCCAACAACTCATCCACCTCTTTCTCTACCACCGTACCCTTGAAGAAATCGGGGTTCATGCCGGCGTGCAGTGACACCGGATTGGTGAAGACAAAATCTTTGAAGTCGTTTTCAGTTACCCGCCCTTCTTCCACCATCTCAAAGGCTTCTTGCAGGACTTTGGTCATGTCCGTCACATCCCAATGGCCGATATCCGAGCCTAACATGGCTTTGAAGCGGGGCTTCAGGGGAAACCAGTCACTCTTGAACGCCGTCGCCGTCATAGGGTCATCCGCTTCGCAGCCAAAATAGAAGTTGGGAACAAACCGATCATGGAGCTCTGTGAGCGAGGAGATATTGGCGGCAGCGAAATCATCCAGGGTTGCCGGATCGTCCTTGCTTGTGGCCAGCAGATCGATAGGCGTTTGCCCTTGGGGACCGGGCTCCTGCGAAAGGCGCCCGGCGAGTACATTTCCGCCAAATTGGTCGAACATCTTCGATAAGTAATCGATGTCGAGCTTGGTGGGGTTGTACTGTTCGACAGCCTCTCCGCCCCGCTTCTTCCACCGTTCAATCAAATCGCTATAGAGCGTGCAGCCCCAGGCCACACCGCACTCCAGGAAAGCAAAATTGAGGTTGGGAAAGCGGGCCGTCACACCACCAAAAAACAACGCTTTGGCAAAGGCATGGGCGGCATCAGCGAAATGGCCGGTCTGGTTGTACATGTAATTGCTGTGGGACCGGCGCAGGCCAAGACCCTGGGATTGGGAATGGGCAGTTACGGCCACGCGCAACTCCATGCACTTGGCCCACAGGGGGTCGTAATCATGGGCGCTGTCCAGGGCTAGGACGTCGGCCCAGAGACTTTGCCGTGCCAATTCCGGTGTGTGGTGGGCCACGCCTTCCACTGGCCGGCGCACCACATTAGCGACCATGGCCACCTTGAACCCAAGCGTTTTGACGCAGTGTTCCAGTTCCGTAACGGCCTCTGCGGGCGTGTGACAGGGAATTACCGCCGCCGGGGTCAACCGGTCTGCATGGGGCATGAATAAGTCCGCCGCCATGGTGTTGTGGGCCCGGCAAGCGGCCTGACGGATGTCGGCATCGTGCAGGATCTCCGGCAGTGCGAATCCCGTGGTGGGATAGATAATGGCGTAATCAATCCCAAAACTCTCCAAGCGTTCCCGCATAAGACCAGGCAGCGACGCTGTGGCCCGGTCCGCATGGTTCTTCGTAGAGGTAACCCAGAACGGCGGGCGGGCGATATGCCAAGCCCTACGCTCCTCCAGTGTGCGCCCATACCAACGGGCGCTGCCGTTTTCGGCTATAGCTTGAACCACCCGCTGCGCGAGCTCGGGGCCAGCCACCTTCTTAAGATAATCCTGAAAGGCTGGAAAGAACTCGATCATGTGCCCATCCGTATCGATTACGGGATGAGGTAATTGTTCACGAAGTCTGTTGGATTGCGTCTCTGTCTTTATTTCCATTGGAAAATTCTTTTTAGCTGGGCACAGGATCAGCGGTTACATAATTTGCGCGGCCGCGAAACTTTGCCGCGCTGGTGGGTCTGATGCATCAAATCCTTTGAAATTCATGTGGTTGAATGCAGTCCCCGGCCTCACGCGATCAGAATCACCTGCGGCGGCGGAGACAAAATCAAAAACGCCGTTTAACTGATACGTGATAACACCGACATTAGATGGTGCTGAAAAAATTAGTTCTGACAGTATGAGTACAAATCTTTAAGCAGCAGAACCTAAATATCGGCCTGACATGACCTAATTCCCGTAAAAACAAGAGCGGCCTTACTCCATACATTTTCTTATATGCGGAAAAACTACCCACAATTACCACTATGGTTTCATACTTTAGATACAACTAATAGGAAATCTAGTGTGTTCAAAGAGCGCACGTTTTTTTTGCGACCTGCTTTTATGTGATAAGCCCTACTCAATAGGCACTTCCAGGGTTTCCATCACCACCAAGCGTGAGTCCGCGCTCTGGTGGCGGATTTTGCGCAGATTGGTGTACTCTGGTGAATCATAGAACGCATCCACCGCCGCCATGTCTGGAAACTCAATGACGATGGCACGGCGCGGCTGCCAATCCCCTTCGAGCACTTTTACAGCACCGCCACGGGCAATATAGCGGCCACCAAATTTACGCACGATGGCCGGGTTTGCTGCCTTGTAGGCCTCGTAAGCGTAGGGGTCCTTAACATCCACATCAGCAATTAGAAACGCGGGCATTCAAGTCTCCTGCACTTAATCATTTCCTTTAGGCCCCATCAGGGCAGACATTGGATCATTAGCACGTCCGGGTGATACTTCTCCATCAGTTCCACGAATAGGGTGTTAAATCTTTGACGCGGCTCTCACGGCGCCCCCTACTGGCGCCATCAATCCCGTCCCACCCAGGGGCTGAATCTAACAAGGCTTTCATATTGAAACGCCGCGGGAGCCGTCATGACGTCGGTTCCGCTTTGGGTCATAAGCAGACACAAAGTCAGTTTTTAGGCCCCAACTCAATTTGTCCGGATGTACCCGGCTCCTCCGCCCAACTTAAGATTCACTGCTTCGCTTTTTCTTACACATGTACCCAACAAAAAAATCAAATAAAGGTGGAGGGAAACGCGGGTTCGTCCATGCCGCTGTCCCAGGCGGGGTATTTTTCCATCACCCTTAAAAAGCGATCCGACTCAAGAATACTTTGCAACCAGTTTTGTACACCAGGCAAGTCGAGAGCGTTGAACCATTCGCTATCATTGTTGGCAAACTGCCGAATAAACGGCGAGATTGCCGCATCGGAGAATGTAAAATTATTTCCACACAGATAAGCGGTTTTTAATAGTCGTGCGTTCAGTTTCTTCAGAAATGCCAAACCCTGGATACGATGATGGAGCGGGTCTGCAATTTCGTAACGGGTCGGATATTTGTAGCGATCCAGGTCGTCCTTAAACGGTCCATCGTTTTCGGCAATCAGCGCATCACTATCATCGCGGTCATCATTCAAAGGCGCCAGCCATCCTTCGGGATCATTATAGCTGAGCGCCCACCACATGATCTCCAGGCTTTCCTCGATAACCCGTTCATCTGGCAACACCAACACAGGCACGGTACCCTTCGGCGAAGCCGCTATCATCTCAGGCGGCTTGTTGCGCAAGACAACCTCGCGCAACGCGCATGTCTGGCCGCTGGCAAAAATCGCCATGCGCGCCCGCATTGCATAGGGGCATCGCCGAAAGGAATACAGAATGGGCACCTCGCCCGGCATGCTGACCCCCTCACCCATCAAAGGTGGTTAATTTCTTCACGGCCTCATACGTCTCGCTAACGTGCATCTAGCCTTGTTCCTCCGCCAGCTTCATTTGAGTCTGCCTAGCGGCGTAGCCTTCGCGCTGTATATCGGTGCGCTGGTCGATGCAATGGTCACATGACACGCCGACAACATAATTCGAGGACGCGCGCCCAGCGGCGTTAACAGGCCATCGGCAAGCGTGGCACACGTCGTAATCGCCAATTTCTAGATCATGCTTCACCGACACTCTTTTATCGAAGACGAAACACTCGCCGCGCCAACGGCTTTCTGCCTCGGGGATATTCTCTAGATACTGCAAGATGCCGCCTTTCAAATGGAAAACATCATCTATACCCCGCTCTTTCAAGAATGACGTTGCCTTCTCGCAGCGGATTCCACCTGTGCAGAACATCGCAACCTTTTTATCCTCCAGTTTAGCACGATGGTCCTCGAGCCATTTCGGGAGATCACTGAAACTAACCGTTCCTGGATTTATCGCACCCTCAAATGTGCCCATCTGTACTTCGAATTCGTTGCGTGCATCGATGACAATTGTTCCCGGATCGGTAATAAGGTCATTCCAATCTTTAGGAGCAACATAAGTACCAACGTTTGCCAATGGATCCACACCGGGCACCTTCATGGTAACGATCTCTTTCTTCAGGCGGACCTTCAGACGATTGAACGGCATACTCTCGGCATGAGATTCCTTATGCTCCAAATGCATAGAATTTGGCAACGCACGCAAAATCTCTAACGCAGAATCGATACCCCCTCTCGAACCGGCTAGCGTTCCATTGACGCCCTCAGGCGCCAGCAAGACCGATCCCTTCAGATCATGCGCTGAGAGCTGCGCTAATAACGGCTCACGCAATGCCGCCGGATTTTCGAACGGGGTAAAATGATAAAATGCGGCTACTAAGATATCTGTCATAGGCGCCAATATATGCGACAAACTCGCAAGATAAAACGCAGCCCTCGATATATTGGTCGGTTGCGGTGAAATCAGGCTTCTAATCCGCAGGCCGAACGTCATAACATCGCTGTAACTTACGTGATTGTCCTGCCGCATGACCAAGCGCCAGAATACCGCATGCACCACGTCCGTAATATCAATGTCTTCAGAGATATATGCCGGAAGTCCATCACCTTTGAAACCTTAGGTTTCCACGAGAATCTCAAATCCATCGATGCCACATCGCTCAGCATGATGATCGCTTAGAAGCGTCAATCGAGCGCCCTTCGTATTTATCCAGGATGAAAGCTCGTGATAAACGCACGACCTATCAAGCGAGCCAACTCTTGCTTCAGGCAAGTTGGTTTACCGCCGCGTCACCCCTTGATCATAGCGCAACAGCTCTACCTTCACTCCGTCCGTGGGAAAGTAGGGGTGCTGATTAATCTGAAATGCATTTACCGCCATAGAAGACTCAAACTCCCATTCCCATACCAATGAAGAACTTGGATTTTCATCGCTGCTCCACAGGTCATCGTCATGGCCCCGAGCCCCAGACGTTATGACGTCGGGTAAACAATTTTCTGATTTCGGACGAGGCGCGCATGAGCATATTTTGACAGCGACGACTAAAGGGCATGGTCCTCGGCTACAATCGTGCGCACCGACTCATAACCGGCAACAAGACATCGGCGAAGACCTGGCCTCGTGTGGCCCAGCCATTGGACCAGTCGAAGCACACAACATCATGCACGTGCCACTTCAGCTATTTAAGTTGAGCGGTAACTATTTTTTCGGTCAATCGCTCAACGAGTGAACGTTCACTTTTCGTCGTCGTGACGTGTTCTAGAAGCGTTTAAAGAGGCCTAAATTTGGGCCTCGCTGAGAGTTCCGCCGCGTTAAATTTTTGATCGAGCCTCACGGAAAGAGATCAGACGACGCTGGTCCTCATCCCAAAGCGTAAATAGTACACAGCGAAAACTCTCGGTCAACGTCATCCGATTGACATGTATAAGAGCGGGGTGATCGCGGAGCGTGCGCGGCAACCGGTAATAAGGGATCTGGCTGCACAAGTGATGCACATGATGCATGCCGATATTGCCCGTAAACCAGCGCAGAACGGCAGGGAGGTCATAATGGGAGCTGCCATTAAGGGCCGCTTCGTGAACGTTCCAATCGGCATTGCTGTCCCACCACGTCTCCTCGAATTGATGCTGTACGTAGAACAGCCACACGCCAAGCGAGGCGGCGAGCACCACAATGGGTATATGCACCATTAGGAATGCCTTGAGTCCCATGAGCCAAATCATCAGGGAAAAGGTCACCAATATCCCTGCATTGGTCGCCATAGTGCTCAACCACGGTCCCCAGCCGTCCCGCATCAAGCCAACAGGCAAGCGCTGTTGCAGAAGATACAAAAAGGCGGGACCCAACGCGAACAATACGAGTGGGTGGCGGTAGACGCGATATCGCAGCCGACCCAAGAACGAACACGATTGATATTCTTGCAAAGTCAGCGTGGTAATGTCGCCCATGCCACGACGAGTGAGATTCCCGCAGGTTGCATGATGCGTGGCGTGCGTGCGCCGCCAGTAATCATAAGGTGTCAGTGTAAGCACACCGATAACACGGCCGACCCAATCGTTTGTGGCGCGCTTGCGGAATAACGTGCCGTGTCCGCAATCATGTTGGATGATAAATAAACGCACGAGAAAACCAGCAGCCAGCACAGCGAGCAACAAAGAGAGCCAGTAGCTGTAATCGAGCGACAACCACACCGCTACCCATAGTATTACGAGAGGCACTCCCGTGATCAAAATTTCAAAAATACTGCGCAGACGATTTGGCTCGCGATATTGGGTGAGAACTTTCGTCCAATTCTGAGCAGTCCCCACAGTGAGCTCAGAGTGCATGTTGTTGTAACTGTCCAAATCAAGTTTCTTTCAAATCGCAGTTGCGTGCCAACGGGGGTAGGGCCCTATTAATGAACTTTGTCTTTGTAGACGTTCTTAAATGAGCCTAACCTTCAAACGTCCTGTTTAGTTAGAGTTTTTTCTTTCGGCGACAATAGCAACCGAGGTTCTCAATTATACTTGAATAAACTAGTGCAAAGGATCGGCTATTAATTTCTGATAATTTAATTTACCTATCAAAATCCCTTACTTTCAAGAAACTTTTATATAAAAATAGCGGTCTGCCAAATACAAGAATCAACGCCGAAAATATTAAATATTACAGAAAGGTACTATTTTCCGATTCGTTTCCGGCTAAGAGGCGACAGGCCTCAACGAATTCTGATTACGCCTGTAGAACTAGAATTATTACTGAACGCATGATCAGAGGACCTGTGCCGCTGCGATACTGCCCGGCACCGATGGGTCCGCCGCGTCGAAACCTTTGAAATTCGTGTGCGTCGAATCGGCGTAGTTGAGAATATCGGGAACGACGGTGGTATACAAAAGTTCATGGGCAGCCCGAAGCAATGGCCAATGGGCGTTCCTGTTTGTCAATACCAACACATCGGTGATGCATCCGGAAAATACTGCCCTAACTATCATTAGATAATGCCCTTCTTGTCCAGATGCGCGATGACCCCTTTTTGCGTTTCTACAAAGTGCTTCCGCTCCGGCTTTTTGAGTGAACGATCCTTTTTCAATAGGCTGTTCGCCGGTTGAAAAACATGCTCTGCATAGCTGGCTGCATAGGCCTCAAACCGCTGGCGGATCAAGGTGTTACTCATACCCGTCTTACGCCTCTCACGCCGCAAGGCACCGAGGTCTATTTCCGCCATGGCGCTAGTGTTTTCACCAGGACCGGCAATCCGTAGCGCTCGGCCTTTGTAATCGATAATACGCGAACCGCCATTTGAAGCGTCATCTGGTAAATCAGTGTCGTGTATTCCTGCGGTGTTGCTGGATACGACATAAACGATGTTCTCTACGGCACGGCTGACCTTTGCTGCATCTTTGTCCGTCAATTGCGGCAAAGATAATTCGCTGGACGAGTGGGTAAACACCTCCGCTCCACGCATTGCAAAACATCGTGCTACCTCTGGATATAGAATTTCTTCTGAAGCGATGGGGGCAAGACGGCCAATGTCTGTGTCCACGACTGGAAACACACCTTCCAAACCATAAAGCTCGAGGTATTTGTCCCACACATCATGAGGCGTGGGCGAAAACATGGAATTCAAACGGCGGTATCGCAGAATGACATCGCCCGACGGACCAACGATGAAAGAGGTCTGAAAGTAGTAGCCTGGAAAATGCTTGTCGGTCTCATAGGCATTACCGGCTAAGTAAAGCGCATTGTCTTGGGCAATCTTGCCGAACTTCTCGTATTCAGGACCATCAATGTCTAGCGCTGCTTTGTCGGCCCAATCAGCAATGGGCTCCCCTTGAGGAAATGAGGTTAGGAGGTATTCCGGAAGAACGACCAACTTGGCGGAAGGCCCCAACCACTTACGAATTCCAAGGACTTTATCACTCACGTGATCCAAGGTCGCAGCCATGCGTACACGCGCACTCTCACGACCGGTGCACCGCGTCACGCTACGCGTTACGAGCTGTAAAGCCACCGCAGTATAAACCGGCGCAACCGAGGATTCTGATTTCTTCGCACTAGCCGACAATTTGATCGGGCGCGACCTAGTAGTGGATTTCCTTTTTGTGCCGGACTTCTTCTTGGCAGCCATACTTTTCCCTCCAGGCCAGAAATAAAACTCAGTATGCCAAACGCATCCCCACCCATAAAAACACTGGAGTCCCGAGGGTAACAAGACCCACCGCTGAACGGCCAGCCTCGACCCGTGCATCAAAGAGATTTTCAGCGGCCACGTATATCTGAATATCCTGCAAAAAACGGTAGCTAACCTGCGCATCAACAGCCACAACGCTTTCCAGAACCCTACTGTTGAGGTCATCTTCAAATTGCTTACTAGAAGCGATCAGATCAATGGTTGCCGTTATCTTGGGTGCAGGCCGAAAATCTAGCCCCATTGTCCCTTGATGGCGGGCAACCTGTGCCAGCCTGTTACCCACGAGCCCTCGGGATACAAGACTCTTTTTGATCTTCGGATTGCTCAGTAAATAACTTGCGCGCAGGTCAAGCATCGCTGATAGGGAGATCTGAGCATCAAACTCAGCGCCCCAGGTTTGAACATGATCAAGGTTGCGGCGTTGCCGCAAACTGCCACCGCCTGGAATAAAAACACCGAATTCCGCATTAAAGCCTGGTGCCGTCGTAACTGTCGTATTGGCGACAGGATCAAACAGGTCGTTTCTGAACAAGGTCAATGTTGCTAAGACGCTATCATCGCGCCATTCAAGGCCTATTTCAGCGCCAGCCAAGCGTTCATTCTTTAGGGCATTATTGGCTTCAGTTATATCATTGCCAACACGAAAAGGACGGTAAAGCTCATTGAGCGTTGGAACGCGAAAACCTGAGTAGATAGCAGCGCGCAACGAAGAGCGATCTGAAAGATCAGCACGAAGACCTGCTCGCCCGTTGGCGACCCATCCGCCACTGCCATCAAAATATCGATCAACCAGGACTGCATCGGCTGCAAGGTTAGTTTCCTGACGAAGGCCTTTACGCTGCTGCCATCTATCTACGCGCCCGCCGATTGTGAAGAGGATACCGTCCTCACCTTGCCAATGGCTCTCAACGAAAGCGCCGGCATTGAATTGCTCACCGCCCGCAATGCGTTGTCGTGTAAAACCGGCGCCGAAATTGCGAAATTGCTCGTTAGTTTCGCCATCTGTAAATCTGATATCTGCACCACTTTCAATGGTCCATGAATCATTGCTTTGCCAGCGCAACGCAAGATTACCTCCAATTGCCGTGGCGGGAACGTCAAACTGATTAAGGACAGGCCGGACTGTATCCCGTGTAGCGTCGAACGCACCAAAAACACTCGAAAAGTCTTTGTGACGAATGTACAGAGTGGATTGCCAAGCCGGGCCTTTACTCGGAGCTTCATTAAGCGCACTCAAAGAAAGGCCATAGCTATCCGTCTTAGCGTTTGCAACGTCAGACCCATTTACAAATCTATCGGCGCCTGCCGAACCAACTAGTGACCAGACAGTGCCGTTTTGCAAGCGCATTCTCCAACCCAAACGAGCCCCTTCACTATGGCGCGCCAACGGACGATCAGCCGCCCCACGTTGGTTGGAACCAATCGCAAAGTAGCCGTCGCTGTCCGACGCATGAACCGTTCCGAAAAATGTCCCACTATCTGTTGAAGCCTCAAGCACTGCCGCTGCAGACAGGCTTTCCTTGCTGCCGTATCGAATATCCGCATTCACCGCATTGCCAGCGAGACCACGGCTGTCGAGCCGCACGACACCGGCAAGGGCGGCGTTGCCCCACGGTCCTGCACCACCGCCACGCACTACTTTCGCTTGGCCGATCGATAGCGGAGGCAGATGGACCCATTCTACCCAACCTCCAAATGGATCGTTTTGCGGGACGCCATCGAGAAGAACCAGCGTTCGTCCGGCACCGTTTGGACCCAGCCCTCTTAGGCTGACACCTTGCGTTGTTGGATGAGAAGCACGAGAGGTTTGACGCCTAAACAGACCGAACCCTGGAATACGGCGAAGTGTATCATCTAGCCCAAAAGCCGGGCCTTCTAGTGCGTCCCGGCCTAGAGATGAAGAACTGTAAATTTGTTCTGACAGTGAATCTGGCAGGCGCCGTGCACTGACCTTTATCTCTTCCAGCTGCTGAGAAACAGCCTCCGGCCCCAGAAAAGCGAGGAAAAGAGACAAGGTAATAAAATGAGGATTGGACATGAGAAAGCCTGAGTAGACAGTGCGGGCCTTGATAAAAATAGCCAAATTCCTTGCCTACAGCATAGCGATGACTTTGAAAACATTAGGAATTCGCCTGGAAGCAACCCTAATCAAAGGCGATAATGAGAAAAATAGGGTTCAACTGTGCCGGGAGGCATACGGCAATGCCTAGTCAATCAATGGCGCTAATTTCTGGTGTGGTATGCCTTTAGCTTGGGTTTGGGTTGGAGTTTGACTGCGTCCGCTGCGGATAATGTCTTCACCGTCAGTGGTTCTGTCGGGCAGCCAGTCGCAGATGCCGTCGTATTCATTCTCTCCGGCAAAGCCGCTTGAACTGAAACTATATGGTGGTGAGGAAATGCAAAGTGCCATTTTGGATACGCCAGGTGCAATTGCTCGGGGCTGCAATATCCATGACAACATGATTGGTTATATCTATGTCCTCGAGACTGACCTATTTGGAAAAACTGGCGATGACGGCACAGTCACCTTTGCCAGTCTTGCAGAAGGCATCGAAGCAGAAGCCCAAGTTTGGCATCACCGCCTCAGGGGACCGACACCGCGTACCTCAAAACTCCTATCGGGCGGACAATCAGTTGTCTTTGAAATCGGATTGAAACCGGACCGTCGAAAACAAGACAGCCGTTTAGCAAATAGCGTCTTACCTTGGAAACTCTGCACATCAATTCAGACTGGCCTACACGGATCGATTTGGGGCCACCGGCCAAAGCCAGTAAAACAGTATTCCAAGCCAGCTATCGCTTTTTCCTCTAGGGTCTGCCAAAGACAAGCCTAACAAAAGGGAAACGGAATGTCTGAACAACACTCACCGGATGAACAGACCAACTCGCTGTCACCACCGCCGGACACCGTCGTCTTTGCGGCGTCGATTGGGCTAGTTGCGCTAACCATATATCTTTTGGTGATCGGCCAAAGCATCCTAGTTCCGCTCGTTCTCGCTATCTTTATTACTTACCTCTTAAAGGCGCTGGCCCATGGGCTGGAAAAGGTAGCAATTGGAAATTGGCAGATGACCGGCAGGCTCGCACTGACGGGATCCGTTCTGATTTTCCTGCTATTCATCGCGGTTCTGGTTCAATTAGTCGCAGGCAACATCAACGCTATTGTCGACGCCGCACCGGGATACCAAGAAAAACTGCAGGGGTTATTCCTTGACCTTAGAACGACGACGGAACGATGGCTTGGCACATCCCTAACCATCGCCAACTTGAATGAAAACGTTGATTTCCAGGCTGCCATTTTAAGACTCGCTGGCGCTCTCCAGAGCATCGCCAGCAATACGTTTCAGATTTTTCTTTATGTGGCTTTTCTCTTGCTGGAAGCACAGACTTTCGACCTCAAGATACGAGCGTTCGCATCCACCCCGGAGCGTGAAAAAGCGATTAAAGGAACTTTGACTTCGATAGGGCGCAATATAGAGAAGTATGTATGGATCAAAACAGCTATGAGCCTCCTTGTCAGCGCTCTGAGCTATATCATTTTGCTGATAGCAGGTGTTGATTTTGCAGCCTTTTGGGCCCTGCTAATCTACATTTTCAACTACATCCCTTATATTGGTTCAGTTGTTGCGGTCGCCTTTCCGGTCGTCCTCAGCATGTTGCAGTTTGCTTCGCTTCCCCTCACCGGAATAGTGTTGATGGGTCTGATGGGTGCGCAAATTCTGGTCGGCAACGTGATAGAACCACGCATAACCGGTAAATCACTGAATTTGAGTCCTGTGATCATTGTGCTTGCCCTTTCGGTTTGGAGTTCTATTTGGGGAGTCACGGGTATGATTCTGAGCGTCCCAATCATGGTCATGGTTATGATTATCTTGGCTCAGTTTCCACGAACTATCCCCCTAGCGGTGCTTATGTCTCAGAGTGGCGAGGTAAGATAACCCCGGTGGCGAGGACCATTCTGTCCATTAAGTGATCAGAACATCTTGTCTTGGCTTTCGTTTCCTCCGTAAGAAGATAAGAGTCTAATACTGCTTCAAGGCTTAGGAGAAAAAAATGGCTGCCCAACACGCCCACGCCGTACTTGTAGACCCCACGCATGACGAACAGTCGCGCCAGGACTACTACATGGATATCCGCCGCTATTTAGCTGCCGAGGTGTCGCCAGGTAACAAGGTGGCGTATCAGGCCCAGGTGAGGCCATTTTTTGTGAAGGAGCATGGCCGAGAACCAAAGGACCGCCATGAGGTCCGCAAGGTCATGACTCGCAACGACTACTATCAAATGTATTCAGCCATGCAGAGGCATACTCAGGAAATGACGTGGGACAGCGTTGTTGAATCGGTCGAAAGAGATCTGCCGCGACTGATTGAGAACGCCAAACAAGTTAGTGGAAAAATTGGTGGGACGCTTACGATAGACCCAGACTTCAAAGTGCCTGGATATCTAACGTTCTACGACATTCATCTACAACCGGGCGCGTATCACGCGTCTTATGCGAAAGACGACGTGTCAGCCGGAGCTTTGTATGATCGTGGCACGTATCTTTATACGTTAGGCAACATCGGTTCCAAGATGGATTACTTGGGCCGGACACTGCTTGCGCATTACAAGAAACTATACCCCAACGCACAACCAAACCGCATTTTGGACATGGGATGTTCGGTTGGTCAGAGCACAATTGCCTGGGCCGAAGCTTTTCCAGATACCGAAATTCATGCCATCGACGTCGGCGAGTCGCTACTTCGGTACGCTCACGCCCGCGCGGAGGACCTCGGACACAAGATTCATTTCAGCCAGCAAAATGCCGAAAACACCAACTTTGACGACGGAAGTTTTGATGTAGTGATGTCTCATATCATTATGCACGAGACCAGCACGAAGGCCGTGGGCAAGATATTTTCTGAAAGCCGACGTCTGTTGCGCGATGGCGGCGTCATGATGCACATGGACAACCCACGTCTAAAGGAATTACCCCCCCTTGAGAGCTTTCTCGCGGAGTGGGAAGTCTACAATAACAACGAACGTTTTGGCGGCACATACCGTGAAATGGATGTTGCTGCAGAGGCCGTAAAAGTTGGGTTTTCTGCGGAAAATGCGCGCATGGACATGGTCGATACCTACATGCCGGGCAAAGTTATGAACTATGGAACGAAGAATTTTCAATTCCCTGCATGCATTGCAGAAAAGTAAATCCTATGCCGTGCCCAAACGGCCCATTTTACAAAAAGTGTGCAGTGCGTCGGTCGTGAACGGCGCACCTTTTTCGTCTTTTTTTCTAACTAAATGTACATGTGAATCGTTTGGAGTAAGTGTGACTCAAAAGCTACAGTTCTGAAAAAAGAGATCAAGAACGCAATCAACTCTTGAGGTCTGACACAGTGGTGTGAGTAGAGTTTTAACTTGGTGTGTGCGGAATGCGCATCATCATGTTATGATATTCGTCCTTTCGGCGTCTTATTGTTGTAAACCACTGCAGGGGATTTAATCACTATGGCAGCTAAGAAGAAGACCACTAAGAGGAAACCCGCTAAGAAAACGGCGAAGAGAAAAGCTCCGAAGCGTAAAGCAGCTCCGAAGCGTAAAGCAGCCAAGAAGAAGGCCGCTAAGAAAAAAGCTCCGAAGCGTAAAGCAGCCAAGAAGAAGGCCGCTAAGAAAAAAGCTCCGAAGCGTAAAGCAGACAAGACAAAG
>JAQWRV010000036.1 GCA_029243545.1 Rhodospirillaceae bacterium
GGAAATGGTGATGCCAGGAGATAATATCTCCATGACGGTGCAATTGATTGCCCCGATCGCCATGGATGACGGCCTGCGTTTCGCTATCCGTGAAGGCGGCCGCACCGTCGGTGCAGGCGTCGTCGCTAAAGTCGTCGAATAATAGGGGCATACGGGTATAAAGGGCGGTTATCCGCGCACACATAGATAAAGCCCCAATTTAGCCTAGGGAAATAGCTAAAAAACCTTGATTTCCCTAGGCCGGGCGCGCTATAGACCGCCATCCGGTCGGGGCAACTGTGTCGACCGGTCGTATTTTTTTGCGCCCAGGGCGACGACCAAAGCGAATTAACGTCAACAATATCAAGACTTTAGGCAGTTTCGACGGCTTTAGCCGCAGAAGCATGGCTGGAAAGGCATCGGTTTTTAAGGCAGCCACTTTTATAGGGGTGTAGCTCAATTGGTAGAGCACCGGTCTCCAAAACCGGGGGCTGTAGGTTCGAGTCCTATCACCCCTGCCACGCTATTGCCTTAGCCACTGATCTTGATGACCCCGTTTGACGTTCTGCGAAGGTAAGTCTGAAAGCGTTAACTTTGGACTTTGAACTTAGTCCGATCTGTCGGATTCAAAGAAGGCAATGGCAAAACCTACACCCGGCCAATTTGTACGTGAAGTCAGGCAGGAGATGTCAAAGGTGACATGGGCCAGCCGGCGTGACACGTCAATTTCCGTACTGCTGGTGTTCATCTTCTGCATGATCATCGGGGTGTATTTTATGATCATTGACAAGATTTTGAGTTTAGGCATTTCGTGGTTGTTTGGGTGAGGATCCGGCGCGATGGCCGTTAGTTGGTATGTGTTGCACGTCTATTCGGGTTTCGAGAGCAAGGTTGCTCAATCGATCCGTGAGCAGGCGGCTCAGCAAGGCCGAGATGAAGAGATTTTAGAGGTGCTGGTGCCCACCGAAGAAGTGGTGGAGATGCGCCGCGGTGCTAAGGTCAGTGCAGAACGTAAGTTCTTTCCCGGTTATGTTCTGATCAAAATGGATTTGACGGATGAGAGCTGGCATCTCGTAAAAAACACGCCGAAAGTCACTGGATTCCTGGGCGGGCAAGGTAAGCCATCGCCGATTTCAGAGGCTGAAGCACAGCAAATTATGCACCAGGTCCAGGAAGGGATCGAACGGCCCAAGCCGTCGGTTGTTTTCGAAGTTGGTGAACAGGTCAGGGTGAGTGACGGACCGTTTGCTTCGTTTAACGGCTTTGTTGAAGATATTGATGAAGAAAAAGCCAGGCTTAAGGTTTCTGTCTCCATTTTTGGCCGGTCTACGCCGGTGGAGCTGGAATACGGCCAGGTTGAGAAGCTTTAAGTTCCTCTGCGGGAGGTTTTCTCCGAAAGGCCTTGGAGAATCGTACCGCGGACCCGGCGCGCCGGAGGGTATATCGGCGCACATGCTGAGGTGAAATATGGCAAAGAAGATAAGCGGGTATATCAAACTCCAGATTGCCGCCGGTAAAGCTAATCCGTCGCCCCCTGTTGGGCCGGCGCTTGGACAACGCGGCGTTAACATCATGGAGTTCTGCAAAGCGTTCAATGCGGCAACGCAACAGATGGAACAGGGTGTACCCATTCCTACGACCATCACGGTTTATTCGGATCGCTCGTTCTCATTTATCACTAAGACCCCGCCGACTAGCTACTTTCTGATTAAGGCATCCAAGAAGAAGAAGGGTGGTAGTACCCCGGGTATGGAGGTCAGCGGGACAGTAACAAAAGCTCAGGTCCGGGAGATTGCTGAGCAGAAATTACCTGATCTCAACTGTGCGACGATTGAATCGGCGATGCTTCAAGTCGAAGGCTCTGCGCGTTCGATGGGCTTTGAGGTGGTGGGGTAACGATCATGGCAAAAAAGGGAAAACGCTTAACCAGCAGTTACGAGGGTATTGATCGGAACAGCTCATACTCTATCGATGATGCCGTAAAAATGGTCAAGGAACGGGCCAAGGCTAAATTCGATGAAACCATTGAAGTGGCAATGAATCTTGGTGTTGACCCACGTCATGCAGACCAAAATGTCCGCGGTGTCATTGCGTTGCCGCATGGCTCAGGAAAGACAATGCGCGTAGCCGTCTTTGCGAAGGGTGATAAGGCCGATGCAGCTACAGCCGCAGGTGCCGATTTAGTCGGCGCGGAAGATCTGGCTGAAAAAATCCAGGGCGGAGAAATGAATTTTGACCGTGTTATCGCTACGCCGGACATGATGGGCGTGGTTGGTAAGCTCGGCAAGGTCCTTGGGCCGCGCGGTCTTATGCCGAACCCAAAACTAGGCACCGTAACACCGGACGTTGAAACGGCCGTGAAGAATGCAAAAGCTGGTGAAGTTCAATTCCGTGCTGAAAAAACCGGCATCGTTCACGCCGGTGTAGGCAAAGCCAGTTTTAGTGAGCAGCAGCTCAATGAGAATGTACGGGCATTCTTAGGAGCCATTATGAAAGCGAAGCCATCGGGTTCCAAAGGCACGTATGTGAAGAAAATTTCGCTCAGCTCTACAATGGGGCCGGGCTTAAAAATTGCTGTCAGCGACGCATCTGCGAGCTGACGCGGGAGACTTCTGGTGCGGCCTTCTACGGTCGTCCGGGAGGCGGAACTTTCGGGTTCCGTTCTCTGTCCGAGACTGATGGCGTTCGTTTGGGAAACCAGCGGGCTTAATGGTTAAGAACCGCCATCATAGACAGAAGTGGTTGGCTGTTTTGGTTCGATTTGAACCGGCAGTGGATCGGCACTTCTGGGGCAGGACTTAGGCGGTGTCGGCCGGGTTTTCTTTGGCTGACACCAAGTGCAACCGGTTCTTATTGGCAGTGGCCGAATAGAACCATTGAAGCGGAGACGGATGTGAACCGAGAGCAGAAACAGGGTCTTGTTTCCTCGCTAAACACCTTGATCCAGGACCAGAAATTTGTTGCGGTGACCCATTACAAGGGCTTGACCGTATCTCAAATGGAGGACCTGCGAGGAAGGGCTCGTGAGGCAGGTGCAGGATTCCGTGTCACGAAAAATCGGCTCACGCGTCTTGCCCTTGCAGGAACAAAATTCGAAGGCTTGATTGATCTGTTTGCCGGTCCTACAGCGATTGCGTATTCGCAGGATGCGGTAGCAGCTGCAAAAGTTTGCGCGAATTTTGCTAAGGACAATGAGGATTTAGTGATCCTGGGCGGAGCCCTGGACGGAGAGGTCATGGACCTTGCGCAGGTCAGGGCCCTTGCGAAATTGCCGTCCCTTGATGAGCTCCGGGCCAAGATTGTCGGCATGATTTCGACGCCGGCAACACGGATCGCTGGGGTGCTACAAGCCCCCGCCGGGCAACTGGCGCGTGTTCTCAATGCCAAGGCCGAGCAGGGTGAAGCCGCCTGACGCTGAACCGTTACGAAACTCGTTCGAACCCAATTGGAGTGCCAAACAATGGCTGATCTTGAAAAACTCGTAGATGATCTTTCTAACCTGACCGTCCTTGAGGCGGCTGAACTTTCGAAACTTCTTGAAGATAAATGGGGCGTTTCTGCCGCAGCTCCTGTTGCTGTAGCTGCTGCCACTGCTGCTGGCGGAGAAGAGGCTGAAGAAAAGACTGAATTTGATGTTGTTCTTATGGCCGCCGGCGAAAAGAAAATCAACGTCATCAAAGAAGTCCGTGCCATTACAGCGCTTGGCCTCAAAGAAGCCAAGGACCTGGTCGAGGGTGCGCCGAAGCCAGTCAAAGAGGCTGTGTCCAAAGATGAAGCTGAAGAGCTCAAAAAGAAGCTCGAAGATGCGGGCGCGACAGTGGAGCTCAAGTAATACGAGCCCTGTTACGTGTTGTGGTTGCTGAGGCGGCGTCAAAAGACGTCGTCTCGCGCCACCGTTCTTTAAACAACACGATGACGAGAGGGGTCAGTCGGACTCCTGCCGTGATCGTGTTGGTGTGATGCCAGTCAAACGTTGCCGTACGTTACGTGCGGCTCATAACTAGATAGCGAGGATCGCTCATGTCGAAGTCATTCACCGGTCGCAAGTGGATCCGTAAGAACTTCGGTCGTATTCCTTCCGTAGCTCAGATGCCAAATTTGATTGAGGTACAGAAAAGTTCATACGACACATTTCTTCGCACCGGTGCCTCAGCTGCGGAGCGCGAAGTTTCTGGTCTACAGGAAGTCTTTAAGTCGGTTTTTCCGATTAAGGATTTTAGCGGCAAGGGTGAGCTTGAATTCGTTTCCTATGATCTAGAAGAACCCAAGTACGACGTTGATGAGTGCCGGCAACGGGGAATGACCTACTCTGCACCGCTTAAGGTGACTTTGCGCCTCGTGGTCTGGGATATTGATGAAGAGACCGGAGCCCGGTCCGTACGCGACATAAAAGAGCAAGATGTCTACATGGGTGATATGCCACTCATGACGGACAACGGAACTTTTATTATCAATGGCACTGAGCGCGTGATCGTCTCGCAGATGCACCGGTCACCGGGCGTCTTTTTTGACCATGATCGTGGCAAGACACACTCGTCTGGGAAATACTTGTTCGCAGCTCGCGTTATTCCTTACCGGGGTTCTTGGCTCGACTTTGAATTCGACGCTAAAGATTTGGTTTACGTGCGCATTGACCGCCGCCGCAAGCTTCCTGTCACCACGTTGCTCTACTCTCTTTATAGCGCTGAATCTGAAAAGATGAGGCTGCAGCGCGTCAAACAAGGCAAGAAAGTTGACCCGCACGAAGTCACGGGGATGAGCACTGAGGAAATCCTCGATTATTTCTACGACTCCAATACCTATACGCTCGACAAGAAAGGCTGGAAAACGCCATTTAATGGCGAAGCTATGAAAGGCATGAAGCTACAGTTTGATATTGTTGACGCCAAGTCAGGCCGGGTAAAAGCTGAAGCTGGCACAAAACTTTCAACGCGTGTTGCCGCTAAGTTGGTCAAGGACGGTGTTAAGGAGCTTCGCATTTCCTCTGAAGAGTTGATTGGTAAGTATATTGCCAACGACATCGTCAACGCAAAAACCGGTGAAATTTATGCTGAAGCTGGCGATGAGGTTACTGAAGAATTCCTTGAAGCATCCATAGAAGAAAAAATTACGACGCTCGAGTTGCTGGCAATCGATAATGTGAATATCGGCCCTTATATCCGCAACACGTTGGCGCTCGACAAAAACACAAGCCGTCAAGATGCGCTAACGGATATTTATCGTGTCATGCGTCCTGGTGAACCGCCAACGCTCGATACTGCTGAAGCGATGTACCAAGGACTATTTTTCGACTCAGAGCGGTACGACCTTTCCTCTGTCGGCCGCGTGAAAATGAATGCACGCCTTGAGTTTGAAAACAAAGACGTTCCAGACACGACCCGGGTTCTTCGCAAGGAAGACATTCTCAACATCGTTAAAGTGTTGGTGGAACTGAAGGACGGTCGGGGCGAAATCGACGATATTGATCATCTTGGCAACCGCCGCGTGCGCTCTGTCGGTGAATTAATGGAAAACCAGTATCGCGTTGGTCTCTTGCGTATGGAGCGCGCGATCCGTGAGCGCATGAGCTCTGTAGAAATTGACACGGTCATGCCGCATGATCTTATCAATGCGAAACCTGCTGCCGCTGCAGTGCGTGAATTTTTTGGGTCTTCCCAACTGTCTCAGTTCATGGACCAAACCAATCCGCTTTCTGAAATCACTCACAAGAGGCGTTTGTCGGCTCTTGGGCCGGGCGGCCTGACCCGTGAACGCGCCGGCTTTGAGGTGCGTGATGTTCACCCAACGCACTATGGGCGTATTTGCCCGATTGAAACGCCGGAAGGCCCGAACATCGGCCTGATCAACAGCCTCGCGACATTTGCTCGGGTCAACAAGTACGGCTTTATCGAGAGCCCCTATAGAAAGGTGCACAAAGGTAAAGTGACCAGTGATGTTGTCTATCTCTCCGCTATGGAAGAAGGTCGATACAACATCGCTCAGGCCAATGAGCCGGTGATTGAAAAGACAGGCCGCTTTGAAAAAGATCTCATTAACTGCCGTAAATCTGGTGACTTTGCCCTAATCCCACCAGAAGAAATCGATTTTATGGACGTTTCGCCGAAACAGTTGGTTTCGGTAGCAGCCGCACTTATTCCTTTTCTCGAAAACGATGACGCCAACCGCGCGCTCATGGGGTCGAACATGCAACGCCAGGCCGTTCCGCTCCTGCGGGCCGAATCGCCATTGGTAGGGACAGGCATTGAAGATGTCGTGGCGCAGGACTCCGGTGCGTCCGTAACCGCGCATCGTTCAGGTGTTGTTCAACAAATTGATGCAACGCGTATCGTGGTGCGCGTTACAGAAGAAACTGCATCATCAGCGCCTGGTGTCGACATTTATCGTTTGCAGAAGTTCCAGCGCTCAAATCAAAACACCTGCATCAATCAGCGTCCGCTTGTGAAAGTTGGTGATATTGTTGCGAATGGCGACATAATTGCGGACGGACCCTCTACCCAACTGGGTGAACTCGCCCTAGGTCGTAATGTGCTGGTCGCCTTCATGCCTTGGAATGGCTATAACTTCGAAGATTCCATTTTGATCTCCGAACGTATTGTCCGTGACGACGTCTTTACTTCGATTCACATCGAAGAATTTGAAATCATGGCACGGGATACCAAACTCGGGCAGGAAGAAATCACGCGTGATATTCCGAACGTGGGTGAAGAGGCTCTGGGCAATTTGGACGAAGCCGGTATTGTCTATGTCGGCGCTGAAGTATCTGCCGGTGACATCCTAGTTGGCAAAGTGACGCCCAAGGGTGAAAGTCCGGTCACTCCTGAAGAAAAACTTTTACGCGCTATCTTTGGTGAAAAAGCGTCGGATGTACGCGATACATCACTCAAGGTTCCACCCGGTGCGACCGGTACGATCGTTGAAGTGCGCGTCTTTAACCGCCGCGGTATAGACAAAGACGAACGTGCTTTGGCTATCGAACGGATGGAAATCGAACAGCTCGCGAAAGACCGGGACGATGAAAAAGCCATTCTGGAGCGGTCTTTTAATGGCCGTCTCAAGGTGCTCATCGTTAACCGCAAAGTTGCGTCCGGTCCGAAATCTATTGCTGTCGGAAAGATGATAACTGGCGAGATTCTTGATGGACTAACATCGGGGCAGCAACGGCAAATTGTTGTCGCCAACGACAAGGTTATGTCCGATGTCGAGGCGCTCAAGAAAGCCTTCGAGGCCAGCGTCGCTCTCATTGACAAACGTTTTGATGATAAGGTTGAGAAGCTTCAGCGTGGCGATGAATTGCCGCCGGGCGTGCTGAAAATGGTTAAAGTCTTTGTTGCTGTAAAGCGCAAGCTTCAGCCCGGAGACAAGATGGCAGGGCGGCACGGCAATAAAGGGGTGATTTCGAAAATCGTTCCGATCGAAGACATGCCGTATCTGGAAGACGGTACTCAAGCAGATATTGTCCTAAATCCTTTGGGTGTTCCATCACGCATGAACGTTGGCCAGATTCTGGAGACCCACTTGGGGTGGGCCTGCCGTGGATTAGGCGTGCAGATCGGTGAACTTCTCGATGTCTATAAGAATGGTAAGTCGGATAAAGACATCCGCTCTTTCCTGCAGGATGTCTATGGAGACAAAGACTACCGCACAGACATTCAGCCCTTGAATGAAGACGAGGTTATTGAGCTTGCTGGAAACATGCGTGGTGGTGTCCCAATCGCTACACCGGTCTTTGACGGTGCGCACGAGGCCGACATTGTTGAAATGCTTGATAAAGCAGGGCTTGACCAGTCAGGACAAGTCACACTGCACGACGGCACCACTGGTGAGCCGTTCGATCGGAAAGTCACGGTTGGCTACGTCTATATGCTCAAGTTGCACCACTTGGTCGATGACAAGATTCACGCACGGTCCATCGGTCCATACTCACTTGTCACGCAGCAGCCGCTTGGGGGTAAAGCCCAATTCGGCGGACAGCGCTTCGGTGAAATGGAAGTATGGGCGCTGGAAGCCTATGGCGCGGCGTACACGTTACAAGAAATGCTCACAGTCAAATCGGATGACGTTTCAGGCCGGACGAAAGTCTACGAAGCGATTGTGCGCGGTGACGATACCTTTGAAGCGGGCATACCTGAATCTTTCAACGTTCTGGTCAAGGAAATGCGGTCCCTTTGCCTGGATGTTGAACTTAGCCATAGCGGATCATCGTAACGGCCTCTGATTAGAGGCCCTGTAGGGTCTTTGCCATATATCAGGGGTCAACACGAAACCGGAGCCTTTCATAGATCAGGGGCTCTAAGGAGAAGCGCAGATGAATGAATTGATGAAAATATTCGGGCAACCGGCTGGCACTGAGTCTTTTGACCAGATCCGTATCTCTATCGCCAGCCCTGAGAAAATCCGCTCCTGGTCCTTTGGTGAAATCAAGAAACCGGAAACTATCAATTACCGCACCTTTAAGCCGGAGCGGGATGGGCTGTTCTGTGCCAGGATTTTTGGCCCCATCAAGGACTATGAGTGCTTGTGCGGTAAATATAAGCGGATGAAATACAAAGGCATCATCTGCGAGAAATGCGGTGTTGAAGTCACACTGTCCAAGGTCCGTCGAGACCGTATGGGTCATATCGAGTTGGCTGCACCGGTTGCACATATCTGGTTCATGAAGTCTCTTCCGAGCCGTATTGGTCTCATGCTCGACATGACTCTCAAAGATCTTGAACGGGTTCTCTACTTTGAGAGCTACGTGGTGATGGACCCTCGTGTGACCCCCCTTGCTGAAGGTGAGTTGGTTAACGAAGACCAATATCAGCGCTACGTTGATGAATATGGCGCAGATGCCTTTGAAGTGGGTATCGGCGCTGAAGCGATCCGCACCAAGCTGGAAAAGGTCGACCTCGAAGAACTGCGTGAGGAATTGAAGGTTGACCTGCGCGAAACCGGTTCAGAAGCGAAACGTAAGAAATATGTAAAACGTCTCAAGCTCGTTGAATCGTTTATCGTTTCAGGCGCCAAACCTGAGTGGATGATCCTGGAAGTGGTGCCGGTTATCCCGCCGGAATTACGTCCTCTGGTACCGCTTGATGGCGGCCGGTTTGCGACATCTGATTTGAATGATCTCTACCGCCGCGTCATCAACCGCAACAATCGCTTGAAGCGGCTGATTGAGTTGCGCGCCCCGGAAATTATTATCCGCAACGAAAAGCGTATGCTTCAAGAATCGGTTGACGCCTTATTTGATAATGGGCGTCGTGGCCGTGCCATCACAGGTGCCAATAAACGGCCGCTTAAGTCTCTTTCAGATATGCTCAAAGGGAAGCAGGGCCGATTCCGTCAGAACTTGCTCGGGAAGCGTGTCGATTACTCTGGCCGCTCGGTTATCGTGGTTGGTCCGGAGCTCAAGCTGCACCAATGCGGTATTCCGAAGAAAATGGCGCTTGAGCTGTTCAAGCCGTTTGTCTACTCGAAACTTGAACTCTACGGCATGGCCACCACCATTAAGGCGGCTAAACGCATGGTCGAGAAAGAGCGTCCTGAAGTCTGGGATATCCTTGAAGAGGTTATTCGCGAGCATCCGGTGATGTTAAACCGGGCGCCAACGCTTCACCGTCTTGGTATTCAGGCTTTTGAACCCGTTCTTATTGAGGGCAAAGCAATCCAGTTGCATCCACTTGTCTGCACGGCATTCAATGCTGACTTCGATGGCGACCAAATGGCAGTGCACGTGCCGTTGTCGCTTGAAGCCCAGCTTGAAGCGCGCGTACTGATGATGTCGACGAACAACATCTTAAGCCCGGCCAACGGCAAGCCGATTATTGTTCCTACTCAGGATATGGTTCTTGGTCTGTACTACCTGTCTATGCAACAGGAAGGGGAGCTCGGCGAAGGCATGATCTTTACAGATCTTGCTGAGATTGAGCACGCTCTGCAGACCCGCCAGGTCTCAGTTCATGCGAAAATTAAGGCGCGCTATCACACGGTTGACGAGAACAACGAACCTGTAACACTGACCGTCGATTCAACGCCAGGGCGTATGATCTTATCGGAAGAACTGCCGCGCAACCCCAAGGTTCCGTTTGCAATGATCAACCAGTTGCTCCGGAAAAAGGACGTGACTGAGATCATTGACGTAGTTTACCGCCACTGTGGTCAGAAAGAGACTGTCATTTTCTGTGATCACATCATGGGGCTCGGTTTCCGTTATGCCGCCAAAGCCGGCATTTCGTTCGGTAAGGACGATCTTCTCATCCCGGCCTCAAAGGTGAAGACGGTTCAAGTAACCGAAAAAAAGGCCAAAGAGTTTGAGCAGCAGTATCAAGATGGCTTGATCACGCAAGGTGAGAAATACAACAAAGTTGTGGATGCTTGGTCGCATTGTACCGAAGTTGTGGCCGACGCAATGATGGGTGAGATCTCCAAAATGGAGGAAGGCAAGCAGATCAACTCGGTCTTCATGATGGCCCACTCAGGTGCGCGTGGTTCAGCAGCGCAAATGAAGCAGCTGGCAGGTATGCGTGGTTTGATGGCCAAGCCGTCTGGTGAAATTATTGAGACGCCAATCATTTCAAACTTCAAGGAAGGCCTGACCGTTCTTGAGTACTTCAACTCTACGCACGGTGCGCGTAAAGGGCTGGCTGACACCGCGCTTAAGACCGCCAACTCAGGTTATCTAACGCGGCGCTTGGTTGACGTGGCCCAAGACGCGATCATCGTTGAGGATGATTGTGGCACCAAAATCGGAATTGATGCCCTGCCGCTGATCGAAGGCGGGGATGTTGTTGTGTCTTTGGGTGAGCGCGTTCTCGGCCGTACTGTTTTAGAAGATATTTTAGACCCTGCATCCGGCGACGTCCTGTTCAAGAAGGGGCGCCTGCTCGATGAAGCAGATGTTGAAGTCATTGAGAATGCTCAAGTCGAGCGAATTAAGATGCGGTCTCCACTGACATGTGAAGTCACATCGGGAATTTGCGCCAAGTGTTATGGACGTGATCTGTCACGTGGCACGACCGTGAATACAGGTGAAGCGGTTGGGGTTATTGCGGCCCAGTCCATTGGTGAGCCGGGTACCCAGTTGACCATGCGGACCTTCCACATTGGCGGCGCGGCACAACGTGGGGCCGAGCAGTCCTTCGTTGAGGCGGCCTTTGATTCCAAAATCAAAATGGTCAACAAGAGTATTGTTAAGAATTCCGACAAGATTGACATCATCATGTCGCGAAATTGTGAAATCGTTCTTATCGATGCCAACAAACGGGAACGGGCGCGTCACCGTATCCCCTATGGTGCAAAGCTGTTTGTAAAGGATAAGCAGGCGATCAAGAAAGGCGACAAGCTGGCGGAGTGGGATCCTTACACCGTACCCATCATTACCGAAAAGGCCGGTATCCTTCACTATGTGGATTTGGTTGAAGGCTTGTCCGTACGCGAAGTAATGGACGAAGCCACCGGTATTACGTCGAAAGTTGTGGTGGATTGGAAACAGCAGCCTCGTGGTGCTGATCTTAAGCCACGTGTGACGTTGCGGGATAAGCCGGCGGATAAAGGCGGAGAAGTTCTCACGCTCGATAATGGCCTAGAAGCGCGGTATTTCATGAGTGTGGACGCCATTTTGTCCATTGAAAATGGCGCAAGGGTTAATGCTGGCGACGTGCTAGCCCGGATTCCTCGTGAAGGATCGAAAACCCGCGATATTACGGGTGGTCTGCCTCGTGTGGCTGAGCTGTTTGAGGCCCGCAAGCCCAAAGATCATGCCATTATCTCCGAAGGAGAAGGGCGTGTGGAATTCGGCAAGGATTACAAGTCTAAGCGCCGTATCATCGTGAAGCCTGATAAGGGTGACCCGGTGGAATACATGGTGCCTAAGGGTAAGCACCTGGCGGTGCAGGAGGGGGATTACGTTCAGAAAGGCGACGCCTTGATGGACGGTAATCCGGTTCCTCATGACATCCTTCGCGTTATGGGTGTTGAGGCCCTGGCTGACTACTTAATCAAGGAAATCCAGGACGTTTACCGGCTTCAAGGTGTGAAGATCAACGATAAGCACATTGAGGTGATTGTCCGGCAAATGCTGCAGAAGGTCGAAATCTCAGAAACCGGTAACACCACTTTCTTGAAAGGAGAACTGATTGACCGCCTTGAATTTGACCGTGAAAACGCTAGGGCTAAGGCAGACGGCGGTAAAGTAGCCACGGGACTGCCGGTGTTGCAGGGCATCACTAAAGCCAGCCTGCAAACGCAGTCTTTTGTTTCTGCGGCATCTTTCCAGGAAACCACACGGGTGCTGACCGAGGCCGCTGTAACGGGCAAGGTCGACCACTTGATCGGTTTGAAGGAGAACGTCATCGTTGGCCGCCTCATTCCTGCGGGAACAGGGTCGCTGATGAACGAACTCAAAAGCGTTGCCGCGGCGCGGGATCTCGAACTGCAGGCTGCCAAAGAGGCCGAGCAGGCAGCAGTTCTTGCCGCGGCCGAAGCAGTCCAAGCAGCTGAAGCAGCCCAGGCTGCAGAGACGGCCGCAGAGACGGCCGCAGAGTGAACAAAATGCTCTTCCTGCCACCGAAATTCGGTGGCCGGGGAGGGTGTAATACCGCACCTGCGAGAAACCCTGTTTTTCCTTGGATTCTGGGGTTGACGGCGGGTTAGGCCACTCATATATTCCGCGCGCTAATCAGGCGCCCGGTGGTAGACCCAGATGCGGTCTAAACGCGGGCAGCGAGAACCTAATTAAGCGTAGAACATAGGCCATTATGGCCGAAAAATACGGCCGGACTCAGTCGCAGCGCGCACCGCGCGCTCGTTCTGAATACCGGTGTGCTTGCTGCCTGAGGGGGCCGCTAAGCGGCGTTGTTGAATTTGAAAAAGGGATCGGGCGCATGCCAACGGTCAACCAGATGGTGCGGAAAGGACGTAAGCGTCCTGTAAAGCGCAACAAAGTTCCTGCGATGCAGGCATGTCCACAAAAGCGCGGCGTGTGCACGCGTGTGTATACGACAACGCCAAAGAAGCCGAACTCGGCTTTGCGTAAGGTTGCACGTGTACGGCTCACGAATGGCTTTGAAGTGACCAGCTACATTCCTGGCGAAGGACACAATCTTCAGGAGCACTCTGTCGTCATGATCCGTGGGGGGCGTGTAAAGGATTTGCCCGGCGTTCGTTATCACATCATTCGCGGCACGCTCGACACTCAGGGTGTTGGTGACCGTCGCCAGCGCCGCTCCAAGTACGGCGCTAAGCGTCCTAAGTAACGGGTAAAGAGAAGGGACCGTCTAAATGTCGCGTCGTCACGCAGCACAAAAGCGAGAAGTTATACCCGATGCAAAATTCGGGGACATGGTGCTTGCCAAGTTTATCAACTCGGTAATGCTCCAAGGTAAGAAGTCGACCGCTGAGCGTATTGTATATGGTGCGTTGGACAAGATTGCTGACAAGGCAGGGCAAGATCCCGTCAAATTATTCCACGAAGCCGTCGAAAACATTAAGCCTGCCGTTGAAGTGCGGTCCCGGCGCGTTGGTGGTGCAACCTACCAAGTGCCTGTTGAAGTGCGCCCTGACCGGCGCCAGGCACTAGCGTTCCGTTGGCTGGTTTCGTTCGCCCGCTCGCGCAGTGAAACAACTATGGTTGATCGTTTGAGCGGAGAATTACTTGATGCGGCTGCCAATCGCGGCGGTGCCGTTAAGAAAAGAGAAGATACCCACCGTATGGCCGAAGCTAATAAGGCCTTCTCTCATTACCGCTGGTAATGAGATTAAGGAATGTATGGTTAACTAGATATGTCGTCTCCTATCACACCACTAGATCGTTACCGTAACATCGGCATCATGGCCCACATTGATGCGGGCAAGACGACGACGACTGAACGCATCCTCTACTATACGGGCCGCTCCCATAAGATCGGTGAAGTTCATGACGGCAATGCCACTATGGACTGGATGGAGCAGGAACAAGAGCGCGGTATTACCATTACATCCGCTGCCACCACCTGTTTCTGGAATGACCACCGTGTCAATATTATCGACACCCCAGGGCACGTCGACTTCACCATTGAAGTTGAGCGGTCACTTCGCGTTTTAGATGGGGCGGTTGCCGTATTTGACTCCGTTGCCGGGGTTGAACCTCAGTCCGAAACAGTATGGCGCCAGGCCGATAAGTACAGTGTTCCGCGTATTTGTTTCGTCAACAAGATGGACCGCATGGGCGCGGATTTTAATCGTTGCGTTGAGATGATGATTGATCGTCTTGGCGCCAACCCCCTGGTCATTAATTTCCCCATTGGCTCTGAATCCGAATTCGCAGGCGTTGTTGATCTCATTCAGATGAAAGCCATCATCTGGAAAGGCGAAGACCTGGGCGCGGAATACGATATTGTTGATATTCCTGCTGACCTCAAAGGTCGCGCCGATGAACTACGTGAGAAGCTGGTTGAAACAGCGGTAGAATCTGACGATGACGCTTTGGAAGCGTACCTTGAAGGCAACCTCCCTGATGAAGCCACGCTTAAGGCCTGCATCCGGAAAGGGACCATCGAGCAGATGTTTGTTCCCGTGCTCAGTGGCTCAGCCTTCAAAAACAAAGGTGTTCAGCCGCTTTTGGATGCGGTTGTCCATTACCTACCGTCACCACTTGACGTGCGGCCGATGGAAGGTCTTGTGCCCGATACGGACGAAGTCGTTGTTCGCAAGCCCGGTTCTGAAGAGCCGTTCTCGGCGCTCGCTTTTAAGATCATGAACGATCCGTTTGTTGGTTCATTGACTTTCGCCCGTATCTATTCCGGGAAAATTGCCAGCGGTGCATTCGTGTTGAATACGGCGAAGGGTAAGAAAGAACGCATTGGCCGCATGCTACTGATGCACTCCAATAACCGTGAAGAAATCAAAGAATGTTCAGCCGGCGACATTGTCGCGTTGGTTGGTATGAAGGCAACGACGACTGGAGACACGCTTTGCGATACCGTTAAACCGGTTGCGCTGGAGAGGATGGAATTTCCGGATCCGGTAATCGAAGTTGCTGTGGAACCCAAAACCAAAGTTGATGTCGAGAAAATGGGCGTGGCCCTAGCCCGTCTTGCGGCTGAAGACCCGTCATTCCGTGTTGCGACTGATCATGATAGTGGCCAAACCATCATCAAAGGTATGGGTGAACTTCACTTAGAAATTTTGGTCGACCGCATGAAGCGGGAATTTAAAGTCGAAGCCAATGTAGGTGCGCCGCAGGTGGCCTACCGCGAAACCATCTCCAAAGAATACGACTGTGATTACACCCACAAGAAGCAATCTGGCGGTAGCGGCCAGTACGCCCGGGTGAAGATCATTTTCGCACCTATGGACGAAGGGACGGGTATTGAGTTTGTGAGCAAGGTCACCGGCGGTAACGTGCCTAAGGAATATATTCCGGGTGTCGAAAAAGGTCTGCGTACCGCTTTGGGGACGGGTGTTATTGCCGGTTTCCCCGTGACGGGTGTGAAGGCCACGTTGTACGACGGTGGATATCACGACGTTGACTCCTCGGTTATGGCGTTCGAAATCGCTGCGCGCGCTGCCGTTCGTGAGGGACTGCCGCATGCAGGTCCGAAGCTGCTTGAGCCGATGATGAAAGTCGAAGTGGTGACGGCCGAAGAATATATGGGCGATATCATCGGCGATCTGAATAGCCGGCGCGGTAACGTAAGTGGTATGGACCAACGCGGTAATGCACGTGTCATTAATGCGCAGGTTCCGCTCGCGAATATGTTTGGTTACGTGAATACGTTGCGTTCCATGAGTCAGGGGCGGGCGCAATTCACGATGGAATTCGATCACTACGAGCAAGTGCCGAACAATGTATCGGACGAAATTAAGGCAAAGATCGCCGGTTAATCGGTAGAAGTGTCAGATAGACAAAGAGGCAGAAAGGGTTAAGCCATGTCGAAGGAAAAGTTTCAACGCAATAAGCCGCACTGCAACATCGGAACGATTGGTCACGTTGATCATGGTAAGACGACGTTGACGGCAGCGATCACGAAGGTTTTGGCGGAATCTGGCGGTGGCGATTTTACGG
>JAQWRV010000035.1 GCA_029243545.1 Rhodospirillaceae bacterium
CCTGTTTAGGCCAGCGAGACTTACGGCGTGGAGGTGGAGCTTTAGGGCTTAGGGATTAGCTGGTGCATTTGGCCGCGTCCTTCCATCAAAGTTGGGTGGTGGCAGGTATGCATCAACGGCGTTGAAAATACTGCCGTAGCACTTCTCATTGAGAATGCAGGTGTTGGTGAGGCGGGCCAGATCGGACCGTGTGATCCCACCATCGAGCGTCAGGTCCTCCAGTAACTCGCCCCGGCCTGTGGCATCGGCAGGCTCGGGCGGGAGGTTGCGATTGTAGATAATGGTGGCGGCCAAGCTGCCTTCCACGCCAGCCTGTTCCAGTGCCAACTCGGCCCGGGCGCCATCGCGCATGTAGTTGATGATGAGGGGGTCGCTGCGCATACCCTCTGACGGCGGCTGGGTCAGCATCTGCCGCGCTCCACGCGGGCTATGCCGGATTATTTGCGTGACACCGGCGGCCCTGGCGGCGGCAATCTGATAGCGCATAGACGGCCAGTAGAAACTTTCACCATCTTCAAAGCGGATGCCGGGATAGTTTGAGGTGTCGATAATGACCGCGGGTTTGGATTTCATGACGGCGGCCATGACCTCGCTCTCATTGCGCAGGTCCCCCACGACGACCTCGTAGTCGCTACCTTCAAGGCGCTCGAAGGATGACGTCGTCCGCGCCAGCACTATCACTCTCTCGCCAGCATCCGACAGCTGCTTGACGTGATAGCTGCCCAACTGCCCGGTGCCGCCTAGGACCAGGACACCCTGGTTATCACTGGTGTTGCGCGTTGCGGTGTTGTCGCCGGTATTCGACGCGCACGCCGAAAGGAAGATGAGGCAAGCGAGAACAGAAAGGGATTTTATGGTTTTAATATGTTTCATTCGTATCGCGGGGGTGAGTTTGTCCTATTGGTCTTTGACAAGACTTAGCACATGGGCGGCTAATATCTCTGGGTATTCCCTGTTGGGCCTCGGTAGCGTCTGCCGTTTAGCTATGTGGGCGCGTTACAACGGTAACAGGCTCTGCCCAAACAGGCGCCCGAAGGTCAGCGCTGGGGTGACCAGCATGCCGCCAGAAATGCCGCTGCCCATAATAGCGCCACGGCCGAGGGCTTCACCCGCCGCGTAAAGCCCGGGGACGGCGGAGGCGTCATCCCGCACCACTTGCAATTCCGCATTGACCGCCAAGCCCACATGGCTTGAGACCGTCGTCGCTTGAGCACGGATAGCATAAAACGGCGCATCAGCAATGTGGCGGGGCATATACTTGCGCCCGAGAAAGTCCTTCCCGTTGGCCTGGCCTGCGTTGTAATCCGCCACCGTTTGCATGAGCGCCTTAGAGGGCAGTCCGGCCTTATTGGCCAGTGTGGCGATGCTGTCCGCCGCATAAAACATGGGCTCGTCGTTTTCTGCTGCCGCTTTGATTTGATCGGCGCTGAAATCGGGAATTAGGTCCGGAGCCTGAGCCAGGGTGGTGGCATCAAACACAATCCAATGGCGCAGATCGGGCTGCACCTGAATGACGTGTTCTCGCACATCGACGCTGGGTTCGTCTTCGCGCATGAAGCGCTGGCCGTGGCCATTGACGTAAATCTCCCAGGGCATGCGGATGTGCGGCCAATGGGTTTGGGCGCAACGGACTTTGCTCGGCACATCGTAGCTGCGCATGATCGAGCCGAAGCTGGTGAGGTATCCGTTTTCCCCTTGAGTGATGCCGCCCGCGGATAACCCCAGAGTCAAAGCGTCGCCAACATTGAAGGGGTAGGAATGATCGCCGTAACAGGGGTGGTCCGCATACAGTTTGTACATGTCCCGGTTAGCCATATAGCCGCCGGCGGCAATAAGTACTGCCTTAGCCGAAAAAGTTTCTTCGGGCTCGCTGCCCGTGTCCGCGTCCGTGCAGGCGACAACACCGGTAACAGTTCCGTCTTCACTCTGCACCAAGCTTGAAACTCGGGTGTTGAGCTTGAGGGTGACTGCACCGCTTTCCACGGCCGCTTCGAAGGGTGCGCGCAGGACCGCGAGGATCGACTTGCCCATGCGCTCGCCCCACACATAGCGCTCCACCGTGTAGGGTTCATGGAACAGGCCTTTGACCGGATGGGCTGGCAGAGGCGCGAAGCCGATGTCTTCCAGCCAGTCCAGGGTGTCCGCCGCGTTGTTGACCGCGAGCCCGGCCAGCATGGGGTCTGCCGTGCCTTTGGAAATACGCATGATGTCGTTCAGGTGCAGGGCCGGGGAATCCTCAATGCCTTTTTTCTTTTGCAGGCGGGTGCCGGCTGCACTCATCTGCCCTGAACTGAGGTGCAAAGTGCCACCGATCTCGGGCGCGGCATCAAGCAGCAGGATGCTGGCCCCCCGTTCGGCGGCGAAGATGGCAGCCGGTAAACCGGCCGTACCAGCGCCGATGACTATGAGATCGAAAGAGGAGTTGGAAGAGGACATGTGCTGGCCCTTAGTGGCGTTTGACGAACCTTAACACAGGCGGGCCAAACGCCATTTATCTTTCGTATAAGGCCCCGTTCACTTCCCTCCCAAAGACCCTTTCAAATACTGCCCGGTATAACTTTTCTTTACTTTCGCCACGGCCTCGGGTGTGCCCGTTGCAATAATTTTGCCGCCGCCGGCGCCACCTTCGGGGCCGATGTCGATGATATGGTCGGCGGTTTTGATGACTTCCAGATTATGTTCAATGACGATGATGGTGTTCCCCGTATCAACCAGGTGGTGGAGAACGTCGAGGAGTTTACGCACGTCTTCAAAGTGCAGCCCGGTGGTAGGTTCATCAAGAATGTAGAGCGTGCGCCCGGTGGCGCGTTTTGAAAGTTCTTTCGCCAGCTTTACGCGCTGGGCTTCTCCGCCGGAGAGGGTGGTGGCCTGTTGGCCCAGGTGGATGTAGTCCAGACCCACTTGTTGCAGCAGGCGCATTTTTTCGCGGATGGCGGGCACGGCCTTGAAGAAGCCGACGGCCTCTTCCACGGTCATGTCGAGTATGTCGGCAACGGACTTGCCCTTGAACTTGATGTCGAGGGTTTCGCGGTTGTAGCGCCGCCCGTTGCACACATCGCAGGTAACGTAGACGTCGGGCAGGAAGGGCATCTCGATTTTGATGACACCGTCCCCCTGGCAGGCCTCGCAACGCCCGCCCTTCACATTGAAGGAGAATCGCCCCGGCTTATAGCCGCGGGCCTTGGACTCTGGCAGCTCAGCGAACCAATCGCGGATGGGGGTGAAGGCGCCGGTGTAGGTGGCCGGGTTGGAGCGCGGCGTGCGGCCGATTGGGCTCTGGTCGATATCGACGATTTTGTCGATGTGGGTTAGGCCGTCGATCTTTTTGTGGGGGCCCGGCACGGCGCGTGCCCCATGCAGGGTCTTGGCCAGGGCCTTATAGAGGGTCTCCAACACCAACGATGACTTGCCGCCGCCGGAGACGCCGGTGACACAGGTAAACACACCCAGCGGAAAGGCGGCGTCGACTTTCTTAAGGTTGTTGACCTCCGCGCCCATGACTTTGATGGCTTTGCCGTTGCCCTCGCGCCTGGTTTTGGGCACGGGAATTTCTTTAAGGCCGGTGAGGTAGGCAGCGGTGAGGGAGTCCTTGTTTTGCATCACCGTGGCGGGCGTGCCCTCGGCAACCACATGGCCGCCGTGCACCCCTGCGCCGGGACCCATATCAACCAGATGGTCGGCAGAGCGGATGGCGTCTTCATCATGTTCAACGACGATGACCGTGTTGCCGATATCGCGCAGGCGGCGCAGGGTCTGCAGCAGGCGGGCGTTGTCGCGCTGGTGCAGGCCGATGGAAGGTTCATCCAGCACATAAAGCACGCCGGTGAGGCCGGAGCCGATTTGCGAGGCTAGGCGAATGCGCTGGCTTTCGCCGCCGGAGAGGGTGCCCGAGTTGCGCGCCAGGGTGAGGTACTCCAGGCCCACGTTATTTAGGAATCCTAAGCGCTCTCCAATTTCCCGGAGGATGCGTCGGGCGATCTCGGTTTCTTTCTTGGAGAGCTTCTTGTTTAGGGCAATGAACCAGGCGTGGGCATCGGCGATGGAAAGTTCCGACACTGCGCTCACATGTTTGCCGGCAATTTTCACGGCCAGGGCTTCAGGCTTAAGGCGGTGGCCGTCGCAGGCATCGCATTGCTGGCTGGTCTGATACTTGGATAGCTCCTCCCGGACCCAGGCGGAATCCGTCTCACGCCAGCGCCGGGCCAGATTGTTGATGACCCCTTCAAAGGGCTTGCGGGTCTCGAACTTGCGTTTGCCGTCGCCGAACTTAATCAGGATCTCTTTGTCGCCTGTGCCGTAGAGGATGGCATGGCGGGTTTTCTTGGGCAGTTTGCTCCAGGGCGTATCCACCTCAGAATTAAGATGGGCGGCTTTGTAGATATTGGCCACGCCGCGCAGGGCCTGCAGGTAATAGGGCGAGGGTGGGGAGGCATTGGACCAGGGCTGGATGGCGCCGCCGGCCAGGGTTTTGGTTTTGTCGGGCACCACCAGATCGGGGTCGAAGTGCATGCGCACGCCGAGGCCGTCGCACCTGGGGCAAGCGCCGAAGGGATTGTTGAAGGAGAACAGCCGGGGCTCGATTTCATCGATGGTGAAGGCGGAGACCGGGCAGGCGAACTTGGCCGAGAACACGGTGCGCTTTTCTGTATCGGCATCTTCGGCGAAGGCGATGCCGTCAGTGAGACCTAAGGCTGTTTCCAGGCTGTCGGCGAGGCGGCTTTGCAGGTCTTCACGAACGACCACACGGTCGACCACCACCTCAATATCGTGCTTGAGTTTCTTATTGAGGGCGGGGACTTCGTCGATCTCATATAGCGTGCCATCTACTTTGACGCGCTGGAAGCCGGTCTTCTGTAAATCGGCTAAATCCTTGCGGTATTCGCCTTTTCGGCCGCGCACAATGGGGGCCAGGATATAGAGCCGGGTGCCGTTGCCCATGGCCATGACCCGGTCGACCATTTGGGTGACTGTCTGGGCTTCAATGGGCAGGCCGGTGGCGGGTGAGTAGGGAATGCCGATGCGGGCCCAGAGCAGGCGCATGTAGTCATGGATTTCCGTCACTGTTCCAACGGTGGAGCGCGGATTACGGCTGGTTGTCTTCTGCTCGATGGAAATAGCGGGTGACAGGCCATCAATAGAGTCCACGTCGGGTTTTTGCATAAGCTCGAGGAACTGGCGGGCGTAGGCCGAGAGGCTCTCCACATAACGGCGCTGGCCTTCGGCATATATGGTGTCAAAGGCTAGGGACGACTTGCCAGAGCCGGACAGACCGGTAATTACCACCAATTGATTGCGCGGGAGTTCGACGGTGATGTTCTGCAGATTGTGCTCGCGGGCGCCGCGCACGCTGATGAACGGGTGCACATCAACGAAGCCTGTCTGCCGGGAAACCGGCACGCTCTGTTTTCTTGTAGACGGTTTGCCCTGTGCTTTGGATTGTTTGTTCACGGTTCAATCACGGTAAGTATGTTCTTTTTATGTTCTATATCTATGGGGGCTGCGCGCCAATGCCCAGAGGAGTGTCTAGTGCGCACTATTGATATACGTGTTGGGCATGTTTGGGGATGGGAAAAAGTGCGGATGTTTGGCAAAACTTTCTAACTAAACACCGGCATGGATACATTTCCTATGGAGAGGTGCAGGCTATATAATAATAAAGATTGTCCACGCGTTGGTTGAGTTTGTACTATGTGTTTCAGATTAAAGTTAATTACCCTAATGGTATGGTGCTAATCTTAGGCATTTCCGGGGGAGAGGGGATTCATGTCCTACCAAATATTGAAGCACGCTGGCACGTCACTAGTGGTTATGGGCTTAATTGTGGCGGCGGATGCTGCTCCGGCCTTCGCTCAATTGGCTCTCGAGGAAATTATAGTCACCACCCGTAAGCGCGCAGAAGCCCTGCAGGATATTCCACTGGTGATTACTGCCTTCTCGGCTGATGACCTGGAGCGAAAAGGCCTCAAAGGTATCGAGGACATCGCCCGCCTAACCGCTGGTGTGATTGTCGACCAAGGGGTCTTCCCACAGGATGTGCGTATAGTGATCCGCGGTCTCTCCCCAACCCGTGGACGCCCTAATGTGGCGGTTCTGCTGGACGGCGTTGATGTCACCAGTGAGTCGGTGCAGTCCGGTGGCGGTTCACTACTGATCAACCCACGCCTATTCGATATGGAACGGGTGGAAGTGGTTAAGGGGCCACAGAGCGCCTTGTATGGTCGCTCCGCGTTTGCCGGTGCCATTAACTACATCACCAAGAAGCCGACCAACGAGTGGGAATCAAAAGTTGCCCTCACCATCGGGCAGAGATCTGAGGTGGAAGGCCGCGTCGGTATTTACGGTCCGTTGACAAAAGACAAAGTGTTTATCGGCCTCAACGCCTCTGTATGGAACTTTGACGGCTTTTACGACAACACGGTAACCGGCCAAGACCTGGCAGACAGCGACGGTTTTGGTTTCGCATTGTCGACTATCATGAACCTTACTGAAGACCTCACTTTTACAGGCCGGGCTGAATATACTGATGATCACGTTGGACAGCAGCCGACAGTCTTCGGTGGAACGAATACGCTGCTGCCGGTCCCGGCATCTGCATTCCCTCCGGCTTTTCCCCCGTTTAATCGCAATGGCGTTATCAGCCCGGCCGTGCCGTTCGTTACGTCGTGGACTGGGCGCGTGCCAAACGCCTCAGATTTGCCTGGCGTGACAATTTCTGAAGATCCTGAGACAGGTGAAGAATTCCGGGGAAGTGAACGCGAGATTCTTCGTCTTGCCGGTACCTTTGATTGGGATGTTGGGTTTGGCACGTTGACTTCGATCACCCATTACGCCAGTTCCGATGGCTTCCAGCGCATGGAGAACACGCGTCGTGGCAGCTTTAACACCCTAACCTCAGGTACCATGTTCAGTGTGGCGACGGACAACACGTTGTTTAGCCAAGAGCTGCGTATACAGTCAGACGAGGACCAGAGATTCCGCTGGATGTTCGGCGGACTATATTGGGATGAAGAGGTTTCACAGGATTCCTTCAGCATCTCCTGTCTTCATAACCAGTTGTTCCCTGGTCTACCATTCTTGCCTTGCGGACCGTTTTTCGGAGCGATCCTAGCCTCAAATACACCAAACCTCTGGATCAGGAATACGGAGCATAAATCTGCGTTTGGTATGATCGAGTTTGATCTGACCGATCAATTTACTTTCCATGTAGAAGGCCGTTACACGGATGAAGAGTTGTTCGTATCAGGCCCGACCGGACCGCGCATCGTTGACACCTTTGGTCTCGGTGGACCGCCAAACGCTTTCCCCGGACCAACGCCTAATATTGATGCCACGGACAGTGACAGTTACTTCACACCGCGGTTCTCCCTCGAGTACGTCCCCAATGACGACATGATTCTTTATGCCTCTGTCGCTAAGGGCGCCAAGCCCAGTGGGGTGAGTACAGTGGGTGCCGGTGCCGCGGGCTTTGACCCGGAACTCTTCGGGTTCGATCGGGAAACTATGTGGGTCTATGAAGTCGGTGGCAAGTCGACCTGGGCCGATGGCCGTTTTATTATTAACGCGGCAGCTTACCTGGAAGATTTCTCTGGCAAGCAAACCAGCTCACAAATTCTGCGTGATAATGGCCTAACAGGGACGCTGACCGTCAATGCGTCAGCCGCGGAAGTTAAAGGCCTGGAAGTTGATGCGGCCTGGGCTCCAGTAGATGGCCTGAACTTGTCTGTCGGGTATTCTTACATTGATGCTCAGTACAATGAGTTTGTGACAAACGCTACTGGTGTAGGGGTGATTGCCGCAGTTGGTAACTGTACGCAAACCATCATCGTTACGCCTGATCCGAATGTGCCGGATAGCAGAACCTGTGCCCTTGACCGGTCTGGTAATGCGCTAGAGCGGACGGCAAAACACTCGTTGGTCTTGGGGGCTGGTTATTCTGCGCCAGTGACCAGCGATATTAACTGGCTTATCGAAGCGGATCTGACGGCGTCATCGAAGCGCTTTGAAACCTCAAACAATATCCTCATTTTGCCGAGCTACACGCTGGTGGATTTCCGCCTTGGTTTGATGGGAGAGAATTGGGACCTCGTTGGCTATGCCAACAACGTCTTTAATGATGACACCGTGCAAATCGCGTTTAATTCGGTGGATTTTTCCACCGTGAACTTGGCGTTCTTCCCGCCACCGACCACGTTTATTCTGACCAATGCGTTGCAAGCGACGCTGCCGAACAAACGCCAAGTGGGTGTGCGTATGAGCTATAGCTTCTAGCTCACACAACAATATTTCTCGGGAAAGGGCGCCCCTTGCGGCGCCCTTTTTCTTTGGCAGGAAGAGATAGGTGGTGACAAATATGATGCGTGGAGGATACACAGGTTCATCACAATTTATTTCCTTTGGACCTCGATTAGCATGCCAGTCTGCCCTTATTGTTCGAGCGGAGATGCCAAGCCTCAACTATCAACGTCTAAAACACTATTCCATTTCTGTTCTGTATGTGGTGTCGTCTTCAAGAAACTTGATGGTGAATCTCATGGGAAGCTAACGGAATCGGTCTACAGCACCCAGTCCTGGGGTGAAGACCGTGCAGAAAGCATAGCAGCTCATGGTCCCCGGCTTAAAGGCACGCTGGATTGGTATCAGTCGCAATCGCCGCTTAAGGGTTCCGACCACTATCTTGATATTGGCGCTGGCGTAGGTGTGCTTGTGCACTATCTTTGTGAGGGGTTTGGTATAGAGCAGTCAAACATTTCAGCCTTGGAACCGGTGTGTGAGATTGCTCAGCTTTTACAGGCCCAATATCCCGCAGCTGGTGTTTTTAACCAGAACCTAGAGCAAGTGGACCGTGATGTTTTTTCCAGAGACATCGATGGCGTATTTTGTTTTGGCGTGGACTACCTTTTTCATGATTTGAATATCGCATTTCAGACTATTAAATCATTGGTCAAAGACGGCGGACGCGTGATGATCTCGAGAAACGTCTTTCTCAACATGCCGTGCTTTTATGGTGGGGTGCAGATTCAAACCGCAGAGCATTTGTTTGAGCCTAACCCTCTTATTTCTGTCTTCATGTTTCCCGATCAGTACAAGGAACTGTTGAACCGTTGGTTTAAGATAACAGCAAGCAACGTTGCTGATGAGAAATATGTTCGGGATATGAAGTGCGATCCAGTCACGGGCCAAAAAAATATGTTTAAAGCCTCTGTAGCTGGTAAAATATTAATGATGGATTGCATCGCTGATCATTCATACAAGCGCGATGCTCAGCCCGTTAGAAACCCCGGCCGGTCGCGAAAGTATCTCCACAAACTTGGAGTCGACATCTAGCAAGATAGCGGTCGTTAGTAGCAGCCTTTAACTTTGGCATTCAATAAAGCGGATCAATGTAACCCAATCAGCGCTGATGAGTTCTGAATAGGCCTTTTGCCTATCAAAGATAGATAGCCCTTGAGAAGCCACTTCACTATAGGCGGAACGTTCTGACAATCGAGTGATAACTGGATGCTCAACAAAGTCGAGAAATGCGTTTTGTCTCCCGGCTCTGGGGATTCACCCCATAAGAGTTGCTCACTATTTTGAGCAATTTGATTAGGTTTTCAGGCGAGGTGGTCAGCTTGAGCTCAATCTCCGTCTCGCAGTGGCTATCATCCTCCAGAGATGGAGACGCTATACCCATTATTTAGCCTATCCCTGACTATGTTTAATGGCTCAGCTTTTTGCTAAGTCCAAAGCAGTTTTCTGCGTGTGCGTTACCTTATAGTGAACACCACTGCGACCCTGACGGGCAACTCGTATCATATTACAAAATCATCGCTTTGATTTAGGACAAGAGAGCGCCTGATATTCCTTGCCAACGGGGCTTTGCTGGTTATCTTGGAGCAACACTGAATCTCAGGAGCGCCTCATGGCCGGTAGCGTAAACAAAGTCATTCTCATTGGAAATCTTGGACGAGACCCCGAAGTCCGAACCACTCAGAGCGGAACGAAGGTTGCCAATCTTAGTCTGGCGACCTCGGACAGCTGGAAAGACAAGAACACTGGCGAGCGCAAAGAAAAGACAGAATGGCACCGGGTCGTGATCTTCGGGAATTTGGCCGATATTGCCGAGCGATACCTTAAAAAGGGTTCAAAAGTATACGTGTCTGGACAATTGCAAACCCGGAAATGGCAGGATCAGTCTGGTCAGGAGAAATATAGTACGGAAGTGGTCCTACAGGGCTTTGGCGGAGAACTTACCATGCTCGATGGCCGCAGTGGCGGCGGAGGCGACAACAGGAGCGAGGGGGTCGGCGGAGACCATGGCTTGTCAGAACCATCTGGCGGCGGCGGGGGATGGGATTCTGGCCCGCCCAGCGACATGGACGATGAAATACCATTCTAAGTAGGCTCTATTTCGGGAGGCCCTCAGAGGCCCGGATTCTCCGATTCTGGCGCTTTTGAAAGGCGTCGTGGCTGAAAGCCTCCCTAGTCAACGTGCATCATTTTCTATGGGCAATGTGGCCAATCGAATCAGGTCTTCTAAGTGCCTGAAAACGGGCCCTTTTGTCTTATTTTGCACTGCCGAAATGCTGGCATAAATTAAGAGAATTCTTGGCCACGTCAGCAGTTGGTCTTTAGTTGGTTCTCTGATAGATTTTTGTCGTGAAATCAAAACGTAACACCTTTGAGGATAATATACGCACAGTGCTATTTCCGGCAGAAATCTAGTATTTGTGCACCGCAGCAAAATAGTCCGCGTACGTTAGCCCTATAGATCCCGAGAGAACTGTTGAGTGAACTGACCCAAGAGCCACCAGCGTACGATATTTCGTCCGTCACAATCGAAGAAGAAATGAAGCGGTCCTATCTGGATTACGCCATGAGCGTAATTGTGAGCCGGGCGCTGCCAGATGTACGGGACGGTCTTAAGCCGGTTCATCGCCGCATTCTTTATTCCATGAAAGAAAACGGGTTTGAATACAATAAACCCTATCGCAAATCGGCACGTATCACCGGTGATGTCATGGGTAAATATCACCCCCATGGGGACCAGGCGATTTACGATGCCATGGTTCGAATGGCGCAATATTTCTCTATGCGTTTGCCACTCATCGACGGGCAGGGTAATTTTGGCTCGATGGACGGTGATCCACCGGCGGCGATGCGTTATACGGAAGCGCGTCTTGCCAAGGCGGCCCATAGCCTTCTGGATGACATCGACAAAGAAACAGTCGATTTTCATCCGAACTATGATGAAACCGTATTCGAGCCCAAAGTTCTTCCGGCCCGTTTTCCGAACATCCTGGTCAACGGCGGCAGCGGTATTGCCGTCGGTATGGCGACCAATATTCCGCCTCACAATTTGGGTGAAGTCATCGACGCATGCTGTGCGTTGATTGATGACCCCAATACGCCCGATGCGACCTTGATAGACTTGGTGCCAGGACCGGATTTCCCAACAGGCGCTATTATTTTAGGTCAGACCGGTTGCCGTTCGGCCTATGCGACGGGCCGGGGCTCTGTGGTTATTCGCGCCCGCGTCGACATTGAAGAGATGGCGAAGGACCGGGAAGCGATTGTTGTCACGGAAGTGCCGTACCAGGTTAACAAGGCCTCGATGATCGAGAAAATGGCCGCACTGGTTCGCGATAAGAAAATCGAAGGAATTTCTGATTTACGCGATGAGTCGGACCGCTCCGGCGTTCGTGTGGTTATCGAAGTTAAACGGGACCACCAGGCTGATGTGGTACTTAATCAGCTCTACCGGTTCACGTCGCTGCAGACCAGCTTCGGCGTGAATATGCTTGCGATCAACGCCGGACGGCCGGAACTTCTCAATCTAAGGCAAATACTTTCCGCGTTTATTGCTTTCCGCGAGGAAGTGATACGCCGGCGCACCGTCTATGAGTTGGGTCAAGCCAGGGACCGCGCACACACTTTGGTTGGTTTGGCGATCGCGGTTGCCAACCTTGATGAAGTAATCACCTTAATCCGTGCTGCGCCGGATCCTCAGACGGCACGAGAAGGACTGATGGCGCGGGAGTGGCCTGCGGCTGATGTTGAGCCCCTAATCGAATTGATCGACGAACCGGACCGCAAAGTCGTTGAGGGCAGTTACAAACTTTCTGAGAAACAAGCCAAAGCCATCCTCGATCTGCGCCTTCACCGCTTGACGGGGCTTGAGCGGAGTAAGATTCACAGTGAACTCAAAGAGATCGGCGATCAGATTGTTGATTTCTTAGACATCTTGCGTTCGCGCGAACGTCTTTATGGAATTATGCGCGACGAACTGGTTGAGATGAAAGAGGAATACGCCACGCCGAGGCGCACCGAAATCTCAACTGATGAATTCGAGACGGATATTGAAGATCTCATCCAACGCGAAGATATGGTGTGTACGGTTACAAATTCCGGTTACATTAAGCGCGTACCCTTATCGACATATCGGGCCCAGCGGCGTGGCGGCAAAGGCCGAGCCGGTATGTCGACCAAAGAAGAAGATTTTGTAACGTCTCTTTATGTCGTCAACACCCATACACCGCTGCTGTTCTTTTCTACCAAAGGGATGGTGTACACGCTTAAAGTTTACAGGTTGCCATTAGGAACGCCTCAGTCCCGTGGCAAGTCCATGGTGAACCTTCTTCCGTTGGCACAAGGCGAAACTATTTCTACGGTGATGCCGTTGCCCGAGGATGAAGAAGCGTGGGCTGATCTAAATGTGATGTTCTCGACGACATCGGGCAATGTCAGGCGTAACAAACTTTCTGATTTTACCAACATCATGCGTAACGGAAAAATTGCAATGAAACTGGTCGATGGCGATCAGCTCATCGGCGTTTCCGTTTGCGATGAGTTCAATGATGTATTGCTGTCAACACGGTCTGGTAAAGCTTTACGGTTTCCGGTTTCTGATGTCCGAATCTTTGCCGGCAGAGCATCCGTCGGCGTGCGCGGGATTAAACTAGCCAAAGATGACCAAGTTATTTCGATGACTATTTTGCACCACGTTGAATTCGAAACCGAGACACGTGATGCCTACATCAAGGAATCGCGGCGTTTGCGTGGCGCCGATGATGAAGACGCGGAAGCTGAGAACGAAAATGGCGATAGCAATAGCACTGGCAATAGCGTCAGCATTCCAGAAGACGTTTTCATTCGGATGGCTGAACAGGAAGAGTTCATTCTTACAGTTACCCTGAAAGGGTATGGTAAACGTACATCTGCCTACGAATACCGCGTTGCTAAACGGGGCGGGCAGGGCGTGACTTCTATTGCGACAGGAAAACGGAATGGCAACGTTGTTGCAGCTTTTCCCGTTGAAGAAGATGATCAGGCAATGATGATCACGGATGCCGGCAAAGTCATTCGTATCCCGGTTCACGATATACGTATTGCTGGCCGTGCAACACAAGGTGTTACTTTGTTTGATACTGCAGAAGATGAGCACATCACGTCGGTTGCTCACTTACCGCAGGAAGATGAAGTAGTAGAAGCAACCGATGATGTTGAGGCATGCGACCCGGTTGATGAAATAATTGAACCCAAGTCGGAAAATGGATCTCCTGGGGTAGAGGCTGAGTCAGATGATGGCTGATACCCAAGCGCAACTTCTCATCGGCGTGTATCCAGGCACGTTTGACCCTATTACCAATGGCCATCTCGACATTATTAGCCGTGCAACTAAGGTGGTGGATAAGCTCATTGTTGGCGTCGCCGTCAACATTGGGAAAGAACCATTATTCACAATCGATCAGCGCGTACGAATGTGCCGGGACCAGATTGATGCTCTCGATAGTGGCGTCGTTAATGTACCGGTTGATGTGGTGCCTTTTGATAAATTGCTGATGGATTTTGTGGACGATATAGATGGCCGGGTTATTATTCGTGGCCTACGCGCGGTTTCAGATTTTGAGTATGAATTTCAGATGGCTGGCATGAACGCGCGGTTGAATGAATCTGTAGAAACGCTCTTCCTTATGGCGTCAGAAAGCAATCAGTTTATTTCTTCTCGCTTTGTTAAAGAAATTGCCCGGTTTGGTGGGGATGTAGCTCATTTTGTGCCCCAACACGTGGCAAAACAAATTGAAGCTGCATACAACTCACGGCGCTAATCGTAATAGACTCTTGAGCACTGTGGCGTGAAAGGGTAAACCGGCTGCCAGGCCGGACCTTCAATGGATACGGAGTATTTGGCATGAGAAAAGTAATGATATGGGTGATGGGGGCCCTGCTCGCGATGACAGCAATAGCAAATGGTCAGCCTGTAGAGCTCGACCCAGAGAACACCATATACCTGGATCTTGAATATGGGCGAGTTGTGATTCAACTCAGACCAGATCTTGCACCCAACCACGTTGATCGGTTCAAAGAGCTAGCGCGCTCTGGATTTTATGACGGCCTGACCTGGCATCGAGTCATTGCAGGATTCATGGCCCAAACGGGTGACCCGGTTGGTGATGGGTCAGGGGGGTCTGACCTGCCCAATTTGGAAGCTGAATTTAATAGTGAAAAGCATGTGCGCGGGTCCCTTTCCATGGCTCGGGCGGCATCCCCTAACTCAGCTAATAGTCAATTCTACCTAGTACTTGATGATTCTCCTCATTTGGACCGCCAGTACACATACTTTGGCAAGGTGGTTGCAGGTATGGAATTCGTTGATCAAATCCGTAAGGGCAACCCGGCTCAAAACGGTACTGTGGTCTATCCAGACCGTATTGTGCAGATGCAGGTCATGGCGGACGTTGATTAGCGGCATCAATACGATCCAGAGGTTCTTGGTCCGTGGGTTGACCGGCTAGGAGGCCATCCCTATTGTGCGGCGCACTTCAGCCCGGAAATTATGTCTCCGTGCTACAAAAGAGCCCATAGCTCAGGTGGTAGAGCAGCTGACTTTTAATCAGCGGGTCGCAGGTTCAAGTCCTGCTGGGCTCACCAA